>NZ_JALMEW010000009.1 GCF_023094245.1 Halomonas getboli | reverse complement strand
GAAACCGCTCAGCGCCGATGGTAGTGTGGGAGTTCCCATGTGAGAGTAGGTCATCGTCAGGCACTTATCCCGGAAAAGCCCCGGCCTCATCAGAGGTCGGGGCTTTTCTCATTGGGGCGAGAAACGCTGGCGACGACCAGGCCTCGCGTGAAGGGACACTGAACCTCGCCCCTCGCCCCTCGCCCCTCGCCCCTCGCCCCTCGCCCCTCGCATCGCGCCTTGTCTCCACAAGGCGACAAAGAACCCTAGCGATCTGAACATCGATGCTGGTCGAGCACTTTCAGGGCGGCTAGGCTGGTGGGGCACGCAATCGGAAGGCGAATATCTCAGGAGGAGAGTTCCATGATGACCCAGCAGATTCTGCGCAAGCTCGCCATCGCCGGCTTTATCGGCATGACCGCCCTTGGCCTGGCGGCCTGTGAAGACGAGGGCCCGGCGGAGCAGGCCGGTGAGAACATCGACGAGGCCGTGGATCAGGCGGGGGAGTCGGTCGAGGAAATGGGTGATAGCGTCGAAGATGCCGCCGACGAGGCCGATTCGAACTACTAGGTTCGTCTCTCCCACGCGCATGACGCAAAAAAGGCCGGGCCGTTGCCCGGCCTTTTTGCGTTGTGGGCACTGCCAAGGTCGTGGCGTCTGGATTTCCGGCGCGGAGACAGTTCCGCTAGAATGGCCCTTTTTCCCGGCAGGGGCGCGTGCATGACCATTGGTGACCTGATCCGCCTGTTGAGTGATGGCGAATTCCATTCCGGCGAGCAGCTTGGCGAGCGGCTGGGGGTGTCCCGTGCCGCGGTCTGGAAGCAGCTGCGCAAGCTGGAGTCTTTAGGAATCCCCATGGAGGCGGTGAAGGGGCAGGGCTATCGCCTGGCCGAGCCGCTGGAGCTGCTCGATGGCGCCACCATTGTGGCCGGTCTCTCGCGCGAGGTGCGCCAGTATGTGAGCCGCCTGTTCGTCGAGGAGACGCTGCCGTCGAGCAACTCGTTTCTGCGCGAGCGATTCGGGCAGGGCGCGGGGCACGGTGAGATCTGCCTGGTGGAACAGCAGAGTGCCGGCAAGGGGCGTCGGGGGCGGACCTGGGTAACGCCCTGGGGGCGGACCCTGATGTTCTCGATCGGTTGGCGGGTGGAGTCCGGCGTGGCGGCCCTCGAGGGGCTCAGCCTGGCCGTCGGCGTCGTCCTTGCGCGAGTCCTGGAGCGCCACGGCGTTAGCCCTCGACTCAAGTGGCCCAATGACGTGCTGCTGGAGACGGCCTCGGGCGAGCTGGGCAAGCTGGCGGGCATCCTGGTCGAGGTCAGCGGGGATGCTGCGGGGCCCTGCGAACTGGTGGTCGGCATGGGTATCAACGTCGATCTGCCCAGGGACTTCCGGGCTGGCATCGAGCAGCCGGTGGCCGCGGTGCGCGATCAGGCCCCTGGACTGTCGCGCAATCAGCTGGCCGTGGAGCTTCTCAGCGATCTGATGCCGCTGCTGGCGAACTTCGAGTGCCAGGGGTTTGGTGCCTGGCAGGAGGCTTGGAACGCCAGGCACGCCTTCGCCGGCCGTGAGGTGGATATCATCCGCGGCGAGCGTCGCGAGCCGGCGATCGCCGAGGGCGTCGATGCCGCGGGCAACCTCTGGGTGCAAGGGGAGGGCGGACGCGAGCGTCTCGCCGGGGGCGAGATCAGCGTGCGGGGGCGTTAATGATCCTGGACCTGGACATCGGCAACACCCTGTCCAAGTGGCGGTTGAAGGATGCCGAGAGCAGCGAGATTCGCTCGCGCGGGGCGGTTTGGACCCGCGAGGAGTGGCGCCCCGGGGCCGATATTCCCGACCTGGACGTCGTGGAGGCGGTGAGAATCTCCAGCGTGGCGCGCAAGGCGGTGCTGGCCCAGACCGTGTCGCTGCTGCAGAAGCGGGTGAGCAACGTGCATGTGGCGCGTTCCGAGCCCGAGGCGCTGGGTGTCAGCAACGGCTATCGGGAGCCCGGCAAGCTGGGGGTGGACCGCTGGCTGGGCGTGCTGGCGGGCTATCAGCTGGCCGGCGGCTGTTGCTCGGTCGACTGCGGCAGCGCCATCACGGTGGATTTCGTGCTGCCGGGAGGGCGTCACTTGGGCGGCTACATCCTGCCGGGGCTGAGGCTGATGAAGGAAAGCCTCAAGCTCGGCACCCGAAACGTGTCGATCGACCCGGACAGCGAGGCCGATGCGCTCCTGGTACCCGGGACGCGAACGGTGGAGGCCGTCAATCACGGGATCTACATGGCGGCGGTGAGTGCGGTGAATCGCATCTACAGCGAGGTGTGTGATCGCGAGGGCGTGTCGCTGCCGCTGTTGCTGACCGGTGGGGATGCGCGGGTGGTGTCGCGGGGCGTACAGGTACCCCATGCGGTCTGGCCGGACATGGTCTATGGCGGCCTCGAGGCCTGCTTTCCGCTGACGGCCGCTGAGCGCGCCGGGCGGATGTCTGGGGCCCCGCTGGTGCCGCGCCGAGTACCGCTGGAAAAGATTCGTGCAGGGCTTGCGTTCTCCATGCTGCTTTGACACAATGCGTCGCGTTCTAGGGGAGCAGGCGTGCCGAGGCCGTTGCGTCTGCGTCGAGAAGATTGATAAAACAATCACTTGACACCAAGAACAGGGGCGGTAAAATGCTCCGCCAGTTGGAGGGGTTCCCGAGTGGCCAAAGGGAGCAGACTGTAAATCTGCCGCGAAAGCTTCGAAGGTTCGAATCCTTCCCCCTCCACCAGGTTTGGCCGCACTTGTCTAGGCAGGTGGTGGCAGCAAGAGCGGGCAGGCGGGCATAGTTCAATGGTAGAACCTCAGCCTTCCAAGCTGATGATGCGGGTTCGATCCCCGCTGCCCGCTCCAAGCTAGGTTTTGCTCATGTAGCTCAGGGGTAGAGCACACCCTTGGTAAGGGTGAGGTCGACGGTTCAAATCCGTCCATGAGCTCCACATTGAAAAGGCGAGCCAAGGCTCGCCTTTTCTCTTTCCCGAGTCGGCGTAGTCAAGGGTCGGCGAGGGGTTGTCAGGCAGGGCGGCATTCGCTATGATGGCGCCCGCTGTCGCTGAGGCCTCCCGCAAAGGGTGGTCGCGGAAGCAACAGGCCAGTAGCTCAATTGGCAGAGCAGCGGTCTCCAAAACCGCAGGTTGGGGGTTCGATTCCCTCCTGGCCTGCCAGTCTTCCCCAGGCTGGTAGGATTTCTTGTATCTTTCATGTTTCGATTGCCGCACCTTGAGGAGTCTCGTTTTCATGAAACATAACGCCGAGGTGCAGGAGACGCGCCACGACGGGCTCAAGTGGGCGGTTGTCGTCACTCTGCTGGTTCTTGCCGTGGTTGGTAATACTTACTTTGCCGACCAGGCGCTGCTGTATCGTGTGCTTGGTGTCGTCGTCCTGAGCGTGGCGGCGGCGCTGGTGGCGCTGACCACCACCAAGGGGCGTGAGCTGCTAGAGCTGGCTCGCAGCGCCAAGAAGGAAATTCAGCGCGTCGTCTGGCCGTCTCGTCAGGAGACCGTTCAGACCACCGCCATCGTGCTGGTGGCCGTGCTGGTCGTGGGCCTGGTCCTGTGGCTCATCGACACCCTTCTTGGCTGGGCCATGTCCAGCGTCATCGGTTAGGAGTCTTCATGTCCAAGCGTTGGTACGTCGTTCACGCCTACTCCGGCTTCGAGAAGCATGTCATGCGCTCGCTTATCGAGCGTGTGAAGATGTATGGCATGGAGGATCGCTTTGGCGAAATCCTGGTGCCGACCGAAGAAGTCGTCGAGATGCGTGACGGCAAGCGCCGCAAGAGCGAGCGCAAGTTCTATCCCGGCTACGTGCTTGTCGAGATGGAAATGGATGACGAGACCTGGCATCTGGTCAACGAGACCCCGCGCGTCATGGGGTTTATCGGCGGCACCAAGGAAAAGCCGGCGCCGATCACCCAGCGGGAGGCCGATGCCATCCTGAGCCGGGTCAAGGATGGCACCGACAAGCCGCGCCCCAAGACGATGTTCGAGCCGGGGCAGTCCGTGCGCGTCATCGACGGCCCGTTCGCCGACTTCAACGGCGTGGTCGAGGAAGTCAACTACGACAAGAGCCGTCTGCAGGTCAGCGTGCTGATCTTCGGTCGCGCCACGCCGGTCGAGCTGGAGTTCTCCCAGGTCGAGAAGGAATAGAGTTTCGCGTCAGACGATTTTTCATGACGGCCGCCGAGAGCGGCCGTCTTAACCGGGGAGCCGCAAGGCGCTATCACCCATCTGGAGTAAATCATGGCCAAGAAAGTACAGGCTTACATCAAGCTGCAGGTTGCAGCCGGTAAGGCCAACCCGAGCCCCCCCGTGGGCCCCGCGCTGGGTCAGCACGGTGTGAACATCATGGAGTTCTGCAAGGCGTTCAACGCCGAGACCCAGAACATCGAGCCGGGTCTGCCGACTCCCGTGGTCATCACCGTCTACTCCGACCGCAGCTTCACCTTCGTCACCAAGACGCCGCCCGCCGCCGTCCTGCTGAAGAAGGCCGCTGGCATCAAGTCCGGCTCTGGTGAGCCGAACAAGAACAAGGTCGGTACCGTGACCCGTGCGCAGCTCGAAGAGATCGCTCAGGCCAAGGAGCCGGATCTGACCGCTGCCGATCTCGACGCCGCGGTGCGTACCATTGCCGGTAGTGCCCGCAGCATGGGCCTCAACGTGGAGGGCCTCTGATCATGGCTAAGCTTACCAAGCGCGCTCAGCAGATTCGCGAGAAGGTCGACCCGAACAAGGCGTACTCCCTCGATGAGGCCGTGGCCCTGCTCTCCGAGCTGTCCACCGTCAAGTTCAAGGAGTCGCTGGACGTCGCCGTCAATCTGGGCGTCGATCCGCGTAAATCCGACCAGGTCGTGCGTGGCGCCACCGTCATGCCGAACGGTACCGGCAAGGACGTGCGCGTAGCCGTCTTCACCCAGGGTGCCAACGAGGAAGCCGCCAAGGAAGCCGGTGCCGACATCGTCGGCATGGACGACCTGGCCGAGCAGGTCAAGAAAGGTCAGCTCGACTTCGACGTGGTCATCGCCTCGCCGGACGCCATGCGCGTCGTCGGCCAGCTGGGTCAGATCCTCGGTCCGCGCGGCCTGATGCCGAACCCGAAGGTCGGCACCGTGACCCCGGACGTGGCCACCGCCGTCAAGAACGCCAAGGCCGGTCAGGTGCGTTTCCGTACCGACAAGAACGGCATCATCCACGCCACCCTCGGCAAGGTCGACTTCGACGCTGACGCGATCCGCGGCAACCTCGAAGCCCTGATCGCCGACCTGAAGAAGCTCAAGCCGAGCACTTCCAAGGGCGTGTATTTCAAGAAGATCAGCCTGTCCACCACCATGGGCCCGGGGCTGACCGTCGACCACGCGGCGTTCGTGTAACGCCTCGCTCGACACCGAGCAAGAACTTTGCGGTCCCCGTGCGCGGTTTCAACGCCGGCGGGGCACCGTCAAAGACCGCAGGCGCCGCCTCGTTGCCGAGGCGGCTTAATCGTCCCTCGGGGCCGCCTGCGCAGATGGTGTGGCCGCCAGATTTCTGGTGAGCACCATCACCCAGGACCCCCGGCAAGCGGCCTTCCGGCCCGCCGGGGGAGATGGTAACCACCGGAACTCTCTGCGGAGATTCCGGCACGAAGGAGTGATCACCGTGCCACTAGCACTCGAAGGCAAGAAGGCCATTGTTGCCGAGGTCAGTGAAGCGGCCAAGGATGCTCTCTCCGTCGTCGTTGCCGACTCTCGTGGCGTCTCGGTCAGCAAGATGACCGACCTGCGCAAGCAGGCCCGCGAGAATGGCGTGCAGATCCGTGTTGTCCGCAACACCCTGGCACGCCGCGCCCTCGAAGGCACCCAGTGGGAGTGCCTGAACGAGTCTTTCGTGGGTCCGACTCTGCTGGCCTTCTCCACCGAGCACCCGGGCGCTGCCGCCCGTCTGTTCAAGGAGTTCGGCAAGACCGAAGAAGACTTCGAAGTCAAGGCGCTGGCATACGAAGGCGAGTTCATCCCGGCGAGCGATCTCGACCGCCTGGCAACCCTGCCGACTTATGACGAGGCCATCGCGAAACTGATGTCCGTCATGAAGGAGGCTTCTGCCGGCAAGCTGGTTCGTACTCTCGCCGCGCTGCGTGACCAGAAGGAAGGCGAGGCCGCCTGAACGGCGAACTCGACCTCCTCTCGCGAATCGAATATTGAATCACCGAGTCATCGGTCCGCCGAGGCTCCCGCAAAGTTAGGAACGTGAAAATGGCACTGACCAAAGAAGACATCATCAACGCCGTCGCCGACATGTCCGTGATGGAAGTCGCCGAGCTGATCGAAGCGATGGAAGAGAAGTTCGGCGTGACCGCCGCGGCTGCCGTCGTCGCTGGCCCGGGTGGCGGTGAAGCCGCTGCCGCCGAAGAGCAGACCGAGTTCGACCTGGTCCTGACCGCTGCCGGCGACAAGAAGGTCAACGTGATCAAGGCCGTCCGCGAGATCACCGGTCTGGGCCTGAAGGAAGCCAAGGGTGCCGTCGACGGCGCACCGGCTACCCTGAAGGAAGGCATGTCCAAGGAAGATGCCGAAGAAGCCAAGACCAAGCTGGAAGAAGCCGGCGCGAGCGTGGAGCTCAAGTAATCCTTGTGCCCACGGCTTCACGCGCTGCGTAAGCTTCCATGGCTGGTGGCGGGACACCCGCTGCCGGCCTTTTTCTGTTGTCGCTAGGCGGTACGCCCTCCGGGCCTCCGCCAGCCGAATTCCGACGGCGAGCCTCCCTCCGGGGGCTTGCCGTCAGCGCCTGACGGAGCCGCGTCCGTCGGGTGGCGCCGACACGCATCGGTCACCCATGGTGAACAAGCTGGGGAATACAGATGGCTTACTCATACACTGAGAAAAAACGCATCCGCAAGGATTTCGGCAAACTGCCCCAAGTGATGGATGTGCCTTACCTGCTGGCCATCCAGCTTGATTCCTATTACGACTTTCTCCAGCAGGATCGCTCACCCGAGGAACGCCTCGACCTCGGCCTGCATGCCGCCTTCCGGTCGGTCTTTCCGATCGAGAGCTTCTCCGGCAATGCTGCGCTGGAATATGTCAGCTACCGTTTCGGGACTCCGGCCTTCGACGTCAAGGAGTGCCAGCTGCGTGGCGTCACCTATTCGGCTCCCCTGCGCGTCAAGGTCCGTCTGATCATCTACGACAAGGATTCGTCGAACAAGGCGATCAAGGACATCAAGGAGCAGGAAGTCTACATGGGGGAAATCCCCCTGATGACCGAGAACGGCACCTTCGTGGTGAACGGTACCGAGCGCGTCATCGTTTCCCAGCTGCACCGCTCCCCGGGCGTGTTCTTCGATCACGACAAGGGCAAGAGCCACTCCTCCGGCAAGCTCCTGTATTCCGCCCGGGTGATTCCCTACCGCGGTTCCTGGCTGGACTTCGAGTTCGATCCCAAGGACAACGTCTTCGTTCGCATCGACCGTCGCCGCAAGCTGCCGGCCACGGTGCTGCTGCGCGCGCTGGGCATGAGCGCCGAGGAGATCCTCGACGAGTTCTTCGATACCAGCACCTTCCACATCGAGAAGCGCGGCTTTTCCGTGGAGCTGGTGCCGTCGCGGCTGCGCGGCGAGACCGCGACCTTCGACATCAAGGATGGTGACGGCAACGTCATCGTCGAGGAAGGTCGTCGCGTCACCCAGAAGCACATCCGCCAGCTGGAGAAGGCCGGCCTCGAGCGTCTCGAAGTGCCGATGGACTACCTGTTCGGCAAGGTCCTGGCCAAGGATCAGATCGATCCGAACACCGGCGAGCTGATCTGCGCCTGCAACACCGCGATCACCCCGGAAGTGCTGGAGGCCGTGGGTCAGGCCGGCCTGACGCGTCTGGAAACGCTGTACACCAACGATCTGGACTGCGGCCCGTTCGTCTCCGACACCCTCAGGCTGGATACCACCGGTTCCCAGCTCGAGGCGCTGGTCGAGATCTACCGCATGATGCGCCCCGGCGAGCCGCCCACCAAGGAAGCCGCCGAGACGCTGTTCAACAACCTGTTCTTCACCGAAGACCGCTACGACCTGTCCGGCGTCGGTCGCATGAAGTTCAACCGTCGCCTGCGTCGCGAGCAGGACGAGGGCGCCGGCGTCCTCGATCAGCGCGACATCCTCGACGTGCTCGGCGAGCTGATCAACATCCGTAACGGCTTCGGCGACGTCGACGACATCGACCACCTGGGCAACCGCCGCATCCGTTGCGTCGGTGAGATGGCCGAGAACCAGTTCCGTGTGGGTCTGGTGCGCGTCGAGCGTGCGGTCAAGGAGCGTCTCTCCATGGCGGAGAGCGAAGGCCTGATGCCGCAGGATCTGATCAACGCCAAGCCGGTGGCCGCGGCGGTGAAGGAGTTCTTCGGCTCCTCCCAGCTGTCGCAGTTCATGGACCAGAACAACCCGCTGTCCGAGGTGACGCACAAGCGCCGCGTCTCCGCCCTCGGCCCGGGCGGCCTGACCCGCGAGCGTGCCGGCTTCGAGGTGCGTGACGTTCACGCCACCCACTACGGCCGCCTGTGCCCGATCGAGACCCCGGAAGGTCCGAACATCGGCCTGATCAACTCGCTGGCCACCTACAGCCACACCAACAGCTACGGCTTCCTCGAGACGCCGTACCGCAAGGTCGTGGACGGCCAGGTGACCGACGACGTGGTGCATCTCTCCGCGATCGAGGAGGGCGACTTCGTCATCGCCCAGGCCTCGGCCACCGTGGACGAAGGCGGCAAGCTGGTCGACGACCTGGTGCAGGTCCGTCACCGCGGCGAGACCACCTTCATGCGCCCCGAGCAGGTCACCCTGATGGACGTCTCGCCGCGTCAGGTGGTGTCCGTCGCCGCGGCCCTGATCCCGTTCCTCGAGCACGATGACGCCAACCGCGCCCTGATGGGGGCGAACATGCAGCGTCAGGCCGTGCCGACCCTGCGCGCCGAGAAGCCGCTGGTCGGTACCGGCATGGAGCGTTTCGTGGCCCGTGACTCCGGCGTCTGTGCCGTGGCGCGTCGCGGCGGCGTGATCGACTCCGTCGATGCCAAGCGCATCGTGGTGCGGGTCAACGAGGACGAGATCATCGGCGGCGAAGCCGGCGTCGATATCTACAACCTGACCAAGTATCTGCGCTCGAACCAGAACACCTGCCAGAACCAGCGCCCGATCGTGCGCCCCGGTGACCGCGTGGCGGGTGGCGACATCCTGGCCGACGGCCCGTCCGTCGACATGGGCGACCTGGCCCTGGGCCAGAACATGCGCATCGCCTTCATGCCGTGGAACGGCTACAACTTCGAGGACTCCATCCTGCTCTCCGAGCGGGCCGTCCAGGAAGACCGTTTCACCACCATCCACATCCAGGAGCTGACCTGCGTCTCCCGCGACACCAAGCTGGGCGCCGAGGAGATCACCTCCGATATTCCGAACGTCGGCGAGTCCGCGCTCGGCAAGCTGGATGAGGCCGGCGTCGTCTACATCGGTGCCGAGGTCGGCGCGGGCGACATCCTGGTCGGCAAGGTCACGCCCAAGGGCGAGACCCAGCTGACGCCGGAGGAGAAGCTGCTGCGTGCGATCTTCGGCGAGAAGGCGTCCGACGTGAAGGACACCTCCCTGCGTGCCCCGACCGGCATGAAGGGCACCGTCATCGACGTGCAGGTGTTCACCCGCGACGGCGTGGAGAAGGACTCCCGCGCGCTCTCCATCGAGCAGCAGCAGCTCGACGAGGTGCGCAAGGATCTCCAGGAGACCTACCGCATCGCCGAGGACGCGACCTTCGAGCGCCTGCAGCGCACCCTGGCCGGCCAACCGGTCAACGGCGGGCCCAAGCTCAAGAAGGGCGACGTGCTCAGCGACGAGTACCTTGAGGAGCTGCCGCGTCAGCAGTGGTTCAAGCTGCGCATGCAGGACGAGAGCCTCAACGAGCTGCTGGCCCAGGCCGACGAGCAGCTGGAGACCCGTCGCAAGGAGATGGACGAGCGCTTCGAGGACAAGAAGCGCAAGCTCACCCAGGGCGACGACCTCGCGCCGGGCGTGCTGAAGATCGTCAAGGTCTACCTCGCCATCAAGCGTCGCCTGCAGCCGGGCGACAAGATGGCCGGCCGTCACGGTAACAAGGGTGTCATCTCGGCGATCATGCCGATCGAGGACATGCCGTTCGACGACAACGGCGAGCCGATCGACGTGGTGCTGAACCCGCTGGGTGTGCCGTCGCGGATGAACGTCGGTCAGATCCTCGAGACCCACCTGGGCATGGCCGCGCGCGGCCTCGGGGTGAAGATCGAGCACATGCTGCGCGACGCCCGCGACCAGCAGGTGGCGCAGATCCGTGAATTCCTGGGCAAGGTCTACAATACCGAGTCGAGCACTCGGGTCGAGGATCTCGACTCGCTGTCCGACGACGAGGTGATCGCGCTGGCCAAGAACCTCAAGGCGGGCGTGCCGATGGCCACGCCGGTCTTCGACGGCGCTCGCGAGCAGGAGATCAAGCACCTGCTGACCCTGGCCGACCTGCCGGATTCCGGTCAGATGACCCTCTACGACGGTCGTACCGGCGACGCCTTCGATCGCCCGGTCACCGTGGGTTACATGTACATGCTGAAGCTCAACCACCTGGTGGATGACAAGATGCACGCGCGTTCCACCGGCTCCTACTCCCTGGTGACCCAGCAGCCGCTGGGCGGCAAGGCGCAGTTCGGTGGTCAGCGCTTCGGGGAAATGGAGGTCTGGGCCCTGGAAGCCTATGGCGCCGCCTACACCCTTCAGGAAATGCTCACCGTCAAGTCCGATGACGTGGAAGGCCGCACCAAGATGTACAAGAGCATCGTGGATGGCGACCACACCATGCAGGCGGGCATGCCGGAATCCTTCAACGTGCTGGTGAAGGAAATCCGTTCGCTGGGCATCGATATCGAACTGGAGAGCTGAGGCTGCCGCTAGGCGCTTCGCAGTAATGACGGTCCGCGGGGGCGTGCGCGCCCCCGCCCATGACAACTCCGCAACGGAGCCGACCCATGAAAGATTTGGTGAAAGTCCTCAAATCGCAGTCTCAGTCCGACGAGTTCGACGCGATCAAGATCACGCTGGCGTCGCCGGACATGATTCGCAGCTGGTCCTTCGGCGAGGTCAAGAAGCCCGAGACCATCAACTATCGTACCTTCAAGCCGGAACGTGACGGCCTGTTCTGCGCCAAGATCTTCGGCCCGGTGAAGGATTACGAGTGCCTGTGCGGCAAGTACAAGCGGATGAAGCATCGCGGCATCATCTGCGAGAAGTGCGGCGTGGAGGTCACCAAGGCCGCCGTGCGCCGCGAGCGCATGGGTCACATCGAGCTGGCCAGCCCGGTCGCGCACATCTGGTTCCTGAAGTCGCTGCCGTCCCGCATCGGCATGTTCCTGGACATGACCCTGCGCGACATCGAGCGCGTGCTGTACTTCGAGAGCTTCATGGTCGTCGACCCGGGCATGACCACCCTCGAGCGCGGCCAGCTGCTCAACGACGAGCAGTACTTCGAGGCCCTCGAGGAGTTCGGCGACGACTTCGACGCCCGCATGGGTGCCGAGGCCGTCCAGGCCATGCTCAAGGACATCGATCTCGAGGAAGAGATCGAGCGTCTGCGCGAGGAGATCCCGCAGACCAACTCCGAGACCAAGATCAAGAAGCTGTCCAAGCGCCTGAAGCTGCTGGAGGCCTTCCAGGGCTCCGGCAACGATCCGGCGTGGATGGTCATGGAAGTGCTGCCGGTGCTGCCGCCGGACCTGCGTCCGCTGGTGCCGCTGGACGGCGGTCGCTTCGCGACCTCCGACCTGAACGACCTGTACCGTCGCGTGATCAACCGCAACAACCGCCTCAAGCGGCTGCTCGATCTCAATGCGCCGGACATCATCGTGCGCAACGAGAAGCGCATGTTGCAGGAAGCGGTCGACGCCCTGCTCGACAACGGCCGTCGCGGCCGGGCCATCACCGGCTCCAACAAGCGTCCGCTGAAGTCGCTGGCCGACATGATCAAGGGCAAGCAGGGTCGTTTCCGTCAGAACCTGCTGGGCAAGCGTGTCGACTACTCCGGCCGCTCGGTCATCACCGTGGGTCCGACCCTGCGTCTGCACCAGTGCGGCCTGCCGAAGAAGATGGCGCTCGAGCTGTTCAAGCCGTTCATCTACTCCAAGCTGCAGGCCAGCGGCCAGGCGTCCACCATCAAGGCCGCCAAGAAGATGGTCGAGCGCGAGCTACCGGAAGTGTGGGACATCCTCGCCGATGTCATCCGCGAGCATCCGGTGCTGCTCAACCGCGCCCCGACCCTGCACCGTCTCGGCATCCAGGCCTTCGAGCCGCTGCTGATCGAGGGCAAGGCGATCCAGCTGCACCCGCTGGTGTGTGCCGCCTACAACGCCGACTTCGACGGCGACCAGATGGCCGTGCACGTGCCGCTGACCCTGGAGGCGCAGCTCGAAGCCCGTGCGCTGATGATGGCCACCAACAATGTGCTGTCACCGGCCAACGGCGAGCCGATCATCGTGCCGTCCCAGGACGTGGTGCTGGGTCTGTATTACATGACCCGCGAGAAGATCAATGCCAAGGGTGAAGGCATGGTGTTCTCCGACCTCAACGAGGTCGAGCGCGCCTTCGGTACCCAGAGCGTCGACCTGCACGCCCGCGTCAAGGTTCGCCTCGACGAGGTGGTCGTGGACGAGGAGACCGGCGAGAAGAGCGAGACCCGCAAGATCTACGACACCACCGTGGGTCGTGCGCTGCTGTTCCGCATCCTGCCCGAGGGCGTGTCCTTCGAGCTGATCGATCAGCCGATGAAGAAGAAGGCGATCTCCCAGCTGATCAACGAGGTGTATCGCTGCGCCGGCCTCAAGCCCGCGGTGATCTTCGCCGACCAGCTGATGTACACCGGCTTCCGCATGGCCACCTGGTCCGGCGCCTCCATCGGCGTCAACGACTTCGTCATTCCGGACGCCAAGGCCGAGATCGTCGAGGCGGCCGAGGAAGAGGTCAAGGAGATCGAGGACCAGTTCTCCTCCGGTCTGGTGACCGCGGGCGAGAAGTACAACAAGGTCATCGACATCTGGGCCCGTGCCAACGACCAGGTCGCCAAGGCGATGATGACCGGCATCTCCAAGGAGAGCGTGATCGACCGCGAAGGTAACGAGGTCGAGCAGGACTCCTTCAACAGCGTCTTCATCATGGCCGACTCCGGCGCCCGTGGTAGCGCCGCCCAGATCCGCCAGCTGGCGGGCATGCGTGGCCTGATGGCCAAGCCGGACGGCTCGATCATCGAGACCCCGATCGTCGCCAACTTCCGTGAAGGCCTGAACGTTCTCCAGTACTTCATCTCGACCCACGGCGCGCGTAAGGGTCTGGCGGATACCGCCCTGAAGACCGCCAACTCCGGTTACCTGACCCGTCGCCTGGTCGACGTGGCCCAGGACATGGTCATCACCGAGGCCGACTGCGGCACCGAGAACGGCCTGACCCTGCACCCGGTCATCGAAGGCGGCGACATCATCGTCTCGCTGGCCCAGCGCGTGCTCGGCCGCGTGGTCGCCCAGGACGTCATCGACCCCGAGAGCGAGGACGTGCTGATCCCGCGCGGCACGCTGCTCGACGAGGCCTGGTGCGCCGAGCTCGACACCATGGGCGTCGACGAGATCGTGGTGCGTTCCGCGATCAGCTGTGACACCAGCCACGGCGTGTGCTCGACCTGCTACGGTCGCGATCTGGCGCGTGGCCACCAGGTCAACGTCGGCGAGTCCGTGGGCGTCATCGCCGCCCAGTCGATCGGTGAGCCGGGTACCCAGCTGACCATGCGGACCTTCCACATCGGTGGTGCGGCTTCTCGTGCCTCCGCGGTGGATAGCGTTCAGGTCAAGCACGGCGGCAAGGTGCGCCTGCACAACATCAAGCACGTGGAGCGCGGCGACGGCAAGCTGGTCGTGGTCTCCCGCTCCAGCGCCCTGGCCGTCGCCGACGAGCACGGCCGCGAGCGCGAGTACTACAAGCTGCCCTATGGTGCCGAGCTGTCCGTCAAGGACGGCGAGACCGTCGACGCCGGCCAGACCGTGGCCAAGTGGGATCCGCACACCCACCCGATCATCGCCGAGGCCGAGGGCAAGGTGCAGTACGCGGACATGGACGAGGGGCTCACCATCCACCGCAGTGTGGACGAGATGACCGGCCTGTCCTCCATCGAGGTGATCGAGTCCGCGGCGCGCCCGATGGCCGGCCGCGACAAGCGCCCGATGATCCTGCTGTCCGACGAGGCCGGCAAGCCGGTGACCCTGGCCAACTCCGACACCCCGGTGCAGTATCTGCTGCCCGGCAACGCGATCGTGACCGTCGATGACGGTTCCAAGATCGGCGTCGGCGAGGTGGTGGCCCGTATCCCGGTGGAAGCGACCGGTAACAAGGACATCACCGGTGGTCTGCCGCGCGTGGCCGATCTGTTCGAGGCGCGCAAGCCGAAGGAGCCGGCGATCCTGGCCGAGATCAGCGGTACCGTCAGCTTCGGCAAGGAGACCAAGGGCAAGCGCCGTCTGGCGATCACCCCGGAAGCCGGCGATCCGTTCGAGATGCTGATCCCGAAATGGCGTCAGATCGCGGTGTTCGAAGGCGAGAACGTCGAGAAGGGCGAGGTGATCTCCGACGGTCCGAGCAACCCGCACGATATCCTGCGTCTGCTCGGCATCGCCGAACTGGCCAAGTACATCGTCGCCGAGGTGCAGGACGTCTATCGTCTGCAGGGCGTGGGCATCAACGACAAGCACATCGAAGTGATCGTGCGTCAGATGCTGCGCAAGGTCGAGATCACCGACGCCGGCGATTCCGACTTCATCCCGGGCGATCAGGTCGAGCTGGTGCGGGTGCTGGAACAGAACGCCGCCCTCGAGGCCAGCGACAAGTTCCCGGCCAAGTATCAGCGTCTGCTGCTGGGTATCACCAAGGCCAGCCTGGCCACCGAGTCGTTCATCTCCGCGGCCTCCTTCCAGGAGACCACGCGGGTGCTGACCGAGGCGGCGGTCACCGGCAAGCGTGACTACCTGCGCGGCCTGAAGGAAAACGTGGTGGTGGGACGTCTGATCCCGGCCGGTACCGGCCTGACCCATCACGCGGAGCGCCGCCGCAAGCGTGAAGACGCCGAACGCGTGCTCCAGCCGTCGGCCTACGACGTCGAGCAGGAACTGGGCGCCCAGCTCACCGCGCTCGATTCGGACGACGACGAGATCTGACGTCGATCGTCGGCGCGGCGCCTCTCGGGGCGCCGCGCTTGACGGTGGATGGCGTCAGCCATTAGAATGCGCAGCCTTTAACAGTGGGGCGGGTGCGCCCGCGCCGCTGTAGAAGGAGCGCAAGTCAGGAAGCGAACGGCTACTCGCTTCCGCCAAGGCAACCCATTTGGAGCGATAAATGGCTACCATCAATCAGCTCGTGCGCAAGCCGCGCAAGCGCCAGGCCGCCCAGAGCGACGTGCCTGCGCTGCAGGCCTGCCCGCAGAAGCGCGGCGTCTGCACCCGCGTTTACACCACCACCCCGAAGAAGCCGAACTCGGCTCTCCGTAAGGTCTGCCGCGTGCGCCTGACCAACGGCTTCGAGGTCTCTTCCTACATCGGCGGTGAAGGCCACAACCTCCAGGAGCACTCCGTGGTCCTGATCCGTGGCGGCCGAGTGAAGGACCTTCCGGGTGTCCGTTACCACACCGTCCGCGGTGCTCTGGATACCTCCGGCGTCCAGAACCGTAAGCAGGGTCGTTCCAAGTACGGTACCAAGCGCCCGAAGGCCTAAGCCTCCGCGCAGCGTTACCGGCTACGGCCACACCAGAACATCGATATTGACACGGTCTGATAAGAGTAAGGTCGAGCGCCCCAAGCGTCGTCTCGGGTTTACCTGAAGGACCCTTCGGAAGAGGGCTTATCATGCCTAGAAGAAGAGTTGCGGCCAAGCGCGAGATCCTCCCGGATCCCAAGTTCGGATCCGAGCGCCTGGCGAAGTTCATGAACCACCTGATGATCAGCGGCAAGAAGTCCGTAGCTGAGCGCATCGTCTATGGTGCGCTGGACCGGGTTGCCGATCGCTCCAACGAAGAGCCGCTGGAAATCTTCGACAAGGCGCTGGAAACCATCCAGCCGATGGTCGAGGTGAAGTCTCGCCGCGTTGGCGGTGCGACCTATCAGGTGCCGGTCGAAGTGCGTCCGTCTCGCCGTCAGGCGCTGGCCATGCGTTGGCTGGTGGACGCCGCACGTCGTCGCGGTGAGAAGACCATGGTGCAGCGTCTGGCTGGCGAAATGCTGGATGCCGCCGAAGGCAAGGGTTCGGCCGTCAAGAAGCGTGAAGACGTGCATCGCATGGCAGAGGCCAACAAGGCCTTCTCTCACTACCGCTTCTAAACCGCACCGCCAACCAACGGGAGTTACATCGTGGCTCGCAAGACTCCGCTCAAGCGTTACCGCAACATCGGTATCGTGGCCCACGTCGACGCCGGTAAGACTACCACTACCGAGCGTATCCTGTTCTACACCGGTCTGTCCCACAAGGTCGGCGAGGTCCATGAGGGCGCCGCCACCATGGACTGGATGCAGCAGGAGCAGGAGCGTGGCATCACGATCACCTCCGCGGCGACCACCTGCTTCTGGCAGGGCATGAACAAGCAGTTCGATGAGCACCGCATCAACATCATCGACACCCCCGGACACGTCGACTTCACCATCGAAGTCGAGCGTTCGCTGCGTGTGCTCGACGGTGCGGTCGTCGTGCTGTGCGGTTCTTCCGGTGTGCAGCCGCAGACCGAGACCGTCTGGCGTCAGGCCAACAAGTACGAAGTTCCGCGCATGGTGTTCGTCAACAAGATGGACCGCGCCGGTGCCGACTACTTCATGGTCGTCGATCAGCTGAAAGACAAGCTGGGCGCCAACGTCGTGCCGATCCAGATCAACTGGGGCGCCGAGGACGACTTCAAGGGCGTGATCGACCTCATCCAGATGAAGGCCATCCTGTGGGATGAAGCCAACTACGGGATGAACTACGACCTGGTCGACATTCCCGCCGAGCTCCAGGCCAAGGCCGAAGAGTATCGCGAGCACATGGTCGAGTCCGCCGCCGAGGCCTCCGAAGAACTGATGGAGAAGTACCTCGAGGAAGGCGACCTGTCCGCAGAGGACATCAAGGCCGGCCTGCGTCGTCGTACCCTCGACAACGAGATCGTGCTGGTCACCTGTGGCTCCGCGTTCAAGAACAAGGGCGTGCAGGCGGTCCTGGACGGCGTGATCGAGTACATGCCGTCTCCGACCGAGGTCAAGGCCATCGAGGGCGAGCTGGACGACAAGGACGGCACCATCGCGACTCGTGAAGCCGACGATAGCGCGCCGTTCGCCGCTCTGGCGTTCAAGATCGCCACCGACCCGTTCGTCGGTACCCTGACCTTCATCCGCGTCTACTCCGGCGTGCTGAAGTCAGGCGACAGCGTCTACAACTCCGTCAAGCAGAAGAAGGAGCGCGTCGGCCGTATCGTGCAGATGCACTCCAACTCCCGCGAGGAGATCAAGGAAGTTCTGGCCGGCGACATCGCCGCCTGTATCGGCCTGAAGGACGTCACCACCGGTGACACCCTGTGCGATCTGAACGACAAGATCGTGCTGGAGCGCATGGAGTTCCCGGATCCGGTGATCTCCGTGGCCGTCGAGCCGAAGTCCAAGGCCGACCAAGAGAAGATGGGCGTCGCCCTCGGCAAGCTGGCCCAGGAGGATCCGTCCTTCCAGGTCAAGACCGACGAGGAAACCGGCCAGACCATCATCTCCGGCATGGGCGAGCTGCACCTGGACATCATCGTTGACCGCATGCGTCGCGAGTTCAAGGTGGAGGCCAACATCGGCAAGCCGCAGGTGGCCTACCGCGAAACCATCCGACAGAGCGTCGAGCAGGAAGGCAAGTTCGTTCGCCAGTCCGGTGGTCGCGGTCAGTACGGTCACGTCGTCCTGCGCATCGAGCCGTTGACGGCCGAGGACAAGGGCGAAGATGAAGAAATGAACTTCAAATTCGCGTCCGAGATCGTCGGTGGCGTGGTTCCGAAGGAATACGTGCCGGCCGTCGAGAAAGGGGCCTATGAGCAGCTCCAGAACGGTGTCATCGCGGGCTACCCGATGATTGACGTCAAGGTTACGCTGTTCGACGGTTCCTACCATGACGTGGACTCTAACGAGACCGCGTTCAAGGTCGCCTCTTCCATGGCGATCAAGGAAGGCGCACCCAAGGCCAAGGCCGTGCTGCTCGAGCCGGTGATGAAGGTCGAAGTCGTGACTCCCGAAGAATTCATGGGGGATGTCATGGGCGACCTGAACCGTCGCCGTGGTCTGGTCCAGGGGATGGATGACTCGCCCGCCGGCAAGGTCATCCGCGCCACCGTTCCGCTGGCTGAGATGTTCGGTTACGCAACCGACCTCCGTTCTCAGACCCAGGGTCGCGCAAGCTACACCATGGAGTTTGCGGATTACGAAGAGGCGCCGTCCAGCGTCGTTGAAGCCGTCATCAACCAGAACGGTTAACCGTTAGCTAACGTAAAGAGGTCATAGCAGTGGCTAAGGAAAAATTCGAACGTTCCAAACCGCACGTCAACGTCGGCACCATCGGTCACGTCGACCACGGCAAGACCACGCTGACTGCGGCCCTGACTCGCGTGTCTGCAGAAGTTTTCGGTGGCGACGCTCGTGCGTTCGACTCCATCGATAACGCCCCGGAAGAGCGTGAGCGCGGCATCACCATCGCCACCGCTCACGTCGAGTATCAGTCCGAAGATCGTCACTACGCTCACGTCGACTGCCCGGGTCACGCCGACTACGTCAAGAACATGATCACCGGTGCCGCCCAGATGGACGGCGCTATCCTGGTCTGCTCTGCCGCCGACGGCCCCATGCCGCAGACTCGCGAGCACATCCTGCTGTCTCGTCAGGTCGGCGTGCCGTACATCGTCGTGTTCCTGAACAAGGCCGATATGGTCGACGACGAAGAGCTGCTCGAGCTGGTCGAGATGGAAGTTCGCGAGCTCCTGAACGAGTACGACTTCCCGGGTGACGACACCCCGATCATCACCGGTTCCGCCCTGATGGCCCTGGAAGGCAAGGACGACAACGGCATGGGTACCACCGCCGTTGCCAACCTGATCAAGGCCCTGGACGCGTACATTCCGGAGCCGGAGCGTGCCATCGACCAGCCGTTCCTGATGCCGATCGAGGACGTGTTCTCCATCTCCGGTCGCGGTACCGTTGTGACCGGTCGTGTCGAGCGCGGCATCATCAAGTCCGGCGAAGAAGTCGAGATCGTCGGCATCAAGGACACCACCAAGACTACCGTCACCGGTGTCGAGATGTTCCGCAAGCTGCTCGACGAAGGTCGTGCCGGCGAGAACATCGGCGCCCTGCTGCGCGGCACCAAGCGTGACGACGTCGAGCGTGGCCAGGTCCTGGCCAAGCCGGGCACCATCACCCCGCACACCAAGTTCGAGGCCGAGGTGTACGTGCTGTCCAAGGACGAGGGTGGTCGTCACACTCCGTTCTTCAAGGGCTATCGTCCGCAGTTCTACTTCCGTACCACCGACATCACCGGTACCTGTGAACTGCCGGAAGGCGTCGAGATGGTCATGCCGGGCGACAACGTCAAGATGGTCGTCAGCCTGATCGCTCCGGTCGCCATGGACGAAGGTCTGCGTTTCGCCGTTCGTGAAGGCGGTCGTACCGTCGGCGCCGGCGTCGTGGCCAAGATCGTCGAGTAAGCTTTTCGCTGATCGAGCGATCGAAGGGGGCTCCTTGCGGAGCCCCCTTTCTGCGCACCGTCACGAGGGGTTTGACTCTCGCTGGCGGCGCGCCTATAATGCGCATCCTTTGAATGCGTGGGTTGACGGCTCGCGCCGTCAAGATCCATTGGAGTTTAGGGCAAATGCAGAACCAGAAGATTCGCATTCGGTTGAAGGCCTTCGACCACCGCCTGATCGACCAGTCCGCCGCGGAGATCGTTGATACCGCCAAGCGTACCGGCGCCCAGGTGCGAGGTCCGATTCCTCTGCCGACCAATCGCGAGCGCTACACCGTGCTGATCTCTCCGCACGTGAACAAGGACGCCCGTGATCAGTACGAGATTCGTACTCACAAGCGTGTGCTCGATATCGTCGAGCCGACCGAGAAGACCGTCGATGCCCTGATGAAGCTCGACCTCGCCGCCGGCGTGGACGTGCAGATCAAGCTCGACTGATACCACACTAGACACTCGCGGCCCAGCGCCTGTCAGAACACCGCAGGCAGCAGCCGCCGCGCCGGGATGGCGCCACACAACGTGCTAGTGGAATGCTCTGGAAAGGGCAGCCATAGCGGGTGACAGCCCCGTACACTATAGGAGACGTAGTAATGACTATCGGTTTGGTCGGTAAAAAGGCCGGGATGACCCGTGTCTTTACCGAAGACGGCGCCTCTGTGCCCGTGACCGTGATCGAGGTTGAGCCTAACCGCGTGACTCGCGTCAAGTCCGTCGAATCCGACGGCTACGCCGCGATTCAGGTGACCACCGGCTCCCGCAAGGCCAAGCATCTCTCCAAGGCCCAAGCCGGCCAGTTCGCGAAAGCCGGCGTCGAGGCCGGTCGTTCGCTGATGGAGTTCCGCCTGGCAGAAGGCGTCGAGGCTCCGGAAGTGGGCGGCGAACTCACCGTATCCCTCTTCGAAGCTGGTCAGAAGATCGACGTGACCGGTTCCTCCAAGGGTAAGGGTTTCCAGGGCGCCGTGAAGCGCTGGAACTTCCGCACCCAAGACAACAGCCACGGTAACTCCCTGGCCCACCGTGCACCGGGTTCCATCGGCATGTGCCAGACCCCGGGTCGCGTGTTCAAGGGCAAGAAGATGGCCGGTCAGCTCGGCAACGAGCGCTGCACCGTCCAGAGCCTGGAAGTCGTCCGTGTCGACGCCGAGCGTAACCTGCTGCTGGTCAAGGGTGCCGTGCCCGGTGCCACCGGCAGTGATGTCATCGTGCGCAGCGCCGTCAAAGCAGGCTGAAGGGGAACTTACCGATGAATCTGAATCTTGCAGGTGCTGGCGGCACCGTCGAAGTCGCCGAGTCCACCTTTGGCAAAGAGTTCAACGAAGCACTCGTGCACCAGGTCGTCACTGCCTATCTGGCCGGTGGTCGTCAGGGTACCCGTGCCCAGAAGAACCGTTCCGACGTCAGCGGCGGTGGCAAGAAGCCGTGGCGCCAGAAGGGCACCGGTCGTGCCCGCGCCGGTACCATCCGCTCGCCGATCTGGCGTGCCGGCGGCGTGACCTTCGCGGCTCGCCCGCAGGACTACACCCAGAAGGTCAACCGCAAGATGTACCGTGCGGCCATGCGCTCGATCCTTTCCGAGCTCGTGCGCCAGGAGCGTCTGGTGGCCGTCGACGCCTTTGCCGTCGAAACCCCCAAGACCAAGCAGCTGGTTGCCAAGCTCAATGAGCTGGGTCTGGAGAAGGTGCTGATCGTCACCGAAGAGGTCGACGAAAACCTGTACCTCGCCGCCCGCAACATCCCGAACGTGGATGTCGTGGACGTCGCTGCCGCCGATCCGGTGAGCCTGGTCGCCTTCGACAAGGTCCTGGCCACCGTCTCCGCTCTGCGTAAATTCGAGGAGAAGCTGGCATGAACCAGGAACGTGTATTCAAGGTGCTGCTGGGTCCGCACGTGACCGAGAAGGCCGCCATGGCCGCCGAGCGCAACCAGTACGTGTTCAAGGTGGCAAGCGACGCGACCAAGCCCGAGATCAAGACCGCCGTGCAGGAGCTGTTCGGCAAGAAGGTCGACCGCGTTCAGGTGCTGAACGTCAAGGGCAAGACCAAGCGCACCGCGCATGGCACCGGTCTCCGTAAAGGCTATCGCAAGGCGTACGTCACCCTGGCCGCCGGCGAGACGCTCGAAGACTTCTCTGGCGCCGAGTAAAGGCAGGAGCACGGATCATGGCAATCGTCAAGACTAAACCTACTTCCGCCGGTCGTCGCCACGTCGTCAAGATCGTCGGCGAGGAACTGTACAAGGGCCGCGCCTACGCGCCGCTGCTCGAAAAGCAGTCCAAGTCCGGTGGCCGTAACAACCACGGTCGCATCACCACCCGCCACGTCGGCGGTGGTCATCGCAACCACTACCGGATCATCGACTTCAAGCGCACCAAGGATGGCGTTCCCGCCGTCGTCGAGCGTCTGGAGCACGATCCGAACCGTAGCGCCCACATCGCGCTGCTGAAGTACCTGGACGGCGAACGCCGCTACATCATCGCCCCGCGCGGTGTGCAGGCTGGCGACCGTCTCGAGTCCGGCGTGAACGCAGCGATCAAGAAGGGCAACGCCCTGCCGCTGCGCAACATCCCGCTGGGTTCCACCGTGCACTGCATCGAGCTCAAGCCCGGCAAGGGCGCCCAGCTCGCGCGCAGCGCCGGCACCAGCGCCCAGCTGGTGGCTCGCGAAGGCAACTACGCCACCCTGCGTCTGCGCTCCGGCGAGATGCGCAAGGTGCTGGCCGAGTGCCGCGCGACCCTGGGCGAGGTGAGCAACTCCGAGCACAGCCTGCGTCAGCTTGGCAAGGCCGGTGCGAAGCGCTGGAGAGGCGTGCGCCCGACGGTTCGCGGCGTGGCCATGAACCCGGTGGATCACCCGCACGGTGGTGGTGAAGGCCGCACCAGCGGTGGTCGTCATCCGGTGTCTCCGTGGGGTATGCCCACCAAGGGCCACAAGACCCGCAAGAACAAGCGCACCGACAAGCTGATCGTCCGTCGCCGCAAGGCCCGGAAGTAAGATCCCACGCCAAGACATTAAGAGGTAACGGCTGTGCCACGTTCACTGAAGAAAGGTCCTTTTATTGACCTTCATCTGCTGAAGAAGGTTGAGACTGCAGTGGAGAAGGGCGAGCGCAAACCGATCAAGACCTGGTCGCGCCGCTCCATGATCCTGCCCAATATGGTCGGGCTCACCATTGCGGTCCATAACGGTCGCCAACACGTCCCGGTGCACGTCTCCGAGGAAATGGTTGGCCACAAGCTGGGCGAATTCGCTGCCACCCGCACCTATCGCGGTCATGCGGCGGACAAGAAAGCCAAACGGTAAGCCGAGAGAGGATTAGAGATGGAAGTCACAGCAAAGCTGCGTGGCGCTAGCTTATCCGCCCAGAAGGCCCGTTTGGTGGCTGACCAGGTGCGCGGTAAGCCGGTCGCCGAAGCACTCGACCTGCTGACCTTCTCCCCGAAGAAGGCAGCCAAGCTGGTCAAGAAGGTGCTGCAGTCCGCCATCGCGAACGCGGAAGAAAACAACGGCATGGATATCGACGAGCTGCGTGTCTCGACCATCTGCGTCGATGAGGGCATGACGCTCAAGCGCATCCGTCCGCGCGCCAAGGGCCGTGCGGATCGCATTCTGAAGCGCACCTGCCACATCACCGTCAAGGTAGCCGAGAAGTAGGAGTCGACCAGATGGGTCAGAAAGTCAATCCGACAGGCATTCGCCTGGGTATCGTCAAGGACCATACCTCGGTCTGGTATGCCGAGCGCGGCGCCTATGCCGATAAGCTGAACAACGACCTCGAGGTGCGTAGCTTCCTGGAAGAGCGTCTGAAGAACGCCTCCGTGAGCAAGATCACCATCGAGCGTCCGGCCAACAACGCCCGCGTGACCATTCACACCGCCCGTCCGGGCATCGTGATCGGCAAGAAGGGCGAGGACGTCGACAAGCTGCGTCGCGAAGTCACTCAGATGATGGGCGTGCCGGTTCACGTCAACATCGAGGAAGTTCGCAAGCCGGAGCTGGACGCCCAGCTCGTCGCGCAGAACATCGCCGGCCAGCTCGAGCGTCGCGTCATGTTCCGTCGCGCCATGAAGCGTTCCGTCCAGAACGCCATGCGCCTCGGTGCCGGCGGTATCAAGGTGCAGCTCTCCGGCCGTCTCGGCGGTGCCGAGATTGCCCGCACCGAATGGTATCGCGAAGGTCGCGTGCCGCTGCACACCCTGCGTGCGGACATCGACTACGCCACCTACGAAGCCAAGACCACCTACGGCATCATCGGTGTCAAGGTCTGGGTCTTCAAGGGTGAAATCCTCGGGGGCATCGAGGAGGTCCGCGCCAAGGCCAAGCAGCCGCAGAGTGCGCCCTCCAAGAAGAAAGGTTCCAAGTAAGGGGAGAGCGAGTCGATGTTACAACCCAAGCGTTTGAAATTCCGCAAGGTGCAGAAGGGCCGCAACCGTGGCCTGGCGCATCGCGGTAGCAAGGTGAGCTTCGGCGAGTACGGCCTGAAGGCCACTGGTCGCGGTCGCGTCACCGCCCGTCAGATCGAAGCCGGCCGTCGTGCCATCACCCGTCACGTCAAGCGTGGCGGCAAGATCTGGATCCGTGTCTTCCCTGACAAGCCGATTTCCAAGAAGCCTCTGGAAGTCCGGATGGGTAAGGGTAAGGGCTCTGTCGAGTACTGGGTCGCTCAGATCCAGCCCGGCCGTGTCCTGTACGAGATCGAAGGCGTTTCCGAGGAGCTGGCTCGCGAGGCATTCGCCCTGGCTGCCCAGAAGTTCCCGGTCTCCACCACCTTTGTGAAACGGACGGTGATGTGATGAAAGCCCAGGAAATTCGTGAAAAGTCCGCAGAGCAGCTCCAGGAGCAGCTCCTCGAACTCCTCCGCGAGCAGTTTAACCTGCGCATGCAGAAGGCCACCGGCCAGCTCAGCCAGACCCATCTGCTCAAGCAGGTTCGTCGGGATATCGCCCGCGTGAAGACTGTGCTCAACGAGAAGGCAGGTGTCTGAGATGGCCGAAGAGAAAAAAGCCCGTACGCTCACCGGCAAGGTGGTGAGCGACAAGATGGACAAGTCCATCGTTGTGATGATCGAGCGTCGTGAGCGCCACCCGATCTACGGCAAGTACGTTAAGCGCTCCACCAAGCTGCACGCCCATGACGAGGCGAACCAGGCCAAGGCCGGCGACACGGTCTCCATCGAGGAGTGCCGTCCGCTCTCCAAGAAGAAGGCCTGGACCCTGGTCGAAGTTCTCGAACAGGCCAAGGGTTGATCGGCAAACGCCAGTCGAACCAGTGCAGTCAGTTTAGGTTTGGAGAAAACCGATGATTCAGACTCAGACAATGCTGGATGTCGCCGACAACAGCGGGGCGCGCCGGGTGCAGTGCATCAAGGTGCTCGGTGGTTCACACCGCCGTTATGCCCGCGTCGGTGACGTCATCAAAGTCACGGTGAAAGAAGCCATCCCGCGTGGCAAGGTCAAGAAAGGCCAGGTCCTCAAAGCGGTGGTCGTTCGCACCCGTAGTGGCGTCCGTCGTAATGACGGTTCGCTGATCCGCTTCGATGGAAATGCGGCGGTTCTGTTGAACAACACCAACGAACAGCCGATCGGTACCCGGATCTTCGGTCCGGTGACCCGTGAGCTTCGCACAGAGAAGTTCATGAAGATCATTTCCTTGGCGCCTGAAGTGCTGTAAGGAGCGAGGCGGATATGCAAAAGATCAAACGTGACGACGAAGTCGTCGTCATCGCCGGGAAGGACAAGGGCAAGCGTGGCACCGTGAAGCGCGTCCTCAAGGACGACCGCTACATCGTGTCCGGTGTGAACATGATCAAGCGTCACACCAAGCCCAATCCCATGGCGGGTAATCAGGGCGGTATCGTCGAGCGCGAGGCTCCGATTCACGCGTCCAACGTGGCCATCTTCAACCAGGAGACCGGTAAGGCAGATCGCGTCGGCGTCCAGGTTCAGGAAGACGGTACCAAGGTACGTATCTACAAGTCGACGCAAGCGCAGATCGACGCCTAACGCGAGTCGGGTAGCAAAATGGCGAACTTGAAAGAACGTTATCAGAACGAGGTGATGGCTAAGCTGCAAGAGCAGTTCAGCTACGCCAACGTGATGCAGGTGCCCCGGATCACCAAGGTGACCCTGAACATGGGCATCGGCGAAGCGACCAGCGACAAGAAGCTGATCGACAACGCCATCGGTGACCTGGAGAAGCTCTCCGGTCAGAAGCCGCTGGTGACCAAGGCACGCAAGTCCATCGCGGGCTTCAAGGTGCGTGAAGGCTGGCCGATCGGGATCAAAGTGACCCTGCGCTCCGAGCGCATGTGGGACTTCCTCGATCGCCTGGTGAATATCGCGATCCCCCGCGTTCGTGACTTCCGTGGTCTCAACCCGAAGTCCTTCGACGGTCGTGGCAACTACTCCATGGGGGTGCGTGAGCAGATCATCTTCCCGGAGATCGAGTATGATAAGATCGATCGTATCCGTGGTCTGGATGTCACCATCACCACCACCGCCAACACCGATGAAGAAGGTCGTGCGCTGCTGAGCGCGCTGAACTTCCCGTTCAAGAAATAAGGGTGGGATCATGGCAAAGAAAAGCATGGTAGAGCGCGAAGAGAAGCGCGCCCAGCTGGTGGAGAAGTATGCCGCCAAGCGCGCTCAGCTCAAGGCGATCATCCAGGACGTGAACGCTTCTGACGAAGAGCGCTTCGATGCGCAGCTCAAGCTGCAGTCGCTGCCGCGTGACTCCAGCCCGGTGCGCCAGCGCAACCGCTGCCGCGTCACTGGCCGTCCGCACGGCTACTACAACAAGTTCGGCCTCGGCCGTAACAAGCTGCGTGAAGCCGCCATGCGTGGCGACGTGCCCGGACTCAAGAAGTCCAGCTGGTAACGCCACGTAGAATCATCAGGAGCGCAACGTAAATGAGCATGCAAGACACTCTGGCGGATATGTTCACCCGTATCCGCAATGCGCAGATGGCCACCAAGGAGACGGTTTCCATGCCGTCCTCCAAGCTCAAGGTCGAGGTGGCCCGCGTGCTGAAGGAAGAGGGTTATGTCACGGACTACGCGGTTAGCGAAACCGCCAAGCCGGAACTGACCGTGACCCTCAAGTACTTCGAAGGCAAGCCGGTCATCGAACATCTGCAGCGGGCCTCCAAGCCGTCTCTGCGCAGCTACAAGGGCAAGGACTCCCTGCCCAAGGTTGCCGAGGGCCTGGGTATCGCGATCGTCACCACCTCCAAGGGTGTGATGACCGACCGCGCGGCCCGCCAGGCCGGTGTCGGTGGTGAAGTCATCTGCACCGTATTCTAGGAGTTTGGAATGTCACGCGTAGCCAAATATCCGGTTAAAGTGCCCGCCGGCGTCGAGCTCAAGCTCGATGGCGACCAGCTGTCCGTCAAGGGCAGCCAGGGCGCGCTGTCCATGACCGTTCATCCCGACGTGGTGATCGCTCAGGAAGAAGGTCAAGTGACCTTCCAGCCGAGCGAATCCGCCAAGAGCTGGGCGATGGTCGGCACCACCCGTGCCCTGGTTCAGAACCTGGTCACCGGTGTTTCCGAGGGCTTCACCAAGACCCTCGAAATCAATGGCGTCGGTTATCGTGCCCAGGCCAAGGGCCAGACGCTGAACCTGACACTGGGCTTCTCACACCCGGTCGACTACGAACTGCCTGAAGGTGTCTCGGCCGAAACGCCGAAGAACACCACCATCGTGCTGAAGAGCGCGGACAAGCAGAAGCTCGGCCAGGTTGCCGCGGAAATTCGCGCCTACCGTCCGCCCGAACCCTACAAGGGCAAGGGTATCCGGTACGGCGACGAGCAAGTCCGCCGCAAAGAAGCCAAGAAGAAGTAAGGCAGGGTTATGAACGCGAAGAAAGAATCTCGTCTCCGTCGTGCCCGCCGCGCTCGCGCCAAGATCCGCGAGCTGGGCGTGTATCGCCTGTGCGTCAACCGTACCCCGCGTCACATCTACGCGCAGATCATCTCGCCGGATGGTGGCAAGGTCCTGGCCAGCGCTTCCACGCTGGACAAGGCCCTGCGCGAGGGTGCGACCGGCAACGTCGACGCCGCCTCCAAGGTGGGCGCACTGATTGCCGAACGCGCCAAGCAGGCTGGCATCACCCAGGTGGCCTTCGATCGTGCCGGTTTCAAGTACCACGGTCGTGTCAAGGCCCTGGCCGACGCCGCTCGTGAAGGCGGCCTGGAATTCTAAAGGGTTTTACGATGGCGAAGAACGAACAGCAAAGCGGCGATCTGCAGGAAAAGCTCGTGCAGGTCAACCGTGTCGCCAAGGTGGTCAAGGGTGGCCGGATCTTCGGCTTCACCGCTCTGACCGTCGTCGGCGACGGTAATGGTCGTGTTGGCTTCGGCCGCGGCAAGGCACGTGAAGTGCCGGTCGCGATCCAGAAGGCCATGGACCAGGCGCGTCGCAACATGGTCAAGGTCAACCTGAAGGGTGGCACTCTGCAGTACCCGGTCAAGGCCCGTCACGGTGCCTCCAAGGTGTACATGCAGCCGGCTTCCGAGGGTACCGGCATCATCGCCGGCGGCGCCATGCGCTCCGTGCTGGAGCTGGCCGGCGTCCATGACGTCCTGGCCAAGTGCTACGGCTCCACCAACCCGGTGAACGTGGTGCGGGCGACCGTCAATGGTCTGGCCTCCCTGCAGTCGCCGGAAGACGTGGCCGCCAAGCGCGGTCTGTCAGTCGAAGCGATCACGGGGTGAGCACCATGGCAGCTACGATCAAGGTTACCCAGACCCGCAGCACCATCGGCGTGCTGGCCAAGCACAAGGCCACCATGAAGGGCCTCGGCCTGCGTCGCATCGGTCACACGGTCGAACTGGAAGACACCCCTGCCGTTCGCGGCATGATCCACAAGGTCAACTACCTTGTGCGTGTTGAGGGAGAGTAATCCATGAAACTCAATAGCCTGAGCCCGGCCCCGGGCTCCAAGCACGCTGAAAAGCGCGTCGGTCGTGGCATCGGCTCCGGTCTGGGCAAGACCGGTGGCCGTGGCCACAAGGGCCTCAAGTCGCGCAGCGGCGGCAGCGTGAAGCCCGGCTTCGAAGGCGGTCAGATGCCGCTGCAGCGTCGTCTGCCGAAGTTCGGTTTCACCTCCGCGAAGTCGATGGTCTCCGAAGAGGTCCGCCTGGGCGAACTGGCCCGGGTCGAGGGTGAGGAAGTCACCCTGGAAACCCTCAAGCAGGCCAACGTGCTGAAGGACGCCACCCAGTATGCCAAGGTGATCCTTTCCGGCGAACTGAACAAGGCGGTCACGGTCCGCGGTCTCAAGGTCACCAAGGGTGCCCGTGCCGCGATCGAAGCCGCTGGCGGCAAGGTAGAGGACTAAATGGCCAAGTCAGGAAACATGCCGGCGATGGGCAGCGGTCTGAGCGAACTCTGGGCGCGTCTGCGCTTCGTGCTCCTCGCTATCGTGGTCTACCGTATCGGTGCCCACATCCCCGTTCCCGGTATCAATCCTGACCAGCTTGCTGCCTTGTTCAGGGAGCAGCAGGGCACCATCCTGGGCATGTTCAACATGTTCTCCGGCGGTGCCCTGGAGCGCATGAGCATCTTCGCGCTCGGCATCATGCCGTACATCTCCGCGTCGATCATCATGCAGCTGCTGACCGCCGTCTCGCCCCAGCTGGAACAGCTGAAGAAGGAGGGCGAGGCCGGTCGTCGCAAGATCAGCCAGTACACCCGCTACGGCACCGTACTGCTGGCACTCGTCCAGGCCACCGGCATGTCGGTGGGCCTGGCGAGCCAGGGTATTGCCTACACGGCCGACTTCAGCTTCTACTTCACCGCCGTCGTCACCTTCGTGTGCGGGGCGGTGTTCATGATGTGGCTGGGCGAGCAGATCACCGAGAAGGGCATCGGCAACGGCATTTCGCTGCTGATCTTCTCGGGCATCGTCGCCGGTCTGCCGGGGGCCGTGGGCCAGGCCTTCGAACTGGCCCGTAATGAAGGCGCATGGAACGTGCTGCCGCTGCTGGCCTTGTCCCTTCTGGGCATCGCTACCGTGGCCTTCGTGGTATTCATCGAGCGCGGCCAGCGCCGCATCACGGTGAACTATCCGCGTCGCCAGGTCGGCAACAAGATGTACGCCGGCCAGAGCAGCTATCTGCCGCTCAAGGTCAACATGGCGGGCGTGATTCCGGCGATCTTCGCCTCGAGCATCCTGCTGTTCCCGGCATCGCTGGGGCAGTGGGTCGGTGCCGGGGACGGCATGGAGTGGCTGCAGCGTGCTTCCCAGGCTCTCGGCCCGGGTCAGCCGCTGTACATCTTGCTTTTCGCGGCAGCGGTGGTATTCTTCTGCTTCTTTTACACAGCGCTGGTCTTCAACCCCAAGGACGTCGCCGACAACCTCAAGAAGTCGGGGGCCTTCCTTCCGGGCATCCGCCCCGGCGAGCAGACCGCTCGCTACGTCGACAAGGTCATGAGCCGTCTGACCCTGTTCGGTGCCCTCTACATCACCGTCGTTTCCCTGATGCCCCAGTTCCTGATCGTGGCCTGGAACGTACCGTTCTTCTTCGGCGGTACTTCGATGCTGATCGTGGTGGTGGTCATCATGGACTTCATGGCTCAGGTGCAGTCGCACCTCATGTCGCATCAATACGATTCGGTGATGAAGAAGTCCAACCTGAAAGGCTACGGCAGCGGCGGCATCATGCGCTGAGGGCGCCGCTGATGAATTGGCGCGCCGCGAGCTGAACCGTTGGCTCGCGACGCGAGCCAACAATGGAGATGGAACGATGAAAGTTCGAGCTTCCGTGAAGAAAATGTGCCGTAACTGCAAGATCATTCGTCGCAATGGCGCCGTGCGCGTCATCTGCAGCGAACCGCGGCACAAGCAGCGCCAGGGCTGATCCCCTGACGCTGCACTAAACCGGGTGCCGGCATGCCCCTTGCCCTTCGCAGGGTAAAGGGGTATGCTGTTGCGCCTTTTGTAGATGATTAATCGAGCAAGCCGCTCAAATTTCGGAGTAAGCTGATGGCCCGTATTGCAGGCGTCAATATCCCGGACAACAAGCATGCGGCGATCTCGCTGACCTATATCTTCGGGATTGGCCGTACTCGCGCCCAGGAAATCTGTGTCGCGGCCGGCATTGCACCGACTACCAAGATCCAGGAGCTGTCTTCCGACGAAGTCGACACCCTGCGTTCCGAAGTCGGCAAGTACACCGTTGAAGGCGATCTTCGTCGTGATGTGACGCTGAACATCAAGCGTCTCATGGACCTGGGTTGCTATCGTGGTCTGCGTCATCGCCGTGGTCTGCCGCTGAACGGTCAGCGGACCAAGACCAATGCGCGCACCCGTAAGGGTCCGCGTAAGCCGATTCGCAAATAACACGCACGTTCTGCGTAACGACAGGAATTGACATCAACATGGCTAACCCGCGTAGCAACCGTAAAAAGGTTAAAAAGCAGGTAGTGGATGCCGTCGCGCATATCCACGCCTCTTTTAACAACACGATCATTACGATCACAGACCGCCAGGGCAACGCCCTCTCCTGGGCGACTGCCGGTGGTTCGGGTTTTCGTGGTTCTCGCAAGAGCACCCCGTTCGCTGCTCAAGTGGCAAGCGAACGTGCAGCGACCGCTGCAGCCGAGTATGGTGTGAAAAACGTCGACGTGCTGGTCAAAGGCCCCGGTCCGGGCCGTGAATCCGCCGTGCGTGCACTGAATGCCGCCGGCTTCCGCGTGCAAAGCATCACCGACGCGACGCCCATTCCGCACAATGGCTGCCGTCCGCCGAAGAAACGCCGCGTTTAAGGAGACAGATTCATGGCTCGTTATATTGGACCGAAGTGCAAACTGTCTCGTCGTGAAGGCACCGACCTCTTCCTGAAGAGCGGTGTCACTCCCTTCGAGAAGAAGTGCAAATCCGAGCAGATCCCGGGTGTGCACGGCCAGCGTCGTCAGCGGATTTCCGACTACGGCTTGCAGCTTCGCGAGAAGCAGAAAGTACGCCGCATGTACGGCGTGCTCGAGAAGCAGTTCCGCAACTACTACAAGGAAGCGGCCCGCCTGAAGGGCGCGACCGGTGAGCTGTTGCTGCAGCTTCTCGAATCCCGACTGGACAACGTCGTCTACCGCATGGGCTACGGCGCCACTCGTTCCGAGGCCCGCCAGCTGGTGAGTCACAAGGCGATCGCCGTCAACGGCAAGACCGTCAACGTGGCTTCCTACCAGGTCAAGCCCGGTGACGTGGTCTCCGTCCGTGAAAAGGCCAAGAACCAGGCGCGTATCCAGAACGCTCTGGGCATCGCCGCCAACCGTGGCGATGTGGCCTGGGTCGAGGTCGATGCCAAGAAGATGGAAGGCACTTTCAAGGCTCTGCCTGAACGCGGTGACCTGTCTGCCGACATCAATGAGCAACTGATCGTCGAGCTGTACTCGAAGTAAGCGGCGATCGCCGCGCCGCCCTCCCCGCGGGGTGGGCGGCCTTCAGTACCGAGTATCCGTTTGGCAGCCTGAAAGGTATTCATCATGCAGCGTTCAGTGACAGAGTTTCTCCGTCCTCGCGACATCAAGGTCGAAGAGATCAACGCGCACCACGCGAAGATCGTGCTCGAGCCGTTCGAGCGTGGCTTCGGCCACACTCTGGGCAATGCTCTGCGTCGCATCCTGCTCTCGTCCATGCCCGGCTGTGCCGTGGTAGAGACCGAGATCGCCGGTGTCGATCACGAGTACAGCGCGATCGAGGGCGTCCAGGAAGATGTCATCGAAATCCTCCTGAACCTCAAGGACGTGGCGATCAAGATGCACAGCCGCGACGAGGCGGTGCTCTCGCTGAACAAGCAGGGCCCGGCCATCGTGACCGCGGGTGACATCGCCCTCGACCACGACGTCGAGATCGTCAATCCCGAGCACGTCATCGCGCACGTCAACGAGGGCGCCGAGCTGAAGATGCAGCTCAAGGTGGCCCGCGGCCGCGGCTATGAGCCGGCGGACGTCCGTGGCGACGCCGACGACGAGTCTCGTGCCATCGGCCGCCTGCAGCTGGATGCGACCTTCAGCCCCGTGCGTCGGGTTTCCTATACCGTCGAGGCCGCGCGTGTCGAACAGCGCACCGACCTCGACAAGCTGATTCTCAATCTGGAAACCGACGGCACCCTGGATCCGGAAGAGGCGATCCGTCGCAGCGCGACTATCCTGCAGGAGCAGCTGGCCGCGTTCGTCGACCTGGAAGCCGACAAGGAACAGGAAGTGGAAGAGGAAGAGGATCATATCGATCCGATCCTGCTGCGCCCCGTAGACGATCTCGAGTTGACCGTCCGCAGCGCCAACTGCCTGAAGGCCGAGAACATCTACTACATCGGGGACCTGATCCAGCGCACCGAGGTGGAGCTGCTGAAGACCCCGAATCTCGGCAAGAAGTCCCTGAACGAGATCAAGGACGTGTTGGCCGCCCGTGGTCTGTCCCTGGGTATGCGGCTGGAAAATTGGCCGCCCGCTAGCCTGAAGGACGACAAGGCCTCCGCGTGAGCGTCGACTCGAGTCCCAGTTTGGTAAGGAATCACAACCATGCGTCATCGTAAGAGTGGTCGTCATCTGAATCGCACCAGCTCGCACCGCCAGGCCATGTTCAAGAACATGAGCGTGTCGCTGGTCGAGCACGAGGTGATCAAGACAACCCTGCCCAAGGCCAAAGAGCTGCGTCGTCACATCGAGCCGCTCATCACTCTGGCCAAGCAGGACAGCGTCGCCAACCGTCGTCTGGCCTTCAGCCGCACCCGCTCCAAGGAAGCGGTCGGCAAGCTCTTCAACGAGCTGGGTCCGCGTTACGCCAATCGCCCGGGCGGCTACGTCCGCGTGCTCAAGTGCGGTTTCCGCGCTGGCGACAACGCCCCCATGGCCTACGTCGAACTGGTCGACCGTCCGGTCGTCGAGGAAGCCGCCGAGGATTGATCCTCGCGCGCGACCTCACGGTCCGGCACCAAACCGGCTCCCCTCGGGGAGCCGGTTTTTTTATGTCGCTATTTTTTTATGTGTCCGGGGCCGCTGGATCAGAAACGGTAGCTGTAGGCCACCACCGGCCCTTCGTAGATGACCTCGTCGAGGAAGTCGCTGTCGTCGAGCCGCCACTTCATGTAGCGATAGCCCGCCGTCACGCTGCTGCTCCCCCAGGCGTACTCGGCGGCGGTGAAGGCCTGCAGGCTGACCTCGGTGCTGCCGGTGCCGACGTCGACGATGAAGGGCGTGGACCAGTGGGGCGTGAAGCTGTAATGGCCACGCAGGCCGAAGGTGGCGTCGGTGAGGTTGTCCTCGGTGTCGAAGCGCCGGGCACTTTCGTCGGTGGCCACGGTGAGCTCGGTCTCGAAGCGGGTGTAGCGGAGACCGCCGGTGCCGTAGACGGACCAGTTCGCGTCGCGATACCACTGATGGCCGATGAAGGCGTGAGCCATGACCGTCTTGGTGGTGAAGTCCAGCGCCGTCTCGATGGACTCAGCCCCCTCGGGCTCCCCGCTTTCCACCGGCACGTCGACGTCGGCGTCCTTGCCGATGTCGGCGTAGAGGCCGTCGAAGCCATAGAGCCAGGGGCCGCGGCGATACACCAGCGTGCCCATCAGGCCGAACTCCAGATTCTCCATCACTGTCTGGCGGCTGGTCTCGAGGCGCGTGCCGCCCTTCAGCGTCTGGTCGACGTCGGTGCCCCACAGGTAGAGCGAGGCCGTGGTCCCATCGGCCTGGGCCTGAGGCGCCGCCAGGGCCAGGCATAGCGCCGCTCCGCTCAGCAGCCGCGTGGCGGTCCGGACGGGCGTACGGGAGGTGACGAGAGGCATGGGCGGTCTCCAGAGACGAAGAGGCGGAAGAGGGGCGTCTCTGGAAAAGCTAGCAGATTCTGCCCCGTTCGCCGCCGATCGCTCGGATCGGCGGCGAACGACGCGGTCAGGCGGGAGTGATATCTCGCGCGGCGGAGGCCGCGCGCTCCAGCAGCGGTTGCAGGAAGCGGCCGGTGTGCGAGACCTCCTGACGGGCGACCTGTTCCGGCGTGCCTTCGGCGATGATACGCCCGCCGCCGGAGCCGCCCTCGGGGCCGAGGTCGATCAGCCAGTCGGCGGTCTTGATCACGTCCAGGTTATGCTCGATCACCACGATGGTGTTGCCGTGATCGCGCAGGCGGTGGAGCACCGTCAGCAGCTGGCGGATGTCCTCGAAATGCAGGCCGGTGGTGGGCTCGTCGAGGATGTAGAGGGTCTTGCCGGTGTCGCGCTTGGCCAGCTCGCGGGCCAGCTTGACGCGCTGGGCCTCGCCGCCGGACAGCGTGGTGGCGCTCTGGCCCAGGCGGATGTAGGACAGGCCGACGTCCATCAGCGTCTGCAGGCGGCGGGCGATGGCCGGCACCGGGCTGAAGAATTCCAGCGCCTCCTCGACGGTCATCTCCAGCACCTCGTCGATGCTCTTGCCCTTGTACTGCACCTCCAGGGTCTCGCGGTTGTAGCGCTTGCCCTTGCAGACGTCGCAGGGCACGTAGATGTCCGGCAGGAAGTGCATCTCCACCTTGATCATGCCCTCGCCCTGACAGGCCTCGCAGCGCCCGCCCTTGACGTTGAACGAGAAGCGGCCGGGCTTGTAGCCGCGCGAGCGCGCCTCCTGGGTGCCGGCGAACAGCTCGCGGATCGGTGTGAAGATGCCGGTGTAGGTGGCCGGGTTGGATCGCGGCGTGCGGCCGATCGGGCTCTGGTCGATGTCGATCACCTTGTCCAGGTGCTCGAGGCCCTCGATGCGGTCGTGGGCCGCCGGGGTCAGCGCCGTGGCGCGGTTGAGCTCGCGGGCGGCGATCGGCATCAGCGTCGAGTTGATCAGCGTCGACTTGCCGGAGCCGGAGACTCCGGTCACGCACACGAACAGCCCCAGCGGCAGCGTCAGGGTCACGTCCTGCAGGTTGTTGCCGCGGGCGCCGTGCAGCACCACCTGCTTCTCGGGGTTGCCGGGGATTCGCCAGGGCGGTACCTCGATGCGCTTCTCGCCGGACAGGTACTGGCCGGTCAGTGAGTCCGGCGTGGCCATGACCTGCTCGGGCGTGCCCTCGGCCACCACCCGGCCGCCGTGGACGCCGGCACCGGGCCCGATGTCGAGCACGTGGTCGGCGGCGCGGATGGCGTCCTCGTCGTGCTCGACTACGATCACGGTGTTGCCCAGGTCGCGCAGGTGCTCGAGGGTGTGGAGCAGGCGGTCGTTGTCGCGCTGGTGCAGACCGATGGAGGGCTCGTCGAGGATGTACATCACCCCGACCAGGCCGGCGCCGATCTGGCTGGCCAGGCGGATGCGCTGGGCCTCGCCGCCGGACAGGGTCTCGGCGCTGCGTTCCAGGTTGAGGTAGTCGAGCCCGACGTTGACCAGGAACTCGAGGCGCGCGCGGATCTCGTTGAGGATCTTCTCGGCGATCTCCCCCTTGCGACCCGGCAGCGTCAGGGCCTGGAAGTAGGACAGCCCCTCGCCGATCGGCAGGCGCACCACGTCGGGCAGGGTCCGGTCGTCGATGTAGACGTGGCGCGACTCCTTGCGCAGCCGCGAGCCGTGGCAGGTCGGGCAGGGCTGCACGGCGATGTGGCGGGCCAGCTCCTCGCGCACCGAACTGGACTCGGTCTCGCGGTAGCGGCGCTGCATGTTGGGCAGCACGCCCTCGAAGGGATGCTCGCGGGTGACCTTGCGGCCGCGGTCGTTGACGTAGTGGAAGGCGATGTCGTCGTTGCCGCTGCCGTGCAGGATGACCTCGCGTTCGTGGCGGGCCAGGTCCTGCCAGGGCGTCTCCAGGGTGAAACGGTAGTGGTCCGCCACCGCCTGGAGCTGATTGAAGTAGTAGACGCTGCGCCGGTCCCAGCCCTTGATCACGCCCTCGGCCAGCGACAGCTCGGGATGGCTGATCAGCTTGTCCGGGTCGAAATACTGCTGCACGCCCAGGCCGTCGCAGCTCGAGCAGGCGCCGGCCGGGTTGTTGAACGAGAACATCCGCGGCTCGAGCTCGGAGATCGAGTAGCCGCACACCGGGCAGGCGAAGCGCGAGGAGAAGGCGAGGTCCTCGCGCTCGCCGTCCATGAAGTGGATCACCGCGGTGCCGTCGGCTAGCCCCAGGGCGGTCTCGAAGGACTCGGCCAGGCGCTGTTCCAGGCCCTCGCGGACCTTGATGCGATCCACCACCACGCTGATGTCGTGCTTCCTGTTCTTGTCGAGCGGGGCGATATCGTCGAGCTCGAGCACCTGGCCGTCGACCATGGCGCGCACGAAGCCCTGGGCGCGCAGCTCGGCCAGCAGCTGCAGGTGCTCGCCCTTGCGGCCGCTGACCACCGGGGCCAGCAGCATCAGCTTGCTGCCCTCGGGCAGGGCCAGCACCTGATCGACCATCTGCGAGATGGTCTGGGCCTCGAGATCCTCGCCGTGCTCGGGGCAGCGCGGCGTGCCGGCGCGGGCGAACAGCAGGCGCAGGTAGTCGTAGATCTCGGTGATGGTACCCACGGTGGAGCGCGGGTTGTGGGAGGTCGATTTCTGCTCGATGGAGATCGCCGGCGACAGGCCCTCGATGTGGTCGACGTCGGGTTTTTCCATCATCGACAGGAACTGTCGGGCATAGGTAGAGAGCGACTCAACGTAGCGCCGCTGGCCCTCGGCATAGAGGGTGTCGAAGGCCAGCGACGACTTGCCGGAGCCCGACAGTCCGGTGACCACGATCAGCTTGTCCCGAGGCAGCTCGACGTCGATCTGCTTGAGGTTGTGGGTGCGGGCACCCCTGACCAGAATCCTGTCCATTCCTACCTCGTGGGCCGCGGCAAAAGATCGATTATACGGGCCCGGCCGGGAGTGCGGCAAAGTCGCCGGAGCGAGCGTTTCGTGTGCCGCCGCGAAGCGGTAGAATGTGCCTCCATCATCTCCAGGGCCCCGCGCCCTCCCTCAGAAGCACTGGAATCTCTATGTCCAAGGCCAGCTTACTGTTAGCCGCCGAGCGGCGAGCCATCGTCGGTCTGGCCGGGCTCTATGCCACGCGCATGCTCGGCCTGTTCATGGTGCTGCCCATCCTGGCGCTCAAGGCCGAGGAACTGATCGGCGCGACGCCGCTGCTGGTCGGGTTCGCACTGGGTATCTACGGCCTCACCCAGGCCGTGCTGCAGATCCCCTTCGGCCTGCTGTCCGACCGCATCGGGCGCAAGCCGGTGATCGCCGGCGGGCTGGTGCTGTTCCTGATCGGCAGCGTGGTGGCGGCCCAGGCCGACAGCATCGCCGGCATCATCCTGGGCCGCTGCCTGCAGGGCAGCGGCGCCGTGGCTGCAGCCATCATGGCGCTGCTGGCGGACCAGACCCGCGAGCAGGTGCGCACCGCCGCCATGGCCACCATCGGGCTGTCGATCGGCGTGGCCTTCGCGGTGGCGATGGTGCTGGGGCCGCTGGTGTCGTCGCACTTCGGGCTGTCCGGCGTGTTCTGGTTCACCGCCGGCCTGGCGGCGCTGGGGCTCGGCGTGCTGTGGAAGCTGGTGCCCCGGGCGCCGCAGCGGCGCGGGCACCAGGACGTGGGCATCGACCGCGGCCAGCTCAAGGGACTCGTCGGGCGCCTCGACCTGTGGCGGCTCAACGCCTCCATCTTCGGCCTGCACCTGATCCTGATGGCGATCTTCGTTGCCGTGCCGTTCCGGCTGGTCGACGCCGGCATCGCCGAGTCCCACCATGGCCTGGTCTATCTCGGCGTGATGGGCCTGTCCTTCGTGGCCATGGTGCCGCTGGTCATCGTCGCCGAGAAGCGCCGCAAGATGAAGCTGATGTGCCTGGGGGCCATCGGCGTCATCGTCGCCAGCCTGCTGGGGCTGGGCCTCGAGGGACACGGCCTGATGGGGCTGATCGGCTGGCTGTTCGCCTTCTTCACCTCGTTCAATCTGCTCGAGGCCACGCTGCCGTCGATGATCAGCAAGCTGGCGCCGGCCGGTGCCAAGGGCACCGCCATGGGACTGTACTCCACCAGCCAGTTCCTGGGCGCTTTTCTCGGCGGCGTGCTGGGCGGTTTCCTGTCGCAGCACTTCGGCCTGACGGCGGTGTTCCTCGGCGTGGCCGTGATCGGGCTGGCCTGGTTCGTGTTCATGCTCGGCATGACGCCGCCGCGCCATCTCTCTAGCGAGGTGGTGGCGCTGGCCGAGGAGCAGCAGGACGATGCCCTCGATGCCCTGATGGCGCGCTTCGCCGCCGTGGCCGGCGTCGAGGACGTGCTGGTGGTGCCCGAGGAGCGCCTGGCCTATCTCAAGGTCGACCGCGAGCGGCTGGATACCGAGGCCCTGTCGCGGCTGACCGGATCACGCTGATCGCGCTTCGTCGCTCGGCGGCGTCGAGGCGGGAACTCGCGTATAGTATCGGCATCGGTCTTTCGCGCGCCGGTCGTGGCCCGGCGCGTTCATCTACATGCATTCGAGCGTTCCGGGAGGCCGGGTTCGTCGCCGGGGCCTGCCCGGTGGTCCGCCTTCCGACAGAATCAAGGAGTCAACCATGGCCCGTGGCGTCAACAAGGTCATTCTCATCGGCAATCTCGGACAAGACCCCGAGGTGCGCTTCACCCCGTCCGGCACCGCCGTGGCCAACCTCAACCTCGCGACCACCGATACCTGGATGGATCGCCAGAGCGGCCAGCGCCAGGAGCGCACCGAGTGGCACCGGGTGGTGATGTTCAACAAGCTGGCCGAGATCTCCCAGCAGTACCTGCGCAAGGGCTCCCGGGTCTACGTCGAGGGCCGCCTGCAGACGCGCAAGTGGCAGGATCAGAACGGCGTCGACAAGTACTCCACCGAGATCGTCGCCAACGACATGCAGATGCTCGATTCGCGCAGCGGCGAGATGGGCGGCGGCCAGCCGGGTGGCTTCGGCGGCGGCCAGCCGCGCCAGCAGGGCGGCAACTATGGTCAGCCCCAGGGCGGTCAGCCGCAGGGCGGCGGCTTCGGCGGCCAGCAGCAGGGCGGCAACTATGGCCAGCCCCCGGGCGGTCAGCCCCAGCAGGGCGGCGGCTTCGGCGGTCAGCAGCAGGGCGGCGGTCAGCAGCAGGGCGGCGGTCAGCGCCCGGCCCCCCAGCCGGCCCCCAACCAGGGCGGCGGCCAGCAGCAGGGCGGCAACTTCGGCGCGCCGGATCCGGGCAGCTTCGACGACTTCGACGACGAGATCCCGTTCTAGGCTCGGCTCGTTCCCGGCGCTGTTGCACGACGCCCTGCCATGGCAGGGCGTTGTCGTTTCTATGTTGTCGTGTCTGCGTTGGCGCTGCGTGGTGGCGCAGGGACATCGTCACCGTCGATAACCGCTATGGTGGAGGGAGGTGCCGACAGGAGTCCTTGCCATGACACGATCTTTCCCGGGACGTTCGAGCCAGGCCAGCGTGTGGCTGGCCTTGGCGATGCTGCTGTGGCTGACGGGGTGCAGCCCCCTGCCGCCGTTGGAAGGGCGAAGCGAGACGCAGCAGCTGCCGGTAGCGCAGGCCCGGCAGACGGCGCTGGGCGAGATGGTGTCGCCGCTGGTGGCCCAGCATGACGACATCGACGGCTTCCACGCGCTGCGCAACGCGCGCGACGCCTTCGCGGCGCGGCTGCTGCTGGCCGAGTCGGCGGAGCGGACCCTCGATGTGCAGTACTACATCTGGCATGACGACATCACCGGCTCGCTGCTGTATCGCGCCCTGCTGGACGCGGCCGACCGCGGCGTACGGGTGCGCATGCTGCTTGACGACACCAACACCACCGGGCTGGACCACAAGCTGGCCGCGCTCGACGCGCATCCTAACATCGAGGTCCGGCTGTTCAATCCGTTCGTGATCCGCTCGCCGCGCTTCGTGGGCTACCTCACCGACTTCTCCCGCGCCAACCGGCGCATGCACAACAAGTCCTTCACCGCGGACAATCAGGCCACCATCATCGGCGGCCGCAACATCGGCGACGAGTATTTCGGCGCGGCCACGGACATGGCCTTCTCCGACCTGGACGTGCTCGCTATCGGCCCGATCGTGCAGGACGTCTCGAGCGATTTCGACCGCTACTGGTCGAGCCGCTCCGCCTATCCGGCCAGCCGCCTGATCGACTCGGCGGGTCGCGAGGGCACCGCGCGCCTCGAGGCGCAGCTCGACGAGCTGCTCGCCCAGCCCGAGGCTCGGGGCTATCTGCAAGCGCTGGAGGAGGAGCCGCTGATACAGCGACTGCGCGAGGGCCGGCTGCCGCTGATCTGGGCCGAGGCCAAGATGGTCAGCGACGATCCGGCCAAGGGCCTGGGCGAAGCCGACGACGAGGCGCTGCTGACCGGACGCATCCGTGGGCTGCTGGGGCCGCCGGAACAGGCGGTCTATCTGGTGTCGCCCTACTTCGTGCCGATGGACAAGGGCACTCGCCTGTTCACCGATCTGGAGGCCCACGGCGTCGACGTCACCATCCTCACCAATGCCCTGGAAGCCACCGACGTCGGGGCGGTGCACGCCGGCTATGCCAAGCATCGTCGCGAGCTGCTGGAGGCCGGCGTCAGGCTGTTCGAACTCAAGCGCCAGCCCGGCGCGCCGGGGCGCAGCGAGGCGGCGGGCCCCTTCGGCAGCAAGGGCGCCAGCCTGCACGCCAAGACCTTCTCCGTCGATGGAAAGCGTCTGTTCGTCGGCTCCTTCAACTTCGATCCACGCTCCGCGAAGCTCAATACCGAGCTCGGCTTCGTCATCGAGAGCCCCGAACTCGCCCAGGAGATGGCCGAGGTCTTCCGCGAAGACATCCCCGGCAACGCCTACGAGGTGCGCCTCGACGACAACGACGACCTGGTGTGGCTGGAGCGCACCGACGACGGCACGATTCGTCACCACAGCGAGCCCAACGTGGGGCTGCTGCGGCGCGGCTGGGTGACGTTCATCTCGGTGCTGCCCATCGACTGGATGCTGTAGCGCAAGGCGGCAGACCGCGGGGGCGCGGTCTGCTCGAACGACGGGGCCGGGCCATGCCTGGCCCCGTGTCTTTGGGCGCTTGCGCTGGCCGGCGGCGTGCCGCCGCTGCCATGACGGCGGGCGGTAATGGTATAGTGGCGCGATTGCCGACGGAGGGGCGTCCTGTTTCAGGATGCCCCTCCGTCATGGGTTCCAAGATGGTCGCCGTCTGGTGAGTCGTGGTCGCCGCGATCCCGACGCCCAGCCCCGAGGAGTCATCGTGAAGCTGCTGATCCTGGACGCCGGACACTGCCTGAGCCTCGCCATGGCGCGCGAGGCCAATCGCCGCACCGACGTGACACTGGTCATCGAGCCGGGCCTGTCGCCGGAGCGCCTCGACGAGGTGCGCCCCGATGCGCTGCTGATCCCGCCGCTGTCGCGCCCGCTCACCGACGCCCCGGCCGCCGTGACCGCCCACGCCGAGGCCGTGGAGGCCTGCATGATGGCCTGTCGCGAGCGGGACGTGCCGCTGGTGTGGTGCGTGTCCGATCAGCTCTACGAGGACGGGCACGAGGAGCCCATCGACGAGCACGTGGTGCCCGCGCCCCGCGACGAGGGGCTGCGGCGCCTGGTCGCCACCGGCGAGCGCATCCGCGCCGAGCTGCCGCGCCATCTGATCGTGCGCCTGGGGCCGCTGTTCGCTCTGGAAGGCGGCCACGCCTGGCTGGGCGAGCTGCTCGATACCCTGGTCAGCGGCAACGAGCTGCGCGCCGAGAACGACGTCATCTTCTGCCCGACCTCCGCCGATTCGGTGGCCATGGCGCTGATCGGCATGCTCCAGCAGCAGGGCTGCGGCGCCGATGCCTGGGGCAGTTACCATCTGGCCGGCACCGAGCCGGTCAGCGCCTACACCTTCGTGTCGATGGTACGCACCCAGCTGGCTACCCGCCTCGAAGGGCAGGGCGAGACGGTCGAGCTGGGCGGCGTCAAGGCGCTCAGCCATCACCATGACCAGCCGCTGCGCCGAGTGCTGAACTGCCGGCGGGTGCTCGACGTCTTCGGCGTTCACCAGAAGCCCTGGCGGCTCGAGGTGGGGCGCATGCTCGACATCTGGTGCCTGGCGCGCGACGACGATGCCCGCCCCGCCGAGGAGACCCGCGAGACATGAGCGTGATCCGCAGCATCATCTTCTATATCGGTTACTTCATTGCCATGCTGGTGTGCGGCGTGCTGTTCTTGCCGCCGGCGCCGCTGCTGCCGCTGCGTTCGCGCTATCGCCTGCTCAATCTCTACAACCACTTCATCATCGCCTGGTTCCGGTTGGCTTGCGGGGTGCGCTACGAGATCCGCGGCCGCGAGCGGCTGCCCGAGGGCCCCTGCGTGCTGTTGTCCAACCATCAGAGCGAATGGGAGACCGTCTACCTGCAGCTGCTCAAGCCGCCGGTGTGCACGGTGCTCAAGAAGGAGCTGCTGAGCATCCCGATCTTCGGCTGGGGGCTGCGGCTGCTGCACCCCATCGCCCTGGACCGCTCCAAGCCGGCCCGGGCCATGAAGCAGGTGCTGACCCAGGGCAAGGCCCGCCTCGAGGAGGGACTCTCGGTGCTGATCTTTCCCGAGGGCACGCGGGTCGAGCCCGGCAAGCGCCGCCGTTACAACAAGAGCGGGGCGGTGATCGCCTGCCGCGCCGGCAAGCCGGTGGTGCCGGTGGCGCACAACGCCGGGGAACGCTGGCCGGGCCGCCACTGGGTCAAGCGTCCCGGGCGGCTGACGCTGGTGGTGGGCGAGCCGATCGAGACCGTTGGCCGCACCCCGGAAGAGGTGCTGGTCGAGACCGAGGCCTGGATCGAGGCGCAGCTGGCCGAGATCTCCGAGGTGCCGCGCCCCCGCGACGAGAGCGCCGCGGCGAGCGTGGGGGAAACGGCAGCGAGCTGACCTGCCCCGGCCGCCAGCCGGGCATGCCAGGCATGAAAAAAGAGAGGCGCCCCGCGGGGCGCCTCTCTTTATATGTACCGCTGGATATGTACCGCCGCGGCGCTCGTTCAGGCCGCGGCGATGAGCGCGGGTCAGTCGCGATACTTCTCCAGCACCAGGCAGGCGTTGGTGCCACCGAAGCCGAAGCTGTTGGACAGCACGCGCTCGACCTTGGCGTCGCGGGTCTCGGTGACGATGTCGAAGCCGTCGGCCTGCTCGTCCAGCTGCTCCACGTTGGCAGAGGCGGCGATGAAGTCATTCTCCATCATCAGCAGCGAGTAGATCGCTTCCTGTACACCGGTGGCGCCCAGCGAGTGGCCGGTCAGCGACTTGGTGGAGCTCATCGCCGGCGTGGAGTCGCCGAACACCTCGCGCACCGCCTTCAGCTCGGCGACGTCGCCGACCGGGGTGGAGGTGCCGTGGGTGTTGATGTAGTCGATGTCGCCGTCGACCGTGGCCATGGCCTGGCGCATGCAGCGCACCGCGCCCTCGCCGGACGGGGCGACCATGTCGACGCCGTCGGAGGTGGCGCCGTAGCCGACCAGCTCGGCGTAGATCTTGGCGCCGCGGGCCTTGGCGTGCTCCAGCTCCTCGAGCACCAGCATGCCGCCGCCGCCGGCGATGACGAAGCCGTCGCGGGCCTGGTCATAGGGGCGGGAGGCCTTTTCGGGCGTCTCGTTGTAGTGGGTCGAGAGCGCGCCCATGGCGTCGAACAGGCAGGACAGCGTCCAGTGCTCTTCCTCGCCGCCGCCGGCAAAGACCACGTCCTGCTTGCCCAGCTGGATCTGCTCCATGGCGCTGCCGATGCAGTGCGCCGAGGTGGCGCAGGCGGAGGAGATGGAGTAGTTCACGCCCTTGATCTTGAACGGCGTGGCCAGGCAGGCGGACACGGTGCTGCCCATGGTGCGGGTGACCCGATAGGGTCCCACGCGGCGCAGGCCCTTCTGGCGCATTACGTCGGCGGCTTCGACCTGGTTGGCGCTGGAGGCGCCGCCGGAGCCGGCGATCAGGCCGGTGCGCTCGTTGGAGACCTGCTCCGGGCTGAGGCCGGAGTCCTCGACCGCCTGGGCCATGCTGACATAGGCGTAGGCGGCGGCGTCGCCCATGAAGCGGCGCAGCTTGCGGTCGACCAGGGCGTCGAGATCGATGTCGACGACGCCGGCCACCTGGCTGCGGAAGCCGAGCTCGGCGTATTCATCCTTGAAGCGAATGCCTGAGCGCCCGGTGCGCAGGGCGTCGAGAACCTGTGTTGCGTCGTTGCCCAGGCAGGACACGATGCCCAGGCCGGTGACTACCACTCGTCGCATGGGAGCCTCCTGATCAGAAATTCGCGGTGGAGGTGAACAGGCCGACCCGCAGGTCATTGGCCTGATAGATGTCGCGGCCGTCGACGGACACGGTGCCGTCGGCGATGCCCAGAATCAGGCGCCGGGTGATGATGCGCTTGATGTTGATGCGGTAGGTCACCTTCTCGGCATCCGGCAGGATCTGGCCGCTGAACTTGACCTCGCCGCAGCCCAGGGCGCGCCCGCGGCCCGGGTGACCCAGCCAGCCCAAGTAGAAGCCGACCAGCTGCCACATGGCGTCGAGGCCCAGGCAGCCCGGCATCACCGGATCGCCGGGGAAGTGGCAGTCGAAGAACCACAGGTCCGGGCGGATATCCAGCTCGGCGATCAGTTCGCCCTTGCCGTGTTCGCCACCCTCTTCATGGATGTGCGCGATGCGGTCGAGCATCAGCATGTTGGGTGCCGGCAGTTGGGCGTTGCCGGGGCCGAACAGCTCGCCACGGCTGCATGCCAGCAGTGCTTCGCGATCAAAGGAATGTTGCTTGGTCACTGAATCGTTCCGAGTGTCGAGATGGTGGTATGCCGTACCGAAACGGCATGGGCCGCCCTGGCGGCCCCGCCTAGTCTACTGTTCGTGCTCTTTGAATGCACGCCGGCCAAAGTAGGGGGATTCTCCGACGCCCGGGGTACAGTTATGTCCGCATCGGTCGATAGACGTTGGAGGCGATTCTCCCGCGCCGGGAGGACATCACATTCACGTCGACGAGTCGAGGCCGAAGCCATGTGGCCCGTGCTTTCCCTGAACCGCCCGCTGCTGTGGCTTGCCCTGGCCGCGGCATCGGCCAGCGTCTGGCTGCCCGACCTCGGGCTGCGCCTGGCCGCCGTGCTGATCGCCGCGACCGGGCTGTGGGACGCCTGGCGCCAGGTGCGCCTCGAGCGTCTGCGCTCGCGGCTGGGCCAGGAGGCGCTGACGGTGACCGAGGAGGGCGTGATCGTCACCGACGCCGCCAATCGTATCCTGGCGGTCAATCCCGCCTTCACCCAGATCACCGGCTACGAGCAGGCGGAGGTGCAGGGGCTGAACGCTGCGTCACTGGCCGCGCCACGTCACGATTCGGCCTTCTTCGAGCGCTACTGGCAGACCCTGCAGAGCACCGGCCGCTGGGAAGGCGAGATCTGGAACCGCCGCAAGCAGGGCGACGAGTACCCCGAGTGGCTCAAGGTACGGGCCGTCAGCGACGAAAGCGGACGGGTGCGCCACTACGTGTGCCTGTTCTCCGATATTTCGCTGCGCAAGGCCCGCGAGCGCGACCTGCGTCGCATCGGCTTCGAGGACCCCCTGACCGGACTGCCCAATCGACGCCGCCTGCACGACCTGCTGACCTCGCGGCTGCGCCACCTCCAGGCCGGCGAGAGCCTGGACATGGCGATGCTCGATATCGATGGCTTCAAGGAGATCAACGACGGCCTCGGCGTTGAGCTCGGCGACCGTTTGCTGGCGCGCTTCGGCGAGCGGCTGGCGCGCCAGGTGGCCGGCGGCGTGGTGGGGCGGCTCGGCGGCGACGAGTTCCTGGTCATCCGCACCACCACCTTCGACGACCATGAGCAGTGGGTGGCCGGCCTGCAGGCGCATCTGGGCGAGCCCTTCGAGCTCGACGGCCATTCGCTGCGCCTGGGCCTGACGGTGGGCAGCTGTCGCGCACCGGAAGACGGCCGTGAATCCGGCGTGTTGTTCCAGCGCCTGGAGTCGGCCCTCTACGCCGCCAAGCGCAACGGCCGCAACCACTGCCTGCGCTTTCGCCCGTCGCTGGACGTGCAGGAAGCGCCGCGTCTGGCGCTGGTCAACGAGCTGCGCAACGCCCTGGCCACCGGCGGGCAGCTGGAGCTGCACTACCAGCCCCAGTACCGCCTCGCCGACGACGGCCTGGCCGGGCTCGAGGCGCTGCTGCGCTGGCGCCATCCCCGCGACGGCATGATCTCGCCGGGCGAGTTCATTCCCCTGGCCGAGCGCCACGGCCTGATGGCGGCGCTGGGCAACTGGGTGATCGACCACGCCCTGGCCCAGATGGCCCACTGGCGCCGCCAGGGCATGCCCGAGGTGCCGGTGTGGATCAACATCTCGGCCATGCAGCTGTTCCAGGGCGACCTGGAGGCGGCGCTGGCCGCCGGCCTGGCACGCCACCAGGTGTCGGCGCGGCGGCTGGGCCTGGAACTGACGGAATCGGTGCTGCTCGACGAGCGCGCCGGCGACGTGGCCCCGCGCCTGGAGGCCTTGCGCGAGCGCGGCCACCCGGTGGCCATCGACGACTTCGGTACCGGCTATTCGTCGCTCGGCTATCTCAAGCATCTGCCGCTGGACAAGCTCAAGCTCGACCGCGCCTTCGTGCGCGCCCTGCCGGACGATCGCGCCGACGCCGCCATCGTCGATGCGGTGCTGGCCATGGCCAGGGGGCTGGCGTTGGAGGTGGTGGCCGAAGGCGTGGAGACCGCCGCCCAGCGCGACTTCCTGCGCGCGGTGGGCTGCGAGCTGGTGCAGGGCTTCTTCTACGACCGCCCGCTGACCGTGGAGGCGCTGGAAGCGCGCTGGCGCGAGCAGGCCTTAGTCGGAGTGAGTGAGACCGCTTCGTCGGCCGAGTCGTTGGCTCAGCCACAGGCATAGCGCCGCCCACGCCAGCGCCTCGGCGGCCAGCAGCCAGGGGGCGAGCGTGACGCCGGACAACGCGGCGCCGGCATAGTAGGACAGCGGCCCGCTGGTCGCCCCGCCGGCCGCCGCCAGCCAGGGATGGCGCCACAGCCAGGCCAGGGAATGCTGCAGCAGGGTGGCGAACAGCGGCCACAGCAGCCATAGCCATAGCGGTAGCGGCCCGAGCAGGAAGGTCTCAGGCGGGAAACGAAAGCCGCCGGCCAGCGCCAGGCCGCCGTCGACGACCAGCCCCAGCGCCGCGAAGCCCGCCAGCCAGCGCCACTCCCCCGGCCGCGCCTGCCAGCGCAGATGCGCCGCGATCACCCCGCCCGCCACGACGAGTCCCACGAGGCTGCCGCCCAGCACGCAGGCCAGCCAGCCGAGCTGGAAGCCGGCCAGGTTGGCCAGCGCCCGCCAGACCGCTCGCCTCACACCGCCCCCGAGAGCGGCGCCGGCCGCGCGCCGGGCTTGGCCAGCAGCAGCTGGCTGGTGCCGATGGTGCGCTCCAGGAAGCCGCCCTCGCAGTAGCACAGGTAGTAGCGCCACATGCGGATGAAGCGCTCGTCGTAGCCCAGCCGGCGCACGGTCTCCAGGTTGGCCTCGAAGCGGTGGCGCCACTCGCGCAGGGTGCGCGCATAGTGCTGGCCGATCTCGTCCAGGCCCACCAGGTTCAGCGAGGTGTGCCGGCTCAGGCCGTCGAGGATGACGCGGTGGGAGGGCAGGAAGCCACCCGGGAAGATGTAGCGTTTGATGAAGTCCATCTCGCGCTTGGCGGCCTCGTAGCGCTGGTCGCGAATGGTGATGGCCTGCAGCATGGCCAGGCCGTCGTCGGTGAGCAGCCGGTCCAGGGTGGTCAGGTAGGTCGTCAGGTACTGGTGGCCGACCGCCTCGATCATCTCCACCGAGATCAGCCGGTCGAAGCGACCCTCCAGTTCGCGGTAGTCGCGCTTGAGCAGGGTGACGCGATCCTCCAGCCCCTCCTCGGCCAGCCGCCGGGCGGTGTGGGCATACTGCTCGTCGGAGATGGTGGTGGTGGTGACCCGGCAGCCGCGGGTGCGGGCGGCGTGGATGGCCAGCCCGCCCCAGCCGGTGCCGATCTCCAGCAGGTGATGATGCGGGCGCACGTCGAGGCGCTCGAGCATCAGGTCGAGCTTGTGGGTCGAGGCCTCCTCGAGGCTGGCGCCGGCGCGGGGGAAGACGGCGCTGGAATACATCCAGTGGCGGCGGTCGAGGAAGGTCGCGAACAGGTCGTTGCCGATGTCGTAGTGGGCGGCGATGTTGCGCCGCGAGCCGCTCAGGCTGTTGCGCTGCAGCCGGTAGAGCGCGCCGAGCAGCCAGCGGCCGAGGCCCGCCAGGCCGCCTTCCATCTCGCCGTTGACCCGCTCCAGGTTGGCGGCGAACAGCCGCACCAGCGCCACCGGATCGTCGGCGTCCCAGTCGCCGTCCATGTAGGCCTCGCCGGCGCCCACGGTGCCGCCCAGCGCCATGCGCCGCCAGGCCCGCGAGTCGCGCACCACCAGGGTCACCGAGAGCGGGCCGCCGCGGCCCAGACGGTGGCGCTGATGGCCCTCGATCAGGGTGATCTCGCCGCCTTCCAGACGGTCCAGCCGGGGCAGCAGGCGAGCCTTGAGCCAGCGCGTCAGGCGGTCGCCCTCGGCCGGCAGTGGACGGGCGTTGGCGGTGCGTGTATTCACGGCGAACTCTCCTGATGGCGGGGATGGTCGTGGACCGGGACGCGCTTGAGCCACAGGCGCAGGGCCTCGAAGTGGATGCCGGCGACGGTCTTCAGCGCCATCGCCGGATGGCGGGCCAGGGTGGCCAGCAGCACGCCTCGGGTCGCCGGGCGCGCTTCCAGGCTCAGGGTGGCGTCGAAGTGGCGCTCGTCGCCGCGCCAGGTCTCCATGTTCAGGTTCAGGCGTTCGCCGGGACTGTCGAAGCGCCAGCGGTAGCGCATGTCCATGGGGTTGAACGGCGAGACGTGCATGGCCTTGTCGAACTCGGCGCGATGACCGTGGCGCCGCGGCTCGACCCGGCAGGCGTAGGTGGTGCGTTCGCCCCAGGGCGTGTTGCTGACCTCGCCGAGCAGGGCGCGCAACTCGCCGCGGGCGTCATAGGCGTAGTAGAGCGACACCGGGTTGAAGCCCACGCCCAGCGTGCGCAGCTGGGTGAGCAGGCAGATGCGGCCGTCCGGGGCGTCGCCCAGCAGCCGCGTCAGCTCGGCGCGCACGGCGTCCTTGAGCGGCCGGTCGTGGGGTGCCAGGTAGTCCTCGCGGCGGAAGCGGGCCAGCGCCGGGCGCCGGGCGCTGAAGCCGGGCACGCCGTCGAACAGCTCCGGCAGCTCGTCGAGGTCGAGCCAGGCCATCCACAGCCGGTAGCGGAAGGCGTGGGCGCGGGGCAGGAAGCGACGATGGCGCAGCCAGCCGCGATAGATGCGCGAGCGCGGGGCCTGGATCATGCCGGTACCTCCGTGGCCGCCCGGGCGCCGGCCGGCGCGTCGGGATCGCAGCCCAGCGCCCGGGCGACCCGCAGTGCGCTCCACACGCCGTCCTCGTGGAAGCCGTTGCGCCAGTAGGCGCCGCAGAAGTGGGTGCGCCGGGCCGGCCCGGAGATCTCGGCGTGGCGGGCCTGGGCGTTCATGCCGGCGAGGCTGAACTGCGGATGGGCGTAGGTGTAGCGCCCGAGTACCCTGGCCGGATCGATGCTGTCGCCGTCGTTGAGGGTCACGCAGAAGGTGTGCGGCGCCTCGAGGCGCTGCAGGATGTTCATGTCGTAGGTCACCGAGACCCGGGCATCGTCGCCGCGGCCGTCGAGCCGGTAGTTCCAGCTCGCCCAGGCGCGCCGGCGGCGTGGCAGCAGGCGGGTGTCGGTGTGCAGCACCACCTCGTTGTCGTGGTAGGGCAGGGCGCCGAGGATCTGGCGCTCGGCGGGGCTGGCGTCGTCGAGCATCGCCAGCGCTTGGTCGGCGTGGCAGGCCAGCACCACCTGGTCGAAGCGCTCCTCGCCGGCGTCGCTGCGGACGTGCACCCCGTCGGCCTCGCGGCGCAGGCCGCGTACCGGCGTGGCCAGCCGGATGCGTTCGGCGTAGGGCGCGGTCAGCGCCGGAATGTAGGCCCGCGAGCCGCCGACCAGGGTGTACCACTGGGGACGCTCGTTGACCGACAGCAGGCCGTGGTGATGGAAGAAGCGCACGAAGAAGCGGGCCGGGAAGGCGCGCAGCTCGCCGATACTGGCCGACCAGATCGCCGCGCCCATGGGCAGCAGGTAGTGGCGCTGGAAGCCCTCGCCGAAGCCGCCGGCATCCAGGTAGTCGCCCAGGGTCAGGTCCGCCGGCAGGCGGTCGTCGACGATCGCCTGGGTGGCCTCGCGGTTGAAGCGCAGGATGTCGCGCAGCAGCCCGTGGAAGCTCGGCCGCAGCAGGTTCGACCACTGGGCGAACAGCCGCGGCAGGCTGTGGCCGTTGTACTCGAAGTCGCGGGCCGTCTCGTGCACCGAGAAGCTCATCTCGGTGGCCTGGCTCTCCACCCCGAGGGTCGCCAGCAGACGCCGGAAGTGAGGATAGGTCCAGTCGTTGAAGACGATGAAGCCGGTGTCGATGGCGTAGTGACGGCCCTCGAGCTCGACGTCCATGGTCGCGGTGTGGCCGCCGAGACGGGTATCGGCTTCGAACAGCGTGACCTCGTGGTGCCGGGACAGATACCAGCCGGCGGTCATGCCGGCGATGCCGCTGCCGATCACCGCGATGCGCTGGCGGCCCTGGGGAGAAGCGGGAGTGGCGAGCGACGTCATGACGAAGCCTCCGTGTCGGTGCCGCGGGCCAGGCGCCGCCCGAGGCGGAAGCGCAGCCCCGGTGGCAGGATGCCCAGCAGCTTCAGCGGCAGGGTGAAGCGGCGCGGGAAGTGGATGTCGAGGCGGTGGGCTTCGAGGCCCTCGAGGATCGCCTCGGCGGCCTGATCGACGCTGACTCGCATCGGCATCGGGAAGTCGTTGCGATCGGTCAGCGGCGTCTTCACGAAGCCGGGATGAATGAGGCTGACGTCGATGCCCTCGCCGGCCAGATCGAGGCGCAGCGATTCCAGGAAGTGGCTGAGCGCGGCCTTGGAGGCGCCGTAGGCCTCGGCGCGCGGCAGCGGCAGATAGGCCGAGGCGCTGGAGGTGGCGGCCAGCAGCGGCCGGCCGCCTTGGGCCCTGGCCTGACGCAGCAGCGGCAGCGCCGCTTCCACGCCGTGCAGGGCGCCGAAGAAGTTGGTGGCGAAGACGCGCTCGATCAGCGCGGCGTCGAAGCGGCCGGCCTCGAGATATTCGCAGGTGCCGGCGTTGAGGATCGCCAGGTCGAGGTGGCCGAAGCGGGCGGCGATGCGGTCGCCGGCGGCCAGCACGGCAGCCCGGTCGCTGACGTCCAGCGGCAGCAGCAGGGCGTTGTCGCGGTCGCCGGCCAGTTCCTGCAAGGACTCCTGTCGGCGGGCGCTGAGCGCGACCCGATGGCCCTGATCGAGCAGACGCAGGGCAAGGGCCCGGCCGATGCCGGATGTCGCGCCGGTCAGCCAGATGCAGCGGGTCGTGTGGGGTGCCGTCATGTCGTCTCCTCGCGTCCTGCGATGTCGCTTATCGGGGATACGCGGGCGACGGCCTTCCGGTTTCAGCCGTGTGGCTCGAGGCCTGTGGCCTCAGCCTCCCGCGCGACGCTTGAGCCAGCGGATCGCCGTGCCCAGCAGCGGCAGCCGTTCGTAGAGCAGGGCGCCGGCGTCGAAGTAGTCTCGGTGTTCCTTTACTCGCCCCGATCCGTCGTCGGCGAACACCAGCCGCGAGGCGCCCTCCACCGCGATCTCCCGGCCGCCATCGAGGCGGTGGTGCGCCAGGTGCATCGTCCAGGTCACGAGGGCGACGTTGTCGTGGCGCTGGCGCTCGTGGAAGGTGAACCGGCACGCCGTGACGTTCTCGTACAGGGCGGCGAAGTAGGCTTCCAGGGCCGGCAGGCCGTCGATGCGGTGCAATGGGTCGGTGAATGCAATGCCTGGAGTATATATCTTGTACAGATTTTTTGTACAGGATTTGTCTAGCTTGTTGTAGAAGGCGCAGAAGGCCTCCAGGTCCGGGTCCGGTGACATGACGGCCTCCTGGGCAGCGTCGTGAGGTGAGAGGGGGTAAGCGAGAGGTGAAGAGGTGGTCGGGAATGGCTGCCCGCTTCAGGAAGCGGGCAGGTTCTTGAAGGCGTCCAGCGCCCGGGCACGGGCGGCCCTGTGGTCGACGATGGGCGCCGGATAGTCGACGCCGCTCAGCAGGTCGCCGCCCGGGGCGTGGCGGGCCTTGGGCGACAGCTCGGCGAGCTCCGGCAGCCACTCGGCGAGGAAGCGGCCGTCCGGGTCGAAGCGCTGGGACTGGGTGGTGGGGTTGAAGATGCGGAAGTAGGGCGCGGCGTCGGTGCCGGTGGAGGCCGCCCACTGCCAGCCGCCGTTGTTGGCGCCGAACTCGCCGTCGACCAGGTGGCGCAGGAAGAAGGCCTCGCCGCGGCGCCAGTCGATCAGCAGATGCTTGGACAGGAACATGGCGGTGACCATGCGCAGCCGGTTGTGCATCCAGCCGGTGGCGACGAGCTGGCGCATGGCGGCGTCGACGATCGGGTAGCCGGTGCGGCCCTCGCACCAGGCGCGGAAGCCGGCCTCGTCGTCGCGCCACGGTAACGCCTCGGTGTGACGCTGGAAGGCGCGATGGCGGCACACCCGCGGGAAGCCGGTGGCGATGTGCTGATAGAACTCGCGCCAGATCAGCTCGCCGACCCAGGCGGTGAGGCCGGCGTCACCGTCGGCCAGGGCGCCGTCGTTCTCGGCCATCACCGCCTGCATGCACTGGCGATGAGAGATCATGCCCAGCGCCAGGTAGGGCGAGAGCTCGCTGGTGCCGCGGATCGCCGGGAAGTCGCGCTGGTCGTCGTAGTGGCGGCCGCGAAAGCGCAGGAAACGCTCCAGGCGGTCCGCGGCCGGGCCCTCGCCGGCGGGCCACAGGCGGCCGTCGATCGGCGTGTCCTCGAGCTCGGGCAGCTCGGGTATCGGATCGGCGTCGACCGGCAGCCGGTCCTGGGGCTCGGGCGCGTCGTGCAGCGCCAGCCGGTCGGCGGTGATCGCCTTGTGCCAGGCCTTGGCGAAGGGCGTGAAGACGCCGTAGAAGTCGCCCTTGCCGGTCAGCAGCTCGCCCGGGGCGAAGGCCACGGCGTCGCGATGGCCGTGGGCGGCCAGGCCGGCGTCCTCGAAGGCCTCGATCACCGCGGCGTCGCGGCGCGCCTCGTCGAGGGGATACTCGCGGTTGAAGTGCAGCGCCTCGGCGCCGAGCTCCCGGGCCAGATCGAGCAGCGTCGCCGGGGCCTCGTCGAAGCGCGCGATGTCGCGATGCAGCAGCGGGATGTTGAGGCCGGCCAGCGACTCCGACAGCGCGGCGACGCCGCGCCGGAGGAAGTCGAGCTTGTTGGCGCCGTGGCCGTGCTGCTGCCACTGGGGCAGGCAGCGCAGGAAGACGCCGATCACCGGGCCGCGGCGGGCCGCGGCGGCCAGGGCGGTATTGTCGTGGATGCGCAGGTCGCTGCGGAACCAGACCAGGGTCGGGGGCATCGGCGTCTCCGTTCAGGCGGCTTGGGTCAGGGATTGCAGGCGCGTCATGGCGTGGCTCAGGTCATCGCCGAGCAGTTCCACGCCGGAGGCCTCGAGGTCGGCCGCGCGGATGCGCGCCACCGGGCCGCACAGCGCCACCGGCACCTCGAGCTGCTCGGCCAGGCGCGGCAGCTGGCGGCGGATCAGGTCGGCGCGCTCGGCGCGGCCGCTGGCCAGCAGCAGGGCGGTGGCGTGGAAGCGCTCCACGGCCAGCGGCAGCTCCTGGGGCGGCAGCGCGGCGTCGAGCCATTGCACGCGATAGCCGCGATCGGCGGCGGCCAGGGCGGCCAGCAGCCCCCACAGCGGGCCGTCGTCGGGCAGCGGCACGATCAGCAGCGTGGTCTCGCCGGCCTGGGCGTTGGCGTGATACAGCCGGGTGCCGATGCGGGTTCGCAGGAAGGCCTCCAGGGTGCGGCGCTGCAGATCGGCGCCCAGGCGGTCGTCCCAGCGCTCCTCCAGCTCGCGCAGTACCGGCTGCCACAGCTCGTCGAGGCAGGTGGTGACCGGGTAGAGCGCCAGCGCCTGATTGAACAGCGCCTCCAGACGCTCGAGATCGAGCGCCTCGACGGCGGCCGTCAGCTGGCGGCGCTGGCTGTCCCAGTCGCCGGCGGCGGGCGGCGGCGCCTCCACGGTCTCGGGCTGTTCCAGCAGTTCGCGGACCTGGCTGACGGGCACGCCGCGGTTGAGCCATTGCAGGATGCGCTCGACGCGGGCGATGTCGTCCTTGGCGTAGAGTCGGTGGCCCTTAGGGGTGCGCCTGGGCTGGATCAGCCCGTAACGGCGTTCCCAGGCGCGCAGGGTCACGGCATTGACGCCGGTCAGGCGCGAGACTTCGCGAATCGGATAGAGCGGCGCATCGGCCGGATGGTTCGCCTGATCGCTCATGCGGGCCTCTGCCTCGGTGGTGAGATCGGTAACGGAAGGGGTGTGGCTTCAACCACCAATTTTGTACAAAAGGTGGCCGATGTACAACACGGCCCTCAGTCGCTCTCGCCGGCCCGCTCGGCGATCACCGCCGCCAGGGCCTCGACGAAGGCCGGGTGCTCGCCCACCGGCGGCAGCAGTGTCAGCTGTACCTCGGGGTGCGCCTCGCCCAGGGCCTCGACCTGGCCGGGCACGTCCTTGCGCAGGTGACGACCGGCGGCGAAGAACAGCGGCAGGATCTCGGCGCGCTCGACGCCCTCGGCCGCCAGTTCCGCCACCGTGTCCTCCAGCGAGGGCGCGCAGATCTCCATGTAGGCCAGGCGCAGCGGGGTGGAGAGCCGGGTGGAGAGCTGCTCGGCGAGGCGCTCGAAGGGCGCGCGCCAGTTGGGGTCGCTGGAGCCGTGGGCCATCAGGATCAGGGCATTGCTCATGTCGGGAAGTCTCCGCGGTCGGGAAGGGAATGGCGATGGCATAGCGCCTCGCCCAGGTGGTGGCCGGACAGCCAGGCGTCCTCGATGCGTCCGCCGCGCCAGCCATCGCCGCACAGCGCCAGGCCGGCGCCCGTCAGGCGGAAGTCAGCGCCCGGCGCCGGGGCGGCGGGTTCGGCGTAGCGCCAGCGATGGGCGCCCCGGGCCTGGACCGCCGGCAGGGTGGCGGCGGGCCGGAGCGTCTCGAGGGCCCGGCGCAGGACGTCGAGCAGGGCCTCGGCCACGGCCTCGGGGCTGTCCTCGAGCCGGCGCTCGCTCCAGTCGAGGTCGGCCAGCAGGGTGATGAGCTCGGGGGCACCCTCGCGGCCGGGCTTGGTGCGGTGACGGACCACGTGCTTCAGCGGTCCGTCGTCGAACTGCAGCAGTGGCCAGCCGGCCTCGGCCCCGGGCAGCGCGAGCGGTGCCTCGAGACGCGCCCAGACCGCCCAGCAGGCGCGCTGTGTCACCTGCCGGCATGCGGCCGCGAGTGCCGGCGCATGGGGCGCGATCAGGCCCTCGGCCTGGGGCGCGGGCAGCGCCAGGCTGACCGTGGCGAAGGGGCCGTAATTGGCGCCGCGCTCGTCGACGAGCCGCCAGCCGTCGCTTTCGCGCGTGAGCGACACGATGCGGGTGCCGGCGCGCAGGTCCAGGCCGCGGGCCAGGTGGCGCGTGACCGCACTCATCCGCGGCGAGCCGGTGTAGCGCGGCTGGCCATCGGCCCGGCACATCGCCTGGCCGCCCTCCAGCTTCCACAGCGCCTCGGGCCAGGGCGCGGCCACGCCGGCCCGCACCCAAGCCTCCACCCGCTGCCGGAAGGCCGGATGGGCGGCGCGGAAGCTCTGGGCGCCGAGCTCGATGCTGGCATCCTCGAGCCGGCGGCTGGACATCCGCCCGCCGGGGCCGCGAGCCTTGTCGAACACAATGACGTCGTGGCCGGCATCCGCCAGCGCACGGGCACAGGCCAGGCCGGCGATACCGGCCCCGATCACGGCATGGGAAGAGGGCGTCGAGGTCATGTCGGGCTCATGCAGTCAACGGGGTTTACCGCTAGACTAACAGACGTGTACAAAAGCTGTATAACACTTGCTCGGCGCCATCCAGGGAGAGCGGAAAGGAGACCGGAATGCGCATACTGATCAGTGGAGGCAGCGGTTTCGTCGGCCAGGCCCTGTGTCGACGACTGACCGCGGACGGGCATCGGGTACAGGTGGTGTCGCGGGACCCGGCCCAGGCCCGACTGCGGCTGCCGGAGGGCGTCGACGTGCGGCGCTCGGCGCTGGACTTCGTCGACACGCCGCCAGAGGCGCTGGTCAACCTGGCCGGCGAGCCGATCGCCGGCAAGCGCTGGAGCGAGGCGCAGAAGGCGCGGCTGCTGGATTCCCGCCTTGGCGCCACCCGCGAGCTGGTGCAGCTCTGCGAGCAGCTGAAGGCGTCCCACGGCCAGGCGCCGTCGGTGATGGTCTCGGCCTCGGCCATGGGCTACTACGGCGACCAGGGCGAGACGGTGGTCACCGAGGAGACGCTGCCCCACGACGAATTTGCCCATCGACTTTGCCGGCAGTGGGAGGAAGCCGCCGAAGGGGTGAAGGCCTTCGGCACTCGGTTGGCGATCCTGCGCCTGGGGCTGGTGCTGGATGCCGGCGGCGGCATGCTGCAGCGCCTGCTGATGCCCTTCAAGCTGGGCCTCGGCGGGCGCCTGGGCGACGGCACCCAGTTCATGCCTTGGGTGCATCGCCAGGATCTGGTGAGCGCCATCCTGCTGCTGCTCGAGCGCAGCGATCTGGAGGGCGCCTTCAACGGCAGCGCCCCGCACCCGGTCACCAATGCCGTCTTCACTCGCCTGCTGGCGCGGCATCTGCACCGCCCGGCGCTGCTGCCGGTGCCGGCCAGGGTGCTGGAGATCGGCCTCGGCGAGATGTCGCGGCTGCTGTTGACCGGTGCCGACATGCGCCCGGCGCGCCTCGAGGAGGCCGGCTTCGAGTTTCGCTTCCCGACGCTGGAGGATGCCCTGACCGATATTCTCGGCTAGCGGTTTCTGGCGTGAAACCAAGAGCCCCCGTCGGCAGGCTGCCGGCGGGGGCTCTTGGTATTGAAAGGCCGATTGCGTCGGGATGAGCTTTCGGCGCCAAGGCGTCACGAGGGCGCTATGAACCCATCCTTGGGCGCTTCTTTGGCCATTCATGGCCAAAACCCCTCGCGCCTCCTTGTCCCCAGCGCTCATGTCAGTTGCGGTGGCGATGGCTCGAAGGGCTAGGGCCTAGCGGGAGTTTTCGTCGATGGTGACGATGACCCGCACCGCGTCCAGCCGCAGCCGGGTGCCCTCGATGGCGGCGTCCAGGGCGGCGCGCTCCTCGCGCAGCGCGGTCAGCTCGTCCTCGCGCACCGCCGGGTTGCGGCGGGCCAGGGCCTCCAGGCGGGTCAGCTCGGCGTCCAGCGCCTCGCGCATGCGGGTCTGGGCGGCCTCGACGATGCTCGGCAGCTCGCGTTCGGCTTCGGCCTCGGCGCGGTCGAGCAGGTCGCGGAGCTGCTCGTGGCGGCTCTTGATCAGGTCGCGGGCGGCGGCCTTTTTGACCTTCTGCAGGTTCTTGGAGAGCCCGGTGAAGGACACCTTGGCGGTCAGGTTGGCGCCGGACTCGTCGAGCAGCACGCGCACCGCGGTGGGCGGCAGGAAGCGGTTGAGGTGCAGCCGCTTGGGCGCCGGGCAGTGGGTGCGGAACACCAGCTCGGCCATCAGCCGGCCGGCGGGGATCGACGGATGCTTGAGCAGCGCCAGGGCGGTGTTGCCCATGGTGCCGTCGAGGATGCGGCCCATCATCTCGCGGGTCAGCGGGTGCTCCCAGGACAGGCGCTGAACGTCGTCGCGGCCCAGGGCGCGCTCGCGAGAGAAGGTGGCCGAGAAGCCGTCCTCGCCCTTCACCAGCCCCGGCAGGCCGTCGAGCATCTGCGGGCCGGGCTTGAGGTGCTGGATGTCGTTGCCGATGTCCCTGGCATCCACGCCGAAGATGTCCAGCGCCTGGTCGATGTAGCGGCGCAGGGCGCGGTCCTCGTCGAGCTCGCGGATCGCCTCGATGGTCTGCTCGGCGCGCTCCGGGCGGCAGGCGTTGAGCTCGAGCAGGCGGTTGCGGCCGGCGTCGCGCTCGGCCATGCGGCGGTCGAAGAGCTCGCGGGTGTCCGCGACCACCTCGTCCAGGCTCTCCTCGTCGAGCAGGGCGTCGGCCAGGGCATCGCCGAAGGCGTCGAACAGCTCGCCGCCCAGGCCATGGGGCGCGCTGAAGGCGTCCATGCCGTCCTGATACCAGCGCAGCAGCTGCTCGCCGGGGCTGGCGGCGAACACCGGCACGTGCAGCTCGATGGCGTGGCGCTGGCCGATGCGGTCGAGGCGGCCGATGCGCTGCTCGAGCTGGTCCGGATGCAGCGGCAGATCGAACATCACCAGGTGACGGCAGAACTGGAAGTTGCGGCCCTCGGAGCCGATCTCCGAGCATACCAGCACCTGGCAGCCGTCCTCGTCGTCGGCGAAGGCCGCGGCGGCGCGGTCGCGCTCGACCAGGGTCAGGTCCTCGTGGAACACCGGCGCCTGCACGCCGCCCAGCACACGCAGGCCGTCGGCCAGGCCCTGGGCGGTCTCGCGATCGTGGGCGATGACCAGGATCTTGTCGTCGCCGAGCTCGGTGATCCGCTCCAGCAGCCAGGTCACGCGCGGGTCGAACTGCCACCAGGGCTCGGCGTTGAGCGGGTCGTTGGCCAGTGCCTGGTACATGGTATCGAGATAGACCAGCACCTCGGGGTGGTCGAGGCCGGTCTCGATCAGCAGCTCGTCGAGGTAGTCCTCGTCGCGGGCCAGGCGGCGCAGCACCCGGCGATAGGCGGAGGGCAGCTCGAGGCGGTCGACGTGCAGGCGACGCTCGGGGAAGCCGCCGACGTGGCGGCGGCTGTTGCGGAACATCACCCGGCCGGTGCCGTGGCGGTCGAGCAGCTGTTCGCGCAGCTGGCCGCGGGCGGCGGCCTGCTGGTCGTCGCTGCTCTCGGGGTCGGCCAGGGTGGCGAGCAGCGCGGCGCTGTCGGGATCGTCGCTGACGGCGGCCACGGTCTCGCGGTCGGCGGCCTCGCCGGGCAGGCGCTCCAGGGCGTCGATGGCGGTGGCCACCTCGGCGTAGTGGTGTTCTTCCTCCTGGAAGGCCTCGAGGCTGTGGTAGCGGTCCGGGTCGAGCAGGCGCAGCCGGGCGAAGTGGCTGGCCTGGCCCATCTGCTCCGGGGTGGCGGTCAGCAGCAGCACGCCGGGCACGCTGGCGGCCAGGCGCTCCACGCAGGCGTAGCCGGGGCCGACCTCGTCGGCGTTCTCGCTCCACTCCAGGTGGTGGGCCTCGTCGGCGATCAGCAGGTCCCAGTCGACGGCCTCGGCCTGGGCCTGGCGGTGCGGGTTGGCGAACAGCCAGTCCTGGCTGGCCAGCACCAGCTGGCCGGCCTCGAAGGGGTTGCCGTCGCCCTGGGCCTGGCTCTGCTGCTCGTCGAGCAGGGTGACTTCCAGCGAGAAGCGGCGCAGCAGCTCCACCAGCCACTGGTGGGTGAGGCTCGCCGGCACCAGGATCAGGGCGCGCTCGGCGCGGCCGCTGAGCAGCAGGCGGTGCAGGATCAGTCCGGCCTCGATGGTCTTGCCGAGCCCGACCTCGTCGGCCAGCAGCACGCGCGGTGCCTGGCGCCGGGAGATCTCGTCGGCGATGTAGAGCTGGTGCGGGATCAGGTCGATGCGCGGGCCGGCCAGGCCCAGCGCCGGGTTCTGCTCGGTGCGATGGTGGTGGTGCAGGGTGCGGAAGCGCAGGTCGAACCAGTCGTTGCGGTCGACCTGGCCGGTCAGCAGGCGGTCGCGAGCCTGGTCGAACTGCATGGAGTCGGCCAGCCGCGCCTCGGGCAGCTCGCGGACCTCGCCCTGGTCGTCCTCGCCGATGTAGACGATCAGGCCGCGGGACTCCTTGCTGTCGTCGACGGTCATCTCCCAGCCCTCGGCGCTCTGGACGCGGTCGCCGCTGCCGAAGATCACCCGGGTCAGGGGGGCGTGCTGGGTGCTGTAGGTCCGGGTTTCCTGGCTGGCGCCGAAGAGGACGGTGATGCTGCGGGCGTCGCAGTTGAGGATGGTGCCCAGGCCGAGTTCGGCCTCGCCATCGCTGATCCAGCGCTGACCGGGAGAGAAGTCGCTCATGATGCCTCGGGGGATGCTAGGGATCTGGTCTCGTGCCGCGGGCCACACCCGACCCTCGGCGACAGGGCGCGGTATCTTACAGCAATCCCCGGCGCGGCTTAAGAGGCGCCTTGCCCTTTACTCTTCGTAACTCGCACCTCACTCCTCACCGTCATCCAGCCACCCGTCCAGCGTCGCCCGGGTGAGCTCGCCGACGTGGCGTTCCCGGGTGCGGCCCTCGGCGTCGAACAGCAGGGTGGTCGGCAGGCCCGGAGCGTCGCTCTCGACCATCAGCGACTGGCGCGGGTCTAGCAGGGCGTGCTCGAAGGCGAGGCCCTGGGCGTCGAGGTAGCGCGCCACCGGTAGCAGGTCCTCGCCCTGGTTGACCACCACCACGGTGACGTCGTCGCGGGCGTCGGTCTCGGCGAGCAGCGGCAGCTCGCGGCGGCAGGGCGGGCACCAGGTCGCCCACAGATTGACGATGACCGGCTGGCCGCTGAGCTCGGCCAGATCGACCGGCTCGCCCTCGAGGTTCTCGAGCGTCAGCTCGGGCAGGGCGCGCGGCGTCATACCGCTACCCAGCGGCGCCCAGCTCATCAGCGCCAGCCAGGCCAGGGTGGCGCCGACCGTCAGGCCCTGGGCGCCGAGCATGGCAGCCAGGCGGTCGCGCAGCACCCAGGCGCTCCAGGCCAGGGCGGCGACCAGGCCGAGCCACGGATGATAGCCCGGCAGCCACAGCTTCAGGGCATCCAGGGGGGAGGCCTCGTAGGCAGGCAGGTTCAGCGCCACGTGGCCTAGCCGCGCGCCCACCAGCCAGGCGATGATCAGGCCGTTGAACCAGCGGGCTCGGCGGGCACGGGGCAGGCGCAGCGTCAGGGCGGCCACGATGAGCAGCAGCACGGCGCTGACCAGGGCGTAGAGGCGGGGCAGGGGAAGCAGCACGGGCCCGAGGGCGATGGCATCCATGGGTGTCGGGCTCTCTCGAAGCAGGGTCGGCGCGTGGGGCCGGACCGGGTACACTGGGGAAATTATCCTCGCCAAGCCTACTGTCGGCGGGCGGGGCTGTCATCCAGCGGGAGCACTCATGGCACGTCAGGCCTTCGACACCCTGCGGGCCCTGGCCATCGCCAGCCAGGCCCTGGGCTTTATCCTCATCATCACCCTGGAGACCGTGCTCGGCGACGCGGCGCGCCCGTGGCAGGGGGCGACCCTCGCCGCCATGGTGGTGGCCGCGCTTTGGATCGCCCTGGTGCGGCTCTATCGGCGCAACAAGGCGCGCAAGGCCATGGCGCGTCGCCTGGCTGACGACGACTGAACTCCGTCCCGCGGGCTTGATGCTCATCAAGTCCGCGGGCGATCCTCGGCCGCCTGCCGCGCCAGCGACTAGGCTGGAAGGACAGCGGGAAGCGGAAGGCTTCCCTCTCGATCCGCCTGCAGGAGGCCATCATGTATCAGTCCATCCTCGTGCCCGTCGACGGCTCCGAACACTCCGCCAAGGCGCTGGGCGTCGCGGCGCAGCTGGCGCGGGGCTCCTCCGCGTCGCTGACGCTGCTGACCGTGGCCGAGTACCCGCCCGGCAACATGGGGCTGTTCACCGGCGGCATGCCCGAGCCCTTCACCACGGAAAACTGGGACGAGATCGCCGATTCGCTGAAGGCCGACGCCGACGATGCCTTGCAGAAGGTCCGCGACGCCGTCGACCTGAGCGGCCTGGAGGTCGAGTCGGTGGTGCGCCAGGGCACGCCGGCCGAGACGATCCTCAAGGAGGCATCGCAGCGCGGCGTCGACGCCATCGTGATGGGCAGCCGCGGGGTCAGCGACATGCACGGCATGATCTTCGGCAGCACCTCGCACAAGGTCAGCCACGTCGCCGAGTGCTCGGTCATTACCGTCGCCTGATGCCCGGACGATCGCCGCGCGTCGGCTCCCTGGCATGCCCGTCATCGGGCAGGGGTAACGAAAACGGCCGAGCCCGTCAGCTGGGGACGGCCGTCCTGTCGGCCATTCTGGCCCGGGCGCCACGCCCGCCTCCGCAAGGCGCGGCACAGTACCCTTGGCGCATCCTCGCTTCGCGCCAGCTCGCTCGCTTCATCTCGCCAGTCCCGCCGGCCCTTGCGCAGTTCGCTGCGAGCATCCTGAATGTTCAGGCGACATTTGACCGGATTGAAGCGATTGGTCTTGGCCTGGAGCAGCTCGGCATTGGCCTTCGTGCGTGCCTCAAGGGTGTATCTGTCCCTGTTGTCGTTGATGTCGGCTTCCAGTGCCCGGATGTCTGCCTGGCAATCGTCAGTGATGCCGACCTCTCCATCAGAAGAGGTGGCGCAGGCGGTCAGCAGGCTGAGTAACACGACGAGTGAACTACGCTTGAGCATGAAGATTCCTCCTGTTGTGCCCTCCAGTATAGGGTCAGCCCATGCGTCGTGTGACGACCTGTTCGGTCGGTGCGGGAGCGTCGGCTACACCAGCGACAGCAGGGCCGTGGCCAGCAGGTCGGGATCGTAGTGCGGCGTGCCGCTTTCGCCGATCAGCCGGGTGTCGATCAGGGTGATGCCGAGCTCGGCCATGAAGGCCTCTGACAGCTCGCCGGGATAGTCACCGCGCGCCCGGTCGAGCAGCACGAAGTTCACCAGCTCGTGGGCCGGGCAGGCCTCGCCGATGTCGCGGCGCAAAGTGTCGAGCAGCACGGTGATCTGCTGTTCCAGGCCCAGGCCGGCCTGCTCGGGGTCGGGGCTCGAGTTGGGAATGAACACCTTGGGGCAGCGGTTGGCGTGGATCGCTCGGCCGACGCCCTCCGGCAGCAGGTTGGCCAGCAGGCTGGAGTAGAAGCTGCCCGGCGGGTAGCAGATCAGCTCGGCGGAGGCGATCAGCCGGCGGTTCTGCTGGCGCAGCCTGGCAATGACGGGTTCGTCGCGGTCGCGACTGGCCGTGAGTTCGATGTCGGCAATGGGCGAGGTCAGCGGCGCGACTTCCTTGCCGGTGATGCGGTGCTGGCCCAGCACCCGGCGGCCGTCTTCCAGCGTGACGGCCAGATGGTAGTCCCTGTCGACCACGGCGCGCACCGTGCCGCGCACGTGCACCAGCTTGGAGAACAGGAAGATGATCGGATCGAGCTGCTGATGGTTGTTCAGGTAGCCGCCGGCCAGGATCAGGTTGCCGATGCTGGCGCCGCGCAGGTCGAAGTCCTCGGGCATGGCCTCGTGGAAGAAGCCGAGCTGGTTGCAGATCAGCCGGCGCATGGGATTGGAGATGTCGTCGGTCAGCGGATGGCGCCCGCTGACCAGCGCCTCGAGGGTCGCGTGTAGCTCGGCGGGGTCGCCGTCCTTGGGCAGCCGATGGGTGAACAGCCGGTAGACCTCGGGATGGCCGAGGATGGAGTCGTCGGCCAGCGCCATCAGGCGGCTGCGCAGGTCGCCGATGGCGGGCATGTCGAAGGCCTCGCGCAGCTTGGCGGAGCTGCCGCCGGAGTCGAAGGGCGTCACCAGGTGAATGGAGTTGTGAGTGTAGTGCTGCAGCCGCCGTGACATGCCGTTGAGGGCCGAGCCGCCGCTGAAGAACAGCAGCCGCGGCCCCAGTTCCGGGGCCTTCTGATAGCGCTGGACCCGCAGCGTGTCTGGCACCCGGGCGGTGCGGGTGACGCGAACGTCGACCATGCCGTCTTGCTTCCCTGTGGCGGAGGTTTCCGGGCCAAGGGTGCCTGTTTTCCGCGGGCTTGTCGCCTGGTCGAGTGCTCGGGAGGTGCGCCAAGCGTTGCGGCGTCCGGTATCGTCGGCAGGAGTGGCTCGTGGCGAAGCGATCTGGGTGGAACTGCGCGGGAGCCTGAGCGGCAGGCAACGAAAAACGGCCACCGCTCTGATGAGCTAAGTGGCCGTTTTTACTGAATTCTGTGGTCGGAGTAGCAGGATTCGAACCTACGACCTCTGCCTCCCGAAGGCAGCGCTCTACCAAGCTGAGCTATACTCCGATGTCTGCCGTGTCTCTCGGCGACGGATCGGTATTATACGGAGGCGAAGACGGAATGCAAGCCCCTCTTTTGACTTCGCCGTCTTGCGCTTCTCTCCGTCCGCGAATCAGTTACGGCGTTCCACCGCCAGACGGGCCAGTTCGGCCATGCTGTCGCGGTAGGGGGAGTCGGGCAGGGCGTCCAGCTGGGCCAGGGCCTTGGCGGACATCTCCTCGGCCTTGGAGCGGGTGTATTCCAGCGCGCCGGTCTCGTTGACGATGGCAAGCACCTCGTCGAGGCGCTCGAGGCCGCCCTGGCGGATGGCCTGGCGGACCGCCTTGGCCTGTTCGGCGGTGCCGGCGGCCATGGCCTGGATCAGCGGCAGGGTCGGCTTGCCCTCGGCCAGGTCGTCGCCGACGTTCTTGCCCATCGCCTCGGCGTCGCCCTGGTAGTCGAGCAGGTCGTCGACCAGCTGGAAGGCCAGGCCCAGGTAGCGGCCGTAGAGGCGCAGCGCGTCTTCCTGCTCGGGGGTGGCGTCGGCGAGCAGGGCGCCACTGTGGGAGGCCGCCTCGAACAGCATGGCGGTCTTGCCCTGGATGGTCTCGAAGTAGGCTGCCTCGTCCACGTCGGGGTTACCGACGTTGGTCAGCTGCTGGACCTCGCCCTCGGCGATGGTGCAGGTGGCGGCGGAGAGCACTTCCATGATCCGCATTGAACCCACGTCGACCATCATCTGGAAGGAGCGTGAATAGAGGAAGTCGCCGACCAGCACCGAAGGTGCGTTGCCCCAGGCGTCGTTGGCGGTGGCCTTGCCGCGGCGCATGTGGGATTCGTCCACTACGTCGTCGTGCAGCAGGGTCGAGGTGTGCATGAACTCGATCAGGGTGGCCAGGGTGATGTGGCGATCGCCCTCGATGCCCAGCGAGCGCGCGGCCAGCAGCACCAGCAGCGGGCGCAGGCGCTTGCCGCCGCTATCGATGATGTACTGCCCGATGGTCTCCACCAGCGGTACCCGTGAGGCGAGCTGCTCAAGGATGGTGCGATTGACGGCGGCGAAGTCCTCGGCGACGACGGCATGGATGGGCGAGGCGGGGACGGCGTTCTCGAGCTGGGGCGAAGCGGGGTTGGCTGGCATGAAGGCGGCATCGACGAAGTGGTGGAGGCGGCGGGGGCCGGCTGGGATTGTCGGTCATGCTATGGGGCCCCCTGAGGGGCGTCAAGGCGCGCGCCCGCGCTGGCGCTCGGGCCGCGCCGGGCGTGGCCTCTGGAACGTCGGCCGGGTTGTCGTCCTGCGCGCGTGCGGTTATAATCCGCGGCCCACTCATCTCGCTCCCTGTCAGATGGTTGCCGGAAGGGGCGCCACTCGAAGCAGGTCGATGAAGAGCCAACCCCGATGAGTACTGGAGAAACGAGCATGTACGCAGTGATCAAGAGCGGTGGCAAGCAGTACCGCGTTCAGGAAGGCCAGACTCTCAAGCTCGAGAAGCTGGAAGTGCCGACCGGCGACACCATCGAGTTCGATGAAGTCCTGCTGGTTGGCGGTGACGACGACGTCAAGGTCGGCGCGCCGACCGTCGACGGTGCCAAGGTGTCTGCCGAGGTCGTCGCTCACGGCCGTGGCGACAAGGTGAACATCATCAAGTTCCGTCGCCGCAAGCACAGCATGAAGCGCCAGGGCCACCGTCAGTGGTTCACCGAAGTCAAGATTACCGGGATCTCCGCGTAAGCGGTCACTCCCCTGAACGAGCGAGGTATTTGCAATGGCTCATAAGAAGGCAGCGGGCTCTACCCGTAACGGTCGCGATTCAGAATCCAAGCGCCTTGGCGTGAAGCTGTTCGGCGGTCAGGCTGTGACCCCGGGCAACATCATCGTCCGTCAGCGCGGCACCAAGTTCCACGCCGGCGCCGGCGTGGGCATCGGCAAGGACCACACCCTGTTCGCCCTGGACGAAGGTGTGGTCAAGTTCGAGACCAAGGGTCCGAAGAATCGCAAGTTCGTGAGCATTGTCTCCGCCTGAGACCGCCCGAACCTGTAGCGAGAAGGCCCCGCCACGGCGGGGCCTTCTTGTATCATGGCGGTATGCACCGCCGGGAGAATGACAGATGCAGTTCGTCGACGAAGCCTCGATCATCGTGGAAGCCGGCAAGGGCGGCAATGGCTGCCTGAGCTTCCGCCGCGAGAAGTACGTGCCCAAGGGTGGCCCCGATGGTGGCGATGGGGGGCATGGCGGCAGCGTCTACCTGATCGGTGACGACGCCCTCAACACCCTCATCGACTTCAAGTACCAGCGCTTCTACAAGGCTCAGAACGGCCAGCCCGGCCAGGGCCGGCAGATGAGCGGCCGCGCCGGCGAGGACCTGCACATCAAGGTTCCGGTGGGCACCACGGTGATCGACGAGGACACCCTCGAAGTGATCGCCGACGTCACCGAGATCGGCCAGGTCGTGCTGGTGGGCCAGGGCGGTCGCCGCGGGCTCGGCAACATCCACTTCAAGTCGTCCACCAACCGGGCGCCGCGGCGCACCACGCCGGGCACCGAGGGCGAGCGGCGCAACCTGCGCCTGGAGATGAAGGTGATGGCCGACGTCGGCCTGCTGGGTCTGCCCAACGCCGGCAAGTCGACGCTGATCCGCTCGGTTTCCGCCGCCAAGCCCAAGGTGGCCAACTATCCCTTCACCACCCTGGTGCCGAACCTCGGCGTGGTGAAGCTCGGCCAGCACGAGCACTTCGTGATGGCCGACATTCCGGGGCTGATCGAGGGCGCCTCGGATGGCGCCGGCCTCGGCCTGCGCTTCCTCAAGCACCTGACCCGCACGCGGCTGCTGTTCCACGTGGTCGACGTCGCGCCCTTCGACGAGTCCGACCCGGTGGAGGCCGCCGAGGCGATCGTGCGCGAGCTGGGTGAGTTCTCGCCGACCCTGGCCGAGCTGCCGCGCTGGCTGGTGCTGAACAAGTTCGACCTGCTGCCCGAGGACGAGCGCGAGGCGGTGGCCGAGGAGATCGTCAAGCGCCTGAACTGGGACGGCCCGGTGTTCCGCGTCTCGGCGATCAGCGGTGACGGCACCGATGCGCTGGTCCAGGCCGCCCATCGTTGGCTCACCGAGCGGCGGCGCCTCGAGAACGAGGACGAAGAGGTCGCCGAACACGAGCGCGAGATGCGTCGTCGCATGGAAGAAGAGGCCGTGGCCCGCACCGAGGCGCGGCTGGGCCGCAAGCGTCGTCGCGACGACGAGGATGACGACGACGATTTCGATGACGACGACTACGACGTCGAGATCGAATACGCCCCCTGATCGCGGGCGTAGTAGGCTGGAGGGCGGTGGGCGCAAGCCCGGAGCAAGCGAGTCGTGGCAAGGACGGCGAAGATGGCGAAAGGTGAAGAGGTCCCCGGTCGCGAGGCCCTGAAGGGCATGCGGCGGGTGGTGGTGAAGATCGGCAGCGCCCTGCTCACCAATGACGGTCGCGGCCTCGACGAGGCGGCCATCGGCGAGTGGGTCGACCAGATCGCCGCCCTGCATCGGCGCGGCATCGAGGTGGTGCTGGTGTCCTCCGGCGCCGTGGCCGCCGGCATGGTGCGGCTGGGTTGGCAGACGCGCCCGTCGGAGGTGCATGCCCTGCAGGCGGCCGCCGCCGTGGGCCAGAACGGCCTCACCGAGTGCTACGAGGGCCACTTCGGGCGCCACCAGCTGACCACCGCCCAGGTGCTGCTGACCCACGACGACCTCTCCAACCGCAAGCGTTACCTCAACGCCCGCTCGGCGCTGCGCACCCTGGTCGAGCTCGGCGTGGTGCCGGTGGTCAACGAGAACGACACCGTAGTCACCGACGAGATCCGCTTCGGCGACAATGACACCCTCGGCGCCCTGGTGGCCAACCTGCTCGAGGCCGATGCGCTGGTCATCCTCACCGACCAGGAAGGGCTGTTCGACGCCGACCCGCGCCACGATCCGAACGCCAGCCTGATCGCCGAGGGTCGCGCCGACGACCCGCGGCTGGCGGCGGTGGCCGGCGACGGCGGTGCCCTGGGGCGTGGCGGCATGACCACCAAGGTGCGTGCCGCCCGGCTGGCGGCACGCTCCGGTGCGCTGACCGTGATCGCCAGCGGTCGCCAGCCCGAGGTGCTGACCCGGCTGGTCGAGGGCGAGCGGCTCGGCTCCCTGCTGACGCCTGATCAGGCGCCGATCGCCGCGCGCAAGCGCTGGCTGGCCGGCCAGCTCCAGGTGCGCGGCACTCTGACCCTGGACGCCGGGGCGGTGAAGGTGCTGCGCGACAGCGGCTCCAGCCTGCTGCCGGTCGGCGTGAAGGCGATCTCCGGGCACTTCGTGCGCGGCGAGATGGTGCTGTGCGTCGACGAGGAGGGCCGCCGCGTCGCCAAGGGGCTGGTCAACTACGGCGTCGACGAGGCGCAGCGCCTGATCGGCCAGCCGAGCCATCGCATCGAGGCGATCCTCGGCTACATGGAGGCGCCGGAGCTTATCCACCGCGACAACCTGGTGGTGCTCTAAGAGGCGCCGATTTTCTATTGCGCTCGATATCCTGGCCGCCGGCGGTACGCGTCATCCTCATTTACTTGTCTCGTAAACTGCGGTGACTGTGTTCCGGCGACGGCCAGTTTCTCTTCGCTCATGACGTAAATCGTCAGCCTCTTGGTCAGGCGTGGCGGGGCGTTCGGCCTTGACAAGGCTGGCAAGCGCTGTCGCTGCGTGATAGTATGCGCCATCCTCTCAGACACGGCCCGTAATCGACTGCGCCACGTCGCGCGGTCGGCCAGATGGCCAGGCCGACGGGGATTTTTGTTTTTCCCTGTTGGATCAAAACGTTATCAAAGCCGCCCTCGCAGGCGGTGACAACTTTCTCCAAGGAGACAGTCAGTGGCTAACAGCAAGCAAGCCCGTAAGCGCGCCCGTCAGGCAGAAGGCCGTCGTGTTCTGAAGGCGAGCCAGCGCAGCATGGTTCGCACCTACGTCAAGAACGTGATCAAGGCCATCAACGGCGGCGACCACGCCCAGGCCATGGACGCCTTCAAGGCGGCCCAGCCGGTCATCGACCGCATCGCCGACAAGGACGTGCTGTCCAAGAAGAAGGCCGCTCGCCTCAAGAGCCGTCTGAACAAGCGTATCAAGGCCCTGGCCGCGTAAGCTTGCCGGACGCCTCTGGGTGCCCGCCGCGCGCGGGCACGCCATCGAAAAACCGGCTTCGGCCGGTTTTTTTGTGCCTGACGATTGTCGCCCGGATTCACACCGGCAAGGGAGCGCCCCGTGACCGATACTCCTCCTCCGCCCGCCTCCGACGCCGCCCCGGTCTCCAAGGGCGGCGGCCTGCTGCGCTCGGGGCTGGTGGTCAGCGCCATGACCATGCTGTCGCGGGTGCTGGGCCTGGCTCGCGACGTGGTGATCGCCTCGCTGCTGGGCGCGGGGCAGGGCGCTGACGCCTTCTTCGTCGCCTTCAAGGTGCCCAACTTCCTGCGCCGGCTGTTCGCCGAGGGCGCTTTCAATCAGGCCTTCGTGCCGGTGCTCTCGGAGTACGCGACGCAGCGCACCCGCGAGGAGGTGCGCGAGCTGCTCGATGCGGTGGCCGGCAGCCTGGCCGCGGTATTGCTGCTGATCACGGCGCTGGCGATGCTGGCCGCGCCCTGGCTGGTGTGGCTGTTCGCCCCCGGCTTCGCCCGCGATCCGGAGAAGCTGGCGCTGACCGCCGACATGCTGCGGCTGACCTTCCCGTACCTGCTGCTGATCTCGCTCACCGCCTTCGCAGGCAGCGTGCTCAATACCTGGAACCGTTTCGCGGTGCCGGCCTTCACGCCGGTGCTGCTCAACCTGTCGCTGATCGGCGCGGCGCTCGCGCTGACGCCGCTGATGAGCGACCCGTCGCTGGCGCTGGGCTGGGGCGTGCTGATCGCCGGTGCCGCCCAGCTGCTGTTCCAGGTGCCGTTCCTGGCGCGGCTTGGGCTGCTGCCGCGACCCTGGCCGAGCTTCGCCCACGAGGGCGTGCGTCGCATCCTCAGGCTGATGGCGCCGGCGCTGTTCGGGGTCTCGGTGTCCCAGGTCAACCTGCTGCTGGATACCGTGCTGGCCTCGCTGCTGGCCGCGGGCAGCGTGTCCTGGCTCTACTATTCGGATCGTCTGGTGGAGCTGCCGCTGGGGGTGTTCGGCATCGCCATCGGCACGGTGATCCTGCCGGCGCTGTCCAAGCGCCACGCCGAGCAGTCCGGCGAGCACTTCGCGCGCATGCTCGACTGGGCGATTCGCGCCGTGCTGCTGCTGGGCCTGCCGGCGGCGCTGGCGCTGGCGGTACTGGCCGAGCCGCTGCTGATCACGCTGTTCCACTACGGCGCCATGACCGATCACGATATCGCCATGGCGGCGATGAGCCTGCGCGCCTATGCGTTGGGCCTGGTGGCCTTCATGCTGATCAAGGTATTGGCCCCGGGCTTCTTCGCCCGCCAGGACACCAAGACGCCGGTCAAGGTGGGCATCGTGGCGATGGTCGCCAACATGGTGTTCAACCTGATCCTGATCTGGCCGTTGGCCCACGCCGGCCTGGCGCTGGCGACCTCGCTCTCGGCCTTCCTCAACGCCGGCCTGCTGGCGCATCTGCTGCGCCGCCAGGGCGTGCTGCGCTTCCAGCCGGGCTGGGGCCGCTACGCGGTGCAGCTGCTCGGCGGCTGCGCGGTGATGGGGCTGGGGCTTGCCTGGCTGACGCCGGAGTGGCACGTCTGGCTCGACTGGTCGCTGTGGCATCGGGTCGGCTGGCTGGCCGCGCTGGTGCTCGTCGGAGCGGCCGGCTACTTCGCCTGGCTGGCGGCGCTCGGCGTGAGGCCGCGGCATTTCCGGATCAACGGCTGATGCCGCGGGAAGTCCAAGCCGGGCCGGCTGTCAAGGGGCCCTCGGTCCGTTATAATCGATTCCTTTCACCTCCAGCGCGATGACGCCCATGCAAGTGATTCGAGGACTGCACAATCTGCGCGATGAACACCGGGGCTGCGTGGCGACCATCGGCAACTTCGATGGCGTGCACCGCGGCCACCAGGCGATCCTCGATCAGCTGCGCGAACGGGCGCGGGCGCTGGGGCTGCCGGTCACGGTGGTGGTCTTCGAGCCGCAGCCCCGCGAGTTCTTCGCCGGCGACCAGGCGCCGACGCGCCTGACCCGGCTGCGCGACAAGGTCGAACTGCTGGCCGAGCACGGTGCCGATCGAGTGCTGTGCCTGCCGTTCAACGACACCCTGCGCTCGCTGACCGCGCGGGCCTTCATCGAGCGGGTGCTGGTCGAGGGCCTCGGCGTGCGCCACCTGGTGGTGGGCGACGACTTCCGCTTCGGCTGCGATCGCCGCGGCGACTTCGCGCTGCTCGAGACGGCGGGCGCCGAGCGCGGCTTCGGCGTGGAGCACACCCGCAGCTTCCTGCTCGACGGCGAGCGGGTCTCGAGCACCCGGGTGCGCACCCTGCTGGCCTGCGGTAACTTCGCCCAGGCCGCGCGCCTGCTGGGGCGGCCCTACGAGCTCGCCGGCCGGGTGATGCGCGACCGCCAGCTGGGCCGCACCATCGGCGTGCCCACCGCCAACCTGCCGCAGTCGGCTCGCGCCCTGGCGCTGCAGGGCGTCTACGCGGTGGTCGCCGAGCTGCCGGACGGCCGCCGCGCCGAGGGCGTGGCCAACGTCGGCTGGCGGCCCACCGTCGGCAGCCAACGGCCGGTGCTCGAGGTGCATCTGTTCGACTTCGACGGCGACCTCTATGGCCAGTGTCTGCGCGTGGTGCCCTGCGCCAAGCTGCGCGGCGAGGTGAAGTTCGACGGCCTCGAGGCCCTCAAGACGCAGATCGGCATCGATCAGGCGCGCGCCCGGCGCTACTTCGCCACGGCGGACGATTCTCTTCCTCTGGCATCGGCGCCGTTGGCGCGCGAGGCCGTGACTTCCGATTCCTCGGCGGGCCTGCCCGCCGACCACGACGACGGCTGACCCCCAGGATATGAGCGACTACAAGCACACTCTGAATCTGCCAGAAACCGATTTCCCGATGCGCGGCATGCTGCCGAAGAAGGAGCCCGGTCGGGTGGCCCAGTGGCAGGAGATGGACCTCTATCACCGCCTGCGCCAGGCGCGTCAGGGCCGCGAGCAGTTCGTGCTCCACGATGGCCCTCCCTACGCCAACGGCAGCATCCACATCGGTCACGCCGTCAACAAGATCCTCAAGGACATCATCGTCAAGTCGAAGAACCTGGCCGGCTTCGACGCGCCCTATGTGCCGGGCTGGGACTGCCACGGCCTGCCGATCGAGCACAAGGTGGAGACCACCCACGGCAAGCATCTGGAGCCGGAAAAGGCCCGCGGGCTGTGCCGCGAGTACGCCGCCGAGCAGATCCAGGGCCAGCTGTCCGACTTCGTGCGCCTGGGCGTGATCGGCGACTGGGACAACCCCTATCGCTCCATGGACTACGCCAACGAGGCCGGCGAGATCCGCGCCCTGGCCGACATGGTCGAGGGCGGCTTCGTGTTCAAGGGCCTGAAGCCGGTGAACTGGTGCTTCGACTGCGGCTCGGCGCTGGCCGAGGCCGAGGTCGAGTACGCCGACAAGAAGTCCGACGCCATCGACGTGGCCTTCGCCTGCGCCGAGGACGACAAGCTGGCCGCGGCCTTCGGCCTCGAGGCCCTGCCCAAGCCGGCCGCCGTGGTGATCTGGACCACCACGCCCTGGACCATCCCCGCCAACCAGGCGCTGAATGTCCACCCGGAGTTCACCTATGCGCTGGTCGACACCGGCGAGCGCCTGCTGCTGCTGGCCGAGGAGCTGGTCGAGTCCTGCCTCGAGCGCTTCGGCCTGGACGGCGAGATCATCGCCACCGCCACCGGCGAGCGCCTGGAGCTGATCGCGTTCGCCCACCCGATCTATGAGCGCCGCGCGCCGATCTACCTGGCCGACTACGTCACCAGCGACGAGGGCAGCACCGGCATCGTGCACTCCGCCCCGGTCCACGGCGTCGACGACTTCGACTCCTGCCGCCGCTACGGCATGGACTTCAGCGACTTCATCAGCGTGGTCAAGGGCGACGGCGTCTACGTCGACGACCTGCCGTTCTTCGGCGGCCAGCTGATCTGGAAGGCCAACCCGCACATCGTCGACAAGCTGCGCGAGCTCGGCGCGCTGATGGCCCACAAGACCATCACCCACAGCTACATGCACTGCTGGCGCCACAAGACGCCGGTGATCTACCGCGCCACCGCCCAGTGGTTCGTCGGCATGGACCTGATCGGCCGCGACGGCAGCACCCTGCGCGAGAAGGCGCTGGAGGGCATCGAGGCCACCACCTTCACCCCGGCCTGGGGCAAGGCGCGTCTGCACTCGATGATCGCCAACCGTCCCGACTGGTGCATCTCGCGCCAGCGCAACTGGGGCGTGCCGATCCCGTTCTTCCTGCACAAGCAGAGCGGCGAGCTGCACCCGCGCACCGTCGAGCTGATGGAGCGGGTCGCCCAGCGCGTCGAGGCCGAGGGCATCGACGCCTGGTTCCGCCTGGAGCCCGCCGAGCTGCTGGGCGACGAGGCCGGCGACTACGACAAGGTCACCGACACCCTGGACGTGTGGTTCGACTCCGGCACCACGCATCGCCACGTGCTGCGCGGCTCGCACCCGCACGGCCACGCACAGGGCCCGCGTGCCGATCTGTACCTGGAGGGCTCCGACCAGCACCGCGGCTGGTTCCACTCCTCGCTGCTGACCGGCTGCGCCATCGACGGCCACCCGCCGTACCGTGGCCTGCTGACCCACGGCTTCACCGTTGATGCCCACGGCCGCAAGATGTCCAAGTCGATGGGCAACGTGGTCGCGCCGCAGGAGGTGATGGACAAGCTGGGCGCCGACATCCTGCGCCTGTGGGTCGCCTCCACCGACTACGGCGGCGAGATGGCGGTCTCCGACGAGATCCTCAAGCGCACCGCCGACGTCTACCGGCGCATCCGCAACACCTCGCGCTTCCTGCTGGCCAACCTCAATGGCTTCGATCCGGCCAAGGATGCGCTGGCCTTCGGCGACATGCTGGCCCTGGACCAGTGGGTAGTCGACCGCGCCGCCCAGCTGCAGGCGCGCATCGAGACCGCCTACGAGGAATACCGCTTCCTCGACGTCTACCAGCAGGTTCACGGCTTCTGCGCCCGCGAGCTCGGCGGCTTCTACCTGGACGTGATCAAGGACCGCCAGTACACCACCCAGGCCGACTCGGTGGCCCGCCGCAGCGCCCAGACCGCGCTCTACCACGTCGTCCAGGCACTGGTGCGCTGGGTGGCGCCGATCCTCTCGTTCACCGCCGAGGAGATCTACGAGCACATCCCGGGCAAGCGCGGTCGCAGCGTGCTGCTCGAGGAGTACTACACCGGCCTCGAGACCCTGGGCGACGACGCCGAGATGGGCCGCGAGTTCTGGGAGCGGGTGCTGGAGATCAAGCAGGCCGTCAACAAGTGCCTGGAAGACGCGCGCAACGCCAAGACCATCAAGGGCAGCCTGGCCGCCGAGGTCACCCTCTACGTCGACGACGCCCTGCGTGCCACCCTCGACAAGCTGGGCGACGAGCTGCGCTTCGTGATGCTGACCAGCGAGGTGACGCTGAAGCCGCTGGCCGAAGGCGAGAGCGCCGAGGCCACCGAGCTCGAGGGCCTCAAGGTCGCGGTGGCCGCCAGCGGCCATGCCAAGTGCGAGCGCTGCTGGCACCATCGCGAGGATGTCGGCAGTCACGAGGGCCATGAGGACCTCTGTGGCCGCTGCGTGAGCAACCTGCCGGACGGCCCCGGCGAGACCCGTCACTATGCGTGAGGTGGGCAGCATGCCCGAGACCGACAAGGGCGCCCAGGCGGCGCCCATGCACAAGCCGCTGCGCTGGCTGTGGCTCGCCGTGGCCTGGATCGCCCTGGACCTCGGCACCAAGGCCCTGGCCTCGGCGACGCTGGGCTACGCCCGGCCGCTCGAGGTGCTGCCGTTCTTCAATCTAACGCTGCTGCACAACACCGGCGCGGCCTTCAGTTTCCTGGCCGATCATCCGGGCTGGCAGCGCTGGCTGTTCGCCGCCATCGCGGTGGCGGCGAGCGTCGGCCTGACGCTGTGGATGCGGCGTCTCAAGGCTGGCGAGGGCCTGCTGGCGGCGTCGCTGGCGCTGGTCATCGGCGGCGCGCTGGGCAATCTCTACGATCGCCTGGTGCACGGCTACGTGGTGGATTTCCTCTCCTTCCATGCCGCCGGCTGGTACTACCCGGCCTTCAACGTCGCCGACATCGGCATCACCCTGGGCGCCATCGGGCTGATCTGGGAGTCGACCATCGGCGAGCGGCGCCGGGCGCGGCGCGCCTGACGCGACCTACACGACCGTTTCGAGAGAAGCTATGAGCGATTCACAAGGCCTGCGCATCGACGAGGGCATGGAAGTCACCCTCCACTTCACCCTCAAGCTGGAGGACGGCACCCCGGTGGACTCCACCCGCGACAAGGCGCCGGCCACCTTCCAGGTGGGCGACGGCAACCTGCCGCCGGGCTTCGAACAGCCGCTCAAGGGGATGAGCGCCGGCGATTCCGGCAGCTTCGAGATCTCCCCGGAGCATGCCTTCGGCCAGCACAACCCGCAGAACATCCAGGTGCTCAAGCGCGAGGATTTCACCAGTGACGAGCCCGAAGAGGGCATGGTGATGTCCTTCGCCGATCCCGCCGGCGGTGAGCTGCCCGGCGTGATCAAGAGCGTCGACGACGAGCGGGTGGAAGTGGACTTCAATCATCCCCTGGCGGGGCGTACCCTGACCTTCGAGGTCGAGGTATTGGAGATCAAGCCGGCCACCACGCACTAGGAAAACACTGACTTCCTGCTGCGCTCGATATCCTGGCCGCCGGCGGTGCCGAAGCGTCGGACCGTCGTCATTCTCATGTAGCAGGCGTTAAACGATGCCAACGCATCAAGGCAAGGCAACCCATGCAAGCTAACTCTGTGCAGATCAAGCTGGCCAACCCGCGCGGCTTCTGCGCCGGCGTCGACCGGGCCATCGAGATCGTCAACGGGGCCCTGGACGTCTTCGATCCGCCCATCTATGTGCGCCACGAGGTGGTCCACAACCGCTTCGTGGTCGACAGCCTGCGCGAGCGCGGCGCGGTGTTCGTCGAGGAGCTCGACGAGGTGCCCGATGACACCATCGTGATCTTCTCCGCCCACGGCGTTTCCCGCGCCGTGCAGGAGGAGGCCGAGCGCCGCGGGCTCAAGATCTTCGACGCCACCTGCCCGCTGGTGACCAAGGTGCACATGGAAGTGCTGCGCTACGCGCGCCGCGGCCAGGAGTGCATCCTGATCGGCCACGAGGGGCATCCCGAGGTGGAAGGCACCATGGGGCGCTACGACACCTCCCATGGCGGGCACATCTACCTGGTCGAGGACGAGCAGGACGTCGCCAATCTCGAGGTGAACGACCCGAGCCAGCTGGCGTTCGTCACCCAGACCACGCTCTCCATGGACGATACCGCCAGGGTGATCGACGCCCTGCGCGCCAAGTTCCCGGAGATCCAGGGGCCGCGCAAGGACGACATCTGCTACGCGACCCAGAACCGCCAGGACGCCGTGCGCGAGCTGGCTGCCGGCTGCGACCTGCTGCTGGTCGTCGGCAGTACCAACAGCTCCAACTCCAATCGCCTGCGCGAGCTCTCCGAGCGGGTCGGCACCACGGCCTACCTGATCGACAACGCCGAGCAGGTCGACCCGGCCTGGCTTGAGGGCGTGAACGCGGTAGGTGTGACCGCCGGTGCCAGCGCCCCCGAGGTGCTGGTGCAGGGCGTGATCGAGCGGCTGCAGGAACTCGGCGCCGACGCGCCCGAGGAGCTGCCCGGCCGCGAGGAGACCATCACCTTCTCCATGCCGCGCGAACTGCGCGAGCGGGTTATCGCCAGCGACTGACGATCGCCACCCGTACTGCCCTGATGACGCCGCCATCGCCTTTGCGATGGCGGCGTTTTCGTGTGTGTTGGGTTGGTTCGTCAGACCGTTTTGCCATTAGCGTGCGCCGGCTTATTCCGTAACACTGATGCCAAGGAAGCATGAGCCCTCAGCCTCCGCGTTCGTCAGCCGCGGGTATGGGCGTAACCATCCGTTTCGGCGGGGGAAGCGTTGGCATGCCGGTGATCATGGGGTGAGTCATGACTCACACGGCAGGGTGATGGGGCTTGGCACGGCACTATCGGAGGTAGCTATCTTGATACATACTGAAACCAAATGTAACCAGAAGGGCAGGGCAGGCCGCGTGATCGAGACCAGCCACCAGCACCAGCCCCGGCGCACGCCGCGCGGGAGAAGAGAGCAAGGCTTTACGCTGATCGAGCTGATGATCACGGTGGCGATCATCGCGATCCTGGCGGCGATCGCCTATCCCAGCTATACGCGGTATGTCGAAAAAGCCCGGCGTACTGATGGTATGTCTGCACTAACTAACACGGCAGGCCAGCTAGAGAGATGCTATACAGTTGGGAGTGATTATACGGCTGACAACTGTCCTAGTGGTTCTTTTGACTCTGAAGAGGGGTTTTATTCGGTAACCATTACTGCATCAGCTGCGAGTTTTACGTTGAAAGCATCTCCTCAAAGCAAGCAGTCAGATGATGATTGTGGGGTTTTTACATTGAATCAGCAGGGTGAGCGTGGAAACGAAAAGAGTGATGGGACGTCTATTGATGAGTGTTGGTGATCAGAAATATCGCTCATCCGGTTTTACCTTGGTTGAGCTGCTAGTAACCATTGCGTTGATAGCAGTCTTCGCAACTATAGCGGTTCCAAGTTATCAGGATCTGGCAGCCCGTAGTCGTCTAAGTGGTGATTTTAATCAGATATTGTCAGCGGTTAACTATGCAAGAAGTGAGGCTATTAAACGCCGCGAAAACGTCACTGCAAAAGTGGTTAAAAATTCTTGGAAGGTGGTTGTAGAAGATTCAGAAAGTGCCTCGCTTCGTGTTGTCGAGAGTAGCGATGATAGGGTGAGTGTTGCCCCGGAAAACTTTTCTGTGACATTTAATCCGCTGGGGAGACGAAGTCCCACAAGCGCTTGCGGTGCTTCTTGCGAGTTGACGGTGTCGCATCACGGGGATAAATCCCTCTCCGTCAATGTGTCTGGAAATATCTCTCGACCTTGAAGTAGTCTAGAGGGTTTAGTGTGAAAAGGGAAAACATAAATTGTCTTGGTTTTACTTTGGTCGAGGCCTTGGTCGCACTTCTGGTGCTTTCCATAGGTTTGCTGGGCGTAGTGGCTATGCAGTTAAATGCCGTTCAGAGTGCCCATGTTGCTTACCAACGTTCAGTAGCAACACTCGCAGCACAGGATGCTGTAGAGCGATTGTGGGCTTCTGCCTCAATAAGAGAAGGGAAATGTGATGCTATATTAACGATGGATGACTGGGATGTCAGTGGGAATTGGCCAGACTGGTATGACGTCTGGAGTGATTATTTGCCTGGGATTAATGACATTGGTTTGCCGAATTCCACAAGTGCAGCAGGTGATGAGTGTAGATTTGATATTGATATAAATTGGCAGGAAAACCGGTTGGCTGCAGGCAATGGAGCATCTGCTAGTGTTTCTACGTTGAAATATGTTGTAAAAATTCCTGCGGTACCTGGGGAGACTTCGCCATGAGCAAAAGTCCATATAGTGGCGGTAGATTCTTCAATGGTGGTTTTTCGCTTGTTGAGCTGCTAGTTGCTCTGGTGATTGGGCTGATTATTGTGCTGGGTGCAGGCACGTTATTTATCACAGGTCTCCAATCTTTCAATCGAATGGACAAGCTAGCTCAACGTCAGGAAACCTTGAGGTATGTGGTTGACGTCATGTCGGATGATGTCCGCTCAGCATTCAATCCTACGTCACAAAATGCAATCGCGACTACGAATCGTGCAGTAGATGTCGTCAGCGACACTGCTTTGGAACTTGAGTACTTTGATAATTTTACAAAAAGGGGGCGTGAAGGCGTGCCTTACTGTGGGAATTCCTCAGGTTCAAATGAGGTTGCTCCTTTTGTTGACAGCGTTGATGATGTCTACAAGGTGCGCTACGAATTCGATGCTAGTACAGGCGAGCTTAAGGTCTCCTATCTCTGTGGATGGCTTGAGGAAGATGGCACAGCCCCGGATCCTGACTTAGAGTATGCTACTGGTGATCCTGATGTGTTGAGCGGTCCCTACACTGTTGCTACTGGAATCGATAACATCATTTTTTCTCGGCCGACTCTCGGATCTGCTAGTGAGGCCCTAGCAACTGTTGGGGTTGAATTGACCTTGCCTCCCCTTTCCAGTGATGACACGCAGCAGGTTTTTGAATTCGTGGTGACCAATAGGATTAAGGCGCTAGCTAATATAAATGCCAACTTGGATGGCTAGCAAAGTGTGCTAGTTGTTTGAGAGGAGTGTTCGGCTATGAATGGTCAGATAAAACAACGTGGTGCAGCTTTGCTTGTCACCTTTATGTTATTGGTAATTGCATTGATGCTGGGGCTTTCTAACTATCAGTCTTCCCGCTTGGAGGAGGCAATGGCAGGTAACTATCGTGCCTCTAGTACTGCATATATGGCGGCTGAGTTTGCTGCGGCGGAGGCCTGGAACAACCAGTTCCTAGGTGTGATAAAGGCAGAGGATGATGACGAGGGGTTTGTAACGGTCACACCAGAGCTCACTCAAGATTTAGATGAGTATTCAAATCTGGGTGCGTACTATTACTATAAAGAAATAGCGGATGGGAAGTATGACGTGATAGCGATTGGCGAGGTGGCTCAAGAACCTTCTATATATCGATATATACAGTTTCAAAGTCGATTGGCAGTTGGGCCTGGAGCAGCACTCCTGGCGACTTCCGACGGAGAGGAATGTCCAGCTGATACGTCTATCGTAACTGCTAAATCAGGAGCTTATGAAGTCGAAGGGGAAGAAGAAGTATTTGGAAATCTTCAAGCTGCCCTTCAAGTCGGTTGCGAGGGGGCGATGAATGACGTTGTTGAGTCCGTCGCCAAAAATAATGAAACGATCGAAGATATTTCTGACAAAGTCCAAGATGATCCACCTCTTCGTGTCTGCGACGAAGATAGCGGGTCTAAACTTTGTAATTACATTGGTGGGATCCAAGGTGGTATAGATATTGATATATTCAAAAACCCAGACTTGATGGCGAGATTTCTTGATAAGCTAAGGCGAAGTGGTAATGTAAACGTGGTGCATAGCCTTGGGGATGCTAATGGTCTCCAGGCGGCGGATGGCATTACATTCGTTACTGCGACTGAGATTGGTGATCTTGATGGTGATCCGAATACGGATGATCCCTATACTTACTGGGTTGATGAGGATGGTAATGAGATCGTCGTTCCCGAAATAACTGACACGAACGATGATGGTGTGGTGAGTGTTTCCGAACGCCAAGCTCAGCAGCAGGCTGCAGTCGATGATCTTGATGCAGCACGAGAGATTGGAGGTGAAGCTTATCCTTCCAACAGGGACTCCAATCTAGTTGGGTGTATCGTCGTGGACGATCTATGTGTAAAACAAGGTGGCGTTCAGACACGACCAGATTTTTCCAATTCGGGTGGGTTTTCAGGAAGTGGTGTGCTGATCGTTGATGGGAATGCTTACTTTAATGGTGTTCCCGGGTTCGATGGGCTAATAATCGTATTGGGGGATTATAACGTTGTAGGTGGTGGTGGAGATAATGGTGAGTTTAATGGTTCTGTCGTCTCCGCGCCTATTTCCGGCGGTGGTTACAATGAAGGTGACTTTGGCTCTTCAGATGATCCTGACTCTTCAAGTTATGTCGCTGGCCTAGACAACTATACTTATGCACCGCAAAGCATTTACCCCGATTTGGGTGACAATGTGATGGGGAATTCGCTTTCATGTTGGAGAGATGTGGTTAATGGTTGTAAGTTTGACAAAAAAATCATGCAGTTTAGTGGTGGAGGTAATGCTCTTTATAATTATGATCTAGAAAGTCTTGAGCGTGCTGTTTCGATGTTGGATGATGCTGTAGACACTATTACCACCGCTTCAGGGGAAGAGAAATCCCCAACTGAGCTTTTTGCTTACGGGAAAGATGGCGATCCATTAGGATACTATGCAGTGAATTACAGGCAGTCTTTCGATAGGCCTCAGGTGCTTTCAGATTATTTGGAGGAAAATCCCGGAATGCTTCCTAATGATTGATGTGGCATGGCATTGTGTTTTTAGGTTGATTGCAGTTCAGTTTGAAGCCACTCCATATCCCAGTTGGGTATGGTGGGAATGTTCAACTGGAGAAAAATTTAGATCGAGGAAGCGCCGCCAAGCGTTCGCCAATTTTCCTACATCCGCAGCAAGGCTGGAGCGACGGACCGTGCATGCCTATAATATTCTCACGCCAAAATGCAAAGAAGCTTGTTATGAAAAAAGCTATGTTGAAGATATTCAAAAGTCTCGGCATGGCCTCCAATAGGCGAACTTGCGGTGAAGATGGTTTCGAAGTGTTTTCTAGTTTGGTTGTTTAGCTCTTCGAGGTTGGAGTGATGTTTGCAGCTAGGTAACAAGTGCGGCTGGTTCTTGATGAGGGTTTAGCACTCATCAGCGTGGTGGGTGGTTCGAGTTTTTCCCATATTGCTTATCACTACAGATGCAGAGTTACCGTTTCTGGCGCAAATTGTGAAAGTGCCATTATGCCCTCTGGACCACCCATTGGCCTGAAAGCGAACCGGATAGGCGCGGTTGAAGCTCACGTCCGGCCCCGCACTGCCAGCCAGAACTTTCAACAACCTAGTATCTGTCAGGTCTCCGCTCGGAGCTTGTCCCAGTACTACCACGATCGGATGTGACCAGTCCGTGAGGTCACAACTGGTGCTGCTGGGTGTTGGCCGCGGACAGACGGAAATCGTCGTTCGTCTCGTGACGGCCGTGTTCCTCGCCACCGCCAGTGCGGTCCGAATCCGCATCACCTCGGCGGCCACTTCATTTCGCGCCATCATCCGCTGAAAGCCCGGCACGGCCACGGTGGCCATGATCACCAGCACCGCCAGCGCGACCAGCAGCTCGATCAGGGTGAAGCCTGCGTGGTGGGCTTTTGCCAATCCACAAGACTTCTCGGTAAGGTATTGCCCTTCGGTGGCGCCGGGTTGCATGTCGTTCTCCCGGGGAAATTCCCATTGTTCTTGGAGACTCCCTTTACTATTGGTCCGGCGCCGAACTCCCTCCGTCAGTCAACTCGGACACGCCTCGTGAGCGATTTCCTCGTCGTGGGCGGTGGCGTCATCGGCATGATGGCGACCCTGCAACTGGCCGATGCCGGCCATTCGGTGACCCTTCTCGAGCGCGGCCGCTGTGGCCGCGAAGCCTCCTGGGCCGGTGGCGGCATCGTCTCGCCGCTGTATCCCTGGCGCCATTCGGCGCCTGTCTCACGCCTCGCCACCTGGTCGGAAGGGTTCTATCCGGAGCTGGCTCTGCGGCTCTACGAGGAGACCGGCGTCGATCCGGAGTATCGCCAGAAGGGCCTGCTCTACCTGCGGGTCGATGACGAGGCCAAGGCCGAGCGCTGGGCGCGCGAGGTGGGCAAGCCGCTGGAGCGGGTTTCCGCCGACTTCCTCTATGCCAAGGAGCCGCAGGCCGCGCCGGGCTTCGACGACGCTCTGTGGATGCCGACCCTGGGCAGCATCCGCAATCCGCGTCTGTGTCAGGCGCTGCGCTGCCGGCTCGAGGCCATGCCTCGCGTCACGCTGCGCGAAGGCAGCGAGGTCACGGGCTTTCGTCTATCGGCTGGGCGGGTCACGGGCGTCGAGACTGCCGATGGCCTCGTCGAGGGCGATCGCACGATCGTCTGCGGCGGCGCCTGGGCGGCGGAGCTGCTCGAGCGGGTCGGCGTGACGCTGCCGGTGCGCCCGGTGAAGGGGCAGATGATACTGTTCAAGGCGCCGCCGGGGCTGGTGAATCGCGTAGTGCTGATGGACGGCCGCTATGTCATCCCGCGCGGCGACGGCCGGGTGCTGGCCGGCTCTACGCTCGAGGAACGCGGCTTCGACAAGACCACGGACGACGCGGCGCGGGAGTCGCTGTGGGCATCGGCGACGCGCATCGTGCCGGCGCTGGCCGAATGCGAGGTGGAGCATCACTGGGCGGGGCTGCGCCCGGGCTCGCCGGACGGCGTGCCGTTCATCGGCGCGGTACCGGGCGTGGAGGGGCTCCACGTCAACGCTGGCCACTATCGCAACGGGCTGGTCCTGGCACCGGCGTCGACGCACCTGCTGGTCGACGAGCTGCTGGGCCGCGAGCCGATCCTCGATCCGGCGCCGTATTGCCTCGCGGGTCGGGTGACGTCGAGGCGTTAGCGAAGAGGGGTGACCAGAAGAGGGCAGGGCGGCGTCGTCAGTCCTCGCGCCGGCGCTCCTCGAGGTACTTGTCGCGATGGTCGGCGGAGCAGAACCATTCGCCCTTCTCGCGCAGGGCGTCGTTCTCGGGGAGATGCACCTGGCACCAGGCGCAGCGGACCATCTGCCCGCCCTGGTGGCTCGTCTGGCCGGCGTCTTCCCGGTCGAGTTTCCATTCGCGGTACATGCGATAGAGCTTGAGGCCGGCGAAGAACAGCACGGCGAAGATGATCAGCCGGATCAGCAAGAGATTCATCCTTAAGGGCTCCCTGAAGCGTGTCGGCCGCCTTTGCCACTCGACCGCCCTTGCGGGACAATGCGGGTATCCAAGGATTCTCGAGAGATTTCTACGCCCATGCAAGACCTGACGCTGGTGATGGCTCAGCTGGACCCCCTGGTGGGGGACATTCCCGGCAACACCGACCGGGCCATCGAGACGGTTCGCGAGGCGCGCATCGAGCATGGTGCCGACATCGTGGTGCTGCCCGAGCTGTTCCTGACCGGCTATCCGCCGGAGGATCTGCTGCTGCGCCCCTCCATGGAGACGCGGCTGCGCGAGGCGCGCACGCGGATGGCCGAGAAGATGGCCCGCGACGTGATGGTGATCGTCGGCTATCCGGGCCGCCGCGAAGGGCAGACCTGGAACCTGGCCGGCGTGCTCTATAACGGCGAGTGGCTCGACGAGTACGCCAAGCAGGCGCTGCCCAACTATCAGGTGTTCGACGAGCAGCGCTACTTCGCGGCCGGCACCCGGCCGCTGGTGATCGAGCACAAGGGCGCCAGGCTCGGCGTCCTGATCTGCGAGGACGTCTGGGCCGAGGCGCCGGTGCAGCAGGCGCGGGACGCCGGTGCCGAGATCCTGGTCACCCTCAACGCCTCGCCCTTCCACCAGGACAAGCCGGCCGAGCGCCTGGCGTTGCTCGAGCAGCGTGCCCGCGAGGCGTCGCTGCCGCTCGTCTACGTCAATCAGATCGGCGGACAGGACGAGCTGGTGTTCGACGGCGGCTCGGCCTGCGTCGATGCCGACGGCCAGCTGCGCGTTCAGGCGCCGCACTGGGCGGTCGGGCTGATGCCGGTGCAGTTCGTGCGCGAGCAGGGCCGCTGGGTGCCCCAGGCCGGCGAGATCGACGAGTCGGTCGAGCCCGAGGAGGACCTCTACTGCGCGCTGGTCACCGGGCTGCGGGACTACGTCAACAAGAGCGGCTTCAAGGGCGTGGTGCTGGGGCTGTCCGGCGGCATCGACTCGGCGCTGTCGCTGGCCATCGCGGTCGACGCGCTGGGCCCGCAGCGGGTGCAGGCGGTGATGATGCCGTATCACTATACCGCCGACATTTCCAAGCAGGACGCCGCCGAGCAGGCCGAGCTGCTGGGCGTCGACTATGAGGTGATGCCCATCGAGCCGATGGTCGAGGCCTTCATGGGCACGCTCGCCGAGAGCTTCGCCGGCACCGAGCGCGATACCACCGAGGAGAACCTGCAGTCGCGCTGCCGCGGCGTGCTGCTGATGGCGATCTCCAACAAGAAAGGCCTGATGGTGCTGACCACCGGCAACAAGAGCGAGATGGCGGTCGGCTACGCCACGCTTTACGGCGACATGGTGGGCGGCTACAACGCCATCAAGGACGTCTACAAGACCTGGGTCTACCGCCTGGCGCGGTGGCGCAACACCCAGTCGCCGGCGATCCCCGAGCGGGTCATCGAGCGTCCGCCCTCCGCCGAGCTGGCGCCGGACCAGCAGGACAGCGATTCGCTGCCGGACTACGACGTCCTGGACGCCATCCTGGTGCGCTACATCGAGGGCGACATGAGCGCCGAGGCGATCATCGACGCCGGCTTCGACCACGAAGACGTCTACAAGGTGGTGAAGCTGGTCGACCGCTGCGAGTACAAGCGCCGCCAGGCACCGGTGGGCGTGCGTGTCACCCGCCGCGGCTTCGGCCGCGATCGCCGCTATCCGATCGTCAACGGCTGGCAGCCGGGCGAATAAGCGCCGAGCTATAAGCGCCGAGCTACAAGAACCCCCCGAAGGTGTTCAGCCTTCGGGGGGGGTCTTTTGCTTCGGGGGATCTCATGCTGCCGATTTGCAGCTTGCAGCTTGCAGCTTGCAGCTTGCAGCTTGTCAGGCGGTGAGCGGGTCGGCCTTGACGTAGCGTGGGTCGAAGGTGCGGCCGTCGAGGCGATCGTAATCCGGGGCGTTGTCGATCAGCACCTTCAGGCTTTCGCGGGCCCGCTCGGTCATGTCGAGGCCCATGTAGCCCTCGACCATCACCGCCAGAGCGTCGCGGGTGCCTTGGGACTCGGGATAGTGCTCGATGACCCAGCGACCGCGCTGCACCGCGGCCAGGTAGGCGCCCTTGCGCAGGTAGAAGTCGGCCACCTGCAGCTCGTGACGGGCCAGCAGGTTGCGCAGGTAGACGATGCGCTGCTGGGCGTCCGGCGCGTACTGGCTGTCGGGGAAGCGCTGGATCAGCTCGCGGAAGTCAGAGTAGGCGTCGCGGGTGGCGCCCAGGTCGCGCTTGGAGATGTCGATCAGCTTCAGCCCCTCGAGGCTGAAGCGGCCGGCCTGCCAGGCGGAGAGGCCGCGCAGGTAGTAGGCGTAGTCGACCTGGGGATGATCCGGGTGGAGGCGGATGAAGCGGCTGGCCGCGGCCCGCGCCTTCTCGAAGTCGTCGGTCTCGTAGTAGGCGTAGATCAGTTCCAGCTGGGCCTGTTCGGCGGTGTCGCCGAACGGGAAGCGGGTGTCGATGGCTTCGAGCCGGTTGATGGCGGTGGTGTAGCTGCCGCTTTCCAGTGCCGAGCGGCCCTCCCGGTACAGCTGGTTGGCCTGGAGGTCAGGCGCCTCCTCTTCGGGGGAGCTGGCACAGCCGGCCAGCAGGGCACTCGCCAGCAGCATGACGGCCAGGCGGGGTCCGGTCGTGATAACGCGCATCGTGATCCTCGTGTCAAACAACCCTGGGTGGCCGTGCTAGAATCGGCCCGAATTCGCCCACTATAAAGCACCTCGTGGCAAAACGCAGTCACCGCGCCAAGCGCGATGCCGCGCCGCCGGAGCGTGCTCCACCGCCCAGACGGAAGATCACCGAGTCCATGTCCCAGACCTTCGAAGCCCAGCACCGCGTCCCCGAGCACATGGCCGGCCTGCGCCTCGACCAGGCCGCCGCCGACCTCTTCGCCGATTTTTCTCGGGAACGCCTCAAGGCCTGGATCAAGGAGGGCGCGCTGACCCTGGACGGCCGCCCCGCCAAGCCCCGCGACAAGGTCTACGGCGGCGAGGCCGTGGCGCTGACCGCCACGGTCGAGGACGATGCCCGCTTCGAGCCCGAGGACATCCCGCTGGACGTGGTGTACGAGGACGATCAGGTGATGGTGATCAACAAGCCGCCGGGCCTGGTGGTGCACCCCGCGGCCGGCAACCCGGACGGCACCCTGCTCAACGGCCTGCTGCATCACTGCCCCGAGCTGGCGGCGGTGCCGCGGGCCGGCATCGTGCACCGCCTGGACAAGGACACCAGCGGCCTGATGGTGGTGGCCAAGACCCTCGCCGCCCAGACCGCGCTGGTGGAACAGCTCCAGGCGCGCACCGTGTCCCGCGAGTACGACGCCGTGTCGGTCGGGGTGATGACCTCCGGCGGCAAGGTGGACGCTGCCATCGGTCGCCATCCCAAGGACCGCAAGCGCCAGGCGGTGACGGCCTCCGGCAAGCCGGCGGTGACGCATTACCGGGTGGTGGAGCGCTTCCGCGCCCATACCCACGTGCGCTGCAAGCTGGAGACCGGCCGCACCCATCAGATCCGCGTGCACCTGGCGCACCTGCGCTATCCGCTGATCGGCGACCCGGTCTACGGCGGTCGCCTCAAGCTGCCGGCCGGGGCCGGCGAGACGCTCAAGGAAGTGCTGCGCGAGTTTCCCCGCCAGGCCCTGCACGCCCGCAAGCTGGCCTTCGTGCATCCGGCCAGCGGCGAGACCCTGACCTTTCGCGCGCCGCTGCCGGATGACATGCTGATGTTGCTGGACTTCCTGCGCGAAGACCGCGAGACCCGCCGCTAAGGAAACCGCGATGAGCGATGCCCTCGACCTGCGCCCGACCCTGATTCGCCCGGACTGGCCGGCGCCGCCCTCGGTGGCGGCCTGCGTCACCACCCGCGAGACCGGGCCCAGCCAGGGGCGTTTCGCCGCCTTCAACCCGGCGCAGCACGTGGGCGACAACTCGGCGCACGTGGCGCTGTGCCGGCGTCAGCTGCAGAAGGAGGTCGGCGACGACCGGCCGCTGCTGTGGCTCGACCAGGCCCACGGCGCCCGAGTGCAGTCGGAGTACGTCGAGACGCCGCCCGAGGCCGACGCCTCGGTGGCGCTCGATCGCGGCCACGCCTGCGTGGTGCTGACCGCCGACTGCCTGCCGGTGTTCTTCTGCGACAGGGACGGCCACCGCGTCGGCGTGGCCCACGCCGGCTGGCGCGGGCTGGCCGGCGGCGTGCTCGAGGCCACGGTGGCCGCCCTGGGCGTGCCGCCGGAGTCGCTGATGGCCTGGCTGGGGCCGGCGATCTCCAACGCCCAGTTCGAGGTCGGCAGCGAGGTGCGCCAGGCCTTTGTCGCCGTGCAGCCCGACGCCGCCGAGGCCTTCGTGCCGAGCCCCTATCGGCTGGGCCACTACATGGCCGACCTCTACAAGCTGGCGCGCCTGCGCCTGGAGCGCCTGGGGCTCGCCCACATCAGCGGCGGCCACTTCTGCACCGCCTGCGAATCCCGCTTCTATTCCTACCGCCGCGACGACGGCGTGACCGGCCGCATGGCCAGCATGATCTGGCTGCGCTGACGCGTTGTGTGTGAGGGGCAAGGTGTGAGGAGTGAGGGAAACCTTTCCCCTCACGCCTTACTCCCCGCTCCTCACCTCCTGCGCCCCTCCCGCGCTTGATCCATATCAACTCCCCCCGAGCTTCCTCCGGCGGTCGACTTGAAAGCCGTCCATCCTGACGCCATCTAGGATGTCAAGATCCATGACACCGGGACAGGCGGCGCGTCCGAATCGCGTCGCTACCCCGACGGAGGAACGCTATGCGAATCGACAAGTTCACCGCCAAGCTGCAGAACGCCGTGGCCGACGCCCAGTCGCTGGCCGTGGGGCACGGTCACAACCAGCTCGAGCCCGGCCACCTGCTGCTGGCGCTGCTCGATGCCACCGACACCGGCGTCAAGGCGCTGGTGCAGAAGGCCGGCGGTGACGCCGCCAGGCTGCGCGACGGCCTGGTCGGCCATCTCGACGACCTGCCGAAGGTCGGCGACTTCGACGGCGAGGTGCAGCCCTCCCGCGACCTGATGAAGCTGTTCAACCTCACCGACCGCGAGGCCCAGAAGCGCGGCGACCAGTACATCGCCAGCGAGCTGGTGCTGCTGGCCGCGCTGGAGATGCGCCACGCCGTGAGCAAGCTGCTCGGCCAGGCCGGGCTGACCCGCAAGGCGCTGGAGACCGCCATCGACAGCGTGCGCGGCGGCGAGAAGGTCAGCGATCCCAACGCCGAGGAGAGCCGCGAGGCGCTGGAGAAGTACACCCTGGACCTCACCGAGCGGGCCATCAGCGGCAAGCTCGATCCGGTGATCGGCCGCGACGACGAGATCCGCCGTACCATCCAGGTGCTGCAGCGCCGGACCAAGAACAATCCGGTGCTGATTGGCGAGCCCGGGGTCGGCAAGACCGCCATCGTCGAGGGGCTTGCCCAGCGCATCGTCGACGGCGAGGTGCCCGAGGGCCTCAAGGACAAGCGTGTGCTGTCGCTGGACATGGGCTCGCTGCTGGCCGGGGCCAAGTTCCGCGGCGAGTTCGAGGAGCGCCTTAAGGCGGTGCTCAAGGAGCTGGCCCAGGAGGAGGGCCGGATCATCCTGTTCATCGACGAGCTGCACACCATGGTCGGCGCCGGCAAGGCCGAAGGCGCCATGGACGCCGGCAATATGCTCAAGCCGGCGCTGGCGCGCGGCGAGCTGCACTGCGTGGGCGCGACCACCCTCGACGAGTATCGCCAGCACATCGAGAAGGATGCCGCCCTGGAGCGCCGCTTCCAGAAGGTGCTGGTCGACGAGCCCTCCGAGGAGGACACCGTGGCCATCCTGCGTGGCCTCAAGGAGCGCTACGAGGTGCATCACGGCGTCGACATCACCGACGGCGCGATCATCGCCGCGGCCAAGCTGTCGACCCGCTACATCACCGACCGCCAGCTGCCCGACAAGGCCATCGACCTGATCGACGAGGCCTGCTCGCGGATCCGCATGGAGCTGGACTCCAAGCCCGAGGAGATGGATCGCCTCGACCGCCGTCTCATTCAGCTCAAGATGGAGCGCGAGCACCTCAAGAAGGAGACCGACGAGGCCTCCAAGAAGCGCCTCGACAGCCTAGAGGAGCAGATCGGCGAGCTCGAGCGCGAGTACGCCGACCTCGACGAGATCTGGAAGGCCGAGAAGGCCAGTATCCAGGGCGCGGCCCAGTTCAAGGACGAGCTCGACAAGGCCCGCATCGACCTCGAGCAGGCCCGGCGCCAGGGCGACCTGGGACGGATGTCCGAGCTGCAGTACGGGGTGATTCCCGAGCTCGAGCAGAAGATCGCCGAGTCCAGCGCCGCCGAGGCCGATACCTCGCAGCATCAGCTGCTGCGCTCCAACGTCACCGAGGAGGAGATCGCCGAGGTGGTGTCGCGCTGGACCGGCATCCCGGTGTCCAAGATGCTCGAGGGCGAGCGCGACAAGCTGCTGCGCATGGAGGAAGCGCTGCACGAGCGGGTGATCGGCCAGGACGAGGCGGTCACCGCGGTGGCCAACGCGGTGCGCCGCTCCCGGGCCGGGCTCGCCGACCCGAACCGCCCCAACGGCTCCTTCCTGTTCCTCGGCCCGACCGGGGTGGGCAAGACCGAGCTGTGCAAGTCGCTGGCCGGCTTCCTGTTCGACACCGAGGAGGCGATGGTGCGCATCGACATGTCCGAGTTCATGGAGAAGCACTCCGTGGCCAGGCTGATCGGTGCGCCTCCGGGTTACGTCGGCTACGAGGAGGGCGGCTATCTGACCGAGGCGGTGCGCCGCAAGCCCTACTCGGTGCTGCTGCTCGACGAGGTCGAGAAGGCCCACCAGGACGTGTTCAACATCCTGCTGCAGGTGCTCGAGGACGGCCGCCTCACCGACGGCCAGGGTCGCACGGTGGATTTCCGCAACACCGTGATCGTGATGACCTCCAACCTGGGCTCGGAGATCATCCAGGCCATGGGCGGCGACGACAGCGGCTATGCGCAGATGAAGTCCGCGGTGATGGACGTGGTCGGCACCCACTTCCGTCCCGAGCTGATCAACCGCATCGACGAGGTGGTGGTGTTCCACGCCCTGCGCCAGGAGCAGATCCAGGCCATCGCCGCCATCCAGCTCGAGCGCCTGCGCGGGCGGCTGGCCGAGCACGATCTGGGGCTCGAGGTCTCCGACGCGGCCATGGCCCAGCTGGCGGAGGTGGGCTTCGACCCGGTGTTCGGCGCGCGGCCGCTCAAGCGGGCGATCCAGAATCGCCTCGAGAATCCGCTGGCCCAGGACCTGCTGGCCGGAGCGTTCTCGCCGGGCGACGTCATCCGCGTCGAGGCCGAGGGCGACCGTCTGGTGTTCCAGAGCTGAGGCTTTTCCCGGCCTGAAACGAGACCGCCCGCGCCGAAAGGCGCGGGCGGTTTGCTTTTGCCGGGCCGTCTTCTCGACGGCGCGTCGCGTCAGGCGCGCTGGGCGGCGGCGCTCGAGGCCTCGCGCTTGCCGCGTGGCTCGCGCACCAGGCGCTTCTGCAGATCCTCGAGGGAGACGCCCTTGGTCTCCGGCATCAGGAACATCACGAACACCAGCTGCAGCGCCATCATCACGGCGAAGAAGGCGAACACCGGGCCGCCGCTGAAGGTGCCGAGCACCCAGGGCATCAGCAGCGCGATCAGCGCCGCGCACACCCAGTGCACCGAGCTGCCGAAGGACTGGCCGCGGGCGCGCACGTGGTTGGGGAACACCTCGGCGATGAACACCCAGATGATCGCGCCCTGGCTCATGGCGTGGGCGGCGATGAACAGCCCCAGCAGCAGCGGCACGTCCAGGCCGCCCAGATCACCGCTGAAGAAGGCGCGCGAGATCAGCACCAGCGAGACCAGGTAGCCGGCCGAGCCGATGTAGAGCAGGGTGCGCCGCCCCAGGCGGTCGATCAGCGCCATGCCGAGCATGGTGAACAGCAGGTTGACCAGGCCGATGCCGGCGGTGGAGAGCAGGGCGGTGTTGGCGCCGAGCTCGGCGGCTTCGAGCACCCGCGGCGCATAGTAGATGATGAAGTTGATGCCCGAGAGCTGATTGAAGAAGGCGATCAGGAAGGCCAGCAGGATCGGCAGCCGATAGCGGCCGGAGAAGAAGCCGGCGTGGGCGCGCTCCTCGCTGGCCTCGGCGGCCTGGATCTCGGCGATCTGGGCATCGACGTCGGCCGCGGGGTCGAGGCGCAGCAGCACCTCGCGGGCGCCCTGGGTGTCGTGACGATGCAGGATCAGCCAGCGCGGGCTGCGCGGCACGCGGCTGATCAGCAGGGTGTAGAGCAGCGCCGGCACGGCTTCGATGCCGAGCATCCAGCGCCAGGCGTCGTCGTCGAACAGGTTGCCCAGCACGTAGTTGGACACGAAGGCCATCAGGATGCCGAACACCACGTTGAACTGGTACAGGCCGACCAGGGTGCCGCGGTGCTTGGCCGGAGCGATCTCGGAGATGTAGGTGGGCGCGGCCACCGAGGAGATGCCGACGCCGATGCCGCCCAGCAGGCGGAACAGGGAGAACCAGTAGGGATCGGTGGCCAGCGCCGAGCCGACCGCGGAAACCAGGTAGAGCATGCCGATCAGCAGCAGGGTGGCGCGGCGGCCCAGGCGGTCGGTCGGCCAGTTGCCGCCGATGGCGCCGATCACGGTGCCCCACAGGGCCATGGACATGATCAGCAGGCCGTGCTGGAGATCGCTGAGCCCCCAGAGGGCCTGGATGGGCTGGTCGGCGCCCGAGATGACTGCGGTGTCGAAGCCGAACAGGAAGCCGGCCAGGGCCACGGTGATGGACCACTGCACGATGCGCGACATGGGTGTCTCCTCGGTGAAGTGAAGTCTGGGTTGGGTGAATCGATTCATCTGCTGGGTGCTCGAATCCCCGGGAAGGGCATCATCGACGACGGATGGGACAAGCAGGCAAGGTGAATCGTGTCAGCTGGTATCATTAAAGCAGCAACGCCAGACGGCCGCGAGTCGAGAATTTAAGACTTTCGTCTGAAGTTGCGCCGATGACCGAGGAGAGAAACCGACGAAATGCGTCGATCGGCGCATGCCGTTCCGTGTGACGGTTGACACTCTTCGGGGGCTATTGGAATCTTGATCCTTCCTGATTATCGGGCGCGGACTCCAGCGGGCGACCCCCGACTCCCGCGCGAAGGGTAGGCCAACGGGCCTCTACCCGCCGAAGGACTTCCGGGTCCGGGCTAACCGCCCGGCCTGGCCAACGCCCCGACGCGGTAACCCGCCGTGATTAGAGTGCTGGCCCTAACCGGGCCTCCATACGCCAGGGTTTGGCATCAGGTGCCGGCGAGACCGGCAGCGGCATACCGCCGCACTCGACCCCGTGCCCATCACGAGGGCGCGGATCGCACTCGAGACCTCCAGGGGAGAAACATCAGTGGAACTGCTTTCCGGCGCGGACATGATCGCCCGCTTCCTGCAAGACGAGGGCGTCGAATACATCTACGGCTATCCCGGCGGCGCGGCGCTACATATCTATGACGCCCTGTTTCGCCAGGACAAGGTCAAGCACATCCTGGTGCGCCACGAACAGGCCGCCACCCACGCCGCCGACGGCTATGCCCGTGCCTCCGGCAAGCCCGGCGTGGTGCTGGTCACCTCCGGCCCCGGCGCGACCAACGCGGTGACCGGCATCGCCACCGCCTACATGGACTCGATTCCCATGGTGGTGCTGTGCGGCCAGGTGATGAGCCACCTGATCGGCGATGACGCCTTCCAGGAAACCGACATCGTCGGCGTGACCCGGCCGATCGTGAAGCACAGCTTCTCGGTCAAGCATCCGAGCGAGATTCCGGAAGTCCTCAAGAAGGCCTTCTACCTGGCGTCCACCGGGCGACCGGGCCCGGTGGTGGTGGACATTCCCAAGGACATGACCGCCCCCACCGAGCGCTACGAGTACGTCTATCCGAAGAAGGTCAAGCTGCGCTCCTACAACCCGGTCACCCGCGGCCACACCGGCCAGATCAAGAAGGCCGTGGAGCTGATGCTCAAGGCGCGGCGGCCGGTCTTCTACACCGGCGGTGGCGTGGTGACCGGAGACGCCAGCGAGGGGCTGACCGACCTGGTCAAGCGGCTGGGCTTCCCGATCACCACCACCCTGATGGGCATCGGCGCCTTTCCGCAGAGCGATCAGCAGTGTCTCGGCTGGCTGGGCATGCATGGCTCCTACGAGTCCAACATGGCCATGCACCATGCCGACCTGATCGTCGCCATCGGCGCGCGCTTCGACGATCGTGTGACCAACAACACCTCGAAGTTCTGCCCCACGGCCAAGATCGTCCACGTCGACATCGACCCGAGCTCGATCTCCAAGACGGTGCGCGCCGACGTGCCGATCGTGGGACCGGCGGGCAGCGTGATCAACGAGATGATCAGCCTGCTGCAGGGCCGCGAGATCGCCAACCCCGAGGCGCTCGCCGAGTGGTGGCAGAGCATCGACGGCTGGCGCGAGGAGCGCCGCGGCAAGCTCTACGAGCCCTCCGCCGAGGGCGAGGTGCTCAAGCCGCAGGAGGTCATCGAGGCCGTCTGTCGCGTGACCCGTGGCCAGGCCTACGTGACCACCGACGTGGGCCAGCACCAGATGTTCGCCGCCCAGTACTACAAGTTCGACAAGCCCAACCGCTTCGTCACTTCCGGCGGGCTCGGCACCATGGGCTTCGGCTTCCCGGCGGCCATGGGCATCAAACAGAACTTCCCCGATGAGCAGGTGGTGTGCTTCACCGGCGAGGGCAGCTTTCAGATGATGATGCAGGAGCTTTCCACCTGTAAGCAGTTCGGTGGTGGCGTCAAGATCATCAATCTCAACAACGCCTCGCTTGGCATGGTGCGCCAGTGGCAGGACCTGAACTACAAGTCCCGTCATGCCCACTCCTACATGGAGTCGCTGCCCGATTTCCAGCAGCTGATCGGCTCCTATGGCTTTACCGCGCTGAAGGTGCAGACGAAAGAGGAACTCGAGTCGGCCCTGGAACGGACCTTCGCCGACAACGACGAGCTGGTGTTCCTCGACGTCGCCGTGGATCCTCACGAGCACGTCTATCCGATGCAGGTGCCCCTGGGCTCCATGCGTGACATGCTGCTTTCCAAGACGGAGCGGACCTGATGCGCCATATCATCTCGATTCTGATGGAAAACGAACCGGGCGCCCTGTCTCGCGTGGTGGGGTTGTTTTCCCAGCGGAACTTCAACATCGAAACCCTCAACGTGGCGCCCACCGAGGACGAGACGCTGTCTCGCCTGACCGTGACCACTATCGGCGACGATCGGGTGATCGAGCAGATCACCAAGCATCTCAACAAGCTGATCGATGTGGTCAAACTGGTGGACCTGACCGAGGGCAGTCACATCGAGCGCGAGCTGATGCTGGTCAAGGTGAAGGCGCTGGGGGCGGCGCGGGACGAGGTCAAGCGTACGGTGGATATCTTCCGGGCGCAGATCGTCGATGTGACGCCGAGCCAGTACACCGTCCAGATCACCGGCGACGCCAGCAAGCTCGACGCCTTCCTCGAGGCCATGTCCCCGGTGGGGCTGCTCGAGGTGGCGCGCACCGGGGTGTCGGGCATCGCCCGCGCCGACAAGGTGCTGTCGCTGTAATCTCGGCACGACCCGCGTGATCGAAGAAGCCGCCCCTCGGGGCGGCTTTTTCGTGGTCGACTGACTCGAGGTTCAGTCGCGCTCCTCGACTTCGGCCCACAGGGCGTCGATCAGCGGGCTCTTCAGCCGGCGGTTGAGCACGCACAGCCCGACGTCGTAGTGGGGGAGCTCCGGCTTTACCGGCAGCACCCGGACGCGCTCGGCCAGCGGGCTGGCCTCCAGCACGATGCCCGGCACCACGCCGACGCCGAAGCCCAGGCTGACCATGCTGACGATGGCCTCATGGCCGGTCACCTGGGCGTAGATTTTCGGCTTGACGCCCAGTGCCCGGAACCAGGTATCGATCATTTCCCGCGACAGCCCCGACTCCGAGAGGATCATGGGCACGTCGCGCCACTGGTCGGCGCTGGGGGACTCCGGCGTGGCCGGTATCCAGGGGCGTTCCTCCGGCGGGGCGATGAACACCAGCGGCGAGCGGGTCAGCGACTTGAAGGCCAGGGCCTCGGGGAGGCGCCGCGGACGGGAGGTGATCGCCATGTCCTCGTCGCCCGCCAGTACCCGCGACATCGCCTGGGCGGGGTCGCCGGTGTGCAGCTTGAGCTCGATGCCCGGATAGCGGGTGCGGAACTCGCTGAGCAGGTCGTAGAGAAAGCTGTAGCTGGCGGTCACCGAGCAGTAGACGCTGATCTCGCCGGTCAGGGTCAGGGCTTCGCTCATCAGCGAATGACGCAGCCGCTCCCACTCTTCCAGGGCGTCGCGCGCATAGTCCTGGAAGTGGTGCCCCTGGCGGGTCATTGCCACGTGGCGGTTGTCACGCTCGAACAGCGGCACGCCGAGTGACTCCTCCAGCTGGCGAATCGATCGCGAGAGGGTGGAGGGGCTGACGTGGCAGGCCTCGCTGGCGCGGCCGAAGTGCAGGGTATCGGCCAGCACGAGGAAGTGTTTCAGGGGGCGCATGTCCATGGGATAAGTGTTTCACATTTTGGCATATGGCATTGCAAATATAGCGTTTTACGCAATGACGTGCCTGGCGTAGAGTCGATGCCAACGACCGGGCACACAGACCCGGGGCCTGACGCTCAGCGCCGCGACAAGACGGCGCGGGTGGCCATCGACGCTGACACCAACCTTCATTCTCGTTTCAGGAGCCTTCACATGCGCGTTTATTACGATAAAGACTGCGATCTCTCCCTCATCCAGGGCAAGCAGGTGGCCATCGTGGGTTACGGCTCTCAGGGCCACGCCCACGCCAACAACCTGAAGGAGTCCGGTGTCGACGTCGTCGTCGCCCTGCGCCAGGGTTCCTCCTCTGCCGCCAAGGCCGAGGCCGCCGGTCTCAAGGTCGCTTCCGTCGAAGAGGCCGCCAAGGCCGCCGACGTGGTGATGGTGCTGGCGCCGGACGAGAACCAGAAGGCCATCTACGAGCAGCAGATCGAGCCGAACCTGAAGCAGGGCGCGACCCTGGCCTTCGCCCACGGCTTCAACATCCATTACAACCAGATTGTGCCGCGCGCCGACCTCGACGTGATCATGATCGCGCCGAAGGCCCCGGGCCACACCGTGCGCTCCGAGTTCGTCAAGGGCGGCGGCATCCCCGACCTGATCGCCATCCATCAGGACGCCACCGGCAGCGCCAAGGAACTGGCCCTGTCCTACGCCGCAGGCGTCGGCGGCGGCCGTACCGGCATCATCGAGACCACCTTCAAGGACGAGACCGAGACCGATCTGTTCGGCGAGCAGGCGGTGCTGTGCGGCGGTGCGGTCGAGCTGGTCAAGGCCGGCTTCGAGACCCTGACCGAGGCAGGCTACGCTCCGGAAATGGCCTACTTCGAGTGCCTGCACGAGCTCAAGCTGATCGTCGACCTGATGTACGAGGGCGGCATCGCCAACATGAACTACTCCATCTCCAACAACGCGGAGTATGGCGAGTACGTCACCGGCGGCGAGGTCATCAACGACCAGTCCCGCGAGGCCATGCGCAACGCGCTCAAGCGCATCCAGACCGGCGAGTACGCCAAGATGTTCATCAACGAGGGCAACACCAACTACCCGTCGATGACCGCGCGTCGCCGCCTGAACGCCGAGCATCCCATCGAGCAGGTCGGCGAGAAGCTGCGCGGCATGATGCCGTGGATCGCCGCTAATCAGCTGGTCGACAAGTCCAAGAACTGATCGGACGCGAACGACGCTGAACGAACGAGGGCGCGGGTAACCGCGCCCTCGTTTGCGTTTTTGGGCAATGAGTCCTGCCGGGCTCTATGTGTAGAATGGACCCAACCCTAGTCGCAACGGATGACACCATGAGTCAGGACCCCAGCAATCGCGAGCCACAGACCCCGTCGTCACATGATGACGATGACCTGGCCAAGACCTTCCTGCGTGAGTCGGAGGTGGTCGAGGAAGCGCTGGAGGATGGCAAGAAGGTCCGCCGCAAGGGGATCTACCTGCTGCCCAACCTGTTCACCACGTCGGCGCTGTTTTCCGGTTTCTTCGCCGTGATCGCCGCCATCAACGGCGATTTCACCTCGGCGTCCATCGCCATTTTCATCGCCATGGTGCTCGATGGCCTGGATGGCCGGGTGGCGCGTCTGACCAATACTCAGAGTGCCTTCGGCGCCGAATTCGACTCGCTGTCCGACATGCTCTCCTTCGGCGTGGCGCCGGGGGTTGTGGCCTTCACCTGGATCCTCCAGGACGTGGGCAAGACCGGTTGGGTCGTGGCCTTCCTCTATGTGGCCTGTGCGGCCCTGCGCCTGGCCCGCTTCAACGTGCAGATCGGCAGCGTCGACAAGCGCTGGTTCATCGGCCTGCCGAGCCCCTCCGCCGCGGCGGTGGTCGCCGCCAGCGTCTGGACCTTCCATAGCTTCGACGCCGATGCCCTGGGCTTCAAGCTGTGGATGCTGTTCCTGGTCGGCGCCGCCGGTGTACTGATGGTCAGCAACGTTCGCTATTACAGCTTCAAGGACGTCGACCTCAAGGGACCGGTGCCCTTCGTGATGCTGCTGGCCATCGTGCTCGGCTTCGTGGTCATCTCCATCGAGCCGTCGGTGATGCTGCTGCTGCTGTTCGGCACCTATGTGGCTTCCGGCCCGGTGATGGCACTGCTGCGCAAGATGAAGGGCGGCGCCAAGGACTGAATCGCGGTATCCTGGCTCGCCTCGCTATGACGCCCGCCTCGTGCGGGCGTTCTTGTCTCCGGAGGGCGGGCCGGTCTGTCCACAGCCGGTCGGGCGCGGGAGAGGGTGTGGATAAGGTTATGGCGGACGCGATGTCATGCGCTCGCCACCTGCCTGAAAATAGTTCTTGCGTCGCGGCGGGAGAATCCGTAAAGTACGCATCCGCTGCCGGCGACGGGCAACGTTGCAGGCGGTGATGAGTGGTAGAAGCACTTGTTTTTCTTGGGTTTTTTCGAAAGTTGTCGAAAACGCTCGATTGACAAGTCCGCCGGAAACGGTAGAATGCTCACCGCTCGATCGGACATCGCTTCAGACGCTGGAGTCGATCGCTCGGTCATCCGCTTCGCTTCTTCGGAGGCTTGAAGATCACCGGTTGACACGGCGCGCCGATCACGTAGAATACGCCTTCCTCGCAGGGCGCCGGCCGAACGGCCAGGCAGATGCGAGACGCTCTTCTCTTCGTTGAGTCGAGCTGCTCTTTAACAATCGATCA
>NZ_JALMEW010000008.1 GCF_023094245.1 Halomonas getboli | reverse complement strand
CATAGCGTGCGGGAACCACCTGATCCCTTGCCGAACTCAGCAGTGAAACCGCTCAGCGCCGATGGTAGTGTGGGAGTTCCCATGTGAGAGTAGGTCATCGTCAGGCACTTATCCCGGAAAAGCCCCGACCTCATCAGAGGTCGGGGCTTTTCTCATTGGGCCGGCGAAAAATAGCAGACAAGGGGAGTTCCCCTGGAGAGTCGCGGGAGCCGCCCTCCGGGTCGCCGGCCGGATCCTCGTCAGGCACTTATCCCGAAAAGCCCCGGCCTCATCAGAGGTCGGGGCTTTTCTCATTGGGCCGGCGAAAAATAGCAGACAAGGGGAGTTCCCCTGGAGAGTCGCGGGAGCCGCCCTCCGGGTCGCCGGCCGGATCCTCGTCAGGCACTTATCCCGGAAAGCCCCGGCCTCATCAGAGGTCGGGGCTTTTCTCATTGGGAGCGAGAAACGCCGGCGACGACCAGGCCTCGCGTGATGGGACACTGAACCAGGAGAGGCGCGGGCGTTGGAGGCTCGAGAGAGTAATGGGGGCGCTGGAGGCGTTGATGACGAAGCCGTTGGTAAGGTGCTGGATGGCAAAAGGCCGGGCTGTATGCCCGGCCTTTTGGTGTCTGTCGTCGTATCCCTTGAACGTCTATCAGGCGGGGTTCTGCTCGATGCCCTGAACGTGCCAGGGCGCGCCTTCGCGCAGTTCGCGCACCAGGTGCCAGGTCTCGTTGAAGGCGTTCTGCTCGCCGTTTTCGTCGATGATGCCGTGGAACAGCACGGTGGCTTCGGCCTGGGTGCCGACTTCCTGGATGCTGCCGAGCTCGGCGAACAGGCGCACGATCTCGGTGCGGTTGTTCGCCGGCTGCTGGTCGCGTTCGGTGCGCAGCAGGTTGTAGAGCTCGGGCGTCACGTAGTCCTGGATCAGCGAGAAGTCGTTGTTATCCCAGGCACGCTGCAGGGTCATGAAGTGCTCCTTGGCACCGCCCAGGAAGCGCTCGCGGTCGAACCACTCGGGCTCCTTGGCCAGGCCGCCGCCGAGTGAACCGGTGAAGGCCTGCGGCTGAGTCTGGGCCTGCTCGTGAGACTCGCGTGCCTCCATGCCGGGGCCGGTCGCTGTGGCGGGGCGCCGCTTGCGGGCGAAGAGCTTGAACAGCAGGAAGATGGCGCCGCCGATCAGCAGGATATCGAAGGGGCGCAGGCCGTCGAAGGCGCCGCCGAAGAACAGCGATGCCAGCAGGCCGCCGGCGAGCATGCCGGCCAGCGGACCGGCGAAGCGCGACAGGCCGCTGGACGGCTTGCGCTGGGTGGCCGCCCCGGCGGTGCTGTTGGTGCGCGAGCCGGTCATGCTCGGCGAGTCCGCCGAGCGGGAATAGCTGCCGAAGCTCTTGCCGCCGCCCAGGCGACGAGCGTCGGCATGGTCGACGGCGAGGCCGAAGCCCAGCAGGCCGACGACCAGCATGACGAAGAGTTGACGCATGGTGTGTCTCCAAGGAATGTGGCGGGAGAGCCCGCCGGGAAGAAGTGAAGGCATCATTCTATCGACTAAGCGGGTCACCGACACCGTCTACCTGAGGGGGAGCGTCGATGCGTCTTGTTCGAGAGCAGAGCCTGCTGTTGATCGTCGATCTGCAGGCCGGCCTGCTGCCGGTGCTGGACGGCGGTGAGCAGGCCGTCCGCGAGGCGAACTGGCTGGGCGGCGTGGCCGAGGCGCTGGACGTGCCGGTGTGGCTGACCGAGCAGTATCCGGCGGGGCTGGGCAGGAGCGATCCGCGTCTGTCGTTCGACAGCGCTCGTTGTTGGGAGAAGACCCGCTTCGACGCCTATGGGGACCCGGCCTTCGCCGCGGCGCTGGCGGAAAGCGGGCGAGATCAGGTGGTGCTGTGCGGGGCAGAGGCCCACGTCTGCGTGCTGCAGACGGGGTTCGGGCTTCGCAAGGCGGGCTACGAGGTCTTCTGGCTGGCGGAGGCCGCGGTGAGTCGGCGGCGCGAGGAGGCGTCCCTGGCCCGGCGGCGGATCGAGCGGGCCGGCGCCTGGACCGTGAGCGCCGACATGGCGGCCTATGAGTGGCTCGAGCGCTGCGACGATGCCCGCTTCAGGGACGTGCATCGCCGCTTCCTCAAGCCGCGTTCTCCGCAGTCGCTGCGCTTCTTCGATTAAACAGGGTCAGGGACGGTCCTGCTCGGCGCGGCAGAACACCAGGGTATTGCCCTCGGAGTCGGCGGCGCTGTAGCGATAGCCGGCCACGTCGAAGTCCTTGAGGCCTTCCGGATCGTCGAGGCGCTGCTGGATCATCCAGGCCGCCATCAGGCCGCGGGCCTTCTTGGCGTAGAAGCTGATGATCTTGTACTGGCCGTTCTTCTCGTCCTTGAACACCGGAGTGATCACCCGTGCATCGAGCTTCCTGGCATCGACGGCCTTGAAGTACTCGTTGGATGCCAGGTTGACCAGTACCTTGCTGCCGCTCTCGGCGATGGCTCGCTCGAGGGCCGCGGTCAGGGTCGGCTTCCAGTAGGCGTAGAGGTCCTTGCCGGCCGGATTGGCCAGCTTGGTGCCCATCTCCAGCCGGTAGGGCTGGATCAGGTCGAGCGGGCGCAGCAGGCCGTAGAGCCCGGAGAGGATGCGCAGATGCTCCTGGGCGAAGGCGTTGTCGCCCTCGTCGAAGGAGGCGGCCTCCAGCCCCACGTAGACGTCCCCCTGGAAGGCCTGGGCGGCGGGCTTGGCGTTGTCCGGCGTGAAGGGCGTCTGCCACTCGGCGAAGCGGGCCGCGTTGAGGCCGGCGATCTTGTCGCTGACGCCCATCAGCTCGCCGATCTGCTGGGGCGAGAGGTCGCGCAGGATGCCGATCAGCTCGCGGCTGCGGTCGAGGAAATCGGGCTGGGTGGCCTGGGACGTGGTCGCCGGGGTCTCGAAGTCCAGCGTCTTGGCGGGCGAGATCACGCTCAGCATGGGGCGCTCCTGTGCCTGGATAGATTCGGCTCGAGTATATCAGGCGCGCCCCCGCGCCGGGGCTATCGGCGCCATAGCCCCGGTACAGGCCCGGGGCAGAAGGGCGAGGCTCAGGGGCTGGGGTTGGGAATGCGCTGGTGCACGGCCTCGATGGCCGCCAGCACCTCGTCGTCCAGGCGCAGCGACTCGCTCGCCAGGTTGCTCTCCAGCTGCGCCATGCTGGTGGCGCCGATGATGTTGCTGGTCAGGAAGGAGCGCGAGTTGACGTAGGCCAGCGCCATCTGGGCCGGGTCGAGGCCGTGTTCGCGGGCGATCTCGACGTAGGCGCGGGTCGCCTCGTCGGCCTGCGGATTGTTGTAGCGCTGGAAGCGCTCGTACAGCGTCAGGCGTGCGCCCTCGGGCCAGGCGCCGTCGAGGTACTTGCCGGACAGCTTGCCGAAGGCCAGCGGCGAGTAGGCCAGCAGGCCCACGTCCTCGCGGTGGGCGATCTCGGCCAGGCCGACCTCGAAGCTGCGGTTGAGCAGGCTGTAGGGGTTCTGCACCGAAGCCACCCGCGGGAGGCCCTGGCGCTCGGCCAGCTGCAGGGCGTGCATCACGCCCCAGGGCGTCTCGTTGGAGAGGCCTACGGCGCGGATCTTGCCGGCCTGCACGAGCTCCTGCAGCGCCGACAGGCTCTCCTCGAGCGAGGTGGCGTCCTCTTCTGCATCGTGTTCGTAGCCGAGGCGGCCGAAGAAGTTGGCGCGGCGGTCGGGCCAGTGCAGCTGGTAGAGGTCGACGTAGTCGGTCTGCAGCCGCGCCAGGCTGTCGTCGATGGCCTGGTGCAGGTGCTCTCGGGTCAGCCGCGGGCCGCCGCGGATATGGTCGAGGCCAGGGCCGGCGGCCTTGGTGGCGATGATGACATCGTCGCGCGCGCCGCGCGCCTTGAGCCAGCTGCCGACATAGGACTCGGTCAGTCCCTGGGTCTCGGCCTTGGGCGGCACCGGGTACATCTCGGCGGTGTCGATGAAGTTGACGCCGAAGGCCACGGCGCGGTCCAGCTGCTCGTGAGCCTCGGCCTCGGTGTTCTGTTCGCCGAAGGTCATGGTGCCGAGGCACAGTCGGCTGACGTCGAGGCCGGTTCGGCCCAGGGGGCGGGTCTGCATCCGTTTCTCCTTATCAAGGGCAGGCAGTGCGTTGGCATGGTAGCGCCGGGGAAGCGATATCGTAAACGCCGAGGGGTTGAGTCACCGCCGGGGCGGGCGTATGCTGCGCATCCGCTGCCTGGGAGGAGCCCGCAAGGCGGCCGATTTTTCCGTACAGGACGCCGGACACAGGAGTGTGCTCGACGTCATCAACCGACCCCAGGACGCAAGGTTGTTTGTCATGCCGCAGGCATCGTCACTGTTCACTCGGCTCGAGTATCGTCTGGCCCGTCAGCTGTTTCATACCCGCTGGCTGCCACGCTCGCCGCGCACGCAGCGCCTGACCATGCATCTCTTCCAGCGCTGCGCGGATGCCGGTCATCCGGCCGCCCTGTCGCTCTATGGCCATGTGCTGTTCCGGCGGGCCGTCACGCCGCAGGACAAGGCACGCGGCGCCCGCTACGTGCTCGAGGCCGCCCAGGGCGGCGATCTGCACGCCCAGTATCAGGCCGGGCAGATCTACGAGCACGGCTGCGCCCAGTATCCGCATCGCGCCGACCGAGCGGTGACCTGGTACGCCCGGGCCGGCGAGGCGGGGCACCGCCTGGCGGCGCAGCGCCTGGCGCGCGCCTACCGCGAAGGCGAGCTGGAGCTGCCGGAAGACCCGGAACGCACCGCGCACTGGGAAGCCCTGGCCGAACGCAACGCCGCGCCGCTCGCGTCACTGGACAGCGGCGAAGCCGGGACGCGACACTAGGATGATGGCGCCTCCCATGAGGCAGTGATCCTGGCCTCCCATGACGGGCGGCTCCACATCATCAAGGACTCAGCAGCCCGTGACCTTACCGACACTGCTGGATATCGAAGCGTCCGGATTCGGACGCGGTAGCTACCCCATCGAGGTCGGCCTGGCTCGCGCGGACGGCAGCACCTGTGCCTTCCTGATCCAGCCCCTGGAAGAGTGGACGCACTGGGACCCTAAGGCGGAACTCCTGCATGGCATCTCGCGCAGCCGCCTGGCGCGCGAGGGCTATCCCGTGCGTCAGGTGGCGCGCTGGCTCAACGACGAGCTGGCCGAGATCGGCGTGGCCTACAGCGACAGCTGGGGCTACGACAACACCTGGCTGTCGCTGCTCTTCCACCATGCCGGCATGCTGCCGGCTTTCCGCCTCGAGGCTCTGCGCCGGCTGCTCAGCGAGGCGCAGATGGCGCGCTGGAGCGACATCAAGGAGGCGATCATCGAGGAGCGCGGCATCCTTCGTCACCGCGCCGGGGAAGACGCCCTGCTGCTGCAGCTCACCTACCAGCGCACGCTGGAGATCGCCGACTGAGACGGCGATGATGCCCTCGCGACGCTCTCGACCGCCCGGCCCCGTGCCGGGCGGTCTGCGTTGTGGGGCCCGACGTCGTGTCACACGGCGAGGCGCGCCTCCAGGGCGTCGAGCAGCGCCTCGGGCGCCTCGGCGGCCAGCAGGTCCCGGCGGGTGTGGGCGTTGAGGAAGCCGTGTTCCACGGTGCTGTCGAGGAAGGTCAGCAGCGGCGAATAGAAACCGGCGGTGTCGAGCAGGCCGATCGGCTTGTCGTGCAGCCCCAGGTAGCGCCAGGTCCAGGCCTCGAACAGCTCCTCCAGGGTACCGATGCCGCCGGGCAGGGCGATGAAGGCATCGCAGTGGGCGGCCATGCTGGCCTTGCGCTCGTGCATGTTGCGCACGCGGATCAGCCGGGTCAGCTCCAGGTGCGCCTGCTCGCGCTCCACCAGGTGATCCGGCATCACCCCGACCACCTCGCCGCCGGCCGCCAGCACGCTGTTGGCCAGCTCGCCCATCATGCCCACGCGGGCGCCGCCGTAGACCAGCGAGTGGCCGCGGCGGGCCAGCGCCTCGCCCAGCGTCCGGGCGGCGGCGAGAAAGCGCGGGTCGTGGCCGTCCCGCGAGCCCAGGTAGACGCAGAATCTCGACATGGTGTCCTCCTTGATGCGTTTCGCCGGCGGCGGGCCGACGCAAGAAGGGCGCCGTCAGGCGCCCTCGTGTGATCTCTCCAGCGCTCGGCCGGCCGCTCAGGGCAGCAGGTCGATGACGCCGTATTCGGCGTCCACCCACTGGCCGATGACGTTGTGGCCGCACAGGTGGTGGGCGTACTGGGTGTGCAGGCAGCGCACCTGGTCCCAGTTGGCGATGCCGCCGATGCCGCGCCGGCGCAGCACGTCGTCGTAGCCGCGGCGCTCGACCTCGGCGCGCTGGGCCTCGCTCATGGTGTTCCAGCGGGTGGCCACGTAGTCCTCGTGACTCTGGTGATAGGCGGCCAGGAACTCGGGGTCCTCCTTCAGCCGTGCCTCGAGGGTCTTGATCACGCCGGCGGCCTCGATGCGCGACAGCTCGATCTTGAGCCGCTCGTCGCTCAGCCAGTAGAGCGTCGGGAAGGGGGCGTCGTCGACGATGGGCGCCATGCGCAGCACCAGCGGCGTGCCCTCGCCGTCGGTGGCGGCCAGGGCCTCGATGCCGCGGGGCGCGCGGCCGAGCTGTGCGGCGATGACGGCAAGCTGGCGCTCGTCGGGCAGGATGTCAGGTCGAATCACCATCGTCGGGGTCGTCTCGTATGAACTTGGTCGAGCGTCCCACGGCGCGAAAGAAGGTGCGGTTGAGCTGCTCGGGGGTGGGCACGTAGTGCCAGTGCCGTTCGCAGTACTCGCCGCCGCGCGCCATCAGGACATCGTAGAGGCGGTTGAAGGGCGCATCATAATCGTAGGGGTCTGCCCCGAACAAGCGGATATGCGGGAAGTCGGCGAAGCGCTCGAGGAAGAAGTTCTCCAGGTCGGCCTCGACGGCGCGGTGGCGGGCGACGTCGTCAGGATCGAGCCAGAGATCGTAGCGGATGGCCATGGGAGCGTCCTTGGGATCGGTGAGGCGGATACGCCTGGGACCGCAGGCGTCGGCATTCGGCTCAGATGCTGATTCAGCTCCGGGCCAGGGGCGCGAAGCTCGCCGACAGCAGCCGCGCCAGGTCGGCCGGGGCGAGGGCGAGCTCCAGCCCGCGGCGCCCGCCGCTGACGTGAAAGCGCTCGAGCGCCTCGGCGCTGGCGTCGATGAAGGCCGGCAGGCGCTTCTTCTGGCCCAGCGGACTGATGCCGCCGACCACGTAGCCGGTGGCGCGTTCGGCCTCGGCGGGCTCGGCCATCTGTGCCTTGCGGGCACCGGCGGCCCGGGCCAGGGCCTTGAGATCGAGCTGGCCGGGGACCGGCACGATGGCCATCGCCAGCCGGCCGTCGTCGAGCCGGGCGAGCAACGTCTTGAACACCGTCTCGGCGGGCAGGCCCAGGGCCTCGGCGGCCTCCTCGCCGTAGGCGGGGCGGCGAGGATCGTGTTCGTAGCTGGCCGTCTCGAAGGCCACGCCGGCCTTTTCCAGGGCCTTGATGGCGGGGGTCATGCGGGCTGGGTCTCCGTGTCCTGCAGATGGGCGGCCAGCGCCTCGCGCAGCGCGCCCTCGATGGGCACCGCGCTCTTGGCCTGATGATCGTAGTGGACCAGCACGGTATGGCCCAGGTTGGCCAGCCGCTCGGACTGCCAGGCCTCCTGGGTCACGGTGAAGGAGCTGTTGCCGAGGCGGGAGAGGTAGGTGCGGATCTCGATGTCGTGGCCGTAGAACAGCTCGGCCCGGTAGTCGATCTCCATGCGCGCCATGATCAGCCGCCAGCGGCCCGGGTCGAGGTTCGGGGTGAAGAGCTTGAACAGATCGTTGCGCGCCAGCTCGAACCAGGCCGGCAGGCGGGTGTTGTTGATGTGCCCCAGGGCGTCGGTGTCGTAGAAGGCGGGCTCGATGGTGCGCGTGAACATGGGCTTCCTCGTCGGTCATGGCCGGCCTTTCAGCATCGCCGCCGAGCAAGCGCTTGGTCAATGGTGACATGAACCCAGCGTGAACGGCGTCGTCAGCCTCCGGCAAGGTGGGCTCTTCTAGCGTGGCAGGACGCCAGCTTCGACGCCGCGGGACGCGGGCGGAGCCGCGATCGGCCCGACGCCGTCGTCTTTCTGATTCACATGGGATGTGGAGAAAGCTCATGACCCTCTTTCGTTTCCTGTCACGCGATGCCCTGGCCTCCGTGGTGGTGTTTCTCGTTGCCCTGCCGCTGTGCATGGGCATCGCCATCGCCTCCGGGGTGCCGCCCGCCAAGGGCTTGATCACCGGCATCGTCGGCGGCCTGGTCGTCGGCCTGCTGGCCGGAGCGCCGCTGCAGGTCAGCGGGCCGGCGGCGGGGCTCGCGGTGCTGGTGTTCGACCTGGTGAACAGCCACGGCCTGGCGGCGCTGGGCCCGGTGCTGCTGCTGGCGGGCGCCCTGCAGTGCCTGGCCGGGGTGCTGCGCCTCGGCGGCTGGTTCCGCATCGTCGCCCCGGCGGTGGTATCCGGCATGCTGGCGGGGATCGGCATCCTCATCGTGCTGTCGCAGCTGCACGTGATGCTCGACGCCGAGCCGCAGGCCTCGGGGCTGGCCAATCTGATCGCCTTTCCCGGCGCCGCCTGGGACGCCGTGCGGCAGGTGAACGGCAGCGGATCCCCTGTCGCGGGGGCCGTCGGCGTCGCCACCATCGCCATCATGTGGCTGTGGGAGCGCCTGCGGCCGGCGCCGCTGCGCTTCCTGCCCGGCGCGCTGATCGGCGTGGTGCTGGTCACCCTGGCCAGCATCGGCTGGACGCTGCCGGTCGACCGGGTCGCGCTGCCCGACGATCTCGGCCAGGCCATCGATTGGGTCGGCTGGCAGGACCTCGGCACGCTGGCCGATCCGAGTCTGCTGGTCGCCGCCCTGGCCATGGCCTTCATCGCCAGCGCCGAGACCCTGCTGTCGGCGGCGGCGGTCGATCGCATGCATGCCGGGCCGCGCGCGCGGTTCGACCGCGAGCTGTCGGCCCAGGGCGTCGGCAACATGCTGTGCGGCGCGCTCGGGGCGCTGCCCATGACCGGGGTGATCGTGCGCAGCTCGGCCAACGTCCAGGCCGGGGCGCGTACGCGGCTGTCGGCGATCCTCCATGGCCTGTGGCTGCTGGCGCTGGTGGTGGTGCTGCCCGGCGTGCTGCAGAGCATCCCGGTGGCCTGCCTGGGCGGGGTGCTGGTGTACACCGGTGCCAGGCTGGTGGACGTCGGGGCGATCCGCCATCTCGGCCGCTACGGCCGCACGCCGCCGCTGATCTATCTCGCCACGGCGCTGAGCATCGTCTGCACCGACCTGCTGACCGGCGTGCTGGTGGGCTTCGCCCTGACGCTGCTGAAGCTGGCCTGGAGCGCCTCCCGGCTGCGCGCCCGCTGGGAGACCGGCGAGGACGGCGGCGTCGAGCTGCGCCTGCGGGGTACCGCGACCTTCCTTAGCGTGCCCAGGCTGGCGCGGCTGCTGGGCGAGGTCAGCCCGGACACCCACCTGCGCCTGTGCATCGGCCAGCTGCGCTATATCGATCACGCCTGCGCCGAGCTGCTGGACGACTGGCAGCGTGCCGCGCGCCAGCAGGGCGGGGAGCTGGAGATGATCGGCAACGTGACGATGTCGCATCGCGTGGAGGGGCGCCTGAGGCGCCGCGCCGTGACCGCCTAACGCGTGGATAAAGACAGCGGCCGGGAGGCGACGAACGCCTCCCGGCCGCGTTGCGTTCCGGCGTGACGTCAGGAAGGCATCACCAGGACGGTGTCGTCAGGAGCGGGCCGCGGCGGCGCGCCGCTCGGCCCACAGGCGCTGCAGCCGAGTCCAGCCGAGCAGCCACAGCGTGGCCGCGGCGAAGCCCAGCAGCGTGCCCGGCCACAGGCCGAGACTGTCATAGGTCAGCGAGACCACCAGCGCGTACCACAGCAGCGAGCCCAGCCCCGCGGGGTAGTGCTTGATCACCGTGGCGGTGGGCGCGGCGCCCTGGGTCAGGTGCAGGATCACCAGGAACGGATACATGGTCACCGGGAAGGCCGCCATCACCCCGGCCCAGGCCGAGGGCACCACGTGGGCGAGGCCGGTGATCAGGAAGATGATGCCCGCGGCGAGGCCGGCGCGCAGTGCCAGGGCGGGCCAGGAGAAGCCGCCCTTGGGGCTGGCCTTGATGTCCGGCACGCGGCGATAGAGCCAGCTGAACACGGCGATGGCGACCAGCGTCGTCAGGGTGCCGGTGACGCGATCGAAGTCGATCCGGGTCAGTACCAGGCTGGTGGCCAGCCAGCAGGCGAGCCCGGTCAGGGTGCCGAGGACGATACCCGCCAGGCCGTCGCGACGGCCGCCGAGCAGGTAGCCGCCGCCCAGCGCCAGGGTCGCGGTGAAGCCGGCCAGGGTGTGCACCGCGCTCTCGGCGGCGAAGGCGGGCGAGAGCTCGAGGCCGATGAAGAACAGCGCGATGGCGGTGCCCAGCGGATAGCCGGAGAGCAGCCCGGCGACGCGGGTGCTGACGCGTTCGGCGATCATCGACAGGCCGAGCACCACGCCGATCGAGACCGCGAGCTTGGCCAGTTGCCAGGTAAGCGGAACGTCCATGTGATTTTCCTTATCCTAGGGGCATGTATCGTCGTGGAGAAAGCCATGGCCGAACACGATCTGTCGCCGCCGCCCCGGCCCGAGGGCTGCGAGCTGTGCGGCCGGGCGTCGCCGCTGACCAAGCATCATCTGATTCCCCGCGCCCTGCACGGCAAGGCGCGCTATCGGCGTCGCTTCGACCGCGCCGAGCGGCTGACGGCGATCCTGTGGCTGTGTCACGCCTGCCACAAGCATATCCACGCGGTGCTCGGCGAGCGCGAGCTGGCCGAGCATTATCGCAGCCGGGAGGCGCTGCTGGCGCATCCGGAGGTTCGTGCTTTCGTCGAATGGCTGGCCACCAAACCGGCGGGCTTCAAGCCCAAGAAGGCCGCCCGCCGGCGCTGATGTGGCGGGCGGGCGTCACACCAGCCTGAGCCCCTGGCGATCCGTCCAGGCGGCCTTGAGGGCGGCGTCCAGCGGCTCGCGAAGGTGCTCGGGCAGGGCGTCGCGGGCGGCCTCGTAGCTGTCCGGGTCGCGATTGCGCAGCCAGCAGTAGGCCCAGGCGCAGGCCTCGGCGTCGTCGGCCGGCAGCGGGCGGGCCGGCATCTGCACCAGCAGGAACAGTGCGGTGCGGCCGGCCCACAGCGGCACCTCGTCAGGCGCCTCGGGATCGGCCCAGGCGTCGAGGGTCGCGGCGTCGGGCGTGGCTTCCGGCTGGCCCAGCTTGGCCACCCGGGCGGTCTCGGCGAGGATCAGCGCCAGGCGATCCGGCGAGTCGCGGCCGATCTCCTGCCAGCGGGCGATGAGGCCGGGCAGGCCGCGGCGTACCTTGGCATAGAAGCCGCCTTGCGGCATGGTTTCAGTCATTGTTCATGGCCTCTGGGAGCAGGGAACGCAATGGAGTTCGATTTTGCCACGCCCGTGGAGCGACGCCACCCGCCCGAGGGCGACTGGCCGTCACAGAAATGGCATCAGTACGGCGAGGACGTGCTGCCGCTGTGGGTCGCCGACATGGATTTCCGCTCGCCGCCGGCGGTGATCGAGGCGCTGCGCGCCCGGGTCGACCACGGCGTCTACGGCTACGGCCGGGTGTCGGACGGCCTGCGCCAGGCGCTGTGCGACTGGAGTGCCGCGCACTACGGCTGGGCTATCGAGCCCGGCTGGCAGCTGTGGCTGCCGGGCGTGGTGCCGGCGCTGCACCTGGCGAGCCTGGCGCTGACCGAGCCGGGCGACGGCGTGCTGACGGTGACGCCGATCTATCCGCCCTTCCTGCAGGTGGCCGAGCGCACCGGCCGCCTGGCCCAGCAGGCCGCGATGCGGCCGCCCGCGGCGCCGGGCGACGACTGGCGGCTGGACCTCGACGCCCTGGAGGCGGCGATCACCCCCGAGACCCGGCTGCTGCTGTGGTGCCAGCCGCACAATCCCACCGGCCGCGTGTGGCGCGAGGACGAGCTCGACGGCCTGGCCGAGCTGGTCGAGCGCCACGACCTGATCGTGGTCTCCGACGAGCTGCACGCCGACCTGATGCTCGACGAGGGCGCGCGACACCGGCCGCTGGCCGCCGCTTATCCGCAGCTCGCCGAGCGGATCCTGACGCTGTGGGCGCCGTCGAAGACCTTCAACCTGGCCGGGCTGACCGCTGCCTGCGCGGTGATTCCCGATGCCGGCCTGCGGCGCCGTTTCGCGGCCATGGCCAAGGGGCTGCAGCCGGACGGCAACGTGCTCGGCCTGGTGGCCGCCGAGGCCGCCTATCGTCACGGCGATCCCTGGCGTCAGGCGCTGCTCGAGACCCTGCGCGACCATCGGGCGCGGCTGGTCGAGCGGGTGGCCCGCTGGCCGGGGGTGACGATGACGCCGCCCGAGGCGACCTATCTGGCCTGGCTCGACCTGCGTGAGGCACCGGCGCTGCAGGGCGCCGCCTCGCCCCAGCGGGCGCTGCTCGAACGCGCAGGTGTGGCGCTGTCCGACGGCGCGCCCTTCGGCCGGCCGGGCTTCGCGCGGCTCAACTTCGGCACCACCGCGACCCAGCTGGAGGCGGCGCTGGCGCGGTTGGACGGCGTGCTGGGGGCCTGACGCGCCGCCGCCGCCCTTCCGGGGAAGGGCGGCGGCGTCAGGCTGGCCGTGTCGGGCTCAGTAGAGCAGGGCGAACAGCTTGCGGCGGTAGGCGACGGTCAGCGGATGGTCGTTGCCCAGGGCGTCGAAGACCCGCAGCAGGGTCTTGCGCGCAGCATCGTCGCCGTAGGCGCGGTCCTGCTTCATCAGCGCCAGCAGCGCCTCGAGGCCGGCCTCGTACTGGCCGTCGGCCACCTGGCGCAGGGCGCGCTGGTACTGGGCCTCACTGTCGTCGCGCCCTTCCAGGGTGGCCAGCGCCTCGCGGGACGGGGCCTCCTCACCGAACTCGATGCTGGCGCGCACGCCGCGGGCCGGCGCGGCGTCACGCTCCTCCGGCGGCAGGGCGTCGAGCAGCGCGCGGGCCTCGTCCGGCGTGCCGGCGGCGACCAGAGCACGCGCCAGCTCCACCTTGTAGGGGCCGTAATCCGGCCACTGCTGGACCAGCTCGGCGTAGATCATGCGGGCGGTCTCGGCGTCGCCGGCCTCGAGTGCGGCGGCGGCCTGCTCCTCGGGGCTCTGCTGCACGCCCTCGGGCTCGGGGAAGTACTTGCCCAGCCACTCGCGGATCTGTTTCTCCGGCAGCGCGCCCTGGAAGTGATCGACCAGGCCGCCCTGGCTGATCAGCTTGACGTCTGGCACCGAGCGCACGCCCAGCTGGGCGGCGATGTCCTGGTTGTCGTCGATGTTGAGCTTGGCCAGCAGGAAGGCGCCGTTATACTCGCGAGTGAGCTTCTCCAGCACCGGCATCAGATTCTTGCAGGGCTCGCACCAGGGCGCCCAGCAGTCGAGCAGCACCGGCACCTGCATGGAGGTCTCGAGCAGCTGCTGGATGTTGCTGCGGTCGACGTCGATGATCAGGTCATCGCGCTGGGCGACCTGGCTGCCGCCTTGGGCGGCACCGGAAGCGGCGTCGGCCTGGTTGTCGGAGGTGAGCGGCTCACCGGTACGGGGATCGACGATCGGCATGGTGATCTGGCCTTGAACGGAATGAGTTTGCTCAGTAGATGCGGGCCCGAGGCGTCGACTTCAAGGGCCGTGGGCGCTCGCCGGGGACGCGGCGCTCGGTGCGGGTGGCGGCTATGCTGCCGGTAGGAAGACGATCGTCGCCGTGCCCCCGAGCGGCACGCTGTCGTCTGCCGCTGGCAGGGAGGAGTCGACGTGGGGAGATTCGTCGTTCATGGCGCTTCGGCCGAGTGTCGGCGGCCACGCTGGCTGGCCCGATGTCTGGCGCTGCTGCTGATGGCGGGCTGTGCCGTCGCGAATGCCGCCGAGGCGCCCGGCCTCTGTATGCTACCGGAGCTTCCGACCGATGAGCGCCCTCAGCCCGACGGGCCGCCCACCACGGTCGAGGTGGGCTGGGGCGTGGTCGACGTGCTCGATATCGATGACGTCAACCAGCAGCTCGAGGGCGACTTCATTCTGACCCTGGCCTGGGTCGACCCGCGGCTCGAGGGGCTGGAGGGCTGTCGCTTTCAGCGCACGCGGGTGTGGGGGCCGCAGGTCACGCTGTTCAATTCCTTCTCGCTCACCGCCCGACGCGCCAATCTGCTCGATCAGGTGGTGATCGGTCCCGAAGGGCGGGTGGTCTATCAGCAGCGCTATGGCGGACGTATTTCCACCTACCACCCGCTGCAGGATTTTCCCTTCGATCATCAGGCGTTCCACTTCCGCATCGGCTCGATGGAGTCGGGGCCCGAGCAGCTGAGGCTGACGCCGATGCCGGAGCGCACCTTTCTGTCTCGGCGGCTCAACATCGAAGGCTGGCGGATCACCGGGCTCGAGACCGCGGCGGCGATCGAGGCGGTGCCGGCGCTCAACGCGGAGCGCAGCATCTTCACCGCGACGCTCGAGGCCGAGCGGATCGCCAGCTACTACGTGTTCAAGATCGTGCTGCCGATGGGCTTCATCGTGATGATGTCCTGGGCGATCTTCTGGGTCCCGCCCCAGCGCTACGAGTTCCAGATCGGGCTCGGCGCCACCTCGATGCTGACCCTGATCGCCTTCCAGTTCTCGATGTCCGGCTATCTGCCCAGGCTCGGCTACTTCACCATCGCCGATCGACTGGTGGTGTGGGCGACGATCTTGGTATTCCTGGCGATCCTTAATGCGATCGTTACCGGAGTGCTGGTGACGGCGAATCGCGAGGCGGCCGCGCTGCGCTTCGATCGCCAGTGTCGCTGGCTCTTTCCGTTGTTGCTGTTGCTTGGCTGGGGCAGCGTGCTGTTATAGAGAAAATGAGCCGATGACCTTTCCGGGGTTGTGAAGAGCCGAGCCCGACGATGGGGCTTATCAATCGGCGAACGAAAAAGCCGATGTCCTGAGACATCGACTTTTCTCTGATATTTGGTGGCTGGGATTGGGTATGAACCGATGGCCTTCCCGGGCCTGTGAAGCGCCGTGGCCGACGAGCGATATGCCGGCATCCAGCACAAACGAAAAAAGCCGATGTCCTGAGACATCGACTTTTTCTGATGTTTGGTAGCGGGAACCGGTCTTGAACCGATGATCTTCCTGGGCTTATCAAGAGCCGAGCCCGACGACCGTTGTCTGCATTCAGCACAAACGAAAAAAGCCAGAACCCGTAGGTTCTGGCTTTTCTCTTATGTTTGGTAGCGGGGACCGGATTTGAACCGATGACCTTCGGGTTATGAGCCCGACGAGCTACCAGACTGCTCCACCCCGCATCAACGTGAGGCGTATTATACAGAGAACCTGACCTGCGTCAACCCATCCTCGACCGGCCTCCTGAGGCCTCGTGTTGTCCGCTCGACCTGGTCCATACTCGAGGCGGGCTGTCACGAAAATGACAGCCGGGCAGACGAGACTGTCTCGAGAGGCCGGGCCGCGCCCGGCCGCAGGTTGTATACCACCAGGGAGAGCATCAATGACAACATCCACTGCCGTAGCCTGGGTCACCGGAGGAACCGGGGGGATCGGAAGCGCCATCTGCCGTGCGCTGGCCGATGCCGGTTACCAGGTCGTCGCTGGATATCACAATCCCGATAAGGCCAAGGCCTGGCTGGAACAGCAGAAGGCCGATGGCTACGAGAATATCGCCCTGTCCGGCGTGGACCTTGCCGACTTCGATGCCTGCATGGCCGGCGCCAAGGAGATCCGCGAGACCTATGGCCCGATCAGCGTGCTGGTCAACTGCGCCGGCATCACCCGCGACGGCACCCTGAAGAAGATGAGCTCGGAGCAATGGAGCGAGGTCATCGACACCAACCTCAACAGCGTCTTCAACACCTGCCGCAGCGTGATCGAGGACATGCTCGAGCAGAACTACGGGCGCATCGTGAACATTTCCTCGATCAACGGTCGCAAGGGACAGTTCGGCCAGGTGAACTACGCGGCGGCCAAGGCCGGCATGCACGGCCTGACCATGTCGCTGGCCCAGGAAACCGCCACCAAGGGCATCACCGTCAACACGGTGTCGCCAGGCTATATCGCCACCGACATGATCATGAAGATTCCCGAAAAGGTGCGCGAGGCGATCCGCGAGACCATTCCGGTGAAGCGCTATGGCACGCCGGAGGAGATTGCCCGTCTGGTGGTCTTCCTGGCCGACCAGGAGTCCGGCTTCATCACCGGCGCCAACGTCGACATCAACGGCGGCCAGTTCATGGGCTGAGCCGAGAACAACAGGCGGCCCGACGAGGCCGTGTCCGGCAGGAGAAGAACGCGAGGCCAGTGGCCTCGCGTTCTCGTTTCGGAGGGGAGAAACGCCGGCTCGGGATCAGGGCGGCGGCAGCCGCATCAGTGTCTCGAGGGTATGGTCGAGCTCACCGACCTCGCGCTCCCACAGCGTCGCCGAGACCGGCCCGGTGGCCAGCAGGTCGATCAGCACGCCACGCAGCTCCTCGGCCCGAGTGGGGGTGTGGCCGAGGTTCTCGTTGAGCCGCTCGACCTGGATGGCCAGCCGCAACGGGTCGTCCTGGCGATGGCTGGTGTCGCCGGCCAGCAGCGCCAGATGGACGCGCAGGCGGGCCAGGCGCTCCTCGACCACGGTGGCCGGCGGCGGGTCGCGGCGGGCGGCGTTGCGCGCGTCGTGGGCGTCCTTCAGCGCGTCGGGCAGCTCGGCCGGGGCCGGCACGTCCCTTGCTTCGCCGCCGCGCTGTGCGGTCGCGTCCGCTTCGAGATGGGCGTCCAGCAGCGGGCGTGCCCGACGCCAGCGCTCGACGACTTCGGCCAGCTCCAGGCGCGCCAGGCGCTCGCGTCGGGCGCGCACGATGCCCGACCAGCGGCGTCGCATGCCTTCGCTGCGTCGCCCGGCGGGTAGCGGCTCCAGCGCCGCGGCTTCCTGGATGGCCTCGTCGAGTGCTGCCGTGTCGTCGCTGCGCGCGGGCTGCCAGGCGTCCATGCGGTCGATCAGCGCCTGCATGGCGTCGAGTCGGTCGCGGTTGCGCTGTGCCTGGTCGCTGCGGTCGGCATCGCGCTGGGCGAAGATCTCGTCGCACAGGTGGCGAAACTCCCGCCACAGCGCCTGTTCCTCGCCCTTGGGCGCGCGCCCAAGCTCGCGCCAGCGGCGCTGCAGGCCCTTGGTCTGCTCGGCGCGGCGCTTGGCCGGCTGCTCGCCGTCGCGCAGGGCCCGGGCTTCATCGATCAGCCCGCGCTTGGCCTCGGCGATTTCGCCGGCGCGCTTCTCGATCAGCGCCTGGAGGGCGTGGCGGATGCGGCCGAAGCGGCGGCCGATAGCCTCGGCCTCGTCGCGCGGCACCGGCGACAGCCGCCGCCACTGCTGGCGGGCGCGGTCGCGAATCTCGCGCAGCGCGTCCGGGTCCGCCGCGGCGGCGGGCTGGTCGAGCAGGTGTTCGAGCTGGTCGCACAGGGTCTGGCGAGACGCCAGGTTGGCCTGACGCTGGTGCTCCTGATGCTGGCGCCAGTCGCGCAGGCGCTGGTGAATGCGGTCCGAGGCGGCCCGGAAGGCGGTGGACTGCTCGCGGTTGGCGGCGGCGTCGCCGAGGTCGCGCCATTCCTTGACCAGCCGACGGTGATGGCGGTCGAGCTCGGCGTCGTCCAGCTCCTCGTCCTCGGCCAGGGCCTGGATGGCCTCGCACAGCTGCGTGCGCTTGGGGCCGGCGACGAAGCCGCGCCAGTCCCGCAGCTCGGCCAGTCGAGCGCCGAGTCGCTTGAGCCGGGCGGCCGGCTCGTCGTGGCGGGCCTCGGGCAGGTGGTCGACCTGCTGGCGCAGGCTCTGGTGGAGCCGGTTGGCGCCCTTGAAGGCCCCGTTATCGAGCAGCCGCTCCAGGCGGTCCAGGTCCTCGCCGACGCGGCTCAGGCGGGCCTCGAGGTCGCCAGGCTCGGCCTCTTCGCCGGCTTCGTCGGCGAGGCGCCAGCCGGCACGCTGGAGCAGCGGCGAGGGCGGCAGGTCGTCGGGCCAGTCGCATTCCTCGACGAGCTCGGCCAGCCGGTCGTCGTCGCCGTCGCGCAGGGCCTGTTCGATGGCCTTGGCACGCTCGTCGAGGCGCTCCCGGGCCTCGACGATGCGGCCGAAATCGGCCAGCGCCGCGTCGTAGCGCTGGCGCATCGTCTCGTCGGCCAGGTGCTGTTCGGAGAGCGCCTGCCAGCGGCTGGCCAGCAGCTGCTTCTGGGCGCGCAGGCTGGCGATGTCCTGATCGGCCAGGCGTTCGCCGTGGTGCAGGCCGTCGAGGCTGTCCTCCAGCGACTCGATCAGCGCCTCACGCGTCTGGTCGGCGTCCTCGCGACGGCGCTCGGCGGCGTCCTGGGCCTGCTCGTGGGCCTCGTGGTCGCTGAGCGTCTTGCGGCAGCGTAGGCAGGCTTCCTGGTAGCGGCGCTCCTGGTCGGCGTCCGGCAGGTCGGACAGGCTCGCCCATTCGCGCATCAGGTGGCGGAAGCGGCCGCCGTATAGCGGTTCCCAGGAAGCGTTGGCGAGGGACTCGAGCTTGCTCAGCAGCGCCTCGCGACGCTGACGGGCCTCGGCCAGCGAGGCGGCATCGGCGCGGCGTTGCTGCAGGCGTTCCCGGGCCTGGCGAACCACCTGGCGGTCGCGCTTGGCGCCCTGGACCAGGCGCTGCAGGCCGGCCTCGCTTTCCACCCGCGCCGCGGCGGCCTGACGCACGGCGGCGATGCCGTTGTCGCAGGCCTGGCGGATCAGGGCGTCCTCGTCGTCGAGCCGGGCCAGGGCGGCCAGGCGTAGCTGCTGGTTGTCGCCTTCCAGGGCGATGCGTTCGGCGAGCTTGGGATCGTCCAGTGTCTCTTCGACCCAGCGGATACGCCGGTGCAGCTCGAGATGCCCGTCGCGGCCGCACAGCAGTGACAGCAGCCGCTCGCGTAGTTCGATCGTGTCGCCCCTTTCGCGGCCGATATCCAGAAGCCGCTGCGGATCCTCGAGCCTGGCCAGCGCCTCGCGGCGCACGTTGGCGTCGTCGTCGCTGGCCAGCCGCTCGAGGTGGGCCAGCTGCGCGGGCTGATCGGGATCGAGGCGAGCGATGGCCTGGCGGCGTACCTCGGGGTTCGGGTGCTGCCAGCGAGGGGCGAACAGGCGGCGAAGGAGACCTGACATGGGAGATCCTGAGATGGGCCGGCGAGCCTGAGGTGACGGACCGGTGCACGGATGACGTGAGGCGCACCGCGCCGGCGCGCCATCTTGGAATTATCTAAGCATGCGTAGTGCCGGTAGAAAAGGGGCGTCATGGCCGGGTGTAGCTGTTACGAGACACTGACAAGGTGCCTTGGCGTGACTTATGATCGGTTGCGGGATCGGGGGGACTCGCATAGCTTGGAGGCAGATCCCCGACCATCATCCGACGTGGAGTTCGGCCATGAGCCTCAAAGTGGACAGGGATGGGATGGCTTTCACCTTCAAGGGCGGCATGCTGCCGATGACGGTCATGGAACTGGCCAGCGCCGACCCCGAGCGCATCCGCGAACAGCTTGCCGGCAAGCTCAGCCAGTCACCCGCCTTCTTTCAGCATACCCCGGTGGTGCTCAGCGTCGAGCAGCTCGACGAGCCGCACCTGGCGCTGGAGAGGATCTGCGCGGTGTGCCGGGCCCACAAGCTGCTGCCGGTAGCAGTGCGCGGCGGGGCGGATCCCGTCAAGCAATCGTCCTGGGCCCTGGGGCTCGGCTGGTTTCCCCCCCAGGAGGCCGGCCGGCCGCGCACCCTGGAAAGCGTGCCGACCTCCGACGAGCCGATGGAAGAGGCCCCCGTGGTGGAAGAACCGGCCCCGGCCGCCGGCGCGGTGGGTCGCATCTATCGCGGTACGGTCCGCTCCGGGCAGCAGGTCACCGCGCCGGAAGGCGATCTGGTCGTGGTGGGGGCGGTCAACGCCGGCGCCGAGGTGCTGGCCGGTGGCAGCATCCATGTCTACGGCGCCCTGCGTGGTCGGGCCCTGGCCGGCATCCACGGCGATCACGGAGCCGCGATCTTCTGTCGCGAGCTGCGCGCCGAGCTGCTCTCGGTGGCCGGCAACTACAAGCGGCTGGAGGACATCGATCCCCGGCTGCTGGGCACCGGCGTCCAGGTGCGTCTGGACGATGACCAATTGGGCATTGCCCCGCTGGATTGAGGCGCGGGCGACGATTCGGCGGCCCGGACGGGGCGCTCTTCCATTACACGACAGACAGGATGTGACACTTGGCCAAGATCATCGTTGTGACCTCCGGCAAGGGCGGGGTCGGCAAGACAACCAGTGCGGCCGCCATCGCGACGGGCCTGGCGCTGCGGGGCCAGAAGACCGTGGTCATCGACTTCGACGTGGGGCTGCGAAATCTCGACCTGATCATGGGCTGCGAGCGGCGCGTGGTCTACGACCTGGTCAACGTCATTCAAGGAGAGGCCGGGCTCAACCAGGCGCTGATCCGTGACAAGCGAGTCGACAACCTGCATATCCTGCCGGCCTCCCAGACCCGCGACAAGGACGCCCTGACCCTGGAAGGCGTCGAGACCGTGCTCAACACGCTGAACAAGGACTTCGACTACATCGTCTGCGATTCCCCGGCGGGTATCGAGCGCGGTGCCCAGCTGGCGATGTACTTCGCCGACGAGGCGATCGTGGTCACCAACCCCGAGGTGTCCTCGGTGCGCGACTCCGACCGCATCCTGGGGCTGCTGTCCTCCAAGACCCGGCGCGCCGAACGCGGCGAGGACCCGGTCAAGGAGCACCTGCTGATCACTCGCTACAACCCGAATCGGGTGGACAGCGGCGACATGCTCAACCTCGAGGACATCCAGGAGATCCTGGCGATCAAGCTGGTCGGGCTGATTCCCGAGTCCGAAGCCGTGCTGCGGGCCTCGAACCAGGGCGTGCCGGTGACCCACGACGAGGGCAGCGATGCCGGCCAGGCCTATGCCGATACCGTGGCCCGGCTGATGGACGAGGAAGTGCCGCTGCGCTTCCACGAATACCAGAAGAAGGGACTCCTGAGCCGCATGTTCGGAGGAGGTCGCAGGTGAAGCTACTCGAATTCCTGAAGCGCGAGCGCAAGAAATCCGCCTCCGTCGCCAAGGAGCGATTGCAGATCATCGTCGCGCATCAGCGCAGCCAGCGCGGTCAGCCGGACTACATGCCGCTGCTCGAGAAGGAGCTGCTGGAGGTGATCCGCCGCTACGTCCAGGTCGACGACGAGGCGGTCAACATCTCCCTCGACAGCGAGGACAACTGTTCCGTGCTGGAGCTCAACGTGACCCTGCCCAGGGGCTGAGCGGCGGCTGAGCCGTCGTTCCCCCTGTGCTAGGCTTGGGGGCCGTTTTCCACCGCCCGCTCGGAGAGCTCGCCCATGGCGAAGTCGCAAGCCGCCCCCCTGACCTTTCTCTGGCACGACTACGAGACCTTCGGTGCCGATCCGCGCCGCGATCGGCCCTCCCAGTTCGCGGCGATTCGCACCGACGCCGAGTTCAACGAGATCGGCGAGCCCATCGAGCTGTTCTGCAAGCCTGCCGACGACTACCTGCCGCAACCCCAGGCCTGTCTGATCACGGGCATCACGCCGCAGCAGGCGCGCCGCCGAGGCCTGCCCGAGGCCGAGTTCGCCGGCCGCATCATGGACGCCATGAGCCAGCCCGGCACCTGCGCGCTGGGCTACAACAGCGTGCGCTTCGACGATGAGGTCGGCCGTCACCTGTTCTATCGCAACCTGCTCGATCCCTACGCCCGGGAGTGGCAGAACGGCAACTCGCGCTGGGACCTGATCGACGTGGTGCGGGCCTTTCACGCCCTGCGCCCCGAGGGCATCGAGTGGCCGACCCGCGAGGACGGCTCGCCGAGCTTCAAGCTCGAGCACCTGACCGCCGCCAACGGCATCGAGCACGCCGGCGCCCACGATGCCCTGGCCGACGTGCGGGCGACCATCGCCCTGGCCAGGCTGTTACGTCGCTGCAACGCCAATCTCTTCGACTACCTGCTGGCCCAGCGCGGCAAGCGCCAGGTGGCGCGCCAGCTCGATGTGCCGGGCCGCAAGCCGGTGCTGCACGTGTCGCGGCGCTATCCGGCCAGCCGCGGCTGCAGCGCGCTGGTGATGCCGCTGGCCGAGCATCCCACCAATCCCAACGGGGTGATCGTCTATGACCTCTCGGTGGACCCAGAGCCGCTGCTGACGCTCACCCCCGAGCAGATCCGCGAGCGGGTCTTCGTCAGCAACGACGACCTGGCCGAGGGTGAGTCGCGCATTCCGCTCAAGGTCATCCACATCAACAAGTGTCCGGTGGTGCTGCCGGCCAGCGCGCTTAAGGACGTCGCCGGCCCCCGCCAGGGGGAGTACGGCGACATCGTCGAACGCCTCGCGCTGGACATGGCCGCCTGCCGCCGTCACTGGAAGACCCTGGCCGACCATCCCGAGGTGGTCGCCCGGGTCAGCGAGGTGTTCGCCGCGCCGCCGCCCGAGCCGCCCCATGATCCCGACCTGATGCTCTATGCCGGCGGCTTCTTCTCGCCCTCGGATCGGCAGCAGATGGAGCGGGTGCGGGCCACCGATCCCTGGGATCTGGTGGGCGCCGGCTTCGCCTTCCAGGACCCACGTCTGGAAGAGATGCTGTTCCGCTACCGGGCGCGCAGCTATCCGGACACCCTGACCGGCGAGGAGCAGGCGCGCTGGGAGGCCTTCCGCTGGGAGCGCATGAACGACGCCGCCGTGGCCGGCTTCACGCTCAAGGAGTTCGCCCGCGAGATCGACCGCCTGAACCAGGGCGCGCTCGGCGATCGCGAGCGCCAGATCCTCGAGGAGCTGGTGATGCACGTCGAGGCGATGATGCCGGCCCAGGCCTTCGGCTGATCGCCGGGGCGCGCCTTCGCGTCGGCGCCCTTTCCACCGCTCCTGAACGACGATGCCCGGCCGAATGGCCGGGCATCGTCGTATCGGGGCACCGTGGGAAGAAGGCTCAGTCGCTGCCGTCGGGCAGTGGCGGCAGGTCGGCCTTGAGTGCCATGACGTTGCTGGCGTCGTCGCCCGGGTCGTGGGTGATCTGCACCGTGTCACCGTCGACCAGGCTCGGCCACAGCGTGCGCAGCGCCTCGGGCGTCACCGTCAGCGCACGCTCGGCCAGGCGCTGGCGCCGGGTGAAGTCGCCGTCGTTCATGGCCAGCGCCTGCCACAGCCGGTTGGTGCGAGCCGAGAGGCTGGGGTCGCGGGTCAGCAGGTCGTCGTGGACCGCCTGGCGATAGGGCGCCAGGGCCTCGTCGTCGAGCTCGCCCAGGCGGTCGCCGAAGTCGCTCAGGAAGGCGTCGATGCGTTCCTGGATGGTGTCGCTGTCGGTGCTGGGTGACTGCACCAGCAGGCTCAGGCCCGGGGCGTCGAGCAGCGGCTGATAGCCGGCGTTGACCACGTAGCCGAGCTGCTGCTCGGTGCGCAGCTGCTGGTAGAAGGGCGTCTCCAGCAGGCGGCCGAGCACCGCCAGCCGCGCCTGGCTGGCCAGGGAGCGGTCCGGGCCCTGGAGGTAGCGCATCACCAGGTACTCGTCGCGCGCGGTATCGGGCGTCAGCGTGGGCAGGTCGCCGTCGGCCTGCAGCGTGGTCAGCTCGGGAATGTCCGAGGCAGTGAGCCGTGGCGACAGCGCCTCGGCCACCGCGCGAGCCTGGCGGGTCGCCGACTCGGCGTCCTGGTTGCCCACCGCCATGGCCTCCAGATGCAGATCGGCCAGGAAGTCGTCGCGGAAGTCGCGCAGCGCCTCGGCGTCCAGCGCCTCGCTGGCGGCCAGCAGCGTCTCCGGCGACCACTGCGGGCGGATCAGGGTCTCGGCCAGGGTGCGGCCGGCCTGGCGGTAGAGGTCATCCTGGGGTGCGTTGCGCCACTGCTGGCGAAGCTGCTGGCGGACCCGGGCGACGTCGGCGGCCTCGATCGTGCCGCTCTCGAGCTGTTCGAGTACCCGCTCGATCAGCGCCTGCTGGCCGTCCCGCCAGCCGGAGAACGACAGGGTAATGCCTCGGGCGTGGGCATAGGCCTCGAAGCCCTGGCCGGCCAGGCGGGCCGGGTAGAGCGCCTCGTTGAGGCTGTCCTGCAGCCAGCCGGCCAGCAGGCGCGACAGGGCGGCCTCGCGCGGGTCCTGGCTGGCGCCGGGGTGCTGCAGGCTGAAGCGCCACTCGACGCGGGGCGTGCCGAAGCTGGCGTCGCGCATCTGCCAGAAGTCGAACGCGGGCGTGTCGATGCGCCGCAGCGGCGCTTCGTCCTGGCCGTCGAGCAGCGTCAGGTCCTGGGCGATGTAGGGATTGGGCTCGGGCAGCGCCAGGCCGGACAGGGGCTCGGCGTCGCCGGCCTCGGGCGACACTGGCGACCAGGCCACGTCGAACCAGGGCGTCTGCTCGTCGCCCTCGACCTCGGGGCCGCTGTAGAGACGCAGCATGTTCGATGGGCGCAGGGCGTCCAGCCAGTCGTCGATGCGATCGGCGTCGAAGCCGTCCATGCGATAGGGGCCGTAGGCGACGTCCTCGAGCGGATAGCGGGCCAGGCTGGTGGCCAGGCGCATGGCGGTGCCCAGGGCGCTGCCGTGCTCCTGGAAGCGGAACTCCTGCTCGGCGAGGCGGGCCTGTTCGTCATAGCGCCAGGCCTCGACGCCGTGATCGCGGATCGCATCGATGGCGGCGAACAGGCTGGCCTGGATGCGGTCGCGGTGCTTCGCGCCCTCCGGCGTCAGGCTGATATCGACGCTGAACAGTGCCTGGTGGCCGTCGCCACGAGCGGTGCCGGCGGACAGGCCGTCGGCCCAGCCGGCCTTGCGCAGGGCGTCGAGCAGGCTGCCCTCGCCCTCGTGGCCGAGCAGGTTGGCCAGGTAGCCGGCCGGCTTCAGGCGATAGGCCGTTTCCGGGTCGGGGATCGGGAAGTAGAAGGTCAGCCGCTGATCGTCGCGCAGCGAATGCAGCTCGGCGGCGGCGGGCGTCTGCTTCGGGGTCGCCAGCGGCGCGTCGATCTCGGGGCGCGACAGGCCACGGTCGGGCACCGAGGCGAAGTCGTCGCGGACCAGGGTCTCGAGCTCGTCGAGCGGCTGGGGTGCGACCACCGACAGGTGCATGACATGGGCGCCGTAGTGCTGGCGGTAGAAGGCGATCACGCGCTGGCGCAGCGGTGTCTCGCCCTCCGGCCGGTCGGCCAGGGTGGCGTTGCTGCCCACCGAGAAGCGGGTGCTCGGGTGCTCGGGGTTCAGCAGCCGGTCGAGCACGGCGGCCTGGCGCCGACCGGGATTGCGCTTGCGCGCCTGATATTCGGAGTGCACCACCTGGCGCTCGCTGGCCAGTCGATCATCGTTGAACAGCGGGTCTACGAAGAAGTGGCTGAAGCGGTCGAGGGTGCCGTCCAGGGCGTCGGGGTCTACGGCGAAGAAGTAGTTGGTGTCCTGGGAGGCGGTGTAGGCGTTGTGCTGTCCGCCGTGCTGCGACAGAAAGCGCTGGTAGGCGTCGGCCTGGGGATAGGCCTCGGTGCCCAGGAACAGCATGTGCTCGAGATAGTGAGCCAGGCCGGCCAGGTCGTCGGGGTCCTGGGCGCTGCCCACGTCCACGTTCAGCGAGGCGGCGGCCTTGTCCGCCTCGGGGTCGCTGACCAGCAGCACGGTGAGGCCGTTGTCCAGCGTCAGCGCGCGATAGTCGCGCTGATCCGCGGGGCTGATGATGGGGGCTTCGGCGGTCGTGGGCGCGTCGTCGGCGCCCGCCGGGGCGGCGGCGAACGCCGGCAGCAGGGCCGCGGCCAGGGCGAGGGGCAGCGCCGGGCGAGGGCGGGGGTGTCGGGTCATCATCACTCCTTGGCGGTCCGGCGCAGCATCGGGCCGGTCGGGTGGGCGCAGGCGTTTTCCTGGCAGCCGGGGTCGTTCACTCGTCTTGATACCGGAAACGCGCCCAACAGTTCCCCGGGGGCCGGCTCGAGCAGCGCGTGTAGCGCCGCCGGCGGCGTCGCTGGATCGAGCCATGTCTCGGCCCGCGCGGCCGGGATCACCGCCGGCAGGCGGTCGGTGAGCGGCGACAGCAGGTCGTTGGCGGGCACCGTGATCAGCGCCAGGGAATCGTGAAAGGCGGTGAGATCGGTATGGAAGCGGCACCACAGGCCGGCCAGCAGCAGCGGACCGCGGTCGCCCCGGGTCACCAGGAACGGCTGCTTGGCCCGGGGCTGAGGCTTCCAGACGTAGATGCCGCCGACCGGCACCAGGCAGCGCCGGGCGGCGAAGGCCTCGCGGAACATGGGCCGCGCGGCGATCGACTCGGCCCGGGCGCAGTGCGGCGCGTGGTCGAGCACCTCCAGCCAGGGCGGCGTCAGCCCCCAGAAGGCGTTGCCCAGCCGTGGTCGGCCGGCCTCGAGGCGGATCATCGACAGCGGGCGGCGTGGGGCCAGGTTGACGCCGGTGATCGGTGCCTCGTCCACGCGCAGCTCGGGCACCAGGCGTGGGAGATCGAGCGGCGGGATGTAGAGACGACCGGCCATGAAACCTCCGCGGAATAGGGGCGTCAGGGTACCCAAGAGCACTCGGTCAGGAAAGCGTTGTCGGCGTCGGGCTTGCGTTGCTGTTCAGGCACGATATGCTAGCGGAAACAGTGTTTTTCTATCACATGGGGCCGGTGCGCGGCGTGATATGCGTCCTGTCTTCCCGGCCTGCGAGGATGTCGATGGCTCGTCCCAGACAGCACGCCCCAGAGGCGCTTCATGCCCAGGTGATGGCGGCCTGCGATGCCTGGCTGCAGGAGCGGCCCGTGCATACGCTGTCGCTACGTTCGCTGGCGCGTGAGGTGGGCTGCGCGCCCAGCACCCTGCTTAAGCTCTACGGCAGCTTCGGCAACCTGCTGCAACACGTGAACATCGAGTCGCTGGCGAGCCTGCGCGCCGCCATCGATCCGCTGCTCGACGAGGCGGCGCCGGACGATCGGATCAAGGCGCTGGCCCGGGCCTACTGGGAGTTCGCCCGCCACGAGCCGTTCCGTTGGCAGCTGATGTTCGACTACCCGCTGGCCCAGGAGGGCGAGCTGGATCAGCGCCAGAACGACATGATCGAGGCGCTGTTCCTGCGCGTCGAGACCACGCTCAAGGAATACCAGCCGACGCTCGGCGACCTGGAGGCTCGACGCCTGGGGCGTACCCTGTGGGGCAGCGTCCACGGTCTGGTGCAGCTGGGGCTCAACGAGCGCCTCGGCTACTGGCAGAGCGAGCCGCTCGAGGTGGGGGAGCTGCTCGATCAGCTGCTGACGACGTTGCTGGCCGGCCTGAAGGCGAGGCCCGACGCCTCTTGACCGCCCAGCTGGCCTGGGGGCTTCCCGCGCTGGCGGCGCTCGCCGCCCTGGGCTGGTGGCTGCGCTCGCCGCGTCGCGTGCTGCGCCGGCTGGTGTTCCTGGTCATTCACCTGCTGTATAGGCTGCGCTTCCGCGGCCGCCGCCACATTCCCGCCCATGGCCCCGCCCTGGTGGTCTGCAATCACGTCAGCTTCGTCGATGCCCTGGTGGTGGGCGGCGCCAGCCCGCGCCCGCTGCGCTTCCTGATGGATCGGCCGATCTACGAGTCGCCCTGGTTGCACTGGCTGTTCAAGCTGGTGGGGGCGATTCCGGTGGACTCCGAACGCCGCGACCCGGGCGGTCTGCGTCGGGCGCTGGACCAGGTCAGCCAGGCGCTGTGCGCCGGCGAGGTGGTGATGCTGTTTCCCGAGGGGCGGCTGACCACGGACGGCGAGATCCAGCGCTTTCGTCGCGGATTGGATCTGATCCTGTCGCGAGATCCGGTGCCGGTGGTGCCGGCGGGGCTCGCCGGGCTGTGGGGGTCCTGGACGTCTCACTGCGGCGGGCGGGCGCTGACCAAGCCGCCGCGTCGCTTCCGCGCTCGGGTGGCGCTCTATTTCGGCGCTCCGCTGGCGCCGGCCGAGGCCGATCGCGAGCGGGTGGAGGCGCGGGTCAGGGCGCTCAAGGGCGAGGCCGACGACTGGGTGGCCGGCCGGGCCTCGCGCTGAGTCAGGCCTCGGCCGCGGCGGGCAGGCGTGCCGCCTGCCAGCAGCGCGCCGAGGTGATCAGGTTGTCGCGCACCTCGAGGATCTCCATGCGCACCGGCCCGATCTGCAGGCAGGTGGGGCCGTCGGGGAAGGATTCCAGGTGCTCCAGGATCAGCCCGTTGAGGGTCTTGGGGCCGTCGGTGGGCAGCTGCCAGCCCAGCGACTTGTTGATGTCGCGGATGTTGGCGGTGCCGTCGATGACGTGGCTGCCGTCGTCTTGGGCGTGAATCTCCTGATCCTGATCGGCCACGTCGGTGGTGAACTCGCCGACGATCTCCTCGAGGATGTCCTCTAGGGTCACCAGGCCCTCCACGTCGCCGTACTCGTCGACCACGATGCCGATGCGCCGCTTCTGCTTCTGGAAATTGAGCAGCTGGGTGTGCAGCGGCGTCGACTCGGGAATGAAGTAGGGTTCCCGGGCCTCCTGGACGATGGCCGCCTTGGTCACCTCGCTGCGGGACAGGAAGCGTGCCGCGTTGCGCAGGTGCAGCATGCCGATGATGTTGTTGATGTCGCCCTTGTAGACCGGCACCCGGGTGTGCTGGCTGGTGCGGATCTGGGTCAGGATGTCTTCCAGGTCGTCGTCCAGGTCGATGCCCATCACCTCGTGGCGGGGCACCATGATGTCGTTCACCGTGACGTTCTCGAGGTCGAGGATCGACACCAGCATGGCCTGGTGGCGGCGCGGGATCAGCGGCCCCGCCTCGTGGACCACGGTGCGCAGCTCGTCACGGGTCAGGTTGTCGCCGCCGCCCTCGAGGGTCTTGACCCCGAGCAGCCGCAGCAGGCCGTTGGAGATGGCGTTGACCAGCCACACCAGCGGGTAGAGCAGCTTGAGCAGCGGCTCCAGTATGCGCGAGGCCGGGTAGGCGATGCGCTCCGGCTTTACCGCGGCGTAGGTCTTGGGCGTGACCTCGGCGAAGATCAGGATGGTGATGGTCAGCAGGCTGGTGGCGATGGCCGGGCCGGAGACGTCGCCGAAGAAGTGAATCGCGATGATGGTGGCGATCGAGGCCGCGAGGTTGTTGACGAAGTTGTTGCCGATCAGGATCACGCCGATCAACCGGTCGGGGCGCCCCAGCAGGCGCATCACGCGACGGGCCCGGCTCTCCCCCTCGTTGGCGCGATGGCTCAGGCGGTAGCGGTTGATCGACATCATGCCGGTCTCGGAGCTCGAGAAGAAGGCGGAGAGGCAGATGAGCAGCAGCAGCAGGCCGAACAGCAATCCCAGGGGGAAATCGTCGTTCAAGTCGAAGGGTCCTCAATCGCGTATCAAGGCTTGAGTTGTAGGGACGGGGCCGGGCGGTGTCAAGGACGCGCCAGCAGGATCTCGAGCACGAACTTGCTGCCGAAGTAGGCCAGCAGCAGCATCAGGTATCCGCCCAGCGTCCAGCGTACTGCGCGCATGCCGCGCCAGCCCTGGCGATAGTGGCCGACCAGCAGGGCGGCGAAGATCACCCAGGCGACCAGCGACAGCACCGTCTTGTGGACCAGATGCTGGGCGAACATGTTGTCGACGAACACGAAGCCGCTGGCGATCGCCAGGGTCAGCAGGATCATGCCGGCCCAGATCAGCTCGAACAGCACGCGTTCCATGGTGGTCAGCGGCGGCAGCGACTGGACCACGCCGCGGATGTGATGCCGGCGCAGGGCGTGATTCTGGACGCCGAGCAGCACCGCCTGGACGGCGGCGATGGCCAGCAGGGCGAAGGCCAGCGCCGAGCTCAGGGCGTGCAGGGCGATGCCCGGCGTCATGCCCGAGGCCTTCTCGGGGCTCGGCCACTCCACCGCCAGCAGCAGCACCACGCCGGCCAGGGGGAAGAGCCCGGTGGCGACGTTGAGCACCGGCTTGAACAGGCTGACCGCCAGCAGCATCAGCACCGCCAGGGCGCCGGCCAGCACCACGCTGGTGGAGAAGCCCGGCAGCAGCGAGTCGCCTCGGTCGAGCAGGCCCACGGCCAGCGGCAGGTGGCAGAGCAGTCCGAGGGTGCCGAAGCTGCGCACCATGGCGTCGCGCGGCGGCACCCGTCGTGCTAGGGCGAGGCCCTGCCAGGAGGCAGCCGCGATATAGAGGATGAAGGCCATGAGGGCCAGGGGGAGCGCGTACATCGATGGCTTTCCGTGTGCCTTCGCCAGCGTCCAGCTAAGGAGAAATGGAGCCGCCACTATACCGAATCCTCCGCGTGGCGCCCAGCGGAGTGGTAGCGGCTGCCATGGAGACTCGCGGCCACAAGGCGTATAATTTCGCCCCATTGTGGGAAAGTCCCGCCCGGTCGCGCCATGCCGGGGGCTGATGCGGCTTCCCAGGCCATCGTTTGCGGAGAGGCCCCATGTTTCAGAATCTCAGCGATCGTCTGTCCCAGACGCTCAAATCGATCAAGGGTCAGGCGCGCCTGACCGAAGACAACGTCAAGGACACCCTGCGCGAGGTCCGGCGAGCGCTGCTCGAGGCCGACGTCGCCCTGCCGGTGGTCAAGGCGTTCATCGACCGGGTGCGCGAGCGCGCCGTGGGCCAGGAGGTCTCGAAGAGCCTCTCGCCGGGCCAGCAGTTCGTCAAGATCGTCCAGCAGGAGCTCGAGGCGATCATGGGCGAGGCCAACGAGGGGCTGGTCCTCAAGGGCCGCCCGGCGGTGGTGCTGATGGCCGGCCTGCAGGGCGCGGGCAAGACCACCTCCGTGGCCAAGCTGGCGCGCTACCTGCGCGAGCGCGAGAAGAAAAAGGTGCTGGTGGTCTCCGCGGACGTCTACCGTCCGGCGGCCATCGACCAGCTGGAGACCCTGGCCAAGGAGGTCGAGGTCGACTTCTTCCCGTCGAGCAGCGACCAGCAGCCGGTGGCCATCGCCGAGGCGGCGATCAAGCACGCCAAGATCCAGTTCCACGATGTGGTGCTGGTCGATACCGCCGGCCGCCTGGCCATCGACGAGGCCATGATGGCCGAGATCCAGGCCCTCGAGAACGCCGTGTCGCCGGACGAGACGCTGTTCGTGGTCGACTCCATGACCGGCCAGGACGCCGCCAACACCGCCAAGGCCTTCCACGAGGCGCTGCCGCTGACCGGCGTGATCCTGACCAAGGCCGACGGCGACGCCCGCGGCGGTGCGGCGCTGTCGGTGCGCCACATCACCGGCAAGCCGATCAAGTTCATGGGCGTGGGCGAGAAGGTCGACGCCCTCGAGCCCTTCCACCCGGATCGCGTGGCCTCGCGCATCCTCGGCATGGGCGACGTGCTGTCGCTGATCGAGGAGGCCGAGCGCACCGTCGACAAGGGCAAGGCCGAGAAGCTGGCCAAGAAGGTCAAGAAGGGCGACGGCTTCGACCTCGAGGACTTCCGCGACCAGCTCCAGCAGCTCAAGAAGATGGGCGGCATGGGCGGCCTGCTCGGCAAGCTGCCCGGCATGGGGCAGATGGCCGAGATGGCCCAGGGGCCGGGGCCCGAGAAGGAGATGGGCAAGCTCGAGTCGCTGATCAACTCGATGACGCCCAAGGAACGCCGCAATCCCGACATCATCAACGGCTCGCGCAAGCGCCGCATCGCCGCCGGCGCCGGCCTGCAGGTGCCCGATCTCAATCGTCTGCTCAAGCAGCACAAGCAGATGCAGAAGATGATGAAGAAGGCCGGCAAGAAGGGCGGCATGCAGAAGATGATGCGCGGCATGTCCGGGATGATGGGCGGCGGCGGCCCGGGAGGCCCCGGTGGAATGGGCGGTCCCGGCGGCATGGGCGGCCCCGGCGGCGGCATGCCGTGGCGCTGAGGCGCCCGGCCCGCGCGCCAAAAAGGTTTCCAAGCCAGGGAGATTTCCGTAGAATGCGGCGTCTTCACTGGCGGGTCCGCGTTTTGTCGCGGGCCTTGTCGTGACCGAACACCCCGGCGGCGCACCCTCCGGCGTGCGGTCGATCCGACTGTCGAGGGCCTGGCCCCGACCGACAACCTCCGTAACTCAACCGAAGGACAGTCAACGCATGGTTACCATTCGTCTGGCACGTGGTGGCGCGAAGAAGCGTCCCTTCTACCACCTCACCGTGACCGATTCTCGCAAGTCCCGCGACGGCCGCTTCATCGAGCGTCTCGGCTTCTTCAACCCGGTCGCCCGCGGCCAGGAAGAGCGTCTGCGCGTCGACCTCGACCGCATTCAGCACTGGCAGGACCAGGGCGCCCAGCTGTCCGGCCGCGTTGCCGAGCTGGTCAAGGAAGCCCGCAAGCAGGCCTGATCGGCCTGATGCCCCGAATGTCTGAGGCAGGATCGCGATGAGCGCAGGCGTCGAGCCGAGCCCGGCCAACGAACACGTGGTGCTGGGCAAGTTGACCAGCCCCTACGGTGTGAAGGGCTGGCTGAAGGTGTATTCGTACACCAGCCCGATGGAAGGCATCCTCGAGTACGACGAGTGGGTGCTGCGCCATCAGGGTCGTCTCGTGCGCTATCGTCTCGTCCAGGGACGCCCGCAGGGCAAGGGCCTGGTGGCCCGCCTGGCAGGCGTCGACGGTCGAGATCAGGCCGAGGCCCTGGCCGGCGCCGAAGTGCTGCTGCCCACGGCCGAGCTGCCCGAGCTCGACGGCGACGACGAGTTCTACTGGTACCAGCTGGAAGGCCTGCGGGTGGTGACCCGCGACGGCGTCACGCTGGGCCGCGTCGACTACCTCTTCGAGACCGGCGCCAATGACGTCATGGTCGTGAAGGGGCGTGACGGCGACGCCATCGACGATCGCGAACGACTGCTGCCCTTCCTGCCCGACGAGGTCGTGCAGAAGGTGGATCTCGAGGCCGGCGTGATGACCGTCGACTGGGATCCGGACTTTTGAGTCGCAGCGACGCCTCACTGTGGGTCGGCGTGGTATCGCTGTTCCCCGAGATGTTCGAGGCGCTGACCCGTCAGGGCGTGACGGGCAGAGCGGTGGACAAGGGGCAGATCGCCCTGGAGTTCTGGAATCCCCGGGACTACGCCACCGACCGGCATCGTACCGTGGACGACCGCCCCTACGGCGGCGGACCGGGCATGCTGATGAAGGTCGACACCCTGCGCTCGGCCATCCACGACGCCCGCGAGCGGGCCGAGGACGCCACCGGGCAACGCCCGAAGGTGATCTATCTTTCGCCCCAGGGGCGGCAGCTGGATCAGCGCGGCGCGCAGGAGCTGGCGGAAGGCCCCCCCCTGGTGGTGGTGGCCGGACGCTACGAAGGCATCGATGAGCGGGTCGTTGAAGCCGACATCGATGAGGAATGGTCGATCGGCGACTATGTGCTGAGCGGCGGCGAGCTGCCGGCGATGGTGCTGATCGATGCCGCGGCAAGGCTGGTACCCGGCGTGCTGGGCCACCAGGATTCCGCGGTCGAGGACTCCTTCAACGACGGACTGCTGGACTGTCCGCACTACACGCGCCCCGAGGTGATCGACGGGCGACGGGTGCCGGATGTCCTGCTCAGCGGCCACCATGGCGCCATCCGGCGCTGGCGGCTCAAGCAGTCCCTGGGGCGGACCTGGCTCCGGCGGCCCGACCTGCTCGAGGGCAGGACGCTGAGCGCCGAACAGCAGGCCCTGCTCGAGGAGTTCATCGAGGAGTACGCACCGGCCGACAGCGACCAGGTCGGGGCGGAGGTGCAGGACGCGCCCTGAAGGAGCGGACCTGCGTCACCAACAGCACTCCCGCGCGTCGAGCCATTCGAGCGCCGGGATCACGATTCGCCGGCCATCCACTGCCGGACCGGTGAATCATGTATGTTATCGAGGAGTTATCGTCATGAGCAGCAAGAACAAGGTGATCCAGGCGCTCGAAGCCGAGCAGATGAGCAAGGAAGTGCCGGAATTCGCCCCGGGCGACACCGTCACCGTCCAGGTCAAGGTTAAGGAAGGCAGCCGCGAGCGCCTGCAGGCCTTCGAAGGCGTCGTCATCGGCAAGCGTAACCGCGGCCTGAACTCCGCCTTCACCGTGCGCAAGGTGTCCCACGGCGTCGGCGTCGAGCGGACCTTCCAGACCTACAGCCCGCTGGTCGACTCCATCAGCGTCAAGCGTCGCGGCGACGTTCGCCAGGCCAAGCTGTACTACCTCCGCGAGCGCAGCGGCAAGTCCGCCCGCATCAAGGAAAAGCTGGCCTGAGGCAACGCCTCACCGGCCAGCGGTGACGCGGCGTGTCAGTCCGCGTGACAGCGAAACCCCGTCACCGCAGCCGCGGGGCGGGGTTTTGTCGTTCAGGGGCCGAGGAGCGCCATGATGACCATCGCTGACGAGGCCCTGGCGCTGATCGAGGCCTGCCTCGACGACCTGTGGCTGGGGGAGGGCGCCAGCGACAACACCCTGGCGGCCTACCGCCGCGACCTGACCGCCTGGGCGGCCTGGCTCGACGGGCGCGGCGCCGCGCTGCTGGCGCCAGGCGCCGAGGCCCTGCCGGCCTGGCTCGACGCCCGGCGCGAGGACGGCTACAAGCTGCGCAGCAACGCCCGGCTGCTGTCGAGCCTGCGCCGCTTCTACCGCTGGGCGCTGGCCGAGGGGCGCATCGATCACGACCCGATCGCCGAGGTGAAGCTGCCGCCGGCCCGGCCGTCGCTGCCGGACACCCTGGAAGAGGACGAGGTGGAGCGGCTGCTGGCCGCGCCGGACCTCGCCACCGACCTGGGCCTGCGCGACCGCACCATGCTCGAGGTGCTCTATGCGGCCGGGCTGCGCGTCAGCGAGCTGGTCGGGCTGACCACCGACGCCGTCAACCTGCGCCAGGGCGTGGTGCGGGTGCGCGGCAAGGGCGACAAGGAGCGCCTGGTGCCCCTCGGCGAGGAGGCGCTGGACTGGCTGTCGCGCTACCTGCGCACCGGGCGCGCGGCGCTGATGGCCGATCCGTCGCGGCCGGCGCTGTTTCCCGGCCGCGGCGACGCCTGCCTGACGCGGCAGGCCTTCTGGCACCGCATCAAGGCCCACGCCCTGGTCGCCGGCATCGACCGGCCGCTGTCGCCGCACACCCTGCGCCACGCCTTCGCCACCCATCTGTTGAATCATGGGGCCAACCTGCGTGTCGTACAGCTGTTGCTGGGTCACAGCGATCTGTCGACCACGCAGATCTATACCCATGTCGCGCAGGCCCGGCTCGAGGCCCTGCATGCCGATCACCATCCCCGAGGTTGAATCATGAGACGTAGCTTCCCCGTTCTTGCCGGTGGCGTGCTCGCCGCCCTGTCGCTCCCCGCCCTGGCCCAGGATCCGGCCATCGCGCAGCTGACCGAGCATCTCGAGGTCGACGGCCAGAAGATGCCGGTGAAGAGCGTCGAGGAGACGCCCCTGACCGGCTTCTACGAGGTGCGCCTGGAGACCGGCGAGCGCTTCTACACCGACGTCCAGGGCGACTACTTCCTGGTCGGGGATCTCTACGAGAATGCCGACGACGGTCTGGTCAATCTCTCCGAGAAGGCACGCAACGCCGAGCGCGCCGAGCGCCTGGCGGCGATTCCCGATGACGAGCGGGTGGTCTTTCGCGGCACCGATGCGCCCAAGGCGAGGATCACGGTGTTCACCGACACCACCTGCCCCTACTGCCGCCATCTGCACGAGGAGGTGCCGCGGCTCAACGAGATGGGTATCGAGGTCGATTACCTGGCCTTCCCGCGCGGCGGCATGAGCTCCCAGGGCGGGCGCGAGCTGCAGCAGGTCTGGTGCGCGGACAACGCCAGCGAGGCGCTGACGGCCGGCATGCGCGGCGAGACCATCGACGGCGACGCAAGCTGCGACAATCCGGTCGAGGAACAGTATCATCTGGGCATGGCGCTCGGTGTGCAGGGCACGCCGGCCATCGTGCTGCCCGACGGGCGCCTGGTCCCCGGCTACGTGCCGGCGGAACGCCTGGCGACCATGCTGGGCCTGAACGATCAATAAGCGCGCGGTTCGGCGCGCGGCCCCGCGGGGCCGATCATCGCTGAGACACTTGCAGTAACGAGGGGAAAGACATTGAAACCGGTGAGAGTGGGAATCTGTGGCCTGGGCACCGTCGGCGGCGGGACCTTCAACGTACTGACACGCAACGCCGACGAGATCGCCCGTCGGGCGGGGCGTCCGATCGTCATCGAACAGGTGGCCTACCGTACGCCCAATCCCGAGTGTGACGTCACCGGCATCAAGACCACCCAGGACATCTTCGAGGTCGCGGCCAACCCCGACATCGATGTGGTCGTCGAACTGATCGGCGGCTACGACGTGGCCCGCGAGCTGGTGCTGACCGCCATCGACAACGGCAAGCACGTGGTCACCGCCAACAAGGCGCTGATCGCGGTGCACGGCAACGAGATCTTCAAGGCCGCCCACGAGAAGGGCGTGATCGTGGCCTTCGAGGCCGCGGTGGCCGGCGGCATCCCGGTGATCAAGTCGCTGCGCGAGGGCCTGGGCGCCAACCGCATCGAGTGGCTGGCCGGCATCATCAACGGCACCGGCAACTTCATCCTCACCCACATGCGCGACGAAGGCCGCGCCTTCGAGGACGTGCTGGCCGAGGCCCAGGCGCTGGGCTATGCCGAGGCCGATCCGACCTTCGACGTCGAGGGCATCGACGCCGCCCACAAGCTGACCATCCTGGCCTCCATCGCCTACGGCGTGCCGCTGCAGTTCGAGAAGGCCTACACCGAGGGCATCTCCCGGGTCACCGCCGAGGACGTCGAGCAGGCCGACAACCTGGGCTACATCATCAAGCACCTGGGCATCTCCAAGCGCACCGACGAGGGCCTGGAGCTGCGCGTGCACCCGACCCTGATTCCCAAGGAGCGGCTGCTGGCCAACGTTCACGGCGTCAAGAACGCCATCGCCGTGATGGGCGATGCCGTGGGCCCGACCCTCTACTACGGCGCCGGCGCCGGCGCCGAACCGACCGCCTCCGCGGTGGTCGCCGACGTGCTCGACGTGGCCCGTGACATCGCCACCGACCACCACTACCGCGTGCCCTACCTGGCCTTCAGCGGCATCGGCGAGAACGCCGACCAGCCGCCGATCCTGGCCATGGAAGAGATCAGCACCGCCTACTACCTGCGCCTGCTGGCGGTCGACCGCCCCGGCGTGCTGGCCCGCGTCGCCACCATCCTCTCCGAGGAGGGCATCTCCATCGAGGCGCTGATCCAGAAAGAAGCGACCGAGGGCGAGCTGGTGCCGATCATCCTGATGACCCACCGCACCCGCGAGAAGCAGATGAACGAGGCGATTCGCAAGATCGAGTCCATGGCCGACATCGCCGGTTCCGTCACGCGCATTCGCGTCGAGTCGCTGGAAGAGAACCAATAACCATCGGCCGCGCGGCTATCGCTGGCAACGAGGGACGCCGGGGATAAGCCGTAGAGGAGGTCCTGCGCCAGGGATGGCGTCGGTAGCGCCCAGGGATGGGTTCACAGCGCCTCCTCGAAGGCTTGTCGCCGGGGCAGTCCCGAGCGAGCAAAGGAATCGAACAATGCGCTATATCAGTACTCGCGGGCAGGCGCCCGCGCTCTCCTTCGAGGAGGTCGTGCTCACCGGCATGGCCAGCGACGGCGGCCTCTACGTGCCAGAGACCGTCCCCCAGCTGAGCCACGAGCAGCTGGCCGACATGGCCGGCTGCTCCTACGCCGAGATCGCCTTCCGGGTGATGCAGCCCTACGTGGGCGGCGAGATCGACGACGATACCTTCCGCGAGATCGTCCGCGACGCCTACGCCACCTTCAGTCACGACGCCGTGGTGCCGCTGAACCAGCTCGACGCCAACCACTTCCTGCTCGAGCTGTTCCACGGCCCGACGCTGGCATTCAAGGACGTGGCCCTGCAGCTGCTCGGCCGGCTGCTCGACCACTTCCTCCAGAAGCGCGGCGAGCGCGCGGTGATCATGGGCGCCACCTCCGGCGACACCGGCTCGGCCGCCATCGAGGGCTGCCGCCACTGCGACAACCTGGACATCTTCATCCTGCATCCGCATCAGCGGGTGTCCGAGGTCCAGCGTCGCCAGATGACCACCGTGCTGGCGGACAACGTCTTCAACGTCGCCATCGAGGGCAACTTCGACGACGCTCAGGCCATGGTGAAGGCCAGCTTCGCCGACCAGGACTTCCTGAACGGCACCCGCCTGGTGGCGGTGAACTCGATCAACTGGGCGCGCATCATGGCCCAGATCGTCTACTACGTGGCCTCCGCCGTGGCGCTGGGCGCGCCGCACCGCAAGGTGAGCTTCTGCGTGCCGTCGGCCAACTTCGGCAACGTCTTCGCCGGCTACATGGCCTACCGCATGGGCCTGCCGGTCGAGCGCTTCGTGATCGCCACCAACGCCAACGATATCCTGCACCGCACCCTGGCCGACAACGACTTCTCCAAGAAGGAGCTGGTCGCGACCCTGGCGCCGTCCATGGACATCGTGGTGTCGTCCAACTTCGAGCGCCTGCTGTTCGAGGCCTACCAGCGCGACGGCGCCGCCGTGTCCGAACTGCTCGAGCGCTTCCAGGACGAGCCCTCGGCGCTGGCCGATGCGCCGCTGGCGCGGCTGCGCGAGATGTTCGCCAGCCACAGCATCGACGATGCCACCATCCTGGAGGTGATCCGCGAGGCGCATCACCGTACCCAGGAGATCCTCGACCCGCACACCGCCACCGGCTATCGCGCCGCCGAGCGCGAGCGCGGCGACGAGAGCGTGCCGATGGTCACCCTGGCCACCGCGCATCCGGCCAAGTTCGCCGAGGCGGTGGTCAAGGCCGGTTTCCCGGGCGTGCCGCTGCCGCCGCACATGGACGACCTGCTGGAGCGCGAGGAGCGCTACAGCGTGCTGCCGGCCGAACTCGCCGAGGTGCAGAAGTTCGTCGCCGAGAACCGTCGGTAAGGCTCGGAAAACGGTAACCTGAATCGCCACCAGGCGAGGGGCGCCGGGGCAGGCCGAAGCGGAGGTCCTACGCCAGGGGTGAGGAGTACTGCTCCGAACGGGCTGGCCAGGGATGGCCAGCACCGGCCCTGCAAGCGGCGCAGGATGCGAGAGCGCTGCAGGGCGTCGGTAGCGCCCAGGGATGGGTTCACAGCGCCTCTTCGGTGGTGCGGCACCCCGAGGCCTGTCCCCGGATCAGCCCCGGTTGACTCCCATCTGATTGAATTCGCTACCCTATCCAAAGGAGTCGGGCTTGGATGCCGTGACCGATCCCCACGACCTGCATGAACGCCTCGAAACCCGTATCCTGCCGCGCCCCCGAGACGAGGCGCTGGAGGCCCGCGCCCTGGCGGAGGGGCTGACCCCGCTGCAGGCCCGCGTGCTGGCCGGGCGTCTGCCCGGCCATGCCGGCGAGCTCGCGCCGCTGGTGTCGCCCAGCCTGCGCCACCTGGCGCATCCCGAGCGGCTCAAGGACGCCCGCCCCGCCGCCGAGCGCATCGCCCAGGCGGTGGTCGACGGCGAGCACATCGGCATCCTCACCGACTATGACGTCGACGGCATCACCTCCCACGTGGTGATCCGCCGGACCCTGAACGAGCTGTTCGGCGTGCCGGAAGACAGGCTGCACAGCCTGATCGGCCACCGCATCCACGACGGCTACGGCATCAGCCTGCCGCTGGTGGAGCGCACCCTGAAGCTCTCGCCGCGGCCGAGCCTGGTGATCACCGCCGACTGCGGCAGCTCCGACGAGCCGCGCATCGCCCGGCTCAAGGCCGCCGGCATCGACGTGGTCGTCAGCGACCACCACGCGCTGCCGGTGGAGGGCCCGCCGGCCTCGGCCTTCGCCACCGTCAACCCGACCCGCGACGACTGTGACTACCCGGACCCGACCATCGCCGGCTGCATGGTCGCCTGGCTGGTGATGTCGCTGGCCCGTTCGGTGCTGATCGAGTGGGGCGTGCTGCCGACCGCCACGCCCAAGCTCTCGCCCTGGCTCTCCTACGTGGCGCTGGGCACCGTGGCCGACTGCGTGTCGCTCGGCGGCAGCGCGGCCAACCGCGCCGTGGTCACCCAGGGCCTGGCGCTGATCAACCGCATGGAGGCGGCCTGCTGGCGGACCATGGCCGAGCGGCTGGGCGCCGACAGCGTGCCCTTCGACGCCGAGACCCTGGCCTTCCAGATGGGCCCGCGGATCAACGCCCGCTCGCGGCTCGACGACCCCTACGCCGCGCTGCACTTTATGCTCGCCGAGCAAGATCATGTCGCGCAGCGCTATCTCGAGGTGCTCGATCAGGACAACCAGTCGCGCAAGGCCATCGAGGCCGACATGGCCGAGCAGGCGAGGGCGCTGGCCCGGCCGCAGCTGGCCGACAACGCGCCGGCGCTGGTGGTCTATCTCGAGGACGGCCATCCCGGCGTGCAGGGCATCGTCGCGTCACGACTGGTGCAGGCCTTCGGTCGCCCGACCCTGGTGCTGACGCCGGCCGCCCAGGCCGGCATGCTCACCGGCTCGGGGCGCTCCATCGAGGCGCTGCACCTGCGCGATGCCCTGCAGCGCACCTTCGAGCTCGCCCCCGAGGCGCTGCCGCGCTTCGGTGGCCATCGCGGCGCCGCCGGCGTCGGCGTGCCGGTGGACGAGCTCGAGGCCTTCCGCGCCGCCTTCCTGCAGGCGGTCGGCGAGCAGCTCGGCGACACCGAGCTGTTCCCGAAGGTCTTCACCGACGGCGAGCTGGAGCCCGGGCAGCTCGCGCTTTCCACCCTCGACGAGCTGGAGGCGCTCGGGCCCTACGGCCGCGAGTTCGATCCGCCGCTGTTCGAGGGCGAGTTCCTGGTGGAGTCGCTGCGCCCGGTGGGCGCCGAGGGCAATCACCTGATGATGGAGCTCTCCGCCGGCCCGGTGTCGACGAGGGCGATCTGGTTCCGGGCGCTGACCCCGGGCGAGGTGCCGGCCTTTGGCGTCGGCGACCGGCTGCACTGCGCCTACAAGCTCAACCGCAACCGCTGGCGCGGCCGTGAATCGCTGCAGCTGATGGTCGAGCACGCCAAGGCGGTATAGCCTGACGGGCTGCGGGCTGCGGGCTGCGGGCTGCGGGCTGAGGGCTGAACGGCGCCGGGAACAGGCCGAAGAGGAGGTCCGATTCCAGGGAAGGCATCGGTAGCGTACAGGGACGTATTCACAGCGCCTCCTCGGAGGCCTGCTCCCGGGAAAGCCGCGGCGTTGTGCCCCACGACGTTGAGCCCGGTACGTTCGAGAGCTAGTAGGTCGGCCATACCCCCGGGGTCGCCAGCTCCAGCAGGTGGCCGTCGGGATCGCGGCCGAATAAGGAGCACGCTCTCCCGAGAGCGGCCTCAGTAGGTTGGCCATACCCCCGGAGTCGCCAGCTCCAGCAGGTGGCCGTCGGGGTCGCGGTCGAATAAAGAGCACGCTCTCCCGAGAGCGGCCTCAGTAGGTCGGCCATACCCCCGGCGTGGCCAGCTCCAGCAGGTGGCCGTTGGGGTCGCGGTCGAATAAAGAGCACGCTCTCCCGAGAGCGGCCTCAGTAGGTCGGCCATACCCCCGGCGTGGCCAGCTCCAGCAGGTGGCCGTCGGGGTCGCGGAAATACACGCTCTCGCCGCCCCGCGGCCAGTGGGTGCGTCCCTCGATCTCGATGCCGTGCTCACCCAGTTGAGCCTCCCAGTCGGGCAGCGTCGGCGCGGCGATGGCGAAGGCCATGTGCACCCGGCCGGCGCCGTCGTGGGGCGGGATGGTGCCCATCTCGCCGGGCAGCACCACCGTCTCGCTGGTCTCGCCGTCGAGGAACAGCAGCAGCACCGTGCCGGCGCCGGCGTCATAGGCGGTGAAGCGATGGTCGGCGGTGAAGGGGCTGAGCCCCATCACCGTCTCGAAGAAGCGTCTGGCCCGGGGCATGTCCGTCACGTAGAGGGCCGTTTCCAGCACGCCGTCGAGTTCGGGCATCGGGCGTCCTCCCTTTGGCTTCGTCTCTTAAGCGTAGCGTCGGCGGCCCCGGGCGTCGGTCAGCGCTTGCCCCAGAACCACCAGGCGATCAGGGCGATCAGCGCCAGGCCGGCGAGATTGACGATCCAGCTCATGCGGACGACTCCTGTTTGCCGGAAGGTGAGGCCTCGTCGGGCGCGTCGGCACCCTGAGGGCGGAACCAGCGCAGGCGGCTGGCGTTGCCGACCACGGTGATCGACGAGGCCGACATGGCGGCGCCGGCGATCACCGGCGACAGCAGGCTGCCGGTCAGCGGATAGAGCGCGCCGGCGGCGATGGGGATACCGAGCACGTTGTAGCCGAAGGCGCCCACCAGGTTCTGCTTGATGTTGGTCAGGGTGGCGCGGCTGATGGCGATGGCGTCGGCCACGCCGTGCAGCGAGTCGCGCATCAGGGTGATGCCGGCGCTCTCGATCGCCACATCGGTGCCCTGGCCGATGGCGAAGCCGACGTCGGCGCGGGCCAGGGCCGGGGCGTCGTTGATGCCGTCGCCGACCATGCCGACCGTCTCGCCATTAGCCTGACGCCGCTCGATCTCGGCGTGTTTGTCCTCGGGCAGCAGCCCGGCGCGGACCTCGTCGATGCCGACCTCGTCGGCGATGGCGCGGGCGGTGTGCGCGTTGTCGCCGGTCAGCATCACGAGGGCCAGCCCCTCGTCTCGCAGGCGCGCAACGGCGGCCCTGGCATCGGCGCGCAGCGGGTCGCTGACGCCGAACAGGGCGACGAGCCGGCCGTCGACGGCCAGCTGGACCACGGTGCGCGCCTGGCCTTCCAGCGCCTCGACGCGCTCCTTGCCCGCGCCAAGATCGATGCCGGCCTCCTCGAGCAGCCGGGCGTTGCCCAGCAGCAGCGTCCGGCCGTCGGTCGTGCGGGCGCGCACGCCGCCGCCGGTCACGCTGGTGAAGTCCTGGATATCGGCCGCTTCGGCGTTCTGCGCTTCGGCGTGGGCGAGCAGGGCCGCGGCCAGCGGGTGCTCGGAGCCGCGCTCTAGCGCCGCCACCCAGCCGAGCGCCTCTCGCTCGTCGCCGGCAAGGACCTCGGCCTCGGTCAGCCGCGGCTTTCCCTCTGTCAAGGTGCCGGTCTTGTCCACCACCAGGGTGGTGAGACGGCTGGCGGTTTGCAGCGCCTCGCCGCTTCTCACCAGCACGCCGTGCTCGGCGGCCTTGCCGACGCCGATCATGGTCGAGATCGGCGTGGCCAGGCCCAGCGCGCAGGGGCAGGCGATGATCAGCACCGTGCTGGCGGTGACCAGCATGTGCAGCACGCGCGGCTCGGCGCCGACGTTGAACCAGATCAGCGCGGTGAGCACGGCGATGATTATCACCGAGGGCACGAAGATGCCGGAGATGGTGTCGGCGAGCCGGCCGATGGGCGGCCGCGAGGCCTGGGCGCGGGCCACCTGCTCGGTGATGCGGCCGAGGCGGGTGTCGGCGCCCACGCGGGTGGCGCGGTAGACCAGCCCGCCCTGGCCGTTGACGGTGCCGGCGCTGACCTCGTCGCCGGCCGCCTTGGCCACCGGGGCGGGCTCGCCGGTGAGCATGGACTCGTCGAGATGGCTCTCGCCCTCGATCACCTCGCCGTCCACCGGCAGGCGCTCGCCGGGACGCACGCGCAGCCGGTCGCCCTCGCGCACCTCGTCGATCTCGATCTCCTGCTCCCGGCCGTCGCGGATCACCCGGGCGGTACGGCTCTGCAGGTCGAGCAGGCGGCGCAGGGCGTCGCTGGTGCGGCCCTTGGCCTTCAGCTCCAGGGCGTTGCCCAGCAGCACCAGGCCGATCACCATCGCCGAGGCCTCGAAGTAGAGGCCCCGGGCCATCTCGGGCAGGGCCCCGGCGAAGGCCACCACCGCCATGGAGTAGAGCCAGGCGGTGCCGGTGCCCATGGCGATCAGGGTGTCCATGTTGGCCTGGTGATGGCGCAGGTTCTTCCAGGCGTTGCGGAAGAAGTGCCGGCCGGGGCCGGCCATGACGGCCAGGGTCAGCAGGCCCACCGCCAGCCAGTACCAGCGGCCGGCGCCGAGCGGCTGGGGATGGAAGACGAACATGCTGATCATCAGCGGCACTGCCAGTGCCAGCGACAGGGCGCTGCCGCGCATCCTGCGGCGATATTCCTCGGCGTCGCGCTCGGCGCGTACCTGCTCGGCCTGGCGCAGATCGAGGATCGGCTCGGCCCCGTAGCCCACCGCATCCACCGCATCGATCAGCGCCTGGGTGTCGGCGCGGCCGCGCACCTGGGCGGTGTGGTTGCCGAGGTTGACCGTGGCCGACTCGACGCCCGGCGTGCGCTCCAGCGCCTGCTGTACGCTCTTCACGCAGCCGGCGCAGGTCATGCCGGTGATCGACAGGCGCTGGGTGGTGGCGCCGTCGTCGTCGGGGGGCTCCGCTGTCGCTGTCGGCGCGGCTTCGGGCTCGGCGTCAGGCTCGGTCTTGCTCTGGACAGCGGGGGCCGGCTCGATAGATGACGTCTCGGCAGGATAGCCGGCGTCCGCCAGCACCCGATCCAGTTCGGCGTCGTCGAGCGAGGAGATGACCTCGAGGCGATGGTCGGCCGGCGTGCCGCTGACCTCGGCTGTGGCGTCTTCGGCCTGGATGGCCTCGCGCATGCGCTTGACGCAGCCCTGGCAGCTCATGGCGGGCACGGTGCGTTCGCGCGGGGCAGGCGCACCGTCGTCGCTATCCGCGGGACCGGAAGACGACTGGGCGGGATAGCCGGCGTCGGCCAGCACGCGATCCAGGGTGGCGTCGTCGAGGGAGGTGGTGACGTCCAGACGGTGCTCGGCCAGGGTGCCGACGACCTCGGCCGCGGCGTCTTCGGCCTGGATGGCCTCGCGCATGCGCTTGACGCAGCCCTGGCAGCTCATGCCGGGCACGGTGCGCTCGAGGCGAGTCGGGGTGTTCATGACGTTGTCTCCTTGGGCGTTGCTGACTCGGACGACGTCTCCAGCGGTTCGGGAAAGTTCTCGATCAGGCGGCACAGGCTGTGACCGTCCGGGGTGCCGTCGGGCAGGTCTTCCCAGGCGGCCAGCGCCTCTTCCATGCGCCCGGCCAGGGCCTCGAGCTCGCGGATCCGGTCGCGAATTTCCGGCAGGCGCCGGGCCAGCAGGTCGCGCACCAGCGGGCAGGGCGAGTCGCCGTGGTCGGACTGCTCGAGGATCTCGCGGACCTCGGCGACGCCGAAGCCCAGGGTGCGGGCGCGCTGGATGAAGCGCAGCCGGCGCAGGTCATCGTCGTCGAACAGCTGGTAGCCGTTGTCCGGGTCGCGCTCGGGGCGCAGCAGCCCCTCGCGGGTGTAGTGGCGTACGGTCTCGGCGGTCACGCCGGCCTGTCGGGCAAGTTCGCTGACCTTCATGACTGGGTTCCTGAGAGTGGGTATGTCAGGAGTGTAAAACCCTTGGGTAACACAAGGGTCAAGGCGTTTCCCGCCAGGTAAGAGCGGCGGCGAGAGGGGGTTTCCAAGCCATTGTTCTGTATGACAATGAAACGCTCGTTCAACCAAAGTATTAGAAAAAACTAGATTTAAACGGTCGTTTGTCCTTGATCCGCGGACGAGGTTCTGACGACACTGTCGGCAGCCGCTTCATCGCCATAACAACAGCAACGCCAAGGAGCCGCGCCATGCCCCTGCCTTTCACGTCTCACAAGCTCGCCGCCGCCGTCGCCCTGGCCTCCGCGGCGCTCGTTTCCGCCCAGGCCTCCGCCACGGGCTTCCAGGTGCGCGAGCAAAGCGCCAAGACCCTGGCCAACGCCTTCGCCAACACCGCCGCCGGTGCCGAGGACGTCAGCTTCATGGCCTATAACCCGGCCGCCATCGGCAATATCGACGGCAGCCAGGTGGCCGGCGGCGTGTCCTATATCGATGCCACCTTCGAGCTGCACGATGCCGATGCCTCGAACGTGCTCGGTGCGCCCTATACGGCCGGGGCATCCGGCGAGGGCGGTGAGGGGGCTGCGGTGCCTAGCTTCGCCGCCAAGACGCAGCTCAACGAGCGCTGGGACCTGGGCCTGGCGATCTACTCGCCCTACGGGCTTGCCACCAAGTACGACGAGGACTGGATCGGCCGCTATCACGCCGTCGAGACCGAGCTCGAGACGATCGATATCCAGCCGACGCTCAACTATCGCGCCACCGATCGACTCAACCTGGCGGTGGGGCTGCGCGCCCAGTACGCCGATGCGACGCTGTCCAACATGGTCGATACCTCCCTGCAGTCGCCGGCGCCGTACACGCCGTCGGGCGAGTACGACGCCCTCGCCGAGGTCACCGGCGACGACTGGGGCTACGGCTATACCCTCGGCGCCCTCTATCAGGCCACCGAGCGCACCCGCCTCGGCATCAGCTATCGCTCCGAGATCGATCTGACGCTGGACGGCGACGTGCGCTTCTCCTCGGACAACCCCGCGGTCGATGCCACGGTCGACGCGATGAATCAGGGAGGCTCCGCCGATCTGACCACGCCGGCCAACCTGAATCTGGGCGTCTATCATCAGCTGACCGATCGGCTGGCGCTGATGGCCAACGCCGAATGGACCGAATGGAGCAGCTTCGACGAGCTGGTGGTGGAATTCGAGGACGGCTCCAACAGCACCACCACCGAGAACTGGGACGATACCTGGGCCTTTTCAGTGGGGGCGAACTACGCGCTGAACCAGCAGTGGACGCTGCGCGGCGGCCTGGGCATCGACCAGACCCCGGTGCCGAGCGCCGAGTACCGCACCCCGCGGGTGCCGGACGCCGATCGCCGCTGGGCCTCCCTCGGCGCCACCTGGATGCCGACGCCCGAGCTGGGCATCACCGCCGGCTATCTGCATATCTTCGGCGACGACGTCGACATCGATCAGGACGGCAGCAAGCCCGAGAACGCCAGTCGCGGCAACCTGTCCGGCGAGTACGAGGTGGAAGCCGACGTCTTCGCGCTGTCGGTGGACTATCGCTTCTAACGCCCCGCGATTTGCCCGGCTCGCATAGAGACTAGGGATCAGAGCCCCGGCCAATGGCCGGGGCTTTTTCGTGCTCGGTGTGAGCCCCACCGTTCGGGACGCGCCCCTCAGGCGGCGTCGTCGTCGAGGAAGGCCGCGCGCATCAGCTCGCGGGTATAGGCCTCGCGCGGGGCCTGGAACAGCGTCTCGGTATCGCCCCGTTCGACGATCTCGCCCTGTTTCATCACCAGTACGGTATCGGCCAGGGCACGGACCACGGCCAGGTCGTGGCTGATGAACAGGTAGGTGAGGCCGTGGCGGCGCTGCAGGTCGCGCAGCAGCTCGATCACCGTGGCCTGTACCGAGCGGTCCAGCGCCGAGGTGGGCTCGTCGAGCAGCAGGAACTCGGGCTTGAGCACCAGGGCGCGGGCGATGGCGATGCGCTGGCGCTGGCCGCCGGAGAACTCGTGGGGGTAGCGGTGTCGCATCGCCGGATCCAGTGCCACGTCGCGCAGGGCCTCCTGTACCCGGATGTCGCGCTCCCGGTGGCCGAGCTCCGGCGCGTGCACGCGCAGCCCTTCGCCGACGATCTCGCCCACCGTCATGCGCGGTGACAGCGAGCCGAAGGGGTCCTGAAACACTACCTGCATGCGCGAGCGCAGCGGACGCATGGCCGAGGCATCCAGGCCGTCCAGCGCCGCATCGTCGAAGCGGATGTCGCCGCGGCTGTCGAGCAGGCGCAGCAGGGCGCGCCCCAGCGTCGACTTGCCGGAGCCGGATTCGCCGACGATGCCCACCGTCTGGCCGCGCCGGATCGACAGGTCAATGCCGCGCACCGCCTCGAAGTACGCGTTCGGGCGGAACAGGCGCTTCTTGAGGGCGAAGCTCACGCGCAGGTCGCGGGCCTCTAGCAGCAGCGGCGCGTCCTCGGCCACCGCCGTCTTGCGCCCACGGGGCTCGGCGTCGATCAGCATCCGCGTGTAGTCGTGCTGCGGGGCGGCGAACAGCGCGGCGGTCTCGCCGCTCTCCACCAGCTCGCCCTGACGCATCACGCACACCCGATCGGCGAAGTGGCGCACGATGCCGAGGTCGTGGGTGATGAACAGGATGGCCATGCCGTAGCGCCGCTGAAGGTCCTTGAGCAGCGCCAGAATCTGCGCCTGGACGGTGACGTCCAGCGCCGTGGTCGGCTCGTCGGCGATCAGCAGCTTGGGTTCGCAGGCCAGCGCCATGGCGATCATCACCCGCTGGCGCTGGCCGCCGGAAAGCTCGTGGGGATAGCTGTCGATGCGTCGGGCCGGCTCGGGGATGCCGACCTGCTCGAGCAGCTCCTGCACACGGGGCCGGGCGGCCCGGCCCCGGAGGCCGCGGTGGCGCTCGAGCACCTCGGCGATCTGGCGGCCGATGCGGTGCAGCGGATTCAGCGAGGTCATCGGCTCCTGGAAGATCATCGCGATATCGTTGCCGCGCAGCCGGCGCAGGCGTTTCGGGGCGGCGGCGAGCAGGTCCTCGCCCTCGAAGCGGATGGCCCCGCGGGTGCGGGCCAGGTCCGGGAGCAGGCCCATGGCGGCGGTGGAGGACACCGACTTGCCGGAGCCGGACTCGCCGACCAGGGCCAGGGTCTCGCCCGCCTCGATGCGATAGCTGATCCGCTTCACGGCGGGCACGGTGCCCTGGGGCAGGGCGAAGTCGACGCACAGTTCGTCGACCTCGAGCAGTGGCTGTGACATGGAAGCCTCCCGGGGTTGTTATCGTGTCTTGGGGTCCAGGGCATCTCTCAGCCCGTCGCCCAGGAAGTTGAGGCAGAACAGCGTCAGCGCCAGGAACACCGAGGGCACCAGCAGCATCCAGGGGGCGGTCTGCATCATGTCGGTGCCCTCGCTGATCAGCACCCCCCAGCTGGTCAGCGGCTCCTGCACGCCGAGCCCGAGGAACGACAGGAAGCTCTCCAGCAGGATGACCTTGGGCACGGTGAGGGTGACGTAGACGATCACCGGGCCGATGGCGTTGGGGATCAGGTGGCGGGTGACGATCTTGCGGTCGCGGACGCCCAGAGCGTGGGCGGCCTCGATGAACTCGCGGCGCTTCAGCGCCAGGGTCTGGCCGCGCACGATGCGCGCCATGTCCAGCCACTCCACGGCGCCGATGGCGGCGTAGATCAGCAGGATATTGCGGCCGAACACCACCATCAGCAGGATCACCAGGAACATGAACGGCAGCGAGTAGAGGATGTCGACGAAGCGCATCATCAGGTTGTCGACGCGCCCGCCCAGATAGCCGGCGACGGCGCCGTAGAGCACGCCGATCACCAGCGAGACGAGGGTCGCCACCACCGCCACCGACAGCGAGACGCGTCCGCCGTGAAGGGTACGGGTGAGCAGGTCGCGGCCGTTGGCGTCGGTGCCCAGCCAGTGGCCGCCGTCCAGGGTCGGGGCCACGCCGAAGGCGTTCCAGTCGACGTCGGCCAGCCCCCAGGGCGTCAGCCAGGGGCCCGCCACGCAGGCCAGGGTGATCGCGCCCAGCAGCCACAGGCTGGTCATGGCGGCCTTGTTCTGCCGCAGGCGGCGCCAGGCCTCGCGGCCCAGGCTGTCGCCGGCGGCGCTGGCGGCGGAGGTCGTGGGAGTCGAGGTCATGGCGTCAGTCGTCATAGCGGATCTGCGGGTCGAGGGCGGAATAGAGCAGGTCGACGATGAGGTTCAGCAGCACGATCAGCGCGCCGTAGAACACCACCGTGCCCATCACCAGGGTGTAATCGCGGTTCAGCGCACCCTGGACGAAGTAGCGGCCGATGCCAGGAATGCCGAAGATCTGCTCGATCACCACCGAGCCGGTGATGATGCCGGCGATTGCCGGGCCCAGGTAGGAAACCACCGGCAACAGCGCCGGGCGGATGGCGTGGCGCCACACCACCAGCCGCTCGCTGAGCCCCTTGGCCCGGGCGGTGCGGATGTAGTGGCTGCCGAGCACCTCGATCATGCTGGCGCGCATGATGCGGGCGATATAGGCGATCTGCTGGATCGACAGCGCCAGCACCGGCAGCACCAGGTTGGGCAGGGCGCCGCCGTTCCAGCCGCCGGCGGGCAGCCAGCTGAGGATCACCCCGAAGACCAGCGCCAGCAGGGGGGCGACCACGAAGTTGGGAATCGCGATGCCGGCCAGGGCGGTGCCCATGACGGCGTAGTCGACGGCGCTGTTGCGCTTGAGGGCGGCGATCACCCCCAGCGGCAGGCCCAGCGCCAGCGCCAGCAGGATCGCCAGTCCGCCGATCTCGAGGCTGACCGGGAAGCCCTGCTGGATCAGGTCGGTGACGCTGAAGTCCTTGTACTTGAACGAGGGGCCGAAGTCGCCCTGCAGCAGGTCGCCGAGGTAGCGCAGGTACTGCTGGGGCAGCGGCTCGTCGAGGTGATAGGCGGCCATCAGGTTGGCCTCGATATCCGGGGGCAGGGCGCGTTCGCCGTCGAAGGGACCGCCGGGAGCCACCCGCATCAGGAAGAAGGCCAGGGTGATGACGATCAGCAGCGTCGGGATGGCCTGCAGCAGGCGCTTGAAGGCGTAGCTCAGCATGGCGGCAGGCTCCGGTGGCGGTCTCGGGATCTAGCGGGCATGGGGCGTCTCCACCCGCGCCGCGCGGCGCGGGGCATGCGAGGGAAGCGGAAGACGGGGCGGGCGGGCCGCCCCGGCGTCATGGCCGATCAGGCGGCCTAGTCGGCGAAGTGGACCCAGCGCGAGGGGTGGTCGTCCTCGATGTTGTCCTCCCAGCCTTCCAGGGCCGGATTCACCAGGTTGCGCGAGACGTAGTAGAGCATCGGGATCAGCGCGTCGTCCTCGAGGGCCAGGGCCTCGGCCCGCTGGAGCAGCTGCTGGCGCGCGTCCAGGTCCAGGGTCTCGGCGGCGCGGTCGAGCAGGGCGTCGTAGTCCGGGTTGGCGTAGGCGCCGTAGTTGTTGCCGACTCCGGTGTGCAGCAGGGTCAGGAAGTTCTCGGCGTCGTTGTAGTCGGCGATCCAGCCGGCCCGGGCGATGTCGAAGTCGCCTTCCTGGATGGTCTGATAGTGCACCGTGGCCTCGGCGTTGATCATCTCGACCTCGACGCCCAGCGGCCGCCACATGGCCGCCATGGCCACGGCGATCTTCTTGTGCTCGTCGGTGGTGTTGTAGCGCAGCCGTAGGTGCAGCGGGTGATCGGGGCCGTAGCCGGCCGCCTCGAGCAGCTCGCGGGCGCGGCTCATGCGCGCGTCCATGTCGCCCTCGAGGTTCATCGCCTGGGCGTCGTAGTGGGCGATGCCGTCCGGCACGAAGGACAGCGCCGGCTGGAAGGTGCCGCCCATGATCTGCTCGGAGAGCACGCGGCGACGGGTCGCCAGGTTGAGCGCCTCGCGCACCCGCGGGTCGGCGGTGGGATGGCCGTCGCGATGGTTGAACACGTAGTAGTAGCTGCCGAGGTAGGTGCTCATGTGGGTGGCCCCGGGCAGCTCGTCGCGGAGCAGCTCGTACATGCTCGAGGAGTACTCGCGCATGACGTCGAGCTCGCCGGCCCGGAAACGCGAGACGCCGGCGTTGCGGTCCTCGATGGTGTGGTAGGTCACGCCGTCCAGCGTCACCGCGTCGGCGTCGTAGTACTCGGGGTTGGGGCGCACGTCGATATGCGACTGCGAGACCCATTCCACCGGGGTGAAGGCGCCGTTGGTGACGATATGGTCGAGCTTGACCCAGTCGTCGCCGTAGCGCTCGAGGGTGTGCTTCGGCAGCGGATAGGCGGTGTAGTGGGTCAGCTGCTGGAGAAAGTAGGGCGTCGGTGCGTCGAGCGTCACCCGGAGGGTGCGGCCGTCGTCGAGGGAGGCCACGCCCAGCGCCTCCGGCGGCTTCTCGCCGGTGTTGACCGCTTCGGCGCCGGCCACCGGATAGAGCAGATAGGCGTACTTGGAGGCGTTGGCCGGGTCGAGCAGGTGGCGCCAGCCGAACACGAAGTCCTCGGCGGTGACCGGCTCGCCGTCGGACCAGGCCGCGTCCTCGCGCAGGTGGAAGGTGTAGGTCAGGCCGTCGTCGGAGACCTCCCAGGAGGTGGCCATGCCCGGCAGTAGTCTGCCGTCGGGAGACTTCTTCACCAGCCCCTCGTAGACATCCATGAGGATCTGTGACTCCCAGACGCCGCCGGAGACCTGAGAGGTGTCGAAGGAGGCGAGTTCGCCGGTGACGCCGATGTCGAGGGTCTCGGCAAAGGCGGCCGGGGCGAGACAGGTCGAGGCCAGCAGCAGGCTGCCGGCGATCAGGCGCGGCTTGCGCATGAGTCACTCCTTGCGATTTGTGATTGTTGTATCGTTTGTCGGCTAATAGGCCGTGTTCCAACCTTCGCGCGGGCGGCGTGCCTCGGTCCATTTGAAATTGCGCATGAGCTCATCCAGTAATTCGATACCGCCCGGGCGGGGCCGCCGGCGGGATGGCCGCTGGCGGCGCATTTCGCTACAATGCCCGTCTTTTCTCCGCCGCTGGCGCCCGGCGCCGGCGCGCGCCTCATCTCCTTGGATTCAGGCGAACCCCATGCTGGAAACCAATCCGATCAACCACCTCATCAAGGACCTGTCTGAGCGGACAGACGTCCTGAGGGGGTATCTTTGACTATGCCGAAAAGAAAGATCGGCTAGAGGAAGTCACCCGCGAGCTCGAGGATCCCGACGTCTGGAGCGATCCGGACCATGCCCAGAAACTGGGCAAGGAACGGGCGACCCTCGAGACCATCGTCGCCACCATCGATGAGCTGGATCAGGGCCTGGCGGACAGCCAGGACCTGCTGGAGCTGGCCGAGATGGAGGAGGACGAGGGCACCGTCGAGGAGGTCCAGCGCGAGCTGGAGGGCCTGCAGGCCAGCCTCGAGAAGCTCGAGTTCCGGCGCATGTTCTCCGGCGAGATGGACGAGAACAACGCCTATCTCGACATCCAGGCGGGTTCCGGCGGCACCGAGGCTCAGGACTGGGCCAACATCCTGCTGCGCATGTACCTGCGCTGGGCCGAACATCACGGCTTCAAGGCCGAGATCACCGAGCTCTCCGCCGGCGAGGTGGCGGGCATCAAGTCGGCGTCCGTGCACATTCAGGGCGAGTACGCCTTCGGCTGGCTGCGCACCGAGACCGGCGTGCACCGCCTGGTGCGCAAGAGCCCGTTCGATTCCGGCGGCCGCCGTCACACCTCCTTCGCCTCGGTGTTCCTGTCGCCGGAGGTGGACGACAGCTTCGAGATCGAGATCAATCCCTCGGATCTGCGCACCGACACCTATCGCTCCAGCGGCGCCGGCGGTCAGCACGTCAACACCACCGACTCGGCGGTGCGGATCACCCACGAGCCGACCGGCATCGTGGTGGCCTGCCAGAGCCAGCGCAGCCAGCACGCCAACCGCGACTTCGCCATGAAACAGCTCAAGGCGAAGCTGTGGGAACACGAGATGGAGAAGCGCAACGCGGCCAAGCAGGCCGCCGAGGACTCCAAGGCCGACATCGGCTGGGGCAGCCAGATCCGCTCCTACGTGCTGGACGACCAGCGCATCAAGGATCTGCGCACCGGCGTGCAGTCCAGCAACTGCGACAAGGTGCTGGACGGCGATCTGGACCAGTTCATCGAGGCGAGCCTCAAACAAGGCCTATAGCCTGCTGCGCTCGCCGATACGGCGTTGCCCCTCGGCCAGAGATGCTCATTGACGACTCGTCAACGCCGCGCTCTGTCCGAGGGGCGCCTTGTCTCGGCGTCGCTCGCGCGGCTCTAGGTGAGATGTCTCTGTATTCGACACCATGATTTAACAGGTAGCGACATGGCTAACCAGGACACTTCCCAGGACGAGAACCACCTGATCGCGGAGCGCCGCGGCAAGCTGGCCGAGCGCCGCGAGCGCGCCGCCACCGACGGCGGCAGTGCCTTCCCCAACGACTTCCGTCGCGACAGCACCGCCGCCGAGCTGGCGGTCGAGCTGGGCGACAAGGACAAGCCCGAGCTCGAGGCGCTGGCGCGCCCGGCGGCCGTGGCCGGCCGCATCATGCGCAAGCGCGGCCCGTTCATCGTCATCCAGGACGCCAGCGGCCAGATCCAGCTCTACGTCGACAAGAAGGGCCTGCCGGCCGAGGTGCTCGAGGACATCAAGGGCTGGGACATCGGCGACATCGTCGCCGGCCGCGGCCCGGTGCACAAGTCGGGCAAGGGCGACCTCTACGTGATGATGGAAGAGGCGCGCCTGCTGACCAAGAGCCTGCGCCCGCTGCCGGACAAGTTCCACGGCCTGACCGACATGGAAGCCCGCTATCGCCAGCGCTACGTGGACCTGATCATGAACCCGGACTCCCGCGAGGTCTTCCAGACCCGCGCCGGCGTGATCAGCGCCATGCGCCGCTTCTTCGAGGATCACGGCTTCATGGAAGTCGAGACCCCGATGCTGCAGCCGATCCCCGGCGGCGCCACGGCCCGGCCCTTCATCACCCACCACAACGCGCTGGACATCGACATGTACCTGCGCATCGCGCCGGAGCTCTATCTCAAGCGCCTGGTGGTGGGCGGCTTCGAGCGGGTGTTCGAGATCAACCGCAACTTCCGCAACGAGGGGCTGTCGACCCGGCACAACCCCGAGTTCACCATGGTCGAGTTCTACCAGGCCTATGCCGACTACCAGGACCTGATGGACCTCACCGAGGCCATGCTGCGCGAGGTCACCCAGCGGGTGCTGGGTAGCACCGTGGTCACCAACACCGTGCGCGACGCCGAGGGCGAGGTGCTGGAGAGCTACGAATACGACTTCGGCCAGCCGCTGCGCCGGCTCAGCGTGTTCGACGCCATCCTCGAGTACAACCCGGACATCCACGCCGAGTCGCTGGCCGACGAGAGCGCCGCGCGCCAGATCGCCGAGCGCCTGGACATCGACGTCAAGGACGGCTGGGGCCTGGGCAAGGTGCAGATCGAGATCTTCGAGAAGACCGTCGAGCATCGTCTGCAGCAGCCGACCTTCATTACCGACTACCCGACCGAGGTCAGCCCGCTGGCGCGGCGCAAAGACAGCGATCCCTTCGTCACCGAGCGCTTCGAGTTCTTCGTCGGCGGCCGCGAGATCGCCAACGGCTTCTCAGAGCTCAACGACGCCGAGGACCAGGCCGAGCGTTTCGCCGCCCAGGTGGCCGAGAAGGAGGCCGGCGACGACGAGGCCATGTACTACGACGCCGACTACGTGCGCGCGCTGGAGTATGGCCTGCCGCCGACCGCCGGCCAGGGCATCGGCATCGACCGCCTGGTGATGCTGCTGACCGACAGTGCTTCGATCCGGGACGTGTTGCTGTTCCCGGCCATGCGCCCTTCAGGGGATTGAAGGCGCTGCGCGTCGGCCAGGCGGCGTTGCGCGGGGGTTCGCTTTGCTCATGTACAAACTCGTACATTCCGCCAGCGACCCCCCGCGCGCCTAGCCTGGCCCTAGCTCGCCGCCTTCCGCGTGTTCCGGTGGGGCCGCGTATGCCCGCATAAGATGGTTCGGTCGGGAAGTGTTGGTAAGGAGCGCCGCTGGCGCCCATAATGGCAGCGTTTCGACGTCGAGGAGACCGTGATGAAACTGCTCAACCGTTCCGCCCTGAGCATCAGGCCGACCCAGCACTTCGTCGACTGGGTCAACGCCCTGGAGCCCACCCTGGGCGACGACGACCTCTCGCTCGGCGACGTCGAAAGGGAAAGCACCGTCTATCTGATCCCGGAGATGGACACCCCGGAGGCCCTCGAGGCCTTCGTCCGCGAGCGCTACCTCGAGATCCTCGAGACCGAGCTGCGCGCCTGGGAAGAAGACGAGCGCCAGTGGCCCGAGACGCTCGACTGGGCGCTGTTCCAGCGCTTCCTGCGCTTCGAGTACAGCTACCTGGCCGTCGACCTCGATGACGAGGCGGCCCTCGAAGTGGCCGAAGTGGACGATAACCTGCTGCTGGAAACGGATCAGGACTAGCAAGACAGCGATTCACTGCTGCGCTCGACGACCCACATGGATGTGGGAAGTGCGATGGTTCGTCGGGAGCGAACCTCGCCAATCTGACTGCCGGCGGTGCCGAAGCGTCGGACCGTCGCAATCCTCATTGAGCGGCAAGTCAACTCCGGTTGCTCTGCTCCGGCGTCAGCCAGGCTAGGCGCCTCCGCTTATCTTCGCTCGTGACGTGACTCGATGCCTTGCGGCTTCGGAGTTCCACGAGTGTTTCGGAACCGGCTTCGGCCGGTTTTCTTGTCAGCGACGATCACACATGAGCCGACTCTTCTCGAACCGCCCCGGCGACGATGGCCTGCCGGGTTCCGAACGCCGTCTCGCCGTGCTGGCGCTGATCCTCGGCACCACCATGGCGGTGATGGACAACTCCATGGTCAACCTGGCGCTGCCGTCGATCGCCGCCGATCTCGAGGTGGCCTCGGCCGATGCGGTGTGGGTGACCAACCTCTTCCAGGTGACCTGCGCGGGGTTCCTGCTGGTGTTCGCCGCCTTGAGCGAGCTGGTCGGCCGGCGTCGTATCTACATGGGCGGGCTGGTGCTGTTCGCCGTCGCCGCTCTGGGCTGTGCGCTGTCGCGCAGCCTGGAGGCGCTGCTGGCATTTCGCGCCCTGCAGGGCGTGGCGGCGGCGGCGACGCTGTCGATCGGCCCGTCGCTGTATCGCGTCATCTTTCCCTCGCGGCTGCTGGGCAGCGCCCTGGGGCTGAGCTCGCTGGTGGTCGGCATCGGCTACGCCGCGGGTCCCGCCCTGGGCGGTGCGATCCTCTCGGTGGCCAGCTGGCCGTGGCTGTTCGCGCTGCCGGCGCTGCCGGCGATGGGGGCCGTCGCGCTGGCCTGGCGGGCGTTGCCCAGGGAGCCGGGGCGCCGCGGCGGCTTCGACGTCTCGGGTGCGCTGCTGGCCATGGCCACGCTGGGTGGCTTCTTCGCGGCGCTGGACGGCAGCGGAGCGGCGCTGCCCGGGCTCGAGACCCTCGGCTGGCTGGCTCTCAGCGTGAGCGCCGGCGCCGCCTTCCTGGCACGCCAGCGCCGCGCGCCCTATCCGCTGCTGGCGCTGTCGATGTTCGCCGAGCGCCGCTTCACCCTGGCCGTGTCCTCCCAGGGACTGGCCTTCGTCGGCCAGGGGCTGGCCTTCGTCGCGCTCTCCTTTCTCTACCAGCAGCAGATGGGCTTCTCGCCGCTGGAGACCGCCTGGCTGTTCACGCCCTGGCCGCTGACCATCATGGTGGCCGGCCCGCTCGCCGGGCGCCTGGCCGACCGTTTCAACCCCAGCCTGCTGAGCTCGGCGGGGCTGGTGCTGCTGATGGCCGGCCTGGCCAGCCTGGCGCTGCTCGAGACCGATGCCGAGGTGATCGATTGCCTGTGGCGCACGGCGCTGTGCGGGCTCGGCTTCGGCTTCTTCCAGCCGCCCAACAATCGCGAGCTGATGGGCAGCGTGCCGGCCGAGAAGAGCGCCAACGCCTCCGGCGTGATGAGCACCACCCGCACCGTGGGGCAGTCGCTGGGCGTGGCCATGGTCGGCGCCTGCCTGGCCGCCGGCGCCTCGGTGCAGGTGACGCTGTGGGCCGGCGTGGCCGCCGGCGGGCTGTCGCTGTTGGCCAGCCTCGGGCGCGTGTCGCTGGCGGGTGAGGCGCAGCGCGCCCGTCGTCGCGCCGCGGCCGAAAGCGTACAATGACCCCGACACTCACCAGCGGAACGCCGAGATGAGCATCCAGTCGACCATCGAGCACAAGCTCCAGGCCCTCGAGCCCACCTTCCTCAAGGTGGAGAACGAGAGCCACATGCATCACGTGCCGCCCAACTCCGAGACCCACTTCAAGGTGACCGTGGTGTCGCCGCGGTTTGCCGGCATCATGCCGGTCAAGCGTCACCAGCAGATCTACGCCCTGCTGACCGACGAGCTGGCCGGCCCGGTTCACGCCCTGGCGCTGCATCCCTACACCCCCGAGGAGTGGCAGGCCCGCGGCGAAGCGCGCCCGGACTCCCCGAACTGTCGGGGCGGCGGCAACTCGTGACCACCGAGCCCCAGCGGCTGCAGTATCTGGAGGCCATGGGCCTGACGGCCTGGACGGCGCGCTACCAGCTGCCCAACGCCCGGCCGACCGAGGCCTGCGAGTGGGAGCTGCCGACGCCGGACGACAGCGCTCGCCAAGCCCCCGGCGAGCGTCTCCAGGCGCTGCTGGACACGCCGGTCGAGCCGTCGTCTCCCCCCCCGTCGCCGGCCGCTCCCGTCTCGCCGGCGGCCGAGGCTCCTGCGCGTCCGCCGGCGGGCGAGCGCAAGGCGCGCGCGCTGCTCGGCGGCCTGGTGTCCGAGGCGGCCGGCGACGAGATCGCACCGACCACGGCGCCCGAGCCGGCGCCGAGCGTCGCGTCGGGCGAGCCCCAGGAGGCGCTGCGCTTCGCCCTGCAGGTGGCCTGCCTGGACGGCCGCTGGCTGGTGGTGCAGCCCGGCGAAGCCGCGCCGTCGCCGCTGGCGCAGCGGCTGCTGGTCAACCTGCTGCGCGCCGCCGGCGTCACGCCGGAGCATCCGCCGGCCTTCGAGCCCTTCCACTGGCCCCAGATCGAGGGGCTCCACGTGCAGGCGCCGCTGGACGAGGCGCGTCAGGGGCTCTCCGCCTTCCTGGCCGGCCGGGCGCGTCGCGGCTGGGCGCCGGAGCGGCTGCTGGTATTCGGTGACGAGGCGACCCTGACGCGGGTGCTGGCGATCGAGGACGAGCGCTCGACGGCGCTGGGCCTGCCGGCCTGGCAGGGGCCGGCGCTGGATGCCCTGGCGGCGAGCGCCGAGGCCAAGCGCGATCTCTGGCCGAGGCTCGTCGACTGGGGGCGCGCCTGGCAAGGCGAGGCGGGGAACGAGGCGAAGGGGGAGGCAGGCGGCGATGCCTGAGCCGCGCCTGCGCGAGCTCGGTCCCGCCGATCTGGCGTCGCTGGTCGAGCTGGAAGGGCGCGGCCAGGCCCATCCCTGGCCGGCGTCGCGGCTCGAGCAGGCGCTGATGGCGGAGGAATATGCCGTACTGGGACTGGATGATACCACGGGGCTGATCGGCCACGCGGTGGTGGCGCGCCAGCCCTTCGACGCCGAGCTCGAGAGCATTCTCATCGCCCCGGCGCGGCGCGGCGAGGGGCTGGCGGGACGGCTGCTGGCCGCGGTGATCGAGCGTGCCCGGGAAGGGAGCGCCGAGCGGTTGCTGCTGGAGGTCCGGGCGGGCAATGCCCCGGCGATCGCGCTGTATCGGCGGGCGGGTTTCGCGGAGGACGGGCGCCGGCGCGGCTACTATCCGCCGCTGGCCGGCACCGAACGCGAGGACGCGCTGCTGATGTCCCGCCCCCTGGCCTGATGCCCGACGGGCCGGCCAGGGGCGGCGACGCTCGGCTCGTCAGCCGGCCTGCTGCTCGGCGGTGCTACCGGTCTCGACATCGTCGAACTTGCCCAGCAGCGCGGACAGGCGGCGCTCCCACTCCTCGTGCTCCTGCTTGAGGCGGGCGTTTTCCTCGCGCAGCTCCTCGGCTTCCATCTTCATCAATTCCAGGGCCTCGACGGCGCTGGCGACCTTCTGTTCGAGCTGGTTGAAGAGTTCGATGCTCATCCGTTTCTCCTGACGATGTCGGCGGGGCGGCTGGCCCCGTGATTGGCGTCCTGCAGCGGCAGACTAACGCCGCGGGCAGGGCTCAGCAAGCGTCGCCGTCGGACGACTCCTCGGCTTCGCCTGGGCGGTGATAGAGCCGCCCGGTGCTGTCCCCGGCCCGCACCTCGCGATGCAGCCGCCAGCCGCTCGGCACCTCCGGCGCGAGCTCCGACTCCGTCTCCACGTAGATCCAGGCGTCCGCCGCCAGCCAGCCGGCCTCGAGGGCCCGGCAGCAGGGCGCGGCGAGGCCCTGCCGGAAGGGCGGGTCGAGGAACGCCAGGGAGAAGGGCGACCGTGCCTCGGCGAGCCCGGCCTCGAGATAGCCGAGCGCATCGGCGACGCTGACCTCGGCGGACGCGATGCCAAGCGTCGCCAGGTTGTCGGACAGCGCCCGGGCGACCCGCGCGTCGCGCTCCACCAGCGTGGCTGCGGCGGCGCCACGCGAGAGCGCCTCCAGGCCCAGCGCGCCGGTGCCGGCGAACAGGTCCAGCACCCGGGCGCCGGGCGTGGCCATGCCCAGCCAGTTGAACAGCGTCTCGCGGACGCGGTCCGGCGTCGGGCGCAGGCCCGGGCTGTCCAGCACCGGCAGCCGGCGGCGGCGATGCTCGCCGCCGATGATGCGCAGCTGCCCGGCGGGGCGGGCGGTCGCCTGCTTGCCGCGGCCGCGGCCGCGGGCAGGCGTCGAGGATCGGGAGGAGGGGCGTCGTCGGCTCATGGGCGCCGATTGTAGCGGGCGCCTTGTCCACAGTCATGGTGCGCGATGGTAGGATGTGGCGATTCGTTCACCCGCGAGGCTGAATCCCCCCATGTTCGGTTTTTTCAAGCGAAAGAAGAAGCAGCAAGAGCAGCAGCAGGAGCCCCAGCAGGCCCCCGAGGTCGAGCAGGAAGGGGCGCCTGATGCCGCGACGGCCGAGCCGGAGGCCGAGGCGCAGCCCGCCCCGGCGACCGAGCCTGCCCCCGTCGCCGAGCGCGACGATGAATCCGAGGCGTCCGCAGCGCCCGAGCCGGTCGAGGAGCCCGAGACGCCCGCGGCAGACGCCGAACCCGCGCCCGTCGAGGCGCCTGACACGTCCCGGGCAGTCGACGTCGAACCGGATGCGCCCGAGGTAGAAGACACCGAGCCGGCCACGGAGCCCGAGGCAGAACCCGCCCAGTCGCCAGTCGAGCCGGAACACGCGTCTGCTTCCGAGCCCGAACAGGCCGCCGCGCCCGAGCCTGTCGTTGAGCCCGAGCGCGAACCGGAGCCGGAACTCGAGCCCGCTCCAGCGCCGGTGGAGACGTCCAGGGCCGAGACCCGCGAGAAACCCAAGGGCAAGAAGAAGGGCCTGTTCGCGCGCATGCGCGAGGGGCTGGGCAAGACCCGCGCCAACCTGACCGAGGGGCTCGCCGGCCTGTTCATGGGCCGCAAGCAGATCGACGACGATCTGATGGAGGAACTCGAGACCCAGCTGCTGATGGCGGACGTGGGCATCGAGGCCACCACCCAGATCATCGATCGCCTCACCGACCGCGTCTCGCGCAAGGAACTCAAGGATCCCGAGGCGCTCTACAAGGCGCTGCAGGAGGAGCTGGCCACCCTGCTCGACGGCGTCACCGCGCCGCTTCAGCTTCCGCCCAAGGGCGAGGGCCCGTTCGTGATCCTGGTCGTCGGCGTCAATGGCGTCGGCAAGACCACTACCATCGGCAAGCTGACCCAGCGCTTCCAGCGCGAGGGCCGTAGCGTGATGCTGGCCGCCGGCGACACCTTCCGCGCCGCCGCGGTAGAGCAGCTCAAGGTCTGGGGCGAGCGCAACGACGTGCCGGTGGTGGCCCAGCACACCGGCGCCGACAGCGCCTCGGTGGTCTATGACGCCCTGGCCGCGGCCCGCGCCCGCGGCGTCGACGTGCTGATCGCCGATACCGCCGGTCGCCTGCACAACAAGGCTCACCTGATGGAGGAGCTCAAGAAGGTACGCCGGGTGATGGGCAAGCTCGACCCGCAGGCGCCCCACGAGGTGATGCTGGTGCTCGACGCCGGCACCGGCCAGAACGCGCTGTCCCAGGCGTCCACCTTCAACGAGGCGGTGCCGGTCTCCGGCATCACCCTGACCAAGCTCGATGGCACCGCCAAGGGCGGCGTCATCTTCGCCCTGGCCCAGCAGCTGGGCACGCCGATCCGCTTCATCGGCGTCGGCGAGACCCTCGACGACCTGCGCCCCTTCGATGCCCGGGAGTTCGTCGACGCCCTGTTCGACCGCGACGACGAGGCGGCATGATCGCCTTCGAGCACGTCGGCAAGCGCTACGGCGGGCGCTTCGAGGCACTCGCCAATCTCGACTTCCGCGTGCGTCGCGGCGAGATGGTGTTTCTCACCGGCCACTCCGGGGCCGGCAAGAGCTCGCTGCTGCGGCTGCTGATGCGCCTGGAGCGACCCAGCCGCGGGCGCATCCTGGTCGCCGGTCATGACATCGACCGCCTGCACCACAGCCAGGTGCCGTTCTACCGCCGCCAGATCGGCGTGGTGTTCCAGGATCACCAGCTGCTGTTCGACCGCTCGATCTATCACAACGTGGCGCTGCCGCTCGAGATCCAGGGCGCCGAGCCGCGCGAGGCGGCGCGCCGGGCCCGCGCGGCGCTGGACAAGGTCGGGCTGCTGCACCGCGAGAAGGCGCTGCCCATCGAGCTCTCCGGCGGCGAGCAGCAGCGCGTGGGCATCGCCCGGGCGGTGGTCAACAAGCCGGCCCTGCTGCTGGCCGACGAGCCCACCGGCAACCTCGACCCCCAGCTCTCGGCGGACATCATGCGGCTGTTCGAGGACTTCCACCGCATCGGCACCACGGTGATGATCGCCAGCCACGATCTGGCGCTGATCGCCCGCCTGCGCCATCGCACCCTGCGCCTGCACGAGGGGCGCCTGGTCGCCGACGAGGAGGCGTCATGAGCCGAGACCGATCCCCCCGCCGCGGCGCCCGCGCTCAGCGGCCCTCCACCGGCGGTCGCTGGCGCAGCTGGCTTCGCCATCATCGCGCCATGGCGCTGGACAGCGCCCGCCGGCTGCTGCGCCATCCGCTGAGCAGCCTGCTGACCATGCTGGCGATCGCCATCGCCCTGGTGCTGCCCGCCGGCCTGTGGCTGACCCTGGACGGCGCGCGGCTGCTCGATGCCGAGCTCGACGAGAGCGCGACCCTCACCGTCTATCTGGAGGAGGACGTCGGCGACGCCGAGGCCGGGCGCATCGTCGAGGCGCTGGCCGCCCATGACGGCGTGGCCGACACGCGCCTGATCACCGCCGATGAGGGCATGGCCGAGTTCCAGCAGTCGTTGGGGCTGGAGGACGCCCTGGCGCGACTGCCGGACAATCCGTTGCCGGCCAGCGTGGTGGTGCGCCCCGACGACCCGTCGCCGGCGGCGGTCAAGCGCCTGGCCGGTGGCCTGGGGGACATGGCCGGGGTCGAGGAGGTGCGCCTGGACCTGGCGTGGCTGGAGCGGCTCGGTCAGCTGGCCGAGCTGGGGCGCCGGGTCGGCCTGGGGCTTGCGGTGCTGTTCGGCCTCGGGGTGCTGCTGGTGGTGGGCAATACCATTCGCCTGGCGGTGGAGAACCGGCGCCAGGAGATCGAGGTGGTGACCCTGATCGGCGCCACCCATGCCTTCGTGCGCCGCCCCTTCCTCTACAGCGGGGCCTGGTACGGGCTGGGCGGCGGCGTGCTCGCCTGCCTGCTGCTGACCCTCGGCGGCAACTGGCTGGCCACGCCGATCGCCGCGCTAGCGGCCAGCTACGGCGCGGGTTTCACGCTGCCGGGGCTGGGTGGCGCGGGGTCGGCAACCCTGCTCGGCTGTAGTACACTGCTGGGCTGGGTGGGCGCCTGGATCGCCGTGAGCCGTCACCTGGCTCAGATCCGCCCCCGCTAGCGACGCATTTCCGAATCGGGAATACTGCGGGAACCAAATCGGTAAGCCGCTATCCAATGCGGCGACTCAGGTTCCAAGTACGGGTTTCCATACAAGGGATTCCACACACGGGCTTCAACGGAGACATCCTGCACATGAGCACCAGTCTTCTGCCGGTGGGCCACCTTTCCCCGGGCCACGACCTCAACGGCTACATCCAGGCGGTGAACGGCATTCCCATGCTGACCGTCGACGAGGAGCGTGACCTGGCCTTCCGTCTGCACGACGAGGGCGATCTCGAGGCGGCACGCCGTCTGGTGATGTCGCATCTGCGCTTCGTGGTACACATTGCGCGCAGCTATTCCGGCTATGGCCTGGCCCAGGCCGATCTGATCCAGGAAGGCAACGTCGGCCTGATGAAGGCGGTCAAGCGCTTCGACCCGAACCAGGGCGTGCGCCTGGTCTCCTTCGCCGTGCACTGGATCAAGGCCGAGATTCACGAGTTCGTGCTGCGCAACTGGCGGATCGTCAAGATCGCCACCACCAAGGCCCAGCGCAAGCTGTTCTTCAACCTGCGCAGCGCCAAGAAGCGCCTGGCCTGGCTGAACACCGACGAGGTCGAGGCCATCGCCAAGGACCTCGACGTCAAGCCCGAGGTCGTGCGTGAGATGGAAGGTCGTCTCTCCGCCCACGACGCCGGCTTCGACGCCGCGCCGGGCGAGGACGAGGAAACCGCCTACCAGGCGCCGGTCCACTATCTGGACGACGCCAGCCAGGACCCGGCGACCCAGCTCGAGGACAGCGACTGGGAGGCCGACGCCACTCGCCGCCTGCAGATGGCGCTGGAGGGGCTCGACGAGCGCTCCCGCGACATCCTCCAGCAGCGCTGGCTGAGCGACGACAAGTCGACCCTGCACGAGCTGGCCGACGTCTATGGCGTGTCCGCCGAGCGCATCCGTCAGCTCGAGAAGAACGCCATGAAGAAGATCAAGCAGCAGATCGGCGAGACCCTGGCGGCCTGACGGTACGGGCTGCCGCGCCGCACGAAGAAAACCCCGAAGGCTGGTGCCTTCGGGGTTTTTTGTTGCCGTCTCTCGCGGCGAGCGGCATCAGGCGGTCTGTACCGCCTCGCGCAATAGTCCTGCCGATAATACCGGCCACTGGTCGTCCCAGTGCTCGGTGGGTCGGTGGCGGAAGTCGCTGCGCACGTACTGGGCGATGCGCCCCTCGACCTGGGCGACCAGCAGGTTGGCGGCGGCGGGGATCGGCAGCGACGGACGACGCCCCTCGCGCAGTTCCGCCTCCCGCAGCACCTGCTTGAGCTGGGTCTCGAGGCGCTCGAACAGCTGGTGGATGCGCTGGCGCAGCCGCGCCGTCTCGCCGGTCAGGGCATCGCCGCCGAGCAGCCGCGACAGGCCCGGGTTCTTCTCGGCGAAGGCCAGCACCAGGGTGAGGATCTGGCCGCAGCGAGGCAGTGCCTCGGGCGCCTCCTCGAGGATGCGGCCGATGCGTTCGAACAGCGTCTGTTCGATGAACTCGATGAGCCCCTCGAACATGCGCGCCTTGCTGGGGAAGTGGCGGTAGAGGGCGGCTTCGGAGACGCCGACCTGGCGCGCCAGGGCGGCGATGGTGATGCGCTTGCCGCTGTCTTCCTCCAGCATCAGCGCCAGCCCCTGGAGGATCTGCTCCCGGCGGCTGGGGGTGTGGGTTGCCTGCGTCATGATGTTCTTTTCTTGTCGGTCCTTGATAAGAGGGGCAGCCGGGGCCGAAGCCCCGGCATCGTCATCGGTTCGCGTTGGTGATCAGCGTGCCCACTCCGGCGTTGGTGAAGATTTCCAGCAGAGTCGCATGGGGCACCCGGCCGTCGACGATGTGAGCGCTCGCCACGCCGCCCTTGACGGCATCCAGGGCGCAGCGGATCTTCGGCAGCATGCCGCCATGAATGGTGCCATCGGCAATCAGGGCGTCGACTTGAGCGGTGGTCAGCCCGGTGAGCACCTCGCCCTCGGCGTTCATCAGCCCGGAGACGTTGGTCAGCAGCATCAGCTTCTCGGCGTCCAGCGCCTCGGCCACCTTGCCGGCCACCAGGTCGGCGTTGATATTGTAGCTGCGCCCGGCCTCGTCCACGCCGATCGGCGCGATCACCGGGATGAAGTCGCGCTCGGCGAGCATCTCGATCAGGTCGGTGGAGATGTGCTCGACCTCGCCGACGTGGCCGATGTCGATGATCTCGGAGGCGGCCATGTCCGGCGTCTGCTGCTCGACCTGGAGCTGGCGGGCGCGGATCTGCCCGCCGTCCTTGCCGGTCAGGCCGATGGCCTTGCCGCCGCTCTGGTTGATCAGGTTGACGATGCCCTTGTTGACCAGCCCGCCCAGGACCATCTCCACCACGTCCATGGTCTCGGCGTCGGTGACGCGCATGCCGTTGACGAAGCGCGACTCGATCTTGAGCTTGCCGAGCAGCTCGCCGATCTGCGGGCCGCCGCCGTGGACCACCACCGGATTGATGCCGACCTCCTTCATCAGCACCATGTCGCGGGCGAAGGAATCGATCAGGGTGTCCTCGGTCATGGCGTTGCCGCCGTACTTGACCACCACGGTCTTGCCGGAGAAGCGCTGGATGTAGGGCAGGGCCTCCGAGAGCACCTCCACTACCTGGCGCGGGTCGCGGTTCTGTTCGCTCATGTCTTCCTTCCTGGTCGTGTCTTTGTCGTGGCTCACAGCGCGAGCTCGAGGTCCGGGGCCACCTGGGCGAGGGCGTCGGCAAAGCGGGCGCGGATGCGCTCGAGGGCGGCCTCGCTCTTGCCCTCGAAGCGCAGCACCAGCACCGGAGTGGTGTTGGAGGCGCGGCACAGGCCCCAGCCGTCCGGGTAGTCGACGCGGATGCCGTCGAGGGTGGTCTTGACGCCATCGTCGCCGAAGTCGCCTTCCCGGGCCAGTCGCGCCACCAGCTCGAACTTGGTCTCGTCGGTGACGCCGACGTTGATCTCCGGGGTGCCTATGTCCTGCGGATAGCGGGCGAAGAAGGCGTCGGCGTCTTCCGCCTGACGCGACAGCACCTCCAGCAGCCGGGCGGCGCCGTAGAGGCCGTCGTCGAAGCCGTACCAGCGCTCCTTGAAGAAGATGTGGCCGCTCATCTCGCCGGCGAGCTGGGCGCCGGTCTCCTTCATGCGCGCCTTGATCAGCGAGTGGCCGGTGCGCCACATCTCCGGGGTGCCGCCGGCCTCATCGATGACGCGGGCCAGGTTGCCGGTGCATTTGACATCGAAGATCACCCGCGCGCCGGGGTTGCGCTCGAGCATGTCCTCGGCGAAGGCCATCATCAGGTGATCGGGATAGATCAGCTGTCCCCGGGGCGTGATCACGCCCAGGCGGTCGCCGTCGCCGTCGAAGGCCAGGCCAATGTCGGCGTCGTGCTCGCGTACGGCGCGGATCAGGTCCTCGAGGTTCTCGGGCTTGCCCGGGTCCGGATGATGGTGGGGGAAGGTGCCGTCGATCTCGGCGAACAGCGGGATCGTCTCGGCCCCCAGGCGCTCGACCAGCTTGGGGCCGAGCTCGCCGGCCACGCCGTTGCCGCAGTCCACCACCGCCTTGAGCGGGCGCGTCAGGGCCACGTCGCCGAGGATGCGCTCGAGATAGGCCTCGCGCACGTCTTCCTCGTGCACCTCGCCGGCACCCTCGGCCAGGTCGCCTTCCTCGATCCGGCGGTGCAGGTCGGTGATCGCCTCGCCGGACAGCGTCTCGCCGCCGAGCACGATCTTGAAGCCGTTGTAGTCCGGCGGGTTGTGGCTGCCGGTGACCATCACGCCGGAGGCGGTGCCGTCGAGCACGTGGGTGGCGAAGTAGAGCACCGGGGTCGGCACCATGCCGATGTCGATCACGTCGCAGCCGCTGGCGGTCAGGCCGCGGGTCAGGGCGTCCTTGAGCCGCGGGCCGGAGAGGCGGCCGTCGCGGGCCACCACCACCCGGTTCTCGCCGCGGGCGAGGGCGGCACTGCCGATGGCCTGACCGATGCCTTCGACCCCGGCCTCGGTGAGGGTGTCATCGACGATGCCGCGGATGTCGTAGGCGCGAAAGATCGAGGCCGGAGCCTGGCGAGTGCTGTCCTGAGTCATGTCGTCGTCCCTGTGTGGAAAGTCGTTGTCAGTGGCGGCCCGAGCTGCCGAAGCCGCCGTCGCCGCGCAGGCTGGCGTCGAAGTCGTCGACCAGCTCGAGCTCGGCCTGCACCACCGGCACCAGCACGTACTGGGCCAGGCGCTCGAAGGGCTCGAGGGTGAAGGTCGTGCTGCCGCGGTTCCACACCGAGACCATCAGCTCGCCCTGATAGTCGGAGTCGATCAGCCCGACCAGGTTGCCGAGCACGATGCCGTGCTTGTGGCCGAGCCCGGAGCGGGGAAGGATCACGCCGGCCAGGCCCGGATCGGCGATGTGGATGGCCAGGCCGGTGCGCACCAGCTGGCAGTCGCCGGGCTCGAGCGTCAGTGGCGCGTCGAGCAGGGCGCGCAGGTCCATGCCGGCGGAGCCCTGGGTGGCGTAGTGGGGCAGGTGGTCGCGCATCCGCTCGTCGAGCAGTTTGACGGCGAGGCGGGGGCGGGCGGCGGTAGTCGGCATCGTGTGGCTTCCAGGAGTAAAAAGGAGCGATATCGGGTGGCGTCAGTCGGCGTCGTCGGTCGACGGGGCCAGGCGCTCGAGCGCGCGGCGGATCACGGCCTCGGCGAGTTCGGCCTTGGGCTGGGGCGGCAGGTCGGCCTGACCGGTGGTGTCGCCCTCGCGCCACAGCAGCAGAGCGGCGTTGTCGTCGGCGCCGAAGCCGAGCCCGGCGCGGGAGACGTCGTTGGCCACCACCATGTCCAGCTTCTTGCGCGCGAGCTTGTCGCGGGCGTAGGCGGCGAGGTCCCGGGTCTCGGCGGCGAAGCCGACCACGAAGGGTCGATCGGGCCTTGCGGCGACGGCGGCGATGATGTCGGGGTTCTTGACCAGGCGCAGGGTGAGGGTGTCCTCGCCGTCCTGCTTCTTGAGCTTGTGCTCGGCCGGCGCCTTGGCGCGGTAGTCCGCCACCGCGGCGCAGCCGATGAACAGGTCGCAGTCGCCGGCCAGGCGCTGGGCGGCGTCGTGCATCTCTCGGGCGCTTTCCACGTCGAGTCGCGCCACGCCCGCCGGCGTGGGCAGCGCCACCGGGCCGCTGATCAGCGTCACCCGGGCGCCGAGGGCGGTCGCGGCGGTGGCCAGGGCGTAGCCCATCTTGCCGGAGCTGTGGTTGGAGAGGTAGCGCACCGGGTCCAGCGGTTCGCGGGTGGGGCCGGCGGTGATCACCACGTGAAGGCCTTCGGCGGGGCGGTCGACGGGCGCGTTCAGGGCGGCCAGTATGGCCTCGGGCTCGAGCATGCGGCCGGGGCCCACGTCGCCGCAGGCCTGGTCGCCGCTGTCCGGGCCCAACAGTGTCCAGCCATCCTCGGCCAGCCGGCGGGCGTTGCGGGCGGTGGCCGGCTGGCGCCACATGGCCTGGTTCATGGCCGGTGCCATGGCCTTGTCGGCGTCGCTCGCCAGGCACAGGGTGGTGAGCAGGTCGTCGGCGTGGCCGTGGGCCAGCCGCGCCATCAGGTCGGCGGTGGCCGGGGCGATCAGGATCAGGTCGGCCCAGCGGGCCAGCTCGATGTGGCCCATGCCGGCTTCGGCTTCGGGATCGAGCAGCGAGGTGCGTACCGGCTCGCCGGTCAGCGCCTGCAGGGTCAGCGGAGTGATGAAGGCCTGGGCGCCGTCGGTCATCACGACGCGCACCTCGCAGCCGGCCTGCTTGAGCAGGCGGGCGAGCTGGGCGCTCTTGTAGGCGGCGATGCCGGCGCTGATGCCGAGCAGAACGCGGCGTGGAAGGGCTGTCGACATGGTCGTATCCGCGGCTGAATCCGGCCGTCTACCTTACCATTCGGCCGCACCCTTGCGTAGCCGCGCCCCTTTGCTCTCCTCCTCGGTCAAGCGCCACGGGGCTGATCCGTCATCGAGTCTCCGAGGAGGCGCTGTGAACCCATCCCTGGGCGCTACCGATGCCGTCCATGGCATAGGACCTCCTCTTCGACTCGCTGCCGGCGCCCCTGGTGCTGCGGCCGATGCCCGATCGCGCGCCTCGACTACAATGACATCGTGAAAAGACGGGCAGGGAGGCCGGGATGTCGATTCGTGACTGGCCGGAGGGCGAGCGCCCCCGGGAGAAGCTGCTGGCGCTGGGCTCCGAGGCGCTCTCCGACGCCGAGCTGCTGGCGATCTTCCTGCGCGTGGGCGTGACCGGGCGCTCGGCGGTGGACCTGGCCCGCGACCTGCTGTCGGCCTTCGGTGGCCTGCGGCCGCTGCTGGAGGCCGACCGTACGCGCTTCTGCGCCGAGCGCGGACTGGGCGAGGCCAAGTTCGTGCAGCTGCAGGCCACGCTGGAGCTGTCCCGGCGACACCTGGCCAGCCAGCTGGCGCGGGAGGACGCCCTGACCTCGCCGTCGCTGGTGCGCGCCTATCTGGCCTCGCGGCTGCGCCATCTTGGCCACGAGGAGTTCGCCGCGCTGTTCCTCGACAGCCAGCATCGGGTGATCCGCTTCGAGTCGCTGTTCCGCGGCACCCTCGACAGCGCCTCGGTGTATCCCCGCGAGGTGGCGCGCCGCGCCCTGGAACTGGGCGCCGGGGCGATCATCTTCGCCCACAACCATCCTTCCGGCGTGGCCGAGCCCAGCGATGCCGACCGGCGCATCACCGAGCGCCTCAGGGAGGCGCTTTCGCTGTTCGAGATCCGGGTGCTGGATCATTTCGTGGTCGGCGATGGCGAGGTGGTGTCATTCGCCGAGCGAGGGCTGCTATAATCCGCCGCGATCAAAACAGCAGAAGTCACAGTCGAGCTCGCCAGAGACGGTCCTCGTGGTCCAGTCGCCGGGTGGTATCACTGTATAATTCTGCACGTCGCTTGTCTGGCAGCGTTGACTCTGGTATAAAGTGCAGCCTTTGAATTCCCTTGGGTCAAATGACAGCGGGGTCGTCCCGGTTTTGCCCGACAGGTTTTGAACAATCAGGTACTCGTACCTGGCCAAGCGGTTGGAGGCTCTCATGTCCAAAGTATGTCAGGTTACCGGCAAGCGCCCGGTGACTGGTAACAACGTTTCACACTCCCAGCGCAAGACGCGTCGTCGTTTCGTGCCGAACCTGCACAGCCACCGTTTCTGGGTGGAGTCCGAGAAGCGCTTCGTCAAGCTGCGCGTCTCCTCCAAAGGCATGCGCATCATCGACAAGAAGGGCATCGAAGCGGTGCTCGGCGACATTCGCAAGCGCGGCGAAACCGTCTAAGCGTTTCCATAAGGGAGAAGACTCATGCGTGACAAGATTCGTCTGGTGTCCAGCGCCGGTACCGGCCACTTCTACACCACCGACAAGAACAAGCGGAACACTCCTGACAAGATGGAGATGAAGAAATTTGATCCGGTTGTTCGCAAGCACGTGATGTACAAGGAAGCCAAGATCAAGTAAGTCGGGATCCCCGCGGTTCCCGAGATCGCTTCCGCCGCAGGCCTCGGCCTGTCCTCAAGAACCCGGCCCGATGGTCGGGTTCTTGCGTATGATCGCCGCACGCCGCCGAGAGCAGGTCGCCCCATGCCCGAGTTGCCCGAAGTCGAGACCACCCGGCGCGGCATTGCCCCGCACGTGGAGGGCCGCGAGATCACCGAGGTGATCGTGCGCCAGTCCCGCCTGCGGGTGCCGGTGCCGGAGGACCTGATCGAGCGCCTGGTGGGTGCCCGCATCGGGCTGCTGGCGCGTCGCGCCAAGTACCTGTTGGTGCCCCTGGAGGGCGACGGCGGCACACTGCTGTGGCATCTCGGCATGTCCGGCAGCCTGCGCATCGCCCGGGTCGGCGAGCTGCCCAAGAAGCACGATCACGTCGACCTGGTGCTCGACGACGGCGCGGTGCTGCGCTATCACGATCCGCGGCGCTTCGGCTTCGTCGACTGGCTGGCCGGCGACGCCGAGCACGACTCGCGCCTGGCGAAGCTGGGTCCGGAGCCGCTGTCCGAGGCCTTCGACGGCGGGCGACTGTACGAGCTTTCGCGCCGGCGGCGCATGGCCGTGAAGCCCTTCCTGATGGACAATGCCGTGGTCGTCGGCGTCGGCAACATCTATGCCGCCGAGGCGCTGTTTCTGGCCGGCATCGATCCCCGGCGTGCCGCCGGACGGATCTCGCGCGAGCGCTATGATCGCCTGGCGGCCGCGGTCAGCGAGGTGCTGGCCGCCGCCATTACCCAGGGCGGCACCACCCTGCGCGACTTCGTCAGCGGCACCGGCGAGCCGGGCTACTTCGCCCAGCGGCTCAACGTCTATGGCCGCGACGGCCAGCCCTGCCGGCGCTGCGGCGCCGAGCTGCGCCTGGTGACCCTGGGCCAGCGGGCCAGCGTCTTCTGCGGCGAGTGCCAGAGCTGAGCGCCGCCACCCGATTCGATGCCCGGGCCCAAGGCCGGCATTCCCCGAACGTCCCCATGACGCCCACGACCTCCATGATGAGAGCCACGACATGACCGCCCTACGCTCACTGCGCCTGAAGAAGAACGCCGATCGCCGCCTCAAGGCGGGACATCTCTGGCTGTACTCCAACGAGATCGACACCCAGGCCACGCCGCTCAAGGACTTCGCACCCGGCGAGCAGGCCCAGGTCGAGGCCGCCAACGGCAAGGCCCTGGGCGTGGCCTACGTCAATGCTCACTCGCTGATCTGCGCCCGCCTGGTGTCCCGCGATCCGGGCATGCAGCTCGACCGCTCGCTGCTGGTCCACCGCCTGAACCAGGCCCTGGCCCTGCGCCAGCGCATGTTCGACAAGCCGTTCTATCGCCTGGTGCACGGCGAAGGCGACCTGCTGCCGGGGCTGATCATCGACCGCTTCGGCGACGTGCTGGTGGTGCAGCTCAATACCGCCGGCATGGAGGCCCAGCTCGAGCCGCTGCTCGACGCCCTGGACAAGGTGGTTTCCCCGAGCGCCGTGGTGCTGCGCAACGACACCTCCGGGCGCCGCCAGGAAGGTCTCGAGAGCCAGATCGAGGTGGTCAAGGGCACCCTGCCGGAGGCGGTGGAGCTCGAGGAGAACGGCGTGCGCTTCGTCGCCCCGGTGCTCGACGGCCAGAAGACCGGCTGGTTCTACGACCACCGCGTCAACCGCGCCTGGCTCAACCAGCACGTGGCCGGCAAGCGCGTGCTCGATCTGTTCAGCTACGTCGGCGGCTGGGGCGTGCAGGCCGCCGCCAGCGGGGCCAGCGAGGTGCTGTGCGTGGACGCCAGCGCCCCGGCGCTGGAGCGGGTCGCCGATAACGCCGCCCTCAACGGCCTGCACGAGCAGGTGGCGGTGGGTGAGGGCGATGCCTTCGAGGCCATGGCCGCGCTCAAGGCCGACGGCGAACAGTTCGACGTGGTGATCCTCGATCCGCCCGCCTTCATCAAGAAGCGCAAGGACACCACCGCCGGCGAGCGCGCCTACGGCAAGCTCAACCGAGAGGCCATGCGTCTGCTCGGCCGCGACGGCCTGCTGCTCTCGGCCTCCTGCTCGATGCATCTGGCGCCGGAGCGCCTGGTGGATACCGTGCGAGGCGCCGCCCGCCACCAGGACCGCCACGCCCAGATCCTGTTCCAGGGCCACCAGGGCCCGGATCATCCGGTGCATCCGGCGATTCCCGAGACCTCCTACCTCAAGGCCCTCGGCGTGCGCGTCTTCCGCGACTGATCGAGGCCTTCAAGAGCGGGGCGCGCCGGCCGGCGCGCCCCGTTTTTCCTTAACGCGAGCGCCCATGAACGACTTCGCCTTCGTCCGCGTCTTCTCCCACGCCAATCCGCTGCTGGTCGGCCACGTGGCCAATCTGCTGGAGGTCGCCGGCATCCCCGTCGAGCGGCGCAACCTGACGCTGGGCGGCGGTGCCGGCGAGCTGCCGCCGGGTGAGTGCGAGCCCGAGGTCTGGGTCGCGCCCCACAACCGTGAGCGGGCCGAGGGGCTGATCCACGAGGCCCTCGAAGGCCTGAGCGATCGGCCGGCCTGGACCTGCCCAGGCTGCGGCGAGCGTCTCGAGGGTGCGTTCGACGTCTGCTGGAACTGCGGCCGCTCCCGGCCCTGACGCCGGGCATCGCAAGGCGAAGACTGCTGTCGAGCGAATTGTGGTGTGAAGGCCTTTTTGCAGGACGACGTTCTGTGTCGATCGCCGGTTTCCTGAAAATCCTGTCTTTTGGAGCGCACCTGTCTGCGTGATCGTTCTGCTGTGCTGTAATGAGGTGGTGAGCCATTATCATCCATCGGCCAAGCACGGAGGATCGCCATGCAGATCGCCGTTCCGAAGGAAATCAAGAACCATGAATACCGCGTCGCCCTGACACCCAGCGGCGCTCGCGAGCTGATCGGCCGCGGCCACGTGGTGGTCGTCCAGGCCGGCGCCGGCGAGGGCGCCGGCTACCCGGATGCCGCCTACGAGGCCGCCGGGGCGCGCCTCGAGCCCGACGTGGCCAAGGTGTGGGCCGAGGCCGAGCTGATCCTCAAGGTCAAGGAGCCTCAGCCGGAGGAGGTCGCCAGGCTCTCGAAGGGGCAGACACTGTTCACCTACCTGCACCTGGCCGCCGAGGAAGACCTGACCCGCGGGCTGATGGAAAGCGGGGCCACCTGCATCGCCTACGAGACCATCACCGATCGTCAAGGCGGGCTGCCGCTGCTGGCGCCGATGAGCACCGTGGCGGGCCGTATGGCGGTGCAGGCCGGCGCCCACAGCCTGGAGAAGGCCCAGGGCGGCGCCGGCGTGCTGCTGCCGGGCGTGCCCGGCGTGGCGCCGGCCCGGGTCACCGTGATCGGCGGCGGCGTGGTCGGCGAGAACGCCGCGCGCATGGCGCTGGGGCTGGGCGCCGAGGTGACGGTGCTGGACAAGTCCATTCCTCGCCTTGAGACCCTCGACGACCGCTATCAGGGCCGCATGAAGACCGTGTTCTCCACCGCCGACGCCCTCGAGGAAGCGGCGCGCGAGTCCGACCTGATCATCGGCGCCGTGCTGGTGCCTGGTGCCGCCGCGCCCAAGCTGATCACCCGCGCCATGCTGGCGGAGATGAAGCCGGGCAGCGTGCTGGTGGACGTGGCCATCGACCAGGGCGGCTGCTTCGAGACCAGCCGGCCGACCACCCACGCCGAGCCCACCTATGTGGTCGACGGCGTGGTGCACTACTGCGTGGCCAACATGCCGGGCGCGGTGGCGCGCACCTCGACCCAGGCGCTGACCAACGCCACCCTGCCGTTCGTCGTCGCCCTGGCCGACAAGGGCTGGCAACAGGCGCTGGCCGACGACGCCCACTTCGCCGCGGGGCTCAACGTCCACGACGGCCAGCTGACCTATCGCGCCGTGGCCGAGGCCTTCGGGCTCGAGTACGTCGAGGCGGATAGGCTGATCGGTTGATCGCTGGATGAGTGAGGGGGTGTGAGGTGTAGGATTGAGGAGTGAGGAGTGAGGAGTGAGGAGTGAGGTGTAAGAGCGCGTGGCGCATGAGCGATCACGTTTGCCTCGCCCCTCGTCCCTCGCTCCTTCCCCGCGCCGGTCGCCTTGGCCGGGGCGCCGCGTTACCATAGCGGGCATTCGAGAGTCAGCTGAGTCCCGCTTTCATGACCGCATCATCCGACAAGACCCGTGTGCTGACGGGGATCACCACCACCGGCACCCCCCACCTCGGCAACTACGTCGGGGCCATCAAGCCCGCCATCGCGGCGAGCCAGGACCCGAGCGTCCAGTCCTACTACTTCCTCGCCGACCTGCACGCACTGATCAAGTGCCAGGACCCCAAGCGGGTCCAGCAGTCGCGCCTGGAGATCGCCGCCACCTGGCTGGCGCTGGGGCTCGATACCGACAACGCCATCTTCTATCGCCAGTCGGACATCCCCGAGATCGCCGAGCTGAACTGGATGCTGTCCTGCGTCTGCGCCAAGGGCCTGATGAACCGCGCCCACGCCTACAAGGCGGCGGTGGCCGATAACGAGGAGGCCGGCAGCCCCGACCCCGACCGCGGCATCACCATGGGCCTGTTCGGCTACCCGGTGCTGATGGCGGCGGACATCCTGATGTTCAACGCCAACAAGGTGCCGGTCGGCCGCGATCAGATCCAGCACATCGAGATGGCGCGCGACATGGGCGGGCGCTTCAACCATCTGTTCAAGGGTCAGTACTTCACCCAGCCCGAGGCGGTGGTGGACGAGCGGGTCCAGGTGCTCAACGGCCTGGACGGTCGCAAGATGTCCAAGAGCTACGAGAACACCATTCCGCTGTTCGTCTCCGAGAAGAAGTTGCAGAAGCTGGTCCGCAAGATCAAGACCAACTCGCTGGAGCCCGGCGAGCCCAAGGACCCGGACACCTGCACCCTGTTCCAGATCTACTCGGCCTTCGCCAGCGTCGAGGAGACCGCGGCCATGCGCACCGAGTACGAGAACGGCATCGGCTGGGGCGACGCCAAGAATCGCGTCTTCGAGTACCTGAACGCCCACCTGCGCGAGCCCCGCGAGCGCTACCAGGCGCTGCTGGAGGACCCCGGCCACATCGAGGCCGTGCTGAAGCAGGGCGCCGAGCGCGCCCGCGCCGAGGCCGCGCCCTTCATGGATCGGCTGCGCAAGGCGGTCGGCCTGGGCCAGTTTGTCTAGCCCGATGCCTCGACGTTGAGCCCCGCAACGGCGCCTTCGACCCTGGTCGGAGGCGCCGTTGTGGTAGAGTACCGACCAAGGCGCCGCAGAGCGCCATGGCCCGCATTCCCGACATGGAAAGAGAGAACTTGATGACCAGCGAAGCCAAGCGCCCCCTCTATGTGCCCTACGCCGGGCCGCCTCTGCTCGAAATGCCCCTGCTCAACAAGGGCAGCGCCTTCACCCGGGAGGAGCGCTTCGAGTTCAACCTCGTCGGCCTGCTGCCGCAGAACGTCGAGACCATCGAGGAGCAGGCGGAGCGGGCCTATCGCCAGTATCGCCAGTGCCAGACCGACCTGGATCGCCACATCTACCTGCGTGCCATCCAGGACGACAACGAGACCCTCTACTTCCGGCTGGTCTCCGAGCATCTCGAGGAGATGCTGCCGATCATCTATACGCCGACGGTCGGTCAGGCCTGCGAAGAGTTCTCCAACATCTACCGCAACCACCGCGGCCTGTTCGTTTCCTACCCCGACCGCGGCCGCATGGACGACATCCTGCGCAGCGCGACCAAGGACAACGTCAAGGTGATCGTGGTCACCGACGGCGAGCGCATCCTCGGCCTCGGTGACCAGGGCATCGGCGGCATGGGCATCCCGATCGGCAAGCTGTCGCTGTATACCGCCTGCGGCGGCATCAGCCCGGCCTACACCCTGCCGATCCAGATCGACGTGGGCACCAACAACCAGACCCTGCTCGACGATCCCATGTACATGGGCTGGCGCCATCCGCGTATCTCCCAGGAGGAGTACAACGCCTTCATGGCCGAGTTTATCACCGCCGTGAAGCGCCGCTGGCCGAATGTGTTGCTGCAGTTCGAGGACTTCGCCCAGGCCAACGCCCTGCCGCTGCTCGACCGCTACCGCGACGAGCTGTGCTGCTTCAACGACGACATCCAGGGCACCGCGTCCGTGTGCGTGGGTACCCTGATGGCGGCCTGCAAGGCTCGCGGCGAGAGCGTCAGCGACCAGCGCGTGGCGGTGGTCGGCGCCGGCTCGGCCGGCTGCGGTATCGCCGAGCAGATCGTGGTGGCCATGCAGGCCGAGGGGCTCTCCGAGGCCGAGGCGCGCCGGCGCATCTACATGGTCGATCGCGAGGGCCTGGTGACCGGCGACCAGGAGTGGCTGCGCGACTTCCAGCGCCGCCTGGCCCAGGAGGTGACGCTGGTCGCCGACTGGGACGGCCAGTCGCTGCTGGAGGTGGTCAAGCAGGTCAAGCCGACCGTGCTGCTCGGCGTCAGCGGCCAGCAGGGCATCTTCACCGAAGAGGTGATCCGCACCATGCACGCCGGCTGCGCCTCGCCGCTGGTGATGCCGTTGTCCAACCCGACCTCCCGCGCTGAGGCGGTGCCGGCGGACGTGATCCGCTGGACCGACGGCCAGGCCATGGTCGCCACCGGCAGCCCCTTCGCCCCGGTGGAGCACGGTGGCCGTTCCTACCCGATCGCCCAGTGCAACAACGCCTACATCTTCCCGGGCATCGGCCTCGGCGTGGTAGCGGCCGGCGCCAAGCGGATCACCGACACCATGCTGATGGCCGCCTCCCGCGCGCTGGCCGATGCGGCGCCGGTGGCGAAGACCGGCGAGGGCGCGGTGCTGCCGGCGCTGGCCGACATCCGCGAGCTGTCCAGGGCGATCGCCTTCGAGGTGGGCGCCGAAGCCCAGCGCGAGGGCGTGGCACTGAAGTCTGACGAAAAGACCCTGCGCGACGCCATCGAGCGCAACTTCTGGACGCCGGAATATCGCGCCTATCGTCGCCGGTCGTTCTGAGGCCGGGTAAGGGTAGGGGGAGTGAAGTGTGAGGAGTGAGGCGTCGGCCGCCGGCGCCTCATCGGTTGGAGCATGATCCCCTCACCCCTGAAGCCTCCCCCCCCTCGCCTAGAAACGCAAACGCCCCGCCGGTTGAACGGCGGGGCGTTTGCGTTTACGGCGTTCGGTCAGGCCTGTCAGGCCGTCCCAATCATCTTGCGCAGCACGTAGTGCAGGATGCCGCCGTGGCGGTAATACTCCAGCTCGTTGGCGGTGTCGATGCGGCACAGCGCCTCGAGCGTCTGCTCGCCCTTGTCGCTCTCGATGGTCACCTCGACCTTGCCGCCCGGGGTGAGATCGTCGAGGCCCTTGATGGAGACGCGCTCGTCGCCGGTCAGGCTCAGGGTCTCGCGGGTCTCGCCCTCGGGGAACTGCAGCGGCACCACGCCCATGCCGATCAGGTTGGAGCGGTGGATGCGCTCGTAGGACTCCGCCAGCACGGCGCGCACGCCGAGCAGCCGGGTGCCCTTGGCGGCCCAGTCGCGGGAGGAGCCGGTGCCGTATTCCTTGCCGGCGATCACCACCAGCGGGGTGCCTTCCTGCTGGTACTGCATGGCCGCGTCATAGATGGCCATCTGCTTGCCGGAGGGCACGTGGCGGGTCTCGCCGCCGACCACGCCGTCGAGCATCTCGTTCTTGATGCGCACGTTGGCGAAGGTGCCGCGCATCATGATCTCGTGGTTACCTCGTCGCGAGCCGTAGGAGTTGAAGTCCACCGGCTTGATGCCGCGCTCCTGCAGATAGCGGCCCGCCGGGCTGTCGGGCTTGATGGCGCCGGCCGGCGAGATGTGGTCGGTGGTCACCGAGTCGCCGAGCATGGCCAGCACGTGGGCGCGCTCGACGTCCTCGGTGGCGGCGGGCTCGCGGCCCATGCCCTCGAAGAACGGCGGGTGCTGGATGTAGGTGGAGTCGGCGTTCCACCGATACACCTCGCTCTCGGGGACCTCGATGGCCTTCCACACCTCGTCGCCCTCGAAGACCTCGGCGTACTCCTTGCGGTACATCTCGGTCTTGACCTGCTCCACCGCCTCGGCGATCTCGGCCTGGGAGGGCCAGATGTCCTGCAGGTAGACCGGCTTGCCGTGGCGGTCGATGCCCAGCGGGTCGCGGGCCAGGTCCTTGCGGACGTTGCCGGCCAGGGCATAGGCCACCACCAGGGGCGGCGAGGCCAGCCAGTTGGTCTTGACCAGCGGATGGACGCGGCCCTCGAAGTTGCGGTTGCCGGACAGCACCGAGGCCACCGTCAGGTCGCCGTCGGTGATCGCCTGCTCGATGGGCTCGTGCAGCGGGCCGGAGTTGCCGATGCAGGTGGTGCAGCCGTAGCCGACCAGGTTGAAGCCCAGGGCGTCGAGGTCGTCCTGCACGCCGCCGGCGGCCAGGTAGTCGGTGACTACCTTGGAGCCGGGGGCCAGCGAGGTCTTGACCCAGGGCTTGGTGTCGAGTCCGCGCTCCCGGGCGTTACGCGCCAGCAGGCCGGCGGCCATCATCACGCTGGGGTTGGAGGTGTTGGTGCAGGAGGTGATGGCGGCGATCACTACTGCGCCGGGGTCGAGGCGGAAGGCCTCGCCCTCGAGATCGACCGTCTGGCTGTCGTGGTGCTCGTAGCTCTCCTCGACGCCGACCGCGGTCTGGCCGCCCTCGGACATCAGCTTGCCGTTCTCGGCGGATTCGCCGAGCGGCTTGCCGTCGTCCTCCATCACCTTGGCGAAGGCCTGCGGCATGTCGGCCAGGGTGACACGGTCCTGGGGCCGCTTGGGGCCGGCCAGGCTGGCCTCGACGTCGCCCATGTCGAGCTCCAGGGTATCGCTGAAGATCGGCTCGGCGCCGGGCTCGCGCCACAGGCCCTGGGCCTTGCAGTAGGCCTCGACCAGGGCGATCTGCTCGTCGTCGCGGCCGGTCAGGCGCATGTAGGTGAGGGTCTCGTCGTCGACCGGGAAGAAGCCGCAGGTGGCGCCGTATTCCGGCGCCATGTTGGCGATGGTGGCGCGGTCCGCCAGCGGCAGGTCCTTGAGGCCGTCGCCGTAGAACTCGACGAACTTGCCGACCACGCCGCGGCTGCGCAGCATCTGGGTCACCGTCAGCACCAGGTCGGTGGCAGTGATGCCCTCGCGTAGCTTGCCGGTGAGCTTGAAGCCCACCACTTCGGGGATCAGCATCGACACCGGCTGGCCAAGCATGGCCGCCTCGGCCTCGATGCCGCCGACGCCCCAGCCGAGCACGCCCAGGCCGTTGATCATGGTGGTGTGGGAATCGGTGCCGACCAGGGTGTCCGGGTAGGCGAAGGTCTTGCCGTCCTCCTCCTTGGTCCACACCGTCTTGCCCAGGTACTCGAGGTTGACCTGATGACAGATGCCGGTGCCCGGCGGCACCACGCGGAAGTTGTCGAAGGCCTGCTGGCCCCAGCGCAGGAACTCGTAGCGTTCGCGGTTGCGCTCCATCTCGATGGCGACGTTGTCCTTGAAGGCGCTGGGATCGCCGAAGTGGTCGACCATCACCGAGTGGTCGATCACCAGGTCCACCGGCGACAGGGGATTGATGCGAGAGGGCTGCTCGCCGAGGGTCTCGACGGCGGCGCGCATTGAGGCCAGATCGACCACGCCGGGCACGCCGGTGAAGTCCTGCATCAGCACCCGCGCCGGGCGGTAGCCGATCTCGCGGTCGGACGAGGCGGTTTTCTGCCAGTCGACCAGCGCCTGCATGTCCTCGCGCTCGACGCCTTCCTGATCGGCGAAGCGCAGCTGGTTCTCGAGCAGGATCTTCAGCGTCATCGGCAGGCGATCGATGTCGCCCAGGGCCTCGGCAGCCTTGGGCAGGCTATGGTAATGGAAGGTGGTGCCGGCGGCGTCGAGGGTCTGCAGCGTCTCCGGTAGGGACGAAGTGCTCATGGGGTCCTCCTGTCACGGCGGGAAAGATCGAACCATCCTGGTCCGCTATAGATTACATGGTCATGATAGATGGCCTTTTCAACCATCGCGCCGACGGTGGGCCCGGCGCCCTTGAAAAGACGGCCGCGGCGCCCCATCTAACGGGGCAGCAAGACGGCCGGGGAGGACATTGTGCATGAGGAAGCGCTGGACAGCCACGCGGTGCGCTGCCCCTACTGCGACACCGGCTTCGACCTGCTGGTCGACCTTTCCCAGGGCAGCCACACGACCTGGGAGGACTGCCCGCAGTGCTGTGCGCCGATTCAGCTGCGCATCGAGGTGTCGCTGGCCGACGGCGAGCTCGAGTCGCTGACCCTGGGGCGCGACGACGAGGTGCTGTGAAGGCAAGTGCCGTGAGCCGCCACGACGCGCTTGTGCCGCCCCGCGCCGGCCATCGATTTTGACTATCCGTGCCATTGACTCGCTTCAGTGGTGCGGCGAGGATGCCTGACCTAGCGTAGGCATTCCGCTTTTACCCCCATGAATGCCATCACTCACACTCAAGGAGATCTGCATGAGCGTACTGGTTGGACGTCAAGCACCCGATTTCGAAGCCGCCGCCGTCCTCGGCAACGGCGATATCGTCGACAACTTCAAGCTGTCCGACAGCAACGGCAAGCTTCGCGTGCTGTTCTTCTGGCCGCTGGACTTCACCTTCGTGTGCCCGTCCGAGATCATCGCCCACGATAACCGTCTGGCGCAGTTCAAGGAGCTCGGCGTCGAGGTGATCGGTGTCTCCATCGATTCCCAGTTCACCCACCACGCCTGGCGCCTGACCGCGCCGGAGAAGGGCGGCATCGGTGAAGTCGGCTTCCCGATCGTGGCCGACGTCAAGCACGAGATCACCCAGGCCTACGGCATCGAGCATCCGGAAGCCGGCGTTGCCATGCGCGGCTCCTTCCTGATCGACGAGAACGGCGTCGTCCAGCACCAGGTCGTCAACAACCTGCCGCTGGGCCGCAACGTCGACGAGATGCTGCGCATGGTCAAGGCCCTGCAGTTCCACCAGAAGAACGGCGAAGTCTGCCCGGCCGGCTGGGACGAAGGCCAGGAAGGCATGAAGGACACCGCCGAAGGTGTCGCGAGCTACCTGGGCAACCACGCCGGCGCTCTCTAAGCCTGCGTGATGTCCTCCGGGGCGGCCTGCGGGCCGCCCCTCGCGTCAGCGGCCTTTGCGATGCCGACGGCTCGCCGCCATCGCCAAGCCCGTTGTTCCACCCCCTTTCGAGAATTGCGAGGTTCCCCATGAGCGAAGCGCGCCACGAACGCCTGATCATCCTCGGCTCCGGCCCGGCCGGCTACACCGCCGCCGTCTACGCGGCCCGCGCCAACCTGAAGCCGCTGCTGATCACCGGCATCCAGGCTGGCGGCCAGCTGACCACCACCACCGATGTGGACAACTGGCCGGGCGATGACACCGGCGTGCAGGGCCCCGAGCTGATGGAGCGCATGAAGCGCCATGCCGAGCGCTTCGACACCGAGGTGCTGTTCGACCATATCCACGAGGTCGAGCTGCGCGAGAAGCCCTACACCCTGAAGGGCGACAACGGCACCTACACCTGCGATGCCCTGATCATCGCCACCGGCGCCAGCGCCCGCTACCTGGGCCTGGACTCCGAGCAGAAGTTCATGGGCCAGGGCGTGTCCGCCTGTGCCACCTGCGACGGTTTCTTCTACCGCAACCAGGAAGTGGTCGTGGTCGGCGGCGGCAACACCGCCGTGGAAGAGGCGCTGTACCTCTCCAACATCGCCTCCAAGGTCACCCTGGTGCACCGCCGCGACAGCCTGCGCGCCGAGAAGATTCTCCAGGACAAGCTGTTCGAGAAGGCCGAGAACGGCAACGTCGAGCTGATCTGGAACCACACCCTGGACGAGGTGCTGGGCGACAACTCCGGCGTCACCGGGGCGCGTCTGAAGTCCACCGAGGATGGCAGCACGCGTGAGATCGGCGCGCCGGGTGTGTTCATCGCCATCGGCCACAGCCCGAACACCGGCATCTTCGAGGGCCAGCTGGACATGGCCGGCGGCTACATCAAGGTGCAGTCCGGCCTCGAGGGCAACGCCACCGCCACCAGCGTGCCGGGGGTGTTCGCCGCCGGCGACGTCATGGACCATGTCTATCGTCAGGCGGTGACCTCCGCCGGCACCGGCTGCATGGCGGCCCTGGACGCCGAGCGCTATCTGGACGAACTCTGAACTTCGGGCTTCGGGCTTCGGGCTTCGGGCTTCGGGCTTCGGGCTTCGGGCTTCGGGCTTCGGGCTTCGGGCTTCGGGCTTCGGGCATAGACTGATACCTCGTAGCTAGTAATGCGGCGGCACCTCGTCCTCCGGGCGGGGTGTCGTTGCATCTGCGTCCTGCAACGCCTGATGCTGTTCGCGCAGCCTGTGCTGCATCAGCTCGTTGAGGCGTTCCAGCTGCATCAGGCGCTTCTCCTGGGCGGCCACCGTGCGGTCCAGGGTGTCCAGCCAGTGTTCCTGGTAGGCCAGCCGGCTCTCCAGGGCTTCCAGGCGTGCCGCCGCGTCCGAGGGCGTGTCGTCGTCGTGCATGATAGACTCCTTATACCGTGTCAAGACTCATTCTGGCGCGGCCTGTCGCGGTCCTGCCCGCATCGTCGGCGTTCGCCGATGGATCGAGCAGTGTCGGCGCAGCCGGGTCGAGGGCGGCCTGCGGGCCGTTTGGTGCCTCGATCCCATCACATCCGTTCCCAACGACAGAGAGCATCCCAAGTTTATGAATCGAAAGGTCGTGTTTCGTTGCAGTATCGTTAGCCTGTTGCTGGCCGCGCCGGCGCCGCTGCTGATCGCCCTGTTCGTCCAGCTGACCGGCGGCGAACTGTCCCGCGAGCTGTTCGCCAGCCTCGAGGTCGGCGGCCTGGCGGAGGTCTATATCGCCGCGGTGCTGGCGGTCTTCCTGCTGCTGCTGGTGGCCACCCTGGCGATCAACGCCCTGACGCCCCAGCTGTCCAACATCGCCGAGGTCGAGGACGACGGCCGCGAGATCGGCGAGGTCAAGTGGTTCAACGTCAACAAGGGCTATGGCTTCATCACCCGCGACAGCGGCGAGGACGTCTTCGTCCACTTCCGCGCCATCCGCGGCCGCGGTCATCGCACCCTGGCCGAGGGCCAGAAGGTGAAGTACCACGTTTCGCGCAATGATCGGGGGCTGCAGGCCGATGACGTCACCGTCATCACCTGAAACGGGCCTGCGCTCGATCATACTGCGTTGGAAGGTCGTCTCGAGATGCTCATTTAGCTGCTAGTAAACTCCGCTCTCTCGACGACCTTCCGCCTTGTCTGATCTTCGCTCGGCGCCGTTTCCCCGACTGCTGTCTAATCGCCATCCAACGACATCGCCCCGCATTCGCGGGGCGATGTCGTTTCGGCTCACTGCCCCGAGTCGGGCCAGTCGATGGTGGCCTCGCCGCCGTCCGGCAGCACCTGCAGGAAGCGGTCCGGGTCGTCGCCGGGCTGCCAGCCGCCCAGCGAGCAGCGCACCTCGCAGCCTAGCCGCGCGGCGGCGGCGCGGGCGAGGTCGCTGTCGGTGGGCCAGGGTGATTCGGCGCTGTCCAGCCACAGGCTGGCGAAGCCGTCGGCGGCCTTCTCGACCAGCAGCACCGGGATCTCGGCCCCGTCGTGGCGGCCCTGGGTGCGCCAGCGATGCTTGCCGGCCGGCGTCAGCGGCGCGGCGTCGAGGGCCTCGCCGAGCCAGGCGTTCAGGGCGTCGGGCTCGACGCGGGCCAGATAGATCTCGATGTCGGGATAGCGTTCCATGGTGTCCTCAGGGGCGTGACGTGCCGTCGACGAACAGTCGGGTCATGATCGCTTCATAGACCCGGCTGAGATCGTCGAGGTCGGCGGCGCGGACCCGCTCGTTGACCTTGTGGATGGTGTCGTTTCGCGGGCCGAGCTCGACCACCTGGCTGCCCAGGGTGGCGATGAAGCGGCCGTCGGAGGTGCCGCCGGCAGTGGACAGCTCGGGGCGATGGCCCATCACGTCCTCGACGCCGCCGACCGCGGCGTCCACCAGTTCGCCCTCTGAGGTCAGGAAAGGCTCGCCGTTGAGGGTCCAGTCGATGTGGAAGTCCAGGCCGTGGGCCTCGAGGATCGCCTCGGTGCGCTGGCGCAGCGTCTCGTGGGTCAGGGCGGTGGAGTAGCGGAAGTTGAACACCACCTCCACCTCGCCCGGAATCACGTTGGTGGCGCCGGTGCCCGAGCGGATGTTGGAGACCTGGAAGCTGGTGGCCGGGAAGAACGCGTTGCCGCCGTCCCAGTGCTCGCGCACCAGGGCGTCCAGCGCCGGGGCGACCTCGTGGATCGGGTTGCGCGCCATGTGCGGGTAGGCCACGTGGCCCTGCACGCCCTTGACGTGCAGCACGCCGCCCAGCGAGCCGCGCCGACCGTTCTTGATCACGTCGCCGAGCCGGTCGGTGGAGGAGGGCTCGCCGACGATGCAGTAGTCGAGCCGGTCGTGGGTCTCGCGCAGGTGCTCGACCACGGCGCGGGTGCCGTCCACCGCCGGGCCTTCCTCGTCGGAGGTGATCAGGAAGGCCAGGCGGCCCGGATGCTCGGGATGGGCGGCCACGAAGCGCTCCACGGCGGTGATCATGGCGGCCAGGCTGCCCTTCATGTCGGCGGCGCCGCGGCCACACAGCATGCCGTCGTCATCGATGCAGGGCGCGAAGGGCGGGTGCTCCCAGTTCACCTCGGGGCCGCTCGGCACCACGTCGGTATGGCCGGCGAAGGCCAGCACCGGGCCATGATGGCCGCGCACCGCCCAGAAGTTCTCGACGTCGCCGAACGGCAGGCGCTCGATGACGAAGCCCAGGCGCTCCAGGCGTTCGATCATCATGGCCTGGCAGCCCAGGTCGTCGGGGGTCACGGAGGGGCGGCGCATCAGCGCCATGGCGAGTTCGAGGGTCGGGGAGAGCGTAGGCTCGGAGCTGGTCGAGGTCATGCGGGATTCCGGCGGGCCGCACCCCGGCGCCCGAAGGCGCCGGGGCAGGGCTCAGTTGTGGGCGTGCAGGGCTTCGTTGAGCGCGATGGCGCTCTTGTTGGTCAGGCACTCGATGCGGCCGTTCTGGGAGTTGCGGCGCAGCAGCAGATCATCCTGGCCGGCAAGCTCGCGAGCGGCCACGACCTCGACCTCCTGGCCCTGGTCGTCGAGCACGGCGACCTTGGCGCCGGCGGTGATGTAGAGGCCGGCTTCCACGGTGCAGCGGTCGCCCAGCGGGATGCCGATGCCGGCGTTGGCGCCGATCAGGCAGCCTTCGCCGACCTTGATGATGATGTTGCCGCCGCCGGACAGGGTGCCCATGGTGGAGCAGCCGCCGCCCAGGTCGGAGCCCTTGCCGACCATCACGCCGGCGGAGATGCGGCCTTCGATCATGCCCGGACCTTCGGCGCCGGCGTTGAAGTTGACGAAGCCCTCGTGCATCACGGTGGAGCCTTCGCCGAGGTAGGCACCCAGGCGCACGCGGGCGGTGTCGCCGATGCGCACGCCGGTCGGCACCACGTAGTCGGTCATCTTGGGGAACTTGTCGACGCAGTCCACCGACAGGGTGCGGCCTTCCAGGCGCGCCTTGAGACGCCGGGCCGGCAGCTCCTCGATGTCGATCGGGCCTTCGCTGGACCAGGCGATGTTGCGCAGCAGGCCGAACATGCCGGTCAGGTCGGTGCCGTGCGGCTTGACCAGGCGATGCGACAGCAGGTGCAGCTTGAGGTAGACCTCCGGGGCGCTCTGCGGCGGCAGGTCCTCGGCGATGAAGGTCGCCACCAGCGGACGCTGGCTGGCCGCCATGGCCTCGGCGAGCTCGGCCTGGTCGGCGTGGCCGGCGCTCTTCAGGGCCTCGGCCAGCGCGGCGCAGTGCTCCGGCAGGAAGCTGACGGCGGCGTTGCCCGCGGGAGCGTCGAGCACCTTGGCGGCGGCCTCGGTCAGGGCGGCGTCCGGGTTCAGCAGCGGCGCCGGGTAGTAGATCTCGAGCCAGTCGCCCTGAGTGTTCTGGGTACCGATTCCGAGTGCAAAGCTGAGCATGAGGGGGTCCTCTCGATGGGGTTCAGGTCGGCCAGGGGCCGCCTAGAGGTGGTCGTAGTCGCCGTCGCGGAAGCCGACGAGAATCTCGTCGCCGGTGTCCAGCAGCGGGCGCTTGATCAGGGTGGGATGGGCCATCATCAGCCGGCGGGCCTTGTCGCCGTCGATGTCCGCCTTGTCCTCGTCGGGCAGCTGGCGCCAGGTGGTGCTGCGCTTGTTGAGCAGGGTCAGCACCGGCACCCGCTCGAGGATGTGCTCGAGCAGCGGGGCGGACAGGCCGTCCTCGCGCAGATCGTGGAACTGAAAGGGCTGGCCCCGACCTTCCAGGGCCTTGCGCGCCTTGCGGCAGGTATCGCAGTTCTTGATGCCGAACAGCGTCATCATGGCGGTCTCTCCTGAGTCAGGCGTGGCGTTCGACGTGGCGGCGCAGGCGGCGGGCGGCCTCGACGGTGGCGCCGAGCTCGTCCACCAGCGCCAGGCGGATGCGGCCGGCGCCGGGGTTCACGCCGCCGGCGCCGGGGCGGCCCATGTAGCTGCCCGGCAGCACGCTGACGTGCTGCTCGGCGAACAGCGAGCGGGTGAAGGCCTCGTCGTCGCCGCCGGGTACCGCCGGCCACAGGTAGAAGCTGGCCTCGGGGGCGGGGAAGTCCATCACCGGGGTGAGGATCTCGGTTACCGCGGCGAACTTCTCGCGGTAGGCGTCGCGGTTGGCGCGCACGTGGGCCTCGTCGTTCCAGGCGGCGATCGAGGCGTGCTGCAGCGGCAGCGACATGGCGCAGCCGTGATAGGTGCGGTAGCGGCGGAAGGCCGCCAGCAGCTCGGCGTCGCCGGCCACGAAGCCCGAGCGCAGCCCCGGCAGATTGGAGCGCTTGGACAGCGAATGGAACACCAGGCAGCGCCGGTAGTCGTGGCGGCCGAGCTCGGCGCAGGCCTGCAGCAGCCCCGGGGGTGGGGCGGCCTCGTCCAGGTAGAGCTCCGAATAGCACTCGTCGGCGGCGACGATGAAATCATGCTCGTCGGCCAGGGCGATCAGCTTCTTGAGCTCGTCGAGCGGCGTCACCGCGCCGGTGGGGTTGCCCGGCGAGCAGGTGAAGACGATCTGCACGTCGCGCCAGGTCTCGGCCGGCACGGCGTCGAGATCGGGGCGAAAGCCGTGCTCGGCGCGGCAGTCGAGGTAGAGCGGCGTGCCGCCGGCCAGCAGGGTGGCGCCCTCGTAGATCTGGTAGAAGGGATTGGGCACCGCGACCCGCGCCGGTCGGCTGCGGTCCAGGGCCGCCTGGACGAAGGCGAAGATCGCCTCGCGGGTGCCGTTGACCGGCAGCACCTGGCTGCCGGCGTCGAGGTCCTCGAGGGCGAAGCGCCGTTCGGCCCAGTCGGCGATGGCGCCGCGCAGCTCGGGCGTGCCGGGAGTGGCCGGATAGCGGGCCATGTCGCCGAGGTGCGCGGTCAGCGCTTCCAGGGCGCCGGCATAGGGGGCGTGGCGCGGCTCGCCGATGGTCAGCGGGATGTGCGCCAGGTCCGCGGGCGGCATCACGTCGGCCTTGAGAGCGGCGAGCCTCTCGAAGGGGTAGGGCTTGAGGGCGTCGAGATCGGGGTTCATGGGTGTCCAGTGGCCGTGTTCGGCGTCGTTATATTGTCGCGTGGCAAGGCGCCGATTATAGGGAACCCCCGGTGGGGCCTCAAACGAGGCCTCAGCCGCTGACGTCGAGCACTTCGATCAGCCGCTCGCGCAGGCGCTGCTGGCGCTCGGGGTCGGTGATCGGGACACCGGCGCGGTCGGTGATGAAGAACACGTCCTCGACCCGCTCGCCCAGGGTGGCGATCTTGGCCGCCGAGAGGGCGATGTGCTGCTCCATGAAGATGCGCCCGACCCGGGCCAGCAGGCCGGGGCGGTCCGGGGCGGTGAGCTCGAGCAGGGTGCGCCCGCTGTTCGCGTCCTGCTCGATGGTGACCTGGGTCGGTACCCGGAAGTGCTTGAGCTGACGCGGGGTGTGGCGGCTGACGATCTGCGGATAGTCGTCCGGGTCGTCGAGCTCTTCCACCAGGTGATGGTGGATTTCCTCCAGCCGCGCCGGCTCGCGGATCGCCAGGTTGTCGTCGTCGAGCACGATGAAGGTGTTGAGGGTCCAGTCGTTGCTCGAGGTGGCGATGCGGGCATCGTGGATCGACAGGCCGAGCTGCTCCATGGCCGCCGAGGTGGCGGCGAACAGGTTGTCCACCGAGCGGGTATGGATGAACACCTTGGTGCCGCCTTCGGCCATGTCGGCGGTGGGGGCGCTGATCATCACCAGCGGCAGCTCGCTGCCCTGGTGGGCGAGAATGCCCTGGGTCTGCCAGGCGATCTCGCTGGGCGCGTACTGCAGGAAGTAGTCCTCGCCGAGCGATTCCCACAGCCGGTCGACGCGGTCCATGTCGGCGCCCACCGTGGCCAGCAGCGAGTGCGCCTCCTCGCGGGTCTCGCGCACTGAGTCGTCGCGCTCCAGCGGATTCTCGAGGCCGCGGCGCAGGGCGCGCTTGGTCTCGGCGTGCAGCTGGCGCAGCAGCGAGGCGCGCCAGCCGTTCCACAGCGTCGGGTTGGTGGCGGTGATGTCGGCTACGGTCAGCACGTACAGGTAGTCGAGGCGGGTCTCGTCGCCGACCTCGCGGGCGAACTCGCTGATCACTTCCGGGTCGCTGATGTCGCGCTTCTGGGCCACCATCGACATCAGCAGGTGATGCTCCACCAGCCAGGCCACCAGCCGGGTGTCGCGGCCGGAGAGGCCATGCAGGGCGGCGAAGGCCTCGACGTCGCGGGCGCCGATCAGCGAGTGGTCGCCGCCGCGGCCCTTGCCGATGTCGTGGAACAGCCCGGCGATCCACAGCAGGTCCAGCTTCGGCAGCTGCTGGATCAGCGCCGCGGCCACCGGGTAGGTCTCGCGGGCCTCGGGCTTGCGGAAGTTGTGGATGCACTTGAGCAGGCGCAGGGTGTGGGCGTCCACGGTATAGATGTGGAACAGGTCGTGCTGCATCAGCCCAACGGCCTGGCCGAACACCGGCAGGTACTTGCCGAGCACGCCGTAGCGGTTCATGCGCCGGAGCTGGCGGGCGACGTTGCCGCTGGCACGCAGCAGCGCCATGAACAGCCGCTGGTGGCGCGGATCCTCGCGGTAGCGGTCGTCGATCAGATGGCGATGGTCGCGGATCAGGCGGATGGTGTCGGCGCGCACGCCTTCGATTTCCGGGTGCTCGGCCATGAGCAGGAACAGCTCGAGCAGCGCCGAGGGCGTCTCGCGGAATACGCTTCGCGAGCGGGCCTGGATGTAGCCGCCGGTGATCTCGAAGCGGGCGTTGAGCGGCACCGTCTCGAGCGCTTCGACGTCGCGCAGGATGGCCTCGTCGAAGTGCTGCAGCAGCATGTCGTTGAGGCCGGCGAGCGCGGTCACGTGCCGGTAGTAGCGCTTCATGAACTGCTCGACGGCGAGGCGCTCCGGGGTGTCCCGGTAGCCGAACATCTCGGCGATGGTCGCCTGGTGATCGAACAGCAGGCGGTCCTCGGCGCGACCGGTGAGCATGTGCAGGGCGTAGCGGACCTGCCACAGGAAGGCCTGGCCCTGGCTGAGGATGCGCAGCTCGGCGTCGTTCATGAAGCCGATGTCGACGATGTCCTCGTAGCGCTCGCTGGCGAAGTGGCGCTTGGCGACCCAGCCGATCATCTGGATGTCGCGGAGCCCGCCGGGCGAGCTCTTGATGTTGGGCTCGAGGTGATACTCGGAGTTGTTGAAGCGATAGTGGCGAGCGATCTGTTCCTGCCACTTGGCCTCGAAGAAGCGGTCTGCGGGCCACAGTCGGTCGGTGGCGATGCGCGCCTGCATCGCCTCGCGCAGCCGCTCGGGGCCGGCCAGGGTGCGCGACTCGAGCAGGTTGGTGATCACCGTGACGTCGGCGGCGGCCTCGCGCTCGCAGTCGGACAGCGAGCGCACGCTCTGGCCGATCTCCAGGCCGATGTCCCACAGGAAGGTGATGAAGGCGGTCAGCGGCTCGCGGAAGGGCTCGTCGTCATCGTGCTCGAGCAGCAGCAGCAGGTCGATGTCGGAGTGGGGGTGCAGCTCGCCCCGGCCGTAGCCGCCCACGGCGAGCAGGGCGATGCCCTCGGGCCAGTCATGCTGCTGCCAGGCCAGCGCCAGCAGGCGGTCGAGGCACCAGGCGCGGCCGTGGACCAGGTCGCGGATGTCGGCGCCGGCGTGGAAGCGCTCGTCGAGCCGGGCCTGGATCTCGGCCAGCGCCGCCTTGAATGGCGCGATCGGCGAGCGGCTGCCCGTCAGCTCGGCGCGAAACGCCTCGACGTCGAACAGCGTCTCGTCGGGCGTGAAGGCGTAGTGGTGCAGCAGCATGGCGGCCGGCTCAGTGAGCGAGGAAGGAGAGGTCTTCGTCGCTGCGCGCGGTGAGTACCTCCACGCCGTTGGCGGTGACCAGCAGGGTGTGCTCCCACTGGGCGGTGAGCCCCTTGTCCTTGGTGACCGCGGTCCAGCCGTCGCGCAGTACCTTGGTGCGGTGGTCGCCCACGTTGATCATCGGCTCGATGGTGAAGCACATGCCTTCCTCGAGGGCGATGTCGGCCTCCGGCGCGTAGCCGTCGTAGTGCAGCACCTGCGGCTCCTCGTGGAAGCCGGCGCCGATGCCGTGGCCGCAGAAGTCACGCACCACCGAGTAGCCGTTGGCCTCGGCGTGCTGCTGGATGACGCGGGCCAGCTCGGAGAGATGGACGCCGGGACGCACCAGGGCGATGCTCTTGTAGAGGCATTCCTGGGTGACGCGGCACAGGCGGCTGCCCTGGATGCTCTCGCCGACGATGAACATCACGCTGGAGTCGCCGTGGTAGCCGTCGGGCGTCTTCACCGTGACGTCCAGGTTCATGATGTCGCCCTTCTTCAGCTTCTTGCCGTCGTCGGGGATGCCATGACAGACCACGTGATTGATCGAGGTGCACACCGACTTGGGGAAGCCGTGATAGTTGAGCGGGGCGGGGGTGGAGCCGAGCTCGTCGACAATGTAGTCGTGGCAGCGCCGGTCGATCTCGCCGGTGCTGACGCCGGCCTGGACGTAGGGGGCGATCATCTCGAGCACGCTGGCGGCCTGGCGGCCCGCTTCGCGCATCTTCTCGATCTCGTCGGGCGTCTTGATGGGTACGTTCATGGAGTCTCGGAGTCGGAAGTGGTGTCGCCGGTATCGGAGGGCGCGGGAGCGTCGGGCGACTTCATCTTGGAAGTGATCCATGGTATAAAGCTGCGCGCTTTCCTGCAATCGTCCGATCCTTTCGCCGCCGAGTGCGGCCGGTCGACGTCGCCGGGGCGCGATATATCAAAGCAATGCCTTGAAAACACACATGCACCGGCACATGGTCCCGGGTGCCGTCGGCGCGTCCGATGGTCGGATCCATGGGGTGCATGGAGGCCTAACCCGATTTACCAGGAGTCATCCATGGCACACGTCAACATGCGTGATCTGCTCAAAGCAGGCGCCCACTTCGGTCACCAGACCCGTTACTGGAACCCGAAGATGAGCAAGTTCATCTTCGGCGCTCGTAACAAGATTCACATCATCAACCTCGAGCATACCCTCCCGGCCCTGAACGAGGCCATCGAGGTGGTCGAGAAGATGGCCGCCGCGAACAACAAGATCCTGTTCGTCGGCACCAAGCGCAGCGCCAGCAAGATCGTCAAGGAAGAGGCCAAGCGCGTCGGCCAGTCCTACGTCAATCATCGTTGGCTCGGCGGCATGCTGACCAACTTCAAGACGATCCGTCAGTCCATCAAGCGTCTGCGTGAACTCGAAACCATGCACGAAGATGGTACCTTCGAGAAGCTGACCAAGAAGGAAGTCCTGATGGCGACCCGCGAGCAGGACAAGCTCGAGCGTTCCATCGGCGGTATCAAGGACATGGGCGGCCTGCCCGACGCGCTGTTCGTGATCGACGTCGATCACGAGCGCATCGCCATCAACGAGGCGAACAAGCTGGGCATCCCGGTCATCGGCGTGGTGGATACCAACTCCGATCCGGATGGCGTCGACTACGTGATTCCGGGCAACGATGACTCCATCCGCGCCATCCAGATCTACGTCAAGGCCGTCGCCGACGCCTGTGCACGTGCGAAGGAAGGTCGTCCCGACGAGTTCGTCGAGGTCACCGAAGACAACGCCAGCGACGCCGCCGCCGAGTGATCGTCGGCCCGCCCGGGCGCCGGCTGGCGATGACGCCGGCCGGCGCCGGGAGCGGCTCGAGCGCCGCGCCCCAGGGCGGGTGATGGACGTGCCGGGCTCAGGCCCGGTTTCCACATTCCAGGTCGAACCATTCAGAGGACACTACCATGGCAGCTATCAGCGCCTCTCAGGTCAAGGAACTGCGCGAGCGCACCGGGCTCGGCATGATGGAGTGCAAGAAGGCCCTTACCGAGGCCGGCGGTGACATCGACACCGCGATCGAGAACCTGCGCAAGAACTCCGGTCTCAAGGCCGCCAAGAAGGCCGGCCGCACCGCCGCCGAAGGCGCCGTGGTCACCCGCGTGGCCGAGGACGGCAGCTACGGCGTGATGGTCGAGATCAACTCCGAGACCGACTTCGTCGCCCGTGACGACAACTTCAAGGCCTTCGCCGATCGCGTCGCCGATGCCTTCTTCGCCGCCAAGAGCGAAGATGTCGCCGCCATCATGGAAGGCGAGCTGGAAGAAGCTCGCGAGCAGCTGGTCCAGAAGATCGGCGAGAACATCGGCGTGCGTCGCAGCGTCGTCGTCGAGGCCCCGGAAGGCGGCCGCGTGGGCGCCTACGTCCACGGCGACCGCATCGGCGTGCTGACCACCCTCAAGGGCGGCACCGCCGACGCGGCCAAGGACGTGTCCATGCACGTGGCCGCCATCAATCCGGCCGTCGCGCTGCCGGAAAACATGCCGCAGGACAAGCTGGACGCCGAGAAGGCGATCATCCTGGCCCAGCCGGACATGGCCGGCAAGCCTGAGCAGATCGCCGAGAAGATGGTCCAGGGCCGTCTGAAGAAGTATCTGGCCGAGAACAGCCTGACCGAACAGCCGTTCGTCAAGGACCCGAACCAGACCGTGGCCGAGTACGTCAAGGCCGCCGGTGGCGAGGTCGTTGGCTTCACCCGCTTCGAAGTGGGCGAGGGCATCGAGAAGGAAGAGGTCGACTTCGCCAAGGAAGTCATGGAACAGGCCCAGCGCGGCTAAGGCGCTTGCCGGTTCCAGCATGAAGATGGCGTGCGCGAAAGCGCACGCCTTCGCGTATCCGGCCGGTACGTCCGGCCATCCAGATTCCTCGAGTTTCCGGGAGACATGCCATGAGCAGTGCCGAGCCACTTTCCACCAAGACCGACAAGCCTCGCGCCGAGGTCTCGAAGTACAAGCGCATCCTGCTCAAGCTGTCCGGGGAAGCCTTGACCGGCGACGCCGAGTTCGGCATCGACCCCAAGGTGCTGGACCGCATGGCGCTGGAGATCGGCCAGCTGGTCGGCATCGGCGTTCAGGTCGGTATCGTGGTCGGCGGTGGCAACCTGTTCCGCGGTGCCGCGCTGCACGAGGCGGGCATGGAGCGCGTCACCGGCGACCACATGGGCATGCTGGCCACGGTGATGAACGCCCTGGCGATGCGCGACGCCCTGGAGCGTTCCAACATCCGTTCGCGGGTGATGTCGGCGATTCCCATGAGCGGCGTGGTGGAGCACTATGACCGCCGTACGGCGATTCGCTACCTGACCTCCGGCGACGTGGTGATGTTTTCCGCCGGCACCGGCAACCCCTTCTTCACCACCGACTCCGCGGCCTGCCTGCGCGGCATCGAGATCGACGCCGACGTGGTGGTCAAGGCCACCAAGGTGGACGGGGTCTACGACAAGGATCCGGTCAAGCACGCCGATGCGGTCAAGTACGAGCAGCTGTCCTACGATGATGCGCTCGACCAGAAGCTCGGGGTCATGGATTTGACCGCCATCTGCCTGGTGCGGGACCATGACATGCCGGTGCGCGTGTTCAACATGAACAAGCCGGGGGCGCTGCTGAACCTGGTGGTGGGCGGCCGGGAAGGCACGCTGATTGATAGAGGGTGAGATCGTGATTGACGAGATCCAGAAGGACGCAGAAAGCCGCATGAAGAAGAGCCTCGACGCTCTTCATCACAACTTCAACAAGATCCGCACCGGCCGGGCGCATCCCAGCATCCTGGATGCGGTGACCGTCGATTACTACGGCGGCCAGGTGCCGATCAACCAGGTGGCCTCGGTCAACATCGAGGACGCCCGGACCCTGACCGTGGTGCCCTGGGAGCAGCAGATGGTGCCGAAGGTCGAGAAGGCCATCATGACCGCCGAGCTGGGCCTCAACCCGGCCAGCGCCGGCAACGTGATCCGCGTGCCGATGCCGATGCTGACCGAGGAGACCCGCAAGGGCTACATCAAGCAGGCGCGTCAGGAGGCCGAGAGCGCCCGGGTGGCGGTGCGCAACGTGCGCCGCGACGCCAACGGCGACATCAAGGCGCTGCTCAAGGACAAGGACATCACCGAGGACGAGGCGCGTCAGGGTGAGGAGGCCATCCAGAAGCTCACCGACAAGATCGTCGCCGAGATCGACAAGACCCTGGAATCCAAGGAACACGACCTGATGCAGGTCTGAGGACGGCCGGCGGCATCGCCCGATGCCGCCGTTCACGGAGCGCCCCGTCCCACCCGCCATGCGAGACACCATGACGTCACCCGAGTCTCCCCAGCCCCGCGCCGACGGGGAACGCCTGCCGCATCACGTCGCCATCATCATGGATGGCAACAACCGCTGGGCCAAGGCCCGCGGCATGTCCGGCGTGCGCGGCCACCATGCCGGCGTCGAGGCCGTGCGTGCGGTCATCCGCCGGGCCGCCGAGCGTGGCATCGAGACCCTGACGCTGTTCGCCTTCTCCAGCGAGAACTGGAAGCGTCCGGCGGTCGAGGTCAGCGCCCTGATGGAGCTGTTCCTGATCGCCCTCAAGCGTGAGGTCAAGAAGCTGCATCAGCACGATATCCGCCTGTCGGTGATCGGCGATCGCAGTGGCTTCTCGTCGGCGATCCAGAAGCACATCGAGCAGGCCGAGGCGCTGACCGCCGGTAATCGGGGGCTTCACCTGGTGATTGCCGCCAACTACGGCGGCCAGTGGGACATCGCCCAGGCCGCCCGACAGCTGGGCGAGCGGGTGGCCGCGGGCGATCTCGCCCCCGAGGCGATCGACGAGACGGCGCTCGAGGCCGAGCTGACGCTGCCGGCGCCGGTGGATCTGTGCATCCGTACCAGCAACGAGAAGCGCATCTCCAACTTCCTGCTCTGGCAGCTGGCCTACGCCGAACTCTACTTCTCCCCGGTGCTGTGGCCCGACTTCGATGGCGATGCCTTCGACGCGGCCCTGGCCGATTTCGCCGGGCGCAAGCGCCGCTTCGGCATGACCGATGACCAGGTCGAGGCTCAGGGTGCTTAAGCAGCGACTTCTCACCGCCGCCTGGCTGGCGCCGCTGGCGCTGGCCGGCCTGTTCGGTCTCACCGGCAGCGCCTTCGCGCTGTTCACCGCGGCCATCGTGCTGCTCGGCGCCTGGGAGTGGGCCAACCTGGCCGGTCTCGATGCCGGCGCCCGCCGCTGGAAGCCCGTGCTGGGCCTGGGGGCGCTGATGGCGCTACTGGGTGTGACCGGGCAGCATCTGGCGAGCTGGCCGCTGTGGCTCGGCGCGCTGGGCTGGCTGGTCAACCTGCGCTGGGTGATCGGCTATCCGGCGCGCCTCGATCAGTGGCGCTCCACCGGCATGCGCCTGGCCATGGGGTTATGGGTGCTGCTGCCGGCCTGGGTCGGCTTCAACCAGCTGCGCGAGAGCGGCAGCGTGTGGCTGCTGTTCGTGCTGCTGCTGGTGTGGGGGGCCGATATCGGCGCCTACTTCGTCGGCAAGTCCCTCGGCAAGCGCAAGCTGGCGCCCCGGGTCAGCCCCGGCAAGACCCGTGAGGGTGTGATCGGTGGCCTGGTGGTGACCGAGCTGCTGGCGCTGGTGTTCGCCGACTGGCAGGCCCTGTCGCTCGGCGCCACCCTGGCGCTGCTGGCCGTCACCGCCGTGGTCACCCTGGCCTCGGTGGTCGGTGACCTGCTCGAGAGCATGCTCAAGCGCCATCGCGGCATCAAGGATTCCAGCCAGCTGCTGCCCGGCCACGGCGGCGTGCTCGACCGCATCGACAGCCTGTGCGCCGCGGTGCCGCTGTTCGCCCTGCTGCAGGCCGGAGGATTCGGCGCATGAGCCAGCCCCAGGCCGTCACCGTGCTGGGCGCCACCGGGTCGATCGGCGTCAGCACCCTGGACGTGCTGGCGCGGCATCCCGAACGCTATCGCGTCCACGCCCTCACCGCTCACCGCTCCCGCGAGACGCTGCTCGAACAGTGCCGGGCCCACGCGCCGGCACTGGCCGTGCTCGACCGCGAGGCCGACGCCGCCTGGCTGCGCGAGCGGCTGAGCGCGGCGGGGCTCGCCACCGAGGTGCGCTGTGGCCCCGAGGCGCTGGTCGAGGTCAGCGAGGCAGCGGAGGTCGAGGTGGTCATGGCGGCCATCGTCGGTGCCGCCGGCCTGCTGCCGACGCTCGCCGCGGTGCGCGCCGGCAAGCGGGTGCTGCTGGCCAACAAGGAAGCGCTGGTGATGTCCGGGTCGCTGTTCATGGACGCCGTGGACCGTCACGGCGCGACCCTGCTGCCGATCGATTCCGAACATAACGCCATCTATCAGTGTCTACCCGTCGAGCATCGCGGCGGCCTCTCGCGCCACGGCGTCACCCAGCTGCTGCTGACCGCCTCCGGCGGGCCCTTCCGCGGCTGGTCCGCCGAGGCGCTGGCCGGGGTCACCCCCGAGCAGGCCTGCGCCCATCCCAACTGGTCGATGGGGCGCAAGATCTCGGTGGACAGCGCCACCCTGATGAACAAGGGGCTCGAGCTGATCGAGGCCTGCTGGCTGTTCGACGCCCGGCCGTCGCAGATCCAGGTGGTGGTGCATCCCCAGAGCGTGATCCACTCGATGGCCGCCTACGCCGACGGCTCGGTGCTGGCCCAGCTGGGCAACCCGGACATGCGCACGCCGATCGCCTACGGGCTGTCGTGGCCGCAGCGCATCGACGCCGGAGTGGAGGCGCTGGACCTGTTCCAGATCGCGCGGCTCGACTTCGAGCCCGCCGACGAGGCCGCCTTCCCCTGCCTGCGGCTGGCCCGCGAGGCGATGGAGGACGGGGGCACGGCGCCGGCGGTGCTCAACGCCGCCAACGAGGTGGCCGTGGAGGCCTTCCTCGACGGCCGGCTGGGCTTCGCCGAGATCGGCGAGCTGGTGGCGCGGGTGCGCGAGGCCTGCCCGGTGGCGCCTGCCACCGAGCTGGAGGGGATTCTCGCCGCCGATGCCCGGGCGCGCCGCGAGGCGCAGGCCCGGCTGGAGCGCCGCTAGCGGCGGATATCGTTCATTCAATCGGAGATAGCCATGGGTCTGATCCAGAACGTACTGGCCGTGATCGTGGTGCTCGGCCTGCTGATCACCTTCCATGAGTTCGGCCACTTCTGGGTCGCCCGGCGCTGCGGCGTCAAGGTGCTGCGCTTCTCCGTGGGTTTCGGCAAGCCGCTGTGGTCGCGGGTCGACCGCCACGGCACCGAGTTCGCCGTGGCCGCCATCCCGCTGGGCGGCTACGTCAAGATGCTCGACGAGCGCGAGGGGCCGGTGCCCGAGGGCGAACGCCACCTGGCCTTCAACCACAAGGGCGTGTGGCAGCGCATCGCCATCGTCGTCGCCGGCCCGCTGGCCAACTTCCTGCTAGCGCTGGTCGCCTACTGGCTGCTGTTCGTGGCCGGCACCTCCACCGTGGTGCCGGTGATCGGCGGGGTCGCCCCCGATTCGCCGGCCGCCCGCGGCGGTCTTGCCGCCGGGCAGGAGATCACTGCGGTGCAGGGCGAGGCCGTGCGCTCCTGGGAAGACATCAACCTCGAGCTGGTCGCGGCCATCGGCGCCAGCGGCGAGCTGACGGTGAGCGCTCGCGACGAGGGCGCCGGGACGGCCCGCGAGCATCGCCTGCCGGTGCAGGACTGGCTGGTGCGCCAGGATCCGCCGCGGCCGCTGGAAACGCTCGGCGTGACGCCCTGGCGGCCGCAGATCCCCGCCGTGCTCGGGCAGGTGGTGGACGGCGAGCCGGCCGCCGCGGCCGGGCTCGAGGCCGGCGACGAGATAGTCGCCATCGACGGCGAGCCGGTGGCCGACTGGGCCGATTTCGTGCGTCGCGTCCGCGGCCATCCCGGCGAGGCGCTGTCGCTGAGCGTGCGTCGCGACGGCGAGCACCTGACGCTGACGCTGACGCCGCGTTCCCATACCCTCGAGGACGGCACCGTCATCGGCCATGTGGGCGCCGGCGTGGCCTCGGTGTCCTGGCCGCAGGAGTATCGCCGGGAGATCCGCTACGGGCCGCTGGCCGCGGTGGGGCAGGCGGTCTCGCGGACCGGCGAGATGGCCGTGCTGACGCTGGACTCGATCCGCAAGATGCTGGTGGGGCTGATCTCGCCGTCCAATCTTTCCGGGCCGATCACCATCGCCCGTATCGCCGGCGACTCCGCCCGCTCGGGGCTCGAGAGCTTCATCAGCTTCCTGGCCTATCTGTCGATCAGCCTCGGCGTGCTCAACCTGCTGCCGATCCCGGTGCTCGACGGCGGCCACCTGCTGTATTACCTGGTGGAGGCGGTCCGGGGGCGTCCGGTGTCCGAGCGGGTCCAGGCGATCGGCCTGCGCATCGGCCTGACGCTGGTCGGCACGCTGATGCTGATGGCGCTGTATTTCGACCTGATGCGGCTCTGGTAGCCGGACCCTGGCTTGTCAGTTGCCCGTGCAAATGTATAAGGTGCCTGTCTGGACAGGTAGGCAGATCAACGCGAGCGAATCGACTGCATGAAGATCAAGACCATCGGACTGGCGGCGCTGCTGCTCGCCGGTGCCGCCAGCGGCACGGCACAGGCAGAATCCTTCGACGTAAAGGACATACGAGTGGAGGGGCTGCAGCGCGTATCGGCGGCCTCCGTCTTCAATGCCTTTCCTGTCAATGCTCCCGAGCGCGTCGACGAGCGCGAGCTGGCCAAGGCGGCCCAGCAGCTGTTCGCCACCGGGCTGTTCGAGGACATCCACCTGGCGCGCCAGGGCGATGTGCTGATCATCCAGGTGGAAGAGCGCCCGACCATCACCAGCCTCAACATCGAGGGCAACAGCCAGATTCCCGAAGAGGATCTGCGTGACGGTCTGCGCGAGGCCGGCCTCGACGAAGGGCAGGTGCTGCAGCTCTCGACCCTGGAGGAGATCCAGCGCGAGCTGTCCGGCGTGTATCAGGCCCAGGGGCGCTACAGCGCGTCCATCGATACCGAGGTCGAGCAGCTCGGCGAGGGCCGGGTGCAGGTCAACATCAACATCGACGAAGGCGCGGTGGCCAAGATCCGCCAGATCAATATCGTCGGCAACCAGGCCTTCGACGACGACACCCTGCGCGACGTGCTCGAGCTGGAGGATCATCCGGGCTGGTTCTTCGGCTGGTTCTCCAGCGACGAATACTCCCGCCAGGCGCTCTCCGGCGACCTGGAGCGGCTGCGTTCCTACTACCTGGATCGCGGCTACGTGAACTTCAATATCGACTCGACCCAGGTCTCCATCGGCCCCGACAAGTCGAAGATCTTCATCACCATCAACGTCAACGAAGGGCAGCGCTATCGCATCGGCGACGTCCACTTCGCCGGCGACCTGCGCATTCCCGAGCGCGAGGCCCGCGAGCTGCTGCAAGTGAAGAGCGGCGAGACCTTCTCGCGCAGCGACGTGACCGCCTCCTCCGAGGCGCTGCGCTCTCGCCTCGGCGCCGAGGGCTTCGCCTTCGCCAACGTCGACGGCATCCCCGAGACGCGCAGCGACGGCACCGTCGACCTGACGTTCCGGGTGCAGCCCGGCTCCCGCGCCTACGTGCGGCGCATCAACTTCGTCGGCAACACCACCACTCAGGACGAGGTGCTGCGCCGTGAGATGATCCAGATGGAAGGCGCGCCGGCTTCCACCGAGTCGATCAGCCAGTCCCGCGAGCGCCTGGAGCGGCTGGGCTTCTTCAAGCAGGTCGAGGTGCAGACCGAGCCGGTGCCCGGCTCCGACGACCAGCTCGACGTGACCTACAACGTCGAGGAGCAGCCGTCCGGCTCGATCTCGGCGAGCCTCGGTTTCTCCCAGAGCGCCGGCGTGATCTACGGCGCCTCGCTGTCCCAGAACAACTTCCTGGGCACCGGCAACCGGGTCAACATCGGCGCCCAGCGCAGCGACACCTACACCAATCTGAACTTCGGCTATACCGATCCCTACTGGACCCTCGACGGCATCTCGCGCGGTTACAACCTGTTCTACCGCGAGACCGACTACGAAGACTCCGACATCTCGACCTACTCCACGGACGCCTACGGCGGTGGCATCAGCTTCGGCTACCCGATCAACGAGCTGACCCGCCTCAACTTCGGCGCTGACGTCGAGGATCTGACCGTCGAGACGTACGACGACACGGCCTCGGAGATCAAGCGCTACGTCCAGGATCAGGGCGACAACGCCCAGACCTTCAAGCTGACCGCGAGCTGGACCCGCAACGACCTGAACCGCGGCATCATGCCCACCGCCGGCAACTACCAGCGCCTGTCGCTGGAGACCGCGGTGCCCGGCAGCGACGCCGAGTACTACAAGCTGCGCGCCCGGGCCCGGCAGTTCTTCCCCATGAACGAGGAGCAGACCTGGTCGCTCAAGCTGCACGGCGAGGTGGGCTACGCTGACAGCATCGGCAACGACCCCTATCCGTTCTACGAGAACTTCTACTCCGGCGGCCTGGGCTCGGTGCGTGGCTTCACCAGCAACACCCTGGGGCAGCGCACCACGCCGCCCACCGACAGCAGCGACAACGAGGACCGCACCCTGGGCGGCAACGTGCTGGTCGAAGGGGGGCTGGAGCTGATCTTCCCGATGCCCTTCGTCGAGGACAAGCGCTCGGTGCAGCCCTCGCTGTTCCTCGATGGCGGCAACACCTTCCTCACCGACTGCTATGACGTGCTCGACGAGGACAGCAGCAATGCCAGCTGCAATTCGGGGGTCGATCTGGGCGATCTGCGTTACAGCGTGGGCCTCGGCGTCTCCTGGCTGACGCCGGTGGGGCCGCTGACCTTCAGCGTCGCCGAGCCGCTCAACGAAGAGGACGGCGACGACACCCAGTTCTTCCAGTTCTCGCTGGGTCAGACTTTCTAGCACGGCCGTCGACGCGCCGCCGCCTCGCGGGACGAGGAGGCGAGGCGAACGTCACGGTCCCGGGGCCTCGGCTCACGCCATCGGCGGAGCCGGGGCCCATCGATATCGAACCGGTGCGGCGGTCGAGGGGCCTCAGAGGGCCGACGCGGCCCGCCGCGCCAGACGGGGTGGCGAGTGCGGGCGACCGGGGGGTCGGCCGCCGCCATCGCAGAGAGCTTCCAACCGAACATCGGGTTCCCATGACTCAAGACACTCCTTCCCTGACGCTGGCCGAGATCGCCGCGCAGCTGGGGGCCGGCCTCCAGGGTGACGGCGAGCGCCGCGTGCGTGGCCTGGCCACGCTGCGCGATGCCGGGCCCGATCAGATCGCCTTCCTGGCCAACCGCGCCTACCTCAAGGACCTGCCCGAGACCCGCGCCGCGGCGGTGCTGCTGCATCCGAGCCATGCCGACGAGTCCCCGGTGCCCTGCCTGACCCTCGACAATCCCTACCTGGGCTATGCCCAGCTGTCGCGGCTGTTCGATCCACTGGCCGGCCGCGAAGCATCGGGCGTGCATCCCTCGGCGGTGGTGGCCGAGGACGCGCGGCTGGGCGAGGGCGTGGCGATCGGCCCCCAGGCGGTGATCGAGGCCGGCGTCGAGCTCGGCGACGGCGTGGTGATCGGCCCCGGCTGCGTGGTCGGCGCCGACACCCGGATCGGGGAAGGTTCGCGGCTGCACGCCAACGTCACCGTCTATCATGGGGTCAGCATCGGTGCGCGGGTGATCCTGCACAGCGGCTGCGTGATCGGTGGCGACGGCTTCGGCTTCGCCCATGACGGCGCCGGCTGGCACAAGATCGCCCAGCTCGGCGGGGTGGTGCTGGGCGACGACGTCGAGGTGGGCAGCTGCTCGAGCATCGACCGCGGCGCCCTCGGCGACACCGTGATCGGCGAGGACGTCAAGATCGACAGCCAGGTACAGATCGCCCACAACGTGCAGATCGGCGCCCACAGCGCGCTGGCCGGCTGCGTCGGCATCGCCGGCTCGACCCGGGTCGGGCGGCACTGCATGCTGGGCGGTGGCGTGGGCCTGTCCGGCCATCTGACGGTGTGCGACGGCGTGCAGGTCACCGGCATGAGCCTGGTGACCAATTCGATCCACGAGCCGGGCGTCTACTCTTCCGGTACCGGCGCCATGGAGAACGCCCAGTGGCGCCGGAGCGCGGTGCGCTTCAAGCAGCTGGACGATATCGCCCGCCGCCTGCAGCGTCTGGAAAAAGCCGGACGCGATGCTTGAGGCCACCCCTTCGGGCGGTATAATCCCCGCCCGTCCGTCGCCACGCGCGCGGCGACGGCCGCGCCCGCGATGCGGGGCATTCTGTCATTTCAGAGGTCGCTACGATGGTAATGGACATAAACGAGATTCGTGAGTATCTGCCCCACCGCTATCCCTTTCTGCTGGTGGACAGGGTGACGGAGCTCACCCACGGCGAATCCATCGTTGCCTACAAGAATGTCAGCATCAACGAGCCGTTCTTCAATGGCCACTTCCCGCACCACCCGATCATGCCGGGCGTGCTGGTGGTCGAGGCGCTGGCCCAGGCCTGCGGCATCCTCGGCTTCAAGACCGTCAACAAGCTGCCCGCCGACGGCTACGTCTACTACCTGGTCGGCAGTGACAACGTGCGCTTCAAGCGCCCGGTGATGCCCGGCGATCAGCTGGAGCTGCGCGCCGACGTGATCCGCGAGAAGCGCGGCATCTGGAAGTTTCAGTGCAAGGCCAGCGTCGCCGGCGAGGTCGCCTGCGAGGCCGAGATCACCTGTGCCGAGAGGAAGGTCGCTTGATTCATCCCACCGCCATCGTAGACCCGGGCGCGCGCCTGGCCGATGACGTCGAGGTCGGCCCCTTCAGCGTGATCGGCGCCGACGTCGAGATCGGCGCCGGTTCGCGGATCGGCCCCCATGTGGTGATCCAGGGCCCCACGGTGATCGGCGAGCGCAACCGGATCTTCCAGTTCGCCTCGGTCGGCGAGGAGTGCCAGGACAAGAAGTACGCCGGCGAGCCCACCCGGCTGGTGATGGGCGACGACAACGTCGTGCGCGAGGGGGCGACCCTGCACCGCGGCACCGTCCAGGATCGCGGCGAGACCACCATCGGCTCGCGCAACCTGTTCATGGCCTACGTTCACGTCGGCCACGACTGCGTGATCGGTGACGACTGCATCCTGGCCAACCAGGTGACCCTGGCCGGGCACGTCAAGCTGGGCGACTTCGTGATCATCGGCGGCCTGTCGGCCATCCACCAGTTCTGCCACTTCGGCGACCATGCCATGGCCGGGGGCGGCTCGATCATCACCAAGGACACCCCCGCTTACGTGATGATCAACGGCAATCCCGCCGCGGCCCACGGTCTCAATCTGATCGGCCTGCGCCGTCGCGGCTTCTCCAGCGAGGCGATCCGCGCCCTGAGCGAGGCCTACAAGATGGTCTACCGCCAGGGACTGACCGTGGAGCAGGCGCTGACCGAGATCCGCACGCACTACGCGCTGCCCGAGACCGAGGCGTTCGCCGCCTCCATCGAGGCCTCGACCCGCGGCATCGTGCGCTGAGCCGATGACGATCGCGCGCGTGTACCTGGTGGCCGGTGAGCTCTCCGGCGACATCCTCGGCGCCGGCCTGATGCGCGAGCTCAAGGCCCGCCATTCGGGCGTCGAGTTCCGGGGCATCGGCGGGCCGCGCATGATCGAGGAGGGCATCGACAGCCGTTTCCCGCTGGAGACCCTCTCGGTGATGGGGCTGGTCGAGGTGCTCAAGCATCTGCCGGGCCTGGTACGCGTGCGTCGCACCCTGCGCCAGGACGCCCTCGACTGGCGGCCCGACATCGTGATCGGCATCGACGCGCCGGACTTCAACCTCGGGCTCGAGCGACAGCTGCGCGAGGCCGGCCTGACCACCGCCCACTACGTCAGCCCCTCCGTGTGGGCCTGGCGCCAGGGCCGGGTCAAGGGCATTGCCCGCTCGGTGGACGCCATGCTGACCTTCCTGCCCTTCGAGGCCGCCTTCTACGCCCGCCACCGGGTGCCGGTGGCCTTCGTCGGCCATCCGCTGGCCGATGAGCTGCCGCTGGTCAACGATCGCAGCGCCGCCCGCGAAGCGCTCGGTCTGCCCGCCCTGGGCGTGTCCGACGAGGCCCCGCTGCTGGCCGTGCTGCCGGGCTCCCGGGCCAACGAGATCCGCTTCCTGGGCGCCACCTTCCTCGACACCGCCGAGCGGCTGTGCCGCGAACGCGAGGCGCTGCGGGTGGTGATTCCCGCCGCGACCCCGGCGCGGCGCGCCGAGCTGGAGACGCTGCTCGAGGGCCGCAAGGCGCTGCGCGAGCGGGTGATCCTGGTCGATGGCCGGTCCCGCGAGGCCATGGTGGCCAGTGACGCCGTGCTGCTGGCCTCCGGCACCGCGGCGCTGGAGGCCATGCTGTGCCACCGCGCCATGGTGGTGGCCTACCGCATGGCGCCGATGACCCACTGGCTGGCCAAGCGGCTGGTCAAGACCGAATGGATCTCGCTGCCCAATCTGATCGCCCGGGAGACGCTGGTGCCGGAGCTGATCCAGGACGACGCCAGCCCCGAGGGCATCGCCGCCGAGCTCAGCGTGCTGCTCGACGACGGCGAGGCGCGCCAGGCCCTCGAGGCGCGCTTCGCGGCCATGCACGCAGGCCTGCAGCGCGGCGCCAGCCGCCGCGCGGTGGACGCCGTCGAGGCGCTGGTGGCCCGCCAAGCGCTGCCCGCCTCGGTGGCGCCCGAGGCGCTGGAGGAAGGCGCATGAAGGCCGAGGACTTCCCGCCGCTGGTCGTCGACTATCGCGGCACCCATCTGGCCGGGGTCGACGAGGTCGGGCGCGGCCCGCTGGTCGGTCCGGTGGTGGCCGCCGCGGTGATCCTCGATCCGGCCGCGCCGATCGACGGGCTGACCGACTCCAAGAAGCTGACCGCCAGGCGCCGCGAGGCGCTGGACGCCCGGATCCGCGAGCGAGCCCTGGCCTTCGCCGTGGCCGAGGCCAGCCCCGACGAGATCGATAGTCTGAACATCTATCACGCCACGCACCTGGCCATGCGGCGGGCCATCGATGCGCTGTCGCCGGCCGCGGAATATCTGCTGGTGGACGGTAATCGGCTCCCCGGGCATCATGTGCCGGGGCAGGCGGTAGTGAAGGGCGATGCCCGTCATCCGGCGATCGCCGCGGCCTCGATCCTGGCCAAGGTGGCCCGCGACGCCGACATGCTGGCGCTGGACGCGCGCCATCCCGACTACGGTTTCGCCCGCCACAAGGGCTACCCGACGCCCGAGCATCTGGCCGCGCTGACGCGCCTCGGCGCGCTGCCCGAGCACCGGCGCTCCTTCGCGCCGGTCAAGCGTCAGCTGAACCTGCTCTAGATCATCTAGCCTGTTGGACGGGGCGTCGAGACGGGCCGTGCCGGCCGGTCTCCGCTCCGGTGACAGCGTCGACTTATTTCCTTTCACCAAGCCCGAGTCCGCCATGACCGCTCCCTTCGTTCATCTCCGTGTGCACAGCGAATTCTCCCTGGTCGATGGCCTGGTGCGTCTCAAGCCGCTGATCAAGGCGGCGGGCAGCCAGAACGTGCCCGCGCTGGCGCTCACCGACGAGGCCAACCTCTTCGCCCTGGTCAAGTTCTACGGCGGCGCCCAGGGCGCCGGCCTCAAGCCGATCATCGGCGGCGACTTCTGGCTCGCCAACCCCCACGACGAGGCGCACCCCTACCGGCTGACGCTGCTGGCGATGAACGATGTCGGCTATCGCAACCTCACCGAGCTGATCTCGCGGGGCTGGATGGAAGGCCAGAAGGATGGCGTGGCGCTGCTGGACCGCCGCTGGGTGCTCGAGCAAAGCGAGGGGCTGATCGCCCTGTCCGGCGGCCGCGAGGGCGACGTCGGCCGTCACCTGCTGACCGATCACCACGCCGAGGCCCGGGCCTTGCTCGAGGAATGGCAGGCCGCCTTCCCGGGGCGCTACTACCTGGAACTGACCCGTACCGGCCGGCCGCTGGAAGAGGAGTGCGTGCACCTCTCGGTGGATCTCGCCGTTACGACCGGCACCCCGGTGGTGGCCACCAACGACGTGCGCTTCCTCGAGCGCGAGGACTTCTGGGCTCACGAGACCCGGGTCTCGATCGGCGAGGGCAAGGCGCTGGACGACCCGCGCCGCGAGCGTCGCTACACCGAGGAGCAGTACTTCAAGAGCCCCGAGGAAATGGCCGAGCTGTTCGCGGACATTCCCGAGGCGCTGGAAAACAGCGTGATGATCGCCGCGCGCTGCAACGTCGACGTGCGCCTGGGTGAGATCTTCCTGCCGGAATACGGCATCCCCGAGGGCATGACCCAGGAGGAGTTCTTCCGCAAGATCTCCCACGACGGCCTGACCGAGCGCCTGGATTTCCTCTACCCGGTGGAGAAGTATCCGCGCGACGGCGCCGAGTACGCCGAGATCGATGCCCGCTACCGCAAGCGGCTCGACTTCGAGCTCGACATCATCCTGCAGATGGGCTTCCCGGGCTACTTCCTGATCGTGATGGATTTCATCCAGTGGGCCAAGGACAACGACGTCCCGGTGGGCCCGGGGCGGGGCTCCGGCGCCGGCTCGCTGGTGGCCTACGCGCAGAAGATCACCGATCTGGATCCACTCGAGTACGACCTGCTGTTCGAGCGCTTCCTCAACCCCGAGCGCGTCTCGATGCCCGACTTCGACGTCGACTTCTGCATGGAGAAGCGCGACCGGGTGATCGACTACGTGGCCGAGCGCTACGGCCGCGATGCCGTCTCGCAGATCGTCACCTTCGGCACCATGGCCGCCAAGGCGGTGGTGCGCGACGTGGCCCGCGCCCAGGGCAAGCCCTACTCGCTGGGTGACAAGCTGTCCAAGCTGATTCCGTTCGAGGTCGGGATGACCCTGGCCAAGGCCATCGAGGACGAGCCCCAGCTCAAGGAGTTCCTCGACGCCGACGAGGAGGCCCAGGAGATCTGGGACATGGCGGTCAAGCTCGAGGGCATCACCCGCGGCACCGGCAAGCACGCCGGCGGCGTGGTGATCGCGCCGACCAAGCTCACCGACTTCGCGCCGCTGCTGTGCGACGAGGACGGCAACGGCCTGGTGGTGCAGTTCGACAAGAACGACATCGAGGACGCCGGGCTGGTCAAGTTCGACTTCCTGGGCCTGCGCACCCTGACCATCATCGACTGGGCGCTGGAAATGGTCGACAAGGTGCGCGCCTCCGAAGGGCAGGGGCCGTTGAACATCGACGCCATCCCACTCGATGACAAGCCGACCTTCGAGATGCTCAAGAAGGCCGAGACCACGGCGGTGTTCCAGCTCGAATCCCGCGGCATGAAGGAGCTGATCAAGCGCCTGCTGCCGGACTCGCTGGAAGACATGATCGCCCTGGTGGCGCTGTTCCGCCCGGGCCCGCTGCAGTCGGGCATGGTCGATGACTTCATCAACCGCAAGCACGGCCGGGCGGAGATTTCCTATCCCCACCCGGACTACCAGCACGAGCTGCTCAAGCCGGTGCTGGAGCCCACCTACGGCATCATCCTGTATCAGGAGCAGGTGATGCAGATCGCCCAGGTGATGGCGGGATACTCCCTGGGGCAGGCCGACATGCTGCGCCGCGCCATGGGCAAGAAGAAGCCCGAGGAGATGGCCAAGCAGCGCGCCGGTTTCATGGAGGGCTGCGCCGAGAATGGCATCGACAAGGATCTGGCGGGCAACATCTTCGACCTGGTGGAGAAGTTCGCCGGCTACGGCTTCAACAAGTCGCACTCGGCGGCCTATGGCCTGGTGTCCTATCAGACCGCCTGGCTGAAGGCGCACTATCCGGGGCCCTTCATGGCGGCGGTGATGTCCACCGAGATGGACAACCTCGACAAGGTGGTACCGCTGATCGAGGAATGCCGCCACATCGGGCTCACGGTGACGCCGCCGGACGTCAACGTCGGCGGCTACAAGTTCACCGTCGATGCCGAGGGTCGGGTGGTCTACGGCCTGGGCGCGATCCGCGGCGTCGGCGAGGGCCCCATCGGCGCCATCGTCGAGGCCCGTGAGGAGGGCGGTGCCTTCCGCGACCTGTTCGACTTCTGCAAGCGGGTCGACCCCAAGCGCATGAACAAGCGCACTCTCGAGGCGCTGATCCGCTCCGGGGCACTGGACAATCTGGGGCCGAGCCGCGCGGTGATGGCCGCCTCGCTGGAGGCCGCGCTCAAGGCCGCGGCCCAGAACCAGACCAACCAGAACCTGGGCATGATGGACATGTTCGGCGAGGCCTTCGCCGCCTCGGACGAGGAAGACGACGCCGACGTCTACGCCGACTACCGCGGCGTCCGCGACTGGACCGACAAGGAGCGCCTGGGCGGCGAGAAGGACACCCTAGGGCTCTATCTCACCGGCCATCCCATCGACGAGTACGAGAAGGAGCTCGAGCGCTTCGTCTCCACCCGCATCGGCGACCTCAAGCCGTCCCGCGAGCCGCAGCGCGTCGCCGGACTGGTGGTCGGCATGCGCACCATGAAGTCCAAGCGCGGCGACACCATGGCCTTCGTCACCCTGGATGACCGCACCGGCCGCATCGAGGCCTCGCTGTTCGGCGAGCTGTTCGATCAGGTGCGCAACCGCCTGGACACCGATCAGGTGCTGATCGTCGAGGGCGAGGTGCAGAGCGACGACTACTCGGGCGGGCTTCGCCTGCGCGGCAAGGACATCACGCCGATGGTCGACGCCCGCACCCGCTACGGCCAGGCGGTGGAGCTGGCGCTGGACGGCGAGCGCGCCAACGGCCGGCTGGTCGACAGCCTGCGCGACAGCCTGGCGCCCTATCGCAGCGGCGAAGGCCTGCCGGTGCGGCTGCGCTACCGCAGCGCCGCGGCCAGCGGCTGGCTGGAACTGGCCGAGGAATGGCGGGTCACGCCCTCCGACGAGCTGTTGATCGCGCTGCGCGAGGTCGAGGGCCAGGACGGCGTTCGCCTGCGCTACCGTTGATTCCGACTGCACCGACAATGTGCAGGCACCCTGGCTCGTCTTGCGTGGACGTGTCAGGGTGCGATAATGCACACCGTTTGACGCTTCCCCCCGGTCGCCTCTTCGGCCGACGAGACAAGGCTATCCCATGAACCCCAACTACCTAGACTTCGAACAGCCCATCGCCGAGCTCCAGGCCAAGATCGAGGAGCTGCGCCTGGTCGGCAACGACAGCCAGGTCAACCTGAGCGACGAGATCGGCCGGCTCGAGGAGAAGAGTCGCAAGCTCACCGAGTCGATCTTCAAGGATCTGACCGCCTGGCAGGTGTCTCAGCTGTCGCGCCACCCGCAGCGCCCCTACACCCTCGACTATCTCGAGCACGTCTTCACCGACTTCGACGAGCTGCACGGCGATCGCAACTTCGCCGACGACGCGGCCCTGGTCGGCGGCGTGGCGCGCCTGAACGACAAGCCGGTGATGGTCATCGGCCACCAGAAGGGCCGCGACGTCAAGGAGAAGGTGCGTCGCAACTTCGGCATGCCGCGCCCCGAGGGCTACCGCAAGGCCTGCCGCCTGATGGAGATGGCCGAGCGCTTCAAGATGCCGGTGCTGACCTTCATCGACACCCCCGGCGCCTATCCGGGCATCGATGCCGAGGAGCGCGGCCAGAGCGAGGCCATCGCCTACAACCTGGCGGTGATGTCGCGGCTCAAGACGCCGATCGTCTCCACCGTGGTGGGTGAGGGTGGCTCCGGCGGCGCGCTGGCCATCGGCGTGTGCGACGAGCTGGCCATGCTGCAGTACTCCACCTATTCGGTGATCTCGCCCGAGGGCTGCGCCTCCATCCTGTGGAAGAGCGCCGAAAAGGCCTCCGATGCCGCCCAGGCCATGGGCATCACCGCCGAGCGCCTTAAGGAGCTGGGCTTCGTCGATACCCTGATCCCCGAGCCGCTGGGCGGCGCGCATCGCAAGCCGGTGGACACCGCCGAGCGCATCCGTACCGCGCTGACCGAGAGCCTCGAACGCCTCGAGGGCATGGAGACCGACGAGCTGCTCGAGCGTCGCTACAAGCGCCTGATGTCCTACGGCGCCCCCGTCTGATATCGGGCCTTTCTGCGCTCGATCTGGCGGTGTTGGAGAAGACCTCATCCTGCTCATTTAGCCGCAAGTAAACTCCGCGGCTTCGGTCTTCTCCGCCTAGCCAGATCGTCGCTCGAAGAGGCCTCTGGCTTGGGTGGTGACAGCGTTGCCATCGACATGCCTGAGATGGCTCTCTATTCATGACCCTCGAGCTTTCTTCCCTGCAAGCCACGATCGACAGCGCCCTGGCGGAGACCCCGCCGGGGCGCTGCGTGTGGGTGGCGCTCTCCGGCGGGCTCGATTCCGCGCTTCTGCTGACCCTGGCCGCCGATGCCTGCCGGCGCCATCCGCGGCCGCTGCGGGCGCTGCACGTGCATCACGGCCTGCAGGCCGCCGGCGACGGCTTCGAGCGCCACTGCCGGCGGCTGTGCTCGCGCCTCGGGGTGCCGCTGTTCGTGGAGCGCGTTGCGGTCGATGCCGCGGCGGGGCGGGGGCTCGAGGGCGAGGCTCGCGAGGCGCGCTATGCGGCCTTCGTGCGTCGCGTCGCCGCCGGCGAGACCCTGTGGCTGGCCCAGCACCGCGACGACCAGGCCGAGACCTTCCTGCTGGCGGCGCTGCGCGGTGCCGGCTCTCGCGGGCTCGCGGCCATGCCGCCGATGCGCGACCTCGACGGGCGTCGCCTCGTCCGCCCGCTGCTCGACGCTCCCCGTGCGGCGCTGGAGGCCGAGGCCGGGTCTCTGGCCCTTGCCTGGGTCGAGGACCCGAGCAACGCCGACACCGCCATGGATCGCAACTTCCTGCGCCATCGGGCGCTGCCGCTGCTGGCCGAGCGCTGGCCGGACGCCGCGGAGGCGCTCGCGCGCAGCGCGGCGCTGGCCGGTGAGGCCGACGGCCTGCTCGAGGAGTTCGCCGCCGAGGATCTGGCGCGACTCGGCGGCGATCCCGCGCGTCTTTCCTGCGAGGCCCTGCGCGGGCTCTCACTGCCGCGCCGCCGGCTGCTGATTCGCCACTGTCTCGAGCGAGAGGGCCTGCCACGGCCGCCGGCCGCTCGTCTCTCGACGCTGCTCGAACAGCTCGAGGCGCGCCGCGACGCCGAGGTCCGCGTCGTCTGGGAGAGCGCCGAGGCGCGGGTCTGGCGCGGGGCGTTGTACCTGCTGGCGCCGGCGGCGTCGCTGCCGACCGCGTGGCGCGCCGACTGGGATGGCCGAGCGCCGCTGTCCACGCCGCTGGGGGTGCTGACGAGAGGGCTGCTTCGTGAGGATAGGGAACCGGTCAGGCTGACGCTGGTGCCGCGGTTGGGCGGCGAGCGGCTGCGCCTGGCGGGCCGAGGACGACGCGATCTCAAACGCCTGCTGCAGGAGTGGGGCCTGCCGCCCTGGGAGCGGGCCGGCCTGATCGTCGCCTGGCACGGCGATGACGTGGTGGCGGTGGGGCGGCCCTCGGGCTGGCTGGCCTGCGCCGAGGGCTGGCGACGCGGCTGAGTGGGCTCGGCCGGCGTCCGGGGTCAGTCGGCGTCGAGGATCAGCGTCAGCTCGGCGGCCTGCTGGTAGGCGGCTTCCTGTTCCAGGTCGGCGAGCAGCAGGCCGGATTCCTCCGCGGCGAGGCCGAGCCGCAGGCCGGCATCGCCCTCGGCTGCGAGCGTCGGCGCCTCGGGCGGCTGTTCGGGTCGCGAATGGTTGAGGATCACCGCCAGGCGCAGCAGTCGGGCCAGCCGCGACATGGCGGGTCGCTCGGTGGCGGGCAGTGCCTGCCACTCCTTGAGCGGGAACTTGCGCCGGTGGGCGCGGACCAGGAAGGCCAGCTGGCGCTGATCGGGGCGCGAGAAGCCGGCCAGGTCGGAGTGCTCCAGCAGGTAGGCGCCGTGGCGGTGGAACTGGCTGTGGGAGATCGCCAGGCCGATCTCGTGGAGCCGGCTGGCCCACTCCAGGAAGCGCGCCTGATCCTCGCCGAGCTGCCAGGCCTTGCGCACCTGCGCGAACAGCGCCAGCGCCGTGGCGGCGACGTTGTCGGCCTGGCGCGCATCGACGGCGTAGAGGCGCTCGAGGTTGGCCAGGGTCTTGAGCCGCGAGTCCTCGGGGCTGTTGCGGCCGGCCAGGTCGTAGAGCACGCCTTCGCGCAGGGCGCCGTCGGAGTAGCGCATCTCCTCCAGCTCGAAGGCTTCGAAGATGGCGCCGAGAATGGCGATGCCGGCGGGGAAGACGCGGGCGCGGTCGGCCTTGAGGCCGTCCATGGCGACCTTGTCCAGGCGCTTGCACTTGAGCAGTCGCTTGCGCAGGTCGGCAAGGCCCTGGCGGGTGATCACGCCCTCGGGCGACGTGCCGGTGGCGGCGATCACCGCCGCGGCGGCCTTGATGGTGCCGCTGGAGCCGACCGGATCGCTCCAGCCGAGCTTCTGGAACGGTTTGCGGATATTGGCCAGTTCGGAGAGCGCGGCCAGTTCGGCGCGGCGCATGCGCTTCTCGGTGATCTCGCCGCCGTCGAAGAAGCGTCGCGTATAGGTCACGCAGCCCATGCTCAGGCTTTCCAGAGCCTGGGGCTCGAAGTGCTCGCCGATGATGAACTCGGTGGAGCCGCCGCCGATGTCGACGATCAGCCGGCGGCCGTCTTCGGCCACGGCGTGTGCGGCGCCCAGGTAGATCAGGCGCGCTTCCTCACGGCCGGCGATGATCTCGATGCGGGTGCCGAGCAGCGCCTCGGCGCGATCGATGAAGTCCTGGCTGTTGTCGGCGTCGCGCAGGGCGTTGGTGCCGACCACGCGCAGGTCTCCGGGCGCGATGTCCTCGAGGAAGGGGGCGAAGCGGGCCAGACAGTCCAGCGCCCGGGTCATGGCGTCCTCGTTGAGTCGGCCGTCGTCGTCGATGCCGGCGGCGAGCTGCACCTTGTCGCCCTGGCGGGCGACGACCTGCAGGCGATCGTCTCGATAGTTGGCCACCAGCAGGTGAAAGCTGTTCGAGCCGAGGTCGATGGCGGCAAGTCGGCGGGGAGCGAGGTCGGGGTCGCCGGCAGCGAGGGAGGGCCGGTCCGTGGGCGTGGTCATGGCGGATCCTTCAGAGGCACTGGCCAAAGGTTGCGGGCCTCCCTCAGGCTTGTCAATCGCGCCGGGGCGGGGAGGACGCCCGGGTATTGCGTTTCCCTTCGGCCTTGACTAGTATCGGGTCGTTCGCCTGTTCCGAATGCTTCCCGACCGTACATGGCAACCACGCCACGGTCATTTTTCCAAGTCGTCAGTTAGCCCTCTGCAATCAGCCTTCTTCGCGGCCCACGGCCCGATGCGCTGATTTCAGGCGAAAACGAACCTGCTCCCTCGCTTCCGAGACTGGCCCGGCACCTTCATTGGTCGCCTGCCCGTGGCCATGACCCGCATTCGACGAGAGGCAGCCTGTCCGGGCTCTGAACGCATCCACGCGGCGTTAATGTCTCGCCTCTTTTCTCATACGGCGCACGACTGCCCGGCTTTCACGAGCAACTTCTGAACACACCGATGAATCTTACCGAACTCAAGCAAAAGCCCGTGCCGGAACTCCTGGAGATCGCCCGCGAGATGGGCATCGACAACCTGGCACGTTCCCGCAAGCAGGACATCATCTTCGCCATCCTCAAGAAGCACGCCAAGAGCGGCGAGGCCATCTACGGCGACGGCGTGCTGGAAATCCTGCAGGACGGGTTCGGCTTCCTGCGCAGTGCCGACAGTTCCTACATGGCCGGCCCCGATGATATCTATGTGTCGCCTTCCCAGATCCGGCGCTTCAACCTGCGCAAGGGCGATTCCATCTCCGGCAAGATTCGTCCGCCCAAGGAAGGGGAGCGTTACTTCGCACTGTTGAAGGTCAGCGAGATCAACTTCGACAAGCCGGAGAACGCCAAGCACAAGATCCTCTTCGAGAACCTCACGCCGCTGTTCCCCCAGGAGCGGCTGCGCATGGAGATCGGCAACGGTTCCACCGAGGATCTCACCGCGCGGATCATCGATCTGACCGCTCCCATCGGCAAGGGCCAGCGCGGCCTGCTCGTCTCGCCGCCCAAGGCGGGCAAGACGCTGATGCTGCAGAACATCGCGACCTCGATCACGCGTAACAACCCCGAGTGCCACCTGATCGTGCTGCTGATCGACGAGCGGCCCGAGGAGGTCACCGAGATGTCGCGCACCGTGCGCGGCGAGGTGGTGGCCTCGACCTTCGACGAGCCGCCGGCCCGCCACGTGCAGGTCGCCGAGATGGTGATCGAGAAGGCCAAGCGCCTGGTCGAGCACAAGAAGGACGTGGTCATCCTGCTCGACTCCATCACCCGTCTGGCGCGCGCCTACAACACCGTGGTGCCGTCTTCCGGCAAGGTGCTGACCGGCGGCGTCGACGCCCACGCCCTCGAGAAGCCCAAGCGCTTCTTCGGCGCGGCGCGCAACATCGAGGAAGGCGGCAGCCTGACCATCATCGCCACGGCGCTGGTCGATACCGGCTCCAAGATGGACGAGGTGATCTTCGAGGAGTTCAAGGGCACCGGCAACATGGAGGCCCACCTGGACCGCAAGCTCGCCGAGAAGCGCGTCTACCCGGCTCTCAACATCCGTCGCTCCGGCACCCGCCGCGAGGATCTGATCGCCTCCGAGGACGAGATGCAGCGCATGTGGATCCTGCGCAAGCTGCTCAACCCGATGGACGACACCGCGGCCACCGAGTTCCTGATCGATCGCCTGAAGGATACCAAGACCAACCTCGAGTTCTTCGAGGCCATGAAACGGCGTTGATCCTCTCGGCAGGATGAGGTCGGATCTAACGGCTGGCCTGACGTCGCGGCTATCTCGGCGACAGGCCTTCGCGGAGGCGCTGTGAACCCATCCATGGGCGCTACCGATGCCCTGCGGCGCTCTCGCGTCCTGCTCCGCTTGCAGGGCCGGTGCTGGCCATCCATGGCCAGCCCGTTCGGAGGAATCCTCCTCACCCCTGGCATAGGACCTCCGCTTCGGCCTGTCCCCGACGCCGCTTCGCTAGAGCGGTGATCACATCGCCCAGGCGCAGCATCCCGAAGGGGCAGCATGCTATGCTGCCCCTTTTGCGTCGTTCGGGATAACGGGAAGGCCGCATGAAGTACAAGGACCTGCGCGAGTTCATCGCCGCGCTGGAAGAGCAGGGCGAGCTCAGGCGCGTCACCGCCGAGGTGGATCCCTACCTCGAGATCACCGAGATCTGCGACCGCACCCTGCGGGCCGGCGGACCGGCGCTGCTGTTCGAGAACGTCAAGGGCCACGACATGCCGCTGCTCGGCAACCTCTTCGGCACGCCTAAACGGGTCGCCCTGGGCATGGGCCAGGAATCGGTCAGCGCGCTGCGCGAGGTCGGCGAGCTGCTGGCCTTCCTCAAGGAGCCGGAGCCGCCCAAGGGCTTCCGCGACGCCCTCGACAAGCTGCCGGTCTACAAGCAGGTGATGAGCATGGGCCCCAAGCGGCTCAAGCGCGCGCCGGTGCAGGAGGTGGTGCTCGAGGGCGATGACGTCGACCTCGATCGCCTGCCGATCCAGCACTGCTGGCCCGGCGACGCCGCGCCGCTGGTGACCTGGCCGCTGGTGATCACCAAGGGGCCGCGCAAGTCGCGCCAGAACCTCGGCATCTATCGCCAGCAGAAGCTCTCGCGCAATCGCCTGATCATGCGCTGGCTGTCCCATCGCGGCGGCGCCCTGGACTATCAGGAGTGGTGCCGCGAGCATCCCGGCGAGCCCTTCCCGGTGGCGGTGGCGCTGGGCGCTGACCCGGCGACCATCCTCGGCGCCGTGACGCCGGTGCCGGACTCGCTCTCCGAGTACGCCTTCGCCGGGCTCTTGAGAGGTTCGCGCACCGAGCTGGTCAAGTGCGGCCACGCCGACCTCGAGGTGCCGGCCTCGGCCGAGATCATCCTCGAGGGCTTCCTGTACCCCGACGATACCGCCCCGGAAGGCCCCTACGGCGATCACACCGGCTACTACAACGAGGTGGAGACCTTCCCGGTGTTCACGGTCACGCGCATGACCATGCGTCGCGATGCCGTCTATCACTCCACCTACACCGGCCGTCCGCCGGACGAGCCCGCGGTGCTGGGGCTGGCGCTGAACGAGGTGTTCGTGCCGATCCTGCGCCGCCAGTTCCCCGAGATCGTCGACTTCTACCTGCCCCCGGAAGGCTGCTCCTACCGCATGGCCGTGGTGACGATGAAGAAGCAGTATCCCGGCCACGCCAAGCGGGTGATGATGGGCGTGTGGAGCTTCCTGCGCCAGTTCATGTACACCAAGTTCGTGGTGGTGCTCGACGACGACGTCAGCGCCCGCGACTGGCAGGACGTGATCTGGGCCATCACTACCCGCATGGACCCGGCGCGGGACACGGTGATGGTGGAGAACACGCCCATCGACTACCTGGATTTCGCCTCCCCGGTGGCGGGCCTGGGCTCCAAGATGGGCCTGGACGCCACCGACAAGTGGCCCGGCGAGACCGACCGAGAATGGGGCACGCCCATCGTCATGGACGAGGCCGTCAAGGCCCGCGTCAGCGAGCGCTGGAACGAGCTGGGCATTGAACTCCCCGATAACGACAAGAGGCATTCATGACGGCAAGGACCCTGACCTGCCAGGTCGTCGAGGTCGAGGACCTCACCCCCGACGTCTTCCGGGTGCGCCTGGAAGGCCGCGCCGAGGCCATGGCCCACGCGCCCGGCCAGTATCTGGAGATGGAGCTCGACCCCGAGACCTGGGTGCCGTTCTCCATCGCCAGTGCCCATTCGGGCGACGGCCGCCTGGAGCTGCACATCCAGCACTGGCCGGAGCGCTCCAACTCGGCGCGACTGCGCGAGCTGCTGGTGGAGGCGCAGCATCTGACCCTGCGGCTGCCGAGCGGCGACTGCGTGCTAGACCCCGGCAGCACACGCCCGCTGTTGCTGGTGGCCGCCGGCACCGGTTTCGCCCAGATGAAGGCGATCGTCGAGGCGGCGCTGCACGCCGATCCGGCGAGGGAGATCGCCCTGTGGTGGGCGGCCAAGGAGCGCCGCGAGCTCTATCTCGAGAGCCTGGCCCGGGAGTGGGCGGCTCAGCATCCGAACGTGGCCTTCCATGCGGTCGCCGAGCAGGGCATGAGCGACGACTTCGCCGCCGAACGCGTCCAAGGGCATGCCGGACGCATCGACGCGGCGCTGGGCGAGGCCCTGGACGACGTTGACGTCTCCGGCCATGACGTCTATCTCTCCGGCTCGCCGGGGATGGTCTACGCCTGCGTCGACGTGCTGGCCTCGCTGGGCCTCGAGCCGTCGCGGGTGTTCTCCGACGTCTTCGCCTACGCGCCGCGCGATCCGCTGGTGCCCACCGTGGGCAGCCTGGTGAGGGAAGGGCGGGCATGAGCGCCTCGCCGATCCTGATTACCGGTGGCGCCCAGCGCCTGGGGCGGCACTGTGTCGAGCGCCTGGTCGACGAGGGGCATCCGGTGATCATCAGCTACCGCCGCGAGCGCGAGGAACTCGAGGCGCTGCGGCGCCGCGGCGTCGTCACCCTGCAGGCCGACTTCGCCAGCCAGGAAGGCATCGAGGATTTCCTCGAACGCCTGCGGGCCGAGACGTCCTCGCTGCGCGCCATCGTCCACAACGCCAGCGACTGGGCGCCGGACGTCGCCGGGCCCGAGGCCGGGGACAACTTCGAGCGGCTGTTCCGGGTGCACATGCTGGCGCCGTACCTGATCAACCTCGGCGCCCGCGATCTGCTCGAGGCCTGCAGCGAGCCGATGCGCGACATCGTGCACATGACCGACTTCGTGGCCAGCAAGGGCTCGCGCAAGCACGCCGCCTACGCCGCCTCCAAGGCCGGGCTCGAGAACCTGACGCTGTCGTTCGCCGCCATGTATGCGCCGTCGATCCAGGTCAACGCCATCGCCCCGGCGATGATCATGCTCAATGACGACGATGACGAGGCCTACGCCGAGAAGGCCAGGGCCAAGTCGGCGATGGGACTGATCCCGGGGCCTGGCGTGATCCACCAGAGCCTGCGCTACCTGCTCGATAACCGCTACGTGACGGGCATTACCCTGCCGGTGGATGGCGGACGTCATTTGCGCTGATGCTCGCCGCCGAACGGCAATCTGCCTAGACTGGCGATATTTCCGAGGCGACGAGGAGGCCTCCATGCCGATGCATGATGATGAGTTCCACGACGACAGCGGACTGCTGGCCGTCTTCCTGGGCCTGGCGGTGCTGGTCGGCATGAGCTGCCTGCCGGCTACCATCGCCTGGATCCGGCTCGCCACCGGCTGAGCCTTGCCATCCGGTCCGCGAGCGGGCAGGATGGAGTCAGTTTTCAGGACATCCTTAACACGAACCGTCGAGAGCCCCATGACACCGAGCCCGTCCCTGATCCCGCGCAGCCCGATCACCGCCTCCCCGGCGGTCATGGCCCGTGGTCACGAGACCGTCTCCGCTGTCGCCTGTTATTGGCAGGGCTACTGGTTTAGCGCCGGCGTGCCGGCGGCCGAGTCCTGATCGCACAGGACGACGCCGCGAGGCACGCCCGCCAAGGGTTGCCTCCGATACTCAGAACCCCCGGACGGCAGCCCCGCCCGGGGGTTCTGCGTTTCTGATATTCAACACTCGAGGAGACACTCATGACCGCATTCGATCGCCACCATGCCGAGTTCCGCACCCTGGGCCGGGACTATTACGGCTATGGCTGGCGATTTATCGACGTGCGGTCGGCTCAGTGCGCCACCTCCGACCGTGGGCTTGCCGGTGGCATGACCTTGTCCCGATCTTCATGCTCACGGAGTTGATGCCCCATGAACGCCCCCGTATCCCTTGCGACCACCGCTGAATCCGCCACCCGACGCAGCGCCCGTGCGCTGCCCACGCCGGCCGAGCTTCATCATGCCCTGTCGCTCGAGCCGGCGCTGGTCAGGCGCATCGAGGGCCAGCGCCAGGCCATTCGCGACATTCTCGCCGGTCGTGACGACCGCCTGCTGGTGGTCGTTGGTCCCTGTTCGATCCACGATCCCGAGTCCGCCCTCGAGTACGCCCGTCGCCTGGCCGAACTGGCGCCGCTTGTCGAAGATCGTCTGCTGCCGGTGATGCGTGTCTACGTCGAGAAGCCGCGCACCACGATCGGCTGGAAGGGGCTGGCCTACGATCCGGATCTGGACGGCAGCGGTGATCTGGCGCGCGGCCTGGAGCTATCCCGCTCGCTGATGCGCGAAATCGCCGGCCTCGGCCTGCCGGTGGCCACCGAGCTGCTGCAGCCGATGCTGGCGCCCTACCTCGATGACGTGCTGAGCTGGGTGGCAATCGGCGCCCGCACCACCGAGTCCCAGCTGCATCGCGAGCTGGCAAGCGGCCTGGATGCGGTGGTCGGCTTCAAGAACGCCACCAGCGGCGATCTGCAGGTGGCGGTGGACGCCATGCGTGCCGCTGCTCATTCGCATCAGCACTTCGCCATGGGGCCCGACGGCCATCCCGAGATGCGCGAGACGCCCGGCAATCCGCATACCCATGCGGTGCTGCGCGGCGGCCACGGTGAGCCCAACTTCCGCGCGCCTCAGGTGGCGGCGGCGCGGCGGACCCTGGAGGGCGCCGGCCAGAATCCGCGGCTGATGGTCGACTGCAGCCATGCCAACGCGCAGAAGGATCATCGCCGCCAGAGCGAGGTGATGCTCGACGTGCTGAACCAGCGCCTGGCGGGCGACGATGCCTTGATGGGGCTGATGCTGGAGAGCCACCTCCACGAGGGCAAGCAGCCGCTGGTCCCCGGCAAGCTGCGTCACGGGGTCTCGGTCACCGACGCCTGTATCGGCTGGGAGACCACCGAGCATCTGCTGACGACGGCGGCCGAGCGCCTGCGCCAGGGCAGCTGATCCGAGCCGTCCGGTAAGGCAGTGCGCCTCGCTCTTCTCTGGAGAGCGAGGCGTCTTGCTGTTGAAGGGGAGGACTTTTCTGCGCTCGCCACCTTCCTGAAAATAGTCCTTGCGTCGCGGCGGGAGAATCCGTAAAGTACGCATCCGCTGCCGGCGACGGGCAACGTTGCAGGCGGTGATGAGTGGTAGAAGCACTTGTTTTTCTTGGGGTTTTTCGAAGGTTGTCGAAAACGCCCGATTGACAAGTCCGCCGGAAACGGTAGAATGCTCACCGCTCGATCGGACATCGCTTCAGACACTGGAGTCGATCGCTCGGTCATCCGCTTCGCTTCCTCGGAGGCTTGAAGGTCACCGGTTGACACGGCGCGCCGATCACGTAGAATACGCCTTCCTCGCAGGGCGCCGGCCGAACGGCCAGGCAGATGCGAGACGCTCTTCTCTTCGTTGAGTCGAGCTGCTCTTTAACAATCGATCAGATAATTCATGTGGGC
>NZ_JALMEW010000007.1 GCF_023094245.1 Halomonas getboli | reverse complement strand
GCCCACATGAATTATCTGATCGATTGTTAAAGAGCAGCTCGACTCAACGAAGAGAAGAGCGTCTCGCATCTGCCTGGCCGTTCGGCCGGCGCCCTGCGAGGAAGGCGTATTCTACGTGATCGGCGCGTCGTGTCAACCGGTGATCTTCAAGCCTCCGAGGAAGCGAAGCGGATGACCGAGCGATCGACTCCAGCGTCTGAAGCGATGTCCGATCGAGCGGTGAGCATTCTACCGTTTCCGGCGGACCTGTCAATCGAGCGTTTTCGACAACCTTCGAAAAACCTCAAGAAAAACAAGTGCTTCTACCACTCATCACCGCCTGCAACGTTGCCCGTCGCCGGCAGCGGATGCGTACTTTACGGATTCTCCCGCCGCGACGCAAGGACTATTTTCAGCACCTGCCCGACGGTAGCGGAGACGTCGCCGGAGCGACGCCTCCGCTGCCTCGTCATTCACCGATAGACAGGCGCACCATGCCGACACCGCTGCCGAAGCCGCGAATATCAATATCGTAGCTGCCGGGCTCCAGGCGCTTGGTGATCCGAGAGCCGAGCCCCAGATCGGGGGCATCGTCGTTCTGCTCGTCGACGCCCTTGCCGGTCAGCTGCATCACGGTATCCACCGCACTGGAGGTGCTCTCCAGGGTGACCTCGCGCGACTCGTCAACCACCAGCCGGTAGGAGAGCCGGCCGCCAGGCGTCAGCCGGCCGAAGACCGTCTCGCCCGGCGCGATCTCGCCGCCGTCGCTCATGCGCCCCTCGAAAGGCGACGACTCCGCGCTCAGGGTATAGACGCCGCTACCGCTATAGCTCTGCACTTCGAGGGTATAGTCGCCGGGTTCCAGCACGGCATTGATCAGCGAATTACGATCACCACCGCTGTCGTCGTCGCTGATATCGACGCCATTGCCCTGAAGATGCAGCATCGGGTCGAAGTCCAGCGAGTCGAGCGCCAGGTTGACCTCGGCGGTTTCCTCGACGGTGAAGCGATAGCGGTTCTCACCGACGCCGATGTACTGCCCGCGAACCTCTTCACCCGCGGCGATGGCCCCGTCATTGCGGAATTCGCCGTCGAACTCGCCGCGCCGCATCTCCAGCCGATACTCACCGGGATTGCCATCGTAGCTGCTCACTTCGACGCGGTAGTCGCCCGCCATCAGCACCGTCTGAACGCGCGAGTCGGTGCCGCTGCCGGTGTCGTCGTTGCTGACATCGGTGCCGTCGCCGGTCACGCGCAGCACGGTATCAAAGTCCGCCGACCCAAGATCCAGGACCACCTCGGAGGGCGCATCGAGATGCAGGGCATAGGCGTTCGGCGCGCCCGCCTCGAGGTTGCCGGTGATGCGATCGCCATCGCGCAGCGGCCCGCCGTTGCGGCGCCCTTCGGAGAGATCGCGCTGCGAGGCCAGCAGCTGGTAGACGCCGCCGGTGCTCAGCAGGTGGCTGGCGCACTCGGTGGCGGCCACATTGGGCTTGGGCGCCTGCCCCAGCTGGACGCGATAGTCGCCGGGCTCCAGATAGGCATCGAGGCGCAGCTCGCCCGGCGCACAGGACTCGGCCCGCTGGCTCACGTCCTCGCCGAGGAGCCGCATGTCGAGACCTTCCGCGCCGGACAGCGCCAGATTGAGATGCGCGGGCGCGTCCAGGCTGAGCGAGTATTCGGCCCCGCCATCTTTCAGCTGGCCGATCAGCGGCTGGTCTGGCGTCAGGGTATCGGCCTCGTCGGCCGCTTCCGCCGCGAGCGTGTAGGGGCCGAAGGCGCCGCCGCTGCTGCCGTTGACGACGACCAGGTTGCAGCGCTGCGCTTCCGGCGCACTCAGCAGCAGCGCCGACTCGCCGCCGGGACCGCTCTCGGCCGCTCCCAGCCAGTGCCCTTCGTCGTCGAAGGCCGTCAGCGTCGCCGCAAACGGCGCCTCCAGCGTATAGCGATAGCGTTTGGCATCGGCGCTGCCGCACAGCCAGTGCGCCGAGTAGCGCGTGCCGCTGTCGAGATTGACCGGGCTGGTCGAGGTCAGCTCGCCTTCGATACTGTTACCGGCCTTTACCTCCGGCGCCGAGACGAAACGCGTCTCGTCGTCGCTGCAGCCGGCCAGCAAGGTCAGCCCGACCAGACCCGCCAGCAGGCGTCCCGATGAGGCACTGAGAGTCCGAATTCCTTGGGTGTCCACGTATTGTCTCCCTACGAAGTGACGGTGCCCCGCCTCCGCGGGACAGCCGCACTATAGCGGAAAACGTGACGCCTCGAGATATCAGGCAGCGCCCCCGTGCAGACGCGCCTCCGTCACCAGCGAGTCCGGCCCGAGGTCAGCGATGGTGCGCGCGCCGGTCAGCGTCATGGCGACGCGCATCTCCTTGTCGATCAGCTCGAGCAGGTGAGCCACCCCCGCCTCGCCGGCGGTGGCCAGTGCATAGACGAAGGCACGCCCCAGCAGCACGCTGTCGGCGCCCATGGCGACCATGCGCACCACGTCGAGCCCGTTGCGGATGCCGGAGTCGGCCAGAATGGCCAGCTCACCCTTCACCGCATCGGCGATGGCCGGCAGCGCACGGGCGGAGGACGGCACGCCATCGAGCTGACGGCCGCCATGGTTGGAAACCACGATGCCGTCGGCGCCGAAGCGCACGGCATCGCGAGCGTCCTCGGGATCGAGGATGCCCTTGATGATCATCGGGCCGTCCCAGAACTCGCGGATCCACTCCAGGTCCTTCCACGAGATGGAGGGATCGAAGTTGTTGCCGAGCCAGGCGATGTAGTCCTCGAGCTCCGTCGGCTGGCCGCGGTAGTCGGACACGTTGCCCAGGTCATGGGGACGACCGTGAAGGCCCACGTCCCAGGCCCAGGACGGACGCGTCATGGCCTGCAGCATGCGGCGGATGCCGCCGTGCTTGCCGCTCATGCCGGAGTGGGCATCGCGGTAGCGCGCCCCGGGCACCGGCATGTCGACGGTGAAGACCAGCGTCTTGACGCCCGCGGCCTTGGCCCGCTCCAGCACATGCTTCATGAAGCCGCGATCCTTCAGCACGTAGAGCTGGAACCAGATGGGGCGATCCACGGCCGAGGCGACTTCACCGATAGGGCATACCGACACCGTGGACAGCGTGAACGGAATGCCCTTCCCAGCCGCGGCCCTGGCCGCCTGCACCTCGCCCCGCCGGGCATACATGCCCGCCAGCCCCACCGGCGCCAGCGCCACCGGCATGGCCATGGACTCGCCAAACAGCTCGGTCTCCAGCGACAGCGAGGACATGTCCTTCAGCACGCGCTGGCGCAGGCCGATCTCGCCGAGGTCCTCGACGTTGCGCCTGAGCGTGTGCTCGGCATAGGCGCCCCCATCGGCGTAGTGAAAGAGAAACGGCGGGATGCGGCGCTTGGCGGCCTGGCGATAGTCCGTGGCGGCGGAGATGATCATGGCGAGCCCTGTACAATGGATGAGCGATCGAGAAACGGCCGACGGGCCGGCGCGACGAGGGCTCGAAGGCCATCGACGCGGGCGCACGCGGCGCAAATAACGTCTCCAGTCGGGCGGCGCTTCGGCAGACACGGGGCGACTGTCGCCTCGCGCCCCATGATTGGTCAAACCAATTGACATCGACTGGTTACCGCACCCTATGGCCCGGCCAAGAGGGTGTCAAAATTCCGGGCGCAAAAGACGCTAATACCTTGGTATTAATCACTAAGCAGCGATCCACAAGCCCTTGAAAAACCAGCACAACATCGTGCGACGAAAAACGCATGATATTGGTAATACCAATTGAATGACGCTACCATGCGCCGACAGACCTCGCGCTCAGGAACACCGCCATGTCCTACCAACCCCTGCGCCAGCCGCGCCTCGCCGACGTGATCACCGAACGCCTCGAAGCCTTGATCCTAGAGGGCAGCCTCAAGCCCGGCCAGCGTCTGCCGCCGGAGCGCGAACTGGCCGAGCGCTTCGGCGTTTCGCGTCCCTCGCTGCGCGAGGCGATCCAGAAGCTCGCCGCCCGCGGACTGCTGCACAGTCGCCAGGGCGGCGGCACCTACATCACCGAGGACCTGCACAGCGGCTACAGCGACCCGCTGCTGGAGATGCTATCGCGCCACGGCGAATTCCACCTCGACCTGCTCGAGTTCCGCGACGCCATGGAAGGCCTCTCCGCCTACTACGCCGCGCTGCGCGCCACGCCCACCGACAAGGCGGTGCTGCTGCAGCGCTTCGAGGAGCTCGAGGCCCGTTTCGTCGCCCAGGACCCGGCCGAGGAGGCCAAGGCCGACGCCGCCTTCCACCTGGCCATCGCCGAAGCCGCGCACAACGTGATGCTGCTGCACACCATCCGCGGCATCTTCCACCTGCTCGAGAAGAGCATCGTGGAAAACCTCGAGCAGCTGTTCGCCAAGCCCGACGCCCGCGAGCGACTGATGACCCAGCACCGCGCGCTGCTCGACGCCATCCTCCAGGGCCGCGCCGAAGAGGCCCGCGCCTGCGCCCACGACCACCTGGTCTACGTCGAGGAAAACCTGCTGGCCGCGGCTCGCGCCGAGACGCGCGCCCAGCGCTCGCTACGTCGCGCCCAGTCCATGCCGACGCCCGATGCCTGACGCATGACGACCGCCTCACCGCTCCCCCGCCGACGCTATCTGCGCCTGCTGCTGGCGCTGGCCGGGCTGGCCGGCCTGGCGCTGTGCCTGTGGCAGACCGCCCAGGTCGCCCGCGAACAGGCGCTACAGGCGCTGCGCGACGACGCCGAGAACGAGCTGCGCCTGTCGGTGGCCGGCCTCACCGGGCACCTGTCCCGTCACGACTACCTGCCGGAACTGCTGGCCTCGCGGGAGGCCGTGAAGCGTTTCCTGGCGACACCTGCCCAGCAGGACCCGATGCCGCTCAACCGCCTGCTCGACCGCTTCCGCGCCACCGCCGACGTCTCCGACATCTACCTGCTCGACCGCTTCGGCGACACTCTGGCGGCCAGCAACTGGCACCGCGAGAGCACCTTCATCGGCGAGAACTACCGCTTCCGACGCTATTACCAGCAGGCCATGCAGGGCCAGAAGGGGCGTTTCTTCGGCCTCGGCCTGCGCTCCCAGGAGCGCGGCTACTACTTCTCGGCCCCGGTGTGGCTCGACGACACCGCGCCGAACGCCCGACCCGACGGCGTGATGGTGCTCAAGGTGCTGCTGCACGCCGTCGAGGACAGCTGGGCCGAACAGGACGCCGAACTGCTGGTCACCGACGATGACGGCGTGGTGTTCATGGCCAGCCGGCCGGAGCTGAGGCTCACCGCCATCGAGCCCCTCGAGGCGGCCGAGCTCGAGGCCCTGCACGCCTCGCGGCGCTACGGCGACGAACCGCTGCCGCCCACTGGCCTGCGCGAACTCGAACGACGCGGCGAGCGCGCCAGGCTGGTGGACTTCACCGACGGCCCGCTGGTCGACGAGCGCTACCTGAGCCTGACCCGGCCGGTGCCGGGCTTCGGCTGGGACATGCATATCCTCAAGCCGCTCACCCCGGTGGTCGACGCCCAGTGGCTGGCGGCGGCGCTGGCCGGCGGCCTCTACGGCCTGGTGGCGCTGGGCGGCGGCATCGGCTGGCAGCGGCGGCGCCTGCGCCGCGAGCGCGAACGGTTCGCCGAGCGCGAACGCCGCACCCTGGCCCGGGCCCGCGACGAACTGGAGCGCCACGTCGAGGCGCGCACCCGCGACCTGACCGCCACCAACCGGCGCCTGTCTGACGAGATCGAGGAGCGCCGCCTGGCCGAGCAGCGCCTGCGCGAGACCCGCGACGAGCTGGTCCAGGCCGCCAAGCTGGCGGTGCTCGGTCAGCTGGCCGCCGGCATCAACCACGAGCTCAACCAGCCGCTGGCGGCGATCCGCGCCTACGCCGAGAACGCCCGCGCCTTCATCGCCCGCAGCCGCAGCGAGGCCGCCGACGCCAACCTCGGCCAGATCGTCGAGCTCACCGAGCGCATGGCCGAGATCAGCGCCCAGCTGCGCCAGTTCTCGCGCAAGAGCGGCGACAGCCTGACCGCCGTCTCGGCGCCCTCCTGCTTCGACTACGCCCTGCGGCTGTTCCAGGCCCGGCTCGGCGAGGGCGACGTGGCGGTGGAACGCCGTTGGCCCGACGACGAACTCTGGGTGCGCGCCGACCCGGTGCGCCTCGAGCAGGTGCTGGTCAACCTGATCGGCAACGCCCTGCAGGCCATGGCCGAGACGCCGTCGCCGCGGCTGACCCTCGACATCGCCGCCGAGCGCGACCGGGTACGCCTGGCGGTGGCCGACAACGGCCCCGGCATTGCCGAGGACCGGCTGTCGCGCATCTTCGAACCCTTCTACACCACCAAGGCCGCCGGCAGCGGCCTGGGGCTGGGCCTGTCGATCTCGGCGCGTATCATCGACGACCTGGGCGGCCGCCTGGAGGTCGCCAACGGCGCCGAGGGCGGCGCTCGCTTCACCATCACCCTGCCCCGCGACGCGGGCACCGACACCCCGGCATCCAGCGAGGAGCGGCAATCCCATGCATGAGTCCCCGGCGACCCCGGTGATGATCATCGACGACGAGGCGCACCTGCGCATCACCGCCGGCCAGACCCTGGAGCTGGCCGGCTATGCGCCCCGGGCCTTCGAGCGCGCCGAGGATGCTCTGGCGGCGCTGACGCCGGACTTCCCCGGCGTGGTGATCAGCGACATCCGCATGCCCGGCATGGACGGCATGGCGCTGCTGCGCGAGATAGGCGACCGTGACCCCGACCTGCCGGTGGTGCTGATCACCGGCCACGGCGACGTCTCCACCGCGGTGGCGGCGATGCGCGACGGCGCCTGGGACTTCCTCGAGAAGCCCTTCGCCGGCGAGCACCTGGTCGAGGTGGTACGCCGCGGCATCGAAAAGCGCCGGCTGAGCCTCGAGAACCGCACTCTCAAGGCCGAACTCGAGGCCCAGCAGTCGGCGCCCGGCCCGCGGCTGGTCGGCCGCACGCCGGTGATCCAGCGGCTGGCCTCGATGGTCCAGCGCATCAGCCAGGTCGAGGCCGACGTGCTGCTGTTCGGCGAGACCGGCGCCGGCAAGGACCTGGTGGCCCGCGCCATCCACGAGCGCAGCCTGCGCGGCGGCCGCCCCTTCGTCGCCATCAACTGCGGCGCGGTGCCGGAAAGCACCATCGAGTCGGAGCTGTTCGGCCACGAGAAGGGCGCCTTCACCGGCGCCGTGGAGCGGCGCATCGGCAAGTTCGAGCACGCCCAGGGCGGCACCGTGTTCCTCGACGAGATCGAGTCGATGCCGCTGTCTCTGCAGGTCAAGCTGCTGCGGGTGCTGCAGGAGCGCAGCATCGAGCGGCTGGGCTCCAACCAGGCGGTCCCCCTCGACATCCGCGTGATCGCCGCCACCAAGGTCGACCTCAAGGCCGCCGCCGAGGCCGGCGACTTCCGCGAGGACCTCTACTACCGGCTCAACGTGGTGACGCTGCCGATCCCGCCGCTGCGCGAGCGCCGCGAAGACATTCCACTGCTGTTCCAGCACTTCGCGGTGGTGGCCGCCAATCGCAGCGGTCTGGAGGCACCGCCGCTGGATGCCGCCGGCACCTCGGCGCTGCTGGCCCACGACTGGCCCGGCAACGTGCGCGAGCTGCGCAACCTCGCCGAGCGCTACGTGCTGCTGGGCGTGACCTGCGACTACCGGCTGGAGGCGCTGCTGGAAGGCGGCGAGAACGAGGGCGGCGAGCTGCCGCTGCCGCGACAGGTGGAGCTGTTCGAGAAGAGCCTGATCAGCCAGGCACTGGCTCGCCACCAGGGCCGCGTCAGCGAGGTCTGCGACGCCCTGGACGTGCCGCGCAAGACGCTCTACGACAAGCTGAAGAAGCACGGCCTGAAGGCCGAAAACTACCGCCAGAACGCCGAGCCCTGAGCCACCAGATCGACCAGCGGCCGCCACGGCGGCAGCCAGGGAGAGAGGCTCACGATCACCGCCAGCATGGCCAGCGAGTTGCCGGGCTGGCGCCAGTCGAAGGGCTTGAGCGCGGTGCCGAAGGAGCGCTTGAGGCGCGCCCCGGTGAGATCGACGCTGTACATCTCGTCGAGCAGCAGATGGATCACGAAGCCCATCGACAGGGCCCCACCGTAGATCCAGGCCAGCCGGTCGGGCAGCGCGAACAGGTGATGGCTGAGCGCGGTGACGGTCAGCCCGCACAGCGCCGCCGCCAGCAGCGAGTGCCAGATGCCGCGATGCACGGTGAAGCGACAGAACAGCGCCCCGCCCAGATAGCGCACGCCCAGATAGATGCCGCCACAGGCCACCATCAGCGGCCCCGGGTCCAGCCGTCCCTGCAGCCACAACGCCCCGGCGACCACGGCGGGAATCGCCAGCAGGTTGAAGATCAGACGGATCGCCTTGGAGCGGTCGGCGTCGATGTCGGGGAGGATGCCGCCGAAGGTGATCAGCGCCAGCACCGGCAGGCCCTCGGCGAACGCCCACAGCCCGGCCTGCCAGCCGCCGTGGGCGACCACCGCGCCCAGGGTCGCGGCCACGCCGAGGTGGGTTCGGAAGTCGGCCATGCCCGCGGCGCCTCACTGACTGGATAAAACATCAGTTTAGCGCTCGGCATGACCAAAGAAAACAAGCGGTTGGCGGGTTACGCCTTTATTGCACATCATTGAGGTCACGCTGCCTCCCCAGGTCCGGTCCTCAGACAGGACAAGGGGCGACGGGTCATCCGACGAGGACCTCCTGCACCATGGGTGAGGAGGATTCCTCCAAACGGGCTGGCCATGGATGGCCAGCACCGGTCCTGCAAGCGGAGCAGGATGCGAGAGCGCTGCAGGGCGCCGGGAGCTACAGGGACGTATTCATGCGTGTCCTCGCCGGATGACTCTGAGCCCCGAGCCAGCGCTCGCTCGGAGCCACAGCCCATCACTCTTCGGCCGCCAGATACTCGTCCTTCAATTTGACGTAATTGCCGGCGGTATAGGGAAAGAAGGCGCGTTCCTTGTCCTTGATCGGGCGCAGCGCCTTGGCCGGGTTGCCGGCGTAGACGTGGCCGCCTTCCAGGCGCTTGCCCGGCGGCACCACCGCGCCGGCGGCGATGATCACCTCGTCCTCGACCACCACGCCATCCATCACGATGGCGCCCATGCCCACCAGGATGCGGTTGCCCAGGGTGCAGCCGTGGAGGATCGCCTTGTGCCCGACGGTGACGTCGTCGCCGACGGTCAGCGGGAAGCCGTCGGGGTTGAAGTCGCTGGCGTGGGTGATATGCAGCACGCTGCCGTCCTGGATGCTCACCCGCTGCCCGATGCGGATGCGGTGCATGTCGCCGCGGATCACCGCCATCGGCCACACCGAGCAGTCGTCGCCCAGCACCACGTCGCCCAGCACCGTGCAGGCCGGGTCGATGTAGACGCGTTCGCCCAGCTGCGGGCTCGTGCCCTTCCAGGGCCTCAGGGTCTTGGCTTCGCTCATCACACAGCTCCCGTGGTCAGATCAGTCCGGAGATCAATACTACCAGCGTCAGCGGAATCGACACCCAGCGCACCGTGGTGCGCCATACGCGAAAGCCGGTGGGGCCGGCGTCGAGCGCCCGCAGCGCCACCACCTCGGGCAGCACCCAGGCGGCGAACACCGCGATCAGGGCGCCGCCGACCGGCAGGAAGATCTCCGGCGGCACCGTGGTCACCAGCTCGAAGACATTCATGCCGAACAGCACCTTGAAGTCGGCCAGCGACGAGAACGACAGCACCGACAGCAGGCCGACCAGCCACACAGTCACGCCCACCACGGCGGCGGCCTGGCCACGCTTCAGCCCCCAGCCCTGCAGGGTGGCGACCATCGGCTCGGCCAGGTTGATCGACGAGGTCCAGGTGGCCAGCAGCAGCAGCAGGAAGAACAGCGACAGCCAGAAGGCGCCGAACGGCAGGTCGGCGAAGGCCACCGGCAGGGTCACGAACATCAGCCCCGGCCCCTCGGCCGGGTCCATGCCCTGGGCGAACACCACCGAGAAGATGGCGATGCCGGCCAGCAGCGCCACGGTGATGTCCAGCACCGCCACCCCGAGCGCGGCCCGCGGCAGGCTCTGGTGGTCCGGCATGTAGGCGCCGTAGGCCATCAGTGCGCAGGCGCCCACCGCCAGGGTGAAGAAGGCGTGGCCCATGGCCGCGATCAGCACCGAGGGGGTGATCGCCGACAGGTCCGGGGTGAACAGCCAGGCCAGCGCCGGGCCGAAGCCGTCGGTGGTGGCGGCGTGCCCGGCCAGCACCAGCAGCAGCAGGTAGAGTAGCGGCATCAGCAGGTTGTTGAGCCGCTCCAGGCCCTTGGTCACCCCGGCGGCCACCACCAGCATGGTCATCGCCAGGAACAGGGTGTGGTTGAAGGTCATGCGGCCGGGATCGGCGAGGAAGTCGTCGAAGCCGGCGCCGACCTGGGCGGCGCTCTGGCCGACGAAGTCGCCGTTGATCGACGAGACGAGAAACTCGATCGACCAGCCGGAGACCACCGAATAGAAGGACAGGATGCAGAACACCGTGAAGGCGCCGAACAGCCCCAGCCAGCGCCAGTGACGGCTATGGCCGGACTGGGCCGCCAGGTGGCTCAGCGACTGCATCGGGCTGCGGCGGCCGGCGCGGCCGATCAGGATCTCGGCCATCATCACCGGCAGGCCCAGCAGCGCCACGAAGGCCACGTAAAGCAGCAGGAAGATGGCGCCGCCGTTCTCGCCGGTGATATAGGGAAAGCGCCAGATGTTGCCCAGCCCCACCGCGGCCCCGGTCACCGCCAGGATAAAGGCGCGGCGGCTGCTCCAGCGCTCCAGGGTCTCGTTCATCGCCTCGTCTCCGGCCTGCAGTTGCAAAAGGCGCCAAGCCTAGCACATTGAAACCCGGCCCGGCCGCCCGCATCTAACAGCTGTTTCCCTTTCCATCCGAGGTGCGCATGTCCACGAATCCCCTGCTCGACGCCCACACGCTGCCGCCCTTCGCCGAGATCCATCCCGAGCACGTGGTGCCGGCCATCGAGACGCTGCTGGCGGAGAACCGCGAGGCCATCGAGGATCTGGTGGCCCGGGCCGAGCGGGAAACGCCCCGCTGGGAGACCCTGGCCGCGCCGCTGGAGGCCCTGAACGACCGCCTGTCGCGGGCCTGGTCCCCGGTCTCGCACCTCAACGGCACCATGAACAACGAGGCGCTGCGTCAGGCCTACGAGACCAGCCTCGGCCTGCTCTCCGACTACAGCACCTGGCTCGGCCAGCACGAGGGCCTGTTCCGCGCCTGGCAGGCGCTCAAGGACGGCCCGGCCTGGGCCGAGCTCGACGAGGGCCAGCGCCGCACCGTCGACAACGCCCTGCGCGACTTCCGCCTGGCCGGCGTCGACCTGCCGCCTGAGCAGAAGCGCCGCTACGGCGAGATCCAGTCGCGGCTGTCGAGCCTGGCCAACACCTTCTCCAACCAGCTGCTGGACGCCACCCAGGCCTGGCACCTGGACCTGCCGGACGCCGACAGGCTGGCCGGCCTGCCCGAGAGCGCGCTGGCCACGCTGGCCGCCAACGCCGAGGCCAAGGGCCGCGAGGGTTATCGCATCACCCTGGACTTCCCCAGTTTCCTGCCGGTGATGACCCACGCCGACGACCGCGAGCTGCGCCGCGAGGTCTACACCGCCTTCGTCACCCGCGCCTCCGACGAAGGCCCCAACGCCGGCGAGTTCGACAACGCCCCGGTGATGGAGGAGACCCTGGCGCTGCGCCGCGAGCTGGCCGAGCTGCTGGGCTTCGCCACCTACGCCGACTACTCGCTGGCCACCAAGATGGCCGAGTCCCCGGAGCAGGTGATCGGCTTCCTCGACGACCTGGCCGAGCGCGCCGTGCCCCAGGCCCGCGAGGAGTTCGCCGAGCTGGCCGCCTTCGCCCGCGACGAGCTGGGCCTGGCCGCCCTCGAGCCCTGGGACGTGGGCTACGCCAGCGAGAAGCTGCGCGAGGCGCGCTTCGCCATCTCCCAGGAGCAGCTGCGCCCCTACTTCCCCGCGCCGCGGGTGGTCGACGGCCTGTTCCAGGTGGTCGAGCGGCTCTACGGCGTGACCTTCGAGGAAGACGAGAACGCCCCGCGCTACCATCCCGACGTGCGCTACTTCCGCATCCTCGACGAAGGCGCGCCGATCGCCGGTTTCTATCTCGACCTCTATGCCCGGGAGGGCAAGCGCGGCGGCGCCTGGATGGACGAGTGCCGGGTGCGGCGCCTGGAGGGCGACGCGCTGCAGCTGCCGGTCGCCTACCTGACCTGCAACTTCACCCGCCCGGTGGGCGACCGGCCGGCGCTGCTGACCCACGACGAGGTCACCACCCTGTTCCACGAGTTCGGCCACGGCCTGCACCACATGCTGACCCGCCAGACCGTCGCCGACATCTCCGGCATCAACGGCGTGGCCTGGGACGCGGTGGAGCTGCCCAGCCAGTTCATGGAGAACTACTGCTGGGAGCGCGAGGGCCTCGACCTGATCGCCGGCCACGTCGACACCGGCGAGCCGCTGCCGGCGGCACTGTTCGACAAGCTGCTGGCGGCCAAGAACTTCCAGTCGGCGATGGGCATGGTGCGCCAGCTCGAGTTCTCGCTGTTCGACTTCCGCCTGCACCGCGAGGCCGCCGCGCCCTCCGCCGCCGACATCCAGGCTCTGCTCGACGAAGTGCGCGACGCCGTCTCGGTGGTGCCGCGCTCGGCCTTCAACCGCTTCCAGAACGGCTTCGGCCACATCTTCGCCGGCGGCTATGCGGCGGGCTACTACAGCTACAAGTGGGCCGAGGTGCTGTCCGCCGATGCCTGGAGCGCCTTCGAGGAGGCCGGCATCTTCGACCCCGAGACCGGCCGCCGCTTCCGCACCGAGATCCTCGAGCGCGGCGGGTCCCGCGACGCCGCGGCGCTGTTCCGCGCCTTCCGCGGCCGCGAGCCCAGCGTCGAGCCGCTGCTGCGCCATAGCGGCATCCGGGCGGCCTGAGAAAGCCGCCTGAGAAAAGCGGCCCGAGACAGCCCCCTGAGCGACATCATCGGCACGGCGCGCCACCACTCCGGCGCGCCGTGTCGGTTAGAATGACGGCACGACGTCCCGCAAGACGCCACACTCATCGATTCCCAGGAGGCCTCATGGCCACCCAGAAACGCTTTATCGCCGGCGCCATCTGCCCGCGCTGCGCCGAGGTAGAGTGGCAGCGCATCCGCATCGCTTGAACACGTCACACCGAATTCTTCAGGAGGCCCTCATGGCCACCCAGAAACGCTTTATCGCCGGCGCCATCTGCCCGCGCTGCGCCGAGATGGACCGCATCCGCAGCTGGGAGCAGCACGGCATCCGCTACCGCGAGTGCGTGAGCTGCGACTTCTTCGAGCAGCTGCCCATCGAGGAACAGGCGATGCCCGAGCTCGAGACCCGAGTCAATCGCGAGCCGAGCGAACCGCAGGCCGACGACCTGCAGACCGTGAAGATCCTCGACCCCAAGGGCTGAGCCCCGTGTTCGCCGCGGCCCGCCCGCTGGTTCCCCCTCGTCGGGTGCTCGAGGCGCTCGGCCTGGCCGCGGCCGCCGCCCTGCTGGTGGCGCGCATCGACCTGGCCACCCTGGCCGCCGGCCTGGGCGTCTTCCTGTGGGGCATGACCCATCTGGAAGACGCCATCAAGCGCCTCTCCGGCGGCACCCTCGACCGCTGGCTGCATGACGCCACCCGCAGCCCGCTGCGGGCCATCGGCGTCGGCGCGCTGACCACCGCCCTGGTCCAGTCCAGCTCGCTGGTCACCCTGCTGGCGATGTCCTTCGTCGGCGCCGGGCTGGTCGCCCTGCCCGGCGCCATCGCCCTGATCTTCGGCGCCAACCTCGGTACCACCACCGGCGCCTGGCTGATCGCCGCCTTCGGCCTCAAGATCGACCTGGCCAGCTACGCCATGCCGCTGCTGGCCCTGGGACTGATCGGCGGGCGGGTGCTGCAGGGCGCCCGCGCCGGCATCGCCACCCTGCTGCTCGGCGTGGGGCTGCTGTTTCTCGGCATCGACTTCATGAAGCTGGGCTTCGAGGCCTGGCAGGACGGCCTGTCGCTGAGCGGCCTGACCGGCGAACGCGTATGGCACTGGCCGCTGTTCGTGCTGTTCGGCGTGGTCGCCACCGTGGTGATGCAGTCGAGCCACGCCACCCTGCTGATCGTCCTCACCGCGCTGGCCTCGGGGCAGTTGCCCTATCTGCCGGCGCTGGCCATCGCCATCGGCGCCAACGTCGGCACCACCGTGACCGCCCTGATGGGCGCCCTGGGCGCGGGCAGCGCCGGGCGCCGGCTGGCCGGGGCGCATGTGATCTTTAACCTGATCACCGCCTGCGTGGCCCTGGCCCTGCTGCTGCCGCTGGCCTGGCTGGTGGACGCCCTGGCCGGCCTGTTCGGCATCCCCGAAGATGACTGGACGCTGAAGCTGGCGCTGTTCCACACCCTGTTCAATGGCCTCGGCATCCTGCTGATGCTGCCGTGGATTCCCCGCCTGGCCGGGTGGCTGGAGCGCTGGATTCCGGACCCCGCGCGCCAGGACCCGGCCCAGGCCCGCTATCTGGACGACACCGCCCTGGAGCACGCCGATACCGCCGTGGCGGCCATGGAGCAGGAGGCGCGGCGCCTGGAGCGGCGCGCCTATCACCTGCTGTGTGCGGCGATCCTGATGCCCAGCGCCGAGGTGATCGGCCACCCGCCGGACCGCGAGGCGGCCCGGGCCGTGATCGCCCCCGACGCCTGGCCCTCGGTCAACGCCCGCTATCACGAGCGCATCAAGCCGCTGCTGGCGGAGATCCTCGACTTCTACGCCCGCATCGACGTGCCGCTCACCGAGTCGCAGGAGGCGCGGCTCAACGTCCTCTACGAGCGCAGCCTGCGGCTGGTCGAGGCGGTGCGCTTCGGCGAGGTGCTGCAGCGCAGCCTGCTGCGCCACGCCGCGCCGGACAGCCCGCTGCGCGAGGCCCACGACGATCTGCGCATGGCGGTCGCCGAGGGCCTCAACCGGCTGGCCAACGCCCCGGAAAGCCCGCAGGCCGGCGGCGCGCTGGAGGAGACCCGCCGCCACTGGCAGCACGAGCTGGCCGAACGCCTGCGCCGGCAGCGGCTCGACGCCTGGCAGGCCTCCTCGCTGATGAACGACCTGCATCAGGCCAGCCGGCTGCTGGAGGCGCTGAGCCCGCCGGATGCCATTCGCTGATCCATGTGCGGAATTCCGCACAAAGCTGGAGGCATCATGTGCGAATTTCCGGAAATTCCCCGCCTGACGAGATTCGACCTTTGTCGCAACACTATTTTTTAACTTTATGAAATAAAGAAAGTTTTCCCGTTGTGGAACAACCCTTGCTGTTATCTGGACGTCGCAAGCGGGCCCGAGCACCATCCGTTCGGACCGACCACAATGAACAATCCCGACGGGAGAAACGCCATGTCCACCACCACCCGGATCCTCACCAGCACCCTGGCCGGCGCCATGCTGATCGCCGGCAGCGCCCAGGCCGATCGCAGCGAATGGCCGGAAAGCTTCACCGTGGGCACCGCCAGCCAAGGCGGCACCTACTTCGTCTACGGCTCCGGCTGGGCCAACATGATCGCCGACGAGCTGGGTCTCTCCGGCGGCGGAGAGGTCACCGGCGGCCCCAACCAGAACCTGGCGCTGGTGCACACCGGCGAGCTGGCCCTGGGCCTGACCACCATGGGTCCGGCCGCCGAGGCGAAGGCCGGCCAGAGCCCGCTGGCCCCCGGCGTGCCGATGGACAACGTCTGTGCGCTGTTCCCGATGTACGAGACGCCGTTCTCAGTCACCACCCTGGCCGACAGCGGCATCGAGTCGATCTCCGACATCCCCGACGGCGCCACCATCGGCTTCGGCCCGGCGGCCTCCACCTCCGACACCTATTTCCCGAAGATCCTCGAGGAGCTGGGCGTGGACTTCGAGCGTCGCAACGGCGGCTGGAACGACCTCGGCGGCCAGCTGCAGGACGGCCTGATCGACGTCATCGCCTTCGCCGCGGGGATCCCGGTACCGGCCGTCAGCCAGCTCGAGGTGCAGACCGACGTCAACATCATCGAGTTCACCGAGGAAGAGCAGCAACAGATCGTCGACGCCTTCCCGGTCTCGCCGTTCCAGATCCCGGCCAGCACCTACCAGACCCTCGAGGAAGATGCCCAGGCGGTCTCCATGTGGAACTTCACCATCGGTGGCTGTGATCTGCCCGAGGACTTCGTCTACGAGATCACCAAGCTGAGCATGGAAAACAACGACCGCATGCGCGACATCCACCGCAGCGCTCAGTTCAGCGTGCCGGAGAACATCAAGTACAACACCGTGCTGCCGTTCCACCCCGGCGCCGTGCGCTGGTACGAGGAAAACGGCTACGAGATTCCGGAAGACCAGCAGCTCTGATCCACTGACCGTTCCGCGACCCCGCGCCGCCCCGGCGCGGGGTCGCTCGAAGCATCCCAAGCCTCATCGCCTGTTCCCCGAGGGTGACTCCCATGTCCCAGCATCACGATCCCCGTCACGCCGAGCGTGACGACGAGGAGGTCACTCCCGTCGTCGCCGAGGGCGTCGACGACGACGCGGTGGAATCCAACCGCCGCCTCTACACCGGCTGGCAGTGGCTGCTGTTCGCCGCCATTGCCATCGCCTACTCCAGCTTCCATCTGATCTCGCTCAACCTCTATCCGATGGAGACCTGGTCATTCCGCATCGTGCACATCTGCGGCGCGCTGATTCTCGGCTACGGCCTCTATGCAGGCACCCGCTTCGCCGAAGACGGCCGTGCCCGCTCGCCCGCCTGGCTGGGCTGGCTAGCCTATGCACTGCTGATTCCCGCGGGCTACGCGCTGTTCCAGGTGTTCATGATGCAGAACACCCTGAGCGGCGGCGCCATGCGCATCGCCCCCGAGGTCGAGGCCTTCCACTATGGCTACCCGCTGATGCTGGCCACCGCCGCGGCCATCGTGCTGTCGTGGAGCTTCCGCCAGTATCGCCACCGCCTGTCGCCGGCCGACCTGGTGCTGATGGTCTGCGCCATGGCCAGCGCCGGCTACCTGCTGGTGATGTTCAACAGCCCACTGCGCGCCTCCACCGGCACGCCCTTCGCGCCCATGGGCATCTCCTACGCGGCCATCGCCGGCGCGGCACTGATCCTCGAGCTGACCCGCCGCGTGGCCGGCCTGGCGCTGGTGGTCATCGCCGCCGTGTTCCTGGCCTACGTGTTCGCCGGCCCCTACCTGCCGGGCTTCCTCGGCTATCCGGGCCTCTCGGTGGGCCGCTTCTTCAGCCAGGTCTACACCGACGCCGGCGTGCTCGGCCCGACCACCGCGGTGTCCTCGACCTACATCATCCTGTTCATCATCTTCGCCGCCTTCCTGCAGGCCTCGAAGGTCGGCGACTACTTCGTCAACTTCGCCTTCGCCGCCGCCGGCCGCGCCCGCGGCGGCCCGGCCAAGGTGTCGATCTTCGCCTCCGGCCTGATGGGCATGATCAACGGCACCAGCGCCGGCAACGTGGTCTCCACCGGCTCGCTGACCATCCCGCTGATGAAGAAGGTGGGCTACCCCGCCCGCAGCGCCGGCGCGATCGAGGCCGCCGCCTCCACTGGCGGGCAGATCATGCCGCCGATCATGGGCGCGGGCGCCTTCATCATGGCCGAGGTCACCGGCATCCCGTACACCGAGATCGCCGTGGCCGCGCTGATTCCGTCCATCCTCTACTTCCTGTCGATCTATTGCATGGTCGACTTCGAGGCCGCTCGCAAGGGCATGCGCGGCATGCGCAAGGACGAGATCCCGCTGTTCTCGAAGCTGGTCAAGCAGGTCTATCTGTTCGCCCCGATCATCATCCTGATCGCCGCGCTGTTCATGGGCTACTCGGTGATCCGCGCCGGCACCCTGGCCACCGCCTCGGCCGCCGTGGTGAGCTGGATCTCGCCCAACAAGATGGGCCCGATGGCGATCCTGCGGGCGCTGCAGCTGGCCGGCACCATGGCCATCCAGATCATCGCCGTGTGCGCCTGCGCCGGCCTGATCGTCGGCGTCATCGCCCTGACCGGCGTCGGCGCGCGCTTCTCCTCGCTGCTTCTCGGCCTGGCCGGCGTCAGTCAGCTGCTGGCGCTGTTCTTCGCCATGTGCATCTCGATCCTGCTGGGCATGGGCATGCCGACCACGGCCGCCTACGCGGTGGCCGCCTCGGTGGTCGCTCCCGGCCTGATCGAGATCGGCATCCAGCCGCTGGTGGCGCATTTCTTCGTGTTCTACTTCGCGGTGGTCTCGGCGATCACTCCGCCGGTGGCACTGGCCTCCTACGCGGCGGCGGGCATCTCCGGGGACAACGCCATGGGCACCTCGGTGGCCTCGTTCAAGATCGGCCTGGCCGCCTTCATCGTGCCGTTCATGTTCTTCTACAGCCCGGCGATGCTGATGGAAGGCTCCTGGCTGCAGATCCTGCGGGTCGGCGTGACCGCCACCCTCGGCATCGTGCTGCTGTCGGCCACCGTGCAGTCCTGGTTCTTCGGCCCGGTGAAGCAGTGGCAGCGGCTGGCGATGCTGGTCGGCGCGCTGTGCATGATCTACGGCGGCATCGTCACCGACGTGGCCGGTCTCGCCATCGGCGCGGCGCTGCTGCTGATGCAGCGCGGCCGCCACGGCGGCGGCACGCCGAGCACGGCGGCGTCGAACTGACGCCAACGGCTCTGCCGATGCCCCGATGGACAAAGGGCCCGCCACTGGCGGGCCCTTTTACGTTGATCGCATCACCGGGCACGGGCGCCTTGCCGACACGGCTCGCGGCTCCTCAGGAGACAGCTTGGTTCAGGAGACGGGCCGCCGATGCGCCGGCATCACACGAGCCGGAAAACAAGAGGGCCCTGCCATCGCTGGCAGGGCCCTTCTCATTCATCACGCTGCACCATCGGCTCAGCCGCAGATGTTGTCCACCACCCGCAGCGTGGGCTCGGCCTGGTTGAGCGTATAGAAGTGGAGTCCCGGCGCGCCGCCGTCGAGCAGGCGCTGGCAGAGCCGCGAGATCACGTCCTCGCCGAAGGCGGCGATGGATGCGCTGTCGTCGCCGTAGGCCTCGAGCTGCTTGCGGATCCAGCGCGGGATCTCGGCGCCGCAGGCATCGGAGAAGCGCGCCAGCTTGGTGTAGTTGGTGATCGGCATGATGCCGGGCACGATCGGCGCCTCGACGCCCAGCGCGCGGGCCCGCTCGACGAAGTGGAAGTAGGCGTCGGCAGTGAAGAAGTACTGGGTAATGGCGAGGTTCGCCCCGGCCTTCATCTTGCGCGCGAAGTTCTCCACGTCGCGGTCGAAGTTCGGCGCCTGGGGATGGGTCTCCGGATAGGCGGCCACGGCGATGTTGAAGTGGTCGCCGGTCTCCTCGCGGATGAACTCGACCAGCTCGTTGGCGTAGCGCAGCTCGCCGATGCCGCCCATGCCGGAGGGCAGATCGCCGCGCAGGGCCACCAGGCTGTCGATGCCTTCCTCGCGGTACTGGGCCAGCAGGTCGCGCAGCGCGGCCTTCTCGCTGCCGATGCAGGACAGGTGCGGCGCGGTGGTGAAACCGGACTCGCGCACCATGCGCACGGTGTCGGTGGTACGATGCTGAGTCGAGCCGCCGGCGCCGTAGGTGACGGAGAAGAAGCGCGGGCCACGGGTGGCCAGGGCATCGCGGGTCTGCATCAGCTTGTCGCGCCCGGCCTCGGTGTTGGGCGGGAAGAATTCGAAGCTGATACCCAGCGGGTGCTCTTGTGCGCTCATCGATCCAGTCCTCTTGATGGAGCGGTGAAGGAGCCGCGCCGGCGACGGGCGGCAAATGAATGCGACTATTGTGGCCAGCCGGCGGCGCGCCGACCAATGAAAGTTTCGTCGGTCCTGTATCGATTCCATTCATGTGGAATCCGGTATCTTCATGACTGAGACTCCAGATGCCCGCCGCGGTCGCCTGACAGGCCCGGCCCGAGCGGGCATCATGAGGCCCCGCTCGACAAGGAAGACGACGACGCATGAGCCTCGATCCCGATACCCTGATGGGCCCGCTGTGGACGCTGCTGGCCTTCGTCGGCCTGGGCTGGCTGGCGGCCCGGCGGCTGGCCGTCGATCCGCGCCCCATCGCCACCCTGCTGATCTACCTGATCGCCCCGCTGACCTTCTTCCGCGGCCTGATCCTCGGCGGGCCGACCCCGGCCTACCTGCTGATCACCGCCTCGCTGTACGCCGCCGCCTGCCTGGTGGCACTGCTGGTCAGTGCGATGGCCCGGCGCGCCCTGCCCGGCGAGGAAGGCGCGGTGCTGGCCTTCTCCGCCGGCACCGGCAACACCGGCTACTTCGGCCTGCCGGTGGCGCTGGTGCTGCTGCCGCCGGAGGGCGTGACGCTGTACCTGTTCGGCGTGCTGGGCGTGACCCTCTACGAGTTCACCCTGGGCTTCTATCTCAGCGCCCGAGGCCGCTTCGCGGTGCGCGAGAGCCTGACCAAGATCCTGCGCCTGCCGCTGATCTACGCCTTTCTGGCGGCACTGCTGGTGGAGGGCGCCGGGCTCGAGGTGCCGGACGCGGTGATGGAGGGGCTCGAGGTCTTCCCGCCCGCCTACACCCTGCTCGGCATGATGATCATCGGCATGACGCTGGGGCGGGTCTCGATACGCCAGTTCGACTGGCGCTTCATCGGCGCCTGCGTGGCGGTGCGCTACGTCTTCTGGCCGCTGCTGGCGCTGGGCGCGGTGCTGGCGCTGCAGGCCACGGCCGGCCTGTCGCCCGCACTGGCCACGGCGCTGCTGCTGATCGGCGTGGTGCCGATGGCCGCCAACGTGGTGGTGGTGGCCATGGAGCTCGGCATGGCGCCGGAGAAGGGCGCCCTGGCCGTGCTGCTCACCACCCTCGCCGCCCCGCTGCTGATCCCGTTCTATCTCGGCTGGATGCTGCCGCTGATCAGCGGCTGAGCACGCTCAGGTCCGGCGCCACCAGCACGCTCGCCGCGGACGGCCGGGCCCTCAACCGCTCGAGGTAGGCCGAGACGCGGGGCGAGTCGGCCAGCAGGGCCTCGGCGTCCTCGATGCCCGCGAGATAGTCGAGCATCGGGGCAGCGATGGCATCGGCCACGGAAAACGCCTCACCCACCAGGTAGTCGCCCTCGGCCAGCGGCGCCTCCAGCACCTCCAGCGCCCGCGCCACTTCGGGGCGTGCCGCGGCGACGGCCTCCTCGCGCACGGCACCGCCCTCGCCATTCGGAAACACGAACTCCAGCAGATAGCGGCGCACCAGGGCCTGGTCCACGTAGCCCGCCAGCAGGCCGGTCCACTGGTCGACCCGCGCCCTCTCCCAGGGATCGTCGGGCTGTAGGGCCGCCCCGCCGAACGCCGCATCCAGGTAGCGGCAGATACTCGGCGTCTCGACCAGCCGGCGCTCGCCGTGCAGCAGGACCGGCACCTTGCCGTAGGGATGCAGCGCCAGGTGCTCGGGGGAATGCATCGCCAGCGGTCTGCCGTCGGCCTCCACGCCCAGGGAGTAGGGGACGCCCTTTTCCTCGCAGCACAGCTGGACGCTGCGCACGAAGGTGCTGAACTGGGGGCCGACGATATGCACGGAAGCGCTCATGCGGGATCACTCCTTCGATGGGGAACGCTGACAGGCTAGCCCGCCCTACCATATGTTCAAGAACATATAGTGGCCGCGTGTCACCCTGCCGTCCTGCCTTCAAGGAGACTCTCCCTATGCCCTGGAGCGATAACCATAAAGCCAGAACCCGCCGCCGCATCCTCGATGCGGCGGCCATCCTGTTTACCCGGCATGGATTCGCCGGCGCCAGCATCGATGACGTGATGCGTCAGGCCGGCCTGACCCGCGGCGCCTTCTACGCCCACTTCACTGCCAAGGAGGCGCTCTACGCCGAGGCGCTTCACCATGCCGCCCAGGCCAATGTTCCACGCCTGGAGGAAGCGAGCGCCAGGGAGCGCGTGCTGGGCTACCTGAGCGACGCGCATCGAGCCGGGGAGGAGATCAACTGTCCGCTGGCCTGCCTCGTCAGCGACGTGACCCGGCAGGAGACGCGGGTACGCGAGACCTACACGCGGCTGTTCCGCAGCTTCGTCGATCGCTGCCAGACGGACGGGGAAGACATGACGGCGCGTCGGCAGGCCATCCATCAGGCCGTGACCATGATCGGCGGGATGGCGATTGCCCGCGCCCTCGAGGACGACGCCCTGGCCGACGAAGTGCTCGAAGCCTGTCGGGCGCTCGCCGGCGTCGCGGAAACCTGACGCCCACAGCGGCTAGCCCCTCTCAGGGCACCCGGCTGGCGCCGACCAGGCCCGCGCCCTCGGGCACGGTCGGAGCGTCGACGAGCGGCTCGCGCTCGATCAGCTCGCCCCGCCAGTCGATCAGCCGCAGCGCGCCGTCCGGGGTCTCGAGCAGTGCGGTGCAGTGCTCGACCCAGTCGCCGTCGTTGCAGTAGAGCACGCCGTCCCGGGCGCGGAAGCCGGCCTTGTGGATGTGGCCGCCGACGTAGCCGTCGAGCCCCTCCCGGGCCGCCTGATGCAGGGCGGCCTGCTCGAACTGGGCGACGTAGCGCTGGGCCGCGCCGACCCGGCGCTTGAGCGCGCTGGCCAGCGACCAGTACGGCAGCCCCAGCACGCCCCGGGCGCGGTTGCACCAGCGGTTGAGCGCCAGCACGAACTGGTGCATGCCGTCGCCCAGCGCCAGCATCCAGGGCGCGATGCGCACGTGGGTGTCGAACTCGTCGCCGTGGCTGACCAACAGCCGCCGGCCGTCGGCGGTGACGTGGATCGCCCGGCGCTCGATCTGCACCCGATGGACGCGCAACCCGCACAGCCGGCGCAGAGCGGCGTCGTGATTGCCGGGGATGTAGATGATCTCGCAGCCGCCGCGGGCCAGCCGCAGCAGCCTGGCCACCAGCCGCTGCTGGGCCGGCGGCAGCACCGCCCGCTTCTGCATGGCGATCAGATCGACGATGTCGCCGACCAGATAGAGCCGCTCCGGCCGTACCCGGCGCAGCAGGCTGGCCAGCAGCTCGGCCTGGCAGTCCCGGGTGCCGAGATGGATGTCGGACACGAAGAGGGTTCGCGCGCGAGGGGGCGTCGACATGGGCATTCTCCTGACGTGACCCGGTCAGGATGCCCGCCGTGCATGACAGTCCCCGGGCGACGAGGTGACGATCCCGTGTCGCTGGAAGCTGGAAGCTGGAAGCTGGAAGCTGGAAGCTGGAAGCTGGAAGCTGGAAGCTGGAAGCTGGAAGCTGGAAGCTGGAAGCTGGAAGCTGGAAGCTGGAAGCTGGAAGCTGGAAGCTGGAAGACAGCGTAAGGAGCACCGCCCCCATGGCAAGCACATGGGGGCGGTTTTTCTTCCCTCTTCCAGGCGCGAAGCGCCGCTCTTGCAGCTTGAGCCCGCGAGGCGCGGCGTTCTTCCGGCTCCGGGCAAAGCCCGACCTAGTAGCGGTAGCCGTCAGGCTTGAACGGGCCGTCGGGCGCGAGGCCGGTGTACTCGGCCTGGGCCTCGCTCAGGCGGGTGACCACGCCGCCGAAGCCTTCCACCATGTAGCGGGCCACTTCCTCATCCAGGTGGCGCGGCAGCACCGAGACGGTGAGCGCCGCGCGCCGTTCGGCCTCGTCGCGCTCGGCGAAGCGCCCCTCATAGAGATGGATCTGCGCCAGCACCTGGTTGGCGAAGGAGCCGTCCATCACCCGCGACGGGTGGCCGGTGGCATTGCCGAGGTTCACCAGCCGCCCCTCGGAGAGCAGGATCAGGTAGTCGCGGCTGCCCGGATCGAAGTCGCCGGGGTCGCTGTCGCGGTAGACCTTGTGCACCTGCGGCTTGATCTCCTCCCAGTGCCACTGGCGGCGCATGTAGGCGGTGTCGATCTCGCTGTCGAAGTGGCCGATGTTGCACACCACCGCGCCGGGCTTGAGGGCCTTGAGCATGGCCGCGTCGCAGGCGTCGATGTTGCCGGTCGCGGTCACCACCAGGTCGATGCGCGACAGCAGCGCGCGGTCGATGCTCGGCATGCCGGCGTTGACGCCGCACGAGTAGGGCGAGACCACCTCGAAGCCGTCCATGCAGGCCTGCATGGCGCACAGCGGATCGATCTCGCTGACCTTCACGATCATGCCTTCCTGGCGAAGCGAGGCCGCCGAGCCCTTGCCCACGTCGCCGTAGCCGACCACCAGCGCCTGCTTGCCGGCCAGCAGGTGGTCGGTGGCGCGCTTGATGGCATCGCTCAGCGAGTGTCGGCAGCCGTACTTGTTATCGTTCTTCGATTTGGTCACCGCGTCGTTGACGTTGATCGCCGGCACCCGCAGCGAGCCGTCCCGGGCCATCTCCAGCAGCCGGTGCACGCCGGTGGTGGTCTCCTCGCTGATGCCGTGGACGGCGTCGAGCAGCTCGGGGCGCTTGTCGTGCAGCAGCGCGGTGAGATCGCCGCCGTCGTCGAGCACCAGGTTGGGCGCCCAGCCGTCGGGGCCCTCCACGGTCTGCTCGATGCACCACCAGAACTCCTCTTCCGTCTCGCCCTTCCAGGCAAACACCGGGATGCCGGCGGCGGCGATGGCCGCGGCGGCGTGATCCTGAGTGGAGAAGATGTTGCACGACGACCAGCGCACCGTGGCGCCGAGATCGATCAGGGTCTCGATCAGCACCGCGGTCTGGATGGTCATGTGGATGCAGCCGGCGATGCGCGCCCCGGCCAGGGGCTGGCGGTCGCGGTACTTGTCGCGGATCGCCATCAGCGCCGGCATCTCGGTCTCGGCGATGCGGATCTCGCGCCGGCCCCAGTCGGCCAGGTCGATGTCGGCCACCTTGTGGTCCGTGGTCGGCGGGGCGGATACGGCGGGCTGGTTCATGGGTCACCTCTTCTCGACGAAAAGCGTGCCCTTCACTATAGGCAGCCCGCCGAGCGGCGGACAATCAACGCTGCGCGGGAAGGCGACTCGCGGCGCCCGAGAAACCGTCGATGCCGGCCGCCTCGAGCCGGACGGCCAGCGCTCGCACCTCGGGATGGGTGAAGAAGGCCATGAGCGCCTCGGCCCGCACCGGCCCCACGCCGGGTAGATCGCGCCAGTCGCTGTCACGTCGAGACACCAAGGTCGTCCAGTTCGTGGTTGGCCCGGCGTCCCAGCCCGGCGGCGGCCCCAGGGCCTCGCCCCAGGCGGCGAACGGCCGCGACCGTGATGCCGCGAAGCGCTCGGCCAGCCGCCGGGCGCGGACCTCACCGATGCCGTCGGCGCGTTCGAACTCGGCCGGCGACAGCGCCAGCCCATCCAGCAGCCCTTTGACGAGGCCCGCCTCGACCAGCGCCCGCCAGGTGCCCGGCCCGAGCCCCGGAATGGCCAGCGCCGAATCGCCGGAAAGCCAGGCCAGCCGCTCGAGGAACTGATCCTCGCAGCCCGGCGTGGGGTGCCAGCAGCTCAGCGGGCCGTAGGCGTCTTCGGAGGGCGCCGCGACCGCCGGCCGCTCGACGGCGCGCCAGGCCACGCCGTCCAGCCGCGGAATCGTCAGCCCGGCCAGGGCCACGATCACGCGATCGCCGGGGCGGATATCGAGCGTTTCCCAGCGTTCGAGCGAGCCGGTGGACACCCGGCTCACGGTACGGTCGTCGAGGGTCACCGGCACCAGATGCAGCAGCGGCGTAATGCGCCCGGTGCGGCCGACGCGGAACTCGACGCCGCGCACCTCGGCCAGCGCCTCCCGGGGTGGATATTTCCAGGCCGCGGCCCAGCCGGGCGGCTCGGCTCGCCAGCGCTCGCCGTCCGGCCGCCGGCCCTGCTTCAGCACCACGCCGTCGGTGGCAAAGGGCAGCGCGCCGCGGTACCAGCGCTCGCGCAGGCGGCTGACCTCGTCGAACCCCGCCACGCGGCGACTCCAGCGCGCCGTCTCGGAGAAGCCCATGGCGGCGAGGCCCGCCAGGCGCTCATTCATGGCCGCCGGTCCGTCGGGCCAGGCCCAGACGAACAGGCCGATCTCGCCGGCCGGAACCTCATCGAGCCCTGCCCTCGCCAGCCAGCCCGCCACCTCGCTGCGCGCGCCCGCGCTACCCGCCGCCGCCTGGACGTGGCCCTCGAGGCGGCGATACAGCTCGCCCTGCAGCACCACGCGCTCGGGCGGAGCGCCCGTCAGCCGCTCGGGCACCGCGGGCAGCCGGCGTATCTTCCGCGTCCAGTCCTGGCCGCTGTCGCCGTCGCCGCGGCTGATCGCCCGGACCAGCCGGCCACCCTCGTAGACCAGCGTCACCGCCAGGCCGTCCACCTTGGGCTGCAGCCAGACGCCATCGCGCCGCGCCAGCCAGGCACGCACGGCGTCTTCGTCCGCGAGCTTGGCGAGCCCGGTCTGGGCGACGGGATGTCGCGCCTCGCCGGGCGGGCCGGTCGAGGGCGGCGGCGCATCAGCGGCCAGTTCGGGAAAGCAGCGGCGCCAGGCGTCGAGACGTTCGCGGGCCTGGTCATAGACGGCGTCGGAGACCGGCGAGACGCCGCCGCGGCGATAGGCGTCGTTCCAGGCGCTCAGGCGTTCATGCAGGGCGGTGAGCTCGCGCTCGGCGCGAGGAGCCGGCCAGTTAGGGCAGTCGGCGGCCAGCAGCGGGCCGGCGAACAGCCAGACCAGCAGGGCGAGATAACGAGACATGGCGATACCGTCATGAGGGCCTGTCTCGAGCCTACGCAAAGGCCCCGCCCGGCAGTGCCGGACGGGGCCCTCTTCTGTCGTACGACATCAGCGACGCACGAGACCAGCGACGCCTGCGACGAGCGCCACGCGCTTACAGGCCGGCGGCGTCGCGCAGCGCCTGGGCGCGGTCCGTCTTCTCCCAGGGGAAGGCGGTGAAGGTCTCGGTGTGCTCCTCGCCCTGGGTGTCGGTCCAGGTGTAGGAGGTCTCGAACGGCTCACGGCCGAAGTGACCGTAGGCCGCGGTCAGGCGATACATCGGGTGCAGCAGGTCGAGCATCCTGGTGATGGCGTTGGGCCGCAGGTCGAAGTGCTCGCGGACCAGCTCGATGATGCGCTCGTCGCTGATGCGGCCGGTGCCGAAGGTGTTGACCGACACCGAGGTCGGCTCGGCCACGCCGATGGCGTAGGAGACCTGGATCTCGCAGCGCTCGGCCAGGCCGGCGGCGACGATGTTCTTGGCCACGTAGCGGCCGGCATAGGCGGCGCTGCGGTCGACCTTGGACGGGTCCTTGCCGGAGAAGGCACCGCCGCCGTGGCGGGCCATGCCGCCGTAGGTGTCGACGATGATCTTGCGCCCGGTCAGGCCGCAGTCGCCCACCGGGCCGCCGATCACGAACTTGCCGGTCGGATTGATGTGGTACTCAGTGGTCTCGGTCAGCCACTCGGCGGGAATCACCTGCTCGATGATCTCGCGCTTGACCATCTTGCGCAGGTCGTCCTGGTCGATCTCCGGGTCGTGCTGGGTGGAGAGCACCACGGCGTCGACGGCGCAGGGCTTGCCGTGCTCGTCGTAGCGGAAGGTCAGCTGGCTCTTGGCGTCCGGGCGCAGCCACGGCAGCATGCCGTTGCGGCGCAGCTCGGCCTGGCGCTCCACCAGACGGTGCGAGTAGTGGATCGGCGCCGGCATGTAGGAGTCGGTCTCGTCGGTGGCGTAGCCGAACATCAGGCCCTGGTCGCCGGCGCCCTGGTCCTCGGGCTTGCTGCGGTCGACGCCCTGGGCGATGTCGACGCTCTGCTTGCCGATCAGGTTGAGCACGCCACAGGTCTCGCCGTCGAAGCCGACGTCGGAGGAGGTGTAGCCGATGTCGAGGATCACCCGGCGCACCAGGTCCTCCAGGTCGACCCAGGCCGAGGTGGTGATCTCGCCGGCGACGATGGCCACGCCGGTCTTGACCATGGTCTCGCAGGCCACGCGGGCGTTGCGGTCGCGGGCGATGATGGCGTCGAGCACCGCGTCGGAGATCTGATCCGCGATCTTGTCCGGGTGCCCCTCGGAGACGGATTCGGAGGTAAACAGGGAGTATTCGCTCATGGCGTCCTCGGCCCTCAGGAAATGGGAGGAAGGCATCTGGCCCCAAGGCTCGGGCGGTGGCGTGGCGCCGAGGCCCGGGCGGACCGGCTGGGGGCGGATTTTACACGCTCGCCGCGAGGCTTCCTAGCGCCGGCCCGACGCCTGGCCCGCCAGACGCGCCCGCCGGCGCGGCGATTTGAAGGCCGCGACCCATTCGGCGACAATAAGCGCCCTGATTCGCGCGTGCCGCGCCTTTTCGCGGTACATCGCAGCCGACATCGAGCCCGGCCTTCCCCGGCCGAGCCGCGTCATTGCTACTATCTGCCGCAGGCGAGGAGCTGACCCCCATGCCGTCCCGTTTCGAACTGGCCAATGCCATTCGCGCCCTGTCCATGGACGCCGTCCAGAAGGCCAATTCCGGCCACCCCGGCGCCCCCATGGGCATGGCCGACATCGCCGAGGTGCTGTGGAACGACTATCTGCAGCACAACCCGGCCGACCCGCACTGGCCGGACCGCGACCGCTTCGTGCTGTCCAACGGCCACGGCTCCATGCTGCTCTATTCCCTGCTGCACCTCTCCGGCTACGAGCTCGGCCTGGAGCAGCTGCAGAACTTCCGCCAGCTGCACTCGAAGACCGCCGGCCACCCGGAATACGGCTACGCGCCGGGCGTCGAGACCACCACCGGCCCGCTGGGTCAGGGCCTGGCTAACGCCGTGGGCATGGCGCTCGCCGAGCGCACCCTGGCGGCCCAGTTCAACCGCCCGGGCCACGAGATCGTCGACCACTACACCTACTGCTTCCTGGGTGACGGCTGCCTGATGGAAGGCGTCTCCCACGAGGTCAGCTCGCTGGCCGGCACCCAGCAGCTGGGCAAGCTGATCGCCTTCTACGATGACAACGGCATCTCCATCGACGGCGAAGTCGAGGGCTGGTTCACCGACGACACCGCCAAACGCTTCGAGGCCTACGGCTGGCACGTGGTGCCCGCCGTCGACGGCCATAAGCCCGAGGAGATCAAGGCCGCCATCGAGCTGGCCCGCCAGCACGACGACAAGCCGAGCCTGATCATCTGCAAGACCATCATCGGCTTCGGCGCGCCCAACAAGCAGGGCAAGGAAGAGTGCCACGGCGCCGCGCTGGGCGAGGACGAGGTCGCCGCGGCCCGTCAGCAGCTGGGCTGGCCCCACGCGCCCTTCCACGTGCCGGAAGACATCTACCAGGGCTGGGATGCCCACGAGGCCGGCGCCAGCCGCCAGGCCGAGTGGCAGGCCCGCTTCGAGCGCTACGCCGAGGCCCACCCGGCGCTGGCCCGCGAGTTCCTGCGCCGCCAGAAGGGCGAGCTGCCCGCCGAGCTGACCAGCGAGGCGATGATCAAGCAGGCCCAGGAAAAGGGCGACTCCGTCGCCAGCCGCAAGGCCTCGCTGGCATGCCTCAACGAGCTCGGCCCGCAGCTGCCCGAGCTGCTCGGCGGCAGCGCCGACCTGGCGCCGTCCAACCTGACCTTCTGGAAGGGCGCCGAGGCGATCTCTTCCGAGGTGCCGGGCGGCAACTACCTGCACTACGGCGTCCGCGAGTTCGGCATGGGCGCGATCATGAACGGCCTGGCCCTGCACGGCGGCTTCGTGCCCTACGGCGCCACCTTCCTGATCTTCATGGAATACATGCGCAACGCCGTGCGCATGGCGGCACTGATGGGCCAGCGCGCGGCCTACGTCTTCACCCACGACTCCATCGGCCTGGGCGAGGACGGCCCGACCCACCAGCCGGTCGAGCAGCTGACCAGCCTGCGCACCACGCCGAACCTCTCCACCTGGCGCCCCTGCGACGCCGTGGAGACCGCCGCGGCCTGGAACGCGGCCATCAAGCGTCAGGCCGGCCCGACCGCGCTGGTGCTGTCTCGCCAGGGCCTGCCGCACCAGCAGCGCGACACCCAGCAGCTGGCCGACATCCGGCGTGGCGGCTACGTGCTGAAGGACTGCGAGGGCACGCCTGAGCTGATCCTGATCGCCACCGGCTCCGAAGTCGGCCTGGCCATGGACGCCGCCGCCGTGCTCGCCGAGCAGGGCCGCGCGGTGCGCGTGGTGTCGATGCCGTCCACCGACGTCTTCGACGCCCAGGACGCCGCCTACCGCCAGGCCGTGCTGCCGGCGGAAGTGGGCAACCGCATCGCCGTCGAGGCCGGTCATCGCGACTTCTGGTACAAGTACGTGGGTCTCGAGGGCCGTATCGTCGGCATGAGCACCTTCGGCGAGTCCGCCCCGGCCGGCGACCTGTTCAAGCACTTCGGCTTCACCGTGGAGAACGTGGTGGGCGAGGCCGAGCAGCTGCTGGACGATGCCGACGACGACTGATCGGGACACGATCTGCGACATCGGGAGGGTGCGGCCGAGGCCGCACCCTTTTTTGTGCGGACGACGCCTTGGCGCGCCCCGGGCGAGCCCCTATGATGAGCCTCGGCCATGGCGTCTTTGCCATTTCCCATGGCCACTGTTCTCAGGGCGGGGTGAAAGTCCCCACCGGCGGTGATGGTCCCGCGCGCCTCGTTCGATACGAGCCCGCCGGCGACACGAGCCCGCGAGCGCCCGGCCCGGCCGTCACGGCCGCCGGGGTCAGCAGATTCGGTGAGATCCCGAAGCCGACGGTCACAGTCCGGATGAAAGAGAACGGCACCCCAGCCGGGAAGGCGCGGATGCGCGGCCGATGCCGCACGCCTCGTCCCTCCGTCGACGGTTCCGCATGCCCTGATTCTGGTAGCTTTTTCGAGGAAGACCATGAATCAGTCGAAGTTCGAACACGCCCCCCGCATCGCCTTCATCCAGGCCAGCTGGCACGACGACATCGTCGGCCAGGCTCGCGAGGCCTTCACCACCGCTCTCGCCGAGCAGCACGGCATCGAGGCCGACCGCATCGACGTCGTCAGCGTCGCCGGCGCCTACGAGATCCCGCTGCAGGCCAAGCTGCTGGCCAGGAGCGGCCGCTACGATGCCATCGTAGGCGCCGGCTTCGTGGTCGACGGCGGTATCTACCGCCACGACTTCGTCGCCCAGGCGGTGATCGACGGCCTGATGCGCGTCCAGCTGGACACCGAGGTGCCGGTACTCTCGGTGGTGCTGACTCCGCACCACTTCCACGAACACGCCACCCACACGGCCTTCTTCCACGAGCACTTCGTGACCAAGGGCCGCGAGGCCGCCGACGCCTGCGCCATGACGCTTGCCAACCTGCACGAGGCGCGCAAGCTGATCGACGCCTGAGGCGTTTCCGGGGCCTGCCCCGGCGAGGCAGCAACGAGAAAGGCACGGCTTGCGCCGTGCCTTTTTATGTCTTGCGTCGTGCCTGCTGCGCGTCGGAGCCCCGGATCAGGCCAGGGTGATGCCCTCGTCCAGGTAGACGTCCTGGATGGCGTGGAGCAGTTCGACGCCCTCGGCCATCGACTTCTGGAACGCCTTGCGGCCGGAGATCAGCCCCATGCCGCCGGCGCGCTTGTTGATCACCGCGGTGCGCACCGCCTGGGCCAGGTCGCTCTCGCCGCCCGAGGCGCCGCCGGAGTTGATCAGCCCGGCACGCCCCATGTAGCTGCTGGCCACCTGATAGCGGGCCAGGTCGATGGGATGCTCCGAGGTCAGCTCGTCGTAGACCTTGCCGTGGGTGTGGCCGAAGCCGATATCGCGGTAGCCGGCGTTGGTCTCGGCCATCTTCTGCTTGACGATATCGGCCTTGAGCGTCGCCGCCAGGTGGATGGCCTGACCGGTGAGGTCGGCGGCGGTGTGGTAGTCGTGCCCCTGGTGCTTGAAGGCCGGGTTGCGCAGGTAGGCCCACAGCACCGTGACCATGCCCAGCTGGTGGGCACGCTCGAAGGCCTCGCTGATCTCGGTGATCTGGCGGCGGCTCTCCGGCGAGCCGAAGTAGATGGTCGCGCCGACCGCCGCACAGCCCATCTCGAAGGCCTGCTCGACCTGGGCGAACAGCGTCTGGTCGTAGACCGCCGGATAGGTCAACGTCTCGTTGTGGTTGAGCTTGAGCAGCATCGGAATCTTGTGCGCGTACTGCCGCGCCACCGAGGACAACCCGCCCAGGGTCGAGGCCACCGCGTTGCAGCCGCCCTCGATGGCCAGCTCGACGATGTTGGCCGGATCGAAGTACAGCGGGTTGGGCGCGAAGGACGCCCCGGCGGAGTGCTCGATGCCCTGGTCCACCGGCAGGATGCTCAGGTAGCCGGTGCCGCCGAGTCGGCCGTGATCGAACAGCGCCTGCATGTTGCGCAGCACGTGGGGCTGGCGGTCGCTGTGGGCCATCACCCGATCGACGTAGTCCGGACCCGGCGCGTGGATCGACGCGGCCGGAATGCCCTGGCACCGGTGGGTCAACAGGCTCTCCGTTTCACTGCCGAGCAACTGCGCTATATCGGTCATCGCACCCTCTCTCCTTGATGATTGACGGACGGTACCCCTAGCCTAGAGCAAGCGGCGGCCGGCGACAGCCCACCGAGGCGACGAAAGCGGCGCCGTCTTGTCCACCCCGAATCCGACTTGTCGGCGCCTCCCGCCAGCGACCGTCTCCGGGCGCCCACAGAGCGCGGCAGGCGACGGCGAACGGATTTCTCCCCGCCGCTCTGGCATGATGACGCCTGGGAGAACAACGGTCAGGAGGACGAGGTGATCGCAGTGCTGCGCGGGTTTCTGTGGCTCACGGGGGTGTGGCTGGCCGGCGAGACGCTGGTGGTGCTGCTCGACCTGCCGGTCTCGGCGGGGGTGGTGGGCATGCTCCTGATGACTGGCCTGCTGATGCTGCGCATCGGCCGGCTCGATGACATCGCCGCCGCCGGCCAGCCGCTGATCGGCCTGCTGGCGATGCTGATCATGCCCGGCGTGGTGGGCGTGTTCTTCATCGCCGACGACTTCGCCGGCCAATGGCTGGCCGTCGCGGTGGCGCTGGTGATCGGCACGCTCGCCAGCGTGCTGACCACCCTGCTGCTGATGCGCCGCTGCATGCCTGCCGAGCCCGCGGCGGACGCGCCGCAGGAGTCCCTGACATGAGCGACGCCCTGATCGCGCTGCGCGAGGCGCTGCTGGCCACCCCGCTGTCGTCCACCGCCCTGACGCTGGCCGCCTATCTCGCCGCCCTGTGGGCCGTCGAGCGCCTGGGGCGCCCCAGCTGGTGCCCGGCGGTGCTGCTGGCCGCGCTGCTGGTCGCCGCCATCCTGTGGGGGCTGTCCATCGATTTCGCCGACTATCGGCGCGGCGCGGACTGGCTGATGCTGCTGCTCGGCCCGGCCACGGTGGCGCTAGGCGTGCCGCTCTACCAGCAGCTTCATCACATCCGCGCGCTGTGGAAGCCGCTGGCGCTGAGCCTGCCTCCGGCGGCGGCACTGGCCTCCTGCTACTCGCTGGCGCTAGCCTGGGCGCTGGGCGCCAGCCCCGAGGTGCTGGCCTCGCTGGCACCCAAGTCGGTGACCGCACCGATCGCGCTCGGCATCGTCGAGGAGCTCGGCGGCTCGGTGCCGCTGCTGATGGGCGGGCTGCTGATTACCGGCGTGATGGCGACCCTGGCGGTCCGCCTGCTGGGCCCGGCGCTGGGCATTCGCGACCACCGGATCCTCGGCTTCGCCCTGGGCGTCAACGGCCACGCCGTCGGCACCGTGCGCGCCTTCGAGATGAGCCCCTCCGCCGGCGCCTTCGCCTCGCTGGGCATGAGCCTGACCGGCATCCTCACCGCCCTGTGCCTGCCGCTGGCCTGGCGGCTGCTGGGCCTCTAGAGGCGCCCCGAGCGCCCCGACCGGCGACGGCGATCGCGAAATAGGCTAGAATCGCCGCCTCTCGCCCACCGGACTCGGGAGCCTCGGACAGGCCATGGCCCTACGCATCGCCATCAACGGATACGGCCGCATCGGCCAGTGCGTGCTGCGCGCGCTCGTCGAGCGTGGCATGCCGGAACTGGAAATCGTGGCCATCAACGAGCTGTCCGGGCTCGACACCATCGCCTACCTGACCCGCTTCGACACTACCCACGGCCGCTTCCCCGGCCGCGTGGAAGTCGACGGCGAGCATCTGGTGATCGACGGCCGCGCCATCCGGGTGCTGTCCGAGGCCGACCCGGCCGCCCTGCCCTGGGCCGAGCTCGGCGTCGACCTGGTGCTGGAATGCTCCGGCAGCTTCAAGGACCGCGCCACCGCCGAGGCCCACCTGGCCGCCGGCGCCGGCCGGCTGCTGTTCTCCCAGCCGGCCGAGAACGACGTCGACGCCACCATCGTCAGCGGCATCAACGACGCCGACCTGACGCCCGCATGCCGGGTGATCTCCGCCGCCTCCTGCACCACCAACTGCCTGGTGCCGGTGCTGACGGTGCTCGACGAGGCGCTCGGCCTCGATCACGGCGTCACCACCACCATTCACTCGGCGATGAATGACCAGCCGGTGATCGACGCCTATCACCAGACCGACCTGCGCCTGACGCGTTCGGCGATGCACTCCATCGTGCCGGTGGACACCGGCCTGGCGCGCGGCATCAACCGCCTGATGCCGCACCTGGCCGATCGCTTCGAGTGCCTGCACGTGCGCGTGCCGACCATCAACGTCTCGGCCATGGATCTGGCGCTCTCGGTGCGCACCGAGACCGACGCCGAGACGGTCAACGCCCTGCTGCGCGAGGCCAGCGCCGGTCGGCTCGCCGGGCTGCTCGGCTACACCGAGACGCCCATGGCCTCGGTCGACTTCAACCACGATCCGCGCTCCGGTATCGTGGACGCCACCCAGACCCGGGTGGCCGGCGGCCGCCTGATCAAGATGCTGTGCTGGTTCGACAACGAGTGGGGCTTCGCCAATCGCATGCTCGACGTCGCCGGCCGCATCGCCCGACTCGGCCCGGTGCCGCCCTCCCACGCCTGAGCCCCCTTCGGCTTCCCCAGACGAGGAATCTGCTTCCATGAACGTGCGCAAGATGACCGACCTCGACCTCGACGGTAAGCGAGTGCTGATCCGCGAGGACCTGAACGTGCCCGTCAAGAACGGCCAGGTGACCAGCGACGCCCGCCTGCGGGCCGCCCTGCCGACCATCCAGGCGGCCATCGAGGCCGGTGCCAAGGTGATGCTGATGAGCCACCTGGGCCGTCCCACCGAGGGCGAGCCAGCCGAGGAGTTCTCCCTGGCGCCGGTGGCCGAGCATCTCGCCGGCCTGCTCGGGCGCCCAGTGCGCCTGGTCGAGGACTATCTGGACACGGCCCCCGCCTTCGAGGCCGGCGAGGTCGTGCTGCTCGAGAACGTGCGCTTCAACAAGGGCGAGAAGAAGGACGACGAGGCGCTGGCCAAGGCCTACGCCGCGCTGTGCGACGTCTACGTGATGGATGCCTTCGGCACCGCCCACCGTGCCCAGGCCTCGACCCATGGCGTGGCGCGCTTCGCCCCCGACGCCTGCGCCGGCCCGCTGCTGGCCCGCGAGCTCGAGGCGCTGGAGAAAGCGCTGGCCACGCCCAAGCGCCCGATGACCGCCATCGTCGGCGGCTCCAAGGTCTCCACAAAGCTCGAGGTGCTCAACGCGCTGTCCGAGAAGTGCGACCGCATCATCGTCGGCGGCGGCATCGCCAACACCTTCATCGCCGCGGCCGGCTACAACGTCGGCAAGTCGCTGCACGAGGCCGACCTGGTCGACGCCGCCAAGGCGCTGATGGACAAGGTCGAGATCCCGCTGCCCTCCGACGTGGTGGTGGCCACCGAGTTCTCCGACGCCGCCACCGCGGTGACCAAGCCGGTCGACCAGGTGAATGACGACGAGATGATCCTCGACATCGGCCCGGACACCGCCGCCAGGCTCGGCGAGCAGCTCAAGGCCGCGGGCACCATCCTGTGGAACGGCCCGGTCGGCGTGTTCGAGATCGACCAGTTCGGCCACGGCACCGAGGCGCTGTCCTACGCCATCGCCGAGAGCGACGGCTTCTCCATCGCCGGCGGCGGCGACACCCTGGCGGCCATCGACAAGTACGGCATCGCCGATCGGGTCTCCTACATCTCCACCGGCGGCGGCGCCTTCCTCGAGTACGTCGAGGGCAAGGTGCTGCCGGCGGTCGCGGCCCTCGAAGCCGCCGCTAAATAACCGATCAATACTGCGACGCAGGCGGCGCGGCGCGCCGCCTCACACAACAAAGGGTGACTTCATGGCACTGATCAGCATGCGCCAGATGCTGGACCACGCCGCCGAGCACGGCTACGGCATCCCGGCGTTCAACGTCAACAACCTCGAGCAGATGCGCGCCATCATGGAAGCCGCCGACGAGACCGACTCCCCGGTCATCGTCCAGGCCTCCGCCGGCGCCCGCAAGTACGCCGGTGCGCCCTTCCTGCGCCACCTGATCCTGGCCGCCGTCGAGGAATTCCCGCACATCCCGGTGGTCATGCACCAGGACCACGGCACCAGCCCCGCGGTGTGCCAGCGCTCCATTCAGCTGGGCTTCTCCTCGGTGATGATGGACGGCTCGCTGGGCACCGACGGCAAGACCCCGACCGACTACGCCTACAACGTCGACGTCACCCGTCGCACCGTCGAGATGGCCCACGCCTGCGGCGTCTCCGTCGAGGGCGAGCTGGGCTGCCTGGGTAGCCTGGAAACCGGCATGGCCGGCGAGGAAGACGGCGTCGGCGCCGAGGGCAAGCTCGACCACGACCAGCTGCTCACCGACCCGGAAGAAGCCGCCGAGTTCGTCAAGGCCACCCACGTCGACGCCCTGGCGATCGCCATCGGCACCAGCCACGGCGCCTACAAGTTCACCCAGCCGCCCACCGGCGACACCCTTTCCATCCAGCGCATCAAGGAGATCCACGCCCGCATCCCGGAGACCCATCTGGTGATGCACGGCTCCTCCTCCGTGCCGCAGGAATGGCTCGAGGTGATCAACGAGTTCGGCGGCGCCATCCCCGAGACCTACGGCGTGCCGGTCGAGGAGATCGTCGAGGGCATCAAGCACGGCGTGCGCAAGGTCAACATCGACACCGACCTGCGCCTGGCCTCCACCGGCGCGGTGCGCCGCTTCCTGGCCGAGAACCCGGCCGAGTTCGACCCGCGCAAGTTCCTCAAGGTCAGCACCGCGGCCATGAAGGAGGTCTGCAAGGCCCGCTACGAGGCCTTCGGCACCGCCGGCCAGGCGAGCAAGATCAAGCCGATCAACCTGGAAGAGATGTTCCTGCGCTACGAGCGCGGCGAACTGGCCCCGCGCGTCAAGTAAGCGTCCCCGCCCCGCCGGCCCCCGTGCCGGCGGGCATCATGCGAGCCCCGCCATGCACAATCTGTGGATTCCCGTGGTCGCCATCCTGCTCGTCGGCGGCCTGATCTTCGGCGGCCAGTGGATGGCCGACAACGATCGCAACGACCAGATCGCCGCCCGTATCGCCGAGCGCCTCGACGCTCAGGATGACGTCGAGATCGAGCGCCTGCTCGAGGTGAACAAGGGCTACGGCCTGTGCGGCGACGCCGTGCGCGCCGACCGCCCCGCCCTGCCGTTCTACTACAACACCGTCACCGAGCAGCTGGCCCTGGGCGCCGACGCCCCGGCCTATCGCGAGAACTGCGGCCGCCACGCGCGCTGACGGACCGGCCCACGGTTTGAGCGGCGGCTCATTCGCCTGCTAATCTCGCCGCTCTGCCCTCGCCCGGAGCCGCCATGCCCGCCGCCTTTCGCCCCGCCCCGCGCCATCTCGCCAGTCTGATCGCCATCCTCGCGGTGGCCGCCTTCCTGCTGATCTTGCCTACGGCCGCACCGATGACCCGGGCGGCCAGCGTGATCGTGCTGTCGATCGCCCTGTGGGCGACGGGCTGGCTGCCCCAGTGGCTGACGGCGCTGGTGTTCTTCACCCTGTGCACGGTCGCCGGCGTGGCGGAGGCCGAGACGATCTTCGCCGGCTTCGCCTCGGCGGCCACCTGGCTGGTGTTCTCGGGCCTGGTGATCGGCGCGGCGATCCAGCACACCGGGCTCGGCACGCAGGTCGCCCGGCGCGTCGGAGCCCGGCTCACCGGCTCCTATCCCGGGGCGGTGGCGGGCGTGATCGCGCTGGGGGTGGCGATGGCCTTCGTCATGCCTTCCGGCATGGGGCGCATCGTGCTGATGGTGCCGATCCTTTCGACCCTGGCCGACCAGCTCGGCTACGACGAGGGGCGCCCGGGCCGCACCGGGCTGATCCTCGGCGGCATGATGGGCACCTTCCTGCCCACCTACGCCATCCTGCCGGCCAACGTGCCCAACAACGTGCTGATGGGCGCCAGCGAGGCGGTGCTCGGGGCGCCGCCCACCTACAGCGCTTACCTGTGGCTGCATTTCCCGGTGCTGGGGCTGCTCAAGACCCTGATCCTGATCGCCGTGATCCTACGGCTCTATCCGGACCGCGCGCCCGTGGCGACGATGCGGGATGCCGCCGCCCCGCCCCTGGCCCGGCCGGCGCGCAGCCTGGCCGTACTGCTGATCCTGGCGGTGGCACTGTGGGGCAGCGACGCCTGGCACGGCATCTCGCCGGCCTGGATAGGCCTCGCGGCGGCGCTGGTGTGCCTGTTCCCCGGCAGCGGCCTGATGCCCGACCGGCCGCTGTCGTCGCTGAACATGGAGTCGCTGTTCTATGTCGCCGGCATCGTCAGCCTGGGCGCGCTGGCCTACCACAGCGGGCTGGGCGAACGGGTCGCCCATGTGCTGCTGGCCGCGCTGCCCCTGAACGGCGCCGGCGACGCCACGACCTTCGGCCTGCTCGGCGGACTGGCGATGGCGCTCGGCACCTTCCTGACGCTACCCGGCGTGCCCGCGGTGCTGACGCCGCTGTCCCCCGAGATCGCCGCCATCACCGGCTGGTCGCCGGAGGCGGTGACCATGACCCAGGTGGTGGGCTTCTCGACCATCCTGCTGCCCTACCAGGCGCCACCGCTGGTGGTCGGACTGCTGGCGGCGCGGCTGCCGCTCAGCAGCGGGGCCCGGGTGTGCCTGATCATGGCCGTGCTCAGCCTGGCGCTGCTGTGGCCGCTGGACTACCTGTGGTGGCAGCTGCTGGGGCGGATCTGAGCGCCGGCCTCATCCGGCTCAGAAATAGCGCGCCCGGAAGTGCCACTCCCCGGGAGCGATGTCGTTGCGGATCGCCGCCACGACATCGGGATCAAGAGCGGGGTCGTCCGGGGCGTAGAGGCCGCAGTGCGAAAGCGCCTGGCGCGGGCTGACCGTGTCGGCGATGCGCTCGTAGACCACCCTCACGCCGCAGGGCATGCGCTCGCTGCTGTCGGCCACGCCCAGCTTGAGGCCGGTGAGCCGGGCCACGTGACTCTTGAAGCTGGGGAAGAGGATGGTCTGGGTGATCTCGTGGCCGTTGAGCGACTCGTGATCGGCCAGGAACAGGCGGTCGGTCAGCATCAGCGCCACGCCGCGGTAGCGGTTGTGCCAGACGCGCCCGCCGGCGCGGGGCGGCATGCGCTCGGTGCGCTGGTAGAGCACGTCCTCGCCGCGCCGCTCGAGGCACACCAGGGTGCACAGCACCTGGCCGGGCCGCGACATCGCCATGTAGTACTCGTGGTAGCAGCCGAGATAGCGCGATAGTCCCTGGCGCCCCTGTTCGAGCAGCGCGGCGGGCAGCCCGAGCGACGTCGCGCGCTCGACGGGGTCGCCGTCCCGGGCCGGACGCAGCCGCACCAGCGCGCGGAACTCGTCGTGAGGCAGCAGGATCTCGTGGACCTCGACGCCGAAGAAGTCGCAGATGCGGCGCATGGTGTTGCTGGCGGGCTTGTAGCGGCCGCTGAGATAGCGGTTGAACTGGGCCCGGTTGATGTCGAGCCGGCGGCAGACCTCGGCGATGGAGCGGTAATAGCTGCACAGCAGCCGCAGGTTGGCCGCGAAGTCATCATGCATGTCGTGGAGATTCCTCGGGCAGTCGCCCTGAAATGGTGCACCCTGGTGCACTGGATGCGGCGCATGGTGCGCCAGGCTGCACCATAGCGTCAAATCACAGCGCGCCTCCGTCCTGCTTAAATCCCTCGCACCGCGAATAACGCCAATATGGAGACTATCGGATGTTGGATTTCCTCAATGACCTGCTATGGGGCAAGGTCCTGATCGTGCTGCTGATCGCCGTGGGCATCGGCTTCACCGTCGCCTCACGCTTCGTGCAGTTCCGCTATTTCGGCCGCATGTTCCGCATCCTCGGCGCCAGCCAGGCCTTCAAGCGCGACAAGCACGGCCACCTGAGCTCTTTCCAGGCGCTGGTGCTGTCGGTGGCCGGCCGGGTCGGCGGCGGCAACATCGCCGGCGTCGCCGTGGCCATCACCCTGGGCGGCCCGGGCGCGATCTTCTGGATGTGGGTCGTCGGCCTGATGGGCATGGCCACCAGCTTCCTCGAGTGCACCCTGGCGCAGACCTACAAGAGCGCCGAGGGCGATGGCACCTACCGCGGCGGCCCGGCCTATTATATCTCCCGCGGCCTCGGCCGGCGCTGGAACTGGCTGGCCGGCGTCTACTCGGCGCTGCTGCTGGTGACCTTCGGCTTCGCCTTCACCGCGCTGCAGTCCTACTCCGTGGCCACCTCCTTCGGCGACGCCTTCGGCGTGCCGGTGCTCTACAGCGGCCTCGGCCTGGCGCTGCTGGTCGGCCTGATCATCTTCGGCGGTATCAAGCGCATCGCCCGCATCTCCGAATTCCTGGTGCCGATCATGGCCGGCGGCTACATCCTGATCGCGCTGGTGGTGCTGGCCCTGAACGTCACCCAGATCCCCGACGTGATCACGCTGATCGTGAAGAGCGCCTTCGGCCTCGAGCCGGCCATCGGCGGCGGCATCGGCGCGGCCATCATGATGGGCCTCAAGCGCGGCCTGTTCTCCAACGAGGCCGGCCTCGGCAGCGCCCCCAACGTGGCCGCCGTGGCCTACGTGCCGCACCCCGCCAACCAGGGCATCGTGCAGGCCTTCTCGGTCTTCATCGACACCGTCATCATCTGCTCCGCCACCGCCTTCGTGATCCTGCTCAGCGGCGCCTATGATCCGGCCTCCGGCGTCGACGTGGCGGGCATCGCCCTGACCCAGGAGGCGCTGGCCGACCACGTCGGCGAGTGGGGGCGCACCTTCGTCAGCATCGCGCTGCTGCTGTTCGCCTTCAGCACCATCCTCTACAACTACTACCTCGGCGAGAACAGCCTGAACTTCTTCAGCCGCAGCAATCAGGGCCTGTTCAACGCCTTCCGCGTGGCCATCGTGCTGCTGGTCTGCTGGGGCGCCACCACCGACCTCGGCACCGTGTTCGGCTTCGCCGACGTGACCATGGGGCTGCTGGCGGTGGCCAACCTGATCGCCCTGATCATGCTGTTCAAGCCGGGCCTGCGCATCCTGCGCGACTTCGACGACCAGATGCGCAGCGGCATCGAACAGCCGGTCTTCAACGCCAAGGACCATCCGGAGCTGGACCTGGATCCCAAGTCCTGGGAGCTCGAGCCCGAGGACCTGGAGCGCGCCCACCAGGCGCTGGGCAACGCCCAGGCCGCCAACCGGCGCTGATGCCTCCCACGGCCCCGCTCATGCGGGGCCGTTTGCATTTCGCCCCTCGCCCCTCGCCCCTCGCCCCTCGCCCCTCGCCCCTCGCCCCTCAATTGTGCAACCAATGCTGAATAGAAAAACACTGTTCACAAAGTCGCGAAAATGGTCTTAAACTAAAGGCGAACGCTGCCGATGTGACACAATAGCGTTAAAGCCGAATGACACGCCCGCGAGGTTACCGGTGATGGCCCGCCCACTCTGCCTACTCTTCGATTGCGACGGCACCCTGGTCGACAGCGAGCCCCTGCTCGCCGCCGAGATGGAGGCCAGCCTGACCGCCGCGGGACTCCCCTTCCAGGCCAGCGACTACGTCGGAGAGTTCCGCGGCGCACGCTTCCGCCATATCGTCGCCGAGCTGGAGCGACGCCACGGCGCCGTCGATCCGGACCATCTCGACGTGCTGGAGCGCGACATGCGCGCCAACCTCAACCGCCGCCTGGCCACCGACCTGACGCCGATCACCGGCGCCACCGAAGCGCTGGCCGCCCTGACCGGCCACCCCATGGGCGTGGTCTCCAACGGACCGGTCAACAAGATCCGCACCTCGCTGCTCGCCACCAATCTCGAAGCGGTGTTCGGCGAGCACCTGTTCAGCGCCTACGAGGCCCAGTGCTGGAAGCCCGATCCCTGCCTGTATCGTCACGCCGCGGCCCTGCTGGGCTATACCCCCGAGGACTGCGTGGCCATCGACGATGCGCTGGTCGGCGTCCAGGCGGCGCTGAACGCCGGCATGACGGTCATTCACCTCAACCGCTTCCCGGACGCCGAGGAAACCCCGGAAGGCGCCATCATGATCACCAGCATGTTCCAGCTGCCCACCGTGATCGCCCGCCTGGAGCACGACCGCCAGCGCTCGCTGTCGCACGCCTGAGCCCCCTGCCCACCATGGTCTAACGCCGCCTGGCTTGCCATATCGCTCGGCTTGACACGAGAATGGGAACGTTCCCATTTTTCGTGACGCCCTCCATGACCGCTACCACACGCCGAGGCTCTGCCACTCTGCTGGAAGTCGCCCGCGACGCCGGCGTCTCCAAGACCAGCGTCTCGCGCTATTTCGGCGATGAGCGCAGCCGGCTGTCGACCGCCATGCAGCAGCGCATCGCCGCCAGCGCCGAGCGGCTCGGCTACCGGCCCAACCGCATCGCCCGCGGCCTCAAGGGCGGTCAGTCGGGGCTGATCGGCATGCTGGTCGCCGACATCCGCAACCCCTTCTCGGTGGCGGTGATGCACGGGGTCGAGCAGGCCTGCCGCGCCCACGGCTTCTCGCTGATGGTCTGCAACACCGACAACGATGCCGACCAGGCGCGCGAGCACCTGGCGCTGCTGGCGTCGTACCGCGTCGAAGGCCTGGTGCTCAACGTCGCCGGGCACCCCGGCGAGGCGCTCGCGGCCCTGGCCGAGCGGAACGCCCCGCTGGTGCTGCTAGATCGCGCGCTGGACGATCTCGCGGCGGACATGGTCGGCCTCGACAACGACCAGGCCATCGACGCGGCCCTGGACCACCTGCGGAGGCAGGGCTATGGCGAACTGCTCTACGTCAGTGAGCCGCCGGAGCGCGCCAGCTCGCGTCAGCAGCGCCTGGAACGCTTCCGCGAGCGCCTCGATGCCGACGGCCTACAGGGCGAGACCTGCTGCCTGGCATTGGATGATGCCCCGGCGCTGGAGCGAGCCATCGCCGGCTTCCTCGACCGCCCATCGCACGCCCCCAAGGCCGTGCTGTGCGCCAACGGCAACGTCACCCTGGCGGTGACCCGGGTGCTGCAGGCCCGCGGCGACACCCTCGGCACCACCGGCCTGATGGGCATCGACGAGCTCGACTGGTGCGGAATGGTCGGCCCCGGCATCACCACCCTCGCCCAGCCCACCGAGGCGATCGGCCGGGCCGCCATGGACAGCCTGCTGGAGCGCCAGGCCGATGCTCGGCGCCCGCCCCGCCAGGTCCGCTTCTCGCCGACCCTGATTCCCCGCGGCTCGACCCGCCGCTGATCCCATCGCCCCGTCGAGCGACGGCCTGTGCGCTCGAATGGTAACGTTCCCATTACACTTCAGGAGAGTTCGCCGATGACCACGTCCTCCCCCAGCCCCGAGATTCTCGCCTTCGGCGAGGCCATGACCCTGTTCGTCGCCGACGCCGCCGGCGAGCTGGCCGACGTCGAGACCTTCGGCCGCCGCATCGCCGGCGCCGACACCAACGTCGCCATCGGCCTGGCGCGGCTGGGCTTCGGCGTCGGCTGGCTGAGCCGGGTCGGCGACGACGCCTTCGGCCGCTACATCCGCCGCACCCTGGAGGCCGAGGGGCTGGACTGCCGACACCTGGCCCGCGACCCGGAGGCCGCCACCGGACTGATCTTCAAGGAGCGCGCCGAAGGCGGCGCCGACCCGCACGTCGAGTATTTCCGCCGCGGCAGCGCCGCCAGCCGGCTGTCGCCGGAGGATGCCCGGGCGGTGGACTTCACCGCCGCCCGACATCTGCATGCCACCGGCATCCCTCCGGCCCTCTCGGCGAGCTGCCGCGAGCTGTCCTGGCACATGCTCGATCAGGCCCGCCGGGCCGGCGCCAGCATCTCCTTCGACCCCAACCTGCGCCCGTCGCTGTGGGCCAGCGAGGCCGAGATGCGCGACACCCTCAACGCCATGGCCGGCCAGGCCGACTGGGTGCTGCCCGGGCTGGCCGAGGGCCGCCGACTGACCGGCCTGGACACGCCCCACGACATCGCCGGCTTCTATCTCGACCGCGGCGCCCGGGCGGTGATCATCAAGCTGGGGCCTGAAGGCAGCTACTACCGTGGTACGCTCGGAGGGCACGAAGCGAGCCTCGAGGTGCCCGGCGTGGCGGTGGCCAACGTCGTCGACACCGTGGGCGCCGGCGACGGCTTCGCGGTCGGAACGATCAGCGCCCTGCTCGATGGTCTCTCAGCACATGAGGCGCTGCAGCGCGGCAACCTGATCGGCGCCCTCGCCGTGCAGGTCCGGGGTGATATGGAAGGGCTGCCCTGCCGTGAACGCCTCACCGAACTCGAAGCCCGGCCGACCATGCCGGAATAAGGAGATTCCCATGCAGAAGCGTATCGTCGTCTATCGCCCCCTCCCCGAGGACCTGCTCGCCGAGTTGAAACGCGACTTCCACGTCGAAGACTTCGGCCATCTGGATGACCTCGACGATCCGGCCTTCCGCGCCGCCCTGAGCGAGGCCCACGGGCTGCTCGGCGCCGGCCAGAAGATCACCGCCGAGATCCTGGATGCCGCCCCGCAGCTGGAGACGATCTCCAGCGTCTCGGTGGGGGTAGACGCCTATCCGGTCGAGGAGCTGACGCGGCGCGACATCCAGCTGTGCCACACCCCGGACGTGCTCACCGAGACCACCGCCGACACCGGCTTCCTGCTGATCATGGCCACGGCGCGCCGCGCCATGGAGCTGGCCGACCTCATCCGCCGCGGCGACTGGCAGGCCAGCATCGGCGAGGCCCACTACGGCAGCGACGTGCACGGCAAGACCCTGGGCATGGTCGGCATGGGGCGCATCGGCGCCGCCATCGCCAGGCGCGGCGCCCTGGGCTTCGGCATGCGCATTCTCTATTCCAACGCCTCGCCGAAGCCGGCGCTCGAGGAGGAGCTCGGCGCACGGCGCCGCGAGCTGGACGAGCTACTCGCCGAGGCCGACTTCGTCTGCGTGACCGTGCCGCTGAGCGCCGAGACCGAACGCCTGATCGGCCAGCGCGAGCTCGGGCTGATGCGCGACTCGGCGATCCTGATCAATATCGCCCGCGGCAAGGTGGTCGACGAGACGGCGCTGATCGAGGCGCTGAATGCCGGACGCATCCGCGCCGCCGGGCTCGACGTCTTCGAACGGGAGCCGCTGCCGGCCGACTCGCCGCTGTCCCATATGGCCAACGTGGTGGCGCTGCCGCATATCGGCTCGGCGACCCACGAGACCCGCCACGCCATGGCCCGTCGCGCGGTGGACAATCTGCGCCTGGCGCTGTCCGGCGAACGACCGATCAGCCCGTTCAACGACCCGGCCCGCCTCCCGGCCTGACGCTCACTCCGCTCACGAGGACACCATGCTCCAGCCCCTCTGCCTGCTCTTCGATTCCGACGGCACCCTGGTCGACAGCGAGATCCTGCTGGCCGAGGTGATGGCCGAGATCCTGCCCCGTCACGGCCTGCCCTTCACCGCCCGCCAGTACATGGACGAGTTCCGCGGCGTGCGCTTCCTGTCCATCGTGCAGGCGCTGGAAGCCCGCCACGGCGCCCTCGACGAGGCTCAACGCCGCGTGGTGGAGGACGAGATGCGGGCACGGATGGAGGCGCGGATGCGCGCGGAGCTGGCCGCGATCGACGGCATGCCGGCGGCCCTGGAGGCCCTCGCCGAGCATCCCCTTGCGGTGGTCTCCAACGGCCCGGAACGAAAGATCCGCTGCGCCATGGAGAGCACCGGGCTCGGCCACCACTTCGGCGAGCGACTGTTCAGCGCCTACACCCTGGGCGTGTGGAAACCGGACCCGGCGCTCTATCTCAAGGCCGCCGAGGCCATGGGCCATCCGCCCGAGCGCTGCGTGGTGATCGACGATGCCGCGGTGGGCGTGGCGGCCGGCCTCGCGGCCGGCATGCATGTGGTGCACCTGAACCACTTTCCCGACGAGGAAGGCACGCCCGACGGTGCCATCGCCATCGGCCATGCCTGCGAGCTGCCGGCGGCGATCGCCGCCCTGGCCGCAGAGGTGACGCCGGCTCCCTGAGCCGGCAGTGGGAGGTACCTCGAGGCGTCAGGTCGCGTCGGTGAGTGGCGCGCTCGAGGCGCACTCCGGCTCGGACTGCCCCGGGGTGGGCACCGTCATGCTGAAGAGGCTGCCCGCCAGGGGCCAGCGCTGGCGGGCCTCGTCATCCAGGTGCTGGGTCGCGGTCGTGATATAGAGCGTGCGCAGATCCGCCCCGCCGAAGGCCACCATGGTCGGGTGCAGGCAGGGCAGCTCATGGCTGGCGATCAGCCGACCCTGCGGCGAGAAGCAGACGATGCGCCCGCCGCCGTAGAGCGCGCTCCAGTAGTTGCCGTCGCTGTCGACCGCGGCTCCGTCGGGCACCCCGGGCAGCCCGTGCGCCTCCAGGTCCACCCAGGTCTCGGGCGAGCCCAGGTCGCCGCTCTCGACGTCGAAGGGGTAGCGCTGGATACGCCGCGTCAGCGAATCGGTGTGATAGAGCCAGCGTCGATCAGGGCTGAAGGCCAGACCATTGGCGATGCCGATGCCGGAGCGGCGTGGATGCAGCGCCCCGTTTTCCAGGTGATAGAGCGCCGCCGTCGCCTGCGTCTCGTCGGCGTCGATGGTGCCCACCCAGAAGCGCCCGGAGGCATCGCAGCGGCCGTCGTTGAAGCGATTGCCGCGTGCCTGCCACTCGGGGTTGTCGACCAGCCGCTCGTACCGGCCGTCCAGGGGCAGCGTCAGCCGGTCGATGCCGGAGGCCTTCGCCGCCAGCAGCCCGTCCCGATGCAGGGCGATGCATCCCACCTTCTCGCCCAGCTCCACCACGGTCGGCGCGTCGCCGCTCTGCGGCCGCCAGGCATAGAGGCGGCCGCGATTGATGTCCACCCAGTACAGCGTCTGATGCCGCACCGACCAGAGCGGGCTCTCTCCCAGGCTCATGTCCAGATCGAGCGCGACCCGGATCGTCGATTCCGTCACTGCTTCCTCTCCCGACTCGCTCAGTGATTGTCCCGCGGCGGGCTGACCCGCGCCACGTCGCGATATCTCGTCGCCGGCGCCAGGGTCATGCCGCGGTCCAGCGGCTCGACCATCGAGCGCTGAATCTCCTGCCAGGGCGTCTGATGGTCCGGGTAGCGATAGCCACCTTCGGCCGCCAGGCGCTCGCGGCGCGCGGCCAGCTCGGCGTCGTCGACCATCAGCGTCACCTCGCAGCGGGTGAGATCCACCCGCAGCCGGTCGCCGCTCTGAAGCAGCGCCAGCGGCCCGCCGGTGGCGGCCTCCGGCGAGGCGTTGAGGATCGACGGCGAGCCCGAGGTCCCCGACTGGCGCCCGTCCCCCAGGCACGGCAGCGACTCGATGCCGGCGCGGATCAGCGCCTCCGGCGGCTGCATGTTGACCACCTCGGCGCCGCCGGGATGACCCACCGGGCCGGCGCCGCGCATCACCAGGATGGTGCGTTCGTCGATGCCGAGCGCCGGGTCATCGATGCGGGCGTGGTAGTCCTCGGAGCCGTCGAACACCACCACCCTGCCTTCGAAGGCGTTGGGGTCCTCGGGGTCCTCGAGGAAGCGCTGGCGGAAGTCCGCGGCGATCACGCTGGTCTTCATCAGCGCCGAGTCGAACAGGTTGCCCTTGAGGTTGAGGAACCCCGCGTGCTCGACCAGCGGATTGGCGTAGCGGCGGATCACCTCGTCGTCGGCGGTCTCGCGCCCGGCCAGGTTCTCGGCCAGAGAGCGGCCGTTGACGGTCGGTACCTCGCCGTGGAGCCGGCCGGCGCTCAGCAGCTCAAACATCACCGCCGGCACGCCGCCGGCGCGATGGAACTCCTCGCCGAGATACGCCCCGGCCGGCATCACGTTGGCCAGCAGCGGCACCTCGTGGCCGAGGCGCTGCCAGTCGTCGTTGTCGAACTCGACCCCGGCGTGGCGGGCGATGGCATTGATATGGATCGGCGCATTGGAGGAACCGCCCAGCGCCGAGCAGGTGACCACCGCGTTCTCGAACGCCTCGCGGGTCAGGACGTCGCTCGGCCGCAGGTCGTCCCAGACCATGTCGACGATGCGCTCGCCGGTCTGGTAGGCCACCGCGCCACGCTCCTTGTAGGGGCCGGGGATCATCGCCGAGCCGGGCAGGCTCATGCCCAGCGCCTCGGCCAGCGAGTTCATGGTCGAGGCGGTGCCCATGGTGTTGCAGTGGCCCACCGAGGGCGCGGAATCGGCAATCCTGGAGAGGAACTCGGGATAGTCGATGTCGCCGGCGGCCAGGCGCTTGCGCATCTCCCACACCACGGTGCCGGAGCCGACGCGCTCGGCGCCGCGCCAGCCGTTGAGCATCGGCCCGCCGGACAGCACGATGGCCGGGATGTTGACCGTGGCCGCGGCCATCAGGCTGGCCGGGGTGGTCTTGTCGCAGCCGGTGGTCAGCACCACGCCGTCCAGCGGATAGCCGTGCAGCACCTCGACCAGGCCCAGGTAGGCCAGGTTGCGATCCAGCGCCGCGGTGGGGCGGCGCACGTTCTCGTGGATCGGATGCAGCGGGAACTCGAAGGGCACCCCGCCGGCGGCGCGGATGCCGTCCTTGACCCGCTTCACCAGCTCGATGTGGTGGCGGTTGCAGGGCGTGAGGTCCGAACCCGACTGGCAGATGCCGATGATCGGCTTGCCGCTGGTCAGCTCCTCCAGGGTGATGCCCTGGTTCATGTAGCGTTCCAGGCACAGCGCGGTGGTGCCGGGATGATCCGGATTGTCGAACCAGTCGCGCGAGCGCAGCCGGTCGGGGGTGATCTTGTGACCAAGGTCGTTCATGACACTATCTCGTCAATAGAGGAGAGCGGTTGCTGAAGAGGCATGACGCGCCGCCGCGGATGGCAGGCGGCGCGAAACAGGCTTATTCGTATGCCATCTCCTCCAGCTCCTTGCCATTGGTCTCCCTGACGAACTTCACCACGAACAGGATGGACAGCGCCGCACACAGCGCATAGAAGCCGTAGGCGCCGGCCAGGCCGACGGAGGCCAGGAGGATCGGGAAGGTCATCGTGATACCGAAGTTCGCGATCCACTGGCAGAGCCCCGAGATGGCGAGGCCGGAACCGCGCATCTGGTTGGGGAACATCTCGCCCAGCATGACCCACATGACTGGCCCCCAGGAGACGTTGAAGAACAGCACATAGGCGTTGGCAGACAGCAGCGCCATCGTGCCCATGTGATCCGACATCTCGAGACCACCGTCGACCATGTCGGCGCTGGCGAAGGCATACGCCATCATCGACAGCGTCAGGGCCATGCCGACCGAGCCACCCCACAGCAGCGGCTTGCGGCCGATCTTGTCGATCAGGGCAATGGCCACCAGACAGGCTCCGATGCTGACCGCGCCGCTGATCACGTTGATCAGCAGGGCATCGCTTTCCGAGAAGCCGACCGACTGCCACAGCACGGCGCCGTAATAGAACACCACGTTGATACCGACCAGCTGCTGGAAGACCGCCAGCCCGACGCCGACCCACATGAGGTTGCGCACCTTGCCGCTGACGGGGTCGAGCACGTCGCGCAGGCTCGGCTTGCGATCGCGCTCCAGCGAGGCCTCGATATTGGCCAGCTTGGTGGTGACCCGATCGCTGGCGGACACCAGGCTCAGCACGCGCTCGGCACGCGCCGTCTTGCCCACGCTCACCAGGTAGCGCGGGCTCTCGGGGATGAACATCAGGGCCACCAGGAAGACCGCGGCAGGCAGCAGCTCCATCCAGAACATCCAGCGCCAGGCCGCCTGGCCCAGCCACAGTTCGGACACGGAGGAGCCCGCGATGCCGGACAGGAAATAGTTGCTCAGGAAGGAGACGAACAGGCCACCGATGATCGCCACCTGCTGGATCGTCGCCAGACGGCCACGATAGCGCGAAGGCGCGACCTCACTGATATAGGCCGGCGTCATGACGCTGGCCGCCCCCACGGCCATGCCCCCGAGCACGCGATAGATGACGAACTCCAGGGAGCCGTCGGCGACGCCCGATCCCCAGGCGCTCACCAGGAACAAGACCGCCGAGACGATCAGCAGGGTGCGACGTCCATAGCGATCCGCCAGCCGGCCGGCGAAGAAGGCGCCCACGGCGCAGCCCAGCAGCATCGAGGCGACATTGAAGCCGGTGCCGACGCTGTCCGAATTGAAGGATTCCTGAAGACCGTCGACGGTGCCGTTGATCACGCCGCTGTCGAAGCCGAACAGGAAGCCACCGATGGCAGCCACACAGCAGATGATGAAGATGTAAGCCGTACGTTGCGGAGACCTGTCTTGAGGCATGCTACCCCCCTTTCATTATGCGTTATGGTCGGGAATTGACTGGCTACGTGGCGGATGACGTCTCGTCATTGCGTCCTGAATGGTTCAACACCACCCGGCATCCACCCAGTAGTTGTGCGCGGTGCAAGCAGCGCCGTCATCGGAGGCCAGGAACAGCACCATGCTGGCGATATGATGCGGATGGATCCGAACCTTGAGCTTCTGCTCCGCGACGATCTGCTGCTCGTCCTCGGGGCTGTACCAACGCGACTGCCGCGGCGTCTTGACGTTGCCGGGAACCACACAGTTGACGCGGATGTTGTCTCCCCCCAGCTCCTGGGCCATCGCACGCGTCATGCCCTCGATACCCGCCTTGGCGGTTTCGTAGATCGCCAGACTCTCCTGGCCGAGATGCCAGCTGATCGAACCGAGGTTGATCACCGAGCCGCCACCGCGCGTTTTCATGCCCGGCGCCGCGGCCTGGATGGCGAACATCACGTGGCGCAGGTTCACTGCGATCCGTTCGTCCCAGTAGCTCGGCGTGATGTCGCTCAGGGAGTGGCGGTCATCGTTGGCGGCGTTGTTGACCAGGACGTCGACGGTCCCGATCCGCTGGAAGACCGCCGACAGCGCCTCGAGGTCGGTCAGGTCGCAGCGATGAAAGGTCGGCTTGCCGCCCAGCCGGTCCACCAGCGCGAGCGACTCGTCCTCGGCCACGTCGATGAAGTGCACCTCGCTCTGCTGGTTGACGAAGGCCTCGACCAGTGCCGCTCCGATGCCGGAGCCGCCGCCGGTGATCACCACGCGCTTGTCGGTGAGGCTGGGATAGATAGCCGAATTCATGCGGAACCTCTCTCTGCTGTGCCCTGTGCCGGTGTCGATCCGAGATGACAGGGCGGGATACCCGAGGTCGAAGGCAGCAGGACGCTCGTCAAAAAGCGCCCGCCTTTAGTTAAGACCTCTTACTAAGCGGCAAGTATTCCGCTTCCCCCAGGCCGTTTGCCATGAGACAAAGGTCTACTCCCGGCGACGGAGCGCTCCGGGACAGGACCCGAACCTCTATCTTGGTTTCGGTACCAAACCAAGCAGCGGCCCCGGAACGCGCACCGCCATGACATCGCCTCCCCACCGCCCAGATGTCATAATCGGCCTTCACGCCGCCGACAGCCGGCGAAGCCCTGCGTCAACGACGGACGATCCCAAGCCGCACCATGACCATCACCTCCCATCAGCACCAGGCGGGGGACCTTCATTTCCTGAAGCGACTCAACCGCAGCGCCATTCTCGAAATGGTGCGCCGCACCCCCGGCATGACACGCGCCGATATCGCCACGCGAGCACAGCTCACCAAGGCCACCGTGGGGGGAGGCGTTCAGACGCTGTTGAAGCAGGGATGGCTCGTCGAAGGGGAGCTGCTCAAGAGCAGCGGCGGCCGACCGGGCCGGGCGCTGCACCTCAACGATCAGCGCCATGTGCTGCTCGGCGCCGAGGTCAGCGTCCACGGCCTGCAGGTCATCGCCTGCACCCTGTCGGGCAAGACGCTGCACCAGCGCCACATCCGCATGGCGCCGGACGCTCCCGACACCACCGCCGAGGCGCTCGCCGAGCTCATTCGCGAGGTGATCGACCATCCCGAACTGAACGAACGTCAGCTGCTGGGTCTCGGCGTCGCCCTTCCCGGCCCCATCGCCCCCGACCGCCCGCTGCTGCATCTGGCGCCCAATCTCGGCTGGCGCGACGTGAGGTTCCTCGATCTGCTGCGGACGAAGCTGCCGGCCCTGGGCGGCCGCTGGCTGCTGGACAACGAGGCCAAGGCGGCCGCCTTCGGCGAGCTGTACTTCCGCACCGACAAGATTCCGGAGTCGCTGCTCTACGTCAGCGCCGGGACCGGGATCGGCAGCGGCATCGTCGGCGGCGGCCACTGGCCGCTGGTCACCCGCGGCACGCACGGCCTGGCCGGGGAGATAGGGCATACCGTCCTGCAGCCCGGCGGACTCTATTGCCACTGCGGCAACCGCGGCTGCGCCGAGACCCTCGTCAGCGGCTGGGCACTGCGCGCGGCCCTGGGGGTCGGCGAGGAGGAAGACCTGGTCGACACCCTGCTGCACCGCCAGCGGGAGCCGGAGGTCGGCCTGGCCCTGAAACGTGCCGGCGAGGCGCTGGGCACCCTGCTGCTCAACCTGCACCACACCCTTGACCCCGCCGAAATCGTGCTTGGCGGCTCCCTGACGCGACTCGGCACGCCGCTGCTGAAACCGGCCCTGGAATACTTCACGGCCAACCAGAACCGCCTGCTCGGCACGACCCAGCAGCGCCCGCTGCGCATCATCGACGACAGCACCTTCACCGCTGCCCGCGGTGCCGCCGCCGAGGTGCTGGCCAACACCATTCACGCCGCCGCCTAGCCCGCAGGGGCTCACGGCCCTCGCGCCGCATTAGACGAAGGTCTCGCTTACAGGGTAAGTAAAAAGATTGAACATACCTCCACTTAGTTCAATTTCATCCCAAAGTCAGCATCACGACGAGAGGAGCTCCCCTATGCCCCTGGAAGGCAAGCAACTGATCGGCCAACAGGCCGTGCTCAGCGACGGCAAGGCGATCCACGCCGTCGATCCCGCCACCGGCGAGACCCTGTCCCCGGGCTATCCCGCCGGCGGCCAGGCCGAGGTGGAACAGGCCTGCGCGCTGGCCCGGGCCGCCTTCGACGCCTATCGCGAGACCGGCCTCGAGGCCCGCGCCGCCTTCCTCGAGACCGTGGCCGAGGAGATCGAGGCCATCGGCGATGAGCTCATCGTGCGGGCCATGGCCGAGTCCGGCCTGCCCCGCGCCCGCCTCGAGGGCGAGCGCGGCCGCACCTGCGGCCAGCTGCGCCTGTTCGCCTCCGTGGTGCGTGCCGGCGAGTGGCTCGACGTGCGCCTCGATCCGGCGCTGCCGGAGCGTCAGCCGATGCCGCGCGTCGACCTGCGCCAGCGCCACATCGCCCTGGGCCCGGTGGCCGTGTTCGGCGCCTCCAACTTCCCGCTGGCGTTCTCCGTGGCCGGCGGCGACACCGCCTCCGCGCTGGCCGCCGGCTGCCCGGTGGTGGTCAAGGCCCACGCCGCCCATCCCGGCACCTCCGAGCTGGTCGGCCGCGCAGTGCAGCGCGCCGTGGCCAAGTGCGCGCTGCCCGAGGGCGTGTTCTCGCTGCTCTACGGCTCCGGCCGCGAGCTCGGCCAGGCGCTGGTGCGCGACCCGCGCATCAAGGCGGTGGGCTTCACCGGCTCGCGCAGCGGCGGCACCGCGCTGATGCAGGCCGCCCAGTCGCGCCCCGAGCCGATCCCGGTCTACGCCGAGATGAGCTCGATCAACCCGGTGTTCCTGCTGCCGGAAGCGCTGAACAACCGCGGCCGCGATCTCGGCGAGGCCTTCATCGGCTCGCTGACCATGGGCGCCGGCCAGTTCTGCACCAATCCCGGCCTGGTCATCGCCGTGAAGGGCGAGGCGCTCGACGCCTTCGTGGCGTCCGCCGCCGAGGCGGTGAAGGCTTCCGCGGCCCAGACCATGCTGACCCCGGGCATCCATGACGCCTACGTGCAGGGCGTCGACGGCCTGGTCGCCAGCAGCAAGGCCCGCGAGGTCGCCCGCGGCAACGCCGGCGAGGGCCCCAACGCCTGCCAGACCGGGCTGTTCGTGGCCGCCGCCGAGGACTTCATGGGCGACGAGGCGCTGCAGGCCGAGGTCTTCGGCGCCACCTCGCTGGTGGTCGAGTGCGCCGACCTCGACGAGGTCAAGCGCGTGGCCGAGTCCCTGGAAGGCCAGCTCACCGCCACCCTGCAGATGGACGACGCCGACCTGGACGCCGCCCGTGCGCTGCTGCCGACGCTCGAGCGCCGCGCCGGCCGGGTGATGGCCAACGGCTGGCCGACCGGCGTCGAGGTGTGCCACGCCATGGTCCATGGCGGCCCGTACCCGGCGACCTCGGACTCCCGCACCACCTCGGTGGGCAGCGCAGCGATCCATCGCTTCCTGCGTCCGGTGTGCTACCAGAACCTGCCGCAGGGCCTGCTGCCCGAGGCCCTGCGCGACGGCAATCCGGCCGGCGTCAGCCGCCTGGTCGACGGCCAGCGCGAGGCCTGAGGAGATGCCCATGCCCGATAGCATGACCTTCGCCCTGCCCGAGGATGCCGACCGCGCCCTGCTGGTCGGCCGGGTCTGGCGCGATGCGCCCCACCCGGGCCCGGCCCTGGTCGTCGTCCGCGACGGCCGGGTGGTCGACATCTCGGCGAGCGTCGCCTGCATGGCCGACCTGCTCGAGCGCGACGATGCCGCCGCGCTGGTGGCCACGGCCGAGGGCGAGGACCTCGGCCCGGTCGAGGCGCTGCTGGCGCGCTCGCTGGACGAGACGCCCGAGGCGCCCTACCTGCTCGCGCCCTGCGATGTGCAGGCGATCAAGGCCTGCGGCGTAACCTTCGCGGTCAGCCTGATGGAGCGGGTGATCGAGGAGCAGGCCGGCGGCGATCCGGCCCGCGCCAGCGAGCTGCGCGAGGAGCTCAGGCGGGTGATCGGCGGCGACCTGTCGAAGATCGTGCCCGGCTCCGAGGCGGCCATGGCGCTCAAGGCCGAGCTCCAGGCCCGCGGGGCCTGGTCCCAGTACATGGAGGTCGGCATCGGGCCGGACGCCGAGGTGTTCACCAAGGCCCAGCCGCTGTCGGCGGTGGGCTTCGGCCGCGGCGTGGGCCTGCATCCGGCCTCCGCGTGGAACAACCCGGAGCCGGAGATCGTGCTGGCGGTGGACGCCGCCGGCCGGGCCCGCGGGGCGACGCTCGGCAACGACGTCAACCTGCGCGACGTCGAGGGGCGCAGCGCCCTGCTGCTGGGCAAGGCCAAGGACAACAACGCGTCCTGCGCCATCGGCCCCTTCATCCGCCTGTTCGACGACGGCTTCACCCTGGACACGGTGCGCGAGGCCACGGTGTCGCTGCGCATCGAGGGCGCCGACGACGACTTCGTGCTGGACGATTCGAGCGACATGCGCCAGATCAGTCGCGATCCGCTCGACCTGGTGGGCCAGACCCTCGGCGCGCATCACCAGTATCCGGACGGCTTCATGCTGTTCCTGGGCACCATGTTCTCGCCGATCCAGGACCGCGACGGCGAGGGCCAGGGCTTCACCCACCACCTGGGCGACGTGGTGACCATCGCCACGCCCTCGCTGGGCGCCCTGGTCAACCGCGTCGACCGGTCGGACCGGCTGCCGCCCTGGACCTACGGCATCCGCCAGTGGATGGCGGATATGGCCTAGCGCCGGTAAGCGAACCGCCGACGTGAAAGAAGGGGCGGCCCATGCGGGCCGCCCCTTTTGCCCTGCGTTCGACCGCCGGCGCCAGGCCTCGTATCATCGTGGCTCATCCCGCATTGCCCAGGAGGCCCCATGGCATCCCTTCAGGACCAGCTGCGTGGCCTGGTCTACTCCACCGAACACGGCGACACCTGCCCCGAGTGCCGCCAGCCCGTCGACGACTGCCGCTGCGCCGAGCTGGCCGAGGACGCGCGCCTGGCGAGCCTGGACGGCATCGTACGGCTGCGCCGCGAGACCAAGGGCCGCAAGGGCAAGGGCGTGACCCTGGTCGAGGGCGTGCCGCTCAAGGCCGACGAACTCAAGTCCCTGGCCAAGGAGCTCAAGAAGCGCTGCGGCACCGGCGGCGCCCTGAAGGACGGCGTGATCGAGATCCAGGGCGACCAGCGCGACGTGCTCAAGGGCGAACTGGAAAAGAAAGGGTTCAAGGTCAAGCTGGCCGGCGGTTGAAGCCTTCGAGCCCCTCGACCAGCGCGGTCAGCCCGGCCTCGGCGCCGGCGGCCACCTTGAGCGTGTAGAGGTCGTCGGCGCGGGTCCGCCCGAGATTGAGGCAGGCCAGCGGCTTGCCGGCTCGGGCGGCTTCCCTGGCGAAGCGAAAGCCTGAATAGACCATCAGCGATGAGCCCACGACCAGCAGCCCGCCGGCCTCCTCCAGCAGCGCGAAGGCGTCGTCGACCCGGCTGCGCGGCACGCTATCGCCAAAGAACACCACGTCGGGCTTCCAGATGCCGTCGCCGCAGCGGGTGCAACTCGGCACCCGGAAGTCGGTGAAATCCGCCTCCAGATCGGCGTCGCCGTCAGGGCCCGCCCGGGCGCCGGTATCGAGCCAGTCGGGATTGCGGCTGGCCAGCTCGGCGTGCAGGTCGTGACGCATGCGCATCGCCCCGCAGCCCATGCAGCGCACCAGATCGGCGCGTCCGTGCAGCTCGATCACCCGCCGCGACCCGGCGCGGCGATGCAGACCGTCGACGTTCTGGGTGATGAGGCCGGCCACCCGCCCCTCGGCCTCGAGCCGGGCCAGGGCGCGATGCGCCTCGTTGGGTCGCGCGTCCTGCAGGGTGCGAAAGCCGATCAGCGCCCGCGCCCAGTAGCGCTGACGCGCCGCCGAACTGCCCATGAACACGCCGTGCTGCATCGGCGGCGAACGCTTCCAGTCGCCGCTGTCGTCGCGGTAATCGGGGATGCCGCTGGCGGTGCTGACGCCGGCCCCGGTCAGCACCGCCAGGCGCGGCGTACGGGCCACGAAGTCCACCAATGCCTCGATGTCGCCGATCTCACTCCTCATTCCTCGCACCTCGCACCTCGCACCTCGCACCTCGCACCTCGCACCTCGCACCTCGCACCTCGCACCTCGCACCTCGCACCTCGCACCTCGCACCAACCGAGCATGGCCGCGGGGGCACATCGTTGTCTACAATGGCCAGGATACCCGACGGGCAAGGACTCCCGATGGCCTGGCTGGAATACCTGATTCCCCTCATCTTTCTGTTTCCCCTGGCGGCGACCGCGGTGATCGTGGTCGGGCTGCGCAACCTGCACGACGCCCGGGTCAGCTCGCCGTTCGACGCCCATCCGCTGCGCGAGCCGGGCCAGTCGCTGCGCGACCGCCTGGACCGCGCCTTCGCCGGCCTGTTCCTCAACGGCGCGCTGGGCCCGATCGTGATCATGGCGCCGATGGTCTACGGCATGGGCCGCATGCTGCTGGCGAACGAGCAGAACTGGCTGGAGTGGACCCTCTACGGCGCGCTCTCCACGCTGCTGGTACTGGTGTTCTGCTTCCGCCTGATCCGCGACTTCCAGCGCATCCGGCGCCTCAAGCTGGGGCTGGCCTGCGAGCTGGCGGTGGGCCAGGAGCTCGAGCGGATGATCCGCCCCGAGTCGCACCCCTACGTGGTGTTCCACGACGTACCCGGCGAGGGCGACACCCTGGACCACGTGGCGGTCACGCCCCAGGGCGTGTTCGCCGTCGAGACCTGGGCGCGTAGCCCGGCGGTGCGCCCTTCCGGCGAGGAAGACAACCGCGTCACGGTCGAGCATGGGCGGCTGCGCTTCCCCGGCTGGATCGAGCGGCGTCCGCTGCGCGACACCCGCCGCGCGGCGCGCTGGCTGGCGGAATGGCTGGAGGGCGAGCTGGGCCGGCCGATGCCGGTGCAGGGCGTGCTGGCCCTGCCGGGCTGGCGAATCGAGAACGCCGAGGCCGCCGACGACCTGCTGGTGGTCAGCGGCGACGCCCTGGCCGACCGCCTGCTCGAGCACCATCTGGACGCACTCGACGACGCCACCCACGAGGCCGTGATCGCCGCGATCCATCGCCGCGCCCCGCACTGAGCGCCGAGCGACGCACTCCGGCTAACCGTCGAAGTCGGCGATCCGAACTCGCGTCGCACAGCGCCCGCGGCCGAGTCGCACCAGGCTATCGGCGGCCGGAAAACGTTCCAGGGCCTCGGCGTCGATGCCGATACGCACCTCGGTCAGCAGCCGGTTGCCGCGCCCGCGGCACTCCAGCCGCAGCGCCCGCCCGGTGTCCTCGCCGAAGGCCGCCTCGAAGGCCCCGATCAGGGCGTTGCGCCCCACCACGCCGCCGCGATGCAGCGCCACGAAGTCGCCGAAGGCGCTGTCGTTGACCGCCTCGAGCAGTTCGAGCGAGTTGGAAAACAGCGCCTCGGCGGGCAGCGCCAGGCAGGCCGCGTGCTTGGCGTACTGGTAGCGATCCAGGCAGCTCGCGCGCCCCGGCATGGCCCGGTCCAACCGCTCGCCCAAGGCCTCGGGCAATGCCAGCGGCGCATGGGCGCGGCAGAAGCCGCCGTCCGGCCGCGGCGTCTCGAGGAAGCAGCCTTTCCGCCACCAGTCGCGGCGCGTCACGCCGCGCTCGCGGAGCTCATCCGGCAGCGAGGCCCAGAGCCCGTGCAGCACGAAGCCGTCGTCGGCCCCGCGTCGCAGCCGCGCCTCGCGGCACTCCCGCGGCGGCCGCGAACGGCTGGCGCAGAAGCCGGGGTGCCAGGTCAGCGCCAGGGTGTAGTGATCGACGCCGGGCACCGCCAGCGCCGTGTCGTCGGCGACGGCCGGGGTGGTGGCAATGCCGGCGCCGAAGACGAGCAGGCCCCATAGCAGCGCCGCCGGCCCCAGCCGGCGGCGCGCTCGTCGCGCCCATGTCAGGCGACTCAATGGCAGTGCCCGCCGCCCTGGCGACGGCCCCACAGGAAGGCGCCCACCGCCAGCGGAATGGCGATCACGTTGAGCAGGGTGATGTAGTTCCAGCCGAACACATCGCGGCCCAGGCTGACGTCGCGCGGCCCCTCGGGCAGCCAGCCCAGGGCGGCGAAGCCGACGTCCAGGCACAGCGCGGTGACGATGGCGCCGAGGAAGAACACCAGCGCCATCCAGCCGGCCGCCTTCCAGCCGTAGTAGCGGCGATAGACCGACAGCATCGGCAGGGTGATCAGGTCGGAGAGGATGAAGGCGATCACCCCGCCGAACGAGATGCCGCCCTTCCACAACACCGCGGCGAGCACGATGTTGCCCACCGAGCAGACGAAGGCCAGCACGGCGATGAGGCTGCCCGCCACGGCGTTCCACAGCAGCACGCCGAAGCCCGGGTCGCTGCCCTCGTTGAGGAACAGCGCCTGCCAGGCCGACTGCGGCACCAGCACCGAGAGCACCGCCGCCACGGTCACGCCGATCAGGATGTCCTTGCCGACCATGGTCACGTCCATATGGAAGTGCGAGGCCGCGGTACGCAGTTTGCGGCGGGTGCCGCTCTCGGCCTGACCGTCGTGGTCGTGGTCGTGGTCGTGGTCGTGGTCGTGGTCGTGGTCGTGGTCGTGGTCGTGGTCGTGGTCGCCATGATCGTGATGCTCATGGCCGCCGCCGCTCTCGCGACCGGCGTTTTCCCGCGCGGCATCGATCACCGCCTGCGGCACCAGCAGCCTGACCAGACCCGCCATCACCAGGATGAAGATCAGCCCGCCGATCAGCTCGCCGAGCACGAAGGCCAGGCCCATCAGCGAGAACAGCACGATCAGGATCTCGAACACCAGGTTGGTGCTGGCGACCATGAAGGCCATGGCGTTGGCCCAGGCCGCGCCCTTCATGATCAGGGTGCGCGCCATGCTCGCCGCGGCGTAGGAGCAGCTCGACGACAGTGCCCCGACGCCGGTGGCCAGCGACAGCGAGGCGGGAGTCACCCGCCCCAGCTTGTCGCCGACCAGCGAGGCCGGCACCCAGGCGCGAATCAGCCCCGAGAGCAGGAAGCCCAGCGCCAGCCCCCAGAAGATTTCCCAGACCATCCCGGCCCAGGACGAGATCAGTTCGACGATCATCGTGCCTCCTTCCACTCCGTGGCTTCGAGCGTATCAGCATAAACCCCGGGGCAACCCAAGGCTCAAGCGTCCCGGCGCCGATAATGCTTGCCAGGATCGCGAAGGCGGATAATAATTCGCCGCCTTCGCAGGAGATGCCTTTTTCATCGCCATGAAACTCATCACGTTCGACGTTTTTCGCACCCTGGGCATTCCCGGCGTGCGCTATATCAAGCCGGAACGCATGTACGATCACCTGGAGGAGATTCGCCAGGCGGACTGGCTGCTGTTTCCCGAGTACTGGCAGGTCAACGCCCTGGTCTACGGCCTCGGCGCGCGCATCTTTCCGAGCCTCGCCAGCTACCATCTGGGCCACGACAAGGTCCAGCAGACCCGCGCCTTCCTGGCGCTGTGCCCCGAGCACGTGCCGCCTACCGAGATCCGCGGCACCTCCCGCGCCGCCCTGGATCGGGTCGAGGCGCGCTTCGGCTATCCCTTCATCGCCAAGCGCATCAAGAGCGCCATGGGCGAGGGCGTGCGGCTGATCGAATCGCGCCAGGCGCTGCACGACCACGTCGCCGAGGAGCCGGTGCTGTATGCCCAGGCGCGGCTGCCCATCGACCGCGACCTGCGCATCGTGCTGGTCGGCGGCGAGGTGATCGCCGCCTACTGGCGGGTCACGCCGCTGGACGGCTATCGCGCCAACGTCAGCCAGGGCGGGCGCATCGACCACGCGGCGATTCCCGAGGCGGCCATCGCTCTGGCCCGTCGCCTGGCCCGCGAGCTCGACATCGACCACGCCGGCTTCGACATCGCCATGGTCGACGGGCATCCCTACGTGTTCGAGTTCAACCGCCTGTTCGGCAACCAGGGCATCGCCGACAGCAGCCGGCGCATCGGCGACGCCATCCGCCGCGTCATCGGCCTGGACGACGACGATCGCGATCCTGACGGGGAGCCGCCGCTGCAGCTCACCGCCTAGTCGGCGACGAGCAGGCGCCGCTCAGTCGCCCCTGAGCCGCCCGCCCATCTCCTGAGCCAGATCCACCGCGTAGTGGTCGGTCATGCCGCCGATGAAGTCGAGCATGCGCCGGTAGCTGTCGTAGAGCGACCAGGAGGGGCGCGGGGTGTTCTCGCCGATCAGCGCCAGCACCCGCTGGTGCTTGAAGGTCGATGAGCCGGTGTGGTGCAGCTCGTGGGCGGCGCCGATGAAGGCCTCCAGCAGAATCCCCAGGGTCGTATACGCGCCGATCTCCAGCTTGGCCTTGCGCTCGTTGCGGAAGATGCGCTCCCGGGCCAGCTGCTTGGCCGTCTTCACGCCCCAGTCCAGGTCCGGGTGACACATCTCCAGCAGGTCGTGGCGCAGCCGGCCGCCGAGCAGCTCGCCCTCGTGCTGGACGAACGCCCCGGCCACCTCGGTCACTGCGCGCTCCATGGCCGCGCCGCGCAGCGCGGCGATCCGCCGCCGCTGGGAGACGCCCTGCTCGCGCATGGCCGCGAAGTCGCCGGGCTCACCGCCGGCGATCTGGGTCAGGATGCCGGCCACCTCGTCGAAGCCGAGGATGCCCATCTCCAGGCCGTCCTCCAGGTCGAGCAGCGCGTAGCAGATATCGTCGGCGGCCTCGACCAGCCAGGCCAGCGGATGCCGGCTCCAGCGATTCTCGCCCTGGGGCAGCAACCCCAGCCGCTCGGCCACCTCATCCAGCAGATGCGCCTCGCTCTGGTAGCAGCCGAACTTGCCGGCGGCTCCGCCGTGCTCGACGGTCCAGGGGTACTTGAGCAGGGTGCCCAGCGTCGCCGCGGTCAGGCGCATGCCGCCGCGGAACTGGTTGTATTCGATCTGGGTGACGATGCGGAAGCCCTGGGCATTGCCCTCGTAGGTCAGCAGGTCCGCGCGTTCGGCGTCGGACAGCCCCTCCAGCAGGCCGCTGCCGTCGCTCTCGGCGCGCTTGAACCAGTCGCGGATGGCGTACTCGCCGGCGTGGCCGAAGGGCGGATTGCCGATGTCATGGCCCAGGCAGGCGGCCTGGACGATCACGCCGAGATCGGCCGGGGTGATGTCCTCGGGCAGCCGGTGACGCAGCCCCTCGCCGACGCTCATGCCCAGCGAGCGGCCGACGCAGCCGACCTCCAGCGAGTGGGTCAACCGGGTGTGGATATGATCGTTGTCGGTCAGCGGGTGCACCTGGGTCTTGCGCCCCAGGCGGCGGAAGGAGCCGGCGAAGACGATGCGGTCGTGGTCCTTGTGGAAGGGGCTGCGGCCGATCTCGTCGCGGGACGTGCCGCGCCGGTCGTGGAGTCGGGCCGGATCGAGCAGCCGCTCCCAGGTCATCTGCGTCATGGGCGTTCCTCCTTGAGGCCCCCATTCTGGCACCCGGAGGCGAGACGCCCAAGCCGCCGACGCGGCTTGGCGTTTTCCGTCAGCCCAGCCGGCGCTTGACCAGCAGCGCGTAGATCAGCCCGGCGCACAGCAGGGTCGCGGCGAAGGCATAGATGCCGATCGAGATCCCGCTGCTCCACAGGATGCTCCAGTCGCCACCGGTGATCGATAGCGCCCGCCGCAGATTGAACTCCATCTGCCCGCCCAGCAGCAGCCCGAGCACCACCGGCACGGTGGGGATCTCGAGCTTGCGCAGCACGTAGCCGAGTACGCCGAAGGCCAGCATCATGTAGAGATCGAAGGGGCTGTTGTTGAGCGAGTAGATGCCGACGAAGGCCACCAGCACCACCATCGGCATCAGGAACCAGGACGGCGCCTGCAGTACCTTGGCGAACAGCCCCACCAGCGGGATGTTGAGCACCAGCAGCATCACGTTGCCGATGAACAGCGCCGCCACCAGCCCCCAGACCATGTCCGGCTGTTGCTCGAACAGCAGCGGCCCGGGCGTGATGTTCATCGACAGCAGCAGCGCCAGCAGGATCGCAGTGGTGCCGCTGCCCGGAATGCCCAGCGACAGCATCGGGATCAGCGCCCCGCCGGCGGCGGCGTTGTTGCCCGCCTCCGGGGCCGCCACGCCGCGGGGATCGCCGCGGCCGAAGTCACCCTCGGCGCCCCAGCGGCGCTTCTCCAGCGAATAGGACAAGAAGCTGCCGAGCGAGGCGCCGGCACCCGGCAGCACCCCGGCGATGAAGCCGATCAACGAGCCGCGACCGATGGACGACGCGCAGTCCAGCGAGCGCCGCATGCCCGGCGCGGCCGAGCCGAGTCGCACGGGCGCGGCGTCCTGGCGCTGATCGCGCTCGAGGAACAGCAGGCACTCGGAAATGGCGAACAGCCCGATCAGCGCCACCAGATAGTCGATGCCGTCGTAGAGCTCGTACCAGCCGAAGGTGTAGCGCGCCACGCTGCTGACCGGGTCGATGCCCACCGTGCCCAGCAACAGCCCCAGGCAGGCGGCGATGAAGCTCTTGGTGAAGCTGCCGGACGTCACCCCACCGATGGTGGCGAAGGCCAGCATGAACAGCGCGAAGTACTCGGCCGGCCCGAAGCGGATCGCCACCTTCACCAGCAGCGGCGCGAACAGCGTCAGGCCGATGGTGGCGATGGTCGCCCCGGCGAAGGAGGCCACCGCGGACAGCCCCAGCGCCTCGCCGCCGCGGCCGGCGCGCGCCATCGGATAGCCGTCGAGGGTGGTCATCATCGCCGGCTCGTCGCCGGGAATATTGAGCACGATGGAGCTGATGCGGCCGCCGTACATGCAGCCGTAATAGACGCTGACCAGCAGGATCAGCGCCGCGGTGGGCGCCAGCCCGAAGTTGAACGCCAGCGGGATCATCAGCGCCACGCCGTTGACCGGGCCGAGGCCAGGCAGGGCCCCGACCAGGGTGCCGACGGTGCAGCCGATCAGCGCCAGCAGCAGATGCTCGGGCTGCAGCGCCACCGCGAACCCGTGCACGAGGAAATCGAGAATATCCATGACGTATCGCTACCCACTCCAGCCGGGCGTGTCGGGCAGCGGAATGCCCAGGGCGAATTCGAACAGCAGGTACAGCGACAGCCCGAGCAGCGCGCCGTATGGCAGGGCCTGACGCCATCGGGCGCCGAACAGGCGCATCAGCAGCACCGTGGCCACCAGCGTCGCGGGCACGAAGCCCAGCGGCTCGAGCACGACGGCATAGCAGCCCAGCAGCAGTAGCATGCCAAGCTGGCGCACCAGCGCCGCCTTCTCCGGCCAGCGCTGATTGATGCCGGGGCGTGCGATCAGGTACAGCGACAGCACGCCCAGCGGCACGCTGACCAGCCGGGGAAAGACCCCCGGCCCCACCGGCTGCATGAAGCCGGTGACGAAGGTATGGGAATGCCACCATGCCCCCAGCGCCAGCAGCGCCAGCACCGCCCCGGCGATGCGATCGCCCAGGGCGGCATGGTGGATCGGCGACGCTTCGCTCACTGGATGACCCCGATCTCGCGGGAAATGGCCTCGACGTTGTCGATCGACTCGCGCACGAAGTCGCTGAACGCGTCGCCGCCGCGCCACAGCGGCACCAGACCGTTCTGCGCCGCGACCTCCTTCCACTCGTCGCTTTCGTAGAGGGTATGCAGGGTGTCGACCATCGACGCGTAGTCCTCGTCCGACACCTCGCCGCCGGTATAGAAGCCGCGCCAGTTGTAGCCGGTCACGTCATAGCCCTGGGAGACGGCCGTCGGCAGCTCGGCGAAGGGCTCGGGCAGCGGCTCGTCGGAGAGCACCGCCAGCACGCGCACGTCGCCGGACTCGATGAAGCCGGCAATCTCGCCCAGGTCGGTGGACACCGCATCCACGTGGCCGCCCATCATCTGGGTCACGGCCGGGCCGCCGCCGTCGAACTGCACCCAGCGCAGCGCGCCGATGCGATCTCCCGGCAGCCCCGCGGCCTTGGCCAGCATCAGCGCGCGGATATGGTCCCAGCCGCCGGCGCCGCTGGAGCCGGACATCACCACCGAGGTGGGGGCCGCGACGATCGCCTCGAGCAGCTGGTCGAGGGTCTGGTAGGGACTGTCGTCGTCGACCAGGATCACGCCCACGTCGGTGCCGAGCATCCCCAGCCAGCGCATGGTGTCGGCGTCGCCCGGGTAGCGGCCCTGGGCGATCTGGGTCATGCCCACGGTGCTGGTGGCCACGATCAGGTTGCTGTCGTCGGCGCGCTTGCCGGCCACGTTGGAGAACGCCACCGCGCCCACGCCGCCCGGCATGTTGGTCACCTGGACGTTACCGTCGACCAGATCCAGCTCATGCAGCAGCTTGCCCACCGAACGGCAGGTGAAGTCCCAGCCGCCGCCGGGATCGGCGGGGGCGATGCATTCGTCGATGGGCAGCGCCTGCGCGGGCAGGCCGGCGGCCAGGCCCAGTCCCAGCAGGCTCGACGCCATCAGACGGCGGGGTGTCACGAAAGTGCTGATCGGCATGTCGTCGCTCCTAGTCCTTGTTGTTGTGATGCTGCTGTCGCGTCGCAGTCGTGCCATGCCCCACGGAGGGGCGCTTCAGATGACGCCCTTGTCGCGCAGCGCGCCGCGCTCGGCGTCTGCCAGGCCCAGCGCGGCGAGGATCTCCTCGGTATGCTCGCCGAGTTCGGGCACCGGATGGTGGATGGCCGCCGGGGCCTCGGACATCTTCACCGGGAAGCCGGTGGTCGGCACCCTGCCATGCACGCCCTGATCGAGCTCCAGCGCCATCTGCTGCTCGCGCACCTGCGGGTCCTCGAACGTCTCGTGCAGGTCGTGGACGCGGCCGCAGGGCACGCCGGCCTCGTTGAAGTGGTCGATCCACTCGGCCACGCTGCGCTGCGCGATCTCGCGATTGAGGATCTCGCGCAGCGCCTCGCGGTTGTTCATGCGCCGGCGGTTGTCGCTGAAGCGCTCGTCGTCCAGCAGTTCCAGCCTGTCCAGGGCGCCGAGGAAGCGCTGGACCATGTTGTCGTTGCTCGGCGCGATGGCGACCTCGCCGTCGCTGGCCTGGAACAGGCCGTAGGGATAGAGCATGGGGTGATCGTTGCCGGTGCGTTTCGGCACCTCGCCGGTGGCGAAGTACTCCGCCGCCAGATAGCCCATCATGCTGATCAGACCGTTGGTCAGCGCGGTCTCGACGATGTCGCCCTGGCCGGTGCGCTCGCGACGCACCAGCGCGGCGCTGATGCCGAAGGCCAGGTTCTGGCTGGCGACCATGTCGCTGATCGGCGGCGCGGCCCGCATGGGCTCGCCGCTCTCGTGGCCGTTCACGCCCATGAAGCCGCTCATCGCCTGGGCGATGAAGTCGTAGGCCGGCCGGTCGCGATACGGGCCGCTGGAGCCGAAGCCGTTGATGCGCCCCACCACCAGGTGCGGGAAACGCTCGCGCAGCACCTCGTCGCTGAAGCCCATCCTGGCCATGACGCCGGGGCGGAAGTTCTCGACCAGCACGTCGGCGTCTTCCAGCAGCCGGCTCAGCACGGCCTTGCCCTCCTCCTGGCGCAGGTCGAGGGTCAGGGAGCGCTTGTTGCGGTTGAACTGGGCGAAGTACCAGCTGAAGCCGTTCACCATGTTGCCCTGGGAGCGCACGATGTCGCCGCGCCCGGGCGGCTCGACCTTGATCACCTCGGCGCCGTGGTCGCCCAGCATCTGAGTGCAGAAGGGCCCGGAGATCACCCGGGTCAGGTCGATGACGCGGATGCCCTGCAGGGAACCCGAAGAAGACGTGGCGGAGTCGAGCATGCTCATCCTCGTGCGGTGGGAACGGCGGAACAGTCGCCGAGCGTCAAGTGCGCCCCGGCCTTGGACACCTGCCCCGGCAGGTCACGGCCCATCAGCCGCGTGGCGACCCGGGCGGCTTCGATCATGCCGGTGAGATCGATGCCGGTGTCGATGCCCATCTCGTCGAGCAGGTAGACCAGATCCTCGCTGGCGATGTTGCCCGAGGCGCCGGGCGCGAAGGGGCAGCCCCCGAGGCCGCCGATGGAGCTCTCGTAGCGGTCCACGCCGAGGGCGAGCCCCTGCATGACGTTGGCCAGGCCGATGCCGCGGGTGTTGTGGAAGTGCAGGGTGGGGACGATCGACGGCGCGGCCTCGCGCAGATGCCGGATGCGCTCGCTGACCAGCGGCGGCGTGGCCATGCCGGTGGTGTCGCCGAGCGAGACGTGGCGCACGCCGATGTCGGCGAAGTGGCGGGCGATCCGCCCCACCGCGCCGACCTCGATGTCACCTTCGAAGGGGCAGCCGAAGCTGGTGGCGATCGCTCCGCGCAGCTCGACGCCGCTGCCTTCGAGCAGCCGCGCGACCTCCTCGAAGCCCTCGAGGGAGGCCGCCACCGAGCGGTTCACGTTCTTGGCGTTATGGGTCTCCGAGGCGGAGACGAACATCACCACGGCATCGACGCCAGCCTCCAGCGCGCGCTCGGCGCCCCGGCGGTTGGGCACCAGGGCAGACAGATGCACGCCGTCGAGCCCGCGCAGTGCGGCGACCAGCTCGCCGGCATCGGCCAGCGCCGGCACCGCCCGGGGGCTGACGAACGACGTGATCTCGAAGGCATTGACGCCCGCCGCCACCAGCGCATGAATCAGCTCGAGCTTCTGGGCCGTGGACAGGATGACGGGCTCGTTCTGCAGGCCGTCCCGCGGCCCCACCTCGGTGACCTGGACGCGTGAAGGCTGGCACTCGAGGCGATCGGCGACGGACATGACGACGGACTCCTTTCCGAAAGACGGCGCGCGAAACGCGCATCGACTCACTATAGGCAGCGCCGGAAAGCGCTCACATTAGCCTTTTGTTGATAAAAGTCGATAACACGCCGGCTTCACGACCGCCGCGTTCGCGCGCCATACCGCTTCCGTCGTATTTCGTTGCCTAACAAAACACCATAGAATCGACCGCCTAAATCGCGCCACACAGAAAAAAGATTATCCACGACACCCGATTATCAGCAGTAAATGCCTGAACATGGCGTCGTGGACTCCCCCTGGGCGCGGTCGACAATGCATAAATCAGCGACAAGGCAGACGTTTCATGACCTCCACTTCCGACGCCGCGGCCTCCCGACGGGATCGCGGCTTCTTCGGCCATCCGCGCCCGCTGGGGCCGCTGTTCTTCACCGAGATGTGGGAACGCTTCTCCTACTACGGCATCCGTCCGCTGCTGGTGCTGTTCATGGCCGCCAGCCTGCTCGACGGCGGCCTGGGCTTCGACGAGAAGACCGCCTCGGCCATCGTCGGCCTCTACGCCGGTGCCATCTATCTGGCCGCCCTGCCCGGCGGCTGGCTGGCCGACAACTGGCTCGGCCAGCGCCGGGCGGTGTGGTACGGCTCGGTGCTGATCGCCCTGGGCCACCTGGCGATCGCGCTGTCGGCGCTGCTCGGGGCACCGGCCTTCTTCGTCGGCCTGATCCTGATCGTGCTCGGCTCGGGGCTGTTCAAGACCTGCATCTCGGTGATGGTCGGCGGCCTCTATGACGACGGCGACGTGCGCCGCGACGGCGGCTTCGCCATCTTCTACATGGGCATCAACATCGGTGCGCTGCTGGCGCCGCTGTTCAGCGGCGTGATGCTGGAACACTGGGGCTGGCACTGGGGCTTCGGCATCGGCGGCCTGGGCATGCTGATCGCGCTGCTGATCTTCCGCCTGTGGGCGGTGCCCGCCATGCAGCGCGCCGACCGCGAGCGCGGCCGCGAAGCCAGCTGGGATGGCCCCGCACGGCAACGCCGCCACGTCGGACGCTGGGTCGCCGGTTTCATGGCGCTGATCGCCGGGCTGGTGGTGCTGAGCGCCACCGGCGTCATCCACATCGACGCCCGCGCCCTGGCCGAGGTCATGACCTCGGTGCTGATCGTGGTGGCGATCGGCTTCTACGCCTACCTGATGCTGTTCAACGGCCTGAATGGAGACGAACGCGCCCGGGTCACCGTGTGCTTCGTGCTGATCGTGGCCGCGGCCTTCTTCTGGGCCGCCTTCGAGCAGCAGCCCACCTCCTACAACCTGTTCGCCGACACCTACACCGACCGCGGGCTGTTCGGCTGGGAGATTCCCACCGTCTGGTTCCAGTCGCTCAATCCCATCTTCATCGTGCTGCTCGGCCCGCTGTTCGGCTGGCTGTGGCCGGCGCTGGGGCGCCGCCGCCTGGAGCCGGGCAGCCCGATGAAGTTCGTGCTCGGCCTGCTGCTGGCCGCCGCCGGCTTCGGCCTGATGGTGCTGGCCGCCCAGCGCGTGCTGAGCGGCCCGGGGCTGGTCTCGCCGCTGTGGATCATCGCCAGCATGCTGCTGCTGACGCTGGGCGAGCTGTGCCTGAGCCCGGTGGGCCTCTCCACCATGTCAGGCCTGTCGCCGCGTCGCACCCAGGGCCAGCTGATGGGCCTGTGGTTCACCGGCTCGGCGCTCGGCAACCTGGTGGCCGGCCTGATCGGTGGTCACGTCAATCCCGAGGAGGTCCAGCAGCTGCCCGAGCTGTTCGGCCGTTCGGCCATCGCGCTGGTGATCTTCGCCGCGGTGCTGCTGTTGCTCGTACCGGTGTTCAAGCGCATGCTCGGACACCATCGCCTCATCGACCCGACGGCCGCCCAGCGCGCGGGCGCCGACGCCAGCTATCAGACAGGAGCCTGAGCATGACCTCTTCCAGTGCCGCCACCGCACGCCAACGCCTCGACGCCCTGCGCAAGGTCATGCGCGAGCACGCCATCGACGCCTGGTGGCTGCCCTCCTCCGACCCGCACAACTCCGAGTACCTGCCGGAACACTGGGCCGGTCGCGCCTGGCTGTCCGGCTTCGACGGCTCGGTGGGTACCCTGGTGGTGACCCAGCACGCCGCCGGCGTGTGGGTCGACAGCCGCTACTGGGTGCAGGCCGAGGAGCAGCTGGCCGGCAGCGGCATCGACCTGATGAAGCTCCAGCCCGGCCAGGCCGACGCGCCGATGCGCTGGCTGGCCGAGCGGCTCGACGAGGGTGCCACCCTCGGCTTCGACGCCGACGTGGTGGCGCTGGCCCATGCCCGCCGGCTCGAGGCGCATCTGGCCCCGGCGGGCGTTCGCCTGCGCGGCGATGTCGACCTGCTCGACGCCATCTGGCCCGAGCGCCCGACGCTGCCCGGGGCGCCGCTCTACGCCCACCCGGCGGCTTACCTCGACGAGACCCGCGGCCAACGCCTGGCCCGGGTGCGCGAGGCCATGGCCGAGCACGGCGCCGACTGGCACCCGATCTCGACGCTGGACGACATCGCCTGGCTGACCCAGCTGCGCGGCGCCGACGTCGAGTTCAACCCGGTGTTCCTTTCCCATCTGCTGGTGGGCCGCGACAGCGCCACGCTGTTCGTCGCCCCGGGCAAGCTCGACGACGAGCTCACGGCGGCGCTGGCCGACGACGGCATCGCCGTGGCCGACTACGCCGACTGGCATCGACGTCTCGGCGAGCTGCCGGCCGCGTCCACGGTGCTGATCGACCCGGCCAAGCTGACCCTGGGCACCCGCGAGGCGCTGCCCGAGGGCGTGGCGCTGGCCGAGGCCTACCAGCCCAGCACCCTGGCCAAGGGCCGCAAGAGCGACGCCGACCTGGCCCACGTGCGCGAGGCCATGGAGGAAGACGGCGCGGCGCTGTGCGAGTTCTTCGCCTGGCTCGAGGCCGCGCTGGAGCGCGGCGAGACGGTCACCGAGCTGACCGTGGACGAGAAGCTCACCGCCGCCCGCGCCCGTCGCCCCGGCTTCGTCAGCCGCAGCTTCGGCACCATCGCCGCCTACAACGCCAACGGCGCCCTGCCGCACTACCACGCCACGCCGGAGGCCCACGCCACCATCGAGGGCGACGGCCTGCTGCTGATCGACTCCGGCGGCCAGTACCACGGTGGCACCACCGACATCACCCGGGTGGTGCCGGTGGGCACCATCACGGACGCCCACCGCGAGGACTACACCCGGGTGCTCAAGGGCACCATCGCCCTGTCCCGGGCGCACTTCCCGCGCGGTATTCCCTCGCCGCAGCTCGACGCCATCGCCCGCGCCCCGCTGTGGGTCAGCGGCCGCGACTACGGCCACGGCACCGGCCACGGCGTGGGCTACTTCCTCAACGTCCACGAGGGTCCGCAGGTGATCGCCTGGTACGCGCCGGTGGCGCCCCACACCGCCATGCAACCGGGAATGATCACCTCCATCGAGCCCGGCGTTTATCGCCCGGGCCGGTGGGGGATCCGCATCGAGAACCTGGCCGCCAACCGTCCCGCCGAGGCGAGCGAGTTCGGCGACTTCCTGCGCTTCGAGACGCTGACCCTGTGCCCCATCGACGCCCGGCCGATCGACGTCGCCCTGCTCGACCCCGCCGAGGCCGACTGGCTCGACGCCTATCACGCCGAGGTCCGCAGCCGGCTCGCACCGAAGCTCGAGGGCGAGGCCCTGGCCTGGCTCGAGAAGCGCACCCAACCGCTCGAACGCGGCTGAGCGACAGCGGCTTTCTTCAAGCCGACTGAAAAAGAGGGGCGCCCCATCACGGGGCGCCCCTCGTCGTTTGCGGAGGCGTTCCGGCGTGCCTGAACGCGCTGCAAGTGGGCTTGAGAGACCCTCACTGGCCTGCATCGGAGAGAAGCCGCACCATGAGCGTGCCAGGAATTTTCACCGCACAAGGAGCCCCTCATGCCCGCCCAACGCCCGCCCTTCCGCGCCGATATCGTCGGCAGCTTCCTGCGTCCGCAGCCGCTGAAGGAGGCCCGCGCCCGCTTCCAGCAGGGCGAGATCGACGCCCCCGCCCTGAAGGCGGTGGAGGAGCGGGAGATCCGTCGCGTGGTCGAGCAGCAGCAGGCCGCCGGCCTGGAGGTCGTCACCGATGGCGAGTTCCGCCGCGCCTGGTGGCACTTCGACTTCCTCGAGCGCCTCGGCGGCGTGACCGGTTTCCACGGCGATCAGGGCATCCAGTTCCAGGGCATGCAGACCGGCGCCAGGCAGATTCGCGTCGACGACCGGGTCCGCTTCGATCCGGCGCATCCGATGCTGGACGACTTCCGCTATCTGGCCGGCGTCGCCGGCGTGATGCCCAAGATGACGATCCCGAGCCCCAGCGTGCTGCACTTCCGCGGCGGCCGCCGCAAGATCGACAGCGGCGTCTACCCCTCGCTGGACGCCTTCTTCGCCGACACCGCCGACGCCTACCGCGACGCGGTGCGCGCCTTCTACGACGCCGGCTGCCGCTACCTGCAGCTCGACGACACCGTCTGGGCCTATCTGTGCTCGGAGAAGGAGCGCCAGGCCGCCCGAGAGCGCGGCGACGACCCCGACCGGCTGCAGGCGATCTACGCCGAGATGCTCAACCACGCCCTGGCCGACCGGCCCGACGACCTCTACACCGCGCTGCACGTCTGCCGCGGCAACTTCCGCTCGACCTGGATCAGCGAGGGCGGCTACGAGCCGGTGGCCGAGACGTTGTTCGGCAAGGTGAACGTCGACGCCTGGTTCCTGGAGTACGACAGCGACCGCGCCGGCAGCTTCGACCCGCTGCGCTTCATCCCGGAAGGGCACCAGCAGGCGGTGCTGGGACTGATCACCACCAAGGTGGGCAAACTGGAAGACGCCGACGCCGTGCGCGCCCGCCTCGACGAGGCCACGCACTTCGTCGCCAAGGAACAGATCTGCCTGAGCCCGCAGTGCGGCTTCGCCTCGACCGAGGAAGGCAACGACCTGGCCGAGCAGGCCCAGTGGGACAAGATCCGCCTGACGCGGGAGATCGCCGACGGCTACTGGTCCGGGGATAAGGGGTAAGGAGCTAGGGGTGAGGGGTGAGAGGTGAGGAGCGAGACAGACGCCTCACCCCTTCCTCCTCACCGCTCACAGCATCAGTCCTCCGCCATCTCCGGCAGCAGGGTCTTGAGCTTGCGGGTGAGGGTGTTGCGACCCCAGCCGAGCAGCTCGGCGGCCTCGCCCTTGCGTCCGCCGGTGTGCTTGAGCGCGGTCTCGATCAAAATCTTCTCGAAGTCCGGCACGGCTTCTTCCAGCAGGTGGGTGTGGCCGGCGGCGAGCGCGCGGTCGGCCCAGTCGCGGAAGGCCAGGCGCCAGTCGCCGGCGGCGCCGCCCTCGTCGGCCTCGCGCAGCTCCGGCGGCAGGTCCTCGACCAGCACCTCGCGGCCCGAGGCCATCACCGTCAGCCAGCGGCAGGTGTTCTCCAGCTGGCGGACGTTGCCCGGCCAGGCCAGCCGCGTCAGGTGAGCCTCGGCCTCCGGCGTCAGCACCTTGACGTCGGTGGCGAGCTCCTTGGCGGCCTCGGCCAGGAAGTGGCGCGCCAGGCGCGGGATGTCCTCGCGGCGGTCGGCGAGCTTGGGCAGGTGAATGCGGATGACGTTGAGGCGGTGGAACAGGTCCTCGCGGAAGCGGCCGTCATCGACCAGCCCCTCCAGGTTCTGGTGGGTGGCGGCGATGATGCGCACATCGACCTTCACCGAGGTGTGGCCGCCGACGCGGTAGAACTCGCCGTCGGCCAGCACGCGCAGCAGCCGGGTCTGGGTCTCGGCGGGCATGTCGCCGATCTCGTCGAGGAACAGGGTGCCGCCGTCGGCCTGCTCGAAGCGGCCCTGGCGCTGGGCGGTGGCGCCGGTGAAGGCACCCTTCTCGTGGCCGAACAGCTCGGACTCGATCAGGTCGCGGGGAATCGCCGCCATGTTGAGGGCGATGAACGGCCTGCCGGCCCGCGGGCTGTGCTGATGCAGTGCCTGGGCGACGCGCTCCTTGCCGGTGCCGGACTCGCCGTTGATCAGCACCGTGATGTGCGACTGCGACAGCCGGCCAATGGCGCGGAACACCTCCTGCATGGCCGGTGCCTCGCCGATGATCTCGGTGTCCAGCCCCTCGGGGGCACTGACCGGGCGCTGGCGTTCGCGGGCGTGGGCCACGGCGCGGCGCACCAGCGCCAGGGCCTCGTCGACGTCGAACGGCTTCGGCAGGTACTCGAAGGCGCCGCCCTGGTAGGAGGCCACCGCGCTGTCGAGGTCGGAATGCGCGGTCATCACGATCACCGGCAGCTCCGGATGCGCCTCGCGCACCTTCGCCATCAGGTCCAGGCCGTCCAGGCCCGGCATGCGGATGTCGGTGACCAGCACGTCGGGCGGATCCTCGAGCAGCCGCTCGAGGATCCGGTCGGCACGCTCGACGCTCTCGACCTCGAGGTCGGGCTGGGCCAGAGCGCGCTCCAGCACCCAGCGGATGGCGCGATCGTCATCGACGATCATGACGCGGGCGGCTTCAGTCATGGGATGTCTCCAGCGGTATCAGCAGTCGGAATTCGGTCTGGCCCGGGCGGGAGTCGCACTCGATCAGCCCCTGATGGCGATGCAGGACCGACTGGGCGATCGACAGCCCCAGGCCGCTGCCCTCGGCGCGGCCGGACACCATGGGGTAGAACAGCGTCTCCTTGAGCTCCTCGGGGATGCCGGGGCCGTTGTCGATCAGGCTCACCTGGCAGACCAGGCGGTGGCGCTCGGCGCCCAGCGTGAACTGGCGCCGCGCCCGGGTCTTGAGCACCAGGGTGGGCGCCTCGATCCCGGCCTCTGTCATCGCCTGCACGGCGTTGCGCGCCACGTTGAGGATGGCCTGGATCAGCTGGGATTCGTCGCCCATCAGGTCGGGCAGGCTGGGATCGTAGTCGCGGGTGAAGGTCACCTCGGGATGCTCGACCGAGACCAGGGCACGGACCCGTTCCAGCACCTTGTGGATATTGAGCGGCTCGGGGCGATTGAGCCGGTGGGGGCCGAGCATGGCGTCCACCAGGTCGCGCAGCCGGTCGACCTCCTCGACGATGATGCGGGTGAACTCGGTGAGCTGGGAGTCGCCCAGGTCACGCTCCAGCAGCTGGGCGGCGCCGCGGATGCCGCCCAGCGGGTTCTTGACCTCGTGGGCGAGCCCGCGCGCCAGCACCTTGATGGTCTCCTGACGAGTCTGAAGCGCCTCCTCGCGGGAGATGCGCAGCAGCCGGTCGCGGGGCTCCAGCTCCATCAGCAGCTCGTCCGCCGACAGCGGCGTGACGGTATAGTCCACCGTCAGCACCTCGCCGGTGGGCAATGTCAGGCGCGCCTCGCGCTGGGTATAGGGGTGGAACTCGTCGCGGGCCTTGGCCAGCAGCTCGCCGATGTCGTCCTCAGAGTTGACCAGCCCCGGCAGCGGCTGTCCGGTGACACGCGAGCGACTCAACGCCAGCAACGCCTCCGCCGCCGGATTCATCCAGCGCAGCCGCAGCTGGCCGTCCAGCAGCAGCACGGCGGTGGTGAGGTGTTCCATCAGGCGTTGATACATGAGTGCATTCCCGGCAGCGAAGTAAAGAGGCGCCTCCCCATGAGTGCTGCAAGAAGCGCGCCATCTTGGGGAAGGCGACATGGCGTCGCCTGGCGGGTGATCCGACATGGGGATCGTGCACCATGATAGTGCACCAAGCTGGTGCACGCACTGCGAGATAGCGCTTACTCCTCCTGTGACGCGTCGCGATGGTGCCGGCGCGACTGGTCACGCCATGGGTCACGGTCGTGCCGGTCGCGCGCGGGCGCCGGCGGAGCATCGCCGCGCAGTTCCTCGGCATGGCGAAAGGCGCTGCCCTCGCCGATGCGCTCGGCATGATCGAAGGCATCGAAGCGCCCGTCGTCACGCGCCGGGGGCGGGTAACAGGGCCTGGGGGAGCCGTCCGGGCACAGCGGTCGATGTGGCCGGCGAGGGGGCAGCTAATTGTTGGCGGGATTGTTGGGGTTGCTCGGCAGATAGACGCTGGCCCGCTGCACGTAGATCGTCAGCGGCGAGGTACGGTGGCGCACCGCGCCCGAGGCATCGAGCAGCTCGGCCTGTACCCGGTGCTCGCCGCGATCCAGGTTGGAGAGCAGGAAGGTGTCGGTATGCATGGCGGACTGGCTGATCTGGCCGTCCACCAGCAGGCGTACCCGGTGGTCGTCGCGCAGCGCGGGGCGGATGGCGAGCTGCACCTGAACGTTGCCGGCCGCGCCGGTGGGCACGGTGGTCTCCGGCGCCGGAGAGGCGATCGCGAACACGTCGTAGGGCATGAAGGGCTGGCCGGGGTCGCCGTAGCGCGTGGCGCTGCCGGCCTGCCCGGCGCTGGCCGACGGCAGCGGCTGCACCGGCCGGGAGGGCACCACGGTCAGCGGATCGAGCTCCACCGCCTCGCCGCCGCGCTGAGGGTCGTCGGTGAACACCGTGTTGCCCTGGGCATCGGTGGTGCGATAGATGGTCTGCGCGGCGGCCGGCAGGCTCATCGCCAGGCCCAGCGCCAGTGTCATGACAGCCTTGTGCATGCGTCTCTCCCGAAGTCCGTGACGGCCGTCCGCGGCGCGCCATGCGCCCGCCGTCGCCCTGCTCCAAGCCTAGCCCACCGCGGGCCAGGAACGGAATCCGCATTCGCCGTCGGAGCGAATGCGGTTAGGATGATCGGGCGATGGCACAAGGCGAGGAGCGTGAAGCATGGACGCGTGGGAGAAGGTGGTGGCACTGACCCTGATGGCCGGCATGGCGATGCCGCTGGGCGGCTGGGTGGCCAAGGAGGAACGCATCCACCCCAACTGGCTGGAGAACGAGCTGCGCCACGGCATCATCGCCTTCGGCGGCGGTGCGCTGCTCTCGGCGGTGGCCCTGGTGCTGGTGCCGAACAGCTTCGAGGCGCTGGATCTGGCGCCAGCCATAGCCTGGTTCCTGGCCGGCGGCCTGGCCTTCATGGCACTCGATATCGTCCTCAACCGCAGCGGCACCTCCGCCAGTCAGCTCACCGCCATGCTCTCCGACTTCCTGCCCGAGGCCCTGGCCCTGGGCGCGGCCTTCGCCTACGGCGGCGGCAGCGGCGTGCTGCTGGCGCTGCTGATGACGCTGCAGAACCTGCCGGAGGGCTTCAACGCCTACCGCGAGCTGCGCGAGAGCACTCACTACTCGACCCGGCGCCTGTTGACGATGTTCTTCGCCATGGCCTGGCTGGGGCCGCTGGCCGGCCTGAGCGGCTACTGGTGGCTGGCCGCCTACCCCTCCGCGGTGGCCGCGATCATGCTGTTCGCCGCCGGCGGCATCCTCTACTCGGTGTTCCAGGACCTGGCGCCCCAGGCCAGGCTCGAGCGCCACTGGGGCCCGCCGCTGGGCGCGGTCATCGGCTTCGCCACCGGCATCGCCGGGCATATGGTGATTTATGGGTGAGGGGCGGAGTGTAAGGCGTGAGGGGGAAGGAGTGAGGTGTGAGGTGTCGGTGACACTAGGCACCTCCAGCAAAAGCCGGCGCCTCCCTCCACTCCTCACTCCTCCTCCCCTGACTCCTCTCACAGACACAAAAAAGGCACGCCCATGGGGCGTGCCTTTCGCGTGCTGGAGCGCGGCGCCGGGCGCCGGGCGCCGCGCGGCATCAGCAGCTGTAGTACATGTCGAACTCGACCGGATGGGTCGCCATGCGCAGGCGCTCGACGTCCTCTTCCTTGAGCTCGATGTAGGCATCGATCATCTCGTCGGTGAACACGCCGCCTTCGGTCAGGAAGGAACGGTCGGCGTTCAGCGCCTCGAGGGCCTGGTCCAGGCTCTCGGCGACGGTCGGGATGGACTTGCCTTCTTCCGGCGGCAGGTCATACAGGTTCTTGTCCATGGCATCGCCGGGATGGATCTTGTTCTTGATGCCATCGATACCGGCCATCAGCATCGCCGCGAAGCACAGGTACGGGTTGGCGGTCGGGTCGGGGAAACGAGCCTCGACGCGCTTGCCCTTCGGGCTGGCGGTGTACGGGATGCGGATGGAAGCGGAGCGGTTGCGGGCGCTGTAGGCCAGCATCACCGGCGCTTCGAAGCCCGGCACCAGACGCTTGTAGGAGTTGGTGGACGCGTTGGTGAAGGCGTTCAGGGCACGCGCGTGCTTGATGATGCCGCCGATGTAGTACAGCGCCATTTCGGACAGGCCCGCGTACTCGTCGCCGGCGAACTGGTTCTCGCCGTCCTTCCAGAAGGACTGGTGGACGTGCATGCCGGAACCGTTGTCACCGACCAGCGGCTTGGGCATGAAGGTGGCGGTCTTGCCGTAGGCGTGGGCGACGTTGTGCACCACGTACTTCATTTCCTGAAGTTCGTCGGCCTTCTTCACCAGGGTGTTGAACTTGACGCCGATCTCGTTCTGACCGGCGTTGGCGACCTCGTGGTGGTGCACCTCGACGGACTGGCCGATGGCCTCGAGGGTGTTGCACATGGCGCCACGGATATCGTGGAAGCTGTCGACCGGGGGCACCGGGAAGTAGCCGCCCTTGACGCGCGGACGGTGCGCCAGGTTGCCGCCCTCGACCTGACGGTCGGTGGCCCAGGCGCCTTCCTCGGAGGTGATCTTGTACATGGCGCCTTCGATGTCGGCCTTCCAGTGCACCTCGTCGAAGATGAAGAACTCGGGCTCCGGGCCGAAGAAGGCGGTGTCGCCCAGGCCGGTGGACTGCAGGTAAGCCTCGGCGCGCTTGGCGATGGAGCGCGGGTCACGCTCGTAGCCCTGCATGGTGGCCGGCTCGATGATGTCGCAGCGCAGGATCAGGGTGGCGTCTTCGGTGAAGGGGTCGAGGAAGCCGGTGCCGTCCTCCGGGCGCAGAATCATGTCGGACTCGTTGATGCCCTTCCAGCCGGAGATGGAGGAGCCATCGAACATCTGACCGTTCTCGAAGAACTCTTCATCGACGTCACGGGCTGGAATGGTGACGTGCTGTTCCTTGCCTTTGGTGTCGGTGAAGCGCAGGTCGATCCACTTCACGTCATGCTCTTCGATCAGGGCGAGAGTCTTCTCGGACATGAGGTCCTCCAGGGTACAGTGGCTAGTGTTGGTATTCCGCTGAATCTGTCTGTCGTCGGTCGTGGGTGTGTCCAGTCGACGTTGTAGCATGGCGTCGGCGCATTGCCCACGCCGCCATGCACGACCATGGCATTGCCCCAAATAATGCAGGCCACGTGCCAAAATGGCGACAAGACGCGAGACACCCTCTATAAACGGCTGAAGGAAAAGAAGAAAAATTCCGCTCCACGAGGGTGCAAGATCGATGCACCGCGTCATTTTCTTTCATCGCCGGCCCATCGGCACCCGATCACGCACCAAAAAAGTGCAGAGCTTGCCAGCCTGCACTACCAGGGAGCATAAGAAGCCCTCTGCAGCCAGACTGACAAGCCCTGCCTTGGACGGCAAGACGCCTATCCGCCTATGAATCGGCATTCTCGCTATCATTCAGCCACTGGTCGATGAGACCGGGATGACCATCGATCCAGCGCCGCACTCCCTCCTCGGGGCTACCGACGTCTTCGATGGTCAACATCAGATCGGCCAGCTGGGCATGGCTCATGTGCCATTCATTCAGCATGGCGACCACGTCGGGATGATCGTCGCTGAAACCGAGCCTCGACATCCACTTGATGTCATCTCCGCCGCCGTAGGCGCCCTTCGGATCCTCGATGGCCTTGAGGTCATACTGGGCATAGGCCCAGTGCGGCTGCCACAGCGTCACCGCGATGGGTGCTTCCTGGCGATAGGCTTCGTCGAGCGAGGCGATCATGGCCGGCGAAGAGCTGTTCAGCTGACGGAAGGGAAGGTCGTAGCGCTCGATCGCCGCCTCTGTCTCCCCGGCGATCGCCGCGCCCGATTCAATGCCCATGATGGTCGGCTCGCCCTGGTACACGAACCGCTCCGCGTTGGCCTTGAGGTCTGCCATGGTATTGATGTCGGAAAGATAGGCCGGCACCACCAGCTCATCCTGGGCGCCGTTGTACCAGGCGCCGTGCACATCGATACGATCCTGATAGGGCTCCAGGTACTGGGCATCGCCGTTGGGCAGCCAGACTTCCAGGGAGATATCGAGATCACGCTGGGCCAGCGCACTGAAGATGATGCTCTTGCCGGTCGTCTTCAGCGTGACATCGTAGCCTCGATCTTCCAGTAGCTGCTGCCACAGGTTCGAGACGGCAATGTTTTCCGACCAGTTGTTGGTGCCGATGGTCAGCGACGTGTCGGCTGCCGCAGCATTCCCGATGCCGAGCGTGCCAAGGGTCATGCACAGGGTGAGAGTAGTGATCGGTTTCATGGATCTCCTTGCGTTTACTGTCATGATGCCGACGAGCCCAGCAGCTGCTCGTCATAGCCATAGGTCGAGAGTCGGTCGATACCCTGCTCGGTAATCAGCACCTGCTCCTCCAGCTTGACGCCTTCGCTGCCATCGCGGTGCCCGATGTAGGCCTCGACGCACAGCGTCATGCCAGGCTCTATATCGCCGTCGTAGCCGACGTCGTCCCAGTCCATGTCGTGGGCGATCAGCGGCCATTCACCGGACATCCCACAGCCGTGCACGATGTCCAGGTAGCGGTTCTCGCGGTAGCCCTGGGGAATGGGCCAGGCGCGGCGTGAATACTCACGGAAGCTCATCCCGGGTGCGAGCAGGGCGATGTTGCTCTCGAGCTGATCGACCGCCATTTTATACAACCGCTCCTGCTCCGCGTTGGGGCCACCGCGTCCAGGCACATGGAAGGTCCGGGAAAAATCGGTGTAATAGCCGAAGCAGCCGACGATATCGGTGTCGAACGCCACCAGCTCACCAGGAGCGATGATCTTGTCGGAACACTCCTGGAACCACGGATTGGTGCGATCGCCCGAGACCAGCAAGCGGGTCTCGGCGTATTCGCCGCCGGTGGCAAGTACATGCTGATTGAAGATGGCCCACAGCTCGTTCTCCGACATGCCCGGTCGCAGACTGGCCTCCATGCGCGACATCGCCGCCTCGGTGAGCGTCACGGAGCGGTGGATCAGGCTGAGCTCATCGACACTCTTGATCGACTTGGCCCCCTCCATGGCCACCGCCGCATCCATCAGCTCGAACCCTGCCTCGCCGAGCGCGGACACTGCCGCGGTGGGGGCGGACTCGATGCCGAGACGCTTGCCCTGAGTGGCCGAGCGCGCGAAGAGCGCCTGGATGTCATCGACGAAGGCCGCCGTATGCTGCGCACAGCGGGGTCCACTGTATTGGGGCATCACCGCTCGTGCCGGGCGAACGTCATCCAAGAGCCGGAGATCCTTCGCCAGATGCAGGCAGGCGCTGAACTCGAACAGCACGATCGGACCATCGAGGGCCACATAGAGGTAACGTGCGGGATTGCGCTGCGAGTAGACCTGCATGTTGCGTGAACCACAGGCATACCGGATGTTGATCGGGTCAAACAGGATGACCGCATCCATCTCATGGTGCCGCATCTGCTGGCGCAGGCGCTCTAGCCGGTAGCGCTCGACGCGCTCGAGCAGAGCGGCATCGATGGTCTGATGGCGGAAGGCGCCATCACTGTAGGAACGGCCGTCGCGGGACGCGTCGGCCAGGGCCACGATCTGACTCATGGGGGAAAACTCTCGCTGGTTCATGGGGCAACGGACTGGGGCATCGGGCCGAGGGTCTTCCTCGACCGCTGTCTCACCCCATCAGATCGTCGTGGCGACGCTGGTTATGCGCATCGATATGGGCCTGGGTCACGCGGCCGTATATCTTCTCGGTATGCTCCAGGCTACCCATCATGTCCGGCGTCTTGGCGTATCCCAGCAGGGTGCAAAGACGCTGTCCCTTGGCGGCGGCCACGCGGTGCATCGAATAGCGCCCCTTGAAGAGCTGCAGGTCGCCGGTATTGAGCGTCAACGACTCGACCTCGGAATGGTCGCCCTCAAGGATCCGCTGCACGCCGGCGAAGTTCTCCTCACCGGGCCGCCGAATACCGGGCGCATATTGAAACTCCCCTCCACTGTCGGGCCGCCTTGTCATCAGGCTGACGATGAACTCGTTGGTATCGAAGTGCCACGGCAGCTCGGTATCGTCAGGCATGACGTTGATGACCAGCCCCGCGATGGGATCGGCGAACTCATGGATCTCTGGCTCCTCGAGGCAGTCGGCAATGAATCGCTGGAACGCCGGATCGTGATAGAGCCGCTTGACGATGGCATCGTCGGGAATCAGATCCTTGGCCACGAAACCGTTGGTGTAGTGCTGGAAGCAGCGCACCGGATGATCGGAGGGCAGGCTGGGATCATCCTTGGTCACGTAGGGATTGACGCTGTTGTCGGAGTAGTAAGCCAGTGGGGCCAGCGCTTCGCTTTCCTTGCGCAGCGCTTCGATGACGCCATCACGGATGAAGCGGGTGAGCAGCGCACAGCCATCCTGTCGCAGCTGGGCCCGCACCGCTTCCACCGCCTCATGATAGGCATCACTTCCCGGCCTATCGATCGGGTACTTCGCCAGATCGACCAGCCGAGCCAGAGGGGCGTCGACGGGCGCCGGCATGGTCGATGAGCGTTCTTCTCGGAGAGCGGAAGAGGGCATCGGCTTATCTCCTCATTGATAGTCGGTTGTGTACTGCGGCCTAGACTAGGGAGCCCGCCTCACCAACTCCAATCAGAATTCCGTCACCGATGGCATGAGTTTTTTATCATTCTTTTCAGCGAGTTGAACGCTGGATCAGACAGAGTCGCGATACATTTCGCGCACCAAGGAGGCGAGCGGCTTAGCCACCCGAGCGACGCGCGGTTCGTCGGCAAAGGCCAGATACCAGGGAATCCGGGGAAGCTCGCCGGCCAAGGGTCGCATGACCACTCGCCCCGAACGCGCCGCATCACGCACCGCCCAACGCGAGAGAATGCTGACGCCCTTGCCGGCCGCCACCAGATCGAGGATCAGATTCACCGACTCGACCTGCACCATATGCGAGGGGTAAACACCGCTAGGCTGGAAGAAATGCTCGAACTCATGGCCAGCTTCCGGCGCCACGCTATAGGTAAAGTGGCGCCCTTGATCGAACACTTCCGGGGGCACCGCCTCGCGGTCGGCCCAGGGGTGCGACGGCGGCAGCACCGCCATCAGGGGTTCTTCGAACAGGTCGCAATAGGCGAGGCCACGCTGAACGGGCACCTCGATCATGGGGATCATGTCGACACGCCGGGCCAGCAAGGCACCGGTCATCTCCGGCATCGGCAGGCTCACCAGATCAATGTCGCCGGCCGGCCCATCATAGAGATGGGGCACGACGCGGGAGAGCGTATCGTAGGGGCCAACGCCCAGACGCACCGGTGGCTCGCCATGGCGCGCCAACTGCCACGCCTCGATTTCCGCGCTGCGCAGCTTCGGGAGAATATCGCGAGCGGCGGCCACCAGGCGCTCGCCGGATGCCGTCAACGCCAGTCGCCGCCCCTCCCGCAGGAACAGCGAGACACCCAGCCGACGCTCCATCTCGCGGATGCGATGCGTCGCCGCCGGCTGCGTGACCCCGATCGCTGCGGCCGCCTCATGGACCGTGCCGTGCGTCGCGATAGCCTCTATCAGCACGTAAAACTTGATATCCAGCATGTGTCTGCTCGCCTGACCGACAGGGCCAGCAATGGTATCCAAGACCGGGATCGACGACGACCGGCCTGGCCACCCTGTGCCTCGCGCTGACGGACCGAAGCCCACGATGCGCGGGAAACGGATTCTTGGTCACAAGGCTGGTAGCGCCGAGGTACTGACCCTATAATGCCAGCCCAATTTTCCCAGCAGGATCCCGTCGTGATCGAGAATCTTCGCAACATCGCCATCATCGCTCACGTCGACCACGGCAAGACCACCCTGGTCGACAAGCTCCTCCAGCAGTCCGGCACCCTGGACCGCAAGGCCGAGGGCCAGGAGCGCATCATGGACTCCAATGACCAGGAGAAGGAACGCGGCATCACCATCCTGGCCAAGAACACGGCGATCCGCTGGGATGACGGCAACGGCAAGGACTACCACATCAACATCGTGGACACCCCTGGACACGCCGACTTCGGCGGCGAGGTCGAGCGCGTCATGTCCATGGTCGACTCCGTGCTGCTGATGGTCGACGCCGTCGACGGCCCGATGCCGCAGACCCGCTTCGTGACCCAGAAGGCCTTCGACCAGGGCCTCAAGCCGATCGTGGTGGTCAACAAGATCGACCGCCCCGGCGCGCGTCCGGACTGGGTCATCGACCAGATCTTCGACCTCTTCGACAACCTCGGTGCCAGCGACGAGCAGCTCGACTTCCCGATCATCTACTGCTCCGCCCTCAACGGCGTGGCCGGCCCCGAGCCGGATCAGCTGACCGACGACATGCGCCCGATGTTCGAGGCCATCGTCGACATCGTCGAGCCGCCCAAGGTCGAGCTGGAAGCCCCGTTCCAGATGCAGATCTCGGCGCTGGACTACAACAGCTACGTCGGCGTCATCGGCCTGGGCCGCATCACCCGCGGCAGCGTCAAGCCGAACCAGCAGGTCACCGTGGTCACCAAGGAAGGCAACACCCGCCGCGGCAAGATCGGCCAGGTGATGACCCACCTCGGCCTCGAGCGCGTGCAGACCGAGGAAGCCACCGCCGGCGACATCATCTGCATCACCGGCATCGAGGATCTGGCGATCTCCGATACGCTGTGCGATCCGTCCGCCGTCGAGGCGCTGCCGGCGCTGACCGTCGACGAGCCGACCGTGTCCATGACCTTCCAGGTCAACGACTCGCCGTTCGCCGGCAAGGACGGCAAGTTCGTCACCAGCCGCAACATCAAGGATCGCCTCGACCAGGAGCTGATCCACAACGTGGCGCTGCGCGTCGAGCAGGGCGACTCCCCCGAGAAGTTCATCGTCTCCGGCCGCGGCGAGCTGCACCTCTCGGTGCTGATCGAGAGCATGCGTCGCGAAGGCTTCGAGCTGGCCGTGGGCCGTCCCGAGGTCATCATCCGCGAGATCGACGGCCAGGAGCAGGAGCCCTACGAAGAAGTCATCATCGACTGCGAGGAGCAGCACCAGGGCGCCATCATGGAGGAGCTCGGCTACCGCAAGGGCGAGCTCAAGAACATGAACCCCGACGGCAAGGGCCGGGTGCGTCTCGACTTCATCATCCCGGCGCGCGGCCTGATCGGCTTCCGCGGCCAGTTCCTGACCCTGACCTCCGGCACCGGCATCCTGACCAGCCGCTTCGACCACTACGGCGACCTCAAGCCGGACGCCTCGGTCGAGCGCCGCAACGGCGTGCTGGTGTCCATGGTCTCCGGCAAGGCCCTGGCCTACGCGCTGTTCGCGCTGCAGGACCGCGGCAAGCTGATCGTCGAGCACGGCACCGAGGTCTACGAGGGCATGCTGATCGGTATCAACAGCCGCGCCGAGGACATGGTCGTCAACCCGACCAAGGCCAAGAAGCTCGACAACATGCGCGCCTCCGGCAACGACGAGAACCTGGTGCTGACGCCGCCGATCCGCTTCACCCTGGAGCAGGCGATCGAGTTCCTCGACGACGACGAACTGGTCGAGATCACGCCGAATCACATCCGCCTGCGCAAGAAGCTGCTGAGCGAGAACGAGCGCAAGCGCTTCAAGAAGAAGTAAGCCGCTTCGCCGCCTCAGGACAGCGCCCGCCATCATGGCGGGCGCTTTCGTTTCTGCCGCTTTCGTCGATGGCCTCGCCCCCCGGCCGGAGGCTATGCTGAAACAGCCGTTTACCAAGGAGACAGCCCGATGCACAAGCACGTCGAATGGGACGATCCCGGCAGCGCCAGCGTAGAGCGCTACTACAAGGACCACCCTCAGGACTATCCGGAGCCCCACGAGGGCAGCATCATCAGCGCGCGCTTCCGGGGCTTCAGCGTGCGGGTGCGGGTCGATGCCCGGGTCGAGGACACCAGCATCGGCGAGGTGGTGGCGTTGATCGCCGCCGACAACGGCCGCCGCGAGCAGAGCGTCGGCGACCTGGCGCTCGGCGACACCGTGCGCCTGCCCGATGCCCTGCGCGCCATGGAGCCGCGCCACCCCGCAGCGGACGACGATCAGGACTGAAGCGGCGTCCGGATTACCATCCACCGTCGCCAACGGCCCCTAAACGCAAGCCATCTGGTCAAGCGGCCCGCGTCTGGCGCACAGTGACGGCCATGAGGCCGGAGATCCCGGCGCAGTATCACCATGGCCCACGCTTGATGGCACACGTCCTCGAGGCCGCGCGCACTTCCGAGAACCCATGAGCACGAACAACGTCTGGACGCACAAGGGCACCTTCCTGCTCGCCGCCGTCGGCTCGGCGGTGGGGCTCGGCAATCTATGGCGCTTTCCCTACCTGGCCGGCGAGAACGGCGGCGGCGCCTTCCTGCTGGTCTACGCCCTGACCATCTTCGCCGTCGGCATCCCGATCCTGATCGCCGAGACCATGCTCGGCCGCAACAGCCGGCGCAGCCCGATCATGGGCATGCGATTCCTGACCCGTACTCACCAGACCTCCCGCGCCTGGGAGTCGATCGGCTGGCTGGGCGCCTTCTCGGCCTTCATCATCCTCAGCTTCTACTCGGTGATCGCCGGCTGGGCGATCCACTACACCGGCCTGATGCTCACCGGCCGCCTGAGCGGCGCCGACGCCGAGGCCGTGGCCGCCAGCTTCGACGCCCTGCTGGCCTCGCCGCCGCTGCTGACCCTCTACCACAGCCTGTTCATCGGCGCCTCGGCGCTGGTGGTCGGGCTCGGCACCCACCGCGGCATCGAGAACGGCCTGCGCATCCTGATGCCGGCGCTGTTCGTGATCCTGATGGTGGTACTGGCCTATGCGGCGGCGATCGGCGACCTGGGCCGGGCGATGGACTTCCTGTTCACCTTCAACGTCGCCGACCTGAGCCTGGAAGGCTGGCTCGAGGCCATGGGCCAGTCGTTCTTCACCCTGAGCCTCGGCATGGGCGCGATCATGGCCTACGGCGCCTACATGTCCGGCGACGCCTCGCTGACCGGCACCGCCTTCACCATCGCCATCGTCGACACCGCGGTGGCCCTGGTCGCCGGCGTGGCGATCTTCGCCCTGGTGTTCGGCGCCGGCCTCGACCCCGCCGAGGGCCCGGGGCTGATGTTCGTCACCCTGCCGCTGGCCTTCGCCGAGATGCCCGGCGGCGCCCTGCTCGGCGCCGTGTTCTTCATCCTGGTGCTGGGGGCGGCGCTGAGCTCGTCGATCTCGCTGATCGAGCCGGTGGCCGCCTATCTGGTCGAGCGCTTCGACATCAGCCGGCCCCAGGCGGTCTCGGCCATGGTGATCGCCAGCTGGGCGCTGGGCCTGCTCACGGTGTTCAGCTTCAACCTCTGGGCCGGCGACTCCTCCTTCCATCAGCTCACGGGGCGCAGCCCCTTCGAGGTGCTGGAGCTGGCCACCAACATCTTCATGCCCCTCGGCGGCCTGCTGATCGCGCTGTTCGCCGGCTGGGTGCTGACCCACGGCGAGGTGATGAAGGAGATGCGCACCGGCGACTCCTGGTTCCAGGTCTGGCGCCTGCTGGTGCGCTTCGTGGCCCCGGCCGCGGTGGCCTTCGTGTTCCTGCGCAGCATTCCCCAGGTGCAGGGCTACTGGATTCCCACCATCGGTGCGGTGGTGATCGTCGGCGCCTTCGCCGCCGGCCGCAGTTTCCTGACGGAGCGCCATGCCTAGTCGCCGCGCACCGTCCTACAACAATGAACAATGCATAACGGGTAAGACATGTCCGCCATCATCGACGTCCGACACGTCAACAAGGCCTTCGGTGGCCTCAAGGTCATCAACGACTGCTCGCTGCAGGTCGAGGAAGGCTCCATCACCGGCCTGATCGGCCCCAACGGCGCCGGCAAGTCGACGCTGTTCAACATCATCGCCGGCGCCCTGCCGCTGGACTCCGGCCAGATCGTCTTCGACGGCGAGGACATCACCAACCGCCCCGCCGACGCGCTGTTCCACAAGGGCCTGCTGCGCACCTTCCAGATCGCCCACGAGTTCTCGAACATGACGGCGCTGGAGAACCTGATGATGGTGCCGCCCGCCCAGGCCGGCGAGAACCTGTTCGCCACCTGGTTCAAGCCGGGCCAGGTGCGCCGCGAGGAGGCCGAGGTCAAGCGCCGGGCGCTGGAGGTGATCGACTTCGTCGGCCTGCGCCACGTGCGCAACGAGCTGGCCGGCAATCTCTCCGGCGGCCAGAAGAAGCTGCTCGAGCTCGGCCGCACCATGATGACCGACGCCAAGGTGGTGCTGCTCGACGAGATCGCCGCCGGGGTCAACCGTACCCTGCTCGGCGACCTGGTCGGCAACATCGAGCGCCTCAACCGCGAGATGGGCTACACCTTCCTGGTCATCGAGCACGACATGGACATGATCGCGCGGCTCTGCGATCCGGTGATCGTGCTCGCCCAGGGCAGCGTGATGGTCGAGGGCTCCATCGAGGAGATCCAGAACAACCCCGAGGTCATCGAGGCCTATTTCGGTTCACCCGCGGCCTAGGGGTTCTCCGGCGACCTAGGGGTTTATCCGCAGCCTGGAGGCTCGCCGGCAGCGGCACACGACAACAACGAGGGGCGGCCGGATCCCGCCCGATAACGACAACGCAGAGAATCCTCTATGCCACTACTCGACGCACGCGACGTGCATGGCGGCTACGGCGGCATGAACATCCTCAACGGGGTGGACATGGCCATCGAAGCGAACGAGATCGGCGTCATCGTCGGTCCCAACGGTGCCGGCAAGTCGACCATGCTCAAGGCCGTGTTCGGCCTGCTCCATGTCAGCCAGGGCGAGATCCTGCTGCGCGGCGAACCCATCCACAACCTGCCGCCCAACAGGCTCGTCCAGAAGGGCATGGGCTTCGTGCCCCAGGAATACAACGTCTTTCCCAGCCTCTCGGTGAAGGAAAACCTGGAGATGGGCGCCTACCTCAAGCCCGGCAACGTCAAGCGCATGCTGAGCCGGGTCTACGAGTTCTTTCCGCCGCTCTACGACAAGCGTCACCAGCCCGCCGGCGAGCTTTCCGGCGGCCAGCGCCAGATGGTCGCCATGGGCCGCGCGCTGATGGCCGAGCCCGAGGTGCTGCTGCTCGACGAACCCACCGCCGGCCTCTCGCCGCTGTACATGAACGAGATCTTCGAGCGGGTGAAGGAGGTCAACGCCGCCGGCGTCGGCATCCTGATGGTCGAGCAGAACGCCAAGCAGGCGCTGGCCATCGCCGACAAGGGCTTCGTGCTGGCCGCCGGCCAGAACCGCTTCACCGACACCGGCGCGGCCCTGCTGGCCGACCCGGACGTCGCCAAGAGCTTCCTCGGCGGCTGAGCCCGCCGCGACGGTACATCGGAGAGACCCCGTGAACGAACTCGTGTTTTTCATCAACAACGTGGTGATCGCCGGCTGCGTGGCCGGCTCGATCTACGCCATCGGCGCGGTGGGGGTGACGCTGATCTTCAGCATCATGCGCTTCGCCCACTTCGCCCACGGCGACATGATGACCTTCGGCGCCTTCATGGTGCTCTTGCTCACGACGCTGTTTCCCAGCGCGGGGGCGGCCATCGGCATCCCCACGCCGCTGATCATGCTGCCGCTGGCCATGGCGCTGACCGCGCTGCTGGCGGTGGGCATCGACCGCGCCTTCTACAAGCCGCTGCGCGCCCACGGCGTGAAGCCGATCGTCATGGTCATCGCCTCGCTGGGCGTGACCCTGATGCTGCAGGGGCTGATCCGCCTGTTCGCCGGCACCGGCGGCGAGAGCCTCTACGTCGACGACCGCAAGGAGATCTTCCGCCTCGCCCTGCCCATCGAGGGCGTGCGGGTGCCGGTGGTGATCACCGAGCCGCAGCTCTACCTGTTCGCGCTGACGCTGATCAGCGTGGTGGCGCTGCACCTCTTCCTGTCGCGCTCGCGGCTGGGCAAGGCCATGCGCGCCATGTCCGACAACCCCTCGCTGGCGCAGGCCTCGGGCATCAACACCAACACCATCGTCGCCGTGACCTGGGTGATCGCCGGCGGCCTGGCCGCCATCGCCGGCACCCTGCTGTCGCTGGACGTGACCTTCAAGCCCGACCTCAGCTTCTTCCTGCTGCTGCCGATCTTCGCCGCGGCCATCGTCGGCGGCGTGGGCCATCCCTACGGCGCCATCGCCGGCGGCTTCGTGGTCGGCTTCGCCGAGACCCTGGCGGTGTTCAACTGGGGCATCCTGCTGCGGCCCTTCCGCGACAGCCTGCCGGACTGGCTGGCCCAGGCCGGCAATCTGGCCTTCGTCGGCACCGAGTACAAGATCGTGGTGCCCTTCTTCATTCTCGTCGCCATCCTGGTGTGGCGCCCCACCGGCATCTTCAAGGGCAAGGTGATCTGATGAGCACGACACGCACCGATACCGTCGCCGCCCCGCGCCGCTTCCCGCTGCGCGAGGTAGTCATCTTCGCGGCCCTGCTGGTCGCCGTCCTCGGCGTCTACGCCATGATGGGCGCCGCCTACAGCACCCGCATGCTGGTCGAGGCCGCCTGCTACGCCATCCTGGCCCTGGGGCTGACCATCCAGTGGGGCTATGCCGGCCAGTTCAACGCCGGCGTCATGGGCTTCGTCGCCCTGGGCGGCTTCTGCGCCATGTTCTTCAGCGTGCCGGTCAACGACGCCTTCTGGGACTCCGACCTGCCCGGCCAGCTGGGCACGGTGCTGGCCTATATCGTCGGCGCCGTGCTGGTGGTGTTCGGCGCCTCCCGGCTGGACCGCATCGGCGTGCCGAAGAAACTGCGCACCGCCATCACGGTCGTGCTGGCCGTGGTGCTGTACATGGTGGTGATCAGCGCCTTCCGCGGGGTCGCCGACCAGATCGAGTCCCAGGCCGGCTTCATCGGCGGCCTGGGCCTGCCGGCCTGGGTCGGCTGGATCATCGGCGGCGCCCTGGCCGGCGGCGTGGGCTACTTCATCGGCCACATCTGCCTGGGCCTGCGCAGCGACTATCTGGCCATCGCCACCATCGGCATCGCCGAGATCATCAAGGCGTTCCTCAAGAACTCCGACTGGCTGACCCGCGGCACCGCCACCGTCTCGCCGCTGCCATGGCCGGTGCCCGGGCCCGCCGAGGTCGGCTTCACCCTGGCCCGCGCCCTGTACCTGTCGGTCACGGCGGTGATGATCGCGGCGATCTTCTTCCTGCTGCACCGCGCCTATCACGCCCCCTGGGGGCGGATGATCCGCGCCATCCGCGACAACGAGATCTCCTCGGCGGCCATGGGCAAGGACATCAACAAGCGCCGGCTGGAGATCTTCGTGCTGGGCTGCATCCTGATGGGCATCGGCGGCGCCGTGCTGGCGAGCTTCAACAGCCTGTTCGATCCCCAGGGCTACCTGCCGTTGAATCACACCTTCCTGGTGCTGGTGATGGTCATCCTCGGCGGCCCCGGCAACAACCTGGGCACCATCTTCGGCGCCGTGGCGGTGTACATCATCTGGCTGATGTCCGAACCGCTGGCGCTGTTCCTGATGGAGCTGGCCGTGCACTTCGGCGAGAGCACCTTCGGCTGGGACGCCCCGGCCAGCCTCGACAGCCGCGCGCTGCAGGCCCGGGTGTTCGTGATCGGGCTGCTGATCACCCTGGTGCTGCGCTTCGCGCCCAAGGGGCTGTTGCCCGAGAAGACCAAGCACGTGGAGTGAGGGCGAGAAGTAAGGAGTACGGCGTAAGGTGTGAGGGGTAAGGCGTGAGGGGTAAGGCGTGAAGAGGCGCTCACCTTACTCCTCACCTCCTTCCCCTCACCCAGACACAAAAAGGCCCTGGCATCGCTGCCAGGGCCTTCGTCGTTCGGGCGATACGGCCGACGCTTACTCGTCGGCGTCGACGTAGCCCTGGATGGTGAAGGTGCCATCCTCGACCAGCATCTCCTGCACCACGCCCGGCACGTCGCCGTTGGCGTCGAATTCCTGAGTGCCAGAGGCGCCTTCGTAGTTGATCTCGGTACCGGCGTCGATCAGCTGCTTGGCCTTCTCCCACTCGCCGGGCAGGATCACCTCGCCGGGGGCGCTGGCGACGCTGCGCAGCGCCTCGTTCAGGCCCTCGCGGTCGGCGCTGCCGTTCTGCTCGATGGCCAGACCAAGCAGGAAGGCGGCGTCGTAGGCCTGGGCGGCGAACACCGCGCTGGGGTCGATGCCGGCCGCGTTGGCCTGCTGGTTGAACATGGCGGTGCCCGGCAGTTCCGGACTGCCCGGACGAGTGGCAATCATGCCGTTGAGCACGTCGGCGCCGATGGCCTCGACCAGGCTGTCGCCGACCATGCCGTCGCCGCCCACGTACTGGGTGAACATGCCGCTCTCGTAGGCTTGGCGCAGCACGGTCTGGCCGGAGGTGTCGGCATAGGCCAGCACCACCAGGGTCTGGGCGCCGGTGGCGGCCAGGGTGCCCAGCTCGGAGCGGTAATCGGCGCGGTTGTCCTCGTGGGCCAGGTTCTCGAGCACGCTGCCGCCGCCCTTCTCGAAGGCGGCCACGAAGGCATCCGCCAGGCCGCGGCCGTAGTCGTTGTTGACGTAGGTGACGGCGACTTCCTGGATGCCCTTGTCGAGCAGCAGCTTGGCCAGCATCTCGCCCTGGAAGGCGTCGGAAGGCACGGTGCGGAAGACCAGGTCGTTGTCGTCCAGGTCGGTGACCGCCGGCGCGGTGGAGGCCGGGGAGACCATGGTCACGCCGCCGGGAATGGCAGCGTTGTTGGCCGCGGCCACGGTGGCACCGGTACACAGGGCGCCGACGATGGCGGTGACCTGCTCGGTGTTGACCATGCGGTCGGCCGCGTTGGAGGCCGCCGAGGCGTCGGAGCAGGTGGTATCGCCGGTGGGCATGACGATCTCCTCGCCGTCCAGCACCCCGCCCTGCTCGTTGATCTGCTGCACCGCCAGGTTGGCGCCGTCGAAGATCGGCGGCGTCAGGCTCTCGATGCCGCCGGTGAAACCGCCGAGGAAGCCGATCTTGACCTCGGCCTGGGCCATGCCGGAGAGGGCCAGGGTGGTCGCGGCCACCGCCGTCGCTAGAACGCGTTTCTTCATGATTGTTGGTCTCGCTCTGGTTGCTCGAATCATCCGCTGCGCGAATCACACCCCTCCAATCTGGAAGGCCGCCGCCCAAAACACAACCCGCGGCTGCCAACGCTGGGCGCCGCCAGGCGGCCCGCAATGCCTTGATTAACAAGCCCCACTTTCCTCGTATCAGCAATCGAACGGGCGCTTCAACGCTGGCCTCGCTCGGCCGCCTATACTGAGGGCCTCTCTCATCCATCGCCGAGGACCGCACGATGCGACCGCTGACGTTTCTCACCCTGGCCGCGCTGGCCAGCACCGCCCAGGCCGACGGCCGCGAGATCGACTATCGCGTGGACGACGAGCCCTTCACCGGCTACTTCGCACCGGCCGCCGACGACGCCCGCGGCACGGTGCTGATCATCCACGACTGGGACGGCCTGACCGACTACGAGCGCCGCCGCGCCGAGATGCTCGCCGAGCAGGGCTATGACGCCTTCGCCCTCGACCTCTACGGCCAGGGCAACCGCCCGGTGGAAACCGCGGCCAAGAAGGCCGAGACGGCGAAGCTCTACCAGGACCGCGAGCGCATGCGCGCGCTGACCCTGGCCGGACTGGCCGAGGCCCGAGCCCAGGGCGCCGCCGCGGCGACGGTGGTGATGGGCTACTGCTTCGGTGGCGCCGTGGTGCTGGAGCTGGCGCGCAGCGGCGCCGCCGAGGACGTGCACGGCTACGCCACCTTCCACGGCGGCCTGGCCACGCCGGAGGGCCAGGGCTACGGGCCGGACACCCCGCCGATCCTGGTCGCCCACGGCGGCGCCGACGAGGCCATCCCCCTCGAGGATGTCGTGGCGCTGTCGCGCCGGCTGGAGGACGCCGGGGTCGACTACGAGATCGACATCTACTCCGGCGCGCCCCACGCCTTCACCGTCCTCGACGGCGACCGCTACCAGCAGCGCGCCGACGAGCGTTCCTGGTCGGCCTTCCTGACGATGCTCGACGAGGTGCTGCCGAAGCAGTGAGCCACTGCCGCACTTACACAAGTTTTTAATCGTTCCTTTCTGTAGAATCGCGCTCCTGCATGATTTCCTGCTACCAAAAGCCGATATAACAGAAAGGAGACATCCCCTTGTCCGATTCCACGACGTCCGCCGCCAGCGGCCTCTGGCGGCGCATTCCGCTGTGGCAGAAGATCCTCGCCGGCCTGGCGCTCGGCGTGCTCACCGGCGCCCTGCTCGGCGAGGACGCCAGCGTCTTCAAGCCGCTCGGCGATATCTTCATCAACGCCATCAAGATGCTGATCGTGCCGCTGGTGTTCTCGACCCTGGTGGTCGGCATCACCGCCATGCGCGACCCGCAGAAGATGGGCCGCATCGGCGCCCGCACCATCGCCCTCTACCTGGTGACCACGGCCTTCGCCATCGCCATCGGCCTGCTCGCCTCCTGGCTGTTCCAGCCCGGCATCGGCCTGGAGATGAGCTTCGACTCGCCCGTCGAGGCCAAGGACGCGCCCAGCCTGACCGAGATCCTGGTCAACCTGGTGCCGCGCAACCCCATCGACGCCCTGGCCAGCGGCAACATCCTGCAGATCATCGTGTTCGCCATCGGGCTCGGCATCTCGCTGACCCTGATCGGCGAGAAAGGCGAGCCGGTGGTGCGCGTGTTCGAAGGCTTCGCCGAGGCCATGGTCAAGCTGACCAACATCGTCATGGCCTTCGCGCCGATCGGCGTGTTCGGCCTGATCGCCCACGTGGCGGGCAGCTACGGCCTCGAGGTACTGCTGCCGCTGGCCAAGGTGATCGGCGTGGCCTACCTGGCCAGCGCCCTGCACGTGCTGGTGGTCTACTCCGGGCTGCTGGCGCTGCTTGGCCGGCTGAACCCGCTGCGCTACCTGCAGGGCATCCTCGACGCCCTGGTGGTGGCCTACTCCTCGGCCTCGTCGTCCGGCACCCTGCCGGTCTCGCTGCGCTGCGCGCGCAACAACCTCGGCGTCTCCGAGGGCGTGTCCGGCTTCGTGCTGCCGGTGGGCGCCACCATCAACATGGACGGAACCGCCATCTATCAGGGCGTGGTCGCGGTGTTCATCGCCCAGCTGGTCGGCGTCGACCTGAGCCTCGCGGACTACGGCATGATCATCGTCACCGGCACCCTGGCCTCGATCGGCACCGCCGGCGTGCCCGGCGCGGGCCTGGTGATGCTGTCCATCGTCATGGCCCAGATCGGCCTGCCGCTGGAGGCCATCGCGGTGATCGCCGGCATCGACCGCCTGCTCGACATGGCGCGCACCAGCGTCAACGTGGCCGGCGACCTGATGGTCACCACCCTGGTCGGCAAGAGCGAAGGCGAGCTGGACGAAAGCGTCTACAACGCCCCGCGCAAGAGCTGATACCGCCCCGCTGCCCAGCATGAAACGGGGCGCCGGGGACAGGTCATAGAGGGGGTTTTTGCCATGGATGGCAAAAGTAGCGCCCATGGACGGGTTCACAGCGCCCCTCGTCGACCTGTCGACGGATCAGTCCCGTACCACATAGATGCCGGGCGAGGCTTCCGCCCGGCGCCCCGACCGATCCTGCTAGGCTGAGCGCATTCCCCTCTTCCCTGGAGGTCACCATGCAGCTCAGCGTCTTCTCCGGCTCCCGCGCCGAGATCGGCGAGGCCCACGGCCGCACCCACGCCGCCCTGATCACCTCGAGCCTCGAGGTCTACGACCGGCTGTTCCACGACTTCGTCGGCCTGTGCTGGACCGAGGCCCGCCGCGTCGCCGAGCGCTTCGTGCCGATGATCGAACGCGGCTTCCCCGAGATGCTCGACGAGATGGCCGGCATCGCCCGCGGCGCCGGGCTCGACCTCGAGGACATCCTCACCCTCAATTGCCGCAGCGAGATCTCGCTGACCCAGGCCAGCGGCGGCTGCACCGCGCTCTCGATCAACCGCGACGGCACTCAGTGGCTGGCCCAGAACTGGGACTGGCGCAGCGACCAGCTGCACAACGTGGTGGCGATGGAGCTACGCCCGACGGGCGCGCCGAGGCTGGTCAGCGTCGGCGAGGCGGGGATGGTCGCCAAGATCGGCCTCAACGAACACGGGGTCGGCGTGTGCCTCAACGCCATTCGCTCGCGGACCCTGGGCGAGGGGCTGCCGATCCATCTGGCGCTGCGCAAGATCCTCGAGGCCGAGTCGTTCGACGCGGCGACGAGGGTGGTCACCCACGACCGGGTCTGCTCCCCGGCCCACTGCCTGATCGCCAGCGGCGACGGTCGCGCCGCCGGCTTCGAGGTGCATCCCGGCCTGCCCGGCGTGCTGGAGCCCCGCGGCGGCGCGGTCACCCACACCAACCACCTCTACGCCGAGACCGCCACCTGCCAGGTGGAGGACTTCCCGCGGCCGGACTCCGGCACCCGGCTATCGCGCATCGACGCGCTACTGCGCGAGCGGCTGCCGCTGGGCGCGGCGGTCGACGCCGAGACGCTGTTCGCGATGCTCGCCGATCACGACAACGCCCCGCTCTCGATCTGCCGCCACTTCAACCCCGACCAGCCGGCCGAAGAGCGCATGGAGACGCTGTTCGCGGTGGTCATGAACCTGCGCGAGCGGCGCCTGGTGCTGCGCCACGGCAAGCCCTGCGAGAGCGACGTCAGCCTGGACGTGAGGCTCGACGGCGACTGATCACCTTTTCACTTCCGCCGCCAGGCGCCCAGCTTCGGCGGCTCACCCAGCTCGCCCCTCAGATAGCGTTCGGTGGTGCGCAGGAAGCGCCGCTGATGCTCAGCGATCGCCTCCTCGCGGCGCATCGCCGCACTCGCCGGGTCCTCGTAGTCGGCCTCGTCGTGAGCGTGCGCCCAGGCCATGCGGACCGCACAGGCGCTGACGTCGCAGACCTGCCAGATGGGATGGGTGCCGTGAACCGCCGCGCGAATGTGATGAGCCATGTCCGCCTCCCGATAGCGCCATTTAATGATAACGATTATCAAATGCAACTATGGGTAGGCAGGACACACCCTGTCAAGCAAGGGGCGCGATGACATGACGCGAGTCACGTTCAACGCCGCGTCATGAGGCTGCCAAGCCGTTGTCATTCACCGGCGCCATCATGTGAGCGCCCACCCTCCACAGGAAGGAAACGATGATGCGCATGACGCGACGCGGTGTACTCAAGCTCGGCCTGGCCGGCGGTGCCACGCTCGGCACCGGCCTGGTCGCCCCCGCCATCGTGCTGGCCGAGGGCCGGCGCCCGGTCGTCGACGGCGGCGTGATGAGCGGCGACATGCTCGCCGACCGCGCCATGCTGTGGTCGCGGGTCGACCGCCCGGCCCGCATGCTGGTCGAGCTCGCCGACAACCCCGAGTTCCGCGCCGCCTGGCGGCTGCAAGGCCCCGAGGCGCTGCCCGCCGATGGCCTGACCGCCAAGCTGGACGCGACCGGGCTCGGCGGCCTGGACGAGGTCCACTACCGCGTACGCTTCGCCGCCCTGGGCGATCATCGCGCGCTCAGCGAGCCGGTCACCGGACGCCTTCGCCTGCCGCCGCAGACCCGGCGCGACGTGCGCTTCGTGTGGTCCGGCGACACCGCCGGCCAGGGCTGGGGCATCGACGAGGCGCGCGGCGGCATGACCACCTACGCCGCCATGCGCGAGCAGCGCCCGGACTTCTTCATCCACTCCGGCGACACCGTCTACGCCGACGGCCCGCTCGAGGAGAGCGTCGTACTCGCCGACGGCAGCCTGTGGCGCAACCGCCTGACGGCGGAGAAGCTGAAGGTGGCCGAGACCCTGCAGGAATTCCGCGGCCAGCACGCCTACAACCTGCTGGACGCCAACGTGCGGCGCTTCAACGCCGAGGTGCCGATGCTGGCCCAGTGGGACGATCACGAGACCGCCAACAACTGGTATCCCGGCGAGCTGCTCGACGACGACCGCTACACCGAGAAGAACGCCTCGCTGCTGGCCGCCCGCGGCCGCCGCGCCTTCCTCGAGCACACGCCGCTGCGTCAGCGCCCCGAGGCGCCCGGGCGCGTCTACCGCCGCTTTCCCTACGGCCCGGGCCTGGAGGTGTTCATGCTCGACATGCGCACCTTCCGCAGCGCCAATAGCGACAACCGCCAGGCCCGCGGCGCCGACATGCTCGGCGCGGAGCAGCTGCGCTGGCTGCTGAATTCGCTGCGCGATTCCACCGCCACCTGGAAGGTGATCGCCTCCGACATGCCCATCGGCCTGGTGGTGCGCGACGGCGAGCGCTTCGAGGCCGTGGCCAACGACGACGCCGGCCAGCCGCTGGGCCGCGAGCAGGAGATCGCCCGACTGCTCAAGGCGATCCGCGCTGAAGATATCCACAACGTGGTGTGGCTGACCGCCGATGTGCACTACACGGCGGCGCACCACTACGCGCCTGAGCGCGCGAGCTTCAAGGACTTCGCGCCGTTCTGGGAATTCGTCAGCGGCCCGCTGCACGCCGGCACCTACGGCCCCGGCGAGCTCGACGCCACCTTCGGCCCCGAGGTGGTGTTCCAGAAGGCGCCGCCGGCCGGCCAGGCCAACCTGCCGCCCTCCGACGGCTACCAGTTCTTCGGCCAGGTCGACCTGGACGGCGAGAGCGAGACCCTGACCGTGACGCTGAAGGACGCGGCGGGCCGGTCGCTGCATCGCCAGGTGCTGGAGCCCCAACGGGCCTGAGCCCTGCGCCGCCGCCCGCGGGCGGCGGCGCTCAGCCCGCCAGCGCTTCCTCCACCAGCCGCCGGGCTTCGTCGCTCATCGGCAGCCCCAGGGCCAGCTCATGGGCCCGGGGCGACATCTTCTTCCAGGTCTTCTGCACGATGCGGATCAGATGATCGTGATCGACCTGCTTCGAGAAATCGGCGAAGTAGTTCTCCAGGAACACCAGGCAGGCGCAGTCCTCCACCGCCTGGGTGCCCGCATCGCGGCCCAGGCCCTGCTTGCGGATCATCGCCGCCACCCGCTCGGCGTCGTCCTCCGCGTAGCCGGCCTCGCGCATCGCCTGCGCCGTCGTCTCCCCGGCCCGCTTGCCCTGGTCGCGCCGCCAGGTCAGGTAGCCCACACGGCCCTCGGGGTAGTCGCCGCGCGGCACCTGCCAGCGCTGCAGATGCTGGTTGTGCACCGCGATGCGCACCAGCTCGTCCGGCGCCTCATCGAGCGTGTTCAACCAATCACTCATGCGCCCGGCGTGCCACAGCTCCAGCGGCAGGCTTTCGCCCGCCACCTCCACCCGGCGCGGGTCCTCCGCGTGCAGGGCATCCAGCGCGGCCTGGGTTCGCTCATAGGGCGACGATGCGTCCATGGGACCTCCTCGTTGTTCTCTCGCGACATCGACCCGCCCATGGTGACACGGAACGCCATCGAAGCGATGCCGACGGCCCGAGCGTATTTGTCATCCACGCTCGGCCCCGGCAGGATGTTGTACGGTCATTCAATAAAAGGATTCCCATGAAGATCGCCATTCCCCTCGCCACTGCCCTGGCCCTCGGGCTGGCCGCCCCGCTCGCGGCCCAGGCCGACGCCCTCGAGCAGCAGCTCGACGAGCTGCAGGACTTCCAGATCATCGCCCACCGCGGGGCCAGCGGCCACGCGCCCGAGCACACCTGGCCCAGCTACGAGAAGGCCCGCGAGATGGGCGCCGACTACCTCGAGCTCGACCTGCACATGAGCGCCGACGGCGAGCTGATGGTGATCCACGACGACACCCTGGACCGCACCACCGACGGCGAGGGCAAGGTGAAGGAGCACAGCCTCGCCGAGCTCAAGGCGCTGGACGCCGGCAGCTGGTTCAACAAGGCTCACCCCGAGCGGGCGGACGAGGCCTATGAAGGCGCCCGGATGCTGACCCTCGACGAGGTGATCGACCGCTACGGCAGCGACGTGCGCTACTACATCGAGACCAAGTCACCCGAGCGCTACCCCGAGCTGCAGCGCGCCCTGGTCGACACCCTCGAGGCCAATGGCCTGGTCGCGTCCGGCTCGGTGGTGATCCAGTCGTTCAGCCAGGGCAGCCTGCAGCAGATCCACCAGCTCAACGCCGACATCCCGCTGGTGCAGCTGGTGTGGTACTCCCCCGCCGAGGACGGCAGCGGCCTGACCGAATGGACCGGCGTGACCCCGGACCCGGCCGAGATCAGCGACGCCGACTTCCAGGCCATCGCCGACTACGCCGTGGGCATCGGCCCCAACGTCGTCTACGACAGCGAGGACGTGATCGATGCCGGCTTCGTGGAACAGGCCCACGACAACGGCCTGCTGGTGCACGCCTACACCATCAACGACCCCGAGCAGATGCAGCGCCTGCTGGACTGGGGCGTGGACGGGATGTTTACCAACTTCCCGGATCGGTTGAGTGGGCTGGTGGAGTAAATTGCCGCGATTTAAGTGCCCCATTAAAGCCTACGGGTACAAGAGTCAGCTAGCACTGACGACTCACAGAGACTAACGACACTTGTACCCGCGTAGCCATGTGCATACTGCGACGCTTCAAGCACCTTGATGGCAGGAATCTCAGTGTCATTGTTATCCGCGTGGCCTGTGTAGGCCACGACGCTGAAGTAATAGTGTCGTCGAAGACCTGTTGCTTGTTTCTATCCGCGCGACCCGTGCGGGCCACGACGCTGGCTGATGCGCAGCGCGGGCGAGGGCATAGACGTTTCTATCCTCGCGGCCCGTGGGGCCGCGACCCTATGGCAAAGCTGCCGAGTGTCCTGGTGGACATATTTCTACCCGCGCGCTCCATGCGAACCGCGGCGGAGCAGTCATCGAGCCGCCCTGCACCTCGAGCCAGTTTCTATCCGCACAGCCCGCACTCGGACCACGACATATGGACGCCTGAGTCCATCATCAACCGAATGGAGTTTCTACCCACGCGGCCCATGCGGGCCGCGACTCGTGTCGCCGCGCAGCATCCACAGCATCTCGACGTTTCTATCCGCGCGGCCCGTGCAGGCCACGACTCGGCGTCGCGGTTGTAGGTCTCGCGCACCCGCATGTTTCTATCCGCGCGGCCCGTGCAGGCGGCAACTTGATGGTGCTCCAGTCCACATAGACGCGCTGGCTGATTCTATCCGCGCGGCCCATGCGGGCCGCGACTTCTCATCAAGCACGACAAAGCCAGCATCCATCCAGTTTCTATCCGCGCGGCCCGTGCGGGCCGCGACACCATCGAGGAGATCCTAGCCGGGCTGAGGGAGCGTGTTTCTATCCGCGCGGCCCGTGCGGGCCGCGACCATCAGGCCCGCCGCTGTCGGCACTGACAGCTTATTGTTTCTATCCGCGCGGCCCGTGCGGGCCGCGACCGGCCAGCTGGAGGGAACCCGGTGGATATTGAATGTTTCTATCCGCGCGGCCCGTGCGGGCCGCGACCTGCACGCTCAGCACGGTGCCAGTGAGGTCGCCGTTTCTATCCGCGCGGCCCGTGCGGGCCGCGACATGCTCAACAGCTGGCAGCCCAACGGGCAGACGCTGTTTCTATCCGCGCGGCCCGTGCGGGCCGCGACCTACTCCTATGCTTACTTGCTGATCAGCTTATCAGTTTCTATCCGCGCGGCCCGTGCGGGCCGCGACCACAGGCGCTTGCCGTGCATCAGCTTCCCGGGCGGGTTTCTATCCGCGCGGCCCGTGCGGGCCGCGACTAGCGCAGCAGGGCGCGTGGTACTCATGGTCGCAGTTTCTATCCGCGCGGCCCGTGCGGGCCGCGACCAAACTGAAAGCAACGCCCGGTCCTTGGGTATTCATGTTTCTATCCGCGCGGCCCGTGCGGGCCGCGACATGCCGCGGGCCAGCAGTGGGTCAAGGAGCTGATGTTTCTATCCGCGCGGCCCGTGCGGGCCGCGACTGCCGGCATTGGGGGCGCCGTGCATCATTGCGGAGTTTCTATCCGCGCGGCCCGTGCGGGCCGCGACGACAGGTTCGCCGTCTCGGCGCCGCTGCGGGCGCGTTTCTATCCGCGCGGCCCGTGCGGGCCGCGACCGCGAGTATAGATTCGCTCAGCAGTGTTGACATGTGTTTCTATCCGCGCGGCCCGTGCGGGCCGCGACGGCAGCATCACCTGGTCGCCCTGCTTGCTGGTCGGTTTCTATCCGCGCGGCCCGTGCGGGCCGCGACCGGGGTGCACCCCGCGTTCGTGGTCGGCGGCGTGGAGTTTCTATCCGCGCGGCCCGTGCGGGCCGCGACACGACACCTCGCCACAACCCTGGCCGGTCAAATGTTTCTATCCGCGCGGCCCGTGCGGGCCGCGACTCCTTCCGGCTGGGTGCTGTGCAACGGGAGTAATGGTTTCTATCCGCGCGGCCCGTGCGGGCCGCGACCAGCCTGACGACACCGTGGGCGGCTTCTACGTGGTGTTTCTATCCGCGCGGCCCGTGCGGGCCGCGACCTCGAGGACATCAACGACGTGGCCAAGCCGATCATGAAGGTTTCTATCCGCGCGGCCCGTGCGGGCCGCGACGCGTGGACGACGTGGTGCGCGGCTCCGCGAACATGTTTCTATCCGCGCGGCCCGTGCGGGCCGCGACGTCGGATGGATCAACGATCTGCGTCTCGGCTTGATGTTTCTATCCGCGCGGCCCGTGCGGGCCGCGACAATCAACGGAGAGCAGCCATGAGCATCAAGGACATGTTTCTATCCGCGCGGCCCGTGCGGGCCGCGACGCTCGTGACCTGGGACGGGTTCTGACACGTGAGGATGTTTCTATCCGCGCGGCCCGTGCGGGCCGCGACCCCAGGTGATACGGGACCACCACATGCCGGACAAGGTTTCTATCCGCGCGGCCCGTGCGGGCCGCGACAGGGGGCGTGTTACATGACGCGACGGATGAGCTTGTTTCTATCCGCGCGGCCCGTGCGGGCCGCGACCGTTCGTTTATAACTCATTGAGAGATAAAAAAAAATCGCCCTGAATCAGCGAACCTTTGATTTACATGCAACCGATGAGGTGCCATTAAACGCTTAAAGCGCTCAAATGCCGTTAAATCAAATTGTTAAAGAGGCGCGAACATGGCAGGAAACAAGGAGACAGTTGCGGTTCGCAGGCAGTGAAGCCACTTAAAAGACGAGGGGACCATTCATATCCAGGGCAGGTTTGGCACCAATATGTTCGATGCGCTTCTGCCAGTTACGTCCGAGAAAATAGAAACGCAGGCTATCAACCTCTTCATCGATCAAATCGATCAGGCTCTGTCGCAGTCGAGTCCACTGGTCGGGTTCGACTTCGATTTCAAAGACCGAGAACTGTACGCGTTGCCCAAAATCGCGGCAGGCTTTCGAAACCTGCCGCAGCCGCCGCGTGCCGCCCTCAGATGTAACACTGACATCGTAGCTGACCAGTACCAGCATGAAGCACTCCCAGTCTATTTCCAGAGAAAGGGTGGGTAGGCATCGAGGTCGCCGCGCAGGTGGCGCGCCAGTAGCTGCGCCTGGAGAAAAGGCAACATGCCGATCGGTGCCTTCTCGCCCATGAAGGTGTGATTGAGCTCTTCACGTTTGCGCTCCTGATAAGCGGTCAGCACCGTCTTGCGGGCTTCTTCCGTCAAGGTTACGCCGCCACTTTCGGCAATGATGAAGTCTTTTTCCCGTAGCTGGCGTCGATTGATCAGCGACAGCGCCAATCGGTCTCCCAGCAGCGGCCGGAACTCCTCGGCAAGGTCGAGCGCCAAGCTCGGTCGCCCGGGCCGGTCGCGATGCAGAAAGCCAACAGCAGGGTCGAGGCCAACGCTCTCCAGCGCCGAGCGGCAGTCATGAGTCAGCAGCGTATAGAGAAACGAAAGCAGCGCATTACTGCAATCACGCGGCGGTCGGCGATTGCGACCCGCAAAGCGAAACGCATCGCTCTCATGACGAATCAACAGATCAAACACGCTGAAATAGCGTTGCGCCGCTTCCCCTTCCAGTCCACGCAGCCTGTCTGTGGTGGGTTCGGTTAGTAGGTCGCGTGCAATCCGGCTCATCCGCGAGCGCTCCTCTTCGAGCCGTACCCTCTCCTCTTCCGGCAGCTTGGCCCCGTAGTCGCGCAAGCCACGCGATAGCACGGCACGCTGATTATGCACCTTGCCGACCAGTACGCTACGAACGATAGCGGCACAACCGGTTTCGTCATCGCTCACGCGATATTGGGTGCGGCGCAGCAGCACATTGCCCGACACGGCCCCCTCGATGCGTGCCAAGAATTTTCCGTAAGGAGTGAGATGGGTGATGGTAACGCCCTGCTCGGCGCAAAAACCCATCAGTGGCGGTGAGACCAGCACACGTCCGAAACAGACCAGCGATTCGAGCATATGAATCGGCAGGCGAGCACGTTCCTTGCCTTCCACTTCCATGACGATATTCGCGCCCTCTTTCTTCATCCAGGCGCCTTCGGTGGTGATATAGAGTGTATTCAGCTGTCGTCGCATAGTGATCAGTCGTCCTTCATGCCATCGAGCTGACGCGCCAGCCAGCGGCGCGCTGAGCGCTGTTTGCCCATCACCTTTGGCTGACAGACGTCGATCAGCGAACAACGGTCGCAGCGTTTGGCCTCGTATACGGCGGGCGGTGTGCGATTGCCATCGAACAGCATGCGAGTGCCGGTGATCACGTCCGACGTCAACGCCCGCAGCGCCTTGTCGAAAGGCACGTCCTTGCGCCGCCGCGTTTTGCCGTAAAAAAGCGCGCCGTGTTCGATCTCCACGTTCAACATCTCTTCCAGACAGAGCGCCTGGGCGCAGAGCTGCACTTCGTCGGCACGATGCGCCTTAGGCCGTCCGCGCTTGTACTCGATAGGCCGGACGATGGTCCGCGTTTCCCGCTCATCGAACTCGACCACGTCGGCAACGCCGGTCAACCCAAGCCGTTCATTGGCCAGCGGCAGCGCCATAGCGGTATGCACGCCGCGCCGACGCTCGTGGCCGAGACGATCGGCGCGTTCATGCAGGATGCGCCCTTCCGCGGTATAGCGGTTCTCGGCCCACTGCTGCTCGAGATGGATCAATGCACACTGGCGCGGGCAATAGAGATAGTGCTGCAACGCCGATAGCGGGATCAGGCGGGCCTCGTCCTTCATTCCCGCTGGCCTATAGGCGCTCGTCGACGCCGACACCTGCCGGCAGGCTCTCGGTATCGACCGAAACGCGATAATCACTGTATTGGCGAGCGGGAGAGTCGAGCTCTCCATCGACGCGCTCGACTTTCACGCTATCGAATAGCTTGTGCGCTGGCGCATTCCCCATAGGATTATCGTGTTTGAAAATGATCAATTTACGCGCCGACATCTCGCCACGCGCTGCAGAGCGGTCATGCTCGAACATATTGATCAGGGCACGCCAGAGCAGTTCGATGTCATCCTCGGAAAAACCGGTACGCTCGGCAAGTTTGGCCGAGATATAACCATGTACGCGATAAAGCCCATAGGGAATAATATGCTTGCGTCCCATGGTCCGTTCTTTTTCGAGATCCTTTTCGTTGGTGACCGCCATGCGAGTGATCGACACCTCCATGGGCACGACCGGATCGATCGAGTTGGCAAAGGCCAGCTGTACTGGCCCACGCACCTGCCCGGAATTGATCTCGGTGGTCATCACTGCTCCGAAGGTACGCACATCGAAAAAGTTCTGACACATCCAGGCAGTCAGGTCGCGCGCCTTGGCCTCATCCTTCGGTAGCTTCTTCGACTCGGGTTTTATATCGAGCGCGTCGTACGCTTTTTTATGCTGGTTATTTAGGACCGACTTTTCCTGCATGTAGATGGCGTAGCCAGCGTCATCTTCTTTTTCCAGTCCGACGTAATTGCGAATCTTGCGTTTGAGACAGACATCGGTGACCAACCCCTGATTGGTTTCCGGATCGAGGCGTGGCAAGTTGCCGGCATCCGGGTCGCCGTTGGGGTTGCCGTTGGTAACGTCGAATAACAGCACGAATTCATAACGGTTGGCGATAGCGGTCATGCGTCTTCTCCCTGCGTGGATTCTTCTGGTGTCATTGCACTGTCGCGCTTGGCTAAACGCGCCCGCGACTGATGGTAATAACCGATGGCAAAGCGTCCCTGGTCTTCGATCTTCAGATGTTTGGGGAAAGTATCACCGAGGCCGTTGACGATGGCACCGATTTCACGCTCGATGGTATGCGCCAGCCCACCTTTATCCTTCTTGCGCATGTTCGACATATGGTTCTGCGCATTGCGCAGCAGCATCGGGAAGACGCTAGCTGGCGTCGCCGAGGCCGCACCGTAGTAGCGGTCGCGAATGGTGGCGTTGACCTGGTCGCCCAGCGCACCGCGCTGGGCACTTTCCAGCTCAGCGAACAGTCGTCCGAGCAGATAGCCGGGATGAGTGGAGTGTCGATCGAGACTCACGGGCACCTCCTGAGTATGGGGATTGGAATGCGCCGCAAGTCGCGCCGCCCGCGCGAGTACGGCCTTGCAGAGCGCGATACGCGCCCCGGTAATATGACCATCATTGCGAAACCGCATGACGAGATTGGACAGCAGCGACTGCGGATAACGGCTACCAGTGAGAATTGCACGCATCAGTTCACCGGCGAGCTGCGGTGGCACATCGTCCGCCTTGGGCTTCTGACCGCCGTGCATCGGCGCAGTCTGTAAGGCCAGCCACCAGCTACCCGGCGCGATGCCTTTCCAGGGCGTCGGCTCCAACGCAAGATCCCGATGATGCTGGGCATAGTGGTGCGCCAGTCGGTCCAGAGTATCGGCACACCAGAAGCGGACCGATAAACGTGCCGCATTGGGGGCCAGCCCGAGCACGAAGAAACGCGTACCACTTTCCAGCCGTGGATCGAGATCCGCCAGCGGTCGCCCTTGGGCGACCTGACCCAGCAGGCTGCCTAGCCTTGCCGCTTCCTGTTCGTCGCTCGGCGGCTCGTTGAGCATCGCAAAGAAGTCTTCGGCGACCTCGGCATGCGCCGCATCGCTGGCCTCGGCCCAGAACACCACGGTGGCATCACCGATCTGCAGACGCTGGTGATTGTCGCTGTCGCCGCGCAGTAAATAGTTGAGTGCCGTAGAGTAACCGAAGATAGCGTGTTTCGAGATGGCAGCGTTGGCCTGCCCCTTGTTGCCGTATGAGTTGTAAGCATCGCTGTTAAAAGAGACAAGGGAAGCACCCGATGACTGGGCACCCCGTACCCCTCGAATGGCGGGATGGTCGGTACCTAAGGTAACGCTCTCTCCGGTGACCAGACACTGCCCAACCTCACCCTCGTCGTTTTCCAGCTCGGCGCTCCACAAGCTCCGCGCCACTGAACTCTCATGCAAGTAGCGCTGCTGGCCATCGAGGCGAAAAACAATATTAGTGTCCAGCATCTCTTCACTGTATCCGGAAAGCCTAGTTAGTTTCTCCGGCTGCCAGTGCTTGAGCATACTCAGGAAGGCACATAGATCAGCATCATCGCAGCCACCAAACAGCGCAAACTGACGCTCCTTGAATGCAGCGTGTTCATCTGCCAAGCGCTTACCCTCTCCAGCAGTCACACCTAAGGCATAGGCCGTTTTGTCCCATAGCGGATAAGCATGAATCCCGGATGTTCGACGTTTATCGACCGGCACTTGCTGCGACCTTGGCCTTGGTTTCTTGCCTGAAGTATCGCGTAAGTCATCAATGGCGACTGGCTCACCGTCGCGAGAAAAAACCAGTGCATAGCTGACTTTCTCGCTGCTGAAACCGGGGACCGGCACCTTATCCTGAGCCGCAAGACGCCGATAATAGTCGTTGAGTGCAGAGAGAATCATGCCAGCGACTCCGCAAAGGGCGGCACTTCAATCACGCCCTCCTGCATCCTGGCGCGATAGAAACGCGGCGTCTTGCCATTGGCGAAGTCGATATCGTGGAGCATGAAACCAAGATCGCGTTCGCCACTCAGATCATCGTTGACCGCCGGCATCTGCTCATCGGACTCGATTAGCTCAAAGGCGGCAGGGAACTCCCGAGTACCCAGACACGGCATGTGAAAGCATTGCCCTTGGCGGGCGCGACGGTTGAAGATATCCAGATGCTTTCCAGGTGTGTCGCTGTCATCAGCGCGAGACGTGAACTCGAAGTGCGCTTCAATCACATAACCCACGTCACGCAGGATGGTTGAAGCGCGCTGCTGACGCTTCTGGTCGACGAAGTAGTGTACGTCATCGACGCAACCGGCTCTCATAGCCGCTTTGACTGTGCGCTCGGGTAATTTATCGGCGACCTCGTTACGGCGGATCGATTCGAAACGAATCGGCTTCAACACATGGATGCGGTCGATACACCAGCGAATAGCCGGTTTCCAGTGGATGGCCTCCAGAATACCGCGCGCCGCCGAAGGCGTAATCACGTCATAGGAAACCCGCTCTACTTTCATCTCCGGGCGCGTGAAACAGGCCCGCTCCCCCCAGATATGTAGCCGCACGCCAAAGCTCATATAGCGCTCCTTATAGCATTCCCAATTAAACATCAGGAAATTCACCAAATGTTCGATTCGCCGGCTCGAAAGGTCGGCTCGCTCCAGTTCAGCCCGAGCATCTCGTCATAGAGGTCCATGTTCATCAGCACCATGAACTGCTCGCCGAACTTATCCGGTTCGGCTGCAGCAATAGCACCAACACGTTCCAACGCATCAAATCCCTGGCGCGGCACCTGCACGGTATACGGCTGGAGCTCACGGGCGATTCCCCCAATGCTTTCGGCGTGACTCAGTTGCTTGATGGCGTCACGCGCCTGCTGATCGAAGGGAATGATCACCGCACGCTGCGTGTTCTCGATCATGCGGAACTTCTGCTCCAGCGTTTCGAACGGCAGCCCTTCCAATCGCCCCTTTTCGCACAGGCCAAGAAGATCGTGCCGGTCCAGTGCCTTGTCGCCCTGCTGCCAGTAGAGCAGGCGGAAGTAGGCCTCGATGGCATCCAAAGAGAGCGGATCGTCACGGTGACTTCTGAGCACTTCGCGGCTGACCTGGGCGAACTGCTCGAGCTCCGGGGGTGGGGCCCAATCATCGTTGGCCATGGCGAACACGAGCACTTCACTGTCGGCTATATGACGCTTGCCTTCACGGTTGCAGCGCCCGGCGGCCTGAGCGATGGAATCGAGCCCGGCTTCGGCGCGCAGCACTCGGGGGAAGTCGACATCCACACCGGCCTCGATCAGCGAGGTTGAAACGACGCGGCAGGGCTGGCCATCTTTCAGTTGCTGGCGAATCTCAGCCAGCACCTGGCGGCGATGCAACGCGCACATCGACGTGGTGAGATGATAAGCACCGGGCTGCTCGGCAATCGCTTCGAAAAGCGCCCGGGCATGGCGGCGAGTGTTGACGATGCACAGCACCTGCTCGATGGCGAGCAACTCGTTGCGCAGCGCCTCATCCTCTAGTGTTCCGACATGGCGTACGGTGACACGCTCAAGTTGGCGATAGAGTTGCTGCGGATTGGGTGCCAGCTCATGTAGATCGCGCAGGCCGCCGACAAAGCTGCGCTCGGGATCATCGGTTTCAGCCAGCGCCGGCTGGGTGGCGGTGCACAGCACTACGCTGGTGCGGTAATTGAGCGCGAGTTCGTCCAACGCCGCCACGCTGGGGCGCAGCAGCGGAAGCGGCATGGTCTGTGCCTCGTCGAGAATCACCACACTATTGGCGATGTTGTGCAGCTTGCGGCAGCGCGAGGTCTTGGCGGCGAACAGACTCTCAAAGAACTGTACGGCGGTGGTGACGATAATCGGCACATCCCAGTTCTCGCTGTCGCGTCTGAGCTTGTCGCGGCTATCACGATTGCGCGGCACATCACTGTCGAAAGCACTGTGATGTTCCAGCACGGCAGCATCACCATACTCACCCAGCGCATGACGAAACACAGCGGCGTTCTGCTCGACGATACTGGTGAACGGGATCACGTAGATCACCCGATCCATGCCGTGGGTGATGGCGTGATCGAGCGCGAAGGCCAACGAGGCCAGCGTCTTGCCGCCACCGGTGGGCACGGTGAGCGTGAAGCGGCCAGGCGGTTTTTCGGCCTGAGTGCGTACATGGGTCAGTATCTCGCCGCGCCGCCGATTGACATCGCTATTGGCCTTGAAGGCGGCCAGATAGCCATTCAACGCATCGCGCAGTACACCGAGCCCGGGGCCGCCGCCACGCGCATTGGGAAAACCTTTTTCATGCAGGGCGTAGAAATGCTCGGTATCAATGAAGTCGGCATCGACCAGGCAAGAAAAAACCATTCGGGCAAAGAATGAAAGCTGGAAGTGGAAACGTCTCTTCTGCCACTCGAAAGAATCCGGCGGCCGTAATTCGCCGGGCAGGGTTATCTCTTGCTGCCAGACTGGTTCAAGCGGTGGTAGATCCGCCTCCAGACGGCCTTTCAGTGGTGTGCGTTCTCCACAGTCCCGACCGTTGGCTAGTCCGGCATGATGCCCTGCTATCAAGTAGGCCAGCAGGTGGCCCAGCTGCGGATATTTTTCAATCGCAATATGAGCGCCGGCCGTGGAATGATCGACGCGTTCCGGAGAGCCCTCTAGTCGACGCTGGAAAGGAGAGGTGTACTTGCCGATATCATGCAGCAAGCCAGCTGTGAGCCCCCACTCAGGAGCACCAAACCGACTTGCCCGCTTGGCGGCCATATAGCCCACCATCCTCAGATGGCTCTCCAGGGTCTGCCAGTTGGATTTGTCGGGTATCGATGTGGAGTGTGCGTAGAACATGCGTCCCTGCCATCGTCGAATCATCCTTCATCTAGCTAAGCATTCCTAATACAGTTCCTCCACCCTTGGAAATGCATCCACTGTACTGATCAACCCGGTCCTACCCCGAGTCATCCACCTCGCTCCTCCATAGACGGAGTCTTCATGAACGACGCATCGCTTCCCTGGGACACCCTAGCCCGCTATCGCCTAATCGAGATCTTGGCCTTCTGGGAGGGCCGGGTGGTGGCCTCGCAGATCGGCGAGGCCTTCGACATCGGCCGCCAGCAGGCCCAGAAGGTGCTGCGGAACTATCGCGAGGAGGCGCCGGAAAACCTGACCTACGACGAGTCGCGGCGCGGCTTCTTGCCCACGGTGGCATTCCGGCCACGCTTTACCCGGAACCGGGTCGAGGAATACCTGCATCTGCTGAGCGCGCATGCGGACCTGGACTCGCCCTTCGCCGGCCTGGGGCTGGGCGCGGCGGACACCGAGTCGCTGCCGCTGCCGAGCCGGGCGGTGAATCCTTATGTCGTGCGCGAGGTGGTCAAGGCGGCCAGGGCGGGGCGCCGGCTGGAAGTGGTCTATGCGTCCTTCCGCAACCCCGCCGGCGAGGAACGCATCCTGGTGCCGCACACCCTGGTATTCGCCGCCGGGCGCTGGCACGTGCGCGCCTACTGCGAGAAGCATCGCGACTATCGGGACTTCGTGCTGAGCCGCTTCCGCGGCATCCCGGAAGATAGCGGTGAAATGCTCGACGAACATGGCAAGAACGGCGACGATGCCTGGCAGACGCGGGTGGAGGTGTGCCTGATTCCGGACCGCCGGCTGCCGCAGGAGGAACGCGACCTGCTGGCGGTGGACTACGGCATGCGCGACGGCGAGCTGACGCTCCACTGCCGCGGGCCGCTGGTGCTCTACGCCCTGCGCGAGCTGGGCGTGAACCCGCACCATGTAGAGGGTGAACCTCGCGCCCAGCAGATCGATATCGCCAACCGCGAGGCACTGGCGGAGTGGATCCACTGGGCCTGAGCCGGCATGATGCCCTCTCCCGCTTTGCCCTCTCTTAGCCCCATCCCCCACGAGGAGTCTCCATGTCGACCGTGTTCGCTCGCCTCAAGGACCTCGCTTCGTCCCGCATCGGCCTGGGCGCCATGAACCTCTCCCACGGTTACGGCAGCCCGATGCCGGAGCCCGAGGCGGTGCGCGCCCTGCAGGCGGCCGTCGACATGGGCTATCGCCACGTCGATACCGCGACCCTCTACGGGGCCACGGCCAACGAGTCGCTGGTGGGCAAGGCGCTGGCGAGCCGGCGCGACGAGATCCTGCTGGCCAGCAAATGCGGCATGGCCATCGATCCCGAGCAGGGCAAGAAAGTGATCGACGGCCGCCCGGCGACGCTGCGCCGGCAGTGCGAGGCGAGCCTCTCGCGGCTGGGCACCGATCATGTGGACCTCTACTACCTGCATCGCTGGGACAAGCGCGTGCCGATCGAGGAGAGCGTGGGCGAGCTGGGGCGTCTGGTGGAAGAAGGCAAGATCCGCGGCGTCGGCCTGTCCGAGGTATCCGCCGCGACCCTGCGCCGGGCCCGGGCCGAGCATCCCATCGCCGCGGTGCAGTCGGAGTACTCGCTGTGGACGCGCAACCCGGAGATCGGGCTGATCGCGGCCTGCCGCGAGTCGAACACCGCGCTGGTGGCGTTCAGCCCGCTGGGCCGGGGCTTCCTGTCCGGCGCGGTGGAAGACCCGGCGCGCCTGGAGGAGAGCGACATGCGCCGCAGCATGCCGCGCTTCAGCACCGAGCATTTCCCGCACAATCTGCACCTGCTGGACGACCTCAAGGCCGTGGCGCGAGAGCAGGACGCGACACCCGGCCAATTGGCCCTGGCCTGGCTGCTGGCCAAGGGCGACGACGTCATCCCCATCCCCGGCTCGCGCTCCGTCGCGCACATGCGCGAGAACCTGGCGGCGGAAGCGCTGCGCCTGGACGCCGCGACCGTCGCCCGGCTGGACGCCATGTTGACGCCCGATCAGGTGATGGGCGGCCGCTACGGCGCGGCCGCGCAGGCGGACGTCGACACCGAGGAATTCGGCGCCTGACCCCGCCTTCCTTGCCCCCAGGCCGGGGCAAGGACGCCGGAAACAAAAACGCGGGGCACGCCAACGGCGTGCCCCGCGTCATTCAGCAACGATCAGACGTCAGAAGGTGTAGACCACCCCGGCGGTGACCATGTCGATATCGCCAATCTCGTCGGTATCGAGGCGTTCGATCTCAACGCGGCCGGTGATGTCGAGCAGCTCCACGCGCGCGCCCAGGCCGTAGACCGGGTCGGTGCCGGAATAGTCATGGGTCAGGCCACGGCCGCGACGCTCGGCGTCCCAGTCGGCCATGCCGGCCTTGGCGTAGACGCCCAGCGGGCCGAAGCTCAGCCCGGCCACGCCCATCGCCTCGAAGGCGTCCACGTCCAGCGAGCCGGAGCGGCCGTCCACCTCGCCGTGCAGGGTGTCGCCGTTGACGTAGCCGAGCTCGGCGCCCAGATCGAGGAACGGCAGCCAGCCGACGTTGTAGCCGGCGGTCAGCTTGACCATGTCGGCTTCGTCGTCGAAGTCGTCGTCACCGTGCATCTGGCCGAGGGCGCCGCCCAGGTAGACGCCGGTGGTGCCGGTGGCGAAGGCCGGCGCGGCGGTGATGGCCAGGCCGGTGGCCAGGGTGGCGGCGAGCAGGGAGCGCAGGGGCGTCTTGCGGGTCATGGCGATTCCTTTCGGGCACAGGGAGTGAGCGCGCAGTGTAGCGCGCCGGCCGTCGACGGGTCAGGTCGCAGGCGGCTCGGCGGCCGCCGCATGGGGCCGAACCGGCCGGCCGGCACGGTGCTAGCCTGCAGGACATCGACGCTCGTCCCTGCTCATGGCGGCATCGGTGATGATATCGATGCTGGCGAGCGCCAATATTGTTATGTTATAACGCATGCCACTTTTGCGGAGACGTTACACCATGGCGCATCGACCCCACCGCCATCGCCCCGAGGGGCCCTGTCATTTCTCGCTGATGTCGCTGTCCGCGCCGCGTCGTCTGCTGCTGGTCGCCGCCCCGCTGGCGGCGCTGTGGCTGGCAGTGGCCTGGGCGACGGGAGAATTCGCCTGATGGCCCGCCTGCAACTGCACGACCTGCAGCTCGCCCGCGGCGGGCAGACGGTGGTCGAGCACCTCGACGGCCGCTTCCAGGACGGCGCCATCACCGCGCTGATCGGCGCCAACGGCGCCGGCAAGAGCACCCTGATCGCCGCCATCATGGGCATGCTCAAGCCGGTGGCCGGCCGCGTGGAATGCCGGGTGCCCAAGGAGCGCTGCGCCTGGCTGCCCCAGCAGCTGGCCCTCGACCTCTCCTTCCCGATGAGCGTGGAGGAGCTGATCATGAGCGGCACCTGGCCCAGTCATGGCGCCTTCAAGGGCTACTGCGGCCCGCACTATCGCCGCGGCCGCGAGATCATGGCGCGGCTGGGCATCTCGCACCTGGCCCACCGCCAGCTCGGCGAGCTCTCCGGCGGCCAGCGCCAGCGCGCGCTGATCGGCCGCACCCTGATGCAGGAGGCCGAGCTGCTGCTGCTCGACGAGCCCTTCGCCAACGTCGACATCGAGACCGTCGAGGTGCTGACGGAGGTGTTTCGCGACATGGCGGCCCAGGGCGCCACCCTGATCGTGGTGCTGCACGACATGGAGCAGCTCTCGCGCCTGGCCGACGACGTGCTGATGCTCGCCGGCGGCCACGGCCGCTGGGTCAGCCCCGAGGCGCTGCTCGAGCACAGCGCCGGCCAGCCCGCCCGCGCCCCGCGCCTGCCCTTCGACTTTTCCGAGGTTTCCCATGCTGGCTCTGCTTGACGCCTGGTTCATCGCTCCCTTCGACTACGGCTTCATGCAGCGCGCCCTGGTGGCCGGCCTGGCACTGTCGCTGGCCGCCCCGGCGCTGGGCGTGTTCCTGATGCTGCGCGGCATGAGCCTGATCGGCGATGCCATGTCCCACGCCATCCTGCCCGGCGTGGCGCTGGGCTTTCTGTTCGCCGGCTTCTCGCTGCCGATGATGAGCCTCGGCGGCATCCTCTCGGGGCTGCTGGTGGCGGTGCTGGCCGGCAGCGTGTCGCAGATGACCGGCCACCGCGAGGACTCGGCGATGGCCAGCTTCTTCCTGATCTCGCTGGCCGCGGGGGTGATGATGGTCTCGCTGGCCGGCAACAGCGTCGATCTCACCCACGTGCTGTTCGGATCGATCCTGGCGGTGGACTCCACCGCGCTGCTGCTGATCGCCGGCATCGCCAGCCTGATCGTGGTGTCGCTGGCGGTGATCTTCCGCGCCCTGGTGGTGGAATGCCTGGACCCGCTGTTCCTGCGCGGCCAGGGCGTGCGCGGCGGTCTGGTGCACGGCGTCTTCCTGGGGCTGGTGGTGCTCAACCTCACCGCCGGCTTCCAGACGCTGGGCACCCTGATGGCGGTGGGCCTGATGATGCTGCCGGCCACCACCGCGCGCTTCTGGAGCAACCGCCTGGAAGGATTGATCGTGATCGCCATCGGCGTGGCCATGGTGGCCAGCGCCGGCGGCCTGCTGCTGTCGTACCACCTGAGCCTGCCCTCCGGCCCGGCGATCATCCTGATGGCCGGCGTGGCCTATGTGCTCTCGGCGCTGTTCGGCCGCCAGCACAGCCTCGCCGCCCGCTTCCGGCGCCGCGCCGCGCCGCTGGAAGCGCCCACGCCGTCGTCCTGACGCCCCTCTTCGCCCCTTTCGTTGCCACGGAGCCACCGATGCCCTTCGCCAAGCCCATTGCCCTCGTCGCCGGCGCCGCCGCGCTGCTGCCCCTGGCCGCCGCCCAGGCCGACGAGCGCGTCCACGTGCTGACCAGCTTCAGCGTGCTCGCCGACATGGTCGAGCAGATCGGCGGCGACCACGTCGACGTCTCCTCGCTGGTCGGTGCCGACAGCGACGCCCACGTCTTCACCCCGAGCCCCACCGACGCCCGCGCCCTGGCCGAGGCCGACCTGGTGGTGCTCAACGGCCTGCAGTTCGAGGGCTGGATGTCGCGCCTGGTCGAGGCCAGCGACTACGACGGGCCGACCGTGGTGGCCACCGACGGCATCGAGCGGGTCCTCGGCAACACCGAGCACGCCGACGGCCACGATCATGATCATGCAGAACACGGCCATGCAGAGCACGGCCATGAAGAACACGACGATCATGACCATGCCGGCCACGCCCACGTGCATGACGGCATGAACCCGCACGCCTGGCTGGACCTGGGCCTCGGCGAGCTCTACGTCGACAACATCCGCGACGGCCTGATCGCCGCCGACCCGGCCCACGAGGCCGACTACCGCGATCGCGCGGCGGACTATCAGCAGCGCATCGACGCCCTGGACGCCGAAGTCCGCGCGCTGATGGACGAGCTGCCCGAGCACACCGCGGTAATCACCGGCCACCAGTCCTTCACCCACTTCTCCCGCGCCTACGGCGTCGACTTCCTGTCGCCGGCCGGACTCTCCACCGAGGCCGAGCCCAGCGCCGCGCGCATGGCCGAGCTGATCGAGGTGATCCGCGGGCACGGCGTCCAGGCGCTGTTCCATGAGAACATGACCAGCCCGGCGATCATCGACCAGCTGGCCGAGGAAACCGACCTGCCGATCGCCGGCACCCTCTACTCCGGGGCCCTGGCCGCCGAGGGCGAGGCCAGCACCTGGCTGGGCATGGTTCGCCACGACGCCGAGCTGCTCCACAGCGCCCTGGCCGCCCCGGATCAGGAACACGATCACGAGCACGGCGACCACGACCACTGAGCCGCCGCCCGCGCACGCACACGCGGCGCCGCCCTCGGGTGGCGCCGTCGTCGTTTCGGGCGCGGCCGTGCGAAGATGACCCCGTCGCTCACGCTCGGGAGAACCCCATGAACCTGCTGGATGCCATGACCGTCTTCGTGCGGGTCGCCGAGCTCGGCAGCTACACCCGCGCCGCGGAGGCGCTCGACCTGTCGCGCACCCGCGTCTCGCGCCAGGTGATGGCGCTCGAGGAGCATCTGGGGGTGCGCCTGCTCCAGCGCACCACCCGCCGGCTGCACCTCACCGAGGCCGGCGAGCGCTACCTGCTGCGCGCCCAGGGCATCCTGCAGTCGCTGGAGGAGGCCGAGGCGGAGGTCGGCAGCGGCGTCAGCGAGATCCGCGGCCGGCTGCGCCTGAACGGGCCGATGAGCTTCGGCACTCGCCACCTGGCGCCGCTGGTGGCGCGCTTCATGGTCGAGCACCCCGCCCTGGAGGTACGCCTGGACCTCAACGACCGCCGGGTCGACCTGCTCGAGGAGGGCTACGACCTGGCGATCCGCATCGGCAGCCTGCCCGACTCCAGCCTGGTGGCGCGCCGCCTGACGCGCTGCAAGCTGGTGCTGTGCGCGTCCCCGGAATACCTGGCCGAACACGCCGCCCCGCGCCGCCTGGCGGACCTGGAGCAACACCGCTGCCTGCGCTATCGCCCCGGCGGCCGCGGCGGCGAATGGCAGTTCATCGACAGCCGCTTCACGGTGCACGGGCCGCTGGAGAGCAACAACGGCGACGTGCTGACCCACGCCGCCGAGGCCGGGCTCGGCATCGCCCAGCAGCCCAGCTTCCTGATCACCGACAGCATCCGCGAGGGCCGGCTGGTGCCGATAGAGCTCGAGGAAGCCGCGCCGGCGCTGGACGTACACGGCCTCTATCCGGCCCGCCGCCACCTGCCGGCCAAGGTCGACCGTTTCCTGGCCCTGCTGGCCGAAGCCTGGGGGGATCCGCCCTCGTGGGAGCGCGAGCTGGGGCTCTAGACGGGGCTTGGCCGGGACCGCCGCGTCGTTCGCCGCTGTTGCTGCCGCTCATGGCTGCCACGCTTTGTCGCTAAAAGCGCAACAGTCATGTGCCATGACAGACGATTATCGCCGTCAAGATCGCGTCTAGAGTGTCCTTCATATCAAGACATCGTGCCTCGACGGAGACTTCCCCATGACCACTCAAACCGCTCGCCCCGCTTCCGCTCCCGTTTCTCACTCCGCCACCCCATCGGCCTCGCTGGACCGCCTGCAGCCGGCGGCCATCACCCTGCTACGCCTGTCGCTGGGCCTCATGGCGATGGCCCACGGCCTGCTCAAGGTGTTCGTGTTCACCGTGCCCGGCACCGTGGGCTACTTCGAATCCCTCGGCCTGCCCGGCGAGTTCGCCTACCTGACGATCCTAGCCGAAGTGGGCGGCGGCCTGGCCCTGCTGCTGGGCATCTACACCCGCTGGATCGCCCTGGCCCTGATCCCGACGCTGCTCGGCGCCGTCTGGGTGCACTCCGGCAACGGCTGGGTGTTCTCCAACGAGGGCGGCGGCTGGGAGTACCCGCTGTTCTGGGCCATCGCCCTGCTGGTACAGGCCGGCCTTGGCGGCGGACGCCTGGTGCTCAGCCGCCGCTTCGCCTGAACCCGCGGCGCGGATAACACCACCCAGGCCCAAGACGCCGCCCGCCCGGGCGGCGTCGCTCACTGCCTCCCCTCCGCCCTCCACACCAGACCAGGAGACCACGATCATGTTGCCCAGCCTGTTCATCTCTCACGGTTCGCCGATGCTGGCGCTGACCCGCACGCCGGCCCACGATTTCCTGCGCGAGCTGGGCGGCTCCCTGAACCCTGACGCCGTGGTAGTCGTCTCCGCCCACTGGAGCAGCCGCCGCCTGATGGTCAGCGTCAGCGAGCGCCCCGAGACCCTCCACGACTTCGGCGGCTTCCCCCGCGCGCTGTTCGAGTGCCGGTACCCGGCGCCGGGCGCACCCGAACTGGCCCGGCGCCTGGCCCGCGAGCTCGACGCCGTGCCGGTGGAACGCGGCCTGGATCACGGCGCCTGGGTGCCGCTGTCGCTGATGTTCCCCGAGGCCGACGTGCCGGTGGTGTCGCTGTCGCTGCCGACGACCTGGTCCAACGCCGAGCTGGTGGCCCTCGGCGAGAAGCTCAAGGCGCTCTTGCGCAAACCGGAGGGCAAGGAGAACGTACTGGTGATCGGCTCCGGGAGCCTGACCCACGACCTGCGCTCGCTGCTGCCGTTGGACGCGCCGATGCCGAGCTGGGTCGGCGAGTTCGCCGACTGGACCCACGACCGCCTGGCCGCCGGCGAGCGCGAGGCCCTGCTCGACTGGCCGGCAGCGCCCCAGGCGCTGGCCAACCATCCCACGCCAGAACACTTTCAGCCGCTGCTGGTGGCCATGGGCGCCGGCGGGCCCGCCGAGCGGCTGCACCACAGCGTCGAACACGGCGTGCTGGCGATGGATCTCTACGCCTTCGCTTGACGCACTTTTCGGGCGCCACCAACGAACGAGGCCGCCCCGAAGGGCGGCCTCGTCGCGTCACGCAAAGTCAGCGCGTGCATCAGGCTTGCGGAATCTCCAGCGCCTGCTGCACCGCCGGCCAGGCCGGCTCGCCGTCGCGGGTGGTCACGCCGTCGAGGAAGGCCTTGACCCGGGCCGGATGCTCGCGCAGCCACTCCAGGGCCACCGCATCGGGCTCGCGCTCCTCGTAGCTGAAGCCGAGGATCATCTGGCTCTGGTCGTCGGCGCTGAAGCTCAGCTGATCGAGCAGCCGGGTGGCATTGGGATGGGAATCGGCGAAGTCGGTGGTCACCAGCGTCTTGACGTCGCTGGCGCCCTGATTCGGCCCCCACATGTCTTCGGGATCATCGAGATACTTCACGTCGTATTCGATGTTCATCCAGTGCGGCGTCCAGCCGGCGAAGACGATCCACTCGTCGCGATCGATGGCGCTCTTGGCCGCGCTCAGCATGCCCGGCGTGGAGGTTTCGGAGAGGCGCCAGTCGCCCAGGCCGTAGGTGTCGTTGTCCACCGCCTCGTTGAGGATCTCGCTCATGCCGGTGCCCGCCTCGATGGAGTAGACGGTGCTCTCCAGCTTGTCGGCATATTCCGGGTCGTCCAGCTGCTCGGCGGAGGTCAGGCCGGCCTCGTAGACGTAGGTGGGCACGGCGAAGCCGAGGCGCGCGCCGTTCACGTTGTTGCCCAGATCCTTCAGCACGCCCTCTTCCATGGCGGTGTCGTACATGCCCTTCTGCGCGGGCAGCCAGCCGGCGAGGAAGACATCGACCTCGCGCTGGGTCAGCGCCTCGTAGGTGATGGTGGCACCTAGCTCGGCCGACTGGGGCTCATAGCCCAGGGTCTCGAGCAGGGTGGAGGCCAGGGCGGTCTTGACGGTCACGCCGGGCCAGGACGGCACGGAGAAGCGGACCTGGGCCGATTCTTCGGCCTGGGCCAGGCCGCTCATGGCCAGCAGGGAGCCGGCCAGCGCGAACGCGAGGGGGCGGTGGGACAGGGACATCGGGACTCCTTGGCGGGATGCGCCGTGGTGAAACACGCCGCAGACCCTAATGCCCTGACGCTATATCGACAAGCCGGATCGTCAACGCTCGGCGACGATCCGGCGCCGGCGTCAGTCGCCCTTGCCGACCATCTTGGCGGCCTCGACCACCTCGATCCAGTAGCCGTCCACGTCCTTGACGAACACCACGTCCTTCATCTTGCCCTGGTCGGGGCGCTTGATGAAGGTGACCTCGTTGGCGTCGAACCAGGCCACCGCGGCCTCCAGATCCGGCACCGTGAAGCAGATATGGCCGAAGCCCTGGGGCTCGGCGTTGCCGTCGTGGTAGGCGAAGTCCGGCTGGTCCTCGGTGCCCCAGTTGTGGGTCAGCTCCAGCAGCCCCTTCTGGGAGAAGGTCCAGACGGTGCGCTCGTCGACGTTCTCCGGCACCTGGTCACCCTCCTCGAGCCTGGCGAGGAAGTAGAGCGTGAACTGCATCTCCTCGAAGTCGAGGCGGCGCAGCACGCGCATGCCGAAGACCCGCGAATAGAAGGCCAGCGCGGCCTCCGGATCCTTGACCCGCAGCATGGTGTGATTGAGACGGAAGCCGTCGCTGTCGCCGGTGGGCGTCTTGACGCCGGGATGTTGCTCGCCTTTGAAGCTCATGGAATCTCCTTGTCAGAGGTCAGGCAGGGTCGGGACTGACGCGATGCCTCAGGTATGGAGGCAGGACGACGACTTTTCCACCCCGAGCGCGCCGTCTGACCCGAAGCATTTCGATACACAGGTTATACACCGCGTGCCATGCACGCCAGAGGCCCGCCTCATCCCGATGCCGGGCGATGCCATCGTTCGCCATGCACAATCGCTGACTGGCGAGGGCATGACCCAGGTTCTACATTTTCTATACATCTGCCGCCATCCACTCGGCCGCCCTCCGTTCGGCCACCATCGGGAGCTCGAGATGACCGCCATCGACCAGACCCTCGGGGATCACATCACCATCAAGGAACTTTCCAATGCCCTCGGCCACGGCTTCTCGCCGATCGTCGAGGTGGAATCCATGGACGGCATCTACACGGTGCGCTTTCACCACGCCAACGGCATCTCCACCCTTTCCGACAAGCAGGGCAAGACCTGCACCTTCCTCGGCACCGGCGAGATCCGCGACCTGCTGGGCGGTCTTGGACTCACTCACGGCGTGCTGACCTGGGCGGACCAGTGCGGCGACGAGATGATCGGCGTGCCCGGCCATGCCATGACCCCGGACGAGATGCTGACCCACGGCACACGCATCGCTTTCCGCTGATGTTCACAGCCGCCGGCAAGGCGGCTAGGCTGGGAACGACGAGAGGGAAAACGGACGCCGATGCCCATGCCAGCGATCTCCGCCTCAACCGCCCCGGCGCTCGCCGCCGCGGCCCGCCTCGAGCGGCTGATGCCGCTGGTGATGCTGGCGCTGATGCTGACACTCGCCGGCTGCGCCGGGCCCCAGCTGGCCACCCGCGACGCCGGCGGACTGTCGATGGACCGGGCGCTGATCCTGGCCGAGGCCCGACAGGCGCTGGGCACGCCCTATCGCTATGGCGGCACGGATGCCAGCGGCCTGGACTGCTCGGGGCTGGTACAGCGGGTCTATGCGCGAGCCGGCATCTCCGTGCCGCGCACCTCGCGCCGTCAGTTCGAACGCCTGCCGTCGATCGACGAGGCGCGCCCCGGCGACCTGCTGTTCTTCGACACCGCAGGCGGCGGCGATGCCAGCCACGTCGGCATCTACCTGGGCGACGACGAGATGATCCACGCCCCGGGCCGCGGCCGCCAGGTCAGCGTGACCTCGCTGTCGCTGGGCTACTGGCAGCAGCATTTTCTGGGCGCCGCCGCGCCGGCGCCCTGAGCGGCCGTTCCGGCCTCTCGATGGTTTCGTGATCCGACGCATGGCACTTCAAACACGATTCAGGAGGACACCATGGCACTGCGACTCGGCGATATCGCCCCTGACTTCACCCAGGAAAGCACCGAAGGCCCGATCCACTTCCACGAGTGGGCCGGCGACAGCTGGGTGATCCTGTTCTCCCACCCCAAGGACTTCACCCCGGTGTGCACCACCGAGCTCGGCGAGGTCTCGCGGCTCAAGCCGGAGTTCGACAAGCGCAACACCAAGGCCATCGGCCTGTCGGTGGACCCGCTGGAGGATCACAAGGCCTGGGTCGGCGACATCCAGGAGACCCAGGGCTGCGCCCTGAACTTCCCGCTGCTGGCCGACGCCGACCGCAAGGTCAGCGACCTCTACGACATGATCCACCCCAACGCCAACGACACCCTGACGGTGCGCAGCGTCTTCATCATCGATCCGAATAAAAAGATCCGCCTGATGCTGACCTATCCGGCCAGCACCGGTCGCCACTTCGACGAGATCCTGCGCGTGCTCGACAGCCTGCAGCTGACCGACTCGCACAAGCTGGCCACGCCGGTGAACTGGAAGCCGGGTGACGACTGCATCATCGTGCCCGCGGTCAGCAACGAGGAGGCCGCCAAGCTGTTCCCCGAGGGCTGGGACGAGCAGAAGCCCTACCTGCGGCTGGTCAAGCAGCCCGGCAAGTAAGCAGCTGTCCCGAGACGACGCCGGCCCAAGTGCCGGCGTCGTCGTTTCCGACCGATGCAGCGCCCGCCCATACGCACGAGCTGTGCCGAAATGGCATGTGCCGAAATAACATATGAGTATGAATAAATCGTCCTAAACGAGACTTATGGAATAAGCTAATGCTGCGTAGCATTATTCTTTCACGCATCCGGTAGAGGCCTCCGCATGTTCCGACACATCCGCCGCCTGGCCCTGCTGGCCGCCCTGTCCCTGAGCTTGTCCCTGGGTCTGGCCGGCCAGTCCCAGGCCGACGACACCACCCTCGAGGTCGGCTACATGCCGATTCTGCCCGTCGCCCAGCTGTTCGTGATGGAAGGCGAGGGCTGGACCGACGACGCCGGCCTCGACCTGGAGCTGACCCGCTTCTCCAGCGGCCCGGCCATGGTCCAGGCGCTGGCCTCCGGCGAGCTGGACGTCATGTACTTCGGCATCGGCCCGGCCATGGTCGCCCGCGCCAACGGCGTGCCGATCAAGGTGCTGGCCTCGAGCATCCGCGAGCAGATCGGCGTGGTCGCCCGCGGCCCGCTGGCCGAGCACTTCGCCGCCACCGAAGACGCCGCCCGGGCCATCGCCGACTTCACCGAGGCCGAGGGCCGCCCGCCCAAGATCGCCACCTTCCCCCAGGGCTCGGTGCCGGACACCGTGCTGCGCTACTGGCTGACCGAGCAGCTCGGCATCGGCACCGACGCCGTGAACATCGTCGCCATGGGCGCCGACCGCGTGCAGCAGGCGCTGCTGGCCGGCGCGGTGGACGCCGCCTCGATCCTCGAGCCGATCCTGACCACGGTGCAGCAGCGCGACGACGGCGCCCGGGTGGTGGCCCGCGCCGACGAGATGCTGCCCGGCCAGCCCGGCGCCGTGCTGGCGGCGCGCGAGTCGACCCTGGCCGAGCACCCCGAGGCGATGAGGACGCTGATGGCACTCCATCTGCGCGCCACCCGGATGCTCACCGACGATCCCGAGCGCGCCGCCCCGTCGGTGCGCGAGTTCGTCGGCAAGCGCCTGATTCCGCTGGAGACCGTCGAAACGGCCCTGGCCTCGCCGTCGTCGAACTACGTCGCCGACCCGCACGCCATCCGCGAGGGCACCCGGCGCATGCACGACTTCCAGCTCGAGCAGGGCTCGCTGCGCCAGGCGGTGGACCTGGACGCACTGTTCGACACCTCGCTGTATGACGCCGTGGTCGCCGAGCACGACGACTCATGAGCCGATCCCAGCGCACCCTGCTGAGCCTGTGCGGCCTGGCCGGCTTCCTCGCGCTGTGGGAGCTGGCGCTGCGCAGCGGCCTGCTGCCCGGCAGCCTGGTGCCGCTGCCGTCGGTGATCCCCGGCGTGCTGTGGGCCGAGATCGCCGATGGCATCTGGCTCGAGGTGGTCACCGCCAGCCTCTCCCACTACGCCGCGGGCGTGCTGATCGGTTCGCTCTTGGGCATTGCCGTGGGCGTGGCGGCGGCGCTGCTGCCGCGCTTCAACGCCGTGCACGCCTGGCTGGCGCGGCTGCTGCGCCCGATCCCGCCGCTGGCGTGGATTCCCTTCGCCATCATCTGGTTCGGCATCAACCCCTCGGCGGCGGCGTTCATCATCAGCATCGGGGTGTTCTGGATCAATTACTTCGCCAGCCACAGCGCGGTGCGCTCGGTGGACCCGGGCTACGACGAGGTGGCACGGGCCTTCGGCCACGTCGGCTTCCTGTCGCGGCTCACCCGGGTCAGCCTGCCGGCCGCCGCGCCGGGCATCCTCAGCGGCCTGCGCGCCGGCCTCGGCCAGGGCTGGATGACGGTGGTGGCCGCCGAGCTGTTCGGCATTCCCGGCATCGGCCAGCGCATGATGGAGGCCTCGAGCCTGCTGGCCACCGACATCGTGGTGGTCTACATGCTCACCATCGCCGGCCTCTACGCGCTGTTCGACTTCCTCTTCGTCCTGCTGCAGCGTCGGCTGCTGAGGTGGCAGCCATGAGCGCCCACGCCAACGACCTCGACGCCGCCCCGGTGCTGACCGCCCACGGCATCCGCCTCGGCTTTTCCGACACCACGGTGCTCGACGGCGTCGACCTGGCCGTGCGCCCGCGCGAGTTCGTCGCCATCGTCGGCGCCTCCGGGGTCGGCAAGTCGACCCTGCTGCGCGCCCTGACCGGGCTGCTGACGCCCCAGGCCGGCAGCGTCAGCATCCCCCACGGCCGCGACGCCGACAGCCGCGCCTGGTCGATGGTCTTCCAGGCCCCGCGGCTGTTTCCCTGGCGGCGGGTGCGCGCCAACGTGGAGCTGGGCCTCGAGGGGCTCGAGCTGTCCCGCGACGAGCGCCGCCGCCGCGCGCTGGAGCCGCTGGCGCTGGTCGGCCTCGAGGACTACGCCGAGCGCTGGCCGCATACGCTGTCCGGCGGCCAGCAGCAGCGGGTCGGCATCGCCCGCGCCCTGGCGGTGCGCCCGCGGGTGCTGTTCATGGACGAGCCCTTCTCGGCGCTCGACGCCATCACCCGCCGGCGCCTGCAGCAGGAGCTGATCGACCTGCGCCAGCGCACCGAGGCGGCGATCGTCTTCGTCACCCACGACATCGAGGAGGCCGTGCTGCTGGCCGACCAGGTGATAGTGCTCGGCCGCCAGGTGCCTGACCGCCCGGCCGGCGTGGTGGCGCGCCACGAGATCACGCTGCCGGCCACCGAGCGCCGCGACCATCCCGACTTCGCCGACAACGTGCAGGCCGTCGAGGCCGCCATCGGCGAGCACTGAACGAGGAAACGCCCGATGAGCGACCTGCGCGTCCTGCTCCACGCCCCCACCGCCGATGGCCTGGCCAGGGCCCGGCGCAACGCCCGCAACCTGCTGAACGCGCGCCCCGAGGCCGAAGTGCTGATCGTCGCCAACGGCGCCGCCGTGGCCGCCGCCCTGGCCGAACCCGACGCCACCGACGAGCGGCTGCGGCTGTGCCGCAACTCGCTGAAGGCCCAGGGGCTCGAGAATCCCGACGGCATCGCCGAGGTCGACGCCGCCGTGGTCACCCTGGCGGAACTGCAAATGGACGGCTGGGCCTATATCCGCGCCTGAAGCAGCGGCGCCGGCCCTCGGGCCGGCGTTCTCCTCACTCCTCACTCTCCGCCCCTCGCACCTCACCCCTTCCCCCTTACTCCTTTCCCCTCGCCCCTCCCTCTCAACAAATTCGCCAAATTAAGCGCCGGTTAAGTTGCACATCTCACACTGTCGGGGAATCGTCACGGAGACACCCCGATGTCCTTGACCGCCACACGCTCCACCGCCGAACCGCCGATCGAATGGCGCGAAGCCCGCCACTGGTCGGAACGCCGCCAGCTGGAACAGCTGGTCAGCCACTGCTTCGCCACTCAGCATGACGCCCGTATCTCCCAGTATCTGCCGCGCCTGTTCGGCCTGTGGCAGCAGGAGCACCCCGTGGCCGCGGTAGGCGTGCGGCGCGCCGACGAGGGACGGCTGTTCCAGGAGGGCTACCTCGAGGCGCCCGCCGAGGCCTGCATGACCCAGGCCCTGGGCACGCCGATCGCCCGCGGCCATATCGCCGAGATCGGCAATCTGGTGAGCACCCGCCGTGGCCTGCAGCGAGTGCTGTTTCCCTATCTGATCGACCAGCTCGCGGGCGAGGGCCTGCACTGGGTGCTGTTCACGGCCATCCCGGCGGTGATCAACGGCATCCGCCGCCTGGGCATCGAGCTGATGCCGCTGCGCCTCGCCGATCCGGCCTGGCTGGGCGAGGAGCGCGAGGCCTGGGGCCACTACTACGACCAGCACCCCTGGGTGATGGCCGGCGACCTGCGCCTGGCCCGCGAGCGGCTGCGCACCGCCGGCCTGCTCTCGGCGCTGCGGGAGGACGATCATGTCCGACCGGCGTGAACGCTTCCTCGAGCGCCTGGCCGCCCACGCCGAGCGCGACCCCGAGGCGACGGCGCTGTGGGACGGCACCCAGTGCCTGAGCTACGGCGAACTGGCCGCCGCCATCGACGAACGCCGGGCGCGGCTGGCGGCGGCCGGCGCGAATCGCGTGGGCCTGGCGCTGGACAACGGCGTCGAGTGGGCGCTGTGGGACCTGGCGCTGCTGGCCGATTCGCGCGTGGCGGTGCCGGTGCCGGCCTTCTTCGGCGACGCCCAGCGTCGTCACCTGGTCGAGCGGGCCGGCCTCGATGCCTGGATCGGCTCCGGCGGCGAGGCGCTGGGCTTCGCCACGCCCGGACCCGACGGCATAGCCACCCGCGCGGTGACCGAACCGCCGGCGCTGCACCCTGGCACCACCCGCATCACCTTCACCTCCGGCACCAGCGCCGCCCCCAAGGGCGTGTGCCTGGACACCGAGGCGGTGCTGGCGGTGGCGATGAGCCTCGCCGAGGCGGTCGCCCCGGCCCATATCGAACGCCACCTGGCGATGCTGCCGCTGGCCACCCTGCTCGAGAACCTCGGCGGGCTCTACCTGCCGCTGTGGCTCGGCGCCGGCGTGGCGCTGCCCGGCGCCGCCGAGCTCGGCTGGCAGGGCGCCAGCGGCTTCGACGCCGAGGCCGCGCTGGCGGCCATCGAGCGCTACCGGCCGCACAGCCTGATCCTGGTGCCCCAGCAGCTCCAGGCGCTGGTGGACGCCGCCCCCCGCGCGCCTGAAGGGCTGCGCCTGGTGGCGGTGGGCGGCGCCCGGGTCGCCGCGCCGCTGCTCGAGCGCGCCCTGGCCGCCGGCTGGCCGGTGGCGGAGGGCTACGGCCTCTCCGAGTGCGCCTCGGTGGTATGCCTCAACCGGCCCGGCGAGGCGCCCCACGGCGTCGGCCGCCCGCTGCCCCACGCCCGGGTGCGGCTTAGCGACGACGGCGAGGTCGAGGTGGCCGGCGCCACCATGCTCGGCTATCTGGGCGAGCCGCCGGTCGCCGGCTGGCACGCCACCGGCGACCTGGGCCGCTGGGAGGGCGACGCCCTGGTGCTGGAGGGTCGCCGCCGCGAGGTCTTCATCACCGCCTACGGCCGCAACGTCGACCCCCAGTGGGTGGAGGGCGTGCTCGCCACCCGCCCGGGCATCGCCCAGGCCATGGTCCACGGCGAGGCCCTGCCCCATAACCGGGCGCTGATCGTGCCCACGGCCGCGGGGCTCTCCGACGACTTCATCGACGCCGAGATCGCCGCCGCCAACGCCAGCCTGCCGGACTACGCCCGGGTTGGCGAATGGCGCCGCAGCGCCCCCTTCACCCCGCACAACGACCAGCTGACGGCCAACGGCCGCCTGCGCCGCGAGGCCATCCTGGCCGCCCACCGTGACTGGCTGACCCTCTCCAGCCCGGACGACGCATCACGACCGACGAGGAGTGACCCCATGAGTGCCTATCAACGCCTTCAGGACGCCACCCGCAGCGAACGCGAGTGGCTGCTCGACACGCCCATGATGACCCGCGCCATGCAAGGCGAGGTCGGGCGCGAGGAGTACCTGGCCTTCCTCGGCCAGGCCTACCACCACGTGCGCTTCACGGTGCCGCTGATGATGGCCTGCGGCGCCCGCCTGCCCGACCGGCTGGGCTGGCTGCGCGGTGCCCTGGTGGAGTACATCGAGGAGGAATATGGCCACGAGCAGTGGATCCTCGACGACATCCGCGCCGCCGGCGGCGACCCCGAGGCCGCAGCCGCCGCCACGCCCGATCCGGCCACGACGCTGATGGTGGCCTACGTGCGCGACCAGATCGAGCACGGCAACCCGGTGGCCTTCTTCGGCATGGTCCAGGTGCTCGAGGGCACCAGCACCGCGGTGGCCACCCGCGCCGCCGAGCAGCTCCAGGCCAGCCTCGAGCTGCCCGACGATGCCGTACGCTACCTGAGCTCCCACGGCAGCCTCGACGTCGGCCACCTGGCCTTCTTCGAGAAGCTGATCGACCGCCTGGAGGAGGACGACCTGAACGCGGTGATCGAGGCCGCGCGCATGGTCTATCGCCTCTACGGCGCCATGTTCCGGGGCGTCACCGCCCGCTGCACGGGGGGCACGGCCGCCCAGGAGCTCACCGATGCGCTGGTTTGAGCCGCACTATCTCGCCGAGGGCTGGCCCGGCCAGCGGGTGCTGATCACCGGCGCCAGCGGCGGCATCGGCCAGGCCCTGGTCGACGAGCTCGCCGCCGCCGGCGCCCAGCTGCTGGTCACCGGCCGCGACGCCGAGACCCTGGAGCAGCTGTGCCGCCGGCACCCCGGCCAGGTCACGGCTCAGCCCGCCGACCTCACCCGCGCCGAGGATCGCGCCCGGCTGGTGGCCGTCGCCGAGCGGCTGCATTGCACCATGCTGCTCAATGCCGCCGGCGCCAACCGCGCCGAACTGTTCAAGCACACCGACGACGAGGCCATCGAGCAGCTGGTGGCCATCAACCTGACCGCGACCCTGCAGCTGACCCGCGCCATGCTGCCGCAGCTGTGCCGCGCCGAGCAGGGCCTGATCGTCAACGTCGGCTCGGCCTTCGGCCATATCGGCTATCCCGGCCAGGCCGCCTACTGCGCCACCAAGTTCGCGCTCTACGGCTTCACCCAGGCGCTGCGCCGCGAGCTGGCGGATTCGCCGATCGCCGTACACTACATCGCTCCGCGGGCCACCCGCACCGCCATGAACGCCCCGGCCATGGAGGAGATGAACCGGGCGCTGGGCAACACCATGGACGCCCCGGAAACGGTGGCCGTCCAGATCCGTCGCGCCATCGAACGCGGCCGCAAGGAGACACGCCTGGGCGGCGCCGAGCCGATCTTCGCGCGGCTCAACGCCCTGTGGCCGGGGCTGATCGACCGCGCACTCCGCCGCCAACTGCCGACCATCCGCCGCTTCATCGCGCCGCCCAGGGGACACACGCCATGACCCGACGCCTCGTTTCGCTGACGTTCGCGGCCGTCTCGACGCTGGCCGCGCTGACCGCCGTTCCCGCCGCCGCCCTGGCCATGACGCCCGAGGTCGCCGACGCCGTAGACGGGCTGCAGTCGCGCTGGGCCGAGATTCGCTACGAGCTGCCCGAGAACCAGCAGGAAGACGCCTACGCCGCGCTGGCCGACCGCGCCGAGCAGGCGGTGGCCGCCCATCCGGAGGCCGCCGAGCTGCACACCTGGGCCGGCATCGTGCGCTCCACCCAGGCCGGCGCCAGCGGCGGGCTCTCGGCGCTGAGTCTGGTCAAGCAGGCCCGCGAGGAGCTCGAGACCGCGCTGTCGCTGGATCCGATGGCCCTCGACGGCGCCGCCTATACCAGCCTCGGCGCGCTCTACTACCAGGTGCCGGGCTGGCCGGTGTCCTTCGGCGACGACGACAAGGCCGAGCGCTATCTCCAGCGTGGACTGTCGATCTCGCCCGACGGACTCGACAGCCTGTACTTCTGGGGCGACTATCTGCACCAGCAGGGTCGCGACCAGGAGGCCCGTCGGGCCTTGCGCCACGCTCTCGAGGCCGCGCCGCGCCCCGGCCGGGAGCGCGCCGACGCCGGACGCCGCCAGGAGGTGCGAGCCCTGCTCGAGCAGCTCGACCACTGACAAGGAACGCCCATGCGCATACTGCTGGTGGAGGACGATCCCAGCCTGGCGTCGGGCATTCGCCTGGCGCTGAAACCCGAGCACTACACCGTCGACATCCTCGACGACGGCATCGACGCCCTCAACGCCCTGCGCGACGAGGAACCCTTCGATGCCGTCATTCTCGACCTGGGCCTGCCGCGACTCGACGGCATCGACCTGCTCGAGCGGCTGCGGCGTGTCGGCAACCGGGTGCCGGTGCTGGTGCTGACCGCCCGCGACGGCATCGAGGAGCGCATCCAGGGCCTGGACGCCGGCGCCGACGACTACCTGGTCAAGCCCTTCGAGGTCGACGAGCTCAAGGCCCGCCTGCGCGCCCTGCTGCGCCGCAGCCAGGGGCTCGCCAGCAGCGAGCTGCGCCATCGCGGGGTGGTGCTCGACCCGGAGAACCGCCGCGTCACCTACCAGGGCGAGCCGGTGTCGCTGTCGCGCCGCGAGTTCACCCTGCTGCAGGAATTCCTCAGCCATCCGGGCCACGCCTTCACCCGCGATACCCTGACCCGCCTGCTCTACGGCTGGGACGAGGACGTCGAGAGCAACGCCATCGAGGTCCACGTTCACCATCTGCGCAAGAAGCTGGCGCCGGAGCTGATCCGCACCCTGCGCGGCATCGGCTACATCATGGACAAGGCGCCGGCCGACGAGACGCCCGAGAACAAGCACGCATGAGCTCGATCCGCCGCCGCACCCTGGGCCTCGTGCTGGCCGTGGTCGCGCTGTGCATGCTGGCGATCGGCGTGACCAGCTACCGCGACGCCGCCCACGAGGTAGAAGCGCTGTTCGACGCTCGCCTGGCCCAGCACGCCCGGCTGCTGGAGGGTCTGGTGCACGCACCGCTGCCCGAGGCCCGGCGCGACGCCCTGCTGGCGAGCCTCGACGGCGCCCTGCGCCGCGACGCCCCCGGCCTCTCGCCCGATGACGGCCATCGCTACGAGGGCAAGGTGGCCTTCCAGGCCTGGCGCGGCGATCGGCTGCTGCTGCGCTCGGCCGGCGCGCCGGCCGAGCCCTTCACCGACCGCCGGGCCGGCTACGGCGACGAGACGCTGGACGGCCACGAATGGCGCGTGTTCGCCCTCGGCGGCGACGGCGACCTGCGGGTGCTGGTCGGCGAGCGCGGCGACGTGCGCGGCGAGCTGGTCACCGGCATCGCCCTGCGCACCCTGGTGCCCGACCTGCTGGGCTTGCCGGCGCTGGCGGCGCTGCTGTGGTGGGCGATCGGCTGGGGCCTGCGGCCGCTGTCGCGGCTGGCCACCCAGATCGAGGCCCGCGACCCCCAGCGGCTGAATCCCCTGCCCGACGACCCGCTGCCCCGCGAGCTGGCCACCATCGTCGGCGCCCTCAACGGCCTGCTGGCGCGGATTCGCCGGCTGCGCAGCCGCGAGAAACGCTTCATCGCCGACGCCGCCCACGAGCTGCGCACGCCGCTGACGGTGCTCGACCTCCACGCCCAGAACGCCCTGGCCGCCGAGGACCCGGAGGATCGCCGCGAGGCGCTGACCCTGCTGCGCGACGGCCTGGCGCGCACCACCCGGGTGGTCGGCCAGCTGCTGACCCTGGCGCGCCTGGACCCGGAACAGGAAAGCGCGCCGGACCAGCGCATCGACCTGCTGCACGAGGTGCGCGAGTCGCTGGCCGAGCTGATGCCGCTGGCCACCGACCACCGCCAGAGCCTGCATCTGGAGGCCGACGACGGCGCCGACTGGCGGCTGCGCACCGAGCCCGGGGCGGTGGCCACCCTGATGCAGAACCTGGTCGGCAACGCCATCCGCCACTCCCCCGCCGGCAGCCGCATCGACGTCGCCCTCAGCGCGGAGGCGCAGGCCCTGAGGCTGCAGGTGGACGACAGCGGCCCCGGCATTCCCGAGGCGCACCGCCAGCAGGCGCTGGCCCGCTTCCACCGCGGCGGCTCGGGAGCCGGCGCCGGCCTGGGGCTGTCCATCGTGGACCGCCTGGTACAGCGCCACGGCGGCCGGCTGACGCTGGACGACGCGCCGGGCGGCGGCCTGCGGGTGCAGGTGTGGCTGCCCCGGCCCTGACACGGCGTCGTCATGTCCGATCCCTATTGTGGCTTAAGTCGACTTTAAGCCAACGCGACTACTGTGGTGTGATCGCTCGGACAACGACAATCCCGCCAGGAGGCACCGCCATGACTGCCCTTTCTCCGACATCCCTCGACGCCTCCCTGCGCCGTCCGCTGTGGCTGGCCTTCGGTGGCGCGCTGCTGCTCGCCGCCGGCTGGCTGGTGGCCGCCTGGGGCGTGGGCAGCCTGCCGCTGGCGCTGATCGCCCTGGCCGCCGGCGGCGCAGTGCTGCTGCGCTCCCTGAACACGGAGGCGAAACTCGAATCCGAGGAGGATGGCAGCGGCATGACGGCCGATCTCCAGGCCGCCTCCCAGGCCAGCCTGCTGACCCTGCTCGTGCTCCAGCTGGCCGCCTGACCTAGTCGGGCCTGCCGGTTCCCCCCCGCCCCACGGGACTGTTCCGGGTGCAGGCCTCGAGGGGCGCCGTGAACGTTTCCCCGGCGCCCCTCACTCCTCACTCTCTCCTCACCCGTCCCACTCCGGGAGCCCCGAGTCCCGGCTTTACATGCCTCGGGCGAAGGGCGATAGTGAGGCCCGACGACAGGGGCGCCAGGGCGATGACTCGCCGCGGCTGAGACGCACCCTCACCACCTGACCCGGATAATGCCGGCGGAGGGAGTCGTGCCGGCTTCCTCCGCGGCCGCGCCTCCCGTCGCCAGGAGGCCCGATGCATTCCCTCGATCCCGCGCCGCATCTGGCGCGCGTGCGCCGCACCACCCCGCTGGTTCACAACATCACCAACCACGTGGCGATGAACTTCATGGCCAACGTGCTGCTGGCGCTGGGCGCCTCGCCCGCCATGGTCCACGCCCGCGAGGAGGCCGCCGAGTTCGCCAGTCTGGCCGCCGCCCTGACCGTGAACATCGGCACCCTCTCGCCGCACTGGCTCGACGCCATGGACGACGCCGCCCGCGCCGCCAACGACGCCGGCACGCCCTGGGTGCTCGACCCGGTGGCGGTGGGCGCCACCCGCTTTCGTCGCGAGGCCGGTGCCCGCCTGCTGGCGCTGGGGCCGACCGCGATCCGCGGCAACGCCTCGGAGATCCTGGCGCTGGCCGATCAGGGCGGCGGTGGACGCGGCGTGGACAGCACCGACAGCGCCGACAGCGCGGAGCGCGCCGCCGTGGCGCTGGCCCGCGGCAGCGGCGCCGTGGTGGCGGTCACCGGCGAGGTCGATCTGGTCACCGACGGTCGCCGCCTGGCGCGGGTCGCCGGCGGCCACGCGCTGATGCCCCGCGTCACCACCATGGGCTGCGCGCTGAGCGGCGTGGTCGGTGCCTTCCTGTCCGGCGCCGAGGACCCGTTCGCGGCCACGGTGGCGGCGCTGGCCGCCTACGCCGCGGCCGGGGAAGTCGCCGCCGAGTCCGCTGCCGGCCCCGGCAGCTTCGCCGTGGCCTTCCTCGATGCGCTCTACGGCCTCGACCCCGCCCGTCTCACGATTCCCCTCGCCGACCGCCTGGAGCTCACCGATGCGCCTTGATCTCTCTCTCTACCTGGTCACCGACCCCGAGCTTTGCGCCGCCCACGGCGTCGAGCAGACCGTGCTGGCCGCGGTGCGCGGCGGCGTCAGCGTCGTGCAGCTGCGCGACAAGCACGCCAGCGACGCCGAACTGGTCCCGCTGGCCCGGCGCCTGAAGACCGCTCTGGCGGGCAGCGGCGTGCCGCTGATCATCAACGACCGCCTCGAGGTCGCGCTGGCCAGCCACGCCGACGGCCTGCACATCGGCCAGGACGACGGCGAGGCCGCCGACGCCCGGGCCGCGCTGGGTCCGGACGCCATCCTCGGCCTCTCGGTGCAGACCCGCGAGCAGCTGGCGCGGCTGGACGCCGAGCGCCTCGACTACCTGGGCCTCGGCCCGGTGTTCGCCACGCCCACCAAGCACGATCACGCCGCACCGCTGGGCGTCGACGGCCTGGCCGCGCTGGCCGCCGCCAGCCCGCTGCCCACGGTGGCGATCGGCGGGCTCAAGGTCGAGCACGTCGAGGCGGTGCGCCGCGCCGGCGCCGACGGCCTGGCGGTGGTCTCGGCGATCTGCGGCACTCCGGACCCGGAAGCCGCAGCCCGCGCCTTTCCCCGCTTCCGCGGCTGAGCAGACGCCCGACGAAAACGGCCCCGTGCGATCGCACGGGGCCGTGACAGGGAGCGGCGGCGACCTCAGGACGAGGGCGGCTCCCGCTCGGGCAGGCGATGATAGCCGTGGATCATGCCGGCCACCAGGTTGTCGCGCCGCCTGCGGCTCTCGAGCACCGCGCCGAGCACGTGCAGCGGCACCAGCACGGCGATGGCGTTGGCCATGGTCTCGTGCAGCGTCTTGACCCACTCCACGCCCCAGAAGCGCACCGTGTCTTCCATCATGTAGCCGGTCACGCCGAGCCCCACCATCAGCGCCAGCAGGGTCAGCATCATCAGCGCCCCCAGCGGCGTATGGGTGATGCGCGGGCGCTCCTCGGCCGGCGCGGGCTCGGCACGATGCACCGACGCCCCGGCGCGATAGGCGCGCAGCCGCGAGGGCGTCGGCCAGAAGCTGCTCCAACGCGCCGACCAGGGGCCGACGAAGCCCCACAGCAGTCGCAGGCCGATCAGCGCCATCAGGCTGTAGCCGATCCAGATATGCCAGTCGCCGCCCGCCTCGTTCAGCAGGTAGTTGGCCGTGAAACCGGCCACCAGCAGCCAGTGGAATACGCGGACCAGAGGGTCCCAGACCCGCACCCGGTCCCGCTGCGAAGATGTCGTCATGGCGCGCCTCCCGGGCTCAGTCGTCGACTTCCTGCTTGACGATATCGCCGCTGACCGGATCGAAGTAGATCTCGACGCGGTGCTTCTGGTCGTCCCAGCCGTAGATCTCGTAGCAGCCACCGTCGGTGGTCTGGAACGTCTTGATCTCGTAGCCCATGTCGGTGATGCGCGCGCGCATCTCGTCGGCCGGCAGCCAGTCGCTCTGCGGCGCCTCGCTGCAGGTAGGGCTGGCCAGCGCCGAGGCGGCGGTCAGCAACAGGCCCAGGGCCAGGGCACCCTTCACGATACTCGTCTTCTGCATGGCGGAATCTCCCGTAACGTTGGGTGGCGACGACGTGTCGCCAATCCCGAGTCTGGCCGATGCAACTTAAGCACGACTTATCGCGAACGATACGGGCATCAAATATTCGCGCGGCGATTCAGGCTGACGCGACGCTCCTGATAGGCGATGGCCAGGCCGCTGACGATGATCAGGCTGCCGCCGGCGAATACCCAGGGATCCGGCATCTCGCCCCAGAAGCCCCAACCCAGCAGCGTCGCCCACAGCAGCGCCGTGTAGTCGAAGGGCGCGGCGATGGCTGCCGGCGCATGACGGAAGGCCTGGGTCAGCCCGACCATGGCGCCGACGCCGAGCACGCCGGCGGCCAGGAACCCCAGCCAGTGGATCGGGGCCGGCGTCTGCCACACCCAGGGCAGGGTCACGGAGCTGGCCAGGCAGGGCACCAGGGTGGTGGCGAAGACCATGGCCCAGAGGTGCTCTCCCTCGCCATAGCGGCGCGCCGTGATCATGGTCAGGGCATAGAACAGCGCCGCCGCGACCACCACCAGCATGGCGGGCTGGAAGCCGGCGGCCCCGGGCCGCACCACCACCAGCACCCCGACGAAGCCCAGCAGCGTGGCCAGCCAGGTCGGGCGCTCGACCCGCTCGCCGAGCAGCGGCACCGACAGCAGCGTCACGAACAGCGGCGCGGCGAAGGCGATCGCCGTGGCGGTGGCCAGCGGCAGCAGCACCAGCCCCCACATGAAGGTGATCATGGTGGCGGTGAAGATCAGGCCGCGCAGCAGGTGCACGCCCGGGCGGCGCGTGGCCAGGGTGCGCAGTCCGCCGTTGAAGCGCGCGATCAGCACGATCAGCGGCAACGACACCAGGGTGCGGAAGAAGATGATCTGCAGCGGCGAATGCACCGCGCCCAGCCACTTGGTCACGGCATCGCCCAGGGCCAGGCACAGCACGCCGCCGCACATGTACAGAATGCCCTTCAACGAGGATGTCATACGGCGCCTCCCTGCGCGTGAGGAGTGGAGAAAAAACCACCCCGCCGGCGAGGGCCGACGGGGTGATGGTGCTACGCTAGGCGATTCGCACCGCTACGGCAACGCCGCACACGGCACCGGACGACAACGGCTCACAGCGAGGCCTGCACCACCATGCAGTCCATGCCCTGTGACTGGAGGCGCTGGCAGGCGTTGCGGGCCTGGCGCTCGCCCAGGTCCACCAGCCGGGCCCGGTAGACGCCGGCGTTCTCGGCCCAGGGCACCTCGACCCGGGCGTCGGCCATCTCCGTGGCCAGGCGCGCGGCGGCACGATCGGCCAGCCGGCGCGCGTGATCGGCATCGCTGAAGGCGCCGACCTGAACGCCCCAGTCGCCGCCGACCGCGTCGTCCCGGTCGATCAGCGTGCGCAGCGGATCGCCACCCTGGCCGCCGGCGCCATCGGCCGTGGCGTCGACGCTCGGCGCCGCGGCCACGATGGTCTCGTCCGGCGAGGGCGCGGCGATCTCCTGCACCACCGGCCCCGGCGCCGAGGCGCTGGCCGGCTCGGGCGTCCGGGTCGCGCTGGAGGTGGAAGAAGGGGAAGCGGATGCGGAGAAGGCAGCGGACGCCGACGCGCTACCATCACGGCTCGCCAGCCTCTGCCCGGCCGGCGGCAACGTGCGCCCCGGCAGCGCCATCAGCTTCTCGTTGCTGATCTCGGTGCGCGCCAGCCAGCCGTGGCCGTCGGCCAGGGAAGCGCGCGTGAAGCCGCGATTCAGCAGGTCGGCCATGTGCTCGTCGCGGGAGGCGGCGGTGAAGCCGCCCATCACCACCGAGAGCATGCGCCGACCGTTGTGCACCGCCGAGGTGGCGACGTTGAAGCCCGAGGCGCGGATGAAGCCGGTCTTGAGACCGTCGGCGCCCGGATAGTTGGCCAGCAGCCGGTTGTGGCCGCGATGGACCCGGCCCCGCCAGGTGAACTGCTGCAGCGAGAAGTAGTGGTAGTACTCGGGGAAGTCGAGCATCAGCCGGCGAGCCAGGATCGCCATGTCGCGGGCCGTGGTGACCTGGGCGTTGTCGGGCAGGCCGGAGGCGTTGCGGAAGACGGTATGGCGCATGCCCAGCTCGCGGGCCTCGCGGGTCATCATCTCCGCGAAGTGGCGCTCGCTGCCGCCCAGGGCCTCGGCGACGACCACCGCCACGTCGTTGGCCGAGGTCACGATCAGCGATTCGATGGCCTTCTCCACCGGAATGCTCTCGCCGGGCTTGAGGTAGAGCTTGGTGGCCGGCATGGCGGCCGCCGCGCGCGACACCGGCAGCGGCTGGCCGAGGCTCATGCTGCGTCCGTCGAGGGCCTCGAACAGCAGGTAGAGCGTCATCATCTTGGTCAGCGAGGCCGGGTAGCGCGGCGCGTCGGCGTTCTCCGCGTAGAGGATCTCGTGGGTGTCGGTGTCGATGACGATGCCCGCATAGCGGGGATTCTGTGCCTGGGCCAAAGGTGCCAGCAGCAGGCTGGCCATGACGAGGGCGGCGAGCAGGCTGACTCGCCAGCCGGAGACCTGAGTGGGCTGCATGGTGTTCCCCTGAAGAATGACGCGCTTTATGAGTGCATTATGACCCAGCGACCCGCCCTGTACAGGGCGAAAAGCGGCCCGCGTGGCCATTTCCACTTTTCGTTGTTCAGCATCCAGCCTCGTCCTTGAGCGCCGCGATGTCCACCGTATCGATCTGTTCCGGCGCCAGGAAGCGCTCGGCATAGTCGTGCCACACGCCGCTGTCGAGCAGCAGCGCGAACACCGCCGGGTCCAGATGGCCGTCGCGGGCCATGCCGGCCAGGATCGACAGCGCCCGCGACAGCGTCATGCCCGGCTTGTAGGGCCGGTCGGCGGCGGTCAGCGCCTCGAAGACGTCGGCCACCGCCATGATGCGCTCCTCGAGGCAGGCCTCGGCGAGCCTCAGCCGACGCGGATAGCCGCGGCCGTCCATGCGCTCGTGATGGTTCCCGGCGATGGTCGGCACCCGCCGCAGATGCTTCGGCCAGGGCAGCGACTCCAGCATCATGATGGTCTGGACGATGTGCTCCTGGATGCGGAAGCGCTCGATGTCGTTGAGCGTGCCGCGGGCCACCCTCAGGTTATAAAGCTCGCCCTGGTCGCCGGCCGCCTCCGGCGGCTGCATGGCGAAGCCCCAGCGGTTGCGCGGGTCGTCCTCGGCCACAGGCGGCGGCGCAGCGGCCCAATCGAGGCGGTGGCGCGGCCGGTCGGCCAGCAGGCGTTCCTCGGCGGGCGGTGGCGCCTCGGGCTCGCGCGCCAGGCGCACGGCCTCGTCCTCGGACACGCCGAGCCGGTCGTCGAAGTGGCGCCACCAGCGCCAGTCGGCGATCGCCTCCAGCCGCGCCAGGCTGGACTCGTCGACCGCCTCAGCGCCCCGGTTGAGCTCGGCGACCAGCCGAAAGGCGTCCTGCAGCTCGGTCTGCCGGTGCTGGCGCGCCTCGGCCAGCGCCGGCTCGTCGCCGCCCTCGGCAAGCCCGCGCCAGTAGGTCACATCGGCGTCGCGCCACAGTACCTCGAAGCGGGTGCGGATCTCGTGGATGCGGTTGTAGCGGGTCTCCAGCTTGGTGGCCTTCTCCATGACCTCGTCCGGCGTGGTCAGCTTGCCGCAGTCGTGCAGCCAGGCCGCCAGATGAAAGGCGGTACGGCGGTCGTCATCCAGCGTCTCGTCGGCGAAGGGGCCGTGGGTCGCGCGGTGGGCGCCTTCCAGCAGCATCTCGGCCAGCTGCGGCACCCGCGAGCAGTGGCCGCCGGTATGCGCCGACTTGGCGTCGGTGGCGCCGGCGATCAGCTCGACGATGGCATCCAGCAGGCGCTTCTCGCCCTCCAGCAAGCGGCGGGTCTCGATGGCCACCGCCGCCGCACCGGAGAGCTCCTCGACGAAGCGCCGCCAGGAGCGATCGCCGTCAGAGCCCGACGCGCGCAGCGCCAGCACCAGCAGGCCCATGCGATGGCCGCTGCGATCGCACAGCGGTTGCACCAGGTAGCCGCGGGCCGCGGCCAGTCGATCCAGCGCCGCCAGACCGGTCTCGTCGGGGGCGGACAGCACCAGGCGCGGCGGCAGCGGCGCCTCGGGGGCGCCTTCGCCACGCTCGGCCACGCAGGCGAAGCGGGTGGGATCGGCCTCGTCCTCGAGGTAGATGGCGCCGTGGCGGCTGTCGGTGATGGCGAGCAGGTCCTCGAGCACGGTGGCCAGCAGCGTGTCCAGACGCGGCTCGCGACTCAGCGTCCGGGTCATGCGCTGGAAGCCCGCGATGCTCTCGGCCATGCCTGTCAGGGCGCCGCTCAGCTGCTGCACCTCGCGCACCGGCGAGCGCACCCCGCGGCAGGCGGAGAAGTCGAAGTTGCCCAGCGCTCGGACCTGCTCGGCCAGGGCATTCAGCGGGCGGCTGAGCCGATGGCCGACCCACACGCCCAGCGGCAGCAGTGCCAGGGCCAGCAGCACGGCCACCAGGGACCGCTGCCACAGCTGCTCGCGCGTGCCGGCGAGCAGTTCGCGTTCCGGCACCACCATCAGCAGCGTGGCCGGCTCCACGCCGGGAATGCGGAACGGCAGCCGCATGCCGAACCAGTCCTCGCCGTCGACCTGGAAGCTGGCGGAAGCGGTGTGCGGTGCGTTGTCGGCGGCCATCTCGCCCGGCGCCGCGGCGCCCAGCGAGGCGGCATCGGCCTCGGTCAGCTGGCCGAGCCGGCGCAGCGCCGGGTCGTCGATTTCATCCAGCGTCGCCAGTCGCGTCGAGCCGCCGTGCTCGGCGAGCAGCGCCGCCACGTCGGGATGCGCCAGCAGCCGGCCGTCCCGGGAGACCACCGCCAGCCGAGTGCCGGGCGTGATGCCCAGCGAGTCCATTTCACTGCCGAGGTCGGCCAGCGAGGCGTCCATGCCCACCACCGCATGGCCATCGCGGCTGCGCCGGGCCAGGGTGATGCCGATCTCGTGGGTGGTGAAGAAGGCGTAGGGCTCGGTCAGCCAGGCACCGCTGGCGGCCATCGCCCGCCGGTACCAGGGGCGCTCCCGGGGGTCGAAGGCGTAGTCCGGCTGCAGGCGCCGGACGAGCAGGTTCAGGTCGCGGTCGTAGAGCCGCCATTCACCGCGGACCGCGCCGCCGTCCTCGCGCTCGATCGTCTGCACCAGGTAGGCCGCCTCGTCGGACTCGGGCACCTCGGGCAGCCGTTCAGCGGTCACCCTATCGGCGGGCCGCAGCAGCAGGAAATCGCCGTCGTCATAGCCGATGTAGACGGCACTGGCGGCATCGTGAGCCTCCAGCGAGGCGGCCAGCAGCGGCAGGTGCTGAAGGCGATCGATGAGCCGCTGTCGCGACGCCAGGCTGTCTTCGGCCAGCAGCGCCACCACTACCCGTGCCGGATCGATCAACCGCCGCGCCCGCTCCTCGGTGGTCACGGCCAGCTGGCGGCCGGTGTCCTCCACGGCGCGGACCATCAGCTTGTCGGCACCGCGCATGCCGTGCCACAGCAGCACCCCGGCCACGATCAGCATCAGGCCGACGATCGAGACCGCGGTCAGCGATCGAAGAGAGAAGGAGCGGCGCATGGGCGGCCTCGGCAACGACGAGTCGGCAATGCCTTTCAAGATATGCCAAGTTTGCCGAGGATGAGGCGGCCTCGCCGGGACGGCTTTCAACGCCCGGCCCTGATTCCCGCGTCCGGCTCAGGCCCCCCAGAGGCGCGAGAGACCGAGCCATGCCAGGCGCAGCGCCAGCAGCGTCAGCGTCAGCCGGAACAGGCGATCGAAGCGATGGTCGGAGAGCCGCTTGAGCACATTCAGGCCCAGCCAGGTGCCGACGAAGCCCGCCGCGACCATGGCCAGGATCAGGCCCAGCCAGTCGTGAAACACGAAGCCGGCGGCGCCGAACACGAAGGCCTTGGTCAGATGCTGGGCCACCATGCAGGCGGAGAAGGTCGCCACCTTGGCCAGCCGGCCTTCCTGGCGCTGCTTGATGAAGGCCGCGACCATCGGCCCGCTGGCCCCCACCAGGCTCGACAGCAGGGTGGTGACCGCGCCGACGATCAGGATGCCGGGGCCGCCCAGGGCGCGCCCGGGCAGCCCCGGCCCCCACAGCGTGAAGAGCACGAAGGCGGCGATGCACAGCTCCAGCACCCCAGCGGGCAGGCGGATCAGCAGCCAGACGGCGGCCAGGGCGCCTAGCGCCACCCCGGGCAGGAAGGCCAGCAGGGTGGCACGATCGAGATGGCGCCAGGTCATGCCCGCACGCCCGACGTTGGAGCCCAGCTGCACCATGCCGTGCACCGGGATCAACGCCGCCGGCGGCATCACCTGGGCCAGCGCCATGATCATCAGCACCCCGCCGCCGGCGCCGAAGGTCGCGGTGAAGGCCGAGGTCAGCATCGAGAGGGCGATCAGCGTGAGGTCGAGGCCGCCGGCCAGCGGCGACAGCGCATCGAGCGCGGCAAGGAGCGACATCGGGGGTCCCCGTCCATGGGCGGAGCCCCATCATAGCCGAGCGCCGCTCCGTCGGGCCAAGGCGGTGCGATGGATCGGTCGAGACCGTCGACTCAGCCGGCCAGCGCCTCGCGCACGGCGGCCAGCGAGGCACGCTCGCGCTCGGCATAGAGCGCCAGCTCGTCGGTCACCGTCGCGCCCAGATCGGCCTCGAAGGCCGCGCGGTTGGCGTGGCCGGCGTAGGCCTCGCCGCCGCCGTCGCCCAGGTTCGACTGGAAGATGCCCGCCGCGCTGACCGGCAGGAAGTCCTCGTAGGTGATCGGCCGGGCGGCCACCAGGCCGCGCGCGATCAGCGCCTCGAGATCCGAGGCGTCGAGCGGACCGGACGCCCGCCCGGCCTCGGTGAGCCGGTACTCGAAGAACGCCAGGCCGCGGCGGCGCAGCTCGGCCTCGTCGTCCGGAAAGTCGGCGAAGGCCTCGGCCAGGGCACGCTGATGCGCCTCGTGGGCGAGCCCGGCGGTGCTCGCCTTGGACGCGGCGAGCAGGCGGTCGTAGAGCGCCCGCCCCTCGGCGGTCAGCGCCACGCCGCGCTGCTCGATCTCGCCGAAGCGCGCGGTGTGGGTGCCCTGGCGATCGCCGGCGAAGCGGATCGGTTCCTCCAGCGCCTTGAAGCTGGTCTGGCGCAGCAGAATCGGGCAGGCGCGGCGCGGCGGGCCCTCGATCACCGCCTTGGGGTTCATGCCGGCCGCCGGCATGCGCCGCTGGACCTCGTCGATGTCCAGGGTGCGCGGCGTCAGGTGGTTGATGTGCGGGCCGCGGAAGCAGACCACGTCGGCGATCAGCCGATGCTCGGCGTGCAGCGCCTCGTAGGTGTCGAGGTCCACGGTGGCGTCGCGGTGCCAGCGGAAGGTCTCCAGCGCCGCGCTGACGAAGCGCTCGGCCTGGTCGTCGGTGAGCCCGCCCTGGCGCTCGGCCAGGGCGATCAGCTCCCGGGCCTCGAGGGTGAAGATGTCGCGCTCGGCGAGGATCTCCGCGGCCCGCTCGCGCAGTTCGGCGCTTTCGATCAGCTCCAGGCGCAGCAGCGAGGTGAAGATGCGGAAGGGATTGCGCGCCAGCGCCGCATCGTCGACCGGGCGGAAGGCGGTGGAGTGCACCGGCACGCCGGCCTCGGCGAGATCGTAGTAGCCCACCGGATACATGCCCATCACCGCGAACAGCCGGCGCAGCATGGAAAGCTCCTCGGCGCTGCCGACGCGGATGGCACCGTGACGCTCCACGCCCAGGCGGCCCAGCTCATCAAAGGCCTCGAGGCGCTCGGCCAGCGCCGCATCGCGCGCCAGGGTCTCGCGGTTCACCTCGTCGACCAGCGCGAGCAGGGTCTCGTACTGGGGCACCTCGGCCTGGTACATGGCCGACATGGCCCGGGAGAAGCGGTCGCGGATCTCGTCGGCGGAAACGCAGGATGTCGTGGTCATCTCGATTACCTCTGTCATCTCGGTTATCCCTTGGATGAATAGCCTGAACATAGGCGTCTGCCGCCAGGATGGCGACAGGGTACGCAATGGGTGGCCAGCCGCGTCTGGCGAGCCGTCACGGGAGTCATGGCGCCAGCGTCTCCAGCGCGCGGGTGATACGCAGCAGCCCTTCGTCCATCGCCTCCGACTCGATGGTCAGCGGCGCCAGCAGGCGCAGCACGTTACGCTGCCGCCCGCTGGGCATCAGCAGCACCCCCGCCTCTCGCGCGGCGGTCAGCAGCGCCGCCAGGTGCTCGGCGCCCGTGGCGTGCTCGGTGTCCTCGAAGACGATGCCACGCATGGCGCCAATCCCGGTCATGGCGCCGACCATGGGGAAGCGCTCGCGCCAGTCGCCATGGGCGGTGACGATGGCGGCCTCGAAGGCCTCGCCCCACTGGCGCAGCCGCGCCTCGTCCATCAGGTCCATCACCGTCCGGGCGGCGGCGCAGGCCACGGCATTGCCCGAGTAGGTGCCGCCCAGCCCGCCCCTGGGCAGGCCGTCCATGAGCGAGGCCCGGCCCGCGACGGCGGCCAGCGGCAGGCCCGCGGCCATGCTCTTGCCCATCAGCAGCAGGTCGGGCTCGATGCCCAGATGGGAGAAGGCGAAGCGCTCGCCGGTGCGCCCGAAGCCGGACTGGATCTCGTCGAGAATCAGCACGATACCGTGCTCGTCGCACAGCGACCGCAGTCGCGCGGCGAAACCGGCGTCGAGCAGACGAAAACCGCCCTCCCCCTGAACCGGCTCGACGATGATCGCGGCTACCTCGTCGCTCGGCACCTCCACCTCGAAGAGGCGCGTCAGGGCCGCCATGGCCTCGTCGGCGCTCACGCTGCTGTCGCGACTGGGAAACGGCAGGTGGAACACCGGACCGGGCAGGGCCCCGAGCCGATGCTTGTAGGGCTTGACCTTGCCGTTGAGGTTGAGCGCCGCCAGGGTCCGACCATGGAAGCCGTCGTCGAAAGCGATCACCGCCTGGCGACCGGTGGCGCCGCGGGCGATCTTGAGCGCGTTCTCGGTGGCCTCGGCGCCGCTGTTGGTCAGCATGCAGGACAACGGATAGTCGACCGGCACGAATCGATCCAGGGCCTCGGCTACCTCGAGGTAGCCGCGATGCGGCAGGGCATTGAAGGCCGAATGCATCAAGGTCTCGACCTGGGCCTTGACCGCCTCGACCACGGCCGGGTGACCATGCCCCAGGTTGAGCACGCCGATGCCACCAATGAAGTCGATGTAATGCCGGCCCTGTTCGTCCCATACCTCGGCGTTGCGCCCGCGCTCGATGCAGAGCGGGTGCACGATGCCCAGCGAGCCACTGACGTGGGGAAAGTCCATGTGGGGTTCCTGTCGATTCATCGGGGATGTCGTTGTGTCGCCGATGAAACCAGCGCCCCGCGAAGGCTTCAAACGAAAAAAAACGCACTATTCATTCCATGAACTCATGCATCTCCCCAGGCAGCTCGGAGTAATGGCAGGAAAACGCCATCATGGATGCCTGCGAAGAATGGATGGCGTGCGCCGGTGACGGCATGGGAAGCCCCGATGGGATACAGTGACACTCTTGATTCTGCCCGGGAGCCAAGCCCCATGACGGTACGCCACCTGCCCTCGACCACGACCATGCAATGCTTCGAGACGGCCGCGCGGCACATGAGCTTCACCCGCGCCGCCGAGGAGCTGAGCATGACCCAGAGCGCGGTCAGCAAGCAGGTCGCCCAGCTCGAGGACTACCTGCAGCACAAGCTGTTCCGGCGCGTGCGTCGCACCCTGGTACTCACCCCCGAGGGGTCGCTGTATCTGAGCGAGGTGCGCAAGATCCTCGCCCAGATCGAGATGTCGGCGAACGCCATCATGACCTACAGCGGGCACGGCGAGGTGCTGAAGGTCGCGACCCTGCCGACCTTCGGCAGCCACTGGCTGAGCGCTCGCCTGCCGGCCTTCTTCGCCGCGCATCCGCGCATCCGCCTGAGCATCACCGACCGGGTCCAGGCCTTCGACCTGGAGGAACAGGATATCGACGTGGCCTTCTTCCATGGCCATGGCCACTGGCCCAATCTGGAATGTCACAAGCTGTTCGACGAGGAGGTCGTGGCGGTGGGCGCCCCGGGCTATCTCACCCGCCATCGACTGACCCGGGCCACGGACCTGACCGAGTGCCGCCTGCTGCATCTCGCCACCCGCCCGGATGCCTGGCACCGCTGGTTTGCCGATCAGGGCGTCGCCACCGAGCACAGCTATCACGGGCCGCGCTTCGAAACCTTCCAGATGCTGATACGCACGGCCATGGCGGGCGGCGGCGTGGCGCTGGTGCCGCGCTTCCTGGTCGCGAACGAACTCACCGCCGAACGCCTGGCACTGGCCTGGCCCCATGCCCTGTGCAGCCCCGACGCCTACTACCTGGTCTATCCGGAACCGCTCGGCGAACTGGCCAAGGTGCGTCACTTCGTGGCGCACATCCTGAGCTGCACCGAAGCCGGGGCCGGTGCTGCCTAACGCGACACCCGGGCCTCATCGACACGCCCCCCATCGACTCGGGCCGGGGCGTCGAGATGCTCGAGCATCCAGTCGATGAACCCCCTCACCTTGGCCACCTCGCCCTTGTACTCGGGATAGGCCAGATAATAGGCCCCGCGGCTGGTCAGCGAGAACGACCAGGGAATCGTCAGCTGGCCGGCCGCCAGCTCCTCCTCGACCAGAAAATGAGGCACCAGGGCCACGCCACAGCCGGCCCGGGCAGCGCTCACCGCCATCGAGAAGGTGTCGAAGCGCGGCCCGTGATAGCTGTGCGCGGTATAGCAGCCCTGGGCCTCGAACCAGTCATGCCAGGCTTCGGGCCGCGTCGCCCCCTGCAGCAGCACCAGGTCGGTGAGCGCCAGCGGGTCGTCGATCCCGCCCTCGGGAACCGCCGTCGGCGCGCACACCGGCACCATGGTCTCATCCAGCAGCTTGATGCATTCCGCCTTGGGCCAGGCCCCGTGGCCGAAGAAGAAAGCCACGTCGACCCGCTCCTCCTCGAGATCGAAGGGCTCCGAGCGGTTGGCGATGTTCAGGAAAACGCCGGGATGCCGGAAGCGATAGCCATTGAGTCGCGGAATCAGCCAGCGGGCGCCGAAGGTCGGCAGGGTGGTGACGTTGAGCACCTCGCTCTGGCCGCCGTAGGACTGCATGTAGCGGGTGGACATCTCGACCTGGGCCAGCACCTTGCGTACCTCGCTCAGATACAGCGAGCCCTCCGGCGTGACCTGAAGACGCTTGCGCACGCGGCGGAACAGCGGGTGCTCGAGGACCGATTCGAGCTGGGCGACCTGCTTGCTGACCGCACTCTGAGTCAGGCTCAGCTCCTCGGCGGCGCGGGTGAAGCTCAGGTGGCGGGCCGAGGCCTCGAAGCACTGCATGGCAGACAGCGTCGGCAGATGACGGCGGCTCATGGCGCCTCCTATCAAGAAAATCTGGAATGAAGTTCGTATAAAACGTCGTTTGAGGCCCGTCAACCAGCGCCGCAATACTGCTCTCGTTCCCTATCACACGTCGATGAAGCAGTAGGAGGAAGAATGATCGAGTCCATCATGCAGCGCCTTGGGGTCGCGGACACCCTGTATCGTGGCGGCGACTACACCGTGACCTCTCCCACCGACGGCGGCGAACTCGGTCGAGTGGCGCTGGAAAGCGGCGACGACGTCAAGGCGCGGATCGATCGCGCCCAGGCCGCCTTCGAGGCCTGGCGCCGGGTGCCCGCACCGCGCCGCGGCGAGCTGGTGCGCCTGTTCGGCGAGCAGCTGCGCCGCCACAAGGAAGACCTCGGCACCCTGGTGACCCTGGAGTGCGGCAAGATCTACCAGGAAGGCCTGGGCGAAGTGCAGGAAATGATCGACATCTGCGACCTGGCCGTCGGCCAGTCGCGCCAGCTCTACGGCCTGACCATCGCCTCGGAGCGCCCCGGCCACCACATGCGCGAGAGCTGGCACCCGCTGGGCCCGATCGGCCTGATCACCGCTTTCAACTTCCCGGTGGCACCCTGGGCCTGGAACGCCGCTCTGGCGCTGGTCTGCGGCAACAGCCTGCTGTGGAAGCCCTCCGAGAAGACCCCGCTCTGCGCCCTGGCCTGCCAGGCGCTGCTCGAGCGTGCCATGGCCGAGTTCGGCGATGAGGCGCCGGCGGATCTCAGCCAGGTGATCATCGGCGAGCGCGAGGCCGGGGAAGTGCTCACCGACGATCCCCGCGTGCCGCTGATCAGCGCCACCGGCAGCACCCGCATGGGTCGTGAAGTCGCCCCCCGCGTCGCCGCCCGCTTCGGCCGCAGCATCCTCGAACTCGGCGGCAACAACGCCATGATCCTGGCGCCCAGCGCCGACCTGGACATGGCCGTGCGCGCCATCCTGTTCTCCGCCGTGGGCACTGCAGGCCAGCGCTGCACCACCCTGCGCCGCCTGATCGTCCACGAGTCCGTGCGCGACGAAGTCGTCGAGCGGGTCAAGAAGGCCTATGCCGGCGTGACCATCGGCGATCCGATGGGCGGCAGCCTGGTCGGCCCGCTGATCGATGCCCAGGCCTTCGACCAGATGCAGTCGGTGCTCGGCAAGGCCCGCGAGCAGGGCGCCAGCGTCTTCGGCGGCGAACGTCGCCTGGCCGACGAATATCCGCAGGGCTTCTACGTGGCGCCGGCCATCGTCGAGGTCGAGCAGCAGGACGAGCTGGTCAAGCACGAGACCTTCGCCCCGATCCTCTACGTCATGAGCTATCGCGACTTCGACGAGGCGCTGGCGCTGCAGAACGACGTGCCCCAGGGGCTCTCCTCCTGCGTGTTCACCACCGACGTGCGTGAGGCCGAGGCCTTCGTCTCCGACCAGGGCAGCGACTGCGGCATCGCCAACGTCAACATCGGCCCCAGCGGCGCCGAGATCGGCGGCGCCTTCGGCGGCGAGAAGGAAACCGGCGGTGGCCGCGAATCCGGCTCCGACGTCTGGAAGAGCTACATGCGTCGCCAGACCAACACCGTCAACTACTCCCGCGAACTGCCGCTGGCCCAGGGCATCAAGTTCGACTGATCATGTTCGCCGTTCCCGGCCGCCGACACCGGGGACGGCAAGACGCACATCAACAACAAACACAGGAGGCGTCATGAAGGAAAGGTGCTTGTGGCACGACACCTCCCCCGAATCGGCACTGGCACTGACGCCGCTGCGGGCCGATCTCACCGCCGAGGTGGCGGTGATCGGCGGCGGCATCACCGGGCTCAGTACCGCCCTGCATCTCGCCGAACGCGGGGTCAGCGTGACCCTGCTCGAAGCCGGGGAGATTCCCAGCGGTGGCTCGGGGCGCAACGTCGGGCTGGTCAACGCGGGGCTGTGGATTCCTCCGGACGACATCTGCGAGGCCCTCGGCCAGGAAGACGGCGAGCGCGCCAATGCGATCCTCGGCGGCGCCCCCGCCGAGGTGTTCGCGCTGATCGAGCGTCACGGCATCGACTGCCGGGCGACCCGCACCGGCACCCTGCACCTGGCCCACAATGCCAAGGGCGAGCGCGAACTGGCGCGTCGCGTGGAGCAGCTCCAGCGACGCGGCGCCCCCGTCGAGCTGCTGGAGGACGAGGCCTGCTGCGAGAAGACCGGCACCTCACGCATTCGCAGCGCCCTGCTCGACCGCCGAGCGGGCACCATCAATCCCGCGGCCTATACCCGAGGGCTGGCCCGAGCCGCCATCGCCGCGGGGGCCAGCCTTCATGATCGCAGCGCGGCCACCGGCATCGTACGCCAGGGCTCGGACTGGCGCGTCACCACCGCCGAGGGCAGCGTCACCGCCCCACGCCTGGTGATCGCCACTAATGCCTATACCGAGGATCACTGGAACCAGGTGCGCCAGCATTTCTTTCCCGGCCACTTCTTCCAGGTCGCCTCGCCACCGCTGTCGGACGAGCTCGCCGGCGATATCCTGCCCGAGCGTCAGGGGGCCTGGGACACCCGCATGGTCCTCAGCAGCATGCGCCGCGACGCCGAGGGCCGACTGATACTGGGCAGCCTGGGCAAGGGCGAGGGCCGGCCTCTGGGCTACGTCCGCCACTGGGCCGACCGCGTCCAGCGCCACTACTTCCCCCAGCTGGGCCGCGTCGACTGGGAATGCACCTGGACCGGGCGCATCGCCTTCACTCCCGACCACACCCTGCGGCTGTTCGAGCCCGCCCCCGGCATCCTGGCCGCCTCCGGCTATAACGGGCGTGGCGTCACCACCGGCACCGTGGTGGGCAAGGGCTTCGCCCATTACCTGACTCGCGGCGACGATGCCCTGCTGCCGCTGCCGATCCGCACGCCGAAGCCGATTCGCGCCAAGCCGCTGCGCAGCTCCGGCTACGAGAGCGGTTTCACGCTCTATCACACCGGCCAGTGCCTGCGGGTCTTGACCTGAGCGCCTCCCGACCTCGCCAGGAGATGCACCGAAGCGACGGCCACATTTGATCGCACGTCATTGAGACCAAGGAAAACAACATGACCGCCCCAACAACAACATCGACCGCTCGTTCCTCGGAGCCCAGCCTGCCGCTGGCCGTGCTCCCCGTTCTCCTGACCCTCGCCGCCCTCGGCGTGCAGATCTTTCACTTCGGCGATTTCACTCCCCACATCCCCCTGGCCATCGGGCTGGCGATCACCTCGCTGGTCGGCATCAAGCAGGGCTTCTCGTGGAAGCGCATCGAGGAAGGCATCTTCCACGTCATTCACATCTCCCTGCCTTCCGTTTCGGTGCTGATCTGCGTCGGCATGATCATCGGCGTGTGGATCGCCAGCGGCACCGTGCCCTCGCTGATCTACTACGGCCTGACGCTGCTCTCGCCGACCGTGTTCCTCGCGGCGGCGATGCTGCTGTGCTCGGTGGTCTCGCTGTCGCTGGGCACGTCCTGGGGCACCGTCGGCACGGTGGGGCTGGCCCTGATGGGCATCGGCGCGGGCTTCGACATCCCGATGTACTGGACCGCCGGCGCCGTGGTCTCGGGCGCCTTCTTCGGCGACAAGGTCTCGCCGCTGTCCGACACCACCAACCTGGCGCCGGCCGTCACCGGCACCGACGTTTTCTCGCACATCAAGAACCTGATGCCGACGACGATCCCGTCAATGCTGATCGCCTTCCTCATCTATCTGGGCGCAGGTTTCACCCTGATCGATGACCAGAGTGCCTCCTTCGAGCGGATCGAGACCATCACCCGCAGCCTGCAGGCCAACTTCACCATCTCGCCCTGGCTGCTGCTGCCGGCCCTGCTGGTGATCGTGCTCGCCGTCAAGCGCATGCCGCCGATCCCCTCGCTGTTCGCCGGCGCCCTCGCCGGCGGCGTCACCGCCATGCTGGTGCAGGGGGCCGGGCTGCATGAGGTGGTCACCTATGCCAACTATGGCTATAGCATCGACACCGGCGTCGAGATCATCGACAGCCTGCTCAACCGGGGCGGCATCCAGTCGATGATGTGGACCATCTCGCTGGTGCTCATCGCCCTGGGCTTCGGGGGCGCGCTGGAAAAGACCGGCTGCCTGGCCGCGATCATCCGGGCCATCATGACCAGGGTACGGACCTTCCGGGGCGTGCAGACCTCTGCCATGTTCACCTCGCTGTCCACCAATCTGGTCGCCGGCGATCCCTACCTGTCCATCGCCCTCCCCGGCCGCATGTTCGCCCCCACCTATCGCGGACTCGGCTACTCGACCCTCAACCTGTCACGCGCCATCGAGGAAGGCGGCACCCTGATGTCACCGCTGGTGCCGTGGAACGCCGGCGGGGCCTTCGTGATAAGCGCTCTGGGGCTCGGCATCGCCGACGGCAATGTCGAGAACCTGCTGTACATTCCGCTGGCCTTCGCCTGCTGGCTGTCGCCGATCATCGGCGTGTTCTATGCCCAGACCGGGCTGTTCTCGCCCAAGGCCAGCGCCGAGGAACGCCGCCACTGGCAGGAGCAGGGGGAAGCCATCGCCACCGACCTGGGCGCCTGCCAGGCCGCCGCCGACGAGAACCACCCGCGACGTACCCAGCCGACCAGCTGATCCGTCCGCCATCACGGCCATGACGCGATGCCCCGTCCGGTGCCAGCCAGACGGGGCATCGCGCATTTTCCGGGCTACCGTCGAGCGCCCGGGTCACTGCATCAGGGCGCCGGCGGCGTCCTCGTCCAGCGCGATGCCCTCCACGCCGATCTCCTCCGCCAGCGCCAGCAGGTAGTGGCGCAGGGCGCGGCGGGTGGCGCGCTCGCTCAGGCTGTGCCGGACCCGGTCGGCGACCTCGTCGTAGGGCAGCGCCCGGCCCTCCTGCCGCTCGTCGATGCACACCAGGTGCCAGCCATAGCGGGAGGCCAGCGGCCGGGCGTGAAGCCCGACCGGCAGATGCCGCAGGGCGCGGTCCAGCTCGGGCACCGTCTGGCCGGGCGCCAGCCAGCCCAGCTCGCCGCCCTGCTCCTTCGACGGGCAGGCGGAGTGACGCTGGGCCAGCTCGGTGAAACGCTCGGGCGCTTCCTGGAGCTCGCGAATGAGTTTCTCGCCCTGCCGATAGCCGCCGTCCCGGCGCTCGGCGTCGTCCGGCGCCGCCGCCAGCAGCACGTGGCGCACCCGCAGCCGAGTCGGCTCGCTGAAACGCTCGGGGTGGGCACCGTGGAAGCGCCGGCAGTCCTCCTCGCCGGGCTCGGGGACGTCCAGCTCGCGCTCCAGCAACGCGGCGATGGCGGCCTCGATATCCGCGTCCTCCTCCACCGCCAGCCCCAGCTGCCCGGCGCGCTGGCGCAGCAGCTCGCGCACCACCAGGGCGCGGGCCGCCCGGCCCCGGGCGTCGCCGGCGCTATCCGCCGGGTGGTACTGCATCTCTCGGGCGATCTCGGCGTGGTCGATGGATGCCTCGCCGACCCGGATCGGGGGCGGCGTCGCGCCGCCCGGTACGGTCTCGATATCGATCTTCTGCATGATGTCGCCTCTCCCAGCAGTGTCGCTCAGGCCCGACGGCGCACGATCTGGTAGCGCCGCATCAGGTAGCCCAGCGGCGCGCTCCAGACGTGCACCAGACGGGTGAAGGGGAAGACCAGCACGATGGTCAGCCCCACCAGGATGTGCAGCTGGTAGATCAGGCCGATGCCGACGAGATGCTCGGCGGCGCCGCCCTGGAAGAACACGATGGCCTGGGCCCAGCTGGCGAGCCGGAGCATCACGCCGCCGTCCAGGTGGCCCAGCGCCGGGATGATGGTCAGCAGGCCCAGCGACACCTGCAGCACCAGCAGCAGGATGATGACGGTGTCCATCGGGCCCGATGAGGCCTTGACCCGGGCGTTGGTCAGGCGGCGCCAGGCCAGCATGGCGCCGCCGACCAGGCACATCACGCCGGCGATGCCGCCCACCACGATGGCCACCAGCTGCTTGGTGCCGGCGCTCATGAAGGGGGCATAGACCCAGTGCGGCGTCAGCAGGCCCACCAGGTGCCCGAAGAAGATCACCAGGATGCCGACGTGGAAGAGGTTGCTGGCCAGGCGCATGTTGCGTGAGCTGAGCATCTGGCTGGAGCCGGCCTTCCAGGTGTACTGGCCGTGGTCGAAGCGCAGCAGGCTGCCGATCAGGAAGACGCTGCCGGCGAGATAGGGGTAGAGCCCGAACAGCAGGGTGTGGACATAGCTCATGACGATTCTCCTTGTTGCCGCGGGGCGCCGGACTCGAGGATCCGGACCGCCTCGTCGTGCGTCACCTTCTTGCGTTCGGCCAGCCGCCGGCCCTCGGCCGACTGCAGGGCGCAGTCCTGGTCGGAGGCGGCAGAGAAGCGCACCGCCTCCTCTTCCCAGACGGCGTCCAGGGCCTCGGGGGTGTCGTCGCGCGCCTCGTTCTCCACCGGCTCGCGGTGCTCGGCGACATCGTCCTCGGCGCCGATCAGCGCCAGCAGGGCCAGGGGCGCCAGGGCGTGGTCAGCCTCGCGCTCCTCGAGGCGGGCGGTGAGCCGCGCCAGGATGTGGCGGATCTCGCCCAGCCAGCGGCCGATCTCGGCCTCGGGCCGGGTGGAGAGGTACTCCAGGAACAGCGGCAGGTGATCGGGCAGCTCCCGGGCGTCGAGCTCGAAGCCCGCGGCGCGGTACTCGGCCAGCAGGTCGACCATGGCCTGGCCGCGGTCGCGGGACTCGCCGTGGACGTGCTCGAAGAGCAGCAACGAGGTCGCCCGGCCGCGATCGAACAGCGCCACGTACTCGGCCTGCAGGTCCAGCAGCTCGCCCTCGGCCAGGCGCCGGCACCAGGCCGTCAGGTCGCCACGAAGCCGGGCCGGCAGCCGCCGTTCGGCGTCCAGGACTTCGCCGATCTCGACGGCGGCGGCCTGGAGTTCCTCGCCGGGATAGTCGAGCAGCCGGGCCAGCGCCCGCAGGCTCAACATGTCGTGCATCGTCTCGGGCAGGACTTGCGCCGCATCAGTCATGACGAGCCTCCTCGGCGCTGCCGCCATGCGGGTCGAAGACCTCGACGGGCTGGACCAGGGTGGTGGTGGACTTGCGGCCGCCGAACAGGCTGGCCTCGCTGTCGCCGCCGTGGCAGCCGTCGCCGAAGCTGAAACCGCAGCCGCCACGCTCGGGGAAGGCGTCGACGGCCAGCTCCCGGTGGGCGGTGGGGATCACGAAGCGGTCCTCGTAGTTGGCGATGGCGAGGTAGCGATACATCTCCTCGACCTGGGCCTCGCTGAGCTCGACCTCGTCGAGCACTGCGGCGTCGGCCGCGCCGTCCACGTGCTTGCCGCGCATGTAGAGGCGCATGGCCATCAGCCGCTTGAGGGCCAGCACCACGGGGGCCTCCTCACCGGCGGTGAGCAGGTTGGCCAGGTACTTCACCGGGATGCGCAGCGACTCGATCTTCGGCAGCACGCCGTCGTATTCCACCTGCCCCGCCTCGGCGGCGGACTGGATCGGCGACAGCGGCGGCACGTACCAGACCATCGGCAGGGTGCGGTACTCCGGGTGCAGCGGCAGCGCCAGGCCCCACTCCATGGCCAGCTTGTAGACGGGGCTCTGCTGGGCGGCGGTGATCACGCTGTCGGCGACGCCGTCGCGGCGAGCCTGGGCGATCACCTCGGGATCGTGCGGGTCGAGGAAGACCTCGCGCTGGCGATGATAGAGGTCGCGCTCGTCCGCGGCGCTCGCCACCTCCTCGATGCGGTCGGCGTCGTAGAGCAGCACGCCCAGGTAGCGGATGCGCCCCACGCAGGTCTCGGAGCAGATGGTGGGCTGGCCGGCCTCGATGCGCGGGTAGCAGAAGATGCACTTCTCGGACTTCCCGCTCTTCCAGTTGTAATAGATCTTCTTGTAGGGGCAGCCGGAGATGCACATCCGCCAGCCGCGGCACTTGTCCTGGTCGATCAGCACGATGCCGTCCTCTTCGCGCTTGTAGATCGCGCCGCTGGGGCAGGACGCCACGCAGGTGGGGTTCAGGCAGTGCTCGCACAGCCGCGGCAGGTACATCATGAAGGTGTTCTCGAACTGGCCGTAGATGTCGGCCTGCACCTGCTCGAAGTTGGCGTCGCGGCGGCGCTTGGCGAACTCTGTGCCGAGGATCTCTTCCCAGTTGGGGCCCCACTCGACCTTGTTCATGCGCTGGCCGGAGATCAGCGAGCGCGGCCGCGCGGTGGGCTGGTGCTCGCCCTGCCTGGCGGTATGCAGATGCTGGTAGTCGAAGGTGAACGGCTCGTAGTAGTCGTCGATCTCCGGCAGGTCGGGGTTGGCGAAGATGTTCGCCAGCACCCGCCACTTGCCGCCGATGCGCGGCTCGATGCGGCCGTCGCGGCGACGCAGCCAGCCGCCGTGCCACTTGTTCTGGTTCTCCCACTCCTTGGGATAGCCGATGCCCGGCTTGGTCTCGACGTTGTTGAACCAGGCGTACTCGACGCCCTCGCGGCTGGTCCAGACGTTCTTGCAGGTCACCGAGCAGGTGTGGCAGCCGATGCACTTGTCGAGGTTCAGGACCATCCCGACCTGGGAACGAATCTTCATTTCACGGCCTCCTGCTCGTAGTCGTTGCCTTCGCCGTCCAGCCAGTCGATGCGCTTCATCTTGCGCACGATGACGAACTCGTCGCGGTTGGAGCCGACGGTGCCGTAGTAGTTGAAGCTGTAGGACAGCTGCGCATAGCCGCCGATCATGTGGGTCGGCTTGGGGCACACGCGGGTGACCGAGTTGTGGATGCCGCCCCGGGTGCCGGTGATCTCGGAGCCCGGCATGTTCAGGATCCGCTCCTGGGCGTGGTACATCATCGCCATGCCGTTCTTGACCCGCTGGCTGACCACCGCCCGGGCGGCGATGGCGCCGTTGGCGTTGTAGAGCTCGATCCAGTCGTTGTCCTCGACGCCGATGGACCGGGCGTCGTCCTCGGACAGCCAGACGATGGGCCCGCCCCGGGACAGGGTCTGCATCAGCAGGTTGTCCGAGTAGGTGGAGTGGATGCCCCACTTCTGGTGCGGGGTGATCCAGTTCAGGGCGATCTCCGGGTTGCCGTTGCCCTTGTGCTCGGCGGAACCGGGCTCGGCCACCCTGGCGGCGGCCTTGGTGTCGATGGGCGGGCGGTAGACCAGCAGGCTCTCGCCGAAGGCGCGCATCCAGGCGTGGTCCTGGTAGAACTGCTGGCGGCCGCTGACGGTGCGCCAGGGGATCAGCTCGTGGACGTTGGTGTAGCCGGCGTTGTAGGAGACGTGCTCGTCCTCGAGGCCGGACCAGGTGGGGCTGGAGATGATCTTGCGCGGCTGGGCGACCACGTCGCGGAAGCGGATCTTCTCCTCTTCCTTGGGCTCGGCCAGGTGCCGGTGGTCGCGCCCGGTGATCGTCGACAGCGCGTCCCAGGCCTTCACCGCCACCTGGCCGTTGGTCTCCGGCGCCAGGGTGAGGATCATCTCGGCGGCGTCGATGGCCGACTCGATGCGCGGACGGCCCTTGGCCGGCCCCTCGGTCTTGACGTGGTTGAGCCTGCCGAGCAACTCGACCTCCTTGCCGGTCTGCCAGCCGATGCCCTTGCCGCCGTTGCCCAGCTCGTCGAGCAGCGGCCCCACCGAGGTGAAGCGCTCGTAGGTGGCCGGGTAGTCGCGCTTGACCTCGACCAGCGCCGGCATGGTCTTGCCGGGAATCGGCTCGCACTCGCCCTTCTTCCAGTCCTTCACGTCGGGCTGGGCCAGCTCGGCGGGGGAGTCGTGCTGCAGCGGCAGGGTGACCAGGTCGGTCTCCTCGCCCAGGTGCCCCACGCAGACCTTCGAGAACGCCCTGGCGATGCCCTTGTAGATCTCCCAGTCGCTGCGCGATTCCCAGGCGGGATCGGTGGCCGCGGTCAGCGGATGGATGAAGGGGTGCATGTCCGAGGTGTTGAGGTCGTCCTTCTCGTACCAGGTCGCCGTGGGCAGCACGATGTCCGAGTACAGGCAGGTGGTGGACATGCGGAAGTCCAGCGTCACCAGCAGGTCGAGCTTGCCCTCCGGGGCCTCGTCGCGCCACGTCACCTCCTCCGGCTTCTGGCCGCCAGCCTCGCCCAGGTCCTTGCCCTGGATGCCGTGGCGGGTGCCGAGCAGGTACTTGAGCATGTACTCATGGCCCTTGCCGGAGCTGCCCAGCAGGTTGGAGCGCCAGATGAACAGGTTGCGCGGGAAGTTCTGCGGGTCGTCGGGGTCCTCGGCGGCGAAGCGCAGCCCGCCCTTCTTGAGCTGGTCGACCACGTAGTCCCTGGTGGACTGGCCCGCCTCGGCGGCCTTGCCGGCCAGGCCCAGCGGATTGGTGGCCAGCTGCGGGGCGGAGGGCAACCAGCCCATGCGCTCGGAGCGCACGTTGAAGTCGATCAGGCTGCCCGAATAGTCGGCCGGGTCGGCCAGCGGCGAGAGGATCTCCTTGATCTCGAGCTTCTCGTAGCGCCACTGGCTGGAGTGGTTGTAGAAGAAGGAGGTGGAGTTCATGTGCCGCGGCGGACGCTGCCAGTCGAGGCCGAAGGCCAGCGGCAGCCAGCCGGTCTGCGGGCGCAGCTTCTCCTGGCCCACGTAGTGGGACCAGCCGCCGCCGCTCTGGCCGATGCAGCCGCACATGACCAGCATGTTGATCAGGCCGCGGTAGTTCATGTCCATGTGGTACCAGTGGTTCATCCCGGCACCGACGATGATCATGGAACGCCCGTGGGTCCTGTCGGCGTTGTCGGCGAACTCCCGGGCGATGCGCAGGCACTGCTCGGCGGGCACGCCGGTGATCTTCTCCTGCCAGGCCGGGGTGTAGGGCTTGAGCTCATCGAAGGCGGTGGCGCCGTCGTCCTCGCCCTCTCCACCAAACCCGCGATCGATGCCGTAGTTGGCGCACATCAGGTCGAACACGGTGACCGCCAGGACCTCGCTGCCGTCGGCCTTGGTCAGTCGCTTGGCGGGCAGGCTGTGGAACAGCAGCTCGTCGCTGGCGCCGCCGCTCTTCACGTGATCGAAATGCTCGTGGGCGATGCCGCCGAAGTAGGGGAAGGCGACTCGGGCCACCTCGTCGTGGGCCTCGGCCAGGCTGAGCCTCGGCTGGATCTCGGCGCCGTCGGCGTCGAGGGGTTCGAGGTTCCACTTGCCCTTGCCCTCGTCGCCGTTGTCTCGGGTCGCCTCGCCCCAGCGGAAGCCGATGGAGCCGCGCGGCACCACGAGGCGGTCCGACAGCTCGTCCCAGGCCAGGGTCTTCCACTCGGGATTGTTGGCCTGCCCGAGGTGGTCGGCGAAGTCGCTGGCGCGCAGCTGCCTGCCGGGCACGTGGCTGCCGTCCTCGCGGACCTCGAGCTCGACCAGGCAGGGCATGTCGGTGTAGCGCCGCACGTAGTCGGTGAAGTAGGCGCTGGGCCTGTCGAGGTGGAACTCCTTGAGGATCACGTGGCCCATGGCCATGGCCAGGGCCGCGTCGGTGCCCTGCTTGGCGGACAGCCACTCGTCGGTGAGCTTGGAGACCTCGGCGTAGTCCGGGGTCACCGAGACGGTCTTGGTGCCCTTGTAGCGCACCTCGGTGAAGAAGTGGGCGTCCGGGGTGCGGGTCTGGGGCACGTTGGAGCCCCAGGCGATGATGTAGCCGGAGTTGTACCAGTCGGCGGACTCCGGCACGTCGGTCTGCTCGCCCCAGGTCATCGGCGAGGCCGGCGGCAGGTCGCAGTACCAGTCGTAGAAGCTCATGCAGACCCCGCCGATCAACGACAGGTAGCGGCTGCCGGCGGCGTAGGAGACCATCGACATGGCCGGGATCGGCGAGAAGCCGATGATGCGGTCCGGGCCGTACTGACTGGCGGTATAGACGTTGGAGGCGGCGATCAGGGTGTTGAGCTCGTCCCAGTCGGCGCGCACGAAGCCCCCCATGCCCCGGGCGCGCTTGTACTGCTTGGTCTTGGCCGGGTCCTCGACGATGGACGCCCAGGCGTCCACCGGGTCGCCCTGCTCCTCGAGAGCCTCGCGCCACAGCTTGAGCAGCGGCTTGCGGACCAGCGGATGCTTGAGCCGGTTGGCGCTGTAGATGTACCAGGAGTAGCTGGCTCCCCGCGGGCAGCCGCGGGGCTCGTGGTTGGGCAGATCCGGCCGGGTGCGCGGGTAGTCGGTCTGCTGGGTCTCCCAGGTGACCAGGCCGTTCTTGACGTAGATCTTCCAGCTGCACGACCCGGTGCAGTTCACCCCGTGGGTACTGCGCACGACCTTGTCGTGCTGCCAGCGCTGGCGATAGCCGTCTTCCCAGTCGCGGGTCTCGTCGCGGGTCTCGCCGTGTCCCCCGGCGAAGTCGTCGGGACGGCGGGTCAGGTACTTCAGGCGGTCCAGAAAATGGCTCATGACAGTGCTCTCCTCAGCGGCTCGGCGACGCGGACGATGCCCGGGGCGCGCGCCCGGGGGCCGGCAGGCGGATCTCGGCGTTGGCGCGGTTGTAGTAGAACCAGGTCAGCCCCACGCAGATCGCGTAGAAGGCGATGAAGCCGTACAGCGCCAGCTCGGCCCCGCCGGTCAGGGCGATGGAGCTGCCGAAGGTCTTGGGAATGAAGAAGGCGCCGTAGGCGGCGATCGCCGAGGTGAAGCCGATGGTCGCCGCGGCTTCCTTCTCGCTCTGCTGGCGCTGGGCCGCCTCGTCGAGGGTCGGCATCAGCCGCGCCACCTCCTGACGGAAGATCTCGGGAATCATCTGGAAGGTGCTGGCATTGCCCACGCCGGTGAAGAAGAACAGCAGCAGGAACATGGCGAAGAAGCCCCAGAACGCACCCGGCTGGTCCTTGATCCCGAGGAAGAACAGCACCCCGGCCACGCAGGCGATCATCGCCGCGAACACCCACAGGGTGACCCGGGCGCCGCCGAAGCGGTCGGAGATCCAGCCGGTGCCGGCGCGGGACAGGGCGCCCACCAGCGGCCCCAGGAAGGCGAACTGCAGCACGTCGACCTCCGGGAACTGGTTGGACGCCAGCAGCGGGAAGCCCGCGGAGTAGCCGATGAAGCTGCCGAAGGTGCCGGTGTAGAGCACGCACATCAGCCAGTTGTGCTTGCGCTTGAAGATCACCGCCTGGTCCTTGAACGAGGACCTGGCGCTGGCGATGTCGTTCATGCCGAACCAGGCCGCCACGGCGCCGAGCAGGATGAACGGCACCCAGACGAAACCGGCGTTCTGCAGCCACAGACGCTCGCCGTCGCCCAGCGTCTGCGGCTCGCCGCCCAGGGCGCCGAACACCCCGGCGGTGATCGCCAGCGGGATCAGGAACTGCATGACGCTGACGCCCAGGTTGCCCAGCCCGGCATTGAGCGCCAGGGCGTTGCCCTTCTCGCGCTTGGGATAGAAGAACGAGATGTTGGCCATGCTCGAGGCGAAGTTGCCACCGCCGAAGCCGCACAGCAGCGCCAGGATCAGCATCACCAGGTAGGGGGTGTCGGGATTCTGCACCGCGAAGCCGATCCACAGCGCCGGCAGCGCCAGCGAGGCGGTGGACAGCGCCGTGAAGCGCCGGCCGCCGACGATAGGCACCATGAAGCTGTAGAAGATGCGCAGCGTGGCGCCGGACAGCCCCGGCAGCGCGGCCAGCCAGAACAGCTGGTTGGAGGTGTAGTCGAAGCCCACCTGGGGCAGCTTGGCCACCACCACCGACCACACCATCCACACCGAGAAGGCCAGCAGCAGGTTGGGAATCGAGATCCACAGGTTGCGGGTGGCGATGCGCTTGCCCTTCTCGGCCCAGAAGTCCGGGTCCTCGGGGCGCCAGTCCTGGAGCACGAAGCGGCTGGGGGTGGACAGCTCGGGCAGGTCGGTGACCTCCTGGCCGGCCCGCCACTCCTCGCGGCTGGCGCGCAGGATCGCGTAGTGCATCCAGGCCAGGGCCGCGGCGGAGACGACGAACAGCAGCATGAAGCAGCTCTGCCAGATGCCCACCACGTCGTTGAGCATGCCGAAGGTCAGCGGCAGGAAGAAGCCGCCCAGGCCGCCGATCATGCCCACCACGCCGCCGACCGCGCCGACGTGCTGCGGGTAGTAGCCGGGAATGTGCTTGAACACCGCCGCCTTGCCCAGCGACATGAAGAAGCCTAGCACCATGATCAGCGCGACGAAGCCGACCAGGTTCATGGCGAACGAGAATTCCAGGATGCCGTGCACGCCCTGCACGCGGTAATGGGTCGGCGGGTAGCTGAGCAGGAAGGTGCAGGCCGCCGAGGCGAACAGGGTCCAGTACATCACCCGCCGCGCGCCGTAGCGGTCGGACAGCCAGCCGCCGAGCACGCGGAACAGCGACGCCGGGATGGTGTACAGCGCGGCGACGATGCCGGCGGCGGTGATGCTCAGGCCGTAGACCTCGACCAGGTAATGCGGCAGCCACAGCGCCAGGGCCACGAAGCCGCCGAAGACGAAGAAGTAGTACAGCGAGAAGCGCCACACCCGCAGCTCGACCAGCGGCGCCAGCTGCTGCTTGAGTGGCACGGCCTCGGCCCGGCGCCGCTCGCTCTGCGGATCGGTCCGCGCCAGCAGCAGGAAGGCCACGCCCATGATCGCGATGACCGTGGCGTAGACCAGCGCCGCGCCCTGCCAGCCCAGCGCCAGCAGCAGGAAGGGCGCGCCGAAGTTGGTCACCGCCGCCCCGACGTTGCCGGCGCCGAAGATGCCCAGGGCGGTGCCCTGGCGCTCGGCCTCGAACCAAGCCGAGGTGTAGGCCACGCCGACGATGAAGGAGCCCCCGGCCAGGCCGACGCCCAGGGCGCCGAGCAGCAGCATGGGATAGCTGGTGGCGAAGGTCAGCAGGTAGACGCAGACGGCAGTGGCCAGCATCAGCAGGCTGAACACCCAGCGCCCGCCGAAGCGGTCGGTGAGGATGCCCAGGAACAGCCGGCTGATCGACCCGGTGAGCACCGGCGTCGCCATCAGCAGGCCGAGCTGGGTATCCGACAGGGCGAAGTCCTGCTTGATCTGCAGGCCGAGGATGGAGAACAGCGTCCACACCGCGAAGCACAGGGTGAACGCCAGCGTGGACAGGCTCAGGGCGCGATTCTGGGCGCGCCTCGGCGGATGTGTGGAATTGGCCATGGTCATGCCCTCAGGCTCGGTGAAGGATTCCGGGCGCGTCCGGCGATGCGAATCGCGCAAGCGCGTCGGAAGGAGCACTGAGGAGACCGTGCTACAACGGGACGGGAATCCCGTTGACATGGATCAAGGCATCTCGGCCGGCGATCGCCGACCCTGTGCCGGTCTACCTCTTTCGAGGTAGTACGAGAATATTCATAACCTGCTGATTAAAATCACTTTCCACGCTGCGACTCGGCCCGGCACCGCGCCGGACATCGACGACGATTCATTGGAGGTAGACGGCATCCGTCACGTCACGCCACGCTCCCTGTCATTCCGTGCCGGCCTGACGATGGCCGGCATCGTCCTGCTGGCGCTGACCAGCATGCTGGGCTCGATCATCATCGCCGATACCGCCAGCGGCGACGCGGCGGCGATCAACCGGGCCGGTGCGCTGCGCATGCAGGCCTACCGGCTGCTCGCGACCCGCCTGGGCGACGACGACACCGCCGGGCAGCGCACGGACCGGCTCGCCGAGCTCGACCGCAGCCTGGCCTCGCCGCTGATCACCGAACGCCTGCCCGACGATCCCCGGCATGCGCTGAACCGTCAGTACCGCACGATCGTCGAGCAATGGCGGGAAGCGCTCAGGCCGATGCTGCGGGGCGCGTCAGCGAGCCCGCCGGCCGCCATCGCCGCGCGGGTCGACGACTTCGTCGCGCGGATCGACCGGCTGGTCGGCCTGCTGCAGCGGGAGGCGGAAGCGCGCCTGCAGCGGCTGCGGCTGCTGCAGGGCATCATCCTGTTCCTGACCCTGGGGCTGGTCTTCCTGGCCATGTACCGCCTGGCGACCGAGGTCATCCCCCCGCTGCGCGACCTGCTCGATGTGGTCGACCGTTCGCGGCGCGGCGACTTCAGCGGCCACACCCGCTATGCGGCCGACAACGAGCTGGGGCTGCTGTCGCGCACCATCAACCAGATGAACGACAGCCTGTCGCGGATCTACGGCCAGCTCGAGGCCCGCGTCGAGGCCAAGACCGCCGAGCTCGAACGCAGCAACGAGACCCTCCGGCTCCTCTACCAGGCGGCGCGACGGCTCAACGGCGCACCGCCCGGCGACGCCAGCTATCGCGAGGTCCTCGACGCGCTGGCCGCCGTCACCGGCCTGGGGCCGATCACCCTGTGCCTGGCCCGGGCCGACGCCGAACGCGCCTACCTGCGGCTGTCCACGCACGGCGACGACTGCCCCGACTTCTGCCGGGCACCGGCCTGCAAGCCCTGCCTCGATGGCGGGCAACACGACGCCGCGCCCTGGGTATATCGGGTATCCGTGAGCGAAGCCGGGCGCGACTACGGCGTACTGCTGCTGCAGTACCCGCCCTCGACGCCACCCCAGCGCTGGCAGCGCGACCTGGTGGAAACCATCGCCGGCCTGATCGCCACCTCGATCTCGCTCTCCCAGGGCTACGCCGAACAGCGCCGGCTGGCGCTGATGGACGAGCGCGCGGTGATCGCCCGCGAGCTGCACGACTCGCTGGCCCAGTCGCTCTCCTACCTGAAGATCCAGGTCGCCCGCCTGCAGGCCCGGGCGCGGCAGACCGGCGCCGATGCCGACACCGAGGCGATCGTCGACGAGCTGCGCGGCGGCCTCAACGCCGCCTACCGGCAGCTGCGCGAGCTGCTCGGCACCTTCCGCCTGAAGATGACCGAGGCGGGGCTGGAAGCCGCCCTCGAAGAGACGGTGCGAGAATTCGTCCATCGCGGCGAGCTCGCCATTCGCCTCGACGACCGGCTCGACCACTGCCCGCTGTCGCCCGACGAGGAGGTGCATGTGCTGCAGATCGTGCGCGAGGCGCTGTCCAACGTCGTTCACCACGCCCGGGCGAGCCACTGCGAGGTCGGCCTGACCGCCGACGACGCGGGCCGGGTGACGGTCCGCATCCGCGACGATGGCATCGGGCTCGGCGGCCGGAGCGGCCAGCCCGACCACTACGGCACCATCATCATGCGCGAGCGCGCCGCCGGCCTCGGCGGCCAACTCGAGCTGCTCGAGCCGGCCGGGGGCGGCACCGAGATACGGCTGCGCTTCACGCCACGGCTCCATCGGGAGACGACGACCACCCCACGGCCGGGAGGCACGCCATGAGCAACACGATCCTGATCGTCGACGACCATCCGCTGTTCCGCCGCGGCGTCCGCCAGCTGCTGGAGATGGACCCCGAGCTGGCCATCGCCGGCGAGGCCGCCGACGGCGACGCGGCCCTCGAGGCCGCCACCCGCCTGTCGCCGACGCTGATCCTGATGGACCTGAACATGGCGCGACGCGATGGCCTGAGCGCCCTGCGCACGCTGCGCCAGGAAGGCGTCGAGGCCCGCATCGTCATGCTTACCGTCTCCGACGCCGAGGAGGACGTGGTCGCCGCCCTGCGCGCCGGCGCCGACGGCTACCTGCTCAAGGACATGGAGCCCGAGGACCTGCTGGCGGCGATCAAGGAAGCCGCCGAGGGGCGCATGGCGATCAGCCCGCGGCTCGCCGGCCTGCTGGCGAGGGCCCTGAGCGGCCCGCGAGAGGCACCGGGCGACGACGCGCTGGACGCACTGACCGCCCGCGAAGGCGAGATCCTGCGTGCCCTGGCCCGCGGCCTGAGCAACAAGCAGATCGCCCGTCGGCTGGCGATCAGCGAGGGCACGGTCAAGGTTCACGTCAGGAACCTGCTCAGGAAGCTCGGGCTGCGCTCCCGGGTCGAGGCCGCGGTATGGGCCGTGCAGGCGGGGGTGGACCAGTAGCCCGCCGCTCTCGCTAGCCTGGCCTGCCGTCGAGGCGCGCCGTGCTCAGCGGCACCGCGTAGTGCAGCAGGAAGATCGCATGGGCCAGGCACCACAGAAGGATGGTCAGGCTGTAGGTCAGGTGCGTGATGCCCGGGAACAGCGCCAGCACCGGCGCGCGCAGCAGGCCGGCCACGACCATCATGCCCAGCGCCAAGCCGATGCCCGGTCGGGTCTCGACAGGGCGTCCGGTGTGTCCCAGCGAGACCCGCGCCATCATCGCCAGCATCATGGTGCCCATGGCACCGATGGTCAGCGCATACACCGCCAGCTCGACGCGGAAGGCGCCGAGCGCCGCCAGGGCCCACATGCCCAGGCCCAGCGGGAGGGCGGCATAGCTGGCATGGAGCCCCCAGAGCAATGGCTCTCGCCACGCCTGCCGCCCGCCCCAGCGGGCCAGGCGCAGGGCATTGGCCAGCGCGGCCAGGGCCAGCAGCCCCGCCATCGCCGCGGCAGGCGGAACGGCGCCCAGCAGGGCGGCGAGCTGGGCACTCAGCACCGCCGCCGTGCTCGCCAGCGTCAGCCCCTCCAGCCAGCGCCAAGGCTCGGGCCGGGGGCGGCCCAGGCGGTTGGCGGTGAACAGCGGAATCACCCGCCCGCCCATCACCACCATCACGGCGACGATCAGCAGCACCGCCAGATGCGCCCCTCGCCGCACCAGCTCGCCGTTCCCCCACCAGACGCCCAGATGCATGGCCAGATCGGCCGCCGCCAGCAGCCCCAGCAGGGGCAGGAAGATCAGGTTGCGCCAGCGCCGGGCGGCGATGACCGTCTGCGCCATCACGCCCGCCACCGCGACCGGGAAGCCCGCATCGATCAGCATCGGCACCCAGGGCGGCAGGCCGAGGGGGAAGGCCAGCAGCACGCGCGCGGCGAGCCACAGCGCCACCAGGCCCAGCAGCGGCAGGCCGCTGAGGCCGGGCCGGCCGGTCCAGTTCTGCACCGCGGTGAGCAGGAACCCGGCGATGACGGCAACGGCGACGCCAAACAGCATCTCGTGCCGGTGCCACCACAGCATGCCGCCATGGGGGTGCAGCAGGACATCGCCCTGCCAGAAGCCCAGCCACACCAGCAATGCCGCGATGCCGAACAGGGGTGCCAGCAGGAAGAAGGGGCGAAAGGCCAGGCCCGCCACGGGCAGGCGTGCCGGAAGGGAGCGGGAAGCCGTCATGGTGAGATATCCGAGTGTGATGCTGGGTGATCGGCATGGTGCGTCGGGCCGGCCGGAGCGGACCATGACAGGCATCAAGAAGACGTCCTTATCCGCCGCATGCGTCGCTCTCGACCTGCGCATCGCCCACCGGCGTCTCGCGGTCGTAGTGGAACTTCATATAGGCGATGCCCGGTGCCATCACCAGCCGCCAGGCCAGCTCCTGCTCGTCGCCGCACTCGGGATCGTATTCGCGCAGCGTCACCATCATCGTCTCCAGCCAGCGATCGTAGAGCGCCGGGCGGATATCGAGGTGCCCGCGGCCGTGGCGAATCGCCACCCGCGCCAGGTAGTCGCCGTCGTGGCTGGCCGCATAGAGGCTCAGCAGGTGGTAGAACGACTTCTTGAGCATTGCCTGCTGGCGGTCCATGTCGATGCCGCGGAACTTCCCGGCCACCTCCGTCGAGCCCTCCTGGAAGCGTCGGTAGAAGGCCTCGAAGAAGCCCCGGCCCTCTACCTCATGGGCCATGACGCGCGCATAGCTGGCATCGAAGACCTTGACGATATCCATGCTTCTTCCCCCGCGGCAACGGCCTGTTCCCCAGCCTAGCCGCGCCTATGGGGGGCCCGGCCTTGATCGAGATCAAGCCAAGGCGCGACTGCGACAATATGGACCATCTCCCCGGGTAGTGGGCGGCGTCTTTTAGATGTACTTTAAATGCATCTTCAAGAGACACCGCCCATCGTCACCCAGGAGCCGTCCATGCTGACCCAAACCCAGGAAAGCCTGATCGCCGCCACCGCCCCGGTGGTCGCCGAGCATCTCGACGCCATCACCCAGCGCTTCTATCCGCTGATGTTCGAGCGCTATCCCGAGGTCGCGCCGCTGTTCAACCAGACCCACCAGGCCAGCGGCGGCCAGCCGCGGGCGCTGGCCGCGGCGGTACTGGCCTACGTACAGCTGCGCCAGGATCCCGAACGGGTGCGCGACGTGCTGGCCACGATCGTCAGCAAGCACGTTTCGCTGGATATCCGCCCCGAGCAGTATCCGATCGTCGGCGAGTGCCTGATGGCCGCCATCGGCGAGGTGCTGGGCGATGCCGTGACGCCGGAGATCGCCGACGCCTGGGGCGCCCTCTACGGCGAGCTGGCCGGCCTGCTGATCGAGCTGGAGGAGCAGCGCTACCGAGCCTTCGAGCATCAGGCCGGCGGCTGGCGCGGCCCGCGCGAGTTCCGCATCGCCGAGACGCGCCAGGAGAGCGCGGTGATCCGCTCCTTCGTGTTCGAGCCCTCCGACGGCGGTCCGGTGGCCGAGCATCTGCCCGGCCAGTACATCGGCGTGCGCCTGACCATCGACGGCCAGCCGGTGCATCGCCACTACAGCCTCTCGGCGCTGCCCGACGGCCGCCGCTATCGCATCTCGGTGAAGCGCGAGGCCGATGGCGTGGCCAGCCGCCACCTGCACGACGTCATGGCCGTGGGCGACACCCTCGAGCTGCTGCCGCCCGCCGGCGAACTGACCCTGGTGGCCGGCGACGAGCCGCTGCTGCTGGCCAGCGGCGGCGTCGGCCAGACGCCGATGCTGCCGATCGCCCGCCAGGCCCTGGCCGAGGGCCGCCGGGTGGTCTACCTGCACGCCGCCCAGGACGCCGAGCAGCGCGCCTTCGCCGACGAGCTCGAGGCCCTGGCCGCCGAGCACCCCGAGCGCCTGTCGGCCGTCAGCGTGCTCGAGCAGGGCGACGGCGCCGACCACGTCGACCACGTCGGCCGCGTCGACCGCGACCTGCTGGCCCGCTACCTGCCCGAGGGCGCGCGCTGCTACTTCGTCGGCCCCCAGGGCTTCATGTCCGCCATGGAACGCTTCCTCAAGGAGCTGGGCGTGCCAGACGAGCGTCGCCACTACGAGCACTTCGGCCCGGCGCGTCCCCTCGACGCCGCCTGATCGCTGCGGAAAACCAGAACGGCCCGGACGCCTTGGCGTCCGGGCCGTTGTCGTTGCTGCCCGGGTCTCGCTTAATGACCGAGGATCTGGCTCAGGAACATCTGCGTCCGGTCCGACTGCGGGTGGTTGAAGAAGGTCTCCGGCGGGGCCTGCTCGATGATCTGGCCCTGGTCCATGAAGATGACGCGATCGGCCACGGTCTTGGCGAAGCCCATCTCGTGGGTCACGCAGAGCATGGTCATGCCGTCCCGGGCCAGCTCGACCATGACGTCGAGCACCTCCTTGATCATCTCCGGGTCGAGCGCCGAGGTGGGCTCGTCGAACAGCATCACCTCGGGGCGCATGCACAGCGCCCGGGCGATGGCCACTCGCTGCTGCTGGCCGCCGGAAAGCTGCCCCGGGTACTTGTGCGCCTGGTCGGCGATGCGTACCCGCTCGAGGAACTCCATGGCGGTCTTCTCCGCCTCGGCCCGGGGCTTCTTCTGCACCCAGGTCTGGGAGATGCAGCAGTTGTCGAGCACCGAGAGGTGCGGGAACAGGTTGAAGTGCTGGAAGACCATGCCGACGTTGCGGCGGATCTGCTCGATGCGCTTCACGTCCTGGGTCATGGTCACGCCGTCGACGACGATGCGGCCCTGCTGATGCTCCTCGAGGTGGTTGAGGCAGCGGATCAGGGTCGACTTGCCCGAGCCCGAGGGCCCGCAGATGACGATGCGTTCGCCCTTGGCCACCGTCAGGTCGATGTCGCGCAGGACATGGAAGTCGCCGTACCACTTGTTGAGCCCCTCGACCGAGATCATCGGCTCGTCGGCGGGGGCGCTGGCCGTGTTGGTGGTCGCCATGCCGGTGTTTCCTCGTTCTTGAAAGCGTGTTGTTAGGTGCTTGTTATTCAATGCTTGACGCTCAGTTCCGGTGTCCCGTGTGCAGACGCCGCTCGATATACTGGCTGTAGCGCGACATGCTGAAGCAGAAGACCCAGAACATCAGCGCCGCGAACACGTAGCCCTCGGTGGCGAAGCCCAGCCAGTTGCTGTCGGTGAGCCCGGAGCGGATGATCGCCAGCAGGTCGAACAGGCCGATGATCAGCACCAGCGAGGTGTCCTTGAACAGCGCGATGAAGGTGTTGACGATGCCGGGGATCACCAGCTTCAGCGCCTGGGGCAGCACGATCAGCCCCATGCGCCGCCAGTAGCCCATGCCCAGCGCCTTGGCGGCCTCCTCCTGCCCCTTGGGAATGGCCTGCAGGCCGCCGCGCACCACCTCGGCCATGTAGGCGCTCCAGAAGAACATGATGCCGATCAGCGCCCGCAGCAGCTTGTCGAACTCCACCTCGTTGGGCACGAACAGCGGCAGCATCACCGAGGCCATGAACAGCACCGTGATCAGCGGCACGCCGCGCCAGAACTCGATGAACACCACGCATACGCCGCGCACCAGCGGCATCCGCGAGCGACGCCCCAGCGCCAGCACCACGCCCAGCGGCAGCGAGCCGACGATGCCCACGACGGCCACCGTCAGGGTCAGCATCAGCCCGCCCCACTCGCGAGTCGGCACCGCCATCAGCCCGAAGTGGCCGCCGAGCAGCAGCACGTAGGCCACCACCGGGAAGCCGACCAGGGCGAACAGCCCCACCCAGCGCTTGGCGGGCAGTCGGGGGATCGCCAGCCAGGCGATCAGCAGCCCCAGCATCATGAACACCGTGTCGACCCGCCAGCGGGCGGCCTCGGGGTAGAAGCCGTAGACGATGGTCTCGAAGCGGGCGCTGATGAACACCCAGCAGGCGCCCTCGCCGCTGCACGCCTCGCGGGTCGAGCCCAGCCAGTCGGCGTCGATCAACGCCCACTGCACCAGCGGCCACAGCCCCCAGCCCAGCACCGCCAGCACGCACAGGGTGATGACGCTGTTGCGCGGCCCGTCGAAGAGGTTGGCGCGCAGCCAGCCCAGCACGCCGCGGCGCAGGTCCGGCGGTCGGCGCGCCTCGATCATCTCGATTCGTGTCGCCATCTCGGCCATGTCAGCGCTCCTTCATCAGGGTGCGGGCGTTGTAGAGGTTCATCAGCGCCGACACCACCAGGCTGATCAGCAGGTAGACCGCCATGGTCATAGCGATGATCTCGATGGCCTGGCCGGTCTGGTTGAGGGTGGTGCCGGCGAACACCGCCACCAGGTCCGGATAGCCGATGGCCGTGGCCAGCGAGGAATTCTTGATCAGGTTCAGGTACTGGCTGGTGAGCTGGGGCACGATGACCCGCATCGCCTGGGGAATGACGATCTTGCGCAGGGTGATGTTGCCGGGAAGGCTGATCGCCCGGGCGGCCTCGACCTGCCCGCTCGGTACCGACTGGATGCCCGAGCGCACGATCTCGGCGATGAAGGAGGCGGTGTAGATCGACAGCGCCAGCCACAGCGCCATCAGCTCGGGGATGATCGTCACCCCGCCCTTGAAGTTGAAGCCGGCCAGTGCCGGCACGTCCCAGGCCAGCGGCCGCCCAGTGACCAGGAACACCGCCAGCGGCAGGCCGATCAGGATCAGTGCCCCGAGCCGGTAGACCGGCAGCGCCCGGCCGGTGCGGGCCTGCAGGCGCCGCGCGTAGAGCGAAAGCCCCACCACCGCGGCCACCGCCAGGGCCAGCGCCCAGAGGGTGGCGTCGAATCCCGGCTGGGGCACCGGCGCCGGCATCATCAGCCCACGCACGTTGAGGAACAGCGCCTCGAACAGCGACAGGCTCTGGCGCGGGCTGGGCAGCGCCTGGAGCACGGCGAAGTACCAGAACAGGATCTGCACCAGCAGCGGAATGTTGCGGAAGATTTCCACATAGGCGGCGGCCAGCCGGGCCAACAGCCAGTTGCTGGAGAGACGGGCGATACCCACCGCGAAGCCGATGACCGTCGCCGCGACGATGCCGAGGCCGGACACCAGCAGGGTATTGAGCAGCCCCACCACGAAGGTGCGACCGTAGGTGCTGTCGCCGCTGTAGGCGATCAGCGTCTGGGGAATGGAGAAGCCGGCCCGCTCCTGGAGAAAGCCCAGGCCGGTGGTGATGCCACGAGCCTCGAGGTTGGCCAGGGTGTTGGTCACCAGCATCACGATCAGCGCCGCCAGCCCCAGCAGCAGCAGGGCCTGGATCACCAGCGCGCGCACGGCGGGGTCACGCCACAGCGGCCCCCGCTCGGAAGAGGATGAACGCAGCATGTCGAGCCTCGAATGCGATGAGACGGCCCTCACCCCCGGGCGGGGGTGAGGGGGAACGGAGGGTCGAGGCCGATCAGCGGATGGGCGGCGCGTAGAGGATGCCGCCCTCGTTCCACAGCGCGTTCATGCCGCGGCCGATGGCGAGCGGCGAGTCGTCGCCCACGGTGGCGGAGAACACCTCGCCGTAGTTGCCCACCTGGGCGATGATGTCGTAGGCCCAGTCGTTCTGGAGGCCCATCTGCTCGCCGTAGTTGCCGTCGTCGCCCAGCAGGCGCGCGACCTGGGGATTGGGCGGGTTCTGCTGCATCTCGTCGACGTTGCCGCTGTTCACGCCCAGCTCTTCGGCGTTGACCATGGCGAACACCGTCCACTTGACGATATCCAACCACTGGTCGTCGCCCTGGCGCACCACCGGGCCCAGCGGCTCCTTGGAGATCAGCTCGGTGAGGATCTCGACGCTGTCCGGGTCCGGCAGCTGCAGGCGCAGAGCGCTGAGCTGGGAGGTGTCGGAGGTCAGCACGTCACAGCGGCCGCTGGCGAAGCCCTGGGCCGTCTGGTCCGGGGTATCGAAGGTCACGGTGTTGATGTCGATGCCCTTGGCCGGGAAGTAGTCGGCCAGGTTCAGCTCGTGGGTGGTGCCCGACTGGATGCAGATGGAGGCGCCGTTCAGGTCCTCCAGGCTCTCGATGCCGAGATCCTTGGCGACCATGAAGCCCTGACCGTCGTAGAAGGTGGTGGTGGTGAAGTTGAGGCCCAGGGAGTTGTCGCGGGTGGCGGTCCAGGTGGTGTTGCGCGAGAGCATGTCGATCTCGCCGGACTGCAGCGCGGTGAAGCGCTCCTTGGCGGTCAACGGGGTGAAGACCACCTTCTCCGGGTCGCCGAAGATGGCCGAGGACACCGCGCGGCAGGTCTCGACGTCCAGCCCCTGCCAGGTGCCGTTCTCGTCCGGCGAGGAGAAGCCGGACAGCCCGACGTTGACGCCGCAGCGCAGGTTGCCGCGCTCCTTGACCTCATCGAGGGTGGAAGCCGAGGCGGTGCTGGCCGCCGCCAGGCCGAGGGCCGCGACGGACAGGGCGATCAGCGTCTTGTTGTTGTTGCGCATGATCTTGACTCCATAGCTGTAAGTAGAAGGTTTGTGCTTGTTATTCGAAGGACGAACGTGTTCGCAGGAACGAACATAACAGAGCCGGGAGTCGGCGCACGGGCTTGCATTTAAACGTTCGATTCGCTCTCCCTTGCTGCGCCGCAACAAGGAAAGCCCCGGCATCGGCCGGGGCTGTCGTCTGTGTCGTGCCGGCGGGGGCTCGCCGAGCGTTGACCGGCGTGGCTGGCTAGCCACACTTTGACCAGCCGCAGCCCGAGTAGCAGGTCGGGCAGCCGTCCATCATCACCAGGTCGCCGCCGCACTCGGGGCACTGGCCGACCACGGCGGGGCCGCCCTGGCCGGCCTCGGCCGCGCGCTCGGCGTCGGCCTGTTCCTCGGGGCCGGGCGGCTGCCAGGGCCGGCCGGCCAGGCGCCGGGCGTGACGCGCCACCAGCTCCGCCACCGGCACCTGCAGGCCATCCTGGTCGAGGAAGCCGCGCCGGTAGAGAATCTGCTGGATCGACCAGGCGATGGCGGCAACCTCGGAGTCGTGGAACATCGGCTTGCCCCAGCGGTTCATGCCACAGCGCACCCGGCCCTTGTCCCAGGCCACCTTACGCAGGTCGGCCACCGCCTGGGTGACGTAACCGCCGCGGGCGGCCAGCGACAGGCTGCGCATGGTGGCGGTGATCCACTGGTGCTCGCTGGACAGCTGGCCGGAGGGCAGGAAGAACTCCACCGGCCGTTCGATGACCACCCGCTCGCCATTGAGCACGCCCTCCACCGGCATGAAGGACACCAGCAGGTAGACCTTGCGCCGGCCCTCGGCGCCGACATAGGAGATCTTCTCCGACACCGCCTCCAGAGTGCCCTCGGGGCGCGAGGGAATGCGCCGCGTCAGCGGGTCTTCGTCGGCCGGCGGCGGCACGTCCCGGGCCTGGCGGACGCGGGAGGAAACGATCTTCGAGGTGATCTCGACGCTCATGACAGGGCTCCTGTGAAAGAGGGTGGCATCGCATCTGATATCTGTGGTTTCCGCTGCTCGGCGCTGATCCGGCAACAAGTCCCGGGGTGCCGGACCAGCGAGGAGGCGCTGTAAATACCTCCCTGTACGCTACCGGCGCCCTGCGGCGCTCCCGCGTCCTGCTTCGCTTGCAGGGCCTGGGTTGGCCTTCCCTGGCCAACCCGTTCGGAGCAGTGCTCCTCACCCATGGCGCAGGACCTCCTCTTCGACTTGCCCCCGGCGCGCCTCGCAACAGGCAACTGAGCGAGCATCGGCCTACCACTTGCCATAGGTGCCTTCCTTGAGCGCCTCGTGCAGGTTCGCCGCGGTGTGCTCCTCGCCCTCGTAGATGACCGTCTCGTCGCCGGACAGCTCCAGGCGCTCGCCGTTCTCCAGCTCGAAGACGTAGACGGTGTTCTTGAGGTCGTCTTCACGCACCAGCACGCCCTGGAAGGCCTCGGGGTTGAAGCGAAAGGTGGTGCAGCCCTTGAGCCGGCTGTCGTAGGCCGTCAGGTAAAGGTTCTGGAAGTCCTCGTAGGCGAAGTCGGTGGGCACGTTGACGGTCTTGGAGATCGCCGAGTCGATCCAGGCCTGGGCCGCGGCCTGCACCGCCACGTGCTGCTCCGGCGAGACGCCGTCGGCGGTGACGAAGTAGTCCGGCAGGTCGCTCTCCACCGCCTCGGGCGCGACGACATGTCGATAGGCGGCCAGCTCGAAGGAGACCACCTCGATCTGCTCCTTGGTCTTGCGTCCGGCGCGGATGACGTTGCGGAAGTAGCGGTGCGAGAAGGACGGCTCGATGCCGTTGGAGGCGTTGTTGCCCAGCGACAGCGAGATGGTGCCGGTGGGCGCGATGGAGCTGTGATGGGTGAAGCGCGCGCCGTGCTCGGCGAGCTCGGCCACCAGCTCGGGCTCGACCTCGGCGACCTTCTGCATGTAGCGGCTGTAGCGGGCGTGCAGGATCCGCCCCGGCACCCGGTCGCCGGCCTGATAGCCGTCCTGCTTGAGCTCCGGCCGCTCGCGCAGCATGCGCGGCGTCAGCTCGAACGACTCGGCCAGCACCGGCGCCATGCCTTTTTCCTTGGCCAGCGCCAGGGCCTGCTTCCAGCCCTCGACCGCCAGCACCCGGCTGACCTCCTCGGTGAAGGCCAGCGACTCCGGCGAGCCGTAGGGCAGCTTGAGCATGGTCAACGCCGAGCCCAGCCCCAGGAAGCCCATGCCGTGGCGGCGCTTGGCCTCGATCTCGCGGCGCTGGCCGTCGAGCGGCAGGCCGCTGATCTCCACCACGTTGTCGAGCATGCGGGTGAAGATCGCCACCACCCGGCGGTAGCGCTCCCAGTCGAAGCGCGGCGCCTCGCCGAAGGGCTCGAGCACGAAGCGCGTCAGGTTGATCGAGCCCAGCAAGCAGGCGCCCTCGGGCGGTAATGGCTGTTCGCCGCACTGCCCTGTGACCAACCCATTGAAGATGACCGCATTCCTGTCGACCTGGGTGGTGTCGTAGACGTCTTCACGGCCCACGTGCTCGATGTCGGCGACCGTGGCCATGAAGCTCTGGGTCTTGAGCAGCCGCTTGTCCTTCACCCAGCTCCGGTACTTTTCGTTCTTGTCGTCGAGCAGGAAGCCCACGTCCTGCATGAAGCGTTCTCGCGACTGCCCGTCGATGATCAGCTCATGATCGGCCTGGCACTCATATTCCCGAGTGCCTCCCTTGCCATCCGGCAGCACGCGAGTCCCCGCCTCACGCCGCTGATGAATGCGGCTGAACACGCCCAGATTGGCGAGCAGGGCCTGGACGTCCTTCAGCAGGCTCGCCTGACTCGAGGCGAGCCGGATCGAGCAGCTGTTGCTCCTGGCAGAGATATTGACGGTGCCATCCGCCTGAAAGAGGCCTCTCAGATAGCCCTTGACGCATTCCTCGGTGCCTCGCCAGACCACTTCCGGCACCTTAAGCTTGGTATCGCGCGTGAAACCGTAATGCGCCAGCAGGCGCGCCAGAATCACCGAGCGAATGAAGACGTGGCGGCGTTCGGCCACGGCGACCGGCGCCACGCGATAGCGACGCGAGGTCTTGGCGGAGTCCGCGATCAGCTCGTTGATGTAGTCGGCCGTGATATCGGCCAGCGTGCGATCACTTTCCCAGAAATTGACGATCACCGCCTCGTGGCCGTTGCCACGATGCGTAAAGTGGCCGTCGCCGGCGATCAGGCCGAGCAGAACACCGAGGCGCTCGTCGCCCTGATCGCCGAACTGGCCCTTGCCGGACTGCACCCACAGCCGATCCTCGACCCTCAGGTCCTTCAACGGAATCTTGCCGCGCTGGGTATAGAACTCGTGCCATTCGGTGGCCTTGATCTCGTACCCCTCACGCGTCGTGACCCGGTAGACATCGGCCTGCCTCGCAGTCATGAAGGCCGGCACCGCCGGACGCGTCTCGACGCCTCGATCGCCGGTACATAGCGCTCGCTTGTCGACCGTCACCTGCAGGTCATCGCCGCGTCGGTACAGATCGCCGATGGGCACCTGGCCGAACTGGGTATGCAGCCGCGTATCCGCCGTGACACACGGGTTGGTGGCGCGGATCTCCTCGCAGAACCAGTTATTGTTCATGCGGTTGACCCGGTCGATCAGGATGAAGCCCGGCTCGGCGTAGTCGTAGGTGGAAAGCATGATGGTGTCCCACAGCTCGCGGGCGCGGATCGTCTCGACCACGCGGCAGGCCACCCGCCCCTCGGCGTCGAGGGTGTAGCCCTCCTCGATGGCCGGCCAGTCGCGGTAGACCAGCTCGCTGTCGTCGACGTCGTCCTTCTCGGCGGGATGCAGCGGGAAGGCCAGCGGCCAGTCGGCGTCGGTGCGCACCGCCTCCACGAACTCGTCGGTGATCAGCAGGCTGAGGTTGAACTGGCGCAGCCGGCCGGACTCGCGCTTGGCCTCGATGAAGCTCTGCACGTCCGGATGGCCGACGTCGAAGGTCGCCATCTGGGCGCCACGGCGCCCGCCCGCCGAGGCCACGGTGAAGCACATCCTGTCGTAGATATCCATGAACGCCAGCGGGCCGTTGGTGCCGGCGCCGGCGCCAAACACGAAGGCGCCGCGGGGGCGCAGGGTAGAAAAGTCATAGCCGATGCCGCAGCCCGCCTTGAGGGTCATGCCGGCCTCCACCACGCCCTCGAGGATGTCGCGCATCGAATCGTGGAGGGTGCGCGACACCGTGCAGTTGATCAGGCTGACCGCCGGCTTGACGGCCTCCGCCCCGGCGTTGGCGACGATGCGCCCGGCGGGAATGGCGCCGTTGTCCAGCGCCCAGCGGAACCGGGGCAGCCAGGCCTCGGCGTCTTCCTCCACCGCGGCCAGCGCCCGGGCCACGCGCTCCCGGGTGGCGGCGGGGTCGGCGTCTACCGGCCGGCCGTGTCGATCCTTGAGGCGATACTTGCTGTCCCAGATGTCGAGGGAAGGCGCCTGCATCGGCACCTCGTCGAGGCGGGCGGTTTCCCTGGCAGAGGTGGTGCGCATCGGATCTCTCTCGTGAGGTGAGAACGTTCGCGGTCGCGCGTCATCGGCGCCGCGCTCATGCCGGATCGAAGCTTCACTACCATATATAGAAGAAAACCATTCTCAACACACATGATATAGGTCATGGGCGCGAGCGGCGGGCCAAACGCAAGGCGCCCGACCTCGAGGGTCGGGCGCCACGTTGAACCGCGGGCCGCGCGCGTCAGAAGCCGCCGCCGGCGCCGCCTCCCGGACCACCGCCGGCCCCGGAGCCGGAACCGCCGGGGCCACCGCCCCCGCCGGCACTACCGCCGTTGCCGCCACCTCCGGAACCGCCAGAGCCGCCCCCGCTGCCTCCCCCCGAGCCACCGCCGGAACCGCCCCCGCTACCGCCACCGGAGCCACCGCCTGAGCCGCCTCCGCCCGAACCGCCACCGCTGCCTCCACCTGAGCCGCCGCCACCTCCGCCCGAGCCGCCACCGGAGCCACCTCCGCCACCGGTGGCATCATCGCCGGGATCGTCGCCGCCGTCGTCACCGTCATCCGTCGGCGTGGTGGGCGCGCTCGTCGGCGTGGTCGGAACGGTCGGCGCGGGAATCACCTCTGTCGCCGGCACCGTGACGACGGCATTCAGGAAGACGCCATCGCATCCTTCCAGCAGCCCGCCACCGCAGCCACCGCCGCCACCGCCCGCGGCCGGGGCCGGCAGATCACGGAGCAGCGCATCGAGCTCGTCGTCGGAGACCGCCTGCGGCGCGGCCGGCTCGGTCAGCCGGTCGTTGGCGATGCCCGACATTTCATTCTCCGAGAGTGGGCTGCCCCCGCTCTCGAGCTGCGACTGCGCCTGCACTCCGGCGGCTGACAGGCAGCCCACGGCGACGGCCAGGGCCGCCAACTTGAACCCTTGCATCTCGACCCCCTCCCCCGCCGCCGGCCGAGCCGTCGGCGCTGCATGATGCCAGACAACATTTTGTTACACTCGTCTCTAGCATCGTCACAGGGAGCGGGATTCACCATCGGAAGGCCTGCTGATTATCGGCGCGGCGGCATCAGCCATGTGCATGCCTCGCCGACGGCAGAAAAATCGTACCGGCTGATCACGGCGCCTCGACAAGCGCCTCAGACGGTCCGCGAGTAGCGCACCGCGCCGCTGCCCAGATAGGCGTCGAAGGCCATGGCCAAGTTGCGCAGCATCAGCCGCCCCGCCGGGCGCACCTCGAGGCGACGCTCACCCAGCGTGATCAGGCCGTCGTCGCGCATCGGCGCCAGCGCCTCGAGGGCGTCGGCGAAGTGGGTGGCGAAGTCGATGCCGTGGCACTCCTCGATGGCGTCGATATCGACGCGACCGTGGCACATCAGGGCGTGGATGACGTCGCGGCGCAGGCGATCCTCGTCGTCGAGGCGGTAGCCGCGCACCACCGGCAGCCGATCGGCCTCGAGCCGTTCGCGATAGGCGGCGATCTCCTTGACGTTCTGGCTGTAGCCGTCGCCGACCTTGCCGATGGCGCTGACGCCGAGCCCGATCAGGTCGCAGTCGGCGTGGGTGGAGTAGCCCTGGAAGTTGCGCTGCAGGGTGCCCCCGCGCTGCGCCAGGACCAGCTCGTCGTCGGGCAGCGCGAAGTGGTCCATGCCGATATAGACGTAGCCGGCCGCGGTCAGCCGGCGAATGGTCAACTCCAGCAGCTCGAGCTTGCGCTCGGGCGGCGGCATGTCCTCGTCGCGGATCAGTCGCTGGGCCTTGAAGCGCTCGGGCAGGTGGGCGTAGCTGTAGGTGGCGATGCGATCCGGCCGCAGGGCGACGATCTTGTCGAGGGTGGCAGCGAAGCTGGCCAAGGTCTGGCGCGGCAGGCCGTAGATCAGATCGACGCTCACCGAGTGGAAGCCGGCGTCCCGGGCGGCCGTCATCAGGGCGGCCACCTCGGCCTCGCCCTGGACGCGGTTGACCGCCGCCTGCACCTCGGGATCGAAGTCCTGCACGCCGAAGCTCAGGCGATTGAAGCCCAGCCCACGCAGCTCATGCAGCTGCGCCGGGGTCACGGTGCGCGGGTCCACCTCCAGCGAGAACTCCCGGGCCTCGGGCGGCGCGAAGCGAAAGGCCGCCGCCAGGGCGTCCATCAGCTCGCCGAGCTGGGCATTGTTCAGATAGGTGGGCGTACCGCCGCCCAGGTGCAGCTGGGCCAGCGCGCGCTCACTGTCGAAGAGCGCCGCCTGCAGGGCGATCTCGCGTTTCAGCAGGGCAAGATACTCCGCCGCCCGCTCGCGGCGATGGGTGACGATCTTGTGGCAGGCGCAGTAGTAGCAGAGGCGCTCGCAGAACGGCACGTGCACGTAGACCGACAGCGGCCTGGGCGCGGCGACGCGATGACTCTCCGCGGCCTGATCCCGATAGTCGTCCTCGGCGAAGGCGGCCTGGAACTGCGGTGCCGTGGGATAGGAGGTATAACGCGGCCCGGGGCGGTCGTACTTCTCGACGAGGGGACGGATGAACGGCTGGGGCTCGGACTGGGGCATGATCGGACCTCCGGAAACGCTGGCGACGGCCCGCGCCGTCGCCGCCTGCGCGCATTATGCCAGCCCCGTTCACGGCCGTTGACGCCGTCCGCCGCGATGTTGATGCCGGTCAAGCCGACGCCTCGCCCACGACCCGTTGCGGCAATCGGCCTCGCCGGAACCTCGGCATGGGCGTGATAGAATCACCCTGAAGCCCCTTCTGTCTGTCTCGCCGCGCCCGGAGAATGGTATGCGCCTGACCCACTTCACCGACTATTCCCTGCGCGTGCTGATCTACCTGGCCGTGAAGGGCGAGGAGCGCGCCACCATCGCCGAGATCGCCGAGCGCTTCGCCATCTCCCGCAACCACCTGATGAAGGTGGTGCAGGAGCTCAACCGGCTCGGCTATCTGCACGCCACTCGCGGCAAGCACGGCGGACTGCTGCTGAACCGGGCGCCCGACGAGATCCCCCTGGGCGGGCTGATCCGCGACATCGAGCCCGACCTTGGCCTGGTCGAGTGCTTCCGCGACGACAACGGCTGCGTCATCACCCCCGCCTGCCGGCTGAAGCCGATCCTCGGCGAGGCCCTGGCGGCCTTCGTGGCAGTGCTCGACCGCTACACCCTCGCCGACCTGCTGGGCCAGCAGCGCGCCGAGCTGATCACGCTGCTGAATATCGAGGACGCCGCCTCCTGAATGCGCCAGCGGGCGTCGACGCGCGGCGCGACTTCTCGGACAATGCCAGGCTCCGACACGCCACGGTCAGGGATGTCCGCATGCTCCTCACACGCCTTCTTCGTTCTCATCGGCCGCTCGCCGGCCTGGTCGCCCTGCTGGCCTTCGGCCTCGCCACCTCCGCGCCAGCCGGCAGCTTCAACGTCGGCGACGCCCGGGCCCACGACGACTGGCACTCACTGGTGCTACGGCTGGGCGACGAGCGCCACGCGCGCGCCATCGAGCAGCACAGCTACGCCGACAGCGTGTTCAGCGTCAACGCCACGCCGGGCGCATGCGACCGGCCCTGGCTGGCGCTGCGCGTCGAGCTCGGCGAGGTCCAGGCCGAGTCCGCGACCGTCAACCGGGTGCCGGCGGACCTGCTGATCGACCGGGGCTGGGTCCACCAGGGCCAGGCCGACTTCATCACCGAGCGCGGCGACAGCGGCTTCTACGTGCGCTTCACGCTGCCCGACACCGACGCCGTGCTCGACGAGATCCGCGACGGCGATACGCTTCGCCTGCGCATCCACCGCGCCGAGGACGACTACTGGTTCCTGGTCCTCAGTCTGAACGGCGCCGACGCCGCGCTGACCCGCATGGAGACGCTCTGCCGCGCGGAGTGAGGGCGCTCGGTATCCTGCCACCGATTCCTGCCACCGATGTCCTCTCGCCCAACGCAGAACGCCCGCGCCGCGGTACGGCGAGGGCGTCAGGCACGAACGGCGGGCGATCAGCTGCGGATCAGGTGATCGAAGGCGCCCAGGGCGGCCTTGGAGCCTTCGCCCATGGCGATGACGATCTGCTTGTAGGGCACGGTGGTGACGTCGCCGGCGGCGAAAATGCCCGGCACCGAGGTCATGCCGCGCTCGTCGACCACGATCTCGCCGCGCTCGGAGAGCTCGATGGGCGAATCCTTCAGCCACTCGGTGTTGGGCACCAGGCCGATCTGCACGAAGACGCCCTCGAGGGCCAGCTCGCGCAGCTCGCCGGAGGCGCGCTCCTCATAGGTCAGGCCCGTGACGCGGTTGCCGTCACCGTTGACCTCGGTGGTGCGCGCGCCCTTGATCACCTCGACGTTGGGCAGGCTTGAGAGCTTCTTCTGCAGCACCTCGTCGGCGCGCAGCTCGTCCATGAACTCGATCAGCGTGACCTCGCCGACGATGCCGGCCAGGTCGATGGCCGCCTCGACGCCGGAGTTGCCGCCGCCGATCACCGCCACGCGCTTGCCCTTGAACAGCGGGCCGTCGCAGTGCGGGCAGTAGGCCACGCCCTTGTTGCGGTACTCGGCCTCGCCCGGCACGTTCATCTCGCGCCAACGGGCACCGGTGGCCAGCACCAGGGTCTTGCTCCGGAGGCTGGCACCGGATTCGAAGCGCACCTCGTGCTCGCCGCCCGGCTCGCCCGGGACCAGCTCGACGGCGCGCTGCAGGTTCATGATGTCGACGTCGTATTCCTTGACGTGCTCCTCCAGCGCCGCGGCCAGCTTGGGGCCCTCGGTGTGCGGCACCGAGATCAGGTTCTCGATCGACAGGGTGTCCAGCACCTGGCCGCCGAAGCGCTCGGCGGCCACGCCGGTGCGGATGCCCTTGCGCGCCGCATAGACCGCCGCCGCGGCGCCGGCCGGCCCACCGCCGATCATCAGCGTATCGAAGGCCGGCTTCTCGCTGAGCCTGGCGGCCTCGCGCTCGACGGCGCCGGTGTCGACCTTGGCCAGGATCTGCTCGAGGCTCATGCGGCCCTGATCGAAGGTCTCGCCGTTGAGGAACACGCTCGGCACCGACATCACCTCGCGGGCCTCGACCTCGTCCTGAAACAGGGCGCCGTCAATGGCATCGTGGGAGATGCGCGGGTTCAGGATCGCCATCAGGTTCAGCGCCTGGACCACGTCCGGGCAGTTCTGGCACGACAGCGAGAAATAGGTCTCGAAGTGCAGGTCGGCGTCGAGGGAGCGGATCTGCTCGATGACCTCGTCACTGGCCTTGGGCGGATGGCCGCCCACCTGCAGCAGCGCCAGCACCAGCGAGGTGAACTCGTGTCCCATGGGGATGCCGGCGAAGACCACGCCGGTGGGCTCGCCGTCGCGATGCAGGGCGAAGGACGGAGAACGCTCGTCGCGGCCCTCGGTGGACAGGGTGATCTTGTCGGAAAGGCCCGCGATCTGCTCGAGCAGGGCGTGCAGTTCCTTGGACTTGGCGCCGTCATCCAGGGTGGCGACCAACTCGAAGGGGCGCGTGACCTTGCCGAGATAGGCTTTCAGCTGTTGCTTAAGAGAGTCGTCCAACATAACGGCGGCAATCCTTGATGATAAGTGACTCGTAGACACGACTTCCCCGGGCGGGTCGCGAAGCCTCGCGCCCGGGAGCGTGTCAGGAAAAACCGGAATCGGGCCCCGCCGGGACGATGTCCCGATCTCGCTTGCGCGACTGGTTGGGCGATCGAGGCACAGCGCCTCGGCGGGGTAAAGGGCGCGGAGACAGCTCCGCGTAACATCAATGCGTTTAAGGATGTGCTGATTTATGTCGCGAGCGATGAGAGGCTGGCCGTCGCCGGAGCGCAGGAACCGGAGTGTAGCCTGCTACATGAGGATTCCGAGCACCGCCGGCGGCCAGAATATCGAGCGCAGCAATAAATCGGCGTGTCCTTAGATCTTGCCGACCAGATCCAGCGAAGGAGCCAGGGTCTCTTCGCCTTCTTCCCACTTGGCCGGGCAGACCTCGTTGGGGTTGGCGCGGACGTACTGGGCGGCCTTGACCTTGCGCAGCAGCTCTTCGGCGTTACGGCCGATGTTGCCGGCGTTCAGCTCGATGATCTGGATCTTGCCGTCCGGGTCGACGACGAAGGTGCCGCGGTCGGCGATGCCGGCGTCCTCGATCAGCACCTCGAAGTTGCGCGATACGACGTGGGTCGGGTCGGCCAGCATCGGGTACTGCAGCTTGTTGATGGTCTCGGAGCTGTCGTGCCAGGCCTTGTGGGTGAAGTGGGTGTCGGTGGACACGCCGTAAATCTCGACGCCCAGCGCCTTGAAGGCCTCGTAGTTGTCCTGCAGGTCGCCGAGCTCGGTCGGGCAGACGAAGGTGAAGTCGGCCGGGTAGAAGAAGAAGATGCTCCACTGGCCCTTCAGGCTCTCTTCGCTGACCTCGACGAAATCGCCGTTGTGATAGGCGGTGGCGTTGAACGGTTTGACTTCGGTGTTGAGCAGGGACATCGCGTCTTTCTCCTGATTGAGGGGATGTGTGGTGAAGACGCGATCAGAATACCCAGGCCCCCTTCATTGGTTAAATTGAATAGGGCGATACAAGTGATAGCCAAGGGCTAATCGATGGCCGCCGCACGGTCAGAGATCGCCTCAGGGCCGGGCTCGGGCGCCCGCCATACCAGCTCGACGCGGCGATTGGCGGCCCGCCCCTCGGCGTCGTCGTTGGCCGCCAGGGGCCGGGTATCGGCGTAGCCGATGGCCCGCAGGCTGTCCCGCGCTACGCCCGCTTCAGCCAGCGCGCGCACCACGGCGCTGGCGCGCCCGGTGGAAAGCTCCCAGTTGGAGGGGAAGCGCGAGGTGGCGATCGGCAGGCTGTCGGTGTGGCCCTCCACCGAGATCTCGCCGCCGAGGTCGACCAGCCGCTCGGCCAGGCGCGACAGCACTTGCCGGCCGCCCTCGGTCACCCGGGCGCGGCCGCTGTCGAACAGCAGCCGGTCCTCGATACGCAGCGTCAGCCCCTGATGGGTGCGCTCGACGCTGACGCCGTCCATGCCGAGCCCCTGGAAGCGTGGCTGTAGCCCCGCATGGCGAGGCTTCAGGCCCTCGCCCACGGCCAGCGCGGCGCGCATGGCCGGCGCGGCGACCTCGCCGTCGCCCTCACCGTCGGCCGTGGACAGGCTGCTCATGGACAGCAGCAGCACGAACAGGGTGATCAGCAGGGTCAATACATCGAGATAGCTCATCAGCCAGCTCTCGCCCTCCTCGCCGCCCTGCTCCGGCGGCGCCAGCGCCTGGCGGGTGTCGCGGTCAAGCACGCTGCCCGGCCTCCTCGTCGTCCGGCATGGCCGGCCGCGCCGCATCGCGGATCTCGTCGTGATAATTGGCGACGAAGGAGTTGAGCGTCTCCTCGATGAACGACGGCAGGCGCCGCTTGGTGATCAGCGAGATGCCCTCGAGCACCATGTTCATGGCGATCAGGCGCTCCTCGGTGCGCCGCTCGAGCTTCACCGCGATCGGCTTGAACACCAGGTTGGCCAGCAGGATGCCGTAGAAGGTCGTGAGCAGCGCCACCGCCATGCGCGGGCCGATGACATCGAGGTCGCCGGCCTGCATCACCTCGAGCATGTTCACCAATCCCACCAGGGTGCCGATCATGCCGAAGGCCGGGGCATAGGTGGCCATGGTGCGGAAGATCTGCGCCTCGGCGTGCTCGCGGGCCTTGAGCCGGGCGATGCGCCAGCGCAGCAGGTCGAAGATCTCCTCTTCCTTGGTGTTGGCGATGACCAGCTGGATGCCGGTGCGCAGGAAGGGATTGCGGGCCTGCTCCAGGGCCGCCTCCACGGCCCGCACGTCGCCCTTGAACCACAGCCGCGACATGTCCACCAGCTCCTTGATGTCGTCGCGGATGTAGGTGTTCTCGCGGCGGAAGACGATACCCACCAGGCGCACCACCCGCACCACCTCCTTGAGCGGATAGCTGATGAAGGTCGCGGCCAGGGTGCCGGCCAGCACGATGGCCAGGCCCGGCAGGTTGACGAAGCTCTGCGGCGACTCGGCGGTGAACAGCAGGACGCTCGCCAGCATCACGATGCTGGCCAGGATCCCGATCAGCGTGGACGGATTCATGAAGGCTCCCTGTCGCGTTTCGACGGTTGTAGTAGGTGATGCACAAGCCGGGGCGATGAGCGCCGGGGACAGGCCGATGCGAGGGGTTTTTGCCATGGATGGCAAAAGTTAGCGCCCAGGGAAGGGTTCACAGCGCCCTCGCAGCGGTCTGGCGTCGGGAAAGCTCATCGCCTCCGTGCCGTGTCGCCATCCCGATGGATGGCTATCGGCCCGAGCCGGCCGATATTGATGCGGTCAGTTGTCGCGCAGCTTCCCGCGCAGTCGCCCCACCGCCTGGCTGTGCAGTTGGCAGACCCGGGACTCGGTGACGCCGAGCACGGCGCCGATCTCCTTGAGATTGAGCTCTTCCTGGTAGTAGAGCGCCATCAGCAGCTTCTCGCGCTCCGGCAGCGCCTCGATCGCCTCCACCAGCTGGGTGCGCTGCTGGTGGTCGATCAGCCGGGCGAAGGGCGTCTCGGCGACGCCGTCCTCCAGCAGCCGGCCCTCGCCGCCCTCGGCCATCAGCTCCTCGAAGGGCAACAGCTGGCCGCTGTTGGTATCGCTGAGCAGCCGGCGATAGCTCTCGAGGTCCATCTCCAGGGCCGCGGCGATCTCGCTCTCCTCGGCCGGGCGCCCCAGCTCCTGCTCGAGCCGGCGGGCGGCCTCGTCGGCGGCCCGGGCGTTACGCCGCACGCTGCGCGGCAGCCAGTCGCGGCTGCGCAGCTCGTCGAGCATGGCGCCGCGGATGCGCTGGCTGGCGAAGGTGGCGAAGCTCGCGCCCTGGGCCGAATCGAAGCGCCCCAGCGCCTCCAGCAGGCCCACGGTACCGGCCTGGATCAGGTCGTCCAGCTCGATGCTCGCCGGCAGGCGCACCTGCAGCGCCAGCGCCTGACGGCGCACCAGCGGCAGGTAGTCATTCAGCAGCGCATCCTGTTCGATCTTGCCTTGTGCTGTGTACATGGCTCAGCCTCGCCTCTCTGCTCTCACGGGCCTTCGGCCTTACTGGAAGTTCACGATCACCTGCAGCTCCTCGACCGCCAGCGGGGCCTGCCCCGGCAGCGGCGAGAAGCGAAATCTCAGCGGCTCGCCGGCGGGCAGTCCCGCCAGGACCGAGCTGCGCCCGCGGGCGGCCGGCAGCGCCACGCAGCCGGCCGGGTGACAGAGCCGCGCCTGCCAGCCCTTGCCGGGCGGCGTGCGGAAGCGCCAGCGCACCTCGCGGATGCGGCCCTCGGTGCCGGCGGGCGGCGTCAGCGCCTCGCTGGCGGCCTCGCGGCCGACGATCGCGGCGCGCACCGCGGGCGCCTCGGCTACCCAGCTGCCGCCGGCCCAAGCCGCCGGCGTCAGGTCGGACAGAACGCTCAGCAGCAGACCGGCGAGAAGGCCGGGCGCGGCGCGGCGTCTCATGCCACCACCAGCAGGTCGATGCCGAAGTAGTGCCGGGCGGCCTGGCACAGGTTGTCGAGCAGCCCGCGACGCGGCATCCCCGGCGGATGCACGGCGATCAGCCGCCGCGGCCCACCGCCCTCCGCCAGCCGGCCGAGCACGCCCAGGGCGCGGCGAAAGGCCTCGCCGTCGGGGCCTACCCACAGCGCCCAGCGCGGCTGCTCTTGCGCCAGCACCGCCAGGTGCGGGCTCGAGGCGGCCAGCGGCACCACCTTCCAGCCGCGCGGGTCGCCAACCCAGCGCCGGCCCCGTTCGGCCCAGTGGTCGAGCAGCGCGGTCACGCGCTCGGCCTGTTCCGGCGCGGTGCTCGGCAGCCCCACCACCATCAGGGTGGTCAGCGGCGCCTCGACCGACTCGATCCGAGATGCGCCGATGTCCGATGCCCCTGTGTCTGACGTCACGGCGGTCGCCGGCTCAGGCACGGGGTCGCTTCCGGCCTCGGCGGCCGGGCGCTCGAGACTGGCCGCCCAGGCGCGCAGCCCCGCGGCCTGGTCGCCGGCCATCACCGCAGCCCCTCCAGGCCGGCGGCGCCGACGTGGCGAATGGCATCGCGCGCGGTCAGCAGCTGCAGCAGCGCCTCCAGCAGGGCGCTCTCGCGGCGACGGCGACGGCCGCCCAGCAGCGCCAGCAGGTCGCCGCGGACCTCCTCGGCCTCGTCATCGGAGGACTGGTCGAGATGGCCGGCCGCGGCTGCCAGGCCGGCGGCCAGCAGCTGGCGCACCTCGCGGTCGGTGTCGGCCGGCAGCAGCGTCGTCAGCCGCTCCCAGGCGCGGCGCGCCTGTCGCGGCAGGGCCTCGCCGTGGAGCTGGGCGATCAGCAGCGGCAGCACGTCGGCGGTGGCCGGCAGCGGCGTCAGCCACAGGCGCCGCGCCAGCACGCGGCCGCTTTCCGGGTCCACCAGACCGGCGAACCAGGCGGTCATGGCGCAGGAAGCGGCGGGGCCGCGGCGGCCGCCGGGGCCGCCGGGGCCGCCGGGGCCGGCCTCCACCGCCAGGCGCGCGAAGTGGACGCGCACGGCCTGGCCGCGGAAGCGCGCATCGCGGGTCTCGGCGGCCTCGGCCAGCGGCTCGAGGCTCGACAGCGAGCGACGCTCGCCGTCGTGGACGACACGCTGGGCGGGGCGCACCTGGCCGAGCCAGGGTGCGCGGGCCTCGTCCAGCCACAGCCAGGACTCGGCGTCGGGCAGGCCGGGCAGCAGATGCACGGCCACACCCTGCCGCTCCCGCGCCTGGCCGAGCCGCGCCGGCCAGCCCGCCGGCTGGCGATGCTGCAGGTCGGGCAGCACCACCCAGCCGCCGCGGTCGTCGATGCCCAGGTCGGGCATCGCCCAGTCGGCGCCGGGCAGCGAGCGGCGCGCCGCCCACAGCATGCCGGCGCGCTCCGGCGGCGCGTCCAGCAGGCGCGTGAGGTGGTCCTCCTGCAGGCAGACGGGCAGCGCGCTCAGGTCCCAGGCGGCCTCGAGGGTGGCGAAGCCGGTCAGCCGGCGACGCAGCGTGGCCAGCAGGGCGCCGAGGCGGCGGCCCTGGCCGAGCAGCGCATCGGTGTCGGGGCGAGCGCTCTTCACGCTGGCCGCGGGCAGGTCGTCGCCGGGCCGCGCCGCCGCCAGGGCGGCCTCGACCAGCGGCGCGGCCTCGGCGGGCGCCAGGTCCTCCGGCACCCGCTGGCCGGTGGAGACGTAGCGCAGCCGCAGGCCGTGGCGAATCAGGGTGTCCAGCGCCGGGCCCAGCTGGCCGGCCTCGTCCTGCTTGGTCAGCAGGCAGTCGTCGAGGGCCACGCCCGCGGCCCGGGCGGCCTGTCGATAGTGAGTGACCACTTCCTCCAGCGTGCCCGGCTGGCTGGCGGCGTTGAGCACCAGCAGCATGCGCACCCGCTCGGCGCCGCCCTGCAGCTGGGACGCCTGGGCGATGATGCGGCGGTCGCGCTGGCTCATGCCGACGGTGTCGATGATGATCCAGCGCCGGCCGGCGAGCTCGGCCAGCAGCGCGTCCATGGACTGCTCCGGCGACAGCGCGTGCAGCGGCACCCCGAGCAGCTCGGCGTAGATGCGCAGCTGCTCGTGGGCGCCGACGCGGAAGCCGTCGGTGGTGACCAGGGCGACGTGCTCGGCGCCGTGGCGCTGCACGCAGCGCGCGGCCAGCTTGGCGGTGGTGGTGGTCTTGCCGACCCCGGTGGGGCCGACCAGCGCCAGGATGCCGGGCGCGTCGAGGAAGGTCTCGGGGTCGATGCCCACCGGCAGGCGGCCGGCCAGGCGGCGGCTCAGCCAGGCCTGGGCCTCGGCGGGATCGGCCTCGGCACCGGTCAGCTCGGCCGGCAGGCCCTGGAGCAGCTCGTCGATCACCACGCGGCCGAAGCCGGCATCGCGCAGGGTCCCGGCCAGCGCCTCGCGGCCGGCGGCCGGCGATGTCGCCGGGGCGGCGGGCGGCGCGGATTCTCGGGCCAGCAGCGCACGCATCTCCTGCATCTCGCGCAGCAGCCGCTCGCTCATCGCCTCCAGGCCGCCGCCGCTGCCTTCGGGGGCGGCGGGCGCCGACGCGGGAGCCGGCTCGCTCGCCGGACGGGCCGGCGACGACACCGGTTCGGCCGGCGCCATGGCCTCGACCGTGTCATCGGCCATGGCCAGGATCTCGACGCCCGTCTCGGTGGGCCGGTTGGCCAGGATCAGGGCCTCGTCGCCCAGGGCGCTGCGCACCTTGCGCATCGCCTCACGGCTGGTCTCGCCGACGAATCGCATGACGCTCATGTCGCTCACTGTCCTCCGATCAGGGTGGTGACCCTCAGGGTCCGGTCATCGGGAATCTCGGCCTGGGACATCACCACCAGGTGCGTCAGGCGGCGGCGCAGGAAGCGCGCCAGCACCGGGCGCAGCGAGTGCTGCACCACCAGCACCGGCGGCTCGCCGCTGGCCTCGTGGCGGCTCAGCGCCTGCTCGGCCTGATCCATCAGCGTCTGGGCCAGGCCCGGCTCCAGCGCGCCGCTGCCGTTCATGGCCTGGTGCAGCACCTGCTCGAGCTGGCCGTCCAGGCCCAGGACGTTGAGCGTCTCGTGGCCGGCGAACCACTGCTGGGTGATGGCGCGGCCCAGTGCCACGCGGACCACGGCGGTGAGTTCGCCCGGGTCCTGCTGCTGGGGCGCGTGCTCGGCCAGGGCGTCGAGGATGGTACGCATGTCGCGGATCGAGACGTCCTCGTCGAGCAGGTGTTGGAGGATGCGCTGCAGCACGGTGAGCGAGATCGCCTTGGGCACCACTTCCTCGACCAGCGACTTCTGATCCTCTCCCAGCTTGTCGAGCAGCTTCTGCACCTCCTGGCGGCCGAGCATCTCGGCGGCGTGGCGGTGCAGCAGGTGATTGAGGTGGGTCGCCACCACGGTGCTGGCGTCGACCACGGTGTAGCCGTAGACCTGGGCGTGCTCGCGCTGCTCGGTATCGATCCACACCGCCGGCAGGCCGAAGGCCGGGTCCTGGGTCGGGGTGCCGGACAGCTCGCCGGAGACCTGACCCGGGTCGATGGCCAGCCAGCGGCCCGGATAGGCCTCGGCGCGGCCGATCTCGGCGCCCTTGAGGCTCAGCGAGTAGGCGTTGGGCGCAAGCTCCAGGTTGTCGCGGATGTGCACCACCGGCGGCAGAAAGCCGACCTCCTGGGCGAACTTCTTGCGCACGCTCTTGATGCGGCCGAGCAGCTCGCCCTGCTGTTGGGCATCGACCATGGGAATCAGCCGATGGCCGACCTCGAGGCCCAGGGTGTCGACCAGCTGCACGTCGTCCCAGCTGGCCTCGGGCGCCTCCGGCGCCGGCGGCGGCGCGGCCTGGGTCTGCTCCTCGACCAGCTGGCGCTCCTGCTGGCGGGTCATCCACCAGGCCAGGCCGCCGAGCAGCGCGGTGAACAGCAGGAACACCAGGTTGGGCATGCCGGGTACCAGGCCCAGCAGGCCCATGATGCAGGCGGCCAGGATCATGACCTTGGGATTGACGAACAGCTGGCTGATCATCTGCTGGCCGACGTCCTGGTCGGTGGTGACCCGGGACACGGTCACGCCGGCGGCGGTGGAGATCACCAGCGCCGGGATCTGCGCCACCAGACCGTCGCCGATGGTCAGCAGCACATAGGTGCGGGCGGCGTCGCCGAAGGCCATGTCGTACTGCAGCAGGCCGATCAGCAGGCCGCCGATGACGTTGACTACCATGATCACCAGGCCGGCCATGGCGTCGCCGCGCACGAACTTGCTGGCGCCGTCCATGGAGCCGTAGAAGTCGGCTTCCTGGGAGACGTCGGAACGCCGCTGGCGGGCCTCGTCCTCGCCGATCAGGCCGGCGTTGAGGTCGGCGTCGATGGCCATCTGCTTGCCGGGCATGGCGTCGAGCATGAAGCGAGCGCCCACTTCGGCGATGCGTCCCGCACCCTTGGTGATGACCATGAAGTTGATGATCACCAGGATCGCGAACACCACCAGGCCGACGGCGAAGTTGCCGCCGACCAGGAACTGGCCGAAGGCCTCGATCACCTTGCCGGCGGCGTCGCCGCCCTCGTGGCCGTTCATCAGCACCACCCGGGTCGAGGCCACGTTGAGCGACAGCCGCAGCAGGGTGGTGAACAGCAGCACCGCGGGGAAGGCGGCGAAGTCCAGCGGCTTCTGGGTGAACATGCTGACCAGCAGCACCATCACCGCCATGGCGATGTTGAAGGTGAACAGCAGGTCCAGCGCGAAGGGCGGCAGCGGCAGGATCATCATCGACAGGATCATGATGATCAGCAGCGGGCCGGCCAGCAGCTTCATCGGCACGTCGGCCATCAGGTTGCGTCGCGGCAGGTAGTGGCTCAGGGCCTTCATGCTCGTGCCTCGTCGGTGTCATCGTCCGGCCCCGGCGCCGCCACGGCGTCCGGAATCGGCAGGTTCTCGGGGGTCGGCGGGGCCTCGCCGCCCTCCTCGGCCACGCGCTTGAGGCCGAAGGCCCAGGCCAGCACCTCGGCCACCGCGGTGTAGAGGTCGGCCGGAATCTCGGCCTCCAGGTCCACGTGGTGGTAGAGCGAGCGCGCCAGTGGCGGCGCCTCCAGGCGCGGCACCCCGGCCTCCTCGGCCACCTCGCGGATGCGCGCCGCCACGGCGTCGGTGCCCTTGGCCACCACCCGCGGCGCGCTCATGCCGGTCTGTTCGTACTTCAGCGCCACGGCATAGTGCGTGGGGTTGGTGATCACCACGTCGGCCTCCGGCACCTGGCTCATCATCCGCCCGCGGGCCATGGCCTGCTGCTGCTGGCGGATGCGGCCCTTGACCTGAGGATCGCCCTCGGACTCCTTGTGCTCGCGCTTGACCTCGTCCTTGGACATGCGCAGCTGCTTGGCGTGGTTCCATAGCTGGTAGGGCACGTCGATCAGGATCACCACCAGCAGGGTCAGCACCATCAGCCCGCAGGCCTCGGCGGCCATCCACATGGCCCGCGCCAGGGCCTGGTGGACCGGCATGCTCATCAGCGCCATGAAGTCGCCGCGATGCAGGTAGAGGTAGGCCACGCCCACGCTGCCCACCAGCAGCGCCTTGGCGATGGCCTTGGAGAGCTCCACCAGCGCCTGGACGCCCAGCATGCGCTTGAGTCCCTTGAGCGGGTTGAGCTTGCCGAGCTGGGGCTTGAGCGACTTGGCCGAGATCACCCAGCCGCCGAGCAGCGCCGGCGCCACCAGGGCGATCACCGCCAGCAGCAGCAGCAGCGGCAGCAGGCCGACCAGGGCGCGCTGCCCCAGCGTCAGGGCCTGGACCAGCATCGGTATGGTCTGCATGGCCTGACGGCGCTCGAACAGGAAGGCCTGCTCCATGATGCCGCCGAGCAGCTCGAAGAGCGTGCTGCCCAGGGTGCCGAGACCGATCACGCCGCCGAGCAGCAGCAGGAAGGTGGCCAGCTCCCGGGAACGGGCCACCTGGCCCTCCTCGCGCGCCTTTTCCAGGCGTCGGGGCGTGGCGTCTTCTGTCTTCTCGTCGTCGCTGCTGTCGTCGGCCATGGCCATTCACCGGGCACTCGTGCGCACCCTGGCCATTATCCGGGGAGGAAGGAAGGAACGGTCAGGCGAAAAGGGCCGATTTTCGTGGGCTTATCCACGCGCCTCGGCCGCTTGCCGGAAAGGGGAAGCGGGAAGAAAGCACGGCGGAGGGAGCGCCAGGGCGCTCCCATCACCTACCGGTCATCGGCCGAAAGGCCGGCGCACGCAGGCCTTTTCGGCGATGACTCAGAACCCCAGCTGGTCGAGCAGGTCGTCGACCTGATCCTGGTCGGCCACCACGTCCTCGGCCTCGGGCTTCATCTGCGGGCCGTTGAGCAGGCCGTCCTCGCTGCGCTTGCTGGCCTCGTCACGCTTCCTGGCCTCGGCCTCGCGCTGGCCGTCGGCGCGGCGCTGCATGTCGTCGCGGGTCTCGCCCTGGGGCACGCTGTCGATCAGCACCTGCACCAGCTGGCTCTCGATCTCGCGGATGACGTCCATCATCTTCTTGATCACCTGGCCGGTCAGGTCCTGGAAGTCCTGGGCCATCATGATCTCGAGCAGCTCCTTGTGAGTGGCCTGGACCGTCTGGGGCACCTCGGCCAGGTAGCCGCGGGTGTCCTTGACCAGCTCGCGGGCCTCGTCGAGCTCCTTGGGCTCGGCGAACCACTCCGCCCAGCGCGCATCCAGCGCCTCGGCGCCTTCGCTGAGGCGGTCCTGCAGCGGCTGGGCACGATCGATGGCGTTGAGCGCTCGCTCCGCCGCCTGCTCGGTCATGGTCGCCACATAGCTCAGGCGATCGCGAGCGTCGGGAATCGCGTCCGCGGCCCGCTCGATCTCCTTGTCCAGCCCCAGCTCGCGCATGCTGTCGCGCAGCATGCGCGTCAGGTGGCCGATGCGCTGGACCAGTTCGTCTCCGTTCGCCTGATAGTCGCCAGGCTGCGTCTCGCTGCTCATCATCGCCTCTCCTGCTTGCCGGGCCCGTGCGAGCGGGCCCGGCCGGTATCACATGCCCAGCTTCTCGAAGATCTTGTTGAGCTTTTCCTCGAGGGTCGCCGAGGTGAAGGGCTTGACCACGTAGCCGCTGGCCCCGGCCTGAGCGGCGGCGATGATGTTCTCCTTCTTGGCCTCGGCGGTGACCATCAGCACCGGCAGCTCCTTGAGGCCATCGTCGGCGCGGATCTGCTTGAGCATCTCCAGGCCGTCCAGGTTCGGCATGTTCCAGTCGGAGACCACGAACTCGAAGCCGCCGCCCTTGAGCTTGTTCAGGGCATCCTGACCGTCCTCGGCCTCCTCGACGTTGGTGAAGCCCAGTTCCTTGAGCAGGCTGCGCACGATGCGGCGCATGGTCGGGAAGTCATCCACCACCAGGATGCTCATGTTCTTGTCCGCCATCGGGGATCCTCTCTTGACTCGTCGTGACGATTGCGTTGCGGAGCCGGCGGCTCGCCGCCGGCCGTGATCAGAATTCTTCCCAGTCGTCCTCGGCCGTCGCCGCCGCGCGCGGCGCGGGGCGAGCGGGCTGGGCCTGGGACTGAGGTGCGGCCCCGGCGCGCGGCGCCGGTGTCTGACGGGGCGGTGCGTCCTGGCCGGCCGACGGCAGCGCCGCCGCCTGGCCGCCGCTCAGGCGGAACACCGACACGGCCTGCTCCAGGCGCGTGGCCTGGGCCTCGAGCTCGGCGGCGGCGGAGGCCGCCTCCTGCACCAGGCTGGCGTTCTGCTGGGTGACCTGGTCCATCTGGCCGACGGCCTGGCCGACCTGCTCGATGCCGTCGCTCTGTTCCTGAGAGGCGGCCGAGATCTCGTCCATGATGTCGGTCACCCGGCGCACCGAGGCGACCACTTCCTGCATGGTCGAGCCGGCCTGCTCGACCAGCGCCGAGCCCTCCTGCACCTGGGCCACCGAGCCGTCGATCAGCGCCTTGATCTCCTTGGCGGCGTCGGCGGAGCGGCTGGCCAGCTGGCGCACCTCGCCGGCCACCACGGCGAAGCCGCGGCCCTGTTCGCCGGCCCGCGCCGCCTCCACCGAGGCGTTGAGCGCCAGGATGTTGGTCTGGAAGGCGATCGAGTCGATCACGCCGGTGATGTCGGCGACCTTCTGCGAGCTGCCGGCGATCCCGTGCATGGTCTGCACCACCTGCTGGACCACCTCGCCGCCGCGCTCGGCGGTGCCGGTGGCCTCCTGGGCCAGGCCGCTGGCCTGACGCGAGTTGTCGGCGTTCTGGCGCACCGTGGCGGTGAGCTGTTCCATGCTGGAGGCAGTTTCCTCCAGCGAGGCCGCCTGCTGCTCGGTGCGCGAGGACAGGTCGGCGTTGCCGCGGGAGATCTCCCGGGCCCGGCCGTGGATGGCGCCGCTGCCCTGGCGCACGTCGCCGACGATGGCGGCCAGGTTGCCCTGCATGTCGCGCATGGCGGCGAACAGCTGGCCGATCTCGTTGCGGCCCAGCACCCGGATCTCCGCGGACAGGTCGGCCTCGGCGATGCGTTCGAGGTTGCCGACCGCCTGGCGCAGCGGCAGCACCAGCAGCCGGCGCAGCGCGAGATAGATCAGCCCCAGCATCACCGCGGCCAGCGCCAGGATGGCCAGCCCGATGAGGCTGAAGCGCTGCTCCATGGCGGCATAGTCGGCCATCAGGCTGTTGCCGCGACCGCCGGCGTAGTGGACGAACTCGGTCAGGGACTCTTCCAGCGCCTGCTGGGGCTCGGCCATGCGCTGGCGCAGCTGGGAGAAGCCCTGGGTATCGACCTGGTCCAGGGTCTCGTAGCCCTGGCGAACCAGCGCCAGCACCGCGCCGAAGTTCTCCTCGACGCGCGCGCCGAGGGCCTCGCCCTGGGGCGTGCGCGGCACGCTGGCGTAGTGTTCGTAGCGCGCCTCGGCGCGATCGATCTGATCCCGGGCCGAGGCCAGGCTGTCATCGGCCTGGCTGGTGCGGCCCATCAGGAAGTGGCCGGAGGCCGTCTGCAGGTCGACCAGGGCGCCGGTCAGCAGGGCGTCGGCGCGGTTGATCTCGTTGAGCTGCTCGATGTTGATCCGATCGAGGGTGCTCAGGGTCTCGCTGGCCGAGCGGCTGGCCATCCAGCCCAGCCCGGCCACCACCACCAGCAGCAGCAGGAAGCAGGCCAGCACGCCGTTGACGACCCGGCTGATACGGAAGTTTCGCAGTACGTTGAGCATCGTGACGGCTCCTGTGGCGATGAGTCGTGGAGAATCGGGGTCAGACCCGCTGGGCGCGGCCCGAGGCGGCGACCAGCGTGAGCAGCCGCGGCGCCACCTCGTCCAGGGCGACCACCTCGCCGGCCCCGCCCAGGGCGATGGCCTCCCGCGGCATGCCGAAGACCACGCAGCTGGCCTCGTCCTGGGCCAGGGTCGGCGCGCCGGCCTGGCGCATTTCCAGCAGCCCGGCGGCGCCGTCCTTGCCCATGCCGGTCAGCAGCACGCCGATGGCGTTGCGGCCGGCCTGGGTCGCCGCCGAGTGGAACAGCACGTCCACCGACGGGCGGTGGCGATTGACCGGCGGCCCGTCGTCCAGGCGCGCCACGTAGTTGGCGCCGCTGCGCGCCAGCCTGAGGTGGGTGTCGCCCGGCGCGATGTAGGCGTGCCCGGGCAGGATGCGCTCGCCGTCCTGGGCCTCCTTGACCGTGATCTGGCACAGCCGGTCGAGGCGCTCGGCGAAGGAGCGCGTGAAGCCGCCGGGCATGTGCTGGGTGATCAGGATCGCCGGGCTGCCCGCCGGCAGCGGCTCCAGCACGCTGCGGATCGCCTCGGTGCCGCCGGTGGAGGCGCCGATGATGATCAGCTTCTCGCTCGACACCAGCGGCGCCTTGAGCATCTTCGGCGCCGGCGCATCGCGGCGGCGGGCGCGCTGCGGCCGCGAGCGCGCGGCGGCGCGCAGCTTCTCGGCGATCTCGTCGGCATAGGCCTGCATGCCGTGGCGGATGCCCAGCGACGGCTTGGCCACGAAGTCCAGCGCCCCGAGCTCCAGCGCGCGCAGCGTGACCTCGGAGCCGGCCTGGGTCAGCGACGAGACCATCAGCACCGGCATCGGCCGCAGCCGCATCAGCCGCTCCAGGAAGTCGAGGCCGTCCATGCGCGGCATCTCGACGTCCAGGGTGATGACGTCGGGGTCGTGACGCTTGATCAGGTCGCGGGCCACCAGCGGGTCCGGTGCCACGGCCACCACTTCCATATCGGGCTGCTGGTTGATGATCTCGGTCAGCAGGTCGCGTATCAGCGCCGAATCATCGACGCACAGCACCTTGATCCTGGGTGCACTCAAGGGGCATCTCCTCTCCATGCGGGCGGGCGGCGGATGACGTGCCGCCCGATCGCCTGCCAATGAGCAAAGCTATCGGCCGGCGCGGCGGGTTCTTTAGCGCACGTTCACGGGCGAGGCTGACGCACGTAGACCGTCTGCCCCCGCAGCCGGAAGGCCTGGGTGGTGTAGGAAAAGTTCTCGGAGTGCCCGGCGAACAGCAGGCCGTCGGGCTTGAGCAGCGGGGCGAAGCGCTCGAGGATCCGCGCCTGGGTCTGCTTGTCGAAGTAGATCATCACGTTGCGGCAGAAAATGGCATCGAAGGGCCCCTGCAGCGCCCAGGAAGGCGCCAGCAGGTTGAGCGAGCGGAAGTCGACCATCGTCTTGAGCTCCGGGCGCACCCGAGCCAGGCCCTCGTGGGCGCCGCGGCCGCGCTGGAAGAAACGCTTGATGCGCGCCTCGTCGAGCTTGTGGATCTGCTCCAGCGAATAGACCCCGGCGCGGGCCTTCTCCAGCGCCTCGGTGTCGATGTCCGTGGCCACCACCTCGGCGTCGCCGGCTCGCGAGCCCAGCGCCTCGGTCAGCGTCATGGCGATGGAATAGGGTTCCTCGCCGGTGGACGCCGCCGCGCTCCACACCCGTACCGGCCCGCGCCGCTCGCGCACGTGCTCGGCCAGCAGCGGGAAGTGGTGCGCCTCGCGGAAGAAGGCCGTGAGGTTGGTGGTCAGGGCATTGGTGAAGGCCTCCCACTCGCGGGCATCGGGATGCTGCTCGAGGCGCGCCAGGTAGTCGCTGAAGCGCGTCAGGCCATGATGGCGCAGCCGCTTGGCCAGCCGGCTGTAGACCATCTCCCGCTTGTGCTCGGCCAGCACGATGCCGGCCCGCTGGTAGATGAGCTGGCGGATGCGGCCGAAGTCGGCGTCGGTCAGGTCGAGGTCGCGCTCGAACTGGCCGACGCCCGCCCAGCTTCCCGGCCCCGGCATGGGCAGGTCCTGTGTCACGTCAGAATTCCTCCCATTCCTCCACGGCCGCGTCCTGGGCCGTGGGGGGTTGCGTCGGACGGGCCGGCGCCTCGGCGCGCGACGCGGCAGCCGCCGGCAGCGTCTGGCGCGTGGCCGCGCCGCGACGCTCGGCCAGCGCCGGGGCACGCTCCATGCCGGCGCCGCGTAGGCGGAAGGCGGCCACGGCCTGGGCCAGATCGGCGGCCTGCTGGTCGAGATCGGTGGCGGCCTGGGCGGAGGCCTGCACGCGCTCGGCGTTCTGCTGGGTCACCCGATCCATCTCCATCACCGCCTGGTTGATCTGGCCGATGCCGTTGCTCTGCTCGGTCGAGGCCGAGGTGATCTCGCCCATGATGTCGTTGACCCGGGTCGAGGCCTCGAGCACCTCGGACAGCGCGCTCTCGGCGCGCTTGACCAGCGCCGCGCCGCCCTCGATCTGGCGGGCCGAGCCGTCGATCAGCGCCTTGATCTCCTGGGCGGCGGACGCCGAACGGCTGGCCAGCTGGCGCACCTCGCCGGCCACCACGGCGAAGCCGCGGCCCTGCTCGCCGGCCCGCGCCGCCTCCACCGAGGCGTTGAGCGCCAGGATGTTGGTCTGGAAGGCGATCGAGTCGATGACGTCGATGATCTCGGTCATCTTCTTCGAGCCCGTGGTGATCTCGCCCATGGTGCCCACCAGCTGCTGCATCAACTCGCCGGTCTCGGCGGTCTGGGAGGCGTTGTCCGAGGCCAGGCCGCTGGCCTGCTGGGCGTTGTCGGAGTTGTGCTGCACCGTGGTGGTCATTTCCTCCATGCTGGAGGCGGTCTGCTGCAGCGAGGCGGCCTGCTGCTCGGTGCGCGAGGCCAGCTCCTCGTTGCCGGAGGCGATATCGCGGGCCGCCGGCGCCACGCGCTCGACGCCCTTGCTGACGTCGCCGACGATGCTGCCCAGGCTCTTGCGCATCAGCTCCAGCGCGCCGAGCATGCGCCCGACCTCGTCCCGGCCCCGGCGCGGCGGGGTGGCGGCGAGGTTGCCGGAGGCGATCTGCAGGGTGAACTGCTCGGCCGAGCGCAGCGGCCGGATCAGCGCCCGCAGCTGCAGCCAGCCCAGCGCGATCAGCGCCAGCAGCCCGAGCCCCATCATCACCGCCAGCGTCAGCACCATGCGCCGCTCGGCCGCCTGGGCCTGGTCGGCCAGCGCCGTGGCCGCCTGCTGTTCGGCGGCGATCAGGTCGTTGACCTCGGTCGACAGCCCGTCGCCCCAGTCGCGCATCTCCTTGGCGTGGGGCGGAAGCTCCGAGAACACCTTGAAGTTGTCGTCGGCGTTGAGCAGTTCGATGGCATGATCCAGCCCCGCCTGACGATAGTGGGCGAGGTCTTCGCCGAAGGCCTCGGCGGCCGACGTCGCGTTGCGACCGCCGTCACGATACGCCTGCCACAGCGCGTCGAGCCGCGTCTCGGCCTGCTCGAGGCCGGCGATCACCTCGTCGCGCTGGTTGATCAGCTCGAACGGCTCGCGGCTGGTCAGTTCCTGATGGCTCTGGGTCACCACCTGATCGATCTGCTGCAGCCGCGCCACATCCTGCAGGCCGTCGCGATTCAGGCGCTGCAGGCGCTGGCCGGCATCGTCGATGCCGAACAGCCCCAGGCCGCCGGCCACCGCCAGCAGCATGCCCGCCACCAGCACCATGGCCACCAGCTTGGCGCGCATGCTGCTCAGGTTCAGCCGCGCCAGGCGGCCGCGCAGGCCGCGCCGTACCAGGCGCCCCCTGTCGAGGCGATAGCCGGTCCTGTGGCCCTCGCGCATGCGCGCATAGACGGCCTCGGCCAGCTCGATCTCGGCCGGATCGGCCTTGGTGCGCATGGAGGCGTGGCCCACCACCTCGCCGTCCTCGACGATCGGCGAGACGCTGGCGTCGACCCAGTAGTAGTCGCCGTTCTTGCAGCGGTTCTTGACCAGGCCGTGCCAGGTCTCGCCGGCCGCCAGGGTGTCCCACAGGTCCTGGAAGGCCGCCGGCGGCATATCCGGGTGGCGCACCAGATTGTGCGGCGCGCCCACCAGCTCGTCACGGGGGAAGCCGCTGACCTCGATGAAGGCCGGGTTGGCGTAGGTGATGCGCCCCTTGAGGTCGGTGCGCGAGATCAGGAAGTGATCGTCCTTGAGGACGACTTCCCGCTGGGTGATCGGCTGGTTGTTTCTCATCGTCTGTTCCCTACGGCGTGTCTTGGCGCTGGCCATTTATTGTCGATATGCGGAGCGGCGGTCAGAACGACTCCCACTCCTCGTCCTGGCCTTGATCGTGTCGCTGCCGAGCGCGCGGCGCGTCCTCGGACGCCAGCGACGGCATCCAGCGCGCCAGGTCGGCGTCCTGCCGGCGGGCCGCCGGCGGCGCGAGGCTCGCCGAGGCGTCGCCCTGGCGCAGGCGGAAGCGCCCGGTGGCGTCGCGCAGCCGGCCGGCCTCGGCCTCGAGCTGGGTGGCGGCGCTGGCCGCCTGCTGCACCAGGGCGGCGTTCTGCTGGGTCACCTGGTCCATCTGGGTGACGGCGTCGTTGACCTGGCTGATGCCGTTGCTCTGCTCGCTGGAGGCGGCGGCGATCTCGTCCATGATGTCGCTGACCCGCTGCACGGCGGCGACGATCTCGGTCATGGTCCGGCCGGCCTTGTCGACCCGCTCGGTGCCGGCCTCGACCTGATTCACCGAGGCCTCGATCAGCCCGCGGATCTCGCTGGCGGCGTCCGCCGAGCGGCTGGCCAGGCTGCGCACCTCCTGGGCCACCACCGCGAAGCCGCGACCGTGCTCGCCGGCCCGGGCCGCCTCCACCGAGGCGTTGAGCGCCAGGATGTTGGTCTGGAAGGCGATGGCGTCGATGGTGCCGATGATCTCGGCGACGCGGCGCGAGCTGCCCTGGATCTCGTGCATGGTCGAGACCACCTCGCCGACCACCTGGCCGCCCTCCTCGGCGGTGCGCGTGGCCTCGACGGCGAGCCGGCTGGCCTGCTGGGCGTTGTCGGCGTTCTGCCCCACGGTGGAGGACAGCTCCTCCATGCTCGAGGCGGTCTCCTGCAGCGATGACGCCTGCTGCTCGGTGCGCGACGACAGGTCGTTGTTGCCGCTGGCGATGCTGCGGGAGCCCTCGAAGATCGACTCGCCGCTGGCCCGCACGCTGCCCACCGTCTCGGCCAGGCCCTGCTGCATCTTGTCCAGCGAGCCGTAGAGGCGGCCGATCTCGTTGTTGCCGAGCCGCGGGATCTCCTGGGACAGGTCGCCCTGCTCCATGCGCTCGAAGTAGCCGACCAGCCGGCCGAGCGGGCGGATGACGTTGACCGTCACGCCCCACAGCACCAGCACGATGATCAGGGCGGCGACGACCAGGGCGCCGATCATCAGCCCCTTCAGCAGGCCGGACTTGTCGAAGAAGCCGCTGTAGAGGGCGGCGCCGTTGGCCTCCGAGGCCTCGAAGAAGGCGACGGCGTCGTCATAGAAGGTGGCGGTGAGACGATCGACCTCATCGTTCAGGTCGGCGAAGGCCTGGGCGCTGCCCGAGGCCAGGGCCTGCTGCTGGGGCCTCAGCCCATCGTTCATCAGCGCGGTGAAGCTCTCATCGATCGGCGCGATCAGCGCCGCCTGGCCCTCCTGGGTCGGCAGCGCCAGGAACTCGTCGAAGGACGCCTCGACCCGGTCGAAGGTCTCGCTCAGCGCGGCGGCTTCCTGCTTGACCTCGTCCCGCTCCTCCGGCCATACGGCCTCGGCCAGACGCGCATGCAGGTTGCGCAGCTGCATCTGGGCGAACAGCATCTGGGAGTTGGCGCGGTTGAGGGTGGACTGCTGGTCCACGTTGACCTGGTTGAGCGTGCGCAGCGACGACTCGCTGTAGCGCACCGAGTAGAGACCCAGGGCGCTGAGCACCAGGATCAGCGCGGCGAACACCGCCAGCACCAGGCTCCAGCTGACCCGCACGGTCATGTTGTCGAGAAGCTTCCTCACCACGTACTCCCTTTTTCTGGAGGGGCGATCCCTGCCGCCCCGAATCACGAATATCGCCGTCAGGCCATGGCCGGTTCGGCCTCGCGCGATGACGGCGCGGCCGCCGGCAGCGCGGCGGGCGCCTCGGTGCCGGCTTCCGCCACGAAGCGGAAGTGCGCCACCCGCTCGCGCAGGTGCCGGGCCCGTGCCACCAGCCGCCGCGAGGCGTCGTTGTTGCCCTCGACCAGGCCCGCGTTCTGCTGCGTCATGCGATCCATCTGGGTGACCGCCTCGCCGACCTGCTCGATGCCCTGGCGCTGCTCCCCGGTCGCGGTGGAGATTTCCGCCACCAGGCCGGTGAGGCGGCGGATGTCGGCAACCATCCCGGCGATCACCTCGTCGGTCTCCTTGACCCGGCGGCTGCCCTCGACGACCTGGCCGTCGGCGCGCTCGATCAGCGCCTTGATCTCACCGGTCGCCTCGGCCGAGCGGCTGGCCAGCTGGCGCACCTCCTCGGCCACCACGGCGAAGCCGCGGCCCTGTTCGCCGGCCCGCGCCGCCTCCACCGAGGCGTTGAGCGCCAGGATGTTGGTCTGGAAGGCGATCGCATCGATGGTGTCGACGATGCCGGTCATCTCGCTGGCGCTGGCATTGATCGCCTCGATGGCGTTCACCACCTCGGCCATCGCCTGGCGCCCGCGCTCGGCGCCCTGGGCGGTCTCGCCGGCCACGGCATGCGCCTGCTCGGCGTGTTCGGCGTTGTGGCCCACGGTGGTGGTCAGCTGCTCCATGCTCGAGGCGGTCTCGGCCAGCGCCGCGGCCTGCTGCTCGGTGCGCGTCGCCAGCTCGTCGTTGCCCTCGCCCAGCGACTCCACCTCCTGGTGCACCGCATCGCTGTCGCGATGGATGTCGCCGATGGTGCCGGCCAGGGCCCGACGCATGCGCTCGACGTCGAACAGCAGGCTGTGCTCGTCGCCGCCGCGCAGGCGTACCGTTTGCGTCAGGTCGCCGTCGGCGATGGCCCGCACCGAGGCCGCGGCATAGCGCGGGTCGCCGCCCAGCGCACGGGTCACGCCGCGGATCACCCAGCCCATCAGCAGGCTGACCGGCACGCCGATGATCAGCAGCGCCATCAGGGAGCGGGTCAGGGTGGCCAGGAAGGCGGCGTCGACGTCGTCGATGTAGACGCCGGTACCGATCGTCCAGCCCCAGGGCGCGAAGCGCTCGTGGTAGGACGACTTGGGAATCGGCTCGCTGCCCTCGGTGTGCGGCCACAGGTAGTCGACGTAGCCGTCGTCGTTGGCCACGTCCTCGGCGAACTCGCGGAACAGGGTGCGTCCCTCGACGTTCTGGAAATCGCCGACGTCGGTGCCCGCGGCCAGGCGCGGGTGGCTGATCATCGCGAAGTCGTCGTCGAAGACGTAGAGATAGCCGCGCCCCTCGTCGTACTGCATGCCCTTGATCAGCGCCGCGGCCCGGGCCTTGGCCTCGGCCGGCGTGATCTCGCCGGAAGCGGCTCGCTCGGCCTGGCCGGCGATCAGGCTCTTGGCCAGGTGAACGGTGTCCTGGAGAGCGCCACGGCGCTCCTCCAGCATGGTCTGGCGGTTCTCCCAGGCGCTCCAGGCCATCATCAGGCCCATGGCGAGCCAGATGATGCCCAGGGAAGCCCAGAGTTTTCTTGTCGTTGTCAGCTGGCGCACGCGCTACCTCACGATCGAGTCGTTGTGGTTATCGACTCCGCTCCCTGTCGGTGAACGGGACGCCGTCCCGGCATCCCGCTGTCGGCGCCTTGCCGGCGCTCTTTTCATGACGGGTCGATTCACTCGCTGACGCTGTCGACCAGGGCCATCTCCTGGCTGGTCAGCAGCTTGTCGATGTCGACCAGCACCAGCATGCGGTCCTCGAGGCTGCCGAGGCCGCTGAGGAAGTCGGAGGACAGGGTCACGCCGAACTCCGGCGCCGGCTTGATCTGCTCGGGCGTCAAGGTCATGACGTCGGAGACGCCGTCGACCACGATGCCGACGATGCGCTCGCCGACGTTGAGCACGATCACCACCGTCTGGCCACCGTACTCGACGTTCTCCAGGTGGAACTTGATGCGCAGGTCGACGATCGGCACGATCACGCCGCGCAGGTTGGTCACGCCCTTGATGAACTCGGGCGCGTTGGCGATGCGGGTGACGTTCTCGTAGCCGCGGATCTCCTGCACCTTGAGGATGTCGATGGCGTATTCCTCGTCGCCCAGCGAGAACACCAGGAACTCGCGGTTCTGGGCTTCGGTGGCGGCCAGGGCGGCGTCGGTTGTCTCGATGGTCATGACGGCTCTACCTCCTTGGGATTCGGGGTCGTGGGCGCGGTCGTGCGGGAGTCGCGCCGGGCTTCTTTCTTGGCTCGGTTGAGGCGGTGCAGGTCGGTGATGTCGAGGATCAGCGCCACGCTGCCGTCGCCGAGAATGGTGGCCGCGGACACGCCGGGCACCTTGCGATAGTTGGTCTCGAGGTTCTTCACCACCACCTGCTGCTGGCCGACCAGTTCGTCCACCAGCAGCGCGTAGCGACGCCCCTCGCCCTGGACGATCACGGCGATGGTCTCGGCCAGCTCGGTGCGCGCGCCGGTGACGTCCAGCGCCTCGTGCACCGGCACCACCGGCAGGTATTCGTCGCGCACCTTGAGCACCACGTCGTCGCCGGCCATGGCGTAGAGGTCGTCGGGGCTCGGCTGAAGGGACTCCAGCACCGCGGACAGCGGCAGGATGAACACTTCCGCGCCGACCTTGATCGACATGCCGTCGAGGATCGCCAGGGTCAGCGGCAGCACGATGCGGATGGTGGTGCCCTCGCCGGGCGTGGACATGATCTGGACGTTGCCGCCCATGCCCTGGATGTTGCGCTTGACCACGTCCATGCCGACGCCGCGGCCGGAGACGTCGCTGACCTCCTGGGCGGTGGAGAAGCCGGGCGCGAAGATCAGCTGCCAGACCTCGTCGTCGCTCATGCTGTCGGAGACGTTGAGCTCGCTCTCCCGCGCCTTGGCCAGGATCTTCTCGCGGTTGAGGCCGCCGCCGTCGTCGATCACCTCGATCAGGATGTTGCCGCCCTGGTGCTTGGCCGAGAGGGTCAGCTTGCCGGTGCGCGGCTTGCCGGCGGCCTCGCGGGCGTCCGGCGCCTCGATGCCGTGGTCCAGGCTGTTGCGCACCAGGTGGGTCAGCGGGTCGATGATGCGCTCGGTCAGGCTCTTGTCGAGCTCGGTGGCCGCACCCTCGGTGACCAGCTCGATGTCCTTGCCCAGCTTGCCGGCGGTCTCGCGCACCACGCGGGGGAAGCGGCTGAACACGAAGTCCATGGGGATCATGCGCACCGACATCACCGCTTCCTGCAGGTCGCGGGCGTTGCGCTGCAGCAGGTTCATGCCGTTGTGCAGGCCGCTGTGGTTGACGTTGTCGAGTTCGCTGACGGTCTGGTCGAGCATCGACTGGGTGATGATCAGCTCGCCGACCAGGTTGATGATCTGGTCGACCTTCTCCACCGAGACGCGGATCGAGGAGGACTCGCCACCGGACTTGGCCTTCGGCTTGGGCTTGTCGGCTTTCGCCGCCTTGGCCTTCTCTGCCTTGGGCTTCGCCGCCGGCAGCGGCGCGTCCTGGCCGGAGCCTTCCGGCTCGGCCGCCGCCGGCGTCTCGGAGGCAGCCGGTGCCGTGGGCGCGGGCGCCGACTCGGTCTCCCGCTCGATCTTCAGCTGGTCGGGCTCGACGATGAAGCCCATCACCGCCTCGATGTCCTCGGCGCCGACCGAGGTGGACAGCGTCACCCGATAGCAGGCCTCGTCGCCCGACTGCGCCTCGACGCTGCCGAGCTGCTCGAGCTCCTCGATCAGCAGGGCGCGATCCTTGTCGCCGACGTTGAGCAGCGACACGGTCAGCCGGCTGCTGCCGTCCGCCGGGGCGGCGGCCGATGGCTCTGCGGCCTCCACCTTCAGCTGATCGGGCTCGACGATGAAGCACATCACCGCCTCGATGTCCTCGGCGCCGACCGAGGTGGAAAGCGTCACCCGATAGCAGGCCGCATCGCCCGACTGCGCCTCGACGGTGCCGAGCTGCTCGAGCTCCTCGATCAGCAGGGCGCGATTCTCGTCGCCAACGTTGAGCAGGGAGACCGTCAGGCGGCTCTCGCCCTCGGCGATGGGCGCCTCGGCGGGCGTCGGCTGGGTCTCAGGGGCGGGCTCCGGGGCGGGCTCGGCGGCCTTGGGGGCGGGCTCGCCGCCGTCCAGCGACTGGCCGATCTCCTCCAGCGCCAGGCGCTTGAGGGTCTCGCAGATGCGAGCGAAGGCCTCCTGGTCGGGCTCCTCGCCGTTGCGATAGGCGTCCATCTGGTCGTGCAGCATGTCCTTGGTTTCCAGAAAGGTGTCGACGATGTCGCGGCGCAGCGTCAGCTCGCCCTGGCGGGTGTGATCCAGCAGGTTCTCCAGCAGATGCGTGGTCTGCTGAAGGACGTCGAAGCCGAAGGTGCCGGCGCCGCCCTTGATCGAGTGCGCCGCCCGGAAGATGGCGTTGAGCTGCTCGGCGTCCGGATCATCGACGTCGAGCTCGAGGAGATGGCGCTCCATGTCGGCCAGCAGCTCCTCGGCCTCCTCGAAGAAGGTGTCATAGAAATCGGTGATATCCATGCGGTTCTCTACCCAGGATGTATGGCGCCTCTCAGGGCGATGATGCCGGGCCCAGGGCCTCGTTGAGTCGTTGGTTGAAACGCTCCATCGGCGACTCGGCGGGCGACGACTCGCGGCCGCCCCCCAGCGTCGATGGCAGGCCGATGCCGTCGACCACCCGCGGCGAGCGGATGCGTTCGGCCACGGCCTCGAACAGCACCAGCAGCTCGATGCGGCGGTTGATCGGGTCGCTGGGCACGGTGTCGGGCATCGTCACCTGATCGGCGAAGCCCGCCACCCGCAGCAGCTTGTCGGCGTCCAGGCCGCCGGCCACCAGCTCGCGGCGCGAGGCGTTGGCGCGGGCGGTGGACAGCTCCCAGTTGCCGTAGCCGCGATGGCCGTTGAGATAGGCCAGGCTGTCGGTGTGGCCGCTGATGCTGAGATCGTTGTCCAGTTCGTTGAGCAGCGGCGCGATCAGGCGCAGCAGGTCGCGCATGTAGGGCGCCACCCGGGCGCTGCCGAGCTCGAACATCGGCCGCTGCTCGGTGTCGAGCAGCTGGATGCGCAGCCCCTCGGGGGTCATGTCGAAGCGCAGCTGGTCGCGCAGCTCCTTGAGGTCCGGGTCGGCCTGGATCGCCGCCTCGATGCGCCGCTGCAGGTCGCGAAAGGCGCGCCGCTGCCGCTCGCTGGGGCGGGTCTGCTGGCGCAGGTCGATGCGCGCACGCTCGCCGTCCTGATAGGTCGGGTCCGGCCCGCCACCGGGAATCACGTTCTCGCTCACCGCCGCCCGGTCGCCGCTGGTGATCGCCGCCACCAGCGGGGTGCTGAAGTACTGGGCCACGCCCTCGCGCTGCTCGCGGCTCGAGGTGGAGAGGATCCACATCACCAGGAACAGCGCCATCAGGGCGGTCATGAAGTCCGCCAGGGCGATCTTCCAGCTGCCGCCGTGGTGGCCCTTGACGACCTTCTTGCGCCGAATGATGATCCGCCGGCGGTTGTCCCCCTGGCTCATGCGCTCCCCACACCCGCCTTGGATTCACGCACGTACTCCTCGAGCTCGCTAAAGCCGGGGCGCTCCTGGCTGTGCAGCGCCTTGCGGCCGAATTCCACCGCCAGCTGGGGCGCGTAGCCGTGCAGGCTGGCCAGCAGCGTCACCCGCATGCACTGCAGTACCTTCTCGACCTCCTTGGCCTGGCGCTCGATGCGGCTCGACAGCGGCATGATGAAGCCGTAGCCGAGCAGGATGCCGAGGAAGGTGCCGACCAGCGCGTGGGCGATCATCACGCCCATCTGCTCGGGATCGGCGTTGGAGGTGCTGAGCGCCTTCACCACGCCCATCACCGCGGCGACGATACCGAAGGCCGGCATGGCGTCGCCGGCCTTGTGGATGGCGTCGGCGGGGATGTGCGCCTCCTGCTCGAAGGCCTCGATCTCGTGGAGCATCAGCTCGTCGATCTCCATCGGATCCATGCTGCCGCTGATCATCAGCCGCAGGTAGTCGGTCAGGAAGGTCATGATCGTCGGATCGGCGAGCACCTTGGGATGCTCGTTGAACAGCGCGCTGTCCTGGGGATTGTCGATATCGCGCTCGATGCCGAGCATGCCGTCGCGGCGGATCTTGGTGAGGATCTTGTACTGCAGCGCCATCAGCTCCATGTACAGCGCCTTGTCGTACTTCTTGGAGCGGCGCAGCCGGGGCAGGATGCGCAGCGACGCCTTGAGCGCCTTGCCGTTGTTGGCCGCGATGAAGGCGCCGAGACCGCCGCCGCCGATCATCAGCAGCTCGGTGGGCTGGAACAGCGGGCCGAGGTGGCCGCCGGCCAGCACGAAGCCACCGAAGACCGACAGCAGGACGACCAGATAACCAAGGGGGATCAGCACAAGCGAGTTCCTTCGCCGACACGTGAATGACGTTTCTGACGAAGGCTATCGGCCGATAGGCGCGGGGACTTGAGGGCGGCGGGCGAGAAAGTTGGCGCCGGGGCGGAAGACTTCCACCCCGGCGAGACGGCGTCAGGCCTGGCGAGCGGCGATGGGCGGCTCGACGGCGGCCATCGCCTTGGCGGCGGCCGGCTTGGCGCGCGACTTGCGGGTCTTGCCGGCCCGGGAGGGCGGCTGACAGATCCCGCAGACGTAGTCGTGGGCGGGGCTATGGGCGTGGGCCACGAAGTGGCCATGGCAGCGGCCGCACTCGGAGAGCTGCAGCTGGTCGCTCTCGAAGAAGCGCACCAGGGTCCAGGCGCGGGTCAGGCCCAGCACGGCCTCGGCGCCGTCGATCTCCACCTGCTCCAGATACAGCCGATAGGCCTTGATGAAGGCCTCCATGCGACCGCAGCCGAGATCCACCAGCAGGCGCTGATAGATGTTGTAGAACAGCGAGGAGTGGACGTTGGGCATCCAGGTGATGAACCAGTCCGTGGAGAACGGCAGCATGCCCTTGGGCGGCGACATGCCGCGCACTTCCTTGAACAGCCGGATCAGCCGCGCGCGGCTGAGGTCGGTCTCGGTCTCGAGCACCTGAAGGCGGGCGCCCAGCTCGATCAGGTCGATGGCGAGCTGCACCTGCTCCAGCTCTTCCAGCAGGCTCTTAGCCGACATGATCGCCTCCTTCCGCCGGCATCGAGCGCGAGGCCATCAGCAGCGAGGAGTGAATGTGGGCGAGCCCCTGGTCGCGGGGGTTATCGACGACCTGACGCAGCTGGTCGGCGCTCTCGGCACCGAAGTGGCACATCAGCTGGTTGGTGTTGGCCAGGCGGGAGAGCTGCTGAACGTTCAGCGAGACCAGCAGGTCGGCCATCTCGTCATCGATCTTGAGCCGGAACATGGCCTCGGCCCTGTCATGGTTCAGCAACCGCTGGGCGAGCAGAAGATAGCCGAGATTCAGCTCGCGAATCTCGGCGACATGCGGATTGGTTTTCATAGTTCCCTGCTTTTATTGGCATTTCCACGTCACGGTCTTACGCCGCGTTCACGGTGGCGACTGTCGCTGCACAGCGGCAGCGTAGCGCCCCTTGTTTTCATTTTCGTAACACTGCCCACATCGGCGGGCTTCTTCAACGTGTAGTCTCTAACGCTTAACGGCGCAATACCATTGACTCAGATCAATGTCAGACAAAAGTGCTAGAAAGTCATCATCTTGAGACGGGGCAGGATCGTTGATTGAACGCTCAAGAAAGCCGCTATTTCTTGACGCCTTGGCGCCCCTCGGGATCGCCGGACGACTCGGCCATCTCGCGCACCCAGACCAGCAGCTCGGCGATCACCTGATACAGACGCGGCGGAATCTCCTCGTCCAGATCGAGCTGCATCAGCAGCCCGACCAGCTCAGGCGAGTCGTGCACGTAGACGCCCTGCCGCCGGGCCTCCTCGACGATACGCCCGGCCAGTTCGCCGTAGCCCTGGGCCACCACTCGCGGCGCGCCCCTGGCCTCCTGATAGGCCAGCGCCACCGCCTGGCGGCGCGGCTCGCGGGCTCGCTCGCTCATGAATCCACCTCCCTGGCCAGCGTCAGGCGCAGGCGCACGTCATCGAAACCGTGCCCCGCCAGGCGGTGGCGCAGCGTTTCCAGGCCGTCTTCCAGCCGTGAGCGCACGTCCGCGCCCGGCACCTGCACGTCGATATCCAGGCGCACCTCGCGCATCCAAAGCGAGACATCCAGCGGCCCGAGGCCGGCGACGTCCAGCGTCAGCCGCGAACGCCAGCCGTTCGACTCGTCGCGCCGCGAACCGCCACTCTCCTCGCTCTCCTGACGCTCGTCGCGCCGCCCCTGGGGCAGCTGGATCGCCAGCGCCATGAACAGCCCCGACCAGACGTCGCCCTCCCAGCGCAGCTGGGGCGTGGCCAGCATCTCCAGCTGGTGGCGCACCAGATGCTGCAGGCCGTCGGCGACCGGCTCGCGACGCGCCTCGGCCTGCGTCGCCTCGCCGAGCTGGGCGGCGGCCCGCGCGGCCTCGGCCGTGACCGCCCCGCGCGAAGACGCCGCCGACGCCTCGCTACCCACCGGCACGCCGGCTG
>NZ_JALMEW010000006.1 GCF_023094245.1 Halomonas getboli | reverse complement strand
GGCCGGCGGGGGGCGCCGTAGCCGCCGGCGGCGTCAGGGTAGGCGCGCCGGCGCCGGGCAGCGGCCCGAGCGAGCCCCCCTCGCCCCGCGGCGCAGCGGCGCGGGCCAGGAAGGGCACAGGCGGCTGCAGCGCCTGAAGGCGTGCGGCCAGCGCCTCGGCGCGGACGGGGGCCGGCAAACCGGAAGCAGAAGCGGAAACCGCCGTGGCGGCAGCGGCCGTGGCCAGTGCCGCGGCGGGAGTCACGCCCGGCGAGGAAGCCACCGGAGCAAACCGAAGCTGCTGCAACAGCTGCAGCATCTGCGGCTCGCGATTGAGCTGCTGGCGGGGCAGATCGCCCTGGAACCAGCGCGCCAGATGGGATTCGTAGAACAGTCCGCTGTCGCGGATGCTGCCGGCGAGCCGCTGGGCGAGCTGTTCGGGCGTGGCCGCCTGACCCGCGGCCAGCAGCGGCGCGGCCGGCGACACCGCCGACGGCGGTGCGGGAAAGCGACCCAGCAGGTCGGCAATGGTGCGCGCCGTGGCGCTGAGGTGGGTCTGGGCCGAGCCGGGCGGGCCGGCGGCGGGCGACGAGGGTTGGGGCGCTGCGCGCCCCTGCCCCTTGGCCACATGGCCCACGGCGGGGCCAGGGGCGCGCGTCTCGAGCCGCGAGTCGCTATGCACGGCGCGCAGCGCCTCGCCGGGCGAGGTCGGCCTGACCGGCTGGTTGAGCGGCTGGGGCGAAGGCGTGTCGACCCGCCTGCCCAGCACCTGGTGCAGCAGGGTATCGATCAGCGGCGTGATGCCGCTCACGGCCTACCCTGGCCGAAGCGCGAAGCCGCCGACAGCACCCGCCGACCGCTCTTGCCGCCGTCGCCATAGGCCTGCTGCAGATCTCGGCGGCGCTGAGCCGTGCCGATCAGCTCGCCCAGCTCGTCGCGCCGCTGGACCAGCAGGCGGCGCACCTCCATATCGTTCTCGAGGATCGGCTCCAGCAGCTCGGCCTTGCGCCGCCGCTCGTCCTCGGTCAGCGCATGCTGCGCATCCAGCTCGGCGATGCGCCCCACCTGCTGGACGTAGCCGGCCTCGTGCTCCACCAGCGCCGGCCAGTCGGCCTCCCGGGCCAGCGCCAGCATCCGCTCGCTGCGCGCCAGCAGGTCCTGATAGCCGTCGATCACCGCCTCGGAAGGCACCTCGCGAGCGTGGGTCATGTCAGCCTCCGGCGGCCTGGGCCTGGGGAGCAATCTCGCGCCAGGCCGAGGCGATGTCGTTCAGCAGGCGCTCGGCCTCATCGAGCTTGGCCACCTCGCTGTGCAGATTGGCCGCCAGCAGCAGCCGTGCGATGTAGTCATAGAGCGAGGCCAGGTTGCCGGCCAACTCTCCGCCCTGCTCGGCGTCCAGTGCCGCCGCCAGGCCGTTGTTGACGATATCCAGCGCCTTGGAGATCGACTTGCCCTTCTCGGCGGTGTTGCCGGCCTCGATATGGATGCGCGCCGCCCGGATGGACGCCACGGCGCCATCGAACAGCATCACGATCAGCTGGTGGGGGCTGGCGGACATCACGCCGCTCTCCACTCCAACCCTGGAATAGGCGCTGGCCCCGCGTCCGTAGGCGGCGGCTCCTCGCATGGCACTCATCCTCGTTCCCCCTCGTGTGGTGGCATCCGGTTTACTGACCCAGCTGTGCGTTCAGCGAATCGAACTGCTGGGTCAGGTAGGTGCTGGTCTGGTTCATGTTGGCGATCATGCTGTCCAGCTGGCTGAACTGGCTGCGATAGCGCGAGACGGTGTTGGCGATGCCGTCCTCCATGCTGGCGTAGCGCTCGTCCAGCCGCTCGATGTTCGACTCCAGCCCCGAGGTGGCGTTGTCCAGGGTGCCGCCGTCGTCGAGCAGGCCGCCGAGAGTGCCGTCCAGCACATCGGACATGCCATCGCTGTCGCCGGTGCCGGCGAAGAAGCCGGACAGCGCCTGGCGATCGTTCAGGATCACGTCGTCCAGCGCCTCGTCGTCGAGGCTCAGGGTGCCATCGAGCTCCAGGCTGATGCCGATATCGCTGAGCATGCCGCCGCCCGGCGTGCCGCCGCTCAGGGCGCTGCGCATGCGCGACTCGACGCTGCGCATGGTGCTGTCGCCCAGCAGCTCGCCGGCCGCGCCGCTCTCCTGGTCGAAGCTGGTGAGGTCATCGGCGGTGGAGCGGTACTCGTTGTAGGCATCGACGAAGTCGGTCACCGCCTCGCGCAGCGCGCGGTTGTTGAGCTCCACCTTGACGGTGGAATCGCCTTCTTCGGCGAGCTCCAGGGTCACGCCCTGGATGGCGCCTTCCACGGTGTTCGACTGGCTGGTGATGCCGATGCCGTTGACCGTCAGCTCGGCATTCTCGGCGGCCACGGTCTGACGAACGCCGGCATAGGCCGGGTCATAACCCGTCTCGCCTTCAGCAGGGGCCAGATTGTTGATATCAAAGGCGAAACGATCATCCGCCACGCCCGAGTCGGTCAGACTCATGGATTCGATCGCCGCCTCGGTGCCCGTCTCGTCGCTGGACAGCACCAAGCGATAGGGCGTGCCGGAGCCGTCGTTGACGATGCTCGCCGTGACGCCGGCGTCCTGGCCGTTGATAGTGTCGCGCACGTCTTCCAGCGAGCTGCCCGCCTCGATGGTGAAGGACAGCGGCGCCTCGCCGCCGACGCCGAGCGTCATCTCGCCGCCGAAGGTCTCGTCCTCGGCGAAGCCCGCGGTGGCGATGCTCTGGGAGCGCGCCAGATTGGTGACGCTGACGTCGTAGGTGCCCGCCTGAGCCTCGCTGGTGGCGGTGGCCGTGGCGCTATCGCCGGTCACCGCGCTGGACAGGCTGCGATAGAGCGAGTCGTCGTTGAGCTTGGCCGCCGCATCCTGGAACGAGGACAGCGCGCTCTCCAGCTTGCCGTAGGCGGAGATCTCCGCCTTGTAGCTGGCCTTCTGCGTTTCCAGCGGCGCCAGCTGCTCGCGCTCGGCGCTCTCCAGCTGATCGAGCAGACCGTTGAGGTCCAGTCCCGAGCCGATACCCAAAGATGAAATCGAGGCCATGACGCTTCCTTCCTGATAGGCGATGAGTCTGACAGGGGCGCGCGGCGATCATGGTCGCGAGCAGCCCCCGACGGACGGTCTATTTCGGGGTATCGGCGGCGTCGGCGAAGACTTTAGCCACCGGAACTTCCTCGCGCGGCTCGCCGAGGCGGCGGATGACCTCGCCGGTCAGCACCTCTCCCTTCAGCACCTTGCCCTTCAGCGCCTCGCCGAACGCTTCGCTCGCCTCGGCGAGCTGCACCCGCGTCGGGCGGCCGTCGTCATCGAGGCCCTGGATCCAGGCCAGCCGGCCGCCACCGAAACGCACCAGGCTGCCGACCGGATAGAGGCCGAAGCGGGCGATGTAGCGCTTGACCCAGCGCGGGTCGAAGGCGTGTTCGCGATCGATCAGATAGCGATAGACGGCGCCGGCCCGCCAGGCGGGGCGATCGCCGAGGGGGCGGCGCAGGGCATCCACGGCATCGACCACCGCCGCGGCGCGCTCCAGCTCGCCCAGCACCTCGCCGGAAAGGCCGACCGGATAGCCGCTGCCGTCCAGGCGCTCGTTGATGCGTCGCACCACCGAGGCGAAGACCGCGGAGGACAGCCACTGACAGCCGCTCATGCGCGCCTCCAGCAGGGCGACATGCTCATGCAGTTCGGGCGTTCCGGCATCGCCGGGCATGACATGCCACCAGGCGTCATCCGCCAGCAGCGCCTTGCCGAGGTCATGCACCATGGCCGACGCCACCAGCGCCTTGCGCAGCTCCTGGGGCACCGAATCGCGGCCGACCAGGTCGAGCAGCCGCACCGCCACGCCCAGCCCGTGGCCCACCAGCCAGGACTCGCCATGCAGCGCATCGCAGGCGAACAGCAACCCCTCGCGATCCTCCTCGTGCAGTCGCAGCAGGCGGTCGGCGTGGCGCGACAGCGCCACGCCGTCGATCTCGCCGCCGTCGCGCAGCTCCAGCAGCTGGGCGTCCAGATAGCCGGCGATATGGGCCAGGCGCCGGGTCATCGGCGTGGCATAGGCCTGGTCGCCGCGGCGCCCCGCCTTCGGGTCGACGCTGGCCGCCCCCTGGAACAGCGGCGAAGGCGGCCTCGCGGCCTCGCCGCCCTCGACGTGACGCGCCGCCTCCCGCTCGATCTCGCGCACGAAGTGCCACAGCCGGCGCTCCTGGTCGGGGCCATGGCCCTCGAACTGGAAGCCGGCGGTCAGCGTCTGGCGCTCGGTGTCCGCCCGACGATGTCGCGCCCGGCCCCGGGCCTGGAAGTGGGTGCCGTCGGGAAAGCACAGTTCGATATCCAGCGGCAGCGGCGCCTCGGCCATCAGGGCGGTGGCCGACAGCGGCAGCGCCAGCTGGCAACCCTCCAGCGACAGATCCTTGAGATCGCCCTCGGCGCGGTTGCCCTCGTCATCGCGCAGGATGGCACCGACCTCCATGCCCAGCCGCAGCCGGGCGCGGAAGGTATCGCGGCGCTGCAGTACCTCCAGGCGCTGGGGCCAGGCACAGCGGCACAGCAAACGGCCGTCGTCCCGGCGGCAGGCCTCCGCGACCATCTCGGGGGTGCGCACCAGCTTGCCCTGGGCCTGGCCGAGCAGGCGGAAGGCCCGGCCCTCGCGCAGCTCGCCGGCGATCTCGCCGACCGCGCTGATATCCAGCTCCAGGGCCTCGCCCTGTGCCAGCTCGGCGAGCAACACCGGCAAGGGTTCTCCCTGTTCGCCGAGCTGCAGCGAGGCCCCGCCCGGCTCGCTCAGCACCTCGAGCAGCGTCTCGATCTCCATGGGGTTGTCGATGCGGGTGTAACCGTCCTCTGCCATCCCTGTGCCTCGCGCGAATCGTTCCTGTAGCCCATCGAGACATATCGGCCGACCGGCAGACGACTTGAGCACACGAGCACTATCTTCATACCCGGCCTTGCCTTGCCTGCCGAGCACACGCAATCTGTCGACAAGTGCAGAGAGGCAACGGCTCCATATCCATAACAACAGCGCCATCAGCAGGGAGAACCGCGATGCCCGCCCGGATCAGCGCCGAGGAGGCCTTCCAGCGACTCGCCGAGGGGCTCGGCCACAGCGGCGCCCCCGACTTCTTCGACACCCTGGTGGAACGGCTGGCCAGGCTGCTGTCGGCCGATCATGTGCTGCTCGCCCGGGTCAGCGAGGGCGAGGCTGCCACCCTGGCCGTCTGGTCCGAGGGACGCCATCGGGCGAACCTGCACTATGCGTTGGCCGGCACGCCCTGCGAGACGGTGATGGAGCGCGCCCCCTGCCTGTATGCCCGCGACGTCCAGGCGCGCTTTCCCGACGACACCCTTCTCCAGGAACTCGGCGCCGAGAGCTATCTCGGGCTGGCCCTGAGCGCCCCGGACGGCACCTTCATGGGCCTGCTGGCGGTGCTCGCCAATCGCCCCATGGCGCCCAGCGACCAGGAGCGCGAGCTGTTACATATCGCCGCGACCCAGGCCGGCGCAGAGCTGAGCCGACGCGAGGCCGAACGCGCCCTGCAGGCCAGCGAGCGCCATGCCCGGGAGAGCGAACGCCGGCTGGATACCCTGCTCAACCACCTGCCCGGCATGGCCTACCGCTGCCTCAACGACGCGGCCTGGACCATGCTGCTGGTCAGCCGGGGCGCCGAGGCGCTGACCGGCTATCCGGCCGAGGCCCTGACCCACAACCGGCGCGTCAGCTATGCCGAGCTCATTCATCCCGACGACCAGCAGCTCGTCGACGACGCCGTGCAGCAGGCCATCGCCCGCGGCGAGCCCTTCCAGATGGTCTATCGCCTGCAGACCGCCGACGGCCGCCTGCGCTGGATGTGGGAACAGGGCCAGGCGGTGCTCGATGCCGAGGGCCGGGTCGAGTGCCTCGAAGGCTTCATCACCGACGTCACCGAGCAGCAGGAGGCCCAGCGCGTCCAGCAGGCGGTGATGCAGGTCGCCTCCACCGTCACCAGCCGCATCGGCGACGACTACTTCCATCAGCTGGTGGACACCCTGACCCGACTGCTCGAGGCCGACGCCGGCTTCGTCGCGCTGCTGGAAGCCCCCGGCGACGCGCCGGCGGCCTCGGCGCGCCCCGCCGAAGCACGCCTGAGCCTGGTCAGCGCCCAGGCCGATGGCCGGCGCCTGAGTCGCGCCGACCTGCCGCTGGCCGGCACGCCCTGCGCGCGGCTGCTCGACGAGCAGGAGATCATGGTCCACGACGGCGCGGCCCCGAGCCTGCCCGGCTTCCCGGCCGCCACCCGCGCCTGGATCGGCCGCCGGCTGGACAACGCCCGGGGCGAGCCGATCGGGGTCATCGTGCTGCTGTATCGCCAGCCGCTGGAGGCCGACGCCTTCGCCACCTCGGTGCTGCGCATCCTCTCCACCGGCGCCGCCGCCGAGCTGGAGCGCCGCAGCGACCACCGGCGCATGCGCCAGCTGGCCTACACCGACGGCACCACCGGCCTGCCCAACCGTATCCGCTTCATGGAGGACCTGAGCCACCAGCGCCGGGCCGCCGAGCGCGAGCAGACGCCGCTGGCACTGCTGCTGCTCGACATCCGCCGCTTCAAGGAAATCAACGACATCCACGGTCACCAGGTCGGCGACCGGCTGCTCGCCGCCCTCGCCGAGCGCTTGCAGCATGCCCTGGGACCGCACGAGCGCCTGGCGCGGCTCTCCAACGACGAGTTCGCCCTGCTGGTGCCCCGGGCCTCGGCGGCGCGTCTCGAGGAATGCCTGGAACGCATGCGCCGCACCGCGGGCCAGCCGATCACGCTCGGCCATCGCCGCTTCGCCCTGGCGGTCAGCATCGGTACTGCGCGCTATCCCGCCGATGCCGTGACGTCAGAGGAGCTGTTCAAGTTCGCCAGCATCGCCCTCTATCACGCCAAGCAGCAGGCCGACGGCACCTGCCCCTTCGACGCCGCCATGACCCGCGACCTGCAGCGCCGCCAGCTGATGACCGAGCGGCTTCAGCTCGCCATCGGCGACGGCCGCCTCACGCTTCACTACCAGCCGAAGATCGACCTGGCCAGCGGCAGGCTGGTGGGCGCCGAGGCGCTGTGCCGCTGGCACGACGAGGAATGGGGCTGGGTCAGCCCCGGAGAGTTCATTGCCCTGGCCGAGGCGCGCGGGCTGATCCGCCCGCTGGGCGACTGGGTGCTCGCCGAGGCCGCCCGCCAGCTGGCCGCCTGGCGGCGCGAGGGCGTGAGCCTGCCCGGGCGACTGTCGATCAACGTCTCGGCCCAGCAGTTCGCCGACCCGAACCTGGCCCGGCACATCGCCGAGCTGACCCGCCACACGCCGTCTTCCAGCATCGACCTGGAGCTGACGGAAACCGACGTGATGCGCGACGCCGAGCAGGCCATCGACATCACCCACTCCCTGCGCCGGGCCGGCTACACCCTCTCGATCGACGACTTCGGCACCGGCTACTCGTCGCTGGCCTACCTGCACCGCTTCGCCGCCGACACCCTCAAGATCGACCTCTCCTTCGTGCGCAAGATGCTCGACGGCCCCCAGGATCGCGCCATCGTGGAGACCATCATCGCCATGGCCCGCAGCCTGGGCATGCGGACCGTCGCCGAAGGCGTGGAGACCCGGGAACAGGCCCTGGAACTGGCTCGGCTGGGCTGCGACCAGGCCCAGGGCTACTACTTCGGCCGGCCACTGCCCGCCGACGCGTTCGCCGCGACCTGGGGCGAGGCCATGGCCACGGTCAGCGGATAGGCCGACCCGTCAGCGCTGGCCGGGAGCGCCCGACAGGCGCCGGATACCCTCGAAGCGCCCCTCCTCCGACACAAAAAGCCGGAAGACACCGTGTACCCCATCCCGCGCCACCACCCGTCGCAGCGCCTCGGTGGGAAAGGCTACGCTGAGCCCGTCCAGGCTACGGGTATGCACGACGCCCGCTCGGCCCTCGTAGTGGGCCAGGCAGGCGGCGTAGGAAAGGTCGAGGGTGATGTCGATGGTGGGCATGGGCTTGACGGGTAAGGGGCGGGGGGTGAGGTGTAAGGAGCAAGAAAAGCGAGTCTATCACCGCCTTCCTGGCCTACCGCATCCCGAATAGCTTGGCTGCCCCCCGAGCCGGCCAGTAAAAATTTTCTCTCCCTACCCTAAAGCTCCCTTCCAGGCCACCGATAAAGGGAATAACGGCCAACGGCGCCGTTGCGGCAGGCCCGGAGCGCCATCGTGACGGGTCCGCCAATGGAGCCCTCAACAGTTTGGAAGGAAATCACCATGCCGATGATGATCAACAGCAATATCACCTCGCTGATCGGTCAGCAGAACCTCAACGAATCCAAGAGCGCCCTGACCACTTCCATGGAGCGTCTCTCCTCGGGCCTGCGCATCAACAGCGCCAAGGACGACGCCGCCGGCCAGGCCATCGCCAACCGCATGAGCGCCCAGATCACCGGCCTTTCCCAGGCGCAGCGCAACGCCAACGACGGCATCTCCGTCGCCCAGACCGCCGAGGGCGCCCTGAACCAGGTCAACGATAACTTGCAGCGTGTCCGCGAGCTGACCGTGCAGGCTCAGAACGACACGAACTCCGATGCCGACCTTCAGAGCATCCAGGATGAAATCGGTCAGCGTCTCAAGGAAATCAATCGCATTTCCGAGGAAACCGATTTCAACGGTGTCAAGGTGCTTAACACCGATGATGCCCTGAGCATTCAAGTAGGTGCCAACGACGGCGAGTCCATCTCTGTCAACCTGCAGACGATCAATGCCTCTACTCTCGGCCTCGACTCTTTCAAGGTTACCGAGACCGTAAGCACCGATCCAATGCTCAACCTGAGTGACTCGGTAAGCGAGCTCTCTGTTCAAAGCACCGATAGCATTACGGGCGAGACTGCAGCCACAGGTTTCAACCGTACCATTACATTGGAAAACACCAATGTAACTGACTCTACTGCTGATGCACCTGGCGGTACAATCAAGGGTTTTGTGGAAGATGGAAGTGGCAACTATTACGCAAACTATGATGATGGTTCCGGCGGCGATGAATATTACGCAATAACAGCCTCAGATATTCAATCAAATGGTACTATTGATTTATCTGGAGCTTCTAAAGTAGGAAGCGCACCCACAGGCGGCACAGTTGGCAGTCCTGCAAACAACGTAGATGCAACATTTTCCATCACCCCGACAGATACTGGCTCAACGATCACGCTGCCAAGCGGTGAGAGCGTCGACAGCATGGTCGAGGACGGCTCTGGCAACTATTACGTCAAGTCCGATGCCGGCACCTATTACTCCCTTAACCAAGCAGACGTCAATAACGATGGCACCTTCACTCTAGATACCACGGCAACAAACACTGTTTCTCTGCAGAATGACAGTGCGGGTGATACCGTATCGGGCGACCTTCGCGAGATCCTCGACTCCAACGGAAACAGCACAGGCAACTATGTGGTGGAACAGTCTGATGGCACCATGCTGGCTGTTGAAAGCGTAGATACCAGCACGGGCCAGGTCACCATCCAGGATGCGCAGTACACCGATAGCGATGGCAACACCCAGACCGTCCGCGCTCAGGCAGGCGGTACGGACGGCACCACCGCATATATCGAGCTGAATGGCAATGCATACTCCCCCGCGGATGTTGATGGTCTCGACCTTCAAGCCAACCCCGATGCGCTGGAAGATCTTACCCCCATCGCGGAAGCAAGCACTGCCAACCCTCTGGAAGCCGTCGACTCTGCACTGAATACCGTCGATAGCCTCCGCTCCGAGCTGGGTGCCGTGCAGAACCGCTTCGATTCTGCCATCACCAACCTGAGCACCACCGAAACCAATCTCTCGGCCGCTCGCTCGCGCATCGAGGATGCCGACTACGCCACCGAAGTGGCCAACATGACCAAGAACCAGATCCTGCAGCAGGCCGGCACTTCAGTGCTGGCACAGGCCAACCAGCTGCCGCAGAGCGCCCTGTCGCTGCTGGGTTAATCCTAGTGGTACGACGGTAGAAAAAAGGGCCGGCCCATGCCGGCCCTTTCTCATACCAACCGCCTAACTAAATATAACATCCATTATAAAACCATAGGAGATATCATGAGGCTTAAAGAACTTTACGAAGCATCCCAAACAGAAACTTGTGACGGCATAACGTCAATCAGGGATATCAACGATCAATTCGATTACGATGACGAACATCCGAAAGGAGAAGGTGACTCGCCCAAAGTAGCTTGCGGACAAGCAAACGGCTACAATGAGTTAAAATATATCTACAACAACAAGCTAAAAGAGCACATCGCAGACAGAAAAATCACAGAAAAACAGGCCTTAAAAGCACTATGCTCCGCCTGCCAAGATCTAGAAAACCCCAGACAGCGAGAAGACTTCTACCAACACCTTTCTAATACGCTTGACATAGACATCTCTTGAAATACAAAAGAGCACACATCTCGAGAAAAAACCAAATCTTTCAAAGAAGAGCTGATATGGCCGAAAAACTGACACAAACCAAGATGCTAAAAGCACTGGAATGGACTTACGACAAGGCCATCGAAGGAATCCCTGGCTTTGATAGCGCGCAGGAGCTTGCCCACAACTACAAGAAAAGCAACGATCTGGTTGCCTGCGCCAACTCTATGATTCGGTGGCAAAACACCAAAACAGGCACCACTGGATTTATCAGTGGGCTAGGAGGTGCCATCACATTGCCAGTCACCGTTCCGGCAAGTGTGGCATCTCTTCTTTATATTCAAGTCAGGATGGTAGCAGCCATTGCTGTCATGGCGGGATATGACGTCCGCGATGATCGCGTTCGCTCACTGGTCTATGTATGCCTGACTGGCAGTGCCGCCAATGACATTATCAAGGAAGCCGGCATCAATCTTGGAACGCGCTTGACAACAAGCATGATAAAAAAAGTTCCAGGAACCGTACTTACCAAAATCAACCAAAAAGTTGGCTTTCGCTTGGTAACTAAATTCGGCAGCAAAGGAGTTATCAATCTTGGCAAGATGGTACCGCTCGCCGGAGGAGTCGTCGGTGCCACATTTGACTCTTACTCGACCAATGTCGTCGGCAATATTGCGCGCAAGACCTTCATTGAAAAGGGTACTGCCGAAGATCTAGATATCCATGATGAGGCAGATATCAACGATATCACCATGGAAGATATAGAAATCGAACCAGATACCCAAGGTGGCTCCGATTATCAGCAAGCTTCTAATGATACGAAATGACAGCATGGAGCGGAGACGATGGAAATGGAGGCGGATACACACTTCCTGAGTATCAAGGAGACGATGAATGCCTGCCTCCATTGACCTCCTCTCTGCCCACGATGTGGTCTACGATCTTACCCTCAAGCTTCAGGCCACCGAGCGGCTTGTGGATAGCACGCTGCAAGAACGCATCGAGCGCTGCACCAATCAGGGCGAGACGCTCAGGCTGAAAGAGCTGAAGATCGAGTTCGAGCTGGAGATCGCGATGATCCGCATGAACCTCAAGCACCTGATGACGCGCTACTCCCGGCAGCTGGAAGCTGTACGCCTGGGCGAGCGAACGGGCAACAGCGCCTCATTGCCGCTGGACGCCCACGAGGCCGTCGCCGTCGAGAACGCCCGCACCCTCTACCACCGCACCCAGGAACTCGCCACATGACCGAGGACGAGCACCAGCGGGTGATCGACGAGCTAGACGAGGTGATTCGTGACACGCGCACACTGATGGACCGCTTCGAAGCCAGCGGCATGGATGAGGCCATGGCGGGCGACTACGCGCAGCTTCATGACCTTTATACTCGCGCGGTCAGCGACCAGAAGGCCCATACCATGGCGATGCTGGCGCTGCCAAGAATATCCAATGATCAGGGCATAAACTGAGACCAAGCTTGGCGATCTATTCGACCGCGCACCCTCAAAATGCCAGCCTGAAAATCGCAATACACCGAAAATATAGATTTATATGCGATTTTAGTTATCAAGTAATCCTTGACAACTTCCAAAAGCAAAAACAAGCCCTATGTCAAATAGTGAGATCACCTTTGCGACTCAACTACCGTTAGGCGGGCACTTCCCCATCTGCAACATCCAGCCATATTCATCTGACCTCACCGATGCTCGGATATCTCCAGCACATGGGTGATCGCCTGTTGCCGGCCGTCCCATAGATAGCGCAGGTGCGGCCCCTGCACCGGGATGCTGAGCGCGGGCGGCCGGAAGATGGCGGCGCACTCGTGACCGGGATCGCGAACGCTTCGATAGAGCAGCCCGAAAGCACCGGACTCGCGCTTCTGAGTAGCGAAGGCCTGCGCGTCGCCGTAACGAGCGGTATCGGGATCATGCAGCGCGTCATGCCCCTGCCGAATGTCCTCCAGCTCCCGGGTGATGGCGTTGATATAGGTGCGCATGGTGATCTCGACGGTGCCTTCTCGGGTGGCAGCCAGAAACTCGGCGAGATGGAAGCGCGTCTCGGCGATGGCGGTGTCCAGCCGGCTGGCGCAGTAGTAGATCCCGAAGGTGCCGTCGCTGAAGCGGGACCGCCTGCCGATATGGGTAAAGGCGGCCATGATGGGCGTCGAACCCGGCCCCGAGACACGATCCTCGGGTGGCACGCGCGCCAGCTCACCGGCTCACCGGCCTCCTCGAGCAGCCTGTCGTTGGTCATGCCTTCGATGGCGAAGGCGAGCTCCAGGTCCTCGGGGTCGAGGGTATCCTCGAACACGTCGATCGGCGGGAAGGCGCTGTTGATGCGCTCCCCCGGCGTCGCACGATGAGGCGTTGATCCTTCCATCGTCATGATCATGGTAGAAATGATCAAACGCTTGAAAAACAGTCTATTAGAAAAGAATAGCCCGGCACATGGCCGGGCTGTTTTCCTCACTTCAGGTCGTGCCGGAGTAAGCCGCTAAGCCCCGACATCTCAGGCCGGCTCCTCCTCCCTGTACGTATGCGGCAGCGCCGCGGGCCGCGGCTGGCCACCGCTGAGGGCCGGGGCGCCGCCGGTGGAGCGCTGGGCCAGGGTGAAGCCGCCGACCAGATCGGCCAGATGCTCGGCCTGGGCCTTGAGGTGCTCGGCGGCGGTGGTCGATTCCTCGACCAGGGCGGCGTTCTGCTGGGTCATGTTGTCCAGCTCCGAGACCGCCACGTTGACCTGGCCGATGCCGTCGCTCTGCTCGCCGGTGGCGCTGGTGATCTCGCCCAGCACGTCGGCCACCCGAGTCACGCTCTGCACCAGTTCCTCCATGGTCTCGCCGGCGGCTTGCACCTGGCGCTCGCCCTCTTCGGTACGGGTCGCCGAGGTATCGATCAGCGCGCGGATCTGCTTGGCGGATTCGGCACTGCGGCTGGCCAGCTGGCGCACCTCGCCGGCTACCACGGCGAAGCCGCGGCCCTGCTCGCCGGCCCGGGCCGCCTCCACCGAGGCGTTGAGCGCCAGCAGATTGGTCTGGAAGGCGATGCTGTCCATCATCGCCACGATCTCGGCGATCTGGCGCGACGACTCGGTGATGCCCTGCATGGTCTCGCGCACCTGGCCCATGGCCTCGCCGCCGCGGCGGGCGACCTCACTGGCCGAGCTGGCCAGGCCGCTGGCCTGCTGCGCCGACTCGGCGGTCTGCTCGACGGTGCCGGTGATCTCCTCCATCGAGGCCGAGGTCTGCTGCAGGCTGGAAGCGGCGTTCTCGGTGCGCCGCGACAGGTCCTGGCCGCCCTGGGCGATCTCGGTGGCCGCCACGTTGACGGATTCGCTGCTGTCGCGCACGTCGAGCAGCACGTCGTTGACCTTGTCGGCGAAGGCGTTGAACTGGCGCGCCAGCTCGGCCTTCTCGTCGCGGCCGCGGATCGGCAGGCGGCGGGTCAGGTCGCCGTCGCCGGAGGCGATATCGCGCATGCGATCGGCCAGGTGGCGGAGCGGGCGGGCGATGCTGCTGCCCAGCAGCCAGCTCGCCAGCAGGCCCAGCCCGGCCACGATCAGGCCGACCAGGGTCATGCCCCAGAAGTCGGCCTGGCGCTGGTCGGCAAGCTGCCCTTCGAGGCGGTGCAGCCCGGCCAGCACGGCGCTCTCGGGCAGGCGGATCGCCAGCACCCAGGGCTCGACGGTGTCGCCGATGGTGAAGGGCCGGTAGATCTCGAAGCGCCCGGCGTCCTCGTCGAAGCGATAGATCGTCTCGCCGTCGCGGGCGGTCGCCAGCGGCTCCGCCATCGTCGCGTCCAGGGTCTCGGCCGCCGGCTGGCCCAGCGCGGCATTGTCCTCGGTGGCCGCGGCCAGCACGCCGCGGGAGGCGACCAGCGCCATCTGGCCCACGCCGTCGTAGAGGCCCTGATTGGCCTCGGCGAGCATGCCCTGCAGGAAGGCTACGTCGAAGTCCACGCCGGCCACGCCGCGGAACTCGCCGTCGACCCGGATCGGCACGTTGAAGGAGGTGACCAGCTTGCGCTCGCCGTCGTAGTCGTAATAGTGCGGGTCGATGATGCAGGTGCGGCCGGTCTCCTTGGGGCACAGGTAGTACTCGCCCTCGCGGATGCCCAGCTCGTCGAGCGCCTCGCTCTCCATGCCGTCGCCCAGCGCCAGCACCTCGATGTCGCCGTCGGCGGTGCGATACCACCAGGGCATGAAGCGGCCGTCGTCGCCATAGCCGCCGTCGGCGATATCGGCGAAGTAGGCGTCGGGCCCGAAGGCGTCCGGCTCCCAGCCGATGAAGGCGTCCAGCAGGTCCGGGTGCTCGACCACGGCCTCGCGGGTCAGGTTGGAGAGCTCGCGGCGCCCCAGGGTCAGCCGCGGCCGGCCCTGGTCGTCCTGCTGGCCCATAAGGGCGTTGGTCGTGGCCAGGCCCTGGGCCACCGCCAGGGCGCCTTCGAAGTGGCGCTGGATCTCCTGGATGCGGGCATCGGCCAGCGCCTCGAGGCGCTGCTCGGCGTTGTCCTGGAGCAGCTCGCCGGTCTGCTCGGCCACCAGCGCCTCGGAGCGCGAGGCGGACACGGTGGCATAGCCGACCAGCACTGCCGCCACCAGCAGGATGCACAGCCCCACCAGCAGGGCGACGTGGGTACGCAGGGACTTAAAACGCATGGCCGGCCTCCAGGCGAACGGGCTGGGAGACATCGGCGAGCCGGGCAGCCGGCAGGGTTCGGCGGGGCGGTCGGGCCGCCCCGCTCGACGGAACAGGGAGTATCATGGGGAGTTCTCGCGATTCGGGACAAGGAAGTGCGATAGCGGCGCGTGGCGCACCGTTCCCCGCCCTATCGGCAAACCGCCCGGGGACTTGACGCCCCCGGGCGGAAAATCACCGTCGATGTCGCCGCGCGCTCAGCGCAGGTCGCTCACCGCCTCGCGAATGTCCTCGAGGCTGGCCTTGGTCAGGTCCTTGGCCAGGGAATGAATGACCATCTTGGCGGTGGGACCGTCGAGCTTGTCGCGCAGCAGCCCGAGGAAGCGCGGCGGCGCCACCAGGATCAGCTTCTCCAGCGTGTTCTCGACTCGCGCCCGGTAGAGTCGATCGGCCACCTCGCGGGCGAACAGGGTCTCGTGATGGTCGGTGGCGGTGCTCTCGCCGCCGGCGGAGCGGGCGGCGGTGGCGGACGATTCGTGCACGTCGCCTTCGCGGTCGGTCACCAGATCGCCCTCGTGCAGGCGCCCCTCGGCGTGCACCAGGCTGTCCTTCTCTTCGAGCTTTAGGGCATCGCGGGTGAACACCCGCGCCCTGGCGGCATCGGCCACCACGATATAGGTCGTCATCGTCGCTCCTTGTCTCAGCGTGAATCTCGGCGTGAGAGAGCGGAAAGCGGCTTTCCGCCCGTCCCTCACAGCATTGGCAAGACGCCGTTCAGCGTCAAACGGCGACACCAGGAGCTCGACAGGCTCCTGGGCGTCGGCATCCGCGGACACTGCCGCGCGGCCGCCGGCTGGGGTAGGATGCCGCCCTCGCCGGCACGGAGCGCCGGCAAGACTGCCCGGCATCCCGGAGGACTCGATATGCGCCATTTCCTGTTCCCGCGGCATCCCCTGCCGCGTCGCACCCTGCTGTTCTGCCACGCCGTGCTGCAGCTCGGCCTGCTGGCGGCCGGCGGCCTGTGGCTGGCCCCGCACACGCCCTGGCTGGCCGAGACCGACTGGCGCTCGGCCTGGCCGACGCTGGCCCTGGGCGGCGGCGCGACGCTGCTGGCCATGGTCGCCCTGCGCCTGCTGGCCGAGCTGTGGCTGCTGCCCCATCACCTGGCCGCCCAGCGCGCCGGCTTCCCCGCCGGTTCGGTGGTCACCCGCTCGATCGAGCGTCGCCCCGCGGTCCACGACCAGGAGCACGCCAGGGTCCCCGGCGCCCGCGAGGTCGACGCCGAGGACGCGGTGCTGAGCCCGGCCCGGGTGGCCCGCCAGGCGCCGCCTCAGCGCCGTCACGACGAGCCGAGTCTCGACCTGGCCGGCGGCCACGCGGAGCCGGCTCCGGCCAACGAGCCGCGGCTGTAGATACTGCCTGCCGCGCAGCGGGCACCCCGCCTGAAACGACGAACCCCGGCCTTGGCCGGGGTTCTTTGCTATGAGCGCTGCACGCCAGCGTCAGTCGTTCAACAGCCGCCGCATGAAGGGCGGCAGTGCCAGGGCGCCGCGATGGGCCTCGACGGTGTAGTAGTCGAGCGGCATCTCGCTGGCCGCGGCCTCCACCTCGCGGAAGGTGGCCACGTCGGTCGCCTTGCCGGCCAGGGTCACGCTCCACCAGCCGGAGGGATAGACCGGCTGCGGGAAGGGCAGCGTGGCCACGCTGTCGAAGCCGGCCTCGCGCATGTCATGGCGCAGCTCGCGGATGATCGAGCCGCTGTGATAGAGCGGCGACTCGCTCTGCTGCACCAGCACGCCGCCGGGGCGCAGCACGCGGTGGCAGCGGCGCAGGAAGTCGGTCTTGAACAGACCCTCGGCCGGGCCCACCGGGTCGGTGGAGTCGATGATCAGCACGTCGATGCTGTCGTCGTCCGCTTCCTCGATCCACTTCACTCCGTCGTCGAAGCGCAGCTCGGCGCGCGGGTCGTCGTTGGACTCGACGAGCGCCGGGAAGAAGCGCTCGGAGGCCTTGGTCACTTCCTCGTCGATATCGATCTGGGTGACCTTCTCGACGCCGGGATGGCGCAGCACCTCGCGCAGGGTGCCGCAGTCGCCGCCGCCGATGATCACCACCCGCTTGGGATCGGCGTGGGTGAACAGCGCCGGGTGGGCGATCATCTCGTGATAGAGGAAGTTGTCACGGTCGGTCAGCATCACGCAGCCGTCGAGCACCAGCAGGTTGCCGAAGGTCTCGGTGGCGTAGACCTCGAGGTGCTGATAGGGGCTCTGCACCTCGTGCAGCTTCTCGGACACCTTGAGCGAGAAGGCGCTGCCGTGGCTGTCGAAGACTTCGGTGAACCAGCCAGAATCGAGAGAGGTGATCATCGGGGACCCTCAGGGTGACAGTGAAATAAGGGAAGGGGGATAGTGGTGACGCCTGGGAAAATCGGGCCGCCGGCGCGGCGGCGGGCGCAAGATAGCCCAGGACGGCTAGCGAAGAAAGCCCCGCCGCAGCCCGTGGAGCGCCAGCACCGCACAGCCCGCGCCCAGAGCGTTGGCCAGGATGTCGGCGGGATCGCCGCCGAAGCGGCCGGGCACCGCGATCTGGGCGAACTCGATCGCCACGCCAAACAGCGCGGCCGCGACGAAGGCCAGCGGCAGACGCAGCCCGGCCAGCCCGCTCAGCCCGGCGATGGCGGCGTAGCCGAGGAAGTGGTTGAGCTTGTCCCAGGGCAGCGACTCGGGTAGCTCGTCGCCCGGCATCAGGCTGCCCCAGGCCACCGTCAGCGCCGCGGCCAGGGCCAGCGCGGCCCACAGGCGGCGCCGATCGTGCCAGCGCCGCAGCAGGTCAGTGAGCCGAGCCGGCTCAGTCATGGGCGATGCGCCGATGATAGGCCGGGCTCAGCTCGTGCAGCGCCTCGAGGAAAGCGGTGACGTGGTCCGGGTCGGTGAACTGGCTGATGCCGTGACCGAGGTTGAACACGTGGCCGGCGCCCTCGCCGTAGCTGTCGAGGATGCGCGCCACCTCGGCGCGGATCGCCGACGGCCGCGAGAACAGCACGTTCGGGTCCAGATTGCCCTGCAGCGCGACGCGATGGCCGACCCGCGCCCGGGCGTCGGAGAGCTCGGTGCTCCAGTCCAGTCCCAGGGCATCGGCGCCGGAGGCCGACATCTCCTCGAGCCACTGGCCGCCGTTCTTGGTGAACAGGATCACCGGCACCCGGCGGCCCTCGTGCTCGCGGATCAGCCCGGCGACGATCTGCTCCATGTAGCGCAGCGAGAACTCCAGGTAGGCCGGCGTCGAGAGCGCCCCGCCCCAGGTGTCGAAGATCTGCACCACCTGAGCACCGGCGCGGATCTGGGCGTTGAGATAGTCGGTGACCGCATGGGCCAGGGTGTCGAGCAGCCGGTGCATGGTGTCCGGCGTATCGTAGAGCATCGCCTTGACGTGGCGGAAGTCCTTGCTCGAGGCGCCCTCGACCATGTAGGTGGCCAGCGTCCAGGGGCTGCCGGAGAAGCCGATCAGCGGCACCCGGCCGTTAAGCTCGCGGCGAATGGTCGAGACGGCGTTCATCACGTAGTCGAGGTCGCGCTCGGCGTCGGGCACGCTGAGGGCATCGACCGCCTCGGCGGTGCGCACCGGCTTGCGGAACTTGGGCCCCTCGCCGGTCTCGAAGTACAGCCCCAGGCCCATGGCGTCGGGGATGGTGAGGATGTCCGAGAACAGGATGGCGGCATCCAGCGGGTAGCGCTCCAGCGGCTGCAGGGTGACCTCGCAGGCGCGATCGCGGTCGCGACACAGGTCCATGAAGCTGCCGGCCTGGGCGCGCACCTCGCGGTATTCCGGCAGGTAGCGCCCGGCCTGGCGCATCATCCACACCGGGGTGCGGTCCACGGGCTGCCGCGCCAGGGCGCGCAGAAGGCGATCGTTCTTGAGTTCCATGCGGGCGCTCGTCCACGGGAAATGTGGGCCACATTGTAACCCATCGGCACCGCACGGGCTGCTCGTGAGGCCCGCATCGTCCTGATAGAATGCGGCCATATCCATCGGCCACGCCATGGTCATGCATCGAGGTACATCGTGACGATTCGCTACATCGCCGCCTCCCGGCTGCCCACTCCCTGGGCCACCTTCACCATGCACGGCTTCGAGGACGAGGCTACCGGCAAGGATCACATCGCCCTGACCCTGGGCCAGGTCGACGACGGCGCGCCGGTGCTGGGCCGCGTGCACTCCGAATGCCTGACCGGCGACGCCCTGTTCTCGATGCGCTGCGACTGCGGCTACCAGCTGCAGGAAGCGCTCAAGCGCATCGCCGCCGAGGGCCGCGGCGTGCTGCTCTACCTGCGCCAGGAGGGCCGCGGCATCGGCCTGCTCAACAAGATCCGTGCCTATCACCTGCAGGACCAGGGCGCCGATACCGTGGAGGCCAACGAGCAGCTCGGCTTCGCCGCCGACCTGCGCCGCTACGACCTCTGCCTGCCGATGCTCGACCATCTGGGCATCGGCGCGCTCAAGCTGATGACCAACAATCCGCGCAAGGTCGACGCCCTGACCCAGGTCGGCGTCGAGGTCAGCGAGCGGGTGGGCCTGACCACCGGCCTCAACCCGCACAACGAGCATTACCTCTCCACCAAGGCCGGCAAGCTCGGCCACATGATGGCACTGGGCGACTTCACCCAGGCCGGCGACGTGGATATAGAACGCAAATCCTGATCCTCACCGCCCGGCCCTGACGGGAACCTCCGCTTCGACGCCGCCGTCGAAGGACAAACGGAGGAACCCTTCATGCCCAGACCCTCGCCCCGCGACGATCCCGGCTATTCGCTCCTCGAGGAGCTGCTGCACAGCGTCAGCCACGGCGTGGGGGCGCTGCTGAGCGTGGTCGGGCTGGTGGCGCTGATCGCGCTGGGCAGCCGCGACGGCCCCGGCAAGCTCACCGCCGTCTCGCTCTACGGCACCACCCTGGTGCTGCTCTACACCGCCTCCACCCTCTACCACGGCACGCGCCATCCCGGCCTCAAGCGCGCCTTCCGGATGCTCGATCACTGCGCGATCTACGCCCTGATCGCCGGCACCTATACGCCCTTCCTGATGGTCAACCTGCGCGACTCCCTGGGCGAACCGCTGCTGGCGGTGATCTGGACCCTGGCCGTGGCCGGCATCGCGCTGAAGCTGGCCCGCCCCTTCGCACTGGGCGGCCTGCACCTGGGCAACTATCTGCTGATGGGCTGGCTGATCGTGCTCGCGGCCGGCGAATTCTCGAGCGTCTTCACGCCTACCGGTCTCACGCTGCTGGTCGCCGGCGGCCTGACCTACTCGCTGGGCCTGGTGTTCTTCATGGTCCAGGCAATTCCCTTCAACCATGCGGCCTGGCACCTGTGCGTGATGGGTGGCAGCGCCTGCCACTACGCCGCCGTGATCACCGACGTGCTGCCCTACTCAGGCTGAGCGTCTTCCTGCCGGCCCCTTTCCCCCGATTCGCCCGCGTTCTCTCGCTGACATTTTCTCTCGCCGACATTGAGATAGGCCGACTTTATCGGCGCTATAACTAACTGTGACTTTGTTTACATTTAGCGTGCTACTATTATTCTCCACATCGAAAGGCGCAGGACACATCAGACGCCTTCGCCACGCACCGAATGACCGAGAGGAGACACCTCATGAAGACCAAGATGATCGCCGCCAGCCTGCTGCTCGCCGCCCTGCCCCTCGCCGCCCAGGCCGACAACGCCGCCGAGCGCGCCCTGCTGCTCAACCAGGAGCCGTTGTCCACCGCGACCGCGCAGAGCGCCGCAGCGCAGGACGCCAGCCAGGAAGACGTCGTCGCCACCTGGGGCGCCAGCGAGGCCATGGCCCAGGCACGCCTGCGGCTGAACGCCCAGCAGCAGACCCGCATCGCCGCCAGCGACTATGCCGACGAACTGGCCCGCCAGGCCACTCAGGGCTGAGGAAGGAACCCCGCCCCGGCAGCCCGCCGCTCGCCTTATCGCGACCGCATCCCGGCGTCCCCATGCAGGAAGCCCCCGACCGAGGTCGGGGGCTTCTTTACGTTGGCGCATGCCGCCAGGCACGGATCAGGCAGCAGCGCGGCCACCACCGCCGTCCGCCGGCAGACGCAGCCAGAAGACGGTAGCGGCCGCGTCGCTTTCGCACCACGCCGTCCCGCCGTGCAGCTGCGCCACGGAACGCACGATGGCCAGCCCCAGGCCGCCGGTGCCCGCCGGCCGAGAACGCGACGGATCGCCGCGATAGAAGCGCTCGAAGAGCCGCTCCCGCTCCGCGCCGGGAATCGGCGCCCCGTGGCTGATCACGCCGATGCGCCGCCATCCCGCCTCCGACGGCGATACCAGGCGGATCTCGGTGCCGCCGTCGCCATGACGCAGCGCGTTGTCGATGAGGTTGGCGAGCGCCCGCCGCAGCAGGTCGGGATTGGCCGTCACCCGCCCCGCCGTGTCGTTGATCAGCGCTCGCCCATCGTCCTCGGCCATGCCCTCGAAGTAGTCGCACAGCGGCTCGACGAACGACCGCAGGTCGATCGTCTCGCGCGGCAGCGTCCGCGCCGGCTGCTCGGTGCGCGCCAGGAACAGCATGGTCTCGATCATGCGCGACAGCCGCTCGTATTCCTCGACGTGGGAGCCCAGCAGCTGGCGGTACTCCTCCGGCACGCGCTCCCGCTGCAGGGCCTGCTGGGTCGCCCCCAGCAGGTTGCCCAGCGGCGTGCGCATCTCGTGGGCCAGATCCTCCGAAAAGCGCGACAGCTGGGCGAAGCCCTCCTCCAGGCGCGCCAGCATCTGGTTGAGTGCGCGGCTCAGCTCGCGCAGCTCCGCCGTCTCGTCGCTGGCCTCCAGCCGCCGATGCAGATGCGCCACGTCGATGGTGCGCGCCCGGCGGGCCAGCCGCCTGACCGGGCGCAGCCCGCGCCGGGCGACGCCCCAGCCCAGTGCCAGGGCCAGCACCGCGCCGGCCCCCATGGCCAGCCACAGCCGCAGCCGATAGGCGGCCAGCATGCGTTCGCGCTCGTCGAGGGTCTTGCCGGCCACCAGGGTCAAACGCCGCCCGTCATGCTCGACGCTGCGCCAGGCCAGCCGCGTCGATGCGACGGCGGGATGCTCGCCGAGCCGCCCCTCCGGTGCCGGCGGCAGCACGGGCACCGGCAGGCCCGGCGGATTGACCTCGATCAGCGGCGCGCCGCGGGCGTCGAGTATCCACAGCAGGCTCTCGCGGTTGCCCAGCATGTTGGCGTAGAGCAGCGGCCGACGGCGCAGCGCCGCGATGCTCTCGCCGTCGTCCAGCAGCGCCCCCATGCGCTCGAGGCGGCCCTGCAGCATCCGGTCGTCGCGCCAGGTGAGCTGCTCTCCCAGGGCATGGTAGAGATAGGCGCCGAGGCCGCCGAGCAGCACCAGGATCACCAGGGCGAAGAGCAGCGACAGCCGCAGCGACAGGGAGGCCGGCACGCGCATCAGGGACGCTCCTCCAGCACGTAGCCCATGCCGCGCTCGGTGTGGATCAGCCGGCGCGGAAAGGGATCGTCCACCTTGGCCCGCAGCCGCCGCACGGCCACCTCGACCACGTTGGTGTCGCTGTCGAAGTTCATTCCCCACACCTCGGCGGCGATCAGGGTCCGCGACAGCACCTCGCCCTCGCGCTCGAGCAGCAGCTGCAGCAGCGCGAACTCCTGGTTAGTTAGCGACAGCCGCGTCTCGCCCCGCGTCACCCGCCGCTTCAGCACGTCCATGTGCAGGTCGGCCACCCGGAAGCGCTCCCGCTCGCGGGGCGGGCCACGGCGCAGCAGGGTCCGCACCCGGGCCAGCAGCTCGACGAAGGAGAACGGCTTGACCAGGTAGTCGTCGGCGCCCAGCTCCAGCCCCTTGACCCGATACTCCACGGCGTCCCGTGCGGTCAGGAACAGCACCGGCACTTGGCTGCGGCGCCGGATCAGGCGCAGCAGCTCCCAGCCGTCCAGGCCCGGCAGCATGACGTCGAGGATGATCAGGTCGAAGTCGGCCTCCTCGATCAGGTGCCGGCCGTCCAGCCCGTCCCGGGCCACCTCGATCCGATAGCCGGCCTCGCCCAGCCCCCGAGCCAGATAGTCGGCGGTCTTGCTCTCGTCCTCCACCAGCAGGATGCGCATGCGTCGGGCCCTCGTGAAATATCGCCACAGGCTAGCCCGACGCGCGCGGGCTGCCCATTACAAAGTCGTCATCTAGGCGTCAGGGAAGCGACGGCGAGGCGCTGTCAGGCTGGCGTCTCCATCCCCACAGGAGATTCTCCCATGCGTCTTTCCCGAACGCTGATCGCCACCCTCGGCCTGTGTGCCGCCGTCCCGGCTCTGGCCGCCGACAACCCGCTGAGCGTGCACGTGCTCGATATCCAGTCCGGCCAGCCGTCGTCGGGCGTCGAGGTCCAGCTCGAGAAGCGCACCGAGAGCGGCTGGGAGACCCTGGCCACCGGCACCACCGCCGAGTCGGGCCGCATCTCGGCGCTCTATCCCGACGACCGGCCCTTCACGCCGGGCGTCTATCGCGTGACCTTCGAGACCGGCGACTGGTTCGCCGACCACGACGCCAAGACCTTCTTCCCCGAGATCCCGGTGCCCTTCGAGGTGACCGACGCCTCCCAGCACTACCACATCCCGCTGCTGCTGAGCCCCTACGGCTACTCCACCTACCGCGGCAGCTGAAGCGGCGCCGGCCCCGAACGCAAGAAGCCCCCGACCGAGGTCGAGGGCTTCTTTGCGTTGGCGCATGCTACCAGGCGCAATCAGGCGGCGGCGCGGGCCTTGCGGATGCGCTCGTAGGCGTTGCCGATCTCGCTGGTACGCTCCTTGGCCACCTCGCGCATGCTCTCCGGCATGCCCTTGGCGGCGAGCTTGTCGGGGTGGTTCTCGCTCATCAGCCGGCGATAGGCCTTCTTGATCTCGGCGTCGCTGGCATCGGACGACACCCCCAGCACGCCGTAGGCCTCTTCGAGGGACGGGCCGGACTCGGCCGCCGCGCCGGCGCCACCGCCGCCGCGCAGCATCGCCTCGATGCGGGCGATCTCGGCCTCGGAGCAGCCAAGGCCGCGCATCACCCGCATCAGCATCTCGTGCTCGGCGGGGTGCAGCTGGCCGTCGGCGGCGATCGCCGCCAGCTGCACCTGCAGGAACACCTGGCGCAGCGCCGGCTGGGCGCCGACGATCTGGCGCACCTTGGCCAGCTCGGCGTCGAGGTCGAAATCGGCGCTCTTGCCGCGGGTGAAGTCGGCCCGGGCCTTGGCGCGCTGCTGCTCGTTGAGCCGCAGGCGATCCCATAGCGTGCGCGAGGCCTCGAGCTCGTCCTCGGAGACCCGCCCGTCGGCCTTGCACAGGCAGCCCATGACCGCGAAGGTCGATTCGAGGAACTGCGCCTGCACCCCGGCCAGCTTGCCGAGCATGCTCTTGCGCAGGCGGCGCGCCAGCCAGTAGCCCAGGCCGCCGCCGACCAGCAGCCCGATGGGGCCGCCGACCAGGAAGCCCAGCAGGGCGCCAATGAATACCATCATTCTCATGGAGTCTCTCCCGATTCGGTGGCCTCGCCCGCCAGCCGGCGGCGGATCGCCGCCTCGATGCCGTCGGCGTCGAGGCCGCACTCGGCCAGCAGCTCGGCGGGCTTGCCGTGTTCGACGAAGGCGTCGGGCAGGCCCAGGTTGAGCACCGCGCCGCGGTGGCCCGCCGCCATCAGCGCCTCGTTGACGCCGCTGCCGGCGCCGCCGGCGACCACGTTTTCTTCCAGGGTCACCAGCAGGTCGTGCTCGGCGGCGGCGGCCAGCACCGCGTCGCGGTCCAGCGGCTTCACCGAGCGCATGTTCAGGTGGGTGGCGTCGAGCCGCTCGGCCACCTCGGCGGCCGGGCCGTTGAGGCTGCCGAAGGCCAGCAGGGCGACCTTAGGCTCCTCGCCGCCGGCGCGCCGCCGGGTCTGGGCCTGGCCGATGGCCAGCGGCTCCAGGTGCGCGGGAATCTCGCTGCCTGGGCCGGTGCCGCGCGGATAGCGGACCGCGGCGGGGCCGGCATGATGATAGGCGGCGCTGAGCATGGCCCGGCACTCGGCCTCGTCGGCCGGCGCCAGCACCACCAGGCCCGGCACGCAGCGCAGGAAGGACAGGTCCATGGCGCCGTGGTGGGTCGGGCCGTCCTCGCCGACCAGGCCGGCGCGGTCGATGGCGAAGGTCACGTCCAGCTCCTGCACCGCCACGTCGTGGATCAGCTGGTCGTAGCCGCGCTGCAGGAAGGTGGAGTAGATCGCCACCACCGGCTTCATGGCCTCGCAGGCCATGCCGGCGGCCAGCGTCACCGCGTGCTGCTCGGCGATCGCCACGTCGAAGTAGCGCTGCGGGTATTCCTGGGAGAAGCGGATCAGGTCCGATCCCTCGCGCATCGCCGGGGTGATGCCGATCAGCCGCTCGTCCGCCGCCGCCATGTCGCACAGCCAGTCGCCGAAGACGTTGCAGTACTTTCTAGGCTTCGGCTTGGGTGAGGGCGCGGGGGTCGGCTCGAGCGGCGGCGGGGTGTCCTTCTTCTGCGGCTCGCCCTTCTCCAGCTTGGTGATCGCGTGGTAGCCGATGGGGTCGGCCTCGGCGGGCAGGAAGCCGCGCCCCTTGCGGGTCTTCACGTGCAGGAACTGCGGGCCGTCCATGTCACGCATGTTGCGCAGGGTGTGGACCAGCGCCGGCAGGTCGTGGCCGTCGATGGGGCCGATGTAGTTGAAGCCCATCTCCTCGAACAGCGTGGCCGGGCTGACCATGCCCTTCATGTGCTCCTCGGTGCGCCGCGCCAGCTCCAGGGCGCCGGGCAGGTGCGAGAGCACCTTCTTGCCGCCCTCGCGCATGCTGGTGTAGGGCTTGCTGGCGAGGATGCGCGCCAGATAGCTGGCCAGGCCGCCGACGTTCTCGGAGATCGACATCTCGTTGTCGTTGAGCACCACCAGCAGGTTGGCGTCGACGTGACCGGCGTGGGCCAGGGCCTCGAAGGCCATGCCCGCGGTCAGGGCGCCGTCGCCGATCACCGCGCAGGCGCGGCGGTGCTCGCCGCGGGTGCGGGCGGCCAGCGCCATGCCCAGCGCCGCGGAGATAGAGGTGCTGGAGTGGCCGACGCCGAAGGTGTCGTACTCGGACTCGGCGCGCCGCGGGAAGGCGGCCAGGCCGCCGTACTGGCGGATGCCGGTCATGGCCTCGCGGCGCCCGGTGAGGATCTTGTGCGGATAGGCCTGGTGGCCGACGTCCCACACCAGGCGATCGTGGGGCGTTTCCAGGGCGTGATGCAGCGCCACGGTGAGCTCCACGACACCAAGACCGGCGCCGAAGTGCCCGCCGGAGACGCCCACGCTGTAGAGCAGGTAGGCGCGCAGTTCGTCGGCCACCTGGGCGAGCTGGGCATCGTCCATGGCACGCAGGGCGGCCGGCGTTTCCAGGGTGTCGAGCAGCGGCGTGGCCGGACGCTCGCGCGGAATGTCATCGAACAGCTTCATGAAGACTCTATCTGTCAGGGCGGCCGGGGGCCGCCTCAGTGGTCACGCTCGATCATGTATCGGGCCAGTTCGGCCAGGGGCGCGGCGGCCTCGCCCAGCGGCGCCAGCGCCGCCACGCCCTCCTCGACCAGCTCGACGGCCCGGGCCCGCGCACCCTCCAGGCCCAGCAAGCTCGGATAGGTCGGCTTGTCGCGGGCGGCGTCGGCGCCGGAGGCCTTGCCCAGCGTGGCGGTGTCGCCGGTGACGTCGAGCACGTCGTCGTGCACCTGGAAGGCCAGGCCGATGGCTTCGGCGTAGCATTCCAGGGCGGCCAGCCGCGGGTCGCTCTCGGCCACCGCGACCAGGCCACCCAGGCGCACCGCGGCGCGGATCAGCGCGCCGGTCTTGTGGCGATGCATGGTGGCCAGCGCGCTGACGTCAGGGTGGCCGCCCACCGCGGCGAGGTCCAGCGCCTGGCCGGCGACCATGCCGTCGCGGCCGGCGGCGTGGGCCAGGGTGGCGATCATCGCCGGCAGCCGCGGGTGAGCGGTCTCGGCCAGCACCTCGAAGGCCAGCGCCTGCAGGGCGTCGCCGGCGAGGATCGCCGTGGCCTCGTCATAGGCGCGATGCACCGTGGGCTGGCCGCGGCGCAGGTCGTCGTCGTCCATCGCCGGCAGGTCGTCGTGGACCAGCGAGTAGGCGTGGATCAGCTCCAGCGCCGCGGCCGGGGCGTCCAGCTCGGCATCGGCCGCGCCCAGGGCGCGGCCGGCGGCATACACCAGCACCGGCCGCAGCCGCTTGCCGCCGACCAGCACGCCGTGGCGCATCGCCGCCTCGAGGCGCGCGTCGGCGACCGTCGAGCGCGAGAAGAGCGTCTCCAGGCGGGCATCGGCCCGCGCGCGATCGGCGGCCAGTCGCGCCACCAGGCTGTCAGCGTTCACCATCGTCCTCCGCTGGCGGGGCGAAGGGCTGCAGATCGATGCCGCCGCCCTCGCCTTCGGTCAGGGTGCGCACCTTGAGTTCGGCCTCGTCGAGGCGGCGCTGGGCCTCGCGGGTCAGGCGCACGCCCTGCTCGAAGGCCTCGAGCGAGCCCTCGAGCGTCAGCTCGCCGGATTCCAGCCACTCCACCAGCGCCTCCAGGCGCTCGACGGTCGCGGCGAAGTCCGTCGGTGCGGCCTCACCCTCAGATTGGCTATGCGTTTCCGCCATGGCGTTCCTCGTTGGTCGCTCCCCCCATGAGGGCGACAGTATACACGCTCCCCCCCGGGGGTCGTCTGCCCCGGCCAACGGCGCGCTCGGGCCGCGCACCGCGGGGCTCATCATGCATGCGGCTCAAGTCGGCGACGCAGCATTTTCATCCTGGGATTTCCGCGCTGTGGTAGCATGAGCCACCTCATTTTCGAGCCGGCACCGGTTCAGGCCTCCGCCCTTTTCGAGGGCGTCGTCCCTCGCCTGAACGGCATGCGGCGCGCACCGTAGAAGGGTTGATTCGACCATGGCCAAGACGTCCCTGGACAAGAGCAAGATCAAGATTCTGCTGCTCGAGGGCATCCACCAGAGCGCGGTGGACCACTTCCTCAATGCCGGGTACACCAACATCGAGCACCTGCCGACCTCGCTGGACGAGGAGACGCTGATCGAGAAGATCCGCGACGTCCACTTCATCGGCCTCCGCTCGCGCACCCAGCTCAACGAGCGCGTGTTCAACGCCGCCGAGAAGCTGGTGGCCGTGGGCTGCTTCTGCATCGGCACCAACCAGGTCGACCTCGACGCGGCCCTGGTGCGCGGCATCCCGGTATTCAACGCGCCCTACTCCAACACCCGCTCGGTGGCCGAGCTGGTGCTGGCCGAATCGATCATGCTGCTGCGCGGCATCCCCGAGAAGAGCACCCGCGCCCACCAGGGCGGCTGGCTGAAGTCGGCCAAGAACGCCCACGAGGCCCGCGGCAAGACGCTGGGCATCGTCGGCTACGGCAGCATCGGCGCCCAGCTCTCGGTGCTCTCCGAGTCGCTCGGCTTCGACGTCATCTACTACGACGTGGTGACCAAGCTCGGCATGGGCAACGCCCGCCAGGTGGGCAGCCTCGAGGAACTGCTGGCCCGCGCCGACATCGTCAGCCTGCACGTGCCGGACCTGCCCTCCACCCGCTGGATGATCGGCGAGGAGCAGATCGCGCTGATGAAGCCGGGCAGCATCCTGATCAACGCCTCCCGCGGCAGCGTGGTGGTGATCGAGGCCCTGGCCGAGGCGCTCGAGGCCGGCCGCCTGAACGGCGCCGCCGTGGACGTCTTCCCGGTCGAGCCCAAGGGCAACAGCGAGGAGTTCGTCAGCCCGCTGCGCGGCATGGCCAACGTCATCCTCACCCCGCACATCGGCGGCTCCACCCTGGAAGCCCAGGAGAACATCGGCATCGAGGTCGCCGAGAAGCTGGTGACCTATTCCGACAACGGCACCACCATCACCTCGGTCAACTTCCCCGAGGTGGCGCTGCCGTCGCATCCGGGCAAGCATCGCCTGCTGCACATCCACGACAACGTGCCGGGCGTGATGTCCGAGATCAACAAGGTGCTGTCCGAGAACGATATCAACATCCTCGGCCAGTTCCTGCAGACCAACGAGCGCATCGGCTACGTGGTCATCGACGTCAACAAGGACTACGGTCAGAAGGCCCTGGAGGCGCTGAGCCAGGTCGCCCACACCAAGCGCGTACGGGTGCTCTACTCCGAGACCAGCTTCGAGGGCTGATCGCGCCGAAAGCCCGTCCCGCCCCGCTGACGACCCCGGCCCCGCGCCGGGGTCGTCGCGTCCGGGCCCGGGATGCGCACGCACCGGCGGCGGAGTAGAATGCCGCCACCCCAACCCGGTCCGTCCTTTGCGAGGACGACAACCAGGAGATCACCATGACCGCACCTCAGACCACGGGGGGCATCGTCGTTGCCGCCCTGTACAAGTTCGTCACCCTCGACGACTTCGAAGACCTGCGCGAGCCCCTGCGCCAGGCCATGCTCGAGCACGACGTGAAGGGCACCCTGCTGCTGGCCCATGAAGGCATCAACGGCACCGTGTCCGGCACCCGCGAGGGCATCGACGCCCTGCTGGCCTGGCTGGCCCGCGACCCGCGCCTGGCCGACGTCGATCACAAGGAATCCTACTGCGACGAGCATCCGTTCTACCGCACCAAGGTCAAGCTCAAGCGCGAGATCGTGACCATGGGCGTGGACGGCGTCGACCCCAACGAGACCGTCGGCACCTACGTCGATCCAGAGGAGTGGAACGCGGTGATCAACGATCCCGAGGTGCTGGTGATCGACACCCGCAACGACTACGAGGTCGCCATCGGCTCCTTCGAGGGCGCCGTCGACCCGCAGACCAAGTCGTTCCGCGAGTTCCCGGAGTACGTGAAGCAACACTACGACCCGAGCCGTCACAAGAAGGTGGCGATGTTCTGCACCGGTGGCATCCGCTGCGAGAAGGCCTCCAGCTTCATGCTCAACGAGGGCTTCGAGGAGGTCTTCCACCTCAAGGGCGGCATTCTCAACTATCTGGAGAAGGTGCCCGAGGAAGATTCGATGTGGCGCGGCGACTGCTTCGTGTTCGACAACCGCGTGACCGTGCGCCACGACCTCAGCGAGGGCGAGTACGACCAGTGCCACGCCTGCCGCATGCCGATCTCCGCCGAAGACCAGCGGGCCGAGACCTACGAGCCCGGCGTCAGCTGCCCGCACTGCTTCGACTCGCTGCCGGAGAAGACCCGCGCCGCCGCCCGCGAGCGCCAGAAGCAGATCCGCCTGGCGAAGGAGCGCGGCGAGCCGCATCCGCTGGGCCGCGATCCGAGGCAGATGAAGGCTTCGACCCCGTCGGTCGCCGACGACGCGAACTGAGCCGACACGGCGCCCGAGCGTCATACGTTCTGTCCCGCCACCGCCGCGTTCTCGACGCGGCGGTTTTTTTGAGCGGCCGACAACACTCGGCCCCGTTAGACTTTCTTAGACTTTCGTCGTGATATTGAGCTCGACAGCACCCGCGTTTGTACACAATACTGTTCCGGTCTGCGACACAAGAAACGTACACAACAACAAAGGCACCTGAACCAAGACCGCAGCGCCAGGCAGCGTCTGGCGACGCTTGGGTAACCCTTTGTTGTCCACCGCACCCTCGGGAGGACAACATGACCGCCAATGCCCGGACCCTGTGGATCCGCCACCCCCGCGCCTGCAGCGATCCCGCCGCCGCCGGCGGGGTGGTGATCCGCGACGATCGCATCATCGAGGCCGTGCCGGCGGGCGCCACGCCCGCCACGCCGATCGATGCCAGCTTCGACGCCTCGCAGCACGTGCTGCTGCCCGGCCTGGTGAACACCCACCATCACTTCTACCAGACCCTGACCCGCGCCTATTCGCCGGCGCTGAACAAGGAGCTTTTCCCCTGGCTGACGACGCTCTACGACGTCTGGGCCCACCTCACCGAGGACCAGCTGGAAGTCGCCAGCGAGCTGGCCATGGTCGAGCTGCTGATGAGCGGCTGCACCACCGTGGCCGACCATCACTACGTGTTCTCCGGCGCGCTGACGAACGCCATCGACGTCCAGGTGGCGACCGCCCACCGGCTCGGCGTGCGCGCCGCCCTGACCCGCGGCTCGATGAGCGTGGGCCGCGACGACGGCGGCCTGCCGCCGCAGTCGGTGGTGCAGGACGAGCGCACCATCCTCGATGAGAGCGCGCGGCTGATCGACGCCCATCACCAGCGCGGCGACGGCGCCATGACCACCATCGCCCTGGCGCCCTGCTCGCCGTTCTCGGTGAGCCGCGAGCTGATGCAGGAGAGCGCGCGGCTGGCCGAGGCGAAGGACGTGCGCCTGCACACCCACCTGGCCGAGACCGAGGACGAGACCGCCTACTGCGAGCGGCTGTTCGGGATGCGCCCGCTGGACTATCTGGAGGCCACCGGCTGGCTCTCGTCGCGCACCTGGCTGGCCCACGGCATCCACTTCGACGACGGCGAGATCGCCCGGCTCGGCGCCGCCGGCACCGGCATCGCCCACTGCCCGTCGTCGAACATGGTGCTGGGCTCGGGGCTGTGCCGCACCCTGGAGCTGGAGGCCGCCGGCTGCCCGGTGGGCCTGGCAGTGGACGGCTCGGCCTCCAACGACCATTCCAACCTCGCCGAGGAGATGCGCCAGGCGCTGCTGCTCGGCCGGCTGCGCTACGCGCCGAGCGAAGTCAGCCACGACGACGTGATCCGCTGGGCGACCCGCGGCTCGTCCGGCTGCCTGGGCCGCAACGACATCGGCGGCCTGGCGCCCGGTCAGCAGGCCGACCTGGCGCTGTTCCGCCTCGACGAGGCCCGCTTCTCCGGCGCCGAAAATCCCGTCGCCGCGCTGCTGCTGTGCGGCGCCCACCTCGCCGACCGGGTGATGGTCGCCGGGCAGTGGCGGGTGGACGAGGGCCGGCCGCTGGGCGTCGACCTCGACGAGCTGCTGGCCCGCCACGACCGCGCGGCCCGGGCGCTGAGGGCCTAGCGAACGACGATAGACAGGACACACCCAAGGTTTCATCCCGGTTTTCCAACAACGACAAACAGGAGAAAGCCACCATGTCGACCCCCGAGACCGCCACCGAGGCAGTAGCGCCCAAGGTGCGCAGCACTCATGACGTCAACGCCATGCCGCCCCTCGGGCGGGCCATCCCGCTGGGACTGCAACACGTGCTGGCGATGTTCGTCGGCAACGTCACCGTACCGATCATCATCGCCGGCGCCGCCGACCTGCCCGAGGACCAGACCGCCTTCATGATCCAGGCGGCGATGTTCGTGGCCGGCATCGCCACCCTGGTGCAGTCGCTGGGGCTGGGGCCGATCGGCGCCCGGCTGCCGATCGTCATGGGCACCAGCTTCGGCTTCGTGCCGGTGCTGATTCCGATCGCCGTGGGCATGGGCCTGCCAGCGGCGCTGGGGGCCGCCCTGTGCGGCGGCATCGCCATGGCCCTGGTGGGGCTGTTTCTGCCCTGGTTCCGCTTCCTGTTCCCACCGGTGGTCACCGGCAGCTTCGTGGTCATGCTCGGTACCCTGCTGATGCCGGTGGGCTTCGCCTATGCCGGCGGTGGCTTCGGCGCCGAGGACTTCGGGGCCCTGCACAACCTGCTGCTGGCGGCGCTGGTGCTGGTGGTGACCCTGGGTCTGCATCAGTACGGCCGCGGCATCTGGTCCGAGACCGCCCCGCTGGTCGGCCTGATCGTGGGCTACGTCACGGCCATGGGCTTCGGCCTGGTGGACTTCGGCCAGATCGCCACCGCCGACTGGGTCTCGCTGCCCATGCCGCTGACCATCGGCCTGGAGTTCCACCTGGCCGCCATAGTGCCGGTGGTGTTGCTGGCCATCGTGACCTGCGCCGAATCGATCGGTGACATCGTCGGCACCACCGCCGGCGGCATGGATCGCGAGCCGACCCACAAGGAGCTCTCCGGCGGGGTGATGGCCGACGGCCTGGCCAGCGTGTTCGCCGCCATCTTCAATGCCTTCCCGCAGATCAGCTTCAGCCAGAACGTCGGCATGGTGGCGCTGACCGGGGTGGTCAGCCGCTTCGTGGTGGCCATCGGCGGCGTGTTCCTGGTGCTGGCGGGGCTGCTGCCCAAGCTGGGCGGGCTGATTTCGAGCATCCCCAACGCGGTGCTGGGCGGCGCGGTGCTGATCATGTTCGGCATGATCGCCAGCGCCGGCATCAAGATGCTGTCCCACATCCCCTTCAATCGCCGCAACATGGTGATCATCGGCGTCTCGCTGTCGGCGGCCATCGGCCTGCCGGCCCAGGAAGGCCTCTACGCCGGGCTCTCCGACAACGTCCAGGCGATCATCGAGTCGGGACTGATCCCCGGCGCGCTGTGCGCCATCGTGCTCAACCTGGTGCTGCCCGGCCGCGACCGCGTGTTCCGCAACGACGTCTGACACGCGACGAGCCTGACCATCCCGCTCCGGCCAGCCCAACGGCTCCCCTCCCGGCCGCCTCGCCCGAGGCGGCCGTCTCGTCCGCCCCTTCAAGCCGGCAAGGTGGAAACCATTTCCGCTGGCAAGACAGCTCTCGCCCGACGCGGTATGCTGAACGACTACTCGAGCAGTCGCAGCAGGAGATCAGGCAGTGAGTGAAGGCAAGCGCAGAACGGCGGGACGCCCGGCAAGCGGCAAGGGCAGCGGCGGCCACAGCCAGTCCCTGGTGCGCGGACTCAACCTGCTGGAGCGCCTGGCGGGCAATCCCGGCGGCCTGGCGCTGTCCGAGATCGCCGAGCAGGCCGAGCTCGCGCCCTCCACCACCCACCGGCTGCTCCAGGCCCTGCAGAGCCAGGGCTTCATCACCCAGGACAACGAGCTCGGGCTGTGGAAGATCGACGTCAAGACCTTCCGCATCGGCAACAGCTTCCTCGAGGCCCGCGACTTCGTCGCCACCAGTCGGCCCTTCCTGCGCCGCCTGACCGCCCAGACCGGCGAGACCGCCAACCTCGGCGTGCGCGACGGCAGCACCGCGGTGTTCCTGGCCCAGACCGAATCGCCGCAGATGATGCGCATGATCACCCGCCTGGGCTCCCGGGCGCCGCTGCACGCCTCAGGCGTCGGCAAGGCGCTGATGGCCTGGCTGCCCGACGACGAGCTGGAGCGGGTGCTGGACGAGCGCGGCCTGGCGCGGGTGACGGTCAACACCCTCCACGACCCGGTGACGCTACGCGAGAGCCTGGCCGAGATTCGCCGCCAGGGCTACGCCTGCGACCGCGAGGAACACGCCATCGGCCTGCAGTGCGTGGCCGCCTGCATCCACGACGAGCAGGGCACCCCGCTGGCCGCCATCTCGGTCTCCGGCCCCAAGGCGCGGATTCCCGAGGAGCGCCTGCCCGAGCTCGGCGCACAGATCCGCGAGGCCGCCGAGGAAATCACCGCCCGGCTAGGCGGCCGCATTCCCGCCGCCGACGAACTGCCCGCCTGATCGGCGCCCGGCGCCAGCGCCGGACGCCTTTTCCTAGGATTCCAATTTCGCTAGCTGAGTCTCGAGCCGAGCCATCAGCTCGAACAGCTGGCGATACTCCTCGATCGACAGCGGCGCCACCAGCGCCGCCTCCCAGTCCCGCGCCTCGGGAATCAGCTCCTTCAGCAGCGCCTCGCCCGCCGCGGTGAGCCGCAGCTCGTGGCGGCGCTGATCCTCCGGCGCGGGTCGACGGCGGATCAGCGCCCGCGCCTCCAGCCCCTGCACCGCCCGCGAGACCCGCGCCTTGTCCATGCGCGTGGCCTCGCGAATCTCCTTGGCGGTCAGCTCCTCCTTGTGATGCAGCCAGGCCAGCACCCGCCACTGGGCCACCGTCAGGTCGTGGCGGGTCTCATAGAGGCGCGCCAGCGCCTGGCTGATGCGGTCGGCCAGGCTGTTGAGGCGATAGGGCAGGAACTGGTCGAGGTCGAAGCGTTCGGCGGGGGCATCGTCGTGGGTCATGGGCATCTCGTCGGGGCGGTGTCGGGCGTGCTACCAAGGTCGGGAGATGGTTGCATATGAAACCAATGGGGACTAGCCTGTCCGTATAGTTTCATCTGAAACCATATTCCCGCGAGGGCAACACAATGACAACACCGCTCGACCATCAGCCGGGCTTTGGCAACCACTTCGCCAGCGAGGCGCTGCCGGGCGCGCTGCCCGAGGGCCAGAACTCGCCCCAGCGCTGCCCCTACGGCCTCTACGCCGAGCAGCTCTCCGGCTCGGCCTTCACCGCGCCGCGCTCGCACAACCTGCGCAGCTGGCTGTACCGCATCCGCCCCTCGGTGGCCCAGAGCGCCTACGAGCCGCTCGACGCCGGACGCGTGGCCACCGCGCCGCCGGCGCGCCCCGCCGCCGACCCCAACCAGATGCGCTGGGACCCGCTGCCGATGCCCGAGGCGCCCACCGACTTCCTCGACGGCCTGCTGACCGTCGCCGTCAACGGCGATGCCGCCGCCCAGACCGGCTGCGGCGTGCATCTCTACGCCTGCAACCGCGACATGACCGAGCGCTTCTTCTACGACGCCGACGGCGAGCTGCTGATCGTGCCCCAGCTCGGCGCCCTGCGGCTGCGCACCGAGTTCGGCGAGCTCGAGATCGGCGGCGGCGAGATCGCGGTGATCCCGCGCGGGGTCAAGTTCCAGGTACGTCTGGCCAGCGGCTGCGACCAAGCCCGTGGCTACGTCTGTGAGAACTACGGCAGCCCCTTCGAGCTGCCGGGCCTGGGGCCGATCGGCGCCAATGGCCTGGCTAACCCGCGCGACTTCCTGGCCCCGGTGGCCGCCTTTGAAGAGGTCGAGGGCGACATCGAGCTGGTGGCCAAGTTCTCCGGACGCTTCTGGCGCACCCGGCTAGACCACTCACCGCTGGACGTGGTGGCCTGGCACGGCAACTACGCGCCCTACAAGTACGACCTGGCCAACTTCAACACCGTCAACACGGTGAGCTTCGACCATCCCGACCCGTCGATCTTCACCGTGCTGACCTCGCCGTCGGACACCGCCGGCACCGCCAACATCGACTTCGTGATCTTCCCGCCGCGCTGGATGGTGGCCGAGAACACCTTCCGCCCGCCCTACTTCCATCGCAACCTGATGAGCGAGTTCATGGGCCTGATCCACGGCGAATACGACGCCAAGGCGGAGGGCTTCCTGCCCGGCGGCGCCAGCCTGCACAACGCCATGTCGCCCCACGGCCCCGACGCCGAGACCTTCGACAAGGCCACCCAAGCCGAGCTCGAGCCCCGGTACCAGGGCGACACCCTGGCCTTCATGTTCGAGAGCCGCTACGTCTTCCAGCCTACCGAGACGGCGCTGGCGGCGGACTTCCGCCAGCGCGACTACGTCGACGTATGGCAGGGGCTGGCCTCGCACTTCGATCCGAACAAGCGCTGAGTTCCACCGTCGCCACTCCCCTGACAACGCATTCAACACGACCTCAATAACAGGAACGCCACCATGAAACTCGCCACCCTGAACGTCGGCCGCGACGGCGAACTGATCGTCGTCTCCCGTGATCTGACTCGCGCCGTGCGCGCCACCGACATCGCCGCCACCCTGCAGCAGGCAATCGAGCGCTGGGACGATCTCGCCCCGCGCCTCGAGGAGCGCTACGCGGCGCTCAACGCCGGCCGCGCCGAGGGCGCCTTCGACCTCGACGTCGCCGCCCTGCACTCGCCGCTGCCGCGCACCTACCACTGGGCCGACGGCTCCGCCTACCTCAACCACGTGCAGCTGGTGCGCCGCGCCCGCGACGCCGAGATGCCCGAGACCTTCTGGACCGACCCGCTGATGTACCAGGGCGGCGGCGACAGCTTCCTGGCGCCCACCGAGGACATCGAGGCCGTCAGCGAGGACCACGGCATCGACTTCGAGGGCGAGCTCGCCGTGATCACCGACGATGTGCCGATGGCGGTGACGCCGGAGCAGGCCGCCGGCCACATCAAGCTGATCATGCTGGTCAACGACGTCAGCCTGCGTGGCCTGATCCCGGGCGAGCTGGCCAAGGGCTTCGGCTTCTTCCAGGCCAAGCCGGCCTCCAGCTTCTCGCCGATCTGCGTGACCCCGGACGAGCTGGGCGACGCTTGGCAGGACGGCCGTGTCCACCTGCCGCTGACCGTGCACCTCAACGGCGAGAAGTTCGGCGAGCCCGAGGCCGGCCCGGACATGATCTTCGGCTTCCCCGAGCTGGTCGCCCACGCCGCCCGCACCCGCTACCTGGGCGCCGGCGCGGTGGTCGGCTCGGGCACCGTCTCCAATCCCGATGCCGACGGCGGCCCCGGCAAGCCGGTCGCCGACGGCGGTGTGGGCTACAGCTGCCTGGCCGAGGTGCGCATGGTCGAGAAGATCCTCCACGGCGAGAGCCGCACGCCCTTCATGCGCTTCGGCGACCGGGTGCGCATCGAGATGTTCGATCGCGAGGGCAAGAGCATCTTCGGCGCCATCGACCAGAAGGTCGTGAAGCACGAGGCGAAGTGAGGAGGCCGGCCATGACCACGCTACAGGGCTATTTCCGCTCGTCCGCCGCCTACCGGGTGCGCATCGTGCTCAACCTCAAGGGCCTGGCCTACGACCAGGCCCCGGTCGACCTGGTGGCCGGCGAGCAGCGCCATGAGGCCTATCTGGCCGACAATCCCCAGGGCCTGGTACCGACGCTGGTCACCGACGACGGCCGGCGGCTGACCCAGTCGCTGGCCATCTGCGAGTACCTGGAGGAGGTCCACCCCGAGCCGGCGCTGCTGCCCGAGACACCCGCCGAGCGCGCCCGTGTACGCGCCCTGGCCCAGCTGGTGGGCTGCGAGATGCACCCGCTCAACAACCTGCGGGTGCTCAAGTACCTGACCGGCGAGCTCGGCGTCGACGAGGCCGCCAAGCTGGCCTGGTATCGCCACTGGGTCCATGAGGGCTTCACCGCGCTGGAGGCCATGCTCAGCCGCGAGGCCGGCAGCGGCGCCTTCTGCCACGGCGACGCCCCGACCCTGGCCGACGCCTGCCTGGTGCCCCAGGTGTTCAACGCCGAACGCTTCGAGTGTGACCTCTCGGCCTACCCCCGCATCCGGCGCATCGCCGACAATGCCCGCTCCCTCGAGGCCTTCCGGCTTGCCGCCCCCGGCGAACAGCCGGACGCGCGCTGAGCGCCGGCCGCTGGGACGCCAGCCGCACCTTCCTGCATCTCCCATGAAGAAGGGCGCCAGCGGCGCCCTTCTTTTCGACATGAACGCTCACTCACTTGAGCTTGCCAAGCAGTTCCCGAATCAGCTCGCGATGCTCGCCGTGGAGGCGATAGGCCACGTAGGCCTTGAGCTCGATCGGCGGCGCGTCCTCGACCGGGAACAGCCGCTCCTCCCGGCAGTGGGGCGCTACGATGTCCCGCGGCAGGTAGGCGGCGCCACCGCATGTCAGCAGCAGGTTCAGGGCGATGCGCCCGCTGTTGACCCGGCCCCGCGCCAGCAGACGCTGGGGGAAATGGCCCTCATGGACGCTGGCGAAGGCGGTGCCCCACTCGACCCGGATGTAGCCGTCGCCCACCGCCTGCTCGGCGCGCTGGCCGGGGCGGCTCGACACCATCACCAGCGGGATGGTGGCCACCTCCTCGACGCCCACCTCGCGGAGGCGCGGGGTATCGTAGAGGAAGCCGACGTCGATCATGTTCTGCTCGAGCTTCTCCACCACCCGCAGCGGGGTGCTCTCCTCGGCGCGGAGGCCGAGCGTCGGGTAGGCGCGATAGATGTCGGTGAGCCACGCTTGGAGGAAGATGTCCCACAGGCTGGCGACGCCGGCCACCACCAGCCGCCGCTGATGGCGCTCGCTGAGCGCGGTGTCCTCATAGGCCCGCTCCCAGGCGTCGAGCAGGAAGCGCGCGTGGCGCTCCATGCGCTCCCCGGCCGGCGTCAGGCCGATGCGATGATGGCCGCGGCTGAACAGCGCCAGCCCCATGTGCGCCTCGAGCTGGCGGATGCGGGCGCTGACCGTGGAAGGCGAGACGCTGAGGCTCTCGGCGGCGCGGCCGAAGTTGCGCAGGCGGCTCACCTCGAGGAAGGTTTGCAGCAGTTGAGTATCCAGGGCGATCACCTTCGGTTTTACTGTTCATGAAGGCCAAAAAATTTTGTTTTTCAGGATAACGACTTTTTTCTAGGCTAGCGCCTCCCCTCCATTCGACACTCGAGGTTCCTCCATGGCGTCCCGACTCTCGCGTTACCTGCCGTTCCTGAGCTGGGGCCGGGACCTCGATCGCAAGATGCTCTCCGCCGATCTGATGGCCGGCCTCACCGGCGCCATCCTGGTGCTGCCCCAGGGGGTCGCCTACGCCTTCATCGCCGGCCTGCCGCCGGAAGTCGGCCTCTATACGGCCATCGTCGCCGCCACCGTGGCCGCGCTGTTCGGCAGCTCCTGGCACATGATCTCCGGGCCCACCGCCGCGCTCTCCATCGTGCTGGCCAGCGTGGTCGGTGGCCTGGGCGCGCTGTCGCCCGCGGAGTATCTGGGCGCGGCGATCACGGTCACCCTGCTGGTCGGGGTGATCCAGCTGGCCATGGGGCTACTGCGCCTCGGCAGCCTGGTCAGCTTCATCTCGCATACGGTGGTGATCGGCTTCACCACCGGCGCGGCGATCCTGATCGCCACCAGCCAGATGCAGCACGTGCTCGGCGTCGACGTGGACGGCCAGGGCTTCCTGGTCGAGCTGGCCGGGCTGATCCGCGCGCTGCCGGACACCAATCTCTACGCCCTGGCCATCGCCCTGATCTCGCTGATCACCTCGCTGGTGGCGCGGCGCCTCAATCGCCGCTCGCCGCACCTGCTACTGGGCCTGGCCGCCGGCAGCCTGGCCTGCTGGCTGATGGATGGCGCGAGTCACGGCGTCGCGCTGGTCGGCGCCCTGCCCGGCACCCTGCCGCCGCTGACGCTGCCCGAGCTGTCGCCGGACAGCCTGCGCACCCTGACCTCCGGCGCCTTCGCCATCGCCCTGCTGGGGCTGATCGAGGCGGTATCGATCGCCCGCGCCATCGCCCTGCGCTCGCGCCAGGTGATCGACGGCAACCAGGAATTCATCGGCCAGGGGCTGTCCAACATCGTCGGCAGTGTCTTCAGCTGCTACGCCAGCTCGGGGTCCTTCACCCGCTCCGGCGCCAACTACGACGCCGGCGCGCGCACTCCCCTGGCCTCGGTGTTCGCCGCCGTGCTGCTGGTGCTGATCCTGCTGTTCGCCCCGGGCATCACCGCCTACCTGCCGCTGCCGGCCATGGCCGGCGGCATCCTGCTGATCGCCTGGAACCTGATCGACGTCCACCACATCGTGCAGCTGGTGCGCGCCAGCCGCCACGAGGCCATGGTGCTGGCGGCCACGGTCGCCGCCACCCTGCTGGTGGCGCTGGAGTTCGCCATCTACATCGGCGTGCTGCTGTCGCTGGTGCTCTACCTGAAGCGTACCTCGCGCCCCACCGTGATGGAGGTGGCACCGCGCCAGGACCATCCGCGCCGCCACGTGCGCAACGTCCATCGCTACGAGCTGACCCAGTGCCCGCAGCTGAAGATGCTGCGCATCGACGGCTCGCTGTTCTTCGGCGCCATCGACCACGTGCAGCGCCGGCTGCGGGTGTTCAGCGCCGCGCCGGGTACCCGGGTGCTGATCGTCGGCAAGGGCATCAACTTCATCGACACCGCCGGCGTCGAGCTACTGCTGCAGGAGGCCGAGCGCCTGCGCGACCAGGGCGGCGACCTGATGATCAGCTCGCTCAAGGGCACGGTGATCGACGAGCTGCGCCGCCGCGGCGACCTGGCGCGGCTGGGCGAGGAGCGCTTCTTCGAGTCCACCGAGACGGCGCTGGCCAGCATCGTCCCCACGCTGGATCCGGAGGTATGCCGCACCTGTACCCTGCGCGTCTTCGACGAGTGCGCCCAGATGCCCGCGCCGGACGAGGATATCCTGGCGCGGGAAGGCTGAAGCCAGGCGCCACGCGGAGTACACTAGCGCGCGACCCCCACCGCCAGCCGAGGCCCGCGCATGAGTTCTCACCTGCTCTCCGTCGATTCCCTGTCCCGAGACGCTGTCGATCACCTGATGCGCGTAGCGGCGCGCATGGAGCCGATCGCCCAACGCCGCAAGGTCACCCGGGTGCTGGAGGGCGCGGTGCTCGGCAACCTGTTCTTCGAGGCCAGCACCCGCACCCGCGTCAGCTTCCACACCGCCTTCTGCCGGCTCGGCGGCAGCGTCTGCGACACCACCGGCTTCACCTTCTCGTCCATGGCCAAGGGCGAGTCGCTGTATGACACCAGCCGGGTGATGAGCGGCTACTGCGACGCCATCGTGATGCGCCACCCGGAACAGGGCGCGGTGGCCGAGTTCGCCCAGGCCACCAACGTGCCGGTGATCAACGGCGGCGACGGCCCCGGCGAGCACCCCAGCCAGGCGCTGCTCGATCTCTACACCATCGACAAGGAGTTCGCGCGGCGCGGCAAGGCCCTCGCCGGCGCTCACATCCTGCTCACCGGCGACCTGAAGTTCGGCCGCACCGTACACTCGCTGATCAAGCTGCTGTCGCTCTACGAGCCGATGCGCCTGACGCTGGTTTCGCCCCCGGGTCTGGAGATGCCGCAGCACCTGATCGAGCTGGTCGCCTCCCGCGGCCATCGGATCGAGACCCGCGAGAGCCTGGCCAGCGATTTCTCCGACGTCGACGTGGTCTACACCACGCGCATCCAGAAGGAGCGCTTCACCGCCGAGATGAGCGAGGGCTTCAGCCTGTCGCGGGAGTACACGGTGGACAAGGCGTTCATGGACCGGCGCGTCAACGACCACGCCATCGTCATGCACCCGCTGCCGCGCGACAGCCGCCCGGACGCCAACGACCTGGACGTCGACCTCAACGGCGACCCGCGCCTGGCGATCTTCCGTCAGACCGACAACGGCATCCCGGTGCGCATGGCGATCTTCGCCACCCTGCTGCAGGTCGAGGACCAGATCGAGAAGGACCTGCGCGACGTGCGCTGGTTCGTGCCGAAGACTCTCGGCGTGGACGATGCCTGACGGCCAATAGATAGCGCCGGGGCGGCCCGATCGGCAGGATTCTCCTAAGCTGGCAGGAACACCACCGAGCGACGGGAGGGCGTGCCGATGAACCTGCAACGGGCCTATGCGCTGCTGGCGATCTTCTATACCGCGCTGCTGGCGGTGGGCGTGATCGCCGTGGTGATGGGCGGCGGCACGACGCTGGCGCTGCTTTACCTGGCTATCGGCGCGGTGACCGTGGCCGGACTCTGGGGCTATCTGCGCGGCCGCCGGGTCATGAGCTTCCGCAGCTGGCGACCCTTCGTCGGGGTGCTGGTACTGGGCATCGCCGTCAGCGTCTGGCGACTGGTCGCGGGCTCGCCCTCCGGCACCGAGCTCACCTGGCTGCTGGCCTACAGCATCTTCGCCGCGCCGCCGGCGCTGCTGCTGTTCCGCTACGGCGATCACGACCAGGACCTGTGGGCCACACCCGCCGAGCTCGAGGGCGGGGAGGCCCTGAGCGGGCGCCTGGAACACGAGCGGGAGCTGACGATGCAAGGGCGAGACGCCATCCGCCCGGCCGTGGTGCGCGTCAGCCGCGAGGGCGGGCGCTACCTGGCGCGGGTGGAGCGCGGCCGGGGCGAGGCGATGGAGCGCTTCGAAGCGTGCTTCCGCCGCCCGGCGACGCTGGCCTTCTTCATCGAGACGTTCGCCGGCATCGACGTGCGGGAAGCCCTCGGCGTGCCGCGCCGCGGGCTGGACGCTTCAGGCCAGCAGGAGGGAGCGGCCTAGCGGGGCAGGCCTTCGCGGTCGGCCAGCCAGCCTTCGAGAATCAGCACCGCGGCCAGGCCGTCGACGCTGTCCTCGCGGTAGTTGCCGCGATGCCCGGCCTCTCGGGCGATGCTCTTGGCCTCGCGGGTCGAGCCGCGCTCGTCGGCCATCTCGCAGGGCACGCCGTAGCGGCCGTACAGCCGCTTGCCGAACTTGCGCGCGCGGGTGCTCATCACGCTCTCGCTGCCGTCCATATTGAGCGGCAGGCCGACCACGAACAGGTCGGGCCGCCACTCGTCCACCAGCCGCGCGATCCGATCCCAGTCGGGGATGCCGTCGCGCGCCGGCAGCGGCTCCAGGGCCCGGGCGCTGGCGGTGAGCTCGTTGCCCACCGCCACGCCGATGCGCCGGGTGCCGAAATCGAAGCCCAGGATCAGGCGCTGGCCGCTGGCGCTCATCGGCAAGTCTCCTCGAGGCGGCACCCGACCGGCGAACGCGCCGAGCGACGGCCAGGCAAGGCGCCCGGAGACGAGCCAGCGGAGTTGACGCGGGGTTCAATGAGCATGGCGAGTCTCCGGGCAACACCGCCTGGGCGAGCGCAGGCCGTTCCGTACATGTCAGCTGTGGCCCGCTTCGCGGGTCATCAGGTTCAGATCGACGCCCAGCAGGTTGGCACTGGCGCCCAGGCGCTGCTCCGGCGGCACCTCGAAGAGCACGTCGGCGCGCCCCTCGACGGTCAGCCAGGTGTTGTCCATCAGCTCCTGCTCGAGCTGGCCGGACTCCCAGCCGGCGCAGCCCAGACAGACCAGGAACTTCTCCGGGCCGCGGCCGGCGGCCAGCGCCTCGAGTACGTCCATGGAGGTGGTCAGGGCGATATCGTCGGTCACCTGCAGGCTGGAGTCCCACTGCTGGCTGTCACCCTCGTGGAGGATGAAGCCGCGGTCCTTGTGCACTGGGCCGCCGTAGTAGACGGGGGCACTGAGGTGCGGGCTGGCGCTGCATTCGAGTTCGAGCTGCTCGAACAGCGCCTCGAGGGTCAGCTCCTCCATGGGATGATTGACGATCACGCCCATGGTGCCCTTGTCGTCGTGGTCGCAAAGGTAGCTGAGGGTGCCGGCGAAATTGGGATCTTCCAGGTGCGGCATCGCCATCAGGAAGTGGTTTTTCAAGCTTTGCATGGAGCTCCCCAGCGGAAGGCGGCGCGCATCGGGCGCGCTGCCATGTGTCTGCGCGCGCCGTCGTTCGGTGCCTAGCGCACGCCGTAATCGTTGCCTTCGCCGAACCGCCAGATGCGGGTGATGGACAGGCTGTCCAGCTCGCCCATGCCCGCATCGAAGGGGCGATACGGCGCGGCGCCGTGGACGGTGTCCAGGGCCGCCTGATCGAGTTCGGAATGTCCCGAGGATTGTATCACTTCCGCCCGCCTGACCTGACCGTCGCGGCCGATCACCACGCGGATGCGCAGCTGACCGTCCAGCTCCGGCGGCGCAGGATGGACGCGGTTGCCGTAGTCCTCGACCCGGTGCGTCCAGTCGTCGATGTAGCGGGCCTCGGCGGCCCGCTGGGCCGCCGGCCGCGCCGCCCCCGCGGCGTCGCCGGCATAGTCGGCGGACAGCCCCTGCTCGCGGATGCTGGCGGTGGCCTGGGCGAGCAGATCGCGGCCCGAGGTCGAGGGCACGCTGGCGGCCGCGGGGGCGGTGGCCTCGGCCGAGCGGGGCGCACTCTCGCGCGGCTCGGGGCTGGCCGTCTGCTGCGGTCGCTCGGCGATGGCCGGCGCCTCCGGCACCGGGGGCGCCTCGGGTTCGGGAGATGCCTGGGCCTCGGGCTCGGCCGGCGTGGCCGGGTCCACCGCCTGGTCGACCTCCGCCGGCGGCGTCGACGACTCGGCCCGCGGTGCGGCGTGAGACTCCGCCGGCGGCGATTCGACCGCCTCGCCGGCGGCGCGCTGGGCCGACTCGGCCAGCGCCTCGGCCGCCACCGGGGCCTCGGCGGGCCGTGTCACCAGCACCACGTCGAGGCTGGTGCGCTCCGGCGGCGCCGGGGCAAACTGGCGGCTGGCCACCACGCCGATGATCACCAGGTGCAGCAGCAGCGACACGCCCCAGGCCAGCCAGTGGCGGTAGGGGCGCGTCACCGGCGCATAGCGGATGGGATCGTTGACGGGGGCGGCCACGGCGGCGTCTCCCGGGTCAGCCCCGGCGCGCGGCGAGGCGGTCGGCGACGGCGTCCATCAGCTGGCCGGCAATGTCGGTGCCGCGCTGGTCGTCGATCTCGCGCACGCAGGTCGGGCTGGTGACATTGATCTCGGTGATGTAGTCGCCGATCACGTCGAGGCCGACGAACATCAGGCCCTTCTCGCGGATCATCGGCTGCACCTGAGCGATCAGCCAGCGGTCGCGATCGGTCAGCTCGCGGCTGACGCCCTGGCCACCGGCGGCCAGATTGCCGCGGGTCTCGCCGGCGCTGGGAATCCGCGCCAGCCCGAACTCGACCGGCTCGCCGTCGACCAGCAGGATGCGGGTGTCGCCGTCCTTGATCTCCGGCAGGTAGCGCTGGGCCATGATCTGGCGACTACCGCGCTCGGTGAGGGTCTCGATGATCGCGCCCAGGTTACGGCCGTCCGGCTGGACGTGGAAGATGCCGCTGCCCCCCATGCCATCGAGGGGCTTGAGGATGACGTCGCCGTGCTCGGCGTGGAAGGCGCGCAGCTCGGTCTCGCGGCAGGACACCAGGGTCGGCGCGCAGCACTGCGGGAACTGCTGGGCAAACAGCTTCTCGTTGCACTCCAGCAGCGCTCGGGTGGGGTTCATCACCAGCACGCCCTCGCGCTCGGCGAAGCCCAGCAGGTGCACGGCGTTAAGAAAGTGGCCGTCCACCGGCGGATCCTTGCGCATCAGCACCACGTCGAGCTCGGCCAGCGGGCGCGCCTCGGCCCCGCCCAGCGTGTACCAGCGCTCGGCGTCGCGGAACACCTCGAGCTCGCACATCCGGGCGTGAGCCCGACCGTCGCGCAGGAACAGGTCTTCCTGCTCCATGTAGTGCAGCGACCAGCCGCGGTCCTGGGCGGCCCACAGCATGGCCAGGCTGGTGTCCTTCTTGAAGCTGAGGTCGGCGATGGGATCCATCACCACGCCGACCTTGAGGGGGCGTTGGCTCATCGGTCTACTCGTCTGCGCCGGGCGGTCCCGGCGGGGAATGATGGCTGGCAGTATGCCGCAGGGCCGCCATGGACTCCAAGGCGATCGGGGGCAGCAGTGGCGCGCAGCGCTGATCCGTCGTCAGGCCTCCAAGGAGGCGCTGTAAACCCATCCCTGGGCGCTACCGACGCCATCCTTGGCGTAGGACCTCCTTTACGGCCTGCCCCCGGCGCGCTGCGCTAGGAGGCGCCGTGAGAATCCTGCTCCCCGCCGGGCGCGAAGCGGATACCGCCGCTCTCGATGGTGATGCGACGCTGCTTGTAGAGCCGGCCGATGGCCTGCTTGAAGGCGTTCTTGCTGACCCCGAGCCGGGCCTTGATCTCGCCGGCCGGGCTGGCGTCGGAGAGCGGCAGGTAGCCGCCACTTTCGCGCAGCGCCTTGAGCACCGCCTCGCCGACCACGTCGAGCCGCGCCGGGCCCGGCGGCAGCAGCGACAGGTCCAGGCGACCGTCCTCGCGGACCCGTTTCACGTGGCCCTCCAGGCGCTGGCCGCGTCGCAGCGGCCGGGTCACGTCGTCGTGGTAGAGCAGGCCCCAGAAGCGGCCGTCGACCACCGCCTTGTAGCCGAGATCGGTCTGATCGGCGATCACCAGCGCCACGGCGCTGCCGGCGGCCAGGCCCTCGGCGTGATCGGACAGGTAGCGGTCGAGACGCTGGGTGGCGAAGGGCCGTTCGCGGTCGTCCTCGCGGATCATCACCAGCACCCGGCGCCCCACCGTGGGGCGGAAACGCTGCTCGCCGAAGGGCAGCAGCAGGTCCCGCGAGTGGCCCCAGTCGAGGAAGGCGCCGGTCTCGTTGACCTTCACCACCGGCAGGTAGGCGACCTCGCCGACGCTGGCTCGCGGCTCGCGGGTGCGGCGCATGGGCTCACGACGGGAATGGGCCGCGCGTGGGGCGGATCGGCGGGAGTCGGACATGATCGGGATTCCACTGCGAGTGTGCCGTCATTATGGGCGTGGCCCGACGGCGGGAAAAGGCGCCGGGCGCGAGGGGCCAGGGCGAACGGGGCTCAGAGGTCGCCGAAGCGATCCTGCAGCAGCGTCAGGGCGACCACCGGGGCGGTCTCGGTGCGCAGGATGCGCGGCCCCAGGGTCAGGGCGGCAAAGTCGGCGTCGGTGGCGACATCGATCTCGGCGTCCGAGAGGCCGCCCTCGGGGCCGATCAGCAGCGCCGCGCGGGCGATGGCGTCCTCGCGCTCCAGCGCGCCCGGGGTGCCGGGATGCAGCACCAGCCGCAGCGCCTCGTCGCGGCCGGCCAGCCAGTCGGCGAGTCCGACCGGCGGATGCACCGGCGGCACGGTGGCGCGGCCGCACTGCTCGCAGGCGCTGGCGGCCACGGCCTGCCAGTGGGCCAGCTTCCTGGCCTCGCGCTCGCCCTTGAGACGCACGTCGCCGTGCTCGGTGTAGAGCGGGGTGATCTCGGCCACGCCCAGCTCCACGGCCTTCTGGATCGCGTAGTCCATACGATCGCCCTTGGAGATCGCCTGACCCAGGTGCACCGCCAGCGGCGACTCGCCGCGACCCTCATGAACGGCCCCGATGCGGGCCACCACGCGCTTGCGGCCGGCCTCGACCAGCACCGCCTCGGCCTCGCTGCCGTGGCCGTCGAACAGCACCAGCGGCGCACCCTCGCCCAGGCGCAGCACCCGGGCCACGTGGCGCGCCGGGCCTTCCGGCAGGACGACGTCGGCGCCGGCGGTCAGCGCGGCGGCGACATGGATACGGGGCTTGATCGCCATGGAGGGGAGGCTCTGCGGTGGTTCGTACGATGCGATGCGCTTTTCCGGGTCAAGGCGTTGCGAGGGCGCTGTGAACCCATCCCTGGGCGCTACTTTGACCATCCATGGTCAAAACCCCTCGCGCCACCTTGCCCCGGCGCGCATCGCTGTGGGCAGGCGCTTACTGCGCGGCCTGCTCGCCCTGTTGCTGCTGCTGGGCCTCGCGCTGCTTCTTCTGGGCGTAGATCGCCTCGAAGTTGACCGGCGAGAGCATCAGCGGCGGGAAGCCGCCACGGTTGACCAGGTTGTCGATGCACTCACGCGCGTAGGGGAAAAGCATGTTCGGGCAGAAGGCGCCCAGGGTGTGGTCGAGCTGGGAACCCTCGATGCCGCCGATGCGGAACAGGCCCGCCTGCTCGAGCTCGGCCAGGAAGGAGGTGGTGCCTTCCTCGCTGTGAGTCACCTGGGCGGTGACCTTGATCACCACTTCATAGAGGTCCTCGCCGACCTTCTGGTACGTGGTGTTCAGGTCCAGGCCGACCTTGGGCTTGAACGGCTGCTGGAACACCGCCGGGGAGTTCGGCGCCTCGAAGGAGATGTCCTTGACGTAGATGCGCTGCAGGGCGAACTGCACCTGGGGCTTGTCCTGGCCGTTGGCGCCGCTGTTCGGGTTGTTGTCTTCCGCCATGGAAAGCAATCCTTTGGTCGTTGGAGTATTAAGAGGGCGTGATCACTTCTTGACCAGCGGCAGGCCATCGGTCTGCCACTGCGCCATGCCGCCCTTGAGCTTGTAGACGCGCTCGAAGCCGGCCTTGGTCAGCTTGGCCATTGCCACGCCGGCGGTCTGGCCGTGCTTGCAGGCCACGATGATCGGCTTGCTCTTGAACTTCTCGAGCTCGCTGAGGCGGCCGTCGAGGCTGCTCTGCGGAATGTTGCGCGCGCCGGCGATATGGCCCGCCTTGAAGTCGTTCTTGTCGCGGATATCGAGCACCACGGCGTCCTCGCGATTGACCAGCTGAGTGGCCTCGCTGGTGGTCACACCGTTGGCCCCGCCGCTGCGGATCTCGTAGGCGATCCAGGCGACCAGCACCAGCGCGAAGGCGGCGACCAGTAGCGGGTGGTTCTGCACGAATTCGAACAGCTGATCGATCATGATTCGGAAAGACTCTTTTTCGGGTACGCGGTGAACGAAACCGGCCGGGCCGGCGGCGCCCAGTATACATGATGCCGTGGGACCGCCGAGGGCGCGCGATATGACGCCCGACGGGGCCGTGCGATATGATGCCGCAAGCAGAGGCAAGTCGCGACCCCGCCCAAGGCCGTAGCGCCGAGGCGGCAACGACCCAACCAAGAGGCTTCGACGCATGACCGACTCATCGACCCCGACTCCCCGCCCGGTGGCCCTGATCATTCTCGACGGCTACGGCTACAACCCGGATCCCACCGACAACGCCATCCTGGCCGCCAACACGCCGGTGATGGACGGGCTGTGGGAGACGCGTGCCCACGCCCTGGTGCATACCGACGGCCGCTACGTGGGGCTGCCGGACGGCCAGATGGGCAACTCGGAAGTCGGTCACATGAACCTCGGCGCCGGGCGCATCGTCTACCAGGACTTCACCCGCATCACCAAGGCCGTCGAGGACGGCGCGCTGGCCGACAACGCCATCCTCACCGCCCCGCTGGACGCCGCCGCCGAGGCCGGCCGCGCCGTGCACCTGCTGGGCCTGCTGTCGCCGGGCGGCGTGCACAGCCACGAGGATCATATCCTGGCCATGGCCGAGCTGGCCGCCCAGCGCGGCGCCAGGCGCATCTACGTGCACGCCTTCCTCGACGGCCGCGACACCGCGCCGAAGAGCGCCCGCGCCTCCATCGAGCGCACCAACGCCCGGCTAGCCGAGCTGGTCGGCGCCGAGAACGGCTACGTGGCCTCGCTGATCGGCCGCTACTTCGCCATGGACCGCGACAACCGCTGGGATCGCGTCGAGCAGGCCTATCGCCTGGCCACCGAGGGCACCGCCGAGCACGTTGCCCAGAGCGCCGAGGCCGGCCTGGACGCGGCCTACGACCGTGGCGAGACCGACGAATTCGTCACCGCCACCGCCATCCTCAGCGGCGACGTCCCGGTGCGCATGGAGGACGGCGACGCCGCCATCTTCATGAACTTCCGCGCCGACCGCGCCCGCGAGCTGACCCGCGCCTTCGTCGAGGACGACTTCGCCGGCTTCGAGCGCCGGGCCCGCCCGCGGCTGGCCGGCGGCAGCCTGGTCACCATGACCCAGTACGCCGCCGACATCCCGGCCCCGGCCGCCTTCCCGCCGGAAGAGCTGCACAACACCCTGGGCGAGGTGATGGAGAAGCGCGGCCTGACCCAGCTGCGCATCGCCGAGACCGAAAAGTACGCCCACGTCACCTTCTTCTTTTCCGGCGGCCGCGAGGCCGAGTACGAGGGCGAGACCCGCGTGCTGGTGCCCTCGCCCCAGGACGTGAAGACCTACGACGAGAAGCCCGAGATGAGCGCCGTGGAGGTCACCGACCGCCTGGTCGAGGCCATCGAGTCCGGCGCCCACGACCTGATCGTGTGCAACTACGCCAACGGCGACATGGTCGGCCACACCGGCGACTTCGACGCCGCGGTCAAGGCCGTCGAGGCCGTCGACGCCTGCGTCGGCCGCGTGGTCGAGGCGCTCGAGAAGGTCGGCGGTGCCTGCCTGATCACCGCCGACCACGGCAACGCCGAGCAGATGGTCCACCCCGAGACCGGCGCCGCCCAAACCGCCCATACCACCTTCGACGTGCCGCTGATCTACGTCGGCCCGCGTCCGCTGCAGCTGGCCCAGGACGGCCGCCTGTGCGACCTCGCCCCGACCCTGCTGACGCTGATGGATCAGCCGGTGCCCGAGGAAATGACCGGCCGCGTGCTGATCGAGGCGTGAGCCGACGGCGCACCCCGGCCCGGTGGCCATGGCTGCCGGGCCTCGCTCTTGTCATCGCCCTGAACACCGCCCAGGCGGCCCGGGTCGATGAGCGCCAGGCCCAGCAGCGCCTGGACGCCATCGGCGAGCACATCCAGGCGGCGACACAGGACCTCTCTGCCACCCGCGATGCCCGGGACGACGCCAACGAGGCGCTGCGCGAGGTCGAGACCTCGCTGGCCGAGACCCACCGCCGCCTGGACGAGCTCCAGGCCGAGAAGCGCGACCTGCGCGACCAGGTCCACGCGCTCGAGACCCGGCGCGACGCGCTCAAGGCCGAACGTCAGCAGCAGCTGGATGCCATCGGCGAGCAGCTCGACGCCCTCTACCGGCTGGGCCTGACGCCGCAGCTCAAGCTGCTGCTCAATCAGGACGACCCGGCCCGGCTGGACCGGCTGCAGACCTATCTCAACCGCCTGACCGACGCCCGCCAGCAGCGCCTCGACCAGCTCGAGCGGCTGGACGCGGCGCTGGCCGACAACCGCCGGGCGCTCGATGAAAGAAGCGCGCAGCTGGACCGGCTCGCCGACGAGCTCGAGGCGCGCGGCGCCGAGCTGGCCCGCCAGGTCGACGAGCGCGAACAGCTGGTGGCGAAGCTCAATGATCGCTTCGCCAGCGAACAGGCGCGGCTGTCCGAACTGGCCCAAGACCGCGCCCACGCCGAGCGGGTGCTGAACCAGGTGCAGGAACGCCTGGCGCGCCTGCAGCAGCCGCCGCCCTCGACCGACATCGCCGCCACCCAGGGCGATCTGCCCTGGCCGGTTCAGGGCAGCGTGACCTCGCGCTTCGGCCGCGGTGACGGCGTGCACCGCAACGGCCTGGTGATCCGCGCCGCCGAGGGCACGCCGGTCGAGGCGGTGCACGCCGGCCGAGTGGTGTTCGCCGACTGGATGCGCGGCTTCGGCAACCTGCTGATCCTCGACCACGGCGACGGCGTGATGACCCTGCACGCCCACCTGCAGCGCTTCACGGTCGGCGTCGGCGAAGCGGTGAGCGAGGGCGAGACCGTCGGCACGGTGGGCGCCACCGGCGGCCAATCGTCCCCCGGGCTCTACTTCGAGGTGCGCCGCCACGGCGAGCCCATCGACCCCAGCCGCTGGATCGCCCGGCGCTAGACCCGCTATTCATTAGCGTCCGCCGCCACGCTATTCCAATCGCGTCCGGCGCCACGCTATGCTGAAGCCACATCTCCGACCAGCCACGAGAACGCGCATGCCTTCGACGAACGCCCCGCTGCGGCAACTGAAAGCGGCCCTGCTGCCGGTCGCCCTGATGATTCTGCCGCTGCCTGCGCTGGCCGCTCCCGCCCCCTCGCCGGCGGACGACGACCTGCCGGTGGCCGAGATCCAGGCCTTCGCCGAGGTGTTCGAGCGCATCAAGCGGGCCTACGTCGAGGAAGTCGACGACGCCACCCTGCTACACAACGCCATGCGCGGCATGCTCAACGAACTCGATCCGCACTCCACCTATCTGAACGCCGAGGACTACCGTAGCCTGCGCGAGTCCACCCAGGGCGAGTTCGGCGGCGTGGGCATCGAGGTCGGCAAGCGCGACGGCCAGCTCACCGTGATCACGCCCATCGACGACACCCCGGCCTCCCGCGCCGGCCTCCAGGCCCAGGACGCCATCCTGCGCATCGACGACACCCCCACCGAGGGCATGTCGCTGCAGGAGGCCGTCGACCTGATGCGCGGCGACCCCGGCACCGAGATCCGCCTGACCATCATGCGCGAGGGCGAGAGCGCACCGCGCGAGGTCAGCGTCGAGCGCGAGGTGATCCGCACCGAGAGCGTCAAGCAGGAGATGCTGGCACCGGGCTACGGCTACGTGCGCATCAGCCAGTTCCAGACCCGCACCGGCGAGCAGGTCGTCGACGCCCTGGACGCGCTGCGCGAGGACGGTCCGCTGCAGGGCCTGGTGCTCGACCTGCGCAACAACCCCGGCGGCGTGCTGCAGGCGGCGGTCGACGTGGCCGACGCCTTCCTCGACCACGGCCTGGTCGTCTACACCGAGGGCCGTCTGCCGGACAGCGCCATGCGCTTCTCCGCTCACCGCGACACCGCCGCGCCGGACGTGCCGCTGGTGGTGCTGATCAACGGCGGCAGCGCCTCGGCGGCGGAGATCGTCGCCGGCGCCCTGCAGGACCAGCGCCGCGGCGTGCTGATGGGTACCGAGAGCTTCGGCAAGGGCTCGGTGCAGCAGATCATGCCGCTGGGCGACGACGAGGCGCTGAAGCTGACCACCGCCCGCTACTTCACGCCCAGCGGGCGCTCCATCCAGGCGCTGGGCATCGAACCCGACGTGCAGGTGGTGCGCGGCCGCCTCGAGGTCGCCGAGAACACCGGCCTGCGCGTGCGCGAGGCCGACCTGGAAGGCCACCTGGCCGGCAACGGCAAAGCCCAGACGAGTGGCGAGATGAGCGAGCGACTGCGCGACGACTACCAGCTCGGCGAGGCGCTCAACCTGCTCAAGGCGCTCAACGTGCTGGGCGAGCGCGGCGCCGCCGCCGGCCAAGGCCGCGACGGCTGACGCCGCGCCCGGCAGGCGGCGAGGGCTCTCCGCGACAGACGAGAGCCCTCGGCCTGGACAAGCGCCCTCAGCGACTCATCAAGAGTCCTCAACGGCACGAAGCCGGCAACCGCCCCCGTCGCCCGGCCGCCTGCTGCATCAGCAGCCGCTTGAGCGGCGACAGGCGATCGACGCCGGACATGCCCAGGTTACGGACCAGGGTCAGCGCCGGATGGCGGGCCCCGAACAGCAGCCGAAAGCCGTCCATCAGCTTCAGCATGGCGGCATTGTCGCCGCGGCGGCGCCGCGCATAGCGCGACAGCCAGGCCTCGCTGCCCAGCCCCACGCCGCGCCGACGCGCCGTCAGCAGCTCCTCTGCCAGCACCGCAGCGTCCATCAGCCCCAGGTTCACGCCTTGCCCGGCCAGCGGATGGATGCTGTGGGCGGCATCGCCCACCAGCGCCAGTCCCGGCAGCACATAGCGTTCGGCGTGGCGCTGGGTCAGCGGCACCGCCAGGGCACCATCGACCGCCTCCACCTCGCCCAGCCGGCCGTCGAAGGCCGTGGTCAGCGCTCGGCCGAGCGCCTCGGAAGAGAGGCCACAGAGCCGCTCGGCGTGCTCCGGCGTGGTCGACCAGACGATCGAGCAGTAGTGGTCGTCGCCCTCCACCGTCAGCGGCAGGAAGGCCAGCGGGCCATCGCCCAGGAAGGCCTGGCGCGCCACGCCGCCGTGGGGCTCGGCGGTGCGCACCGTGGTCACCAACGCCGAGTGGCCGGTCTCTCGCGCCGTCACACCGATGCCGGCCAGCTCGCGCAGCGGCGAGCGGGCGCCGTCGGCGGCCACCACCAGCGGGGCGTTCAGGCGCTCGCCGCCGTCCAGCACCAGCGTGCGGCCGGCCGGCCCGTCCTCGAGGCCCGTGACCCTGGCCCCGAAGCGCCGGGTCACCGTCGGCAGACCCGCCAGCCGCGATTCCAGCGCCGCCACCACCACGTCGTTCTCGACGATATGGCCGAGCACCGGCAGGCCGGCCTCCTCGGCGGTGAACGCCACCTCGCCGGTGCCCTCGGCGTCCCACACGCGCATGCCGCGATAGGGCGTCACGCGCCGGCCCTGCATCCACGCCCAGGCGCCCAGACCCTCGAGCAGGCGCTGGGAGACCGGCGTCAGGGCGCTGACCCGCCGCTCCGGCCGGCCGCGGCCCACGGCCTCGGCGTCCAGCGGCGCCGGGCGCGCATCCACCAGCGTCACCGCTATCCCGGCTTCGCCCAGCAGGCAGGCCAGGGTCGCGCCGACCATGCCGCCGCCGACGATGATCGTCTCGCCGGCCGGCGTCGCGTCGCGGCGCATGCCGCTCGCCTCGTCATTCACGCAGTCGTCCTTCTTCACGGGCGCCGCCGTCATCGTTCCACCCCCATGGCCCGGCGGGCCAGGGTGCGGCGCAGCGGGCCCATCAGGTTGAGCCCCACCAGGCCGGCGGCCCGGGCATGGGATAGCAGTGTGCTGTCGAGCCCGAACAGCCGGATCAGGCCGTCGCTGAAGCGGATCACGTCGTGGCGGTCACCGCCGCGGCGGGCCTCGAAGTCGCCCAGGGTGGCGGCGCTGCCGGCGGCATCGCCGCGCGCGGCGCCGGCCTCGATGGCGGCCACCAGGTCCATCACCCCGCGCAGCGCCAGGTTGAAACCCTGGCCGGCCACCGGATGCAGCGAGTGGGCCGCGTTGCCCATCACCGCCAGTCCGGGCCGGGTGGTCTCCCGGGCCGTGACCAGCGACAGCGGATAGGCGTGGCGCTTGCCGACCCGGCGGAAGCGCCCGGCGCGGTCGCCGAAGGCGCGCTGCAGCTGAGCCAGGAAGTCGCCGTCGGAGAGGGCCAGGCGATCGGTCTCCTGGCCCGCCTCATGGGTCCAGACCAGTTCCATGGCCTGGCCCTTGAGCGGCAGCAGGGCGATCGGGCCGTCGCCAGTGAAGCGCTCGTAGGCCCAGCCATCGTGGGGCCGGTCGACCTCGATGCCGGCGATCAGCGCGACCTGATCGTAGGGCCGCTCTCGGCTCTCGATGCCGAGGCGCTCCTTGAGGCCCGAGCGCCCGCCGTCGGCCAGCACCGTCAGCCCCGCCTCCAGGCAGGCGCCGTCGGAGAGCGTCAGCCGGTGGCCGCCGGCCACGGGCCGGATCGCCTCGACCCTGGCCGGGCAGTGCCAGTCCAGCGGCAGCTGGGCCAGGCGGCGATGCAGCACGCGCCCCAGCCAGGCGTTGGGAATCACCTGCCCCAGGGCCTCGCTGCCGAGCTCCTCGGCGTTCAGCCGGGTCGCCCCCAGACGGCCCTGCTCGCTGACGTGGATGCGGCGGATCGGCGAGGCCTGCTCGGCCAGGCCGTCCCACAGCCCCAGGGTGCGGAAGTGCGCCACCGAGCCCTGGGCGATGGCGCTGGCCCGGGCATCGAAGCTCGGCTGCCAGGGCGCGTCGAGATTCGCCGTCACGGGCGCGGCCTCGATCACCGCCACCGTCAGCCCCAGCCGCTCGATCAGCGGCGCCAGGGCACAGCCCAGGCTGGCCCCCACCAGGCCGCCGCCAACGATGGCGATATCCACCTGCCGCGGGGCCTCGCCCCCGCCCAGATCGCTCATGGCCGGCTCCTCTCTTTCCTCATGGCGTTCCTCACGGCTGTCATCACGGCTCGCATACTCACGACTCTCATCCTGACGGCCCTCGTTATCGGCGCTGTGCGTGTGGGGCCGAGGCACCGTTCGCGACCGAGATTTCATAATGTAAGTTACGTAAAACGGATGCTATGAAGTCCGCTAACGATCATTTCTTGACCATCAGCGCCTCAATATCGGCCACCCGCTTGGGCACGCCGGCGGTCAGCACCTCGTGCCCGGCCTCGGTCACCGCCACATCGTCCTCGATGCGGATACCGATGCCACGATAGGCGACGGGAATGTCGTCATCCTCGGGCACGTAGAGCCCCGGCTCGATGGTCAGCACCATGCCCGGCACCAGCGGGCGCGGCTCGCCGTCCTGGCGATACTGGCCGACATCGTGGACATCGAGGCCCAGCCAGTGGGAGGTGGCGTGGAGATAGAAGCGCCGCCAGGCCTCGTGCTCCAGGCAAGCCTCCAGCTCGCCGTCGAGCAGGCCGAGCTCGATCAGCCCCTGGGTGAGGTCACGCACCACGCCGCGGTGGATCGCGGTCAGGGTGGTGCCGGGGCGCACCGCCTCGATGGCGCGCTGCTGGGCGCCGAGCACCACCTCGTAGAGGGCGCGCTGCGCCTCGCCAAAGCGGCCGCCGACCGGGAAGGTACGGGTGATGTCCCCGGCATAGAGGTCGAACTCGGCGCCGGCGTCGATCAGCACCAGATCGCCGTCATGCAGCGCATCGGCGTTCTCGATGTAGTGCAGCACACGGGCATTGGCACCGCCAGCGACGATGCTGGCGTAGGCCGGGCCGCTGCCGCCCTGCCACAGGAACTCATGCTCGAGCTCGGCCTGCAGCTGGTACTCGGTGAGGCCGGGGACACAGGCGCTCATCGCCCGGCAGTGGGCCTTCGCGCTGACCGCGCCGGCATGGCGCATCAGCGCCAGCTCCGCCGGACTCTTGACCAGGCGCTGCTCGTGGAGGCGCGCGGACACGTCGGCGAAGGCCAGCGGCGGCCGCGCCCCACGACGGGCGCCGGCCTGCAGCTCGGCGCGGATCGACTCGGCCAGGTGCAGCGCCTCGCTGTCGTCCAGCGGCAGGTAGAGGGCGGTGCGGCCGTCGAGCAGCGCAGCGAGAGCTTCATCGCGCTCGGCATTGCCGAAGGCCTGGTCGAGGCCATGCACGCGCTCGGCGCCTTCCGCGCCCAGCCGGCGCCCGGTCCAGGCCTCCATCTCGGGGTCGCGATCCTGGCAGAACAGCACGCTCTCGCCATCTTCCCGCCCGGGCAGCAGCAGGAGCAGGGCATCGGGCTCGGGGAAACCGGTCAGGTAATGGAAGTCGCTGTCCTGACGGAAGGCGTATTCGCTGTCACCGGAGCGGGTCACCAGCGCGGCGCCGGGCAGCAGCACGGCGGCATCGTCGGGCAGCGAGGCCATCAGGCGGCGGCGGCGCTCGCGGAATTCGGCCGCGCCGATGGCGGCAGGGCGGGGCAGGATCTCGGGCGGCATGGCAGCTCCTCGGGCAGGCGGGAGCCCCGCCACGCGGCGGGGCCGGACATCACACGGTGCCGGGCCGGCGGCCCGGACCGGCTCAGTGCTTGGTGTAGGACTCGGGGTCGTCGACCTTCTCGACCTGCGGCTGGCCGGGGTGCTGCTCGGTGTAGAGCATCATGGCGGCCATGCGGGCGTGCTCGGTGAGGGCGAAGAGGTCGTTCTCGTTCTCCGGGTCGTCATCGAGGTCGGTCTCGATGTTGGTCAGGCCCTTGAGATCGTCGACCGCCTCGCGCAGCGGCTCGGACCACTGCTTGCGCGGCGCGTCGCCGGCGTCCTCGATCACCTCGAGGAAGCCCAGGGTCCAGTCCTTGAGGCCTTCGGCCCGCTCGGCCAGGGAGAACAGGTCGTCGGGCAGCAGCGGCTCGTAGTTCATCTCGCTGGCCGACAGCGCTTCCACGGTCTGGCGGCGCCAGCCCAGCAGGCGCTCGGCGGACGGCTCGTCGCGGGGCTGCTCGACGCCCAGGTTCTGGCACACGATCTCCAGCCATCCCTCGGCGCTGAGATCGTGCAGCGCCAGCGAGGCGCACAGGCGCCCGTCGAGAAAGGCCGGCGACTGCATGCTGCCGTGCAGCAGGAAGGTGTCGGCGATGTCGGAGAAATCCTGACGTTCGTTGATCAGAGACATGGGACCATCCGGTGCGAGGGCCGCGCGGCGCGTTGACCGGCCGCAAACGGCTCTCTTATAGTGACTTGACGTACGTATACCCCACGATGTTAACGCATCGGGCCCCCATGGCGCCGCACCCCGCGCGCTCCGGGCCCGCCGGAGCCCCCCATGACCGACGCCTCGCGGCCCACCACCGAGATCACCCTGCTGGAGCGCCAGTACGTCATCGCCTGTCCGCCGGACGAGCAGGACAAGCTGGAGCGCGCCGCCCGCTACCTGGACCGCGCCATGCAGGGCATCCACGCCCAGGGCAAGGTGGTCGACCGGGAGAAAGTCGCCATCATGGCGGCCCTGAACATCACCCACGAGCTGCTCGAGACCCTCGAGGAGCGCCGCGCCGGCGAGAAGAGCCTCGGCGAGCTCAGCGCGCGCCTGGAGAAGGCGCTGGCCGACGCGCCCTCGCGCTGAGGATTCTTCCCTTTGGACGCAGGCCTGGCTCTGCTAGGATAGAAGCGTTCCCTGGGGTGTTCGCCAGTCGTTAAGTCCCTCGAGCCTATGCGCAGTACCCAGGGGGCCAACAGCTAGTCCGGACCCGTGTGCATGTCCGTGCGACGGAAAGCCTGACGGTCCGGCTGCGGCCACCCACCTTGAACCACAGGGTTCAAGGGCCAGAATGACAGCGGCACTCTGGGGAACTCCTTTCTGCATGACCGATCTTCACGACACCGCCGCCTGCCCCGTGCGTGACGACGAACGACGCGCCCTGCGTCGCGAGCTTCGCCGTCGCCGACGCCGGCTGAGCGCGCAAGAGCAGGACCAGGCCGCCCGGCGGCTATGCCACCAGCTACGGCGCCTTCCCGAAGTGCAGCGCGCCCGACGCGTGGCCCTCTACCTGCCCAATGACGGCGAAATCGACCCGACCCGACTGATGCCCTGGCTGAACGGCCGCGGCGCCCGCGTCCATCTGCCCGTGCTGCGCCCGCTTTCCCACAACGCCCTGTGGTTCGTGCACTACCACACCGGTACGCCGATGGTGACCAACCGCTTCGGCATCCCCGAGCCCTGCACCCGGCACGGCGCCCATCGCGCCCGCCGCACCCCGGCCTGGGCACTGGACCTGATCCTGATGCCGCTGGTCGGCTTCGACGACGACGGACAGCGCATCGGCATGGGCGGCGGCTTCTACGACCGCACCCTGGCCTTCACCCGCGGCCGCGGGCCGCGTCCGCGGCTGATCGGCCTGGCCCACGACTGCCAGCGCGTCGAGCGCCTGCCGGTGGCGCCCTGGGACGTACCGCTCGATGCCATCGTCAGCGACCGGCGCGTGGTGCGCCCCTGACGCCCGGCCGGAACGCGGCCCACGAAAAAGCGGTCGATGCCTGGTGGCATCGACCGCTTTTTTTCGGGAATCGCTCCGCTCGGCGCCTACTGGCCGACCAGCGCCTGGGCGTAGCCGGTGGCCACGACACCGATCCCGAAGATCAGTACCAGGATCATGACCAGGTCGGGCTTGCGCTTCATCGTCGACTCCCTTGGATGTGGCGGCGCCGCGTCCGGGGGATCTCCCGGGACATCGGCTGACGTTGACGGCTATTGACTATACGACGTCGAGATCGCTGCAAAAGGCGCATTTACCTCCTCGAACGCCGTTTGTTCACGGCTTTCGCATCGATGAGGAAGTGGGCGCCTCGAGCGAGGCCACAGCCTAGCGGAAGCCCCCGGGCATGACAACCGTCATACCCGGAGAATGAAGGAAAACAATGTCGATATGGCAGAGCCTAGCGCGCAAGCGACCGCTTACTCACGCCGACCGGAGAACGTCACGCCATGAACAGGCGATAGGCGGGGTTGTCCGACTCCTTCCAGTAGCGATAGCCGATCTCGTCGAAGTGCTCCTCGACGTGGCCGCGATCGCCTTCCGGCAGCTGCATGCCGACCAGCACCCGACCGTAGGCGGCGCCGTGATTGCGGTAGTGGAACAGTGAGATGTTCCAGTCATGGGGCAGGTGGGTGAGGAAGTTCATCAGCGCTCCGGGGCGCTCCGGGAACTCGAAGCGATAGACCTCCTCGTCGAAGCGCTCCTGGGGACGACCGCCGCCCAGATGGCGCAGGTGCAGCTTGGCCAGCTCGTTGTCGGTGAGGTCCTCCACCGGATAGTCGGCCTCGCGCAGCCGGTCGATCACCGCCTGGCGGTCCTCGCCGCCCGGCTTGACCTGCACGCCGACGAAGATGTGCGCCTGCTCGGGATCGGCGTAGCGATAGCTGAACTCGGTGACCATGCGCTTGCCGATGGTGCGGCAGAACTTCTTGAAGCTGCCCGGCCGCTCGGGAATGGTCACCGCCAGGATCGCCTCGCGCTGCTCGCCCAGCTCGGTGCGCTCGGCGATGTGCTGCAGGCGATCGAAGTTGGTGTTGGCGCCGGAGTTGATGCACACCAGGGTCTCGCCGCTGGCGCCGGTCTGCTGGATGTACTTCTTGAGGCCGGCCAGCGACAGGGCGCCGGAGGTCTCGGAGACCGCGCGGGTGTCCTCGAAGATGTCCTTCACCGCGGCGCACATCTCGTCGGTGTTGACGGTGATGACATCGTCCACCAGGTCGCGCATCACCGCGAAGGGCGCCTCGCCGACCTGGGCCACGGCCACGCCCTCGGCGAACACGCCGACCTGGTCCAGCACCACGCGCTCACCGCTGTCCAGGGCCGCCTTGAGGCTGGCGCTGTCCTCGGACTCGACGCCGATCACCTTGATCTCCGGGCGCAGGTACTTCACGTAGGCGGCCACACCGGCGATCAGCCCGCCGCCGCCCACCGGCACGAAGATGGCGTCGAGGCGACCGGGGTTCTGGCGCAGGATCTCCACCGCCACGGTGCCCTGGCCGGCGATCACGTCGATGTCGTCGAACGGCGGGATATAGGTATAGCCGTGCTCGGCGATCAGCTCCTGGGCGTGGGCCGCGGCCTCGGCGAAGGCGTCGCCCTTGAGCACCACCCTGGCACCCCGCGCGCGCACCGCGGCGACCTTGATCTCCGGGGTGATGCGCGGCATCACGATCACCGCCTTCACCCCCATCTGCTTCGCGGCCATGGCCAGCCCCTGGGCGTGATTGCCCGCCGAGGCGGCGATCACGCCCTTGGCCTTCTGCTCGTCGCTGAGCTGCGCCATCTTGTTGTAGGCGCCGCGAATCTTGAAGGAGTAGACCGGCTGAAGATCCTCGCGCTTGATCAGAATCTGGTTGTCGAATCGGCGGGACAGGAAGGGGGCCGATGAGATCGGCGTTTCCCGGGCGGCTTCATAGACCCGGGCCTGGAGAATCTTCTTGACGGTATCTTCGAGCATCCTGACATTCCGATAAGTAGCGCGAGGGGCCGCATGACGCGGCGCGAGGGGAACCTCTATTGGTAGCATTCGCGCCGGCACGGCGTCCAGCACGGCGAGGCGCCATGGCCTATAATGGCGCGGCATTTCCACCCTCCAGCCAGACGAGTCCCCCCATGACCCAGGACGAACTCAAGGACGCCGTGGCGGCCGCCGCCCTCGACGAGATCCGCCCCCATCTCGGGCGTGACGTGGTGATCGGCGTCGGCACCGGCTCCACCGCCAATCGGTTCATCGACAAGCTGGCCGCCGTACGCGACGACTTCCGCGGCGCCGTTGCCAGTTCCGAGGCCAGCGCCGAGCGCCTGCGCAGCCACGGCATCGATGTCTTCGAGCTCAACGAGGTGGGCACCGTCCCCGTCTATGTCGACGGCGCGGACGAAGTGAACGCTCACTTGCAGATGATAAAGGGCGGCGGAGCGGCCCTGACGCGGGAGAAGATCGTTGCCGCCTGTGCACAGCGCTTCGTGTGCATCGCCGACGGCTCCAAGAAGGTGGAGCGGCTGGGCGACTTCCCGCTGCCGGTGGAGGTGATTCCCATGGCGCGCTCCTACGTGGCCCGGGAGCTGGTCAAGCTGGGCGCCGACCCGGTCTACCGCCAGGGCGTGGTCACCGACAACGGCAACCAGATCCTCGACTGCTATGAGTTCATGATCGACGACCCGGTGGCCATGGAAGCGAAGCTCAACGCCATCGTCGGCGTGGTCACCAACGGCCTGTTCGCCGCCCGCGGCGCCGACGTGCTGCTGCTGGGCACCGACCAGGGCGTCCAGCGCCTGACGCCGGAAGCGTGAAAGGAGTGAGCGCTTACTTCGTCTGAAGAAGGCGTTCGAGGCCTTCCAGCGTGCGCTTCAGGGCGCCGCGGTTGGCCTCGACCACCGCCCGCCCGGCCGCGGCGAGGCGTTCACGCTCCGCCGCGTCGCCGAGCAGGCGCACGAGCGCCTCGGCGAGCGTGGCGGCGTCGCCGACCTCCACCAGCGCGTCCCGCTCGCGCAGCGCCTCGGCCACGTCGCTGAAGTTGGCGAGCTCGGGGCCGGTCAGCACCGGTACGCCCATGGCGGCCGGCTCCAGCAGGTTGTGGCCGCCGATCGGCACCAGGCTGCCGCCGACGAAGGCCGCGTCGCCGGCGCCGTAGAGCGCCGACAGCTCGCCCATGGTGTCGCCCAGGTAGACCGCAGTCTCGCCGCTCACCGCCTCGTCCCGCGAGCGCCGGGCCACCATCATGCCCTCGGCCCGGCACAGTTCGGCCGCCGCCTCGAAGCGCCGGGGATGGCGCGGCACCAGGATCAGCAGCGCCTCGGGATAGCGCTCGCGCAGCCGCGCATGGGCCTCGAGCAGCGCCTCGTCCTCGCCCTCGTGGGTCGACCCCGCCACCCAGACCGGGCGCTTGCCGACCCCGGCGCGCAAGCGCTCACTCACCTCGAAGGCCTTGTCATCACGGGCCAGATCGAACTTCAGCGAACCGGTCACCTCCGTCTTCTCCGCCGCCATGCCCAGCGCCCGGAAGCGCTCGGCATCGGCCTCGGACTTGGCCCCCAGCCAGCTGACGTGGGACAGCGCCTCGGCCATCAGCCGCCCGAGTCGACGGTAGCCCTGGAAGGCCCGCGGCGAGAGCCGGCCGTTGACCACCGCCACCGGAATGCCCCGCCGCTCGCAGCCGGCCAGCAGGTTGGGCCACAGTTCGGTCTCGAAGAAGATGGCGAGATCGGGGCGCAGGCGCTCGAGGAAACGCCGCGCGGCGCCGGGGAAGTCCAGCGGCACGAAGTGATGACTCACTTCGGCCACATCGCCCTCGCCCTGCAGGCGTTCGGCAACGGCATGGGCGCGCTCGGCGCCGGTGGCGGTCATGGTGGTGATCACCAGGCGGCTGTCGGGGTGACGACGCGCCAGGGCCTCGATCAGCGGGCGGGCGGCCTGCACCTCGCCCACCGAGGCGCAGTGCAGCCACAGGCTGTGCGCGCCCTCGGGCGAGGCGGCGATGCGCCCCAGCCGCTCGGTACGGGAGCGCCCGGGCAGGCTCTCCTTCCACACCCGCCGCCAGACCAGCGGCGAGAGCGTCAGCAGCGCGGCGGAGTAGCCGCGCCGCACCCAGGGATGGCCGGCCATCAGGCCTCGCGGTCGAGAATGGTGGAGATCATGGCCGTGGTGGAGACGCCGTCCTCGAAGCCCAGCACGCGCACCTCGCCGCCGGCCTCGCGCACGGCCTCGCCGCCGGCGATGTCCTCGGGCCGGTAGTCGCCGCCCTTGACCAGCACGTCGGGCAGCACCGCCTCGATCAGCCGCTGCGGGGTGTCCTCGGCGAAGGGCACCACCCAGTCCACCGCGCCCAGCCCGGCCAGCACCTGCATGCGGCGGGCCAGCGGATTGATCGGCCGCTTGGGGCCCTTGAGCCGGGCGATGGAGGCGTCGTCGTTGACCGCCACGATCAGGCGGTCGCCGAGCCGGCGGGCGTGTTCCAGGTAGGCCACATGGCCGGCGTGGAGGATGTCGAAGCAGCCGTTGGTCATCACCACCCGCTCGCCACGGGCCTGAGCGGCGCGCACCGCCTCGATCAGCGGCGCCTCGCCGATCACCCCGAACTCGGCCAGCTTGTCGCCGTGCAGGGCGGTGTAGAGCTCGGCGACGGACAGCGTGGCGGTGCCGGGCTTGGCGACCACCAGGCCGGCGGCCAGATTGGCCAGGGTCATGGCCTCGGGGAAGCCATGGCCGGCGGCCAGCGCCAGGCCCAGCACGCCGATCACGGTGTCGCCGGCGCCGGTGACGTCGAACACCTCCCGAGCACGGGTCGGCAGGTGCAGCGGCTCGTGGCCCTCGCGGATCAGCGTCATGCCCTTCTCGCTGCGGGTGATCAACAGCGCCTCGAGCTCCAGCTCGGCGCGCAGCGCCTCGCCGCGCTCGAACAGAGTGGCGTCGTCCGGGCAGGGGCCGGCGACGGCCTCGAACTCGGCCAGGTTGGGGGTGATCACGCTGGCGCCTCGGTACTTGCGGAAGTCGCTGCCCTTGGGGTCGACCAGCACCCGCTTGCCGGCGGCACGGACGCGGCCGATCAGCCCCTGGACGTCGGCCAGAGTGCCCTTGCCGTAGTCGGAGAGGATCACCAGGTCGGCGTCGTCCAGGGCCGTCTCGACCTTCTCCGCCAGCGGGCCGGTGTCCACGTCGCCGAGGCTCTGCTCGAAGTCGAGGCGGATCAGCTGCTGGTTGCGGCTCATCACCCGCAGCTTGGTGATGGTCGGAATATCGGCGCTGCGCGCGAAATGAGTGCTCACACCGGCGTCCTCGAGCCGGCGGCTCAGCAGGTCGGCATTATCGTCGTCGCCGACCAGCCCGGCCAGCGCCGCCCGGGCGCCCAGCGAGGCGATGTTGAGCGCCACGTTGGCGGCGCCGCCGGGGCGGTCCTCGGCCTCCTCGACCCGCACCACCGGCACCGGGGCCTCGGGCGAGATGCGCGAGGTGCCACCGTGGAAATAGCGGTCGAGCATCACGTCGCCCACCACCAGCAGACGCGAGTGCTCCAGGGCGGTCAGATCAAGCTTCATCGGAAGACTCCCTTTCCTGACGGGACGCGGCGATGGCCAGCACCGCCTCGAGATGGTGAATGACGTCGTCGGCCTGGATCAGCGACATGGCGTCGGGATGGCGGACCCGCTGCCCCCAGGGCAGCGTCTCGGGGTCCTTGTGCAGGAACTGGCGCACCGCGTCCGAGTAGCGGTTCACCACGTGCTCGCGCCAGCAGTAGGGCGCGGCCCGGTCCGGGTTGGTGGTGGCGAACAGGCCGACCACCGGGGTATTCAGCGCGTTGGCCATGTGCACCGGGCCGGAGTCCGGCGCTACCACCGCCCGAGCGCCGTCGATCAGCGCCAGCAGGCCCTTCAGCGAGGAGCCGCCGATGGCGTCGATGACCGCGCCGGGCTGGGACAGCGACTGGATGCGGCTGCCCATCTCGCGCTCCTGGGTGCTGCCGCCGCCGGTCAGCACCGTCTTCAGTCCGTGCTGGACCCAGGCATGCTCGACCACGCTGGCATAGCCCTCCGCCGACCAGTTGCGGAAGTTGCGCAGCCGCGGATTGGCACAGGGGCTCATCAGGATATAGGGCGCGTCGCCGGTCAGCCTTGCGGCCTCGTCGCGGGCGGCGTCGGGGATCGGCATGTCCCACTCCAGCGAGAGGTCCTCGACGCCCAGCAGCCGGGCGAAGTCGAGGAACGACTCGAGCACGTGGGCACGGGGATGCGGCGCCAGCTGGCGATGGGTGAACCAGTGCTGGGCATCCTTGGCGCGGGCCTTGTCGTAGCCGACGCGCAGGTCGGCCTTGAGACCCAGCGAGAGCACGCTGGCACGCAGCGCCTGCTGCATGTGCAGCAGCACGTCGAAGCGGGTGTCCGAAAGCTGCCGCCACAGCTCGCGCATCCCCGCGAGGCCCGTGGTCTTGTCGTAGACGACGAACTCGACCCCCGACATGCCGGCCAGTAGACTGTGCTCGCCCTTGCCGATGATCCAGGTGATACGCGCATCGGGCCACTGACGCTGCAGCGCGCGGATCGTCGGAACCAGGTTACAGACATCGCCCAGGGCGGAGAGGCGCAGCACGCCGATATGGGCGGGGCTGGCGGGCAGAGGATGCTTCATGCGATTGGCAACGCTTCAAACGGGAAAGGTTTACATTTTATATGATGCGGACAGTTTATGTGACGCCGATGGGGCGCCACAAATCGGCCCGTCGACCTTCGATCCCGACCACTGGCGCCGACAGGGCCGCGTCACCGGCGAGGCGCCCGGCCGCGGCGCCAGCCTGTTCCTCGACGCCGGCGACGCCGAGTGGGTGCTGCGCCCCTATCGCCGCGGCGGCCTGGTGGCCCGGGTCAGCGAATCGCGCTACCTGTGGACCGGCGCCGAACGCAGCCGTTCCTTCCGCGAGCTGCGCCTGACCGCCCACCTGTTCTCGCTCGGCCTGCCGGTGCCCCGCCCGGTGGCGGCGATGACGACCCGCCACGGCCCCAGCTACGAGGCCGCCCTGATCACCGTGCGCCTGAACGGCGCCCGCGCCCTGGCCGAGCGGCTCCCTGACGCCGACGACGCACTGCTGGCGCGGGTCGGCGCCACGGTGCGCCGCTTCCACGACGCCGGCCTCGACCACGTGGACCTCAACGCCCGCAATCTGCTGGTCGATGACGACGACAGCGTGTGGCTGATCGACTTCGACCGCTGCCGGCTGCGCCCGCCCGGCCAGTGGCAGGAGGCCAACCTCGAGCGGCTGGCCCGCTCGCTGACCAAGTTCGACGCCACGCCCGCCATGGACGCCATCCGTCGCGGCTATGGCTCTGTTCAAGATCAGCGATGAGCTTTACCGGCACCCAAGCCCGGGGTGCCGGACCATCGCGAGGGCGCTGTAAATACTTCCCTGTAAGCTACTTTTGCCTTCCTTGGCAAAAAATCCTCGCTCCGCCTCGGCCCCGACGCTCACCGACGCCGATCGGCTATGCGGCGTACTCTGCCACCAGCGCCTCGACGTGGCGCGCCAGGGTGAAGTCCTCCAGCACCCGCGCCCGGCCCGCCGCGCCGAGCCGCTCGCGCAGCGCGCCGTCGTCGACCAGCTCGGCCAGCGCCGCGGCCCATTCTTCCGGCGCTTCGGGATCGGCCAGCCGTCCGGTGTCGGGGCTCACCAGTTCGGGAATCGCCCCGCTCGACGCGCCCACCACCGGCCGGCCGGCGGCCATGGCCTCGATCACCGTCAGCCCGAAGGCCTCGTTGCGCGATGGCGTGCAGACCACGTCCAGCGCCTGCAGGCAGCGCGGCAGGTCGGCGCGGAAGCCGGCGAAGGTGACACGCGCGCCGAGCCCCAGCGCCTCGACGCGCTCGCGCAGCGCCTCGACGAAGGCCGCGTTGCTGCCTTCGTTGGCCGTCAGCCCGCCGATCACCACGCCGTGCCAGGCCATGTCGGGCCGGCATTCCGCAAGCGCCGCCAACGCCTCGATCCATACCCGCTGCCCCTTGCCCGGGGTGATGCGCCCCGGCAGGCCGATCGCCAACGCGCCCTCGGGCACGCCCAGCTCGGTGCGCAGCCTGTCGCGCTCGTCATCGGCCAGGTCGGCCACGTAAGGTGCCGGCTCGATGCCCAGATAGAGCCGGCTGATGCGCTCGGCCGGCAGCGGGAAGGCCTGGAGATTGCGGGCGCGGGTCGCCTCGCTGATCGAGAACAGCCGGGTGACCCGGCCGTAGGCCCAGCGGTGGTAGGGATCACGCTTGGGCCGGGTGACGCCCATATGATCGGTGAAGAACAGCCTGAGCCCCGGGCGCAGGGTGGCCAGCAGCGCGCCCAGACGCAGGTCGCTGGACTTGTGGCAGTGGATGACCTCGATGCCGTGGGCCTTGAGGTAGGCAAGAATCCGCCCGACCCGCCACAGCGCCTGGCCGCGGGAGGCCACCGTCAGCGGCGTGACGCCCGCGGCCTCGAGGCTCGCCGCCACCCGGGAGCCATCCAGTGCCAGGCCGTGGGCCTCCCACCCCTGGCGGGCCAGCTCGGGTATAATCCGCGCAGGATACATTTCCAGTCCGCCCCAGCCGTTCGAGAGGCAGAGCTGCATGACCTTGGGTCTCAAGGCATCCTCCATTCGGTGTCGGGGCTCGGGAGCCCCATGACGAGTTTCTCCGATCAACGGCCGCCGCGCCTGCTGGTGGTTCGCAACGACAAGCTCGGCGACTTCATGCTGGCCTGGCCGGCCCTGGCCGCCCTCAAGGCCGCCTCGCCGCGCCCCCACGTCAGCGTGCTGGTGCCAGGCTACACCGCCCCGCTGGCCCGCGCCTGCCCGTGGATCGACGAGGTGATCCTCGACCCGGGCGACGACGCCGGCCGCGAGGGCCGCCGCGCGCTGCTGGCCAAGCTGAAGGCCGGGCACTTCGATGCGCTGCTGACGCTGTTCTCCACGCCGCGCGTCGGCTGGCTGGGCTGGCGCGCCGGCATTCCGCTGCGCCTGGCGCCGGCCACCAAGTGGGCGCAGCTATTCTACAACCACCGCGTCACCCAGCGCAGGTCGCGCTCGGCGAAACCCGAGTACGTCTACAACCTGGAGCTGGCCGAGGCGCTGCTCGAGGCGCTGGGTATCGAGGCCTCGACGCGCCCGACGCCGCCCTACTGGCCGCTGGAGGACGACGAGCGCGCCCGCCAGCGAGCGCTCGTGGCCGAGGCCACCGGACTCGACGACGACCGCCCGTGGCTGTTCCTGCACCCCGGCAGCGGCGGCTCGGCGGTCAACCTCACGCCCGAGGCTTATGCGCGGCTGGCCGCCGACGTCGACGCCCGGCTGCGCGAGGCGGACACGGCGCCGGCCTGGGTGATCACCGCCGGACCGGGCGAGACCGACAACGCCGACGCCCTGTGCGAGACGCTGGTCGCGTCGGGCCTGGAAGCCCGCCGCCTGCCGCCGAGCCCGGGGCTCGAGGCCTTCGCCCGAAGCCTGGCGGCCACCGACCTGTTCATCGCCGGCTCCACCGGGCCGCTGCATGTCGCCGCCTGCCTGGACCGGCCCACCGCCGGCTTCTATCCTTCGCGACGCTCGGCCACGCCGCTGCGCTGGCAGACCTGCAACAACGAGGACCGGCGCCTGGCCTTCTGCCCGCCCGAGGGCGCCCATGAGTCGGACATGGCATCCATCGATCTCGCCGCCGCTGCCGAGGCCATCGCCGCGCACCTGACCTCTCCTTCGATCCGCGAGGCCCGCCCATGACGCCCATCTCCGGCATCATCATCACGCTCAACGAGGCCGACAACGTCACCGACTGCGTCGTCTCCCTGCAACGGGTCTGCGACGAGGTGATCGTCGTCGACTCCGGCAGCCAGGACGACACCGTGGCGCTCGCCGAGGCCGCCGGCGCCCGGGTGATTCATCAGCCCTATCTCGGCGACGGCCCGCAGAAGGCCTTCGCCGTACCCCAGGCCGCCCACGACTGGATCCTGGCGCTGGACGCCGACGAGCGCCTCGACGACGACGCCATCGCGGCCATCCAGGGCCTGGCGCTGGACGACCCGAACCAGGCCTATCGCTTCAAGCGGCGCAACTTCGCCGGCCGTCACTGGATCCGCGCCGCGGGCTTCTACCCCGACCCGGTCACCCGGCTCTACAACCGCACCACCTCGGGCTATCTGCCCAAGAAGGCGCACTCCTCGGTGCAGGCACCCTCGGTGGTCGACCTGGACGCCCACATTCGCCACTTCACCTACCGCGATCTGTCGCACTGGATCAGCCGCATCGATGCGCTCTCCAGCCGCGACGCCTGGGCGATGAAGGAGCGCGGCAAGCGGCCCTCGGCGGTGCGGCCGGCGCTGCATGCGGCCACCGCCACCTTCCGCAAGCTGATCCTCAAGGGCGGGCTCTTCCAGGGCGCAGACGGCTTCACCGTGGCCATGACCACCGCGTTCCACGCCTACATGAAGTACGCCAAGCTCAACGAGCTCTACGAGAACGAACGTGCGGATCAGGACGAACGCTGAGCGCGCCCTGCCCATTCGATTCAGGCATCCGCGCGGCTGGGCCCTGCTGACTCTCGGCCTGGCCCTGGGCTTCGCCGCCGTCACCGTGACCCGGCTGCCGGCGCTTGCGCTGTGGCCGATCGCCGCCGGCTGGCTGTGGCTGGCCCACGCCCGGCGCTGGGGCGCCGAAGCCGACTCCCCGCCGCAACGCCGCTGGCCCTGGTTGCTGCTGCCGCTGATCCTGTGGGGTATCTACGTCTATCTGGCCGACAGCTTCGGCGACGTCGACATCGGCGCGGTGTTCTTCCATCTGCAGGCCGGCATCAGCGATCACGGCGGCGGCGAGCGGCTGGTCGCCGCCGCACTCTATACCCTGGCCATGCTGGCGGTGCTGGCAGCCTTCACCTGGCTGGTACGACGCGACGATCGCTGGGCCCGCCATGAACGCCTGCTGGCCGCGGTGCTGCTGCTCGGCAACCCGATGCTGCTGGGACTCGGCCAGCGCGGCATGGCCTTCATCACCGAGGACGGCGCCTGGCTCGATCGCCGCTACGTGCCGCCGGTGATCCAGGAGGCGCCGGCGGACCCGCCTAATCTGCTGGTGCTCTACCTGGAGAGCCTGGAACGCACCTACGCCGACCGCGAGCGCTTCGGCGACGCCTATGCGCCGCTCGCCGAGCTCGGCGAACGCGGTGTGGTCCTCGAGGGAATCCGCCAGCTCGACAACACCGGCTGGACCATGGCCGGCATGATCGCCAGCCAGTGCGGCACGCCACTGATGCCCGCCGGCCTGCTCCACGACAGCCAGTTCGAGCCGCTGGAGCGGGTCGTGCCGGGCGTCGACTGCCTGGGCGACCTGCTGCAGGAACAGGGCTATGCCCTCAGCTACCTCGGCGGCGCCAGCACCCGCTTCGCCGGCAAGGGGCGCTTCTACACCGGCCACGGCGTCACGCGGGTGCGCGGCCGCGAGACCCTGGCCCCGCGGCTCGAGGATCCGGACTACCTCAACAGCTGGGGGCTGTACGACGACAGCCTCTTCGACTTCACCCGGGAGGAGATCCGCCACCGCGAGGCCGAGGGCGCCCCCTGGGGCGTGATCGCGCTGAGCCTCGGCACCCATCCGCCCGCCGGTTTCCCGGCCCGGGCCTGCGAGGCGCGCCAGGGCGAGCACGACGGCGAGGACATCCTCTACGCGGTGGAATGCTCGGCCTGGCTGGCCAAGCGGCTGGTGACGCGCCTGGAGGCCGAGGGGCTGCTGGACAACACCCTGGTGGTGCTCGCCAGCGATCACCTGACCATGCGCGTCTCGGCCTGGGACGAGCTGATCGCCGGCCCCCGGGCCAACACCCTGATGCTGCTGCGCAACGACCTGATACCGCGCCGCCTCGACCGCGAGGGCTCGACCCTCGACGTGCTGCCCACCGTGCTCGAGGCCATGGGCTTTCGCGTCGAGAACCACCGCGCGGGGCTCGGCGTCTCGCTGCTTTCGCGGGCACCGACGCTGGTCGAGCGCCACGGCCTGGAGGCGATCAACGCCCGGATGCAGGAGGAGACCGCCCTGCAGCGCCGACTGTGGAAGGGGCTGGATCTGCCCCGCCCGGAGCCGGCGTCGGTCCGGGCGGAGCATTCGGGCGAAGAGCCGCGGGCATTGACTGAAAAGTCGGCGAGCGAAAGTTAGACAAGGCAAAAATCAACGACAAATCGGCAGGGATTGCCGATTTGGGCAGCTCTGCTGCTCGAAGAGCGAGTGACAGGATGTCACGAGTCAAAAGCCGGAGTTTACGAGCTGTAAATGAGGACTTTGACCGGGCTCGCGCACGAGTTGAGTTTTAACGCCGTATAGCCGAGCGCAGACACTTTTCAGCATTGCCTAGCCGGCCAGGATGGCCGACAGGATCCTCTCCGGCGGCTGCTGCTTGAGGCAGTTGGTGTGTCCCAGCGGGCAGGTCCGTTCGAAGCAGGGCGAGCAGTCCAGCGCCAGGTAGTGAATCGCGGCGTTCTCGGTGAGCGGCGGCGTATAAGCCGGCGACGAGGAACCGTAGATCGCCTGGATGCGGGTGCCCGCGGCGGCGGCCACGTGCATCAGCCCCGAGTCGTTGGTCACCGCCTGGCGGCAGTCGGCGAGCAGGTCCACCGCGTCGGCCAGCCGGGTCTTGCCGCACAGGTTGTGCACATGCTCGAGACCGCCGGCGATGGTCTCGCCGGCGGGTTCGTCCTTGGGCCCGCCCATCACCCGCACCTCGAAGCCCTCGGCGATCAGCGCCTCGGCCAGGCTGCGGAAATGGGCCAGCGGCCACTGCTTGGCGGGGCCGTACTCGGCGCCGGGCATCATGGCGATGGCCGGGCGGGTCCCGATACCGAGCGTGGCGTGCAGCGATGCCAGATTGGCGTCGTCGCGCCGCAGCGCCGGGCGCGGGATCGGGAAGTCGCCCCGCGCCGCCTCGTCGGCCGGCAGGCCCAGCGACACGAAGCGCTTAACGGTCTGGTCCAGCACCGTCTTGTCGAGGCGGCGACGCTCGTTGAGCAGCGCATAGCGCTGCTCGCCATGGAAGCCGACGCGCCGCGGGATGCGCGCCAGGAAGGGCACCAGCGCCGACTTCCAGGAGCGCGGCAGCACGATGGCACGATCGAAGCGCCCGCGCAGCGATGCCGCCAGCTTGCGCCGTGCGGCCCAGCCGAACTCGCCGTGGCCGACTTCCAGCGCGGCCACCTCGTCGACCTCCTCCATGCGCTCGAGGATCGGCCGCGACCAGGCCGGCGCCACCACGCCGATGGTCGCCGCCGGGTCGCGGGCCTTGAGCGTCTTGAACAGGCTCTGGGCCATGACCATGTCGCCGACCCAGGACGGGCCGACGACCAGGATGCGCTCGCCCGGGTCAGGCATTCAGCCACTCCAGATAGGCCTTCACGCCCTCGGCGACGGTGCGGAACTCGCCGTCGTAGCCGGCCTCGCGCAGCCGTGCGATGTCGGCGCGGGTGTAGCTCTGGTAGCGACCCTTGAGCTCGTCGGGGAAGTCGATGTACTCGATCTTGCCCTTGCCGTAGTAGTCGACCACCGCCTCGCCGATGGCCTTGAACGGCTCGGCGCGGCCGGTGCCGAGGTTGAAGATGCCAGAGGCCTCGGGGTGGTCAAGGAACCACAGGTTCACGTCGACCACGTCGCCGACGTAGATGAAGTCGCGGCTCTGCATGCCGGCCTCATAGCCGTCCCAGGCACCGAACAGCTTGAGGTCCTGGCCGCCGCTGATCTGGGTGTGGTGGTGGTAGGCGACGCTGGCCATCTTGCCCTTGTGCTGCTCGCGGGGGCCGTAGACGTTGAAGTAGCGGAAGCCGACCACCTGGCTCTCGAACTCGTCGTGGCGGGCGCGCACGTACTGGTCGAACAGCAGCTTGGAGTAGCCGTAAACGTTGAGCGGCTTCTCGTGCTCGGGCTCCTCGCGGAACACCTCGCTGCCGCCGTAGGTGGCGGCCGAGGAGGCGTAGATGAAGGGAATGCCCTTGAGCTGGCAGAAGTGCAGCAGCTCCTTGGAGTACTCGAAGTTGTTCTCGAGCATGAAGCGACCATCCCACTCCGTGGTGTCGGAGCAGGCGCCCTCGTGGAAGATCGCCTCGATGGGCGGCAGATGCGAGGTCTCGCCGTTGAGGGCGGCCTTCACCCGGGCCAGGAAGTCGTCCTTGTCCAGGTAGTCGCCGAGGGTGCAGTCGGCCAGATTGACGAACTTGGTGCCGTCGCTCAGGTCGTCGACCACCAGCACGTCGTCGCGGCCGCGCTCGTTGAGTGCCTTGACCAGATTCGAGCCGATGAAGCCGGCTCCGCCTGTCACTACGATCATGGGGATTCCTCTCTATGCGGTTGGAGCCACCGCGGTTGGGCCGATGATGAGGGGCGCCGGGGACGGAGCGAAGAGAGGGTCCTACGCCATGGATGGCGTCGGTAGCGCCCAGGGAGGGGTCACAGCGCCCTCTCGCAGCTCCGTCGACGGATCAGCCCCGAGCCCTCGCCCGACGACGATGGCCCCAGGTATTCCGGGCTGCGCCTATAACCGATCTGCCCGTGATTGTATACTTGACCGCTCGTGAATTCATGGCCAACGGTGCTTCCGCAATGACACAGTCGACGCCAGACGTGACAACCTTCCAGGGCCTGATCCTGGCCCTGCAGCAGTACTGGGCCGAACAGGGCTGCGTGGTCCTCCAGCCCCTGGACATGGAAGTCGGCGCCGGGACCTTCCACCCGGCGACCTTCCTGCGCTCTATCGGTCCCGAGACCTGGAATGCCGCCTACGTGCAGCCTTCCCGCCGCCCCACCGACGGCCGCTATGGGGAAAACCCCAACCGCCTGCAGCACTACTACCAGTTCCAGGTGGTGATGAAGCCGTCCCCGGCCAATCTCCAGGAGCTCTACCTGGGCTCGCTCAAGCGTCTCGGCCTCGACCCGCTGGTTCACGACATCCGTTTCGTCGAAGACAACTGGGAATCTCCGACCCTCGGCGCCTGGGGCCTGGGCTGGGAAGTGTGGCTCAACGGCATGGAGGTGACCCAGTTCACCTACTTCCAGCAGGCCGGCGGCCTGGAGTGCTACCCGGTCACCGGCGAGCTGACCTACGGCATCGAGCGCATCGCCATGTACGTCCAGGACGTCGACAGCGTCTACGACCTGGTGTGGACCGTCGCTCCCGACGGCACCAAGGTCACCTACGGCGACGTCTTCCTGCAGAACGAGCGCGAGCAGTCGACCTACAACTTCGAGCACGCCGACGTGCCGGCGCTGTTCGCCGCCTTCGACCATCAGGAAGGCGAATGCACCAAGCTGATCGAGGCCGGCCTGCCGCTGCCCGCCTACGAGCAGGTGCTCAAGGCCTCGCACACCTTCAACCTGCTCGACGCCCGTCACGCCATCTCGGTGACCGAACGCCAGCGCTACATCCTGCGCGTGCGCACCATGGCCCGTGACGTGGCCCACGCCTACTACGAATCGCGCAAGGCCGCCGGCTTTCCGCTGGCCCCCGAAGCCCTGCGCCGCGAACTGCTTGCCGAAGGAGACGCTTGAGATGGCAGCCGATAGCTTTCTGGTCGAACTGGGCGTCGAGGAACTGCCGCCGGGCGCGATCGACAAACTCTCCGATGCCCTGGCCGAGGGCGTGAGCCGCGGCCTGGCCGACGCCGATATCGCCCACGGCGAGGTGACCGCCTACGGTTCCCCGCGCCGTCTGGCCGTGCGCGTCGAGGCGCTTGCCGACAAGCAGCCGGATCGTGAGGTCGAGCGCCGCGGCCCGGCGCTGGCCGCCGCCTTCAAGGACGGCGAACCGACCAAGGCCGCCCAGGGCTTCGCCCGCTCCTGCGGCGTCGAGGTCGATCAACTGATCCATCTCGAGACCGACAAGGGCACCTGGCTCGGCTATCGCGAGCAGCAGCAAGGCGAGGCCACCACCGCCCTGCTGCCGGCCATCGTCGAGAAGGCCATCGCCGGCCTGCCGGTGCCGAAGAACATGCGCTGGGGCGCCTCCCGCGTGGAGTTCTCGCGCCCCGCCCACTGGCTGGTGATGCTCTACGGCCGCGAGGTCGTCGAGGCCGGCGCCCTGGGCCTGACCTCCGGCCGCACCACCCGCGGCCATCGCTTCCATGCCCCCGAGCCGATCGAACTCGCCCACGCCGACGACTACCTCGAGGCGCTGGAACAGGCCTGGGTGCTGGCCGACCGCGACAAGCGCCGCGAGCGCATCCGCGAGCAGGTGCTGGCCGAGGCCGAGGTGCAGGAGGCCCAGGCGGTGATCGACGAAGAGCTGCTGATCGAGGTCAGCGGTCTGGTGGAATGGCCGGTCGCCCTGGCCGGCGGCTTCGACGAGCGCTTCCTCGAGGTGCCGGCCGAGTGCCTGATCTCCTCGATGAAGGCCAACCAGAAGTACTTCCACCTGCTGGACGCCGAGGGCAGGCTCAAGCCCGGCTTCATCACCATCTCCAACATCGACAGCGCCGAGCCGGAGCAGGTGATCCGCGGCAACGAGAAGGTGATCCACCCGCGCCTGGCCGATGCCGCCTTCTTCTACGAGACCGACCGCCAGCAGCCGCTGGCCGCTCGCCTCGACGGCCTTTCCAGCGTGGTCTTCCAGCAGAAGCTCGGCTCGCTGGGCGACAAGTCCCATCGCAACGCCGCCGTGGCCGCCTTCATCGCCGGCCAGCTCGACGGCGACGTGCACCAGGCCCGTCGCGCCGCCGAGCTGGCCAAGTGCGACCTGGTCACCGAGATGGTGCTGGAGTTCCCCGAGCTGCAGGGCATCATGGGCCGCTACTACGCCACCCATGACGGCGAGGACGCCGAGGTCGCTCAGGCGATCGAGGAGCAGTACCTGCCGCGCTTCGCCGGCGACGCCATCCCGCAGACCCGCGCCGGCCAGGCCCTGGCCCTGGCCGACCGGCTCGACACCCTGACCGGCATCTTCGGCATCGGTCAGCGTCCCAGCGGCACCAAGGACCCGTTCGCCCTGCGTCGCGCGTCCATCGGGGTGCTCAACATCCTGATCCAGGGCGAGCTGGACCTGGACCTGCGCGAGCTGCTCGAGCTGGCCGCCGCCCAGCATCAGGAACTGCCCTACGCCGACGGCCTGGTCGACGAGGTGCTGGCCTACATGCTCGACCGCTTCCGCGCCTGGGCCCAGGACGAAGGCATCGGCGCCGAGGTCTACCTGGCCGTGCGCGCACGCCCGGTCACCAAGCCGCTGGACTTCGCCCGCCGCCTGCAGGCGGTGAGCGCCTTCGCCCGCCGCGAGGAAGCCGGCGCCCTGGCCGCCGCCAACAAGCGCGTCTCCAACATCCTCGCCAAGCAGGGCGGCGACGTCTCCGTCGAGATCGACGCCGGGCTGTTGCAGGAAGACGCCGAGAAGGCCCTGGCCGAGGCGCTGAACGACTGCCATGAGAAGGTCGCGCCGCTGTTCGCCGAGGCGCGCTACAGCGATGCCCTGGACGTGCTGGCGACCCTGCGCAAGCCGGTCGATCGCTTCTTCGATGACGTCATGGTGATGGCCGACGACGAGGCGGTGAAGCGCAACCGCCTTGCCCTGCTGGCCAGCCTGCAGGCACTGTTCCTCGAAGTCGCGGACATCGCCGAGCTTCAGCACTAAGCTGAGCGAGCGACGCGGAAGGGCCGGCGAGTCGCCTCGCCGGCCCTTTTTGTTTCGCCGATGTTTCACGTGGAACATCGGGTAAGGGGTAAGGGGTAAGGGGTAAGACAGCATTCTCCTCGCCCCTCGCCCCTCGCCCCTCGCCCCTCGCCCCTCGCCCCTCGCCCCTCGCCCACCAATATCCTGACGGTTGGCAGAAAATGTTCCACGTGAAACACTTCCGCTTCCGATCCAACCTGCCCGGAGCCGTCATGCCGCGAGCCGAGAAGCCTGCCGCCCAGTTAGTCATCCTCGACCGGGATGGCGTGATCAATCAGGATTCCGACGACTACGTAAAGTCGCTCGAGGAGTTCCTGCCCTACCCCCAGGCCATCGAGGCCATCGCCCGCCTCTCGCAGTCCGGCTGGACGGTGGCGATCGCCACCAACCAGTCCGGCATCGCCCGGGGCTACTATGACGAGGCGACGCTGGCCGTAATGCACGAGCGCCTGAACGCCCTCGTCGCCGAGGCCGGCGGTGAGATCGCTCATATCGTGCACTGCCCCCACAGCCCGGGCGACGGCTGCGACTGCCGCAAGCCGCTGCCGGGGCTGCTGACGCAAGTGGGCACGGCGCTGGGTATCGACGACCTGGCGGGCAGCTGGATGGTCGGCGACAGCCTGCGCGATCTGGAGGCCGGCGAAGCGGTCGGCTGCCGCCCGGTGCTGGTGCGCACCGGCAAGGGCGAACGGACCCTGGCCAAGCATCCCGAGCGGGCCAACGACGGCCGGACACGGGTGTTCGACGACCTGGCAGGATTCGTCGACTGGCTGCTCGGACGACAACCGTAAGCTGCAAGTCGACAGCCCGGAATCGCCCAGAGCAAAAAGAAAACCCCGAAGGCTTAACCTTCGGGGTTTTCTTGTAGCTCGGCGCTAGCAATGTTTCACGTGGAACATCGCCAGGCGTTAGACATCCAGATTAGCCACCAGGGCATTGCGTTCGATGAAGTCGCGGCGCGGCTCCACCTCGTCGCCCATCAGGGTGTTGAACATCATGTCGGCGGCCACGGCGTCCTCGATGGAGACACGCAGCAGGCGGCGAGTGTCCGGGTCCATGGTGGTTTCCCACAGCTGGTCGGGGTTCATCTCGCCCAGGCCCTTGTAGCGCTGGATGGACAGGCCGCGCTGGGCCTCGTTCATCAGCCACTCGAGGGCGTCGTAGAAGCTGGCGATGGGCTGCTGGCGCTCGCCGCGTGCCACGAAGGCGCCCTCCTCGACCAGGCCGTCCAGCGTCTCGCCGAGCCCGGCGATGGCGCGGTAATCGGAGCTGGTAAAGAAGTCGACGCCCCACACAAAGTCGGAGGTGACGCCGTGGGCGAGCAGCGTCACCGCCGGCAGGTAGAAGCCGCGCTCGCTGTCTTCCTCCAGGCGGAAGCTGTAGCGCGGGCCACCCTCGTAGTCGACCAGGGCGTCCATCTCGCGCTGCAGATAGTCGATCCAACCCTGCATGGCGTCACGGTCACGCAGGCTCTCCTCACCCTCGACGCGAGCGGCATGCACGATCTTGCGCAGCACCACGTCCGGATAGACCCGCGACAGGCGCTCGATGCGGCGCATCACGTCGCGATACTGATCCACCAGCGACTGCAGGTGCTCGCCGCCGATGCCCGGGGCATCGGCACTCACGTGCAGGCGTGCGCCGTCCAGGGCGGTGGTGGTCAGGTAATCGGTGAGCGCCTGTTCGTCCTTGAGGTAGCTCTCCTGCTTGCCGCGCTTGATCTTGTAGAGCGGCGGCTGGGCGATGAACACGTGACCGCGCTCGATCAGCTGCGACATCTGACGGAAGAAGAAGGTCAGCAGCAGGGTCCGGATGTGCGAGCCGTCCACGTCCGCATCGGTCATGATGATGATGGAGTGGTAGCGCAGCTTGTCGGGATTGAACTCTTCGCGCCCGATGCCACAGCCCAGCGCGGTGATCAGGGTGCCGACCTCGGCCGAGGACAGCATCTTGTCGAAGCGCGCCTTCTCGACGTTGAGGATCTTGCCCTTGAGCGGCAGGATCGCCTGGGTACGACGGTCGCGGCCCTGCTTGGCGCTGCCGCCGGCCGAGTCACCCTCAACCAGGAACAGCTCTGAGAGGCCCGGGTCCTTCTCCTGGCAGTCGGCCAGCTTGCCGGGCAGGCCGGCAATGTCCAGCGCGCCCTTGCGACGGGTCATGTCGCGGGCCTTGCGCGCCGCCTCGCGGGCGCGGGCCGCGTCCAGCATCTTGTTGACGATGGACTTGGCCTCGTTGGGCTTCTCGACCAGGAACTCGGCGAACTGCCGGCCCATCTCCTGCTCCACGGCGGTCTTCACCTCGGAGGAAACCAGCTTGTCCTTGGTCTGGGAGGAGAACTTCGGGTCCGGCACCTTGACCGAGATGATCGCGGTCAGGCCCTCGCGGGCATCGTCCCCGGAGGTGCTGACCTTGGACTTCTTGAGCAGTCCCTCGGCCTCGATGTAGTGGTTTAGCGTCCGCGTCAGCGAGGCGCGGAAACCGGCCAGGTGGGTGCCGCCATCCCGCTGGGGGATGTTGTTGGTGTAGCAGAAGATGTTCTCGGCGAAGGTATCGTTCCACTGCATGGCCACCTCGACGCCGACGCCGTCTTCGCGCTCGACGTTGAAGTGGAACACCGGGTTGAGCACCGTCTTGTTGGTGTTCAGATGGTCGACGAAGGCCTTGAGGCCGCCCTCGTAGTGAAACAGCTCCTCCTTGCCGGTGCGCTCGTCGGTCAGACGGATCGCCACGCCGGAGTTGAGGAAGGAGAGCTCGCGCAGGCGCTTGGCCAGCACATCGTAGTGGAACTCGATGTTGTGGAAGGTCTCGGGAGACGGCTTGAAGTGCACCCGACTGCCGCTCTGCTCGGTCTTGCCGACGACGGACAGCGGCGCCACGGGCACACCGTGACGATAGACCTGCTCGTGCACCTGCTCGTTGCGCCAGATGGTCAGCTTGAGCTCCTCCGAGAGCGCGTTGACCACCGAAACCCCGACGCCGTGCAGGCCGCCGGAGACCTTGTAGGAGTTGTCGTCGAACTTGCCGCCCGCGTGCAGCACGGTCATGATCACCTCGGCCGCCGACACGCCCTCCTCCTCGTGGAGGTCGGTCGGGATGCCGCGACCGTTGTCGCTGACGGTGATCGACTCGTCCGGATGGATGATCACCCGAATCTCGCTGCAATAGCCGGCCAGGGCCTCATCGATGGAGTTGTCCACCAGCTCGAACACCATATGGTGCAGGCCTGTGCCATCGTCGGTGTCGCCGATGTACATGCCGGGCCGCTTGCGTACCGCATCCAGGCCCTTGAGGACCTTGATGCTCGATGAGTCGTAAGCCTGTTCGCTCATTGACTACTCCGTCATGAAGTCTGTCTATCCGTTGGCAGCAGCTGCCCCTGCCCCGATTCGGTGCGTTTCACGTGAAACATCGCTACCGGCGTCTGCGAGCTCCACGAGCCGCTCAGAGCCTCCGGGTCGACACTGGTGATGAATGCCTGGCAGCGCATTTTCTCCAACCAGGTACAGAAGACCCGGCGGTGCGCATCGTCCAGCTCGGCGGGAAGATCATCGATCAGGTAGACGCAGGACTGGCCCGTGGCCTGTTCCAGCAGCCGCCCTTGGGCCAGCTTCAGTGCGCTGACCACCAGCTTCTGCTGCCCCCGCGACAGCACTTCCACCGCCGGCCGCCGATCGAGGCGAATGCCGAGGTCGGCCCGCTGGGGGCCCTGCTGCGTGAAGCCCATCTGCCGATCGGTTTCCCTGCCCTGCTGGAGCACCTCGGCCAGGGAGCGCTTGCGGTCCCAGCCCCGCGAATAGCGCAGGGTCAAGCCCGGCAGCTCGATCAACCCGGCCAGGGTCTCGCTGAACACCGGCTGAAAGTCCGCCATCCAGTCCTGGCGCAGGGCGTCCAGTCGCTCGCCCCACAGCACTAGCTCTTGCTCCCAGGCATCCAGTGAAGCATCGTGCATTCTACCATGCCTGAGCAGGGCATTCCGATGCTTGAGGGCGCGACGATAGCGGCGCCAGGCGTCGAGAAAGTCGTGTTTCACGTGAAACACACCCCAGTCGAGAAACTCGCGGCGACCGGCCGGCGAGCCCTCGAGCAGGCGGAAGGCGTCCGGATTGATCAGCTGGAGCGGCAGCACCTCGACCAGCCCCGAGAGGCGTTCCAGGCGCTCGCCGCCCAGGCGCAGCTCGAGCTCCTCGGCCTCGCGACGGCGGCGCACGCCGATCGGCAGCGGCGGGTCGCCCTTCAGGCGGCCGTGGAGGGTCAGGTGATCGACATCGTGGGCGATGGCATGGCGCAGGCGCCGGGTGCGGAAGGAGCGCCCCATGCCGAGCACGTGAATGCCTTCCAGCAGGCTGGTCTTGCCGCTGCCGTTGGCACCCACGAAGAGATTGATGCCCGGTCCGGGCGAGAACTCGAGGGCCTGCAGATTGCGCAGGCCCTGAAAGGCGAGACGATCGAGGGGCATGCGAGCGTCAGAGACGCATGGGCATGACGACGTAGAGGGCGTCGCCGCCGCCCGGCTCTTCCATCAGCGCGCTGCTGTTGGGATCGGCCAGGGTCATCTGCACACGGTCCTGGTCGAGCACGTTGAGCACGTCCACCAGGTAGCCGACGTTGAAGCCAATCTCCATGGCCGCCCCGGCGTATTCGATGGCGACGTTTTCCTCGGCCTCTTCCTGCTCGGGGTTGTTGGCCATGACCCGCAGGTTGCCCTCCTCCAGATTGAGGCGCACGCCGCGGTACTTCTCGTTGGAGAGAATGGCGGTGCGCGACAGCACCTGACGCAGCTCGGCACGATCGGCGATGAACACCTTGTCGCCGTTGCGCGGCACGACCCGCTCATAGTCCGGGAACTTGCCGTCCACCAGCTTGGAGGTGAAGGTGAAATCGCCGGTGTGGGCGCGGATATGGGTCGCCCCGAGGGTCAGGCTGACCGGCTCGTCGCTGTCGTCGAGCAGGCGCACCAGCTCGAGGATGCCCTTGCGCGGCACGATCAGCTTCTGCGACGGCTCGACCTGAATCTCGGCCGGGCGCGAGCAGACCGCCAGGCGGTGACCGTCGGTGGACACCGCGCGCACCAGGTTGCTGGCGAACTCCAGCAGCATGCCGTTGAGGTAGTAGCGCACGTCCTGCTGCGCCATGGCGAAGGAGGTGGAATCGATCAGGTGCTTGAGCGTGCCACGGGGCAGGCTCAGCTCGACGCTGCTCTGGCCGTCCTCGATGCTCGGGAATTCGGCCACCGGCAGGGTCGAGAGCGTGAAGCGCGAGCGACCGCTGCGCAGCACCGCCCGCCCCTCTTCCAGCGACAGCTGAATCTCCGACTGGTCGGGTAGCGACTTGCAGATGTCCATCAGCTTGCGCGCCGGCACGGTGATGCCGCCAGGCTGGTCGACCTGGCTGGCCACGGTGCGTCCGATCAACTCGACCTCGAGGTCGGTGCCGGTCAGCGAGACCTGGTCCTGCTCGACCTGGATCAGCACGTTCGACAGCACCGGCAAGGTCTGGCGTCGCTCCACCACGCCGGCGACCAGTGCCAGCGGGCGCAGCAGCGCTTCGCGGGAGATGGAAAATTTCATGTCGACTCCACTTCTCTTGTCCTGGAGGAATTGAGGCCGGCGGCCCGACCGGCCCTTCGCATTCGGGAAATCAGCTGGTCAGCAGACGCAGCAGATTCTTGTAGTCCTCGCGGATATCCGCGCTCTCTTCCTGCAGTGCCTGCACCTTGCGGCAGGCATGCAGCACGGTGGTGTGATCGCGTCCGCCGAAGGCGTCGCCGATCTCCGGCAGGCTGTGGTTGGTCAGCTCCTTGGCCAGCGCCATGGCGACCTGGCGGGGGCGCGCCACCGAACGCGAGCGCCGCTTGGAGAGCAGGTCGGCGAGCTTGATCTTGTAGTACTCGGCCACCGTGCGCTGGATGTTGTCGACCCCGACCTGCTTGTCCTGGAGGGCCAGCAAGTCCTTGAGCGATTCACGGATAAAGTCCTGGGTGATCGGCCGGCCCATGAAGTGGGAGTCGGCAATGACCTTCTTCAGCGCGCCCTCCAGCTCGCGAACGTTGGAGCGGATCTTCTGGGCGATGAAGAAGGCGGCGTCGTGAGGCAGGTCGACCTTGGACTGGTCGGCCTTCTTCATCAGGATCGCCACCCGGGTCTCGAGCTCCGGCGGCTCGATGGCCACCGTCAGCCCCCAGCCGAAGCGCGACTTGAGGCGCTCCTCCACCCCGCTGATCTCTTTCGGATAGCGATCCGAGGTCAGGATCATCTGCTGGCCGCCCTCGAGCAGGGCGTTGAAGGTGTGGAAGAACTCTTCCTGGGAGCGCTCCTTGCCGGCGAAGAACTGGATGTCATCGATCAGCAGCGCATCGACGCTGCGGTAGAAGCGCTTGAAGTCGTTGATCGCATTGAGCTGCAGCGCCTTGACCATGTCGGCGACGAAGCGCTCGGAGTGCAGGTAGACGACCCGAGCGTTCTCGCGCCGCCCGGCCAGGGCGTTGCCGACGGCGTGCATCAGGTGGGTCTTGCCGAGGCCGACGCCGCCATACAGGAACAGCGGGTTGTAGGCGCCGCCGGGATTCTCCGACACCTGGCGGGACGCCGCCCGGGCCAGCTGGTTTGACTTGCCCTCGACGAAGGTCTCGAAGGTAAAGGAGGGATTGAGGCCGCTGTTGTGCTTGAGACTGCCCTCCACCTGCACCTGGCGCTCGCTGCCCGGCCGGCGGGGCGCCTCGCCCCCTTCATCGCGCAGCTTGTCGATCTCGCTCTCGTCGGCCACGTCGCCGCGCGGCGGCGTCTGCACCGCCGGCGCACGGGGCGCCGCCGAGACCGGATCGCCCAGCTCTCGGGTCTGCGGCGCCGGTGACACGGCCCGCCGGCTGCCCACGGTCAACACGACCTTGGGCGGCTTGGCCGGCGACAGCTCGCGCATGAGCTCGCTGATCCGCTTGGCAAACTTGTCGCTGACCCAGTCGCGCACGAAGCGATTGGGGGCCAGCAGCCGGAGCTGATTGGCCTCCCCTTCTTCCGCCTGCAGGGGACGAATCCAGGTATTGAACTGCTGAGAACTCAGTTCGTCCTGCAGGGTATCCAGACACTGTTGCCAGAGAGCGAGCGACACGCGACCTCACCATTCGGTTGAAGAACGACCGGACATTGTATCGTGCCGCCGAAGGGTTATCCACATGGATGGGCGCTGAGGACAGCACTGTGGACAACGTGCCCGGGGAAGACGGCATAACCTGCGGCCAATCTGGGCACGATCCGAGCCCTGTGGATGAATGGCCGATTCATCCACCCTCCATCCACCGCTTGTCGGCCCTTGATCAAGGGCCTGTCCACACGATTATGATATCCACAGCTTATTGATACTGAAGAAAAGATGCTGGTTATCCACAAATCTTTTCCCCACCAATAATCACAGGGTGTAATAGAAAACCAATACTAGTAATGGTAGTGGATTCACGGCTGACGGTGAGAGAACGCATCGACGAAAAGTCGCAAGGAAAAATTGCGCCCAGGCCCCGAGATCACTACAATTTCCGGTCCTGAGCCGAATCTACCCGGATTCCCCACCGGAACCCGGGCGCCTCTAATCGCCAATTTGTTCCAAAAACCACGTGGGAATAACGAGTTATGAAACGCACCTTTCAACCCAGCGTTCTCAAGCGCAAGCGCGCGCATGGCTTCCGTGCTCGCATGGCCACCAAGAACGGTCGTGCCGTCCTGGCGCGTCGTCGCGCCAAGGGCCGCAAGCGCCTGAGCGCCTGATCGCGGACCTCGCGTGTCCAGTCAGGGCTTTCCCCGGCAGCTGCGACTGCTGACTGCCGGGGACTACCGACGCGTCTTCGACAGCGCTGCCTTCAAGGTCCATGGCAAGGGATTGATGGCCCTGGCCTCCCCCAATGATCTGGGGCATCCCCGCCTCGGGCTGATCTTCAGCAAGAAGAACGTGCGTCGGGCCGTCGATCGCAACCGTCTCAAGCGCCTCGCGCGCGACTCCATTCGTCTTCGCCAACATCGGCTTCCCCCTGTGGATATCGTGCTGCTCGCCAGGCGCGGGGTTCACGAGCTGGACAACGCCACCGTCCATCGCCAGCTGCACGGCATGTGGAAGCGACTGGAACGCGAAGCGAACAAGGCGCCCAAGAGCGACGCCCCAACGGCAGACCGCCGATGACGCGCCCCGCCCGTCGCTGTTGGCACCGCCTGGAGCCTTCACGCGCATGATCACGCCAGACGCCTTCCCGCTTGACGTCGTCGCGTTCCCAAGGGACGCTCGGCGAGCCAACGCTAGCCTGCCCCCGGCAGGCTTTCGCGTATGTCGGGCCGGCGAGCGGCATCGCGCCACCGGATTGTTCACCACCCATCGAGCAGACCCCTCATGGATGTAAAACGACTACTACTGCTGATTCCCCTGGCGGTCCTCGCCTACCTGATCGTCGTGCAGTGGAATCAGGATTACGGTCAGGTGGCCACCGCCCCCCAGGCCCCGACCATCTCGAGCGAGAACACTGAAGCCAATGCCGCTTCGGCCGCCGAGGGAGACGATCTTTCGGTACCCGCCCAGGGACAGTCCTCGAATGACGTCTCCGGCGACATCCCCGGCCAGGCCCCCAGCGGCAACAGCCGTGATCTGGTCGCCGTCTCCACCGACGTGCTTGACGTGCGCATCGATCCCCAGGGCGGCGACATCGTCTACGCCGCCCTGCCCCAGCACCAGTACGCGCTCGACTCCGGCCAGCCCTTCGTGCTGCTGTCCAACGACCAGACGATGAGCTACGTGGCCCGCTCCGGCCTGCAGCTGGAAGGCCATCAGGGCCGCCTGACCTTCTCGCCGAAGAAGACCGAGTATCGCCTCGCCGACGGCGAGAACGAGCTACAGGTCGATCTCGCGGCCAGCGTCAACGGCGTCGACGTCATCAAGCGCTTCACCTTCGATCGCGACAGCTATGCGGTGAAGGTCGACTATCTGCTCGACAACCAGAGCCAGACGCCGGTGACCGCCCGCTTCGTCGGCCAGCTGGTGCGCGATGACAGCCCCGATCCGTCGACCGGCCCGAAAATGGGCATGCGCTCCTACCTGGGCGCGGCCTACTCCACGCCGGAAGACAACTATCTGAAGGTCGACTTCGAGGACATCAAGAAGGGCAACTTCGACAACCGCGACGTCGAGGGCGGCTGGGTCGCCATGATTCAGCACTACTTCACGTCCGCCTGGGCGCCGCCCCAGGACCAGAAGAATCTCTACTACGCCACCACCGACTCCCAGGGCCGCAACGTGGCCGCCTTCGCCGGCGCCACCCAGAGCGTGGCACCGGGCAGCGACGCCAGCCTGGGCGCGACCCTCTACATGGGGCCCAAGGTGCAGGATCGCCTCGAGGCCGTGGCCCCGCACCTGGAGCTGACCGTCGACTTCGGCTGGCTGTGGTTCATCGCCAACCCGTTGTTCTGGCTGCTGGATCACATCCAGAACATCATCGGCAACTGGGGCTGGTCGATCGTCATCCTGACCCTGCTGGTCAAGACCGCCCTGCTGCCGCTCTCCGCCAAGGCCTACAAGTCCATGGCCCGCATGCGCAAGCTCGGCCCGGAGATGCAGCGGCTCAAGGAGCAATACGGCGACGACCGCCAGAAGATGTCCCAGGAGATGATGAAGTTCTACCAGAAGGAGAAGATCAATCCTCTGGGCGGCTGTCTGCCGATCGTGGTGCAGATGCCGGTCTTCATCGCCCTGTACTGGATGCTGCTGGAATCCGTGGAGCTGCGCCACGCGCCCTTCATGTTCTGGATCCAGGATCTGTCGGTGAAAGATCCGTACTTCGTGCTGCCGATCATGATGGGCCTGTCGATGTTCGTGCAGCAGCTGCTCAACCCGACGCCGCCGGACCCGACCCAGGCGAAGATCATGAAGCTGCTGCCGGTGGTCTTCACCTTCTTCTTCCTGTGGTTCCCGGCCGGTCTGGTGATCTATTGGGTGGTGAACAACATCACCTCGATCACCCAGCAATACTTCATCACACGCCGGATCGAGGCCGACCCCAACGTCGGCAAGGGCATGAAGACGAAGTAGCGGCCGCCCCGCTACCGCGTCTTCCCTCCCGCACCAGACCCCCGCTTCGGCGGGGGTCTGGCGTTTGGGCAGTCGGCACCGGACAATAGCCACGTCTCACCGAGGAGCCAACGATGGCCGAAAGCCTCTATTCCCAGGACACCATCGCCGCCCTGGCCACTCCGCCGGGGCGCGGCGGCGTCGGCATCATTCGCGTCTCAGGGCCCGCCTGCCGGTCGATCGCCGGCAGCCTGCTGGGACACTGCCCCGCACCGCGCTACGCCCTCTATGAGCCGTTCAGGGGCGACCAGGGCATGATCGATGAAGGTATCGCGCTGTTCTTCGAGGGTCCGAACTCCTTCACCGGCGAAGACGTGCTCGAGCTTCAGGGCCACGGCGGGCCAGTGATCATGGATCTGCTGCTGGAACGCTGCGTGCAGCTGGGCGCCCGCCTGGCGCGCCCCGGCGAGTTCTCCGAGCGCGCCTTCCTCAACGACAAGCTCGACCTGGCCCAGGCAGAGGCCATCGCCGATCTGATCGAGGCCAGCTCTCGGGGGGCGGCCGAGAACGCCCTGCGTTCTCTTCAGGGCGAGTTCTCGCGGCGGGTCGAGACGCTGGTGCAGCGCCTGATCGAACTGCGCATGTACGTCGAGGCGGCCATCGACTTTCCCGAGGAAGAGATCGACTTCCTGGCCGATGGCCACGTGGCCGCCAAGCTGGCCGAGGTCCGCGGCGAACTCGGTGAGGTGCGAGCGGCGGCGGCCCAGGGCGCGCTGATGCGCGAGGGCATGAGCGTGGTGATCGCCGGGCGCCCCAACGCCGGCAAGTCCAGCCTGCTCAACGCCCTCACCGAGCAGGAGACCGCCATCGTCACCGACATCGAGGGCACCACCCGGGACGTGCTGCGCGAGCACATCCACCTGGACGGAATGCCGCTGCACGTGATCGACACCGCCGGCCTGCGCGACACCCCGGATGCGGTGGAGCAGATCGGCGTGGCCCGAGCCTGGAGCGAGATCGAGAAGGCCGACCGAGTGCTGCTGATGGTCGATGCCGCCACCACCGATGCCCTCGATCCGATGGCGATCTGGCCGGAATTCGTCGAGCGGCTGGCCGATCCGTCGCGGCTGACCCTGGTGCGCAACAAGGTCGACACCAGCCAGGAAACGCCGGGACTCGACTTGTCCACAGCCACTCCGGTCGTGCGGCTGTCGGCGAAGACCGGCGAGGGTGTGGATAACCTCAAGGAGCATCTCAAGGCGGTGATGGGCTTCTCGGCCACCACCGAGGGCCGCTTCTCGGCCCGGCGGCGCCACCTGGACGCCCTGGATCGCGCCGAGCGGGCGCTTGGCAACGGCGAGGCCCAGCTGGCCGGGCATGGCGCCGGCGAGCTGCTCGCCGAGGACCTGCGCGACGCCCAGCAGGCACTGGGCGAGATCACCGGCGAGTTCAGCGCCGACGATCTGCTGGGCGAGATCTTCGGTAGCTTCTGTATCGGTAAATAGGACGCAGCAGTCGGCGCCCGCGCCGGCTATCCATCACTCCGCCGGGCGAGATCTTCGGCAGCTTCTGCATCGGGAAATAGAGGCAGCCATCGGCGCCTGGCGCCGGGGCTCACGGCCGCAGAGGTGCTTTTTCTACTCGCCGACCCACCAGTCGCTGCGATGGTGGGCGGTGGAGCCCCACAGCGGCCGCATCGCCGCCATGGCCTCATGGATGCGCTCATCGAGGCCCCAGGGCGGGTTCACGACCAGCATGCCGCTGCCGTACATGCCATGGCCCTCACCGGGGTCGCCCAGCGTCAGTTCGCTGCGCCAGATCTTGCGCAGCCCGCCGTCGCGCAGGCCGTCCAGCAGCGCCTGATGACGACCGGCGGGCAGCATCGGATACCATATCATGACCACGGCGTGGCGCGCCTTGCGCATGGCGGCGAGCACGGTATCGGCCACCTCCTCGTATTCCGCCTTGCGCTCGTAGCTGGGATCGATCAGCACGCAGATCCGCGGCGTCTTCGCCGGCAGCGTCTTCAGCAGCCCGGCCAGGCCATCGCCCTGGATGCGCTTCACCGATTCAGAAAAAGTCTGATCGGCCAGGTGGCCGTGTTCGCCCGGGTGCAGCTCGAACAACCGCAGTCTATCCCCCTCCCGCATCCGCTGCGACAGCCACCAGGGCGAGCCGGGATAGTGATCGAGCCCGCCGCCGCGCTGGACCTTCCCCACCGCCGTCAGCCAGTCGCCCAGCAGCGGCGAGGCCTGTGCCAGGCGCGCCCTTTCCGCCCACAGCCTGGCCACGCCTTCCTGGTATTCCTGCAGCCGCGCCGTCTCGGCCGCGGCCAGCGGATAGAGCCCTCGACCGGCGTGAGTATCTATATACGTAATTGATGATTTTTTACGTAACAAATGATCGATGACGGCGTAAAGCGTCAGATGCTTGTGAACGTCGGCGAAATTGCCCGCATGATAGGCATGTTGATAGGAGAGCATGGCAGTGATCGCGTGATGGAAAAGAAAAGGGCCCGCCCCTTTGCAGGAGCGGGCCCGGCGAGCAGGAGTGGGAGTCCGATCAGCCTTGGGAGGTCGGCGTCAGGGTGATCTCCACCCGGCGGTTCTGAGCACGCCCGGCCTCGGTCTCGTTGCTGGCCACCGGCTGGTTCTCGCCGTAGCCGTTCATGTAGAGACGGTTGGAGGCGACGCCGCTCTGCGAGAGGTAGTTGCCGACCGCCTGGGCGCGCTGCTCCGAAAGGCGCTGGTTGTAGGCCGCATCCCCGGTGCTGTCGGTGTGACCGGCGATGTTGACGCGCGTCTCGGGGTACTGGGTCAGTACCGAGGAGACATCGTTCAGGGCGTTGCGCGCCTGCATGGTCAGATCGCTGGAATCGAAGCCGAAGGTCACGCTGCTAGGCATGTTGAGGATGATGTCGTTGCCCTGACGTTCGACACCGATGCCGGTGCCTTCCATGCTCTGGCGCAGCTCCTCTTCCTGCTTGTCCATGTAGGCGCCGATGCCGCCACCGGCGGCGGCTCCCACGGCGGCGCCGATCAGCGCGCGGTCGCGTCGACTGGTGCTGCCGTCGCCGCTGAGGGCGCCGGCGGCGGCGCCGACCACCGCGCCGATGGCGGCACCGGTGCCGGTCTGGCTGCGCTGGGTCTCACCGGAATAGGGATCGGTGGTGGTGCAGCCCACCAGCAGGGCGGCGGCCGCGAGCGGCGCGATCATGCGAACGGTCTTGGTCATAGCGTCGTCGACTCCATGTTGACGAATGGCATACCGGCCGGCCCTTCTCTTTACCAAGGTAGGCACCCGAGTCTTCACTCAGGCGTCGATCAGGGCCAGCAGCTCGTTCAAGAATAATAGACCCTGGGGGGAGGCTTGAAGCCTTTCGCCATCTTCCACCAGAAGTCCTTTTTTCCTCGCCGCGTCGAGACTTGCCTCGAGACGGTCGAGCGGACGACCGGTGTGGGCCGACCAGGTGGACAGCGGCACGCCCTCGACGAGACGCAGCGCGTTCATCGCGAACTCGAGCGGCAGTTCCGCGGGCGGGATCGGCTCGCGGCCGGCCACGAAGCCGCGCGGATCATCATGCCGCCGCAGATAGGCCTCGGGCTGGCGGGTCTTCCAGCGGCGCTCGATATGCAGTCCGTCATCGTCCGGGGCGCTCAGCTTGCCGTGGGCACCGGCACCGATGCCCAGATAGTCGCCGAACCGCCAGTAGTTGAGATTGTGGCGCGCCGCTCGCCTGGGGCGGGCATAGGCGGAAATCTCGTAGCGCGAGAAGCCGGCGGCTTCCAGCCGCTCGTGGCCGAGCTCCTGGATGTTCCACAGGGCCTCTTCCTCGGGCAGCACGGGCGGTCGCGAGTGAAACTCGGTGTTGGGCTCGAGGGTCAGCTGATACCAGGAGAGATGCTCCGGTGCGAGGGCCAGGGCCTGGTCGAGATCGTCGAGAGCCAACGATGGCGTCTGGCCCGGCAGGCCGTGCATCAGGTCCAGGTTCAGATTGTCGAACCCCGCTTCGCGGGCCTCGGCGACAGCCAGGCGGGCCTCGTCACCGCTGTGAATGCGACCCAGCGCGGACAGCTGCGCATCCTGGAAGCTCTGCACGCCGACCGACAGGCGATTGATGCCCGCGGCGCGGTAGCCGGCGAAGCGCCCCCTTTCCACCGTGCCCGGATTGGCCTCCAGCGTGATCTCGATGTCATCGGCGAACGGAATCCGGGCCGAGATGGCATCGAGCAGGCGGCGATAGAAGCCGGCCGACATCAGGCTGGGCGTGCCGCCGCCGATGAAGATGCTGACCAGCCCCCGCCCCGCGGCGAGCGGAAGATCGGCGTCCAGATCGGCGATCAGCGCCATCAGATAGGCCTCTTCGGGCAGACTCGCCCCGGACCCGACGCCGTGGGAGTTGAAGTCACAGTAGGGGCACTTGCGCACGCACCAGGGCACGTGGACGTAGAGCGCCAGGGGGGGAAGCGGCAGACTCATGGACGGAGAGACTCGCCGTCGAGCTGAGCCAACAGGGCCTGCAGGGCGCGTCCGCGATGACTCAGACGGTTCTTCTCGTCTGCCGAGAGCGCGGCGGCCGTCTTGCCGCACTCCGGCACCCAGAACAGCGGGTCGTAGCCGAAACCGCCGGCCCCCCTAGGCTCGGTCAGGATCTCACCTTCCCAGCTCTGCTGAACGATCAACGGCACCGGATCCTCAGCGTGGCGCAGCAGTACCAGCACGCACCAGTAGCGGGCCGTCCGCTGTGGCGACGGGACGTCGACCAGGGACTCGAGCAGGCAGGCGTTGTTGCGAGCGTCGTCCTTGGGCTCTCCTGAAAAGCGCGCGGAATAGATGCCGGGCCGTCCCTGCAGGGCATCCACGGCCAATCCCGAATCATCGGCCAGGGCGGGCAAACCGCTGACGCGGCTCGCCTCTCGCGCCTTGAGCAGGGCGTTCTCGACGAAAGTCAGTCCGGTCTCCTCGACCTCCTGTACGGCGAAATCGGCCTGTGGCCGCACCTCCATCCCCAGAGGGGCCAGCAGCTGACCGAATTCGCGCAGTTTGCCGGCATTGCCGCTAGCCAGCACCACCGTTGTCGTCATCTCATCATCTCGGCTGTTCACGATTCATTCTGCGGCATTCTAAGCCCGAGCCGATGACGTGGAAAGCACCCAGTTATCATATGAATGATGTTTATCAGGCATGTACGAAGATACCACCAAGTAAACAGGAGAAATCTTAATGCCGAGTCTGTTTTTTCTCATCTTGGAGTTGAATGAAAGTTCATGAAGCAGGCTAAACAAAGACCAACTCATTGATAAGGAAGATGTAAAAACATGACTTCAACAATCAAGCTAAAAAAGCCTTTCTTTATAACAAAAGGTTAGTTACACGATATTACAAAAAGACCAACACTGGCTAAGGCTGTGACACACCAGATGCCCCTGGCGGATTCCATTGGAATCTGCCTGACCTTCGACGAGGTTTCTCCATGTTACAGGATCAGTATCTAATACAGCTGGTCACCGAGAGTAATCCTCAATCCCAGCTATTTGCCGACTATCTACGTCAGCAGCTCAAGTGCCAGGTCACCATACTGTCACCTTCCGCTGCGTGGAAACCCAGGGAGACGGCTGAAACGCTCATTCTTCTGGATGCTGATCATATGGATGATGCCACCATGCAGGCCTGGCAGTCCCACGCGGCCGAACATCCCGATGCATCCCTGGCGGCGTTCAACCTGCGCAATGAGGATCATGCCGTTGAGCTATTGTCGTGCATGCATCTCCAGGGCATTTTCTACCGGGACGACAGCCTGCCCAATATCTGCAAGGGGCTCAGCATACTGAAGGAAGGGCAGCTATGGATGTCGCGTTCGTTGATGGGAAGAATGCTGGGTTTCTACCGACGCCATCAGATCAATGCTTATCGCCCCGCCTGTGGCTTGACGCAGAGGGAGCTCGAGATCATTGGCCTGCTGGGATCGGGAGCCTCAAACATGGAAATCGCGGATCGACTATTCGTTAGTGAACATACAGTGAAGTCGCACTTATATAATATCTTCAAGAAAATCGATGTCCATAATCGTCTTCAGGCCGTCAACTGGGCCAGACAGAACCTCGGCGCACCGCCTCCCATACCAAAGCGCACCCCCAGCAGTTGCTAGTGCATTACTACTAGAAAAACCATGAATATCATTCTTTAAACAACTGCTAGCTTTCTGGCTGTCTACCATGTCAATCGTTGTCTCAAAAGAATGGAACGATCTACGCCAAGGACACGCGATGAAAGCTGAAGAAAACCTCCTCTTCATCGGCAAGGATACAGAAGAGGAGAACACTATCATGGATGAACTGAAAGAACGTGGCTGGGGCATCACGAGTATATCAAATATAAGAAATATTAAAGGAAAGCGATTACCTAAGCATCATGATATCGGCGTAATATTCCTGACAATGCCCTATCTTGAAGATGCTTCAATATTCGAAAACATCACGAATGGAATAGACGTCAGGCTCATAGCCGTAGTCGATGAGACGGTATTGAAAGATATCAAACGACATCAGAGTATCGCGCGCCTCTTTTTTGGATTTCATCTACGTCCCGTCGATATCGACAGGCTTCATTACTCTCTGGAGAACCTGCTTTCCATCATTCACATGGAGCAGTCTCTCCAGGAATCGGTGCTTCATCCGAGCCGGATTGAAGGCGAGATGGTAGGGAATAGCCGTGTGATGAAAGCTCTTTTCAAGGCCATCCACAAGGTTGCCGCCGTCGATGCCCCGGTACTGATACAAGGCGAATCCGGCACCGGGAAGGAGCTGGCAGCCAAGGCTATTCACGGGCAGTCTTCACGCAACGATGCCCCTTTCAATGCCATCAACTGCGGGGCCTTGCCTGCCAACCTGATCCAGTCGGAACTCTTCGGTCACGAGAAAGGATCGTTCACCGGCGCCACCCAGAGGAAAATCGGCATCATCGAGCACAGCGATGGCGGCACCCTTTTTCTGGACGAGATAGGAGATCTTCCCCTCGATATGCAGGTCAATCTGTTGCGTTTCCTCGAAAACAGCACGATCCAGAGGGTGGGCGGGCTCAAGGAAATCCAGGTTGATCTAAGAGTGCTGGCGGCCACTCACATTGATTTGGAAAAAGCGGTGGAAGAGGGGAGGTTCAGGGAAGACCTCTATCATCGCCTCAATGTGCTTCAAATTCAGGTGCCTTCCTTGAGAGATCGCGGAGAGGATATCACGACACTGGCGCACTACTTCTTCAAGAAATTTTCCGGGGAGAAGCCACTCATCGTCAACGGCTTCAGCAAGGAGAGCTTATCGGTCATGCTGCTTTACGAATGGCCGGGCAATATACGTGAGCTGATCAATCGAGTGAGGCGAGCCATGGTCATGAGCGAACATCCTCTGATTCGCCCCGCCGACCTTGGCCTTGAAAGACGACATTCGACATCACGCTATGCCTCGAGCCTGGAAGAAGCGAGAGATCAGGCCGAACGCAGCGTTGTCATGGCATCTCTGACGCGCAACACCTTCAATATACAGAATGCCGCCCGCGAGCTTGGTATTTCCAGGGTTACGCTATATCGCTTGATGGAAAAGCATCAGATACAGCGAAAGTGCGATAGCAAGGGAGAGGACGACAAGGAAAATCCTAAGATAGAAAGTCAGGGGAAAATTCTGGCATTTACCGGACTATCCAAAGGCAAGGCGGAAAGCTAACGCTTGAACGACTTACCACTATCGATCATGAAGCCATTTTTGGAGGAAAATGAGGCGATAGAGAGAACAGCAAGGTCCTTAAGCGAGGCATCGATTCAGGGGAAAAAGGGGAAAATCTCATGAAGCGGATGGATAGAAGGTTGACCTGGGCATGTGGCCTTGTGCCGCTTGCCATGGTCGGTCAAGGCTGGGCGCAGACAGACGGTGAAGAGGCCATTCAGCCGGTCGGACAGCGTCCGCCGCCAGTCGAACAAGCACCAGAAATTCAGGCAATACCGGACATCGGTGGCGTACTGACTCCCAAGGGGCGCCTGGTCATCGAGCCCGAGTTTCAGTACTCCCATGCCAGCGTAAACCGTCTCACCTTTCGTGGCGTCGAGATCCTCAGCACCCTGCAGATCGGCGAGCTGACCGCCGAGGATATCGATCGAGATACCTACACCGCGGCCGTCACAGGTCGGCTCGGCGTTACCAACCGTCTCGAGCTGGAGCTTCGGGTACCCTACCTTTATCGTGACGACACCGCCAACGTTGGTGTGGCAGAAGCTGATTTCGATCTCGAGCGCAGCCAGTCCAATGGCGGACTGGGCGATGTCGAAATTGCCGCGCATTATCAAATCAACAGCGGCAGAAACGGTGGTCCTTTCTTCGTCGGCAACCTGCGCTACAAGTCCACGACCGGTGATGGACCGTTCGATATTGACTACGATGAAAATGGCGTCGCCACCGAACTGGCAACCGGTTCGGGATTTCATTCCATCGAACCCAGCCTGACGATGCTGATGCCCTCCGCTCCGGCAGTCTATTTCGCCAACCTTGGGTATCTGTTCAACCTCAAGGACGACGTCGATGAGACGATTGGCGGCGTTCATGTCAAGGAGGTTGATCCAGGTGATGCCGTACGCATGAGCCTCGGCATGGCCTACTCGATCAACCCCAGATCATCGTTCACCCTGGGCTACAAGAATGACTTTATCCAGGAAACGGACACCACCTACGTTGACCCCGATACCGGAAACAGCGTGACGACCAGCAACCGTAGCCTGAACGTGGGCTCCATGCTGCTTGGCTGGTCGTACCAGATGTCCGATGACTCGGTGCTCAATCTCGGTCTGGAGTTCGGTGTCACAGAGGACGCGCCGGATACCACGCTCACTCTGCGCGCTCCCTTCGGCCTGAATGCCTTCTAGGCCACTATTTTCCAATCTATGCGCCCACTTCGATGGGGACCAGAAAAGCTGATGAAGAGAAAAGGCTGCCAGAACGGCAGCCTTTTCTCCTATGTCACGAGGCACTCTTCATCGAGGAATGCCCTGCAAGGAGTTGAGAATCATGGCACGCTGGCGGGAAGCGCGTATTTCCCTGAAATTCAGGACATTCACGCTGACATCGATTTTATTGCTGATGCTCTGGCCACTGGCGGTCGTCGACAGACTGCTGATGATGGCATTGCGCGTGATGTTATGCAGGGCGGCCGTCATGCCCCCGCCTGCAGGGTCACTCACCAGGACGCCGGAAAAGTCAGACAGCCCATCCAGATTGAGTGCGCCAGCGATATCGGCAGCGTTGATACCGCCCTTCACGGCACTCTCGACAGCATTCCCCGCAGCAGAAGCGCTTCCCGGATTAGGGCTCACCGGTGTCACATCGATGCCAGTCGTTGCCGATTGTTCCAGCGTTCGCGACAGCACCCTGGCGCCGGCATTATCGAAAGCCACCTGGGTGATGTAACGCACGCGGTCGTTGATGTCGGAGGTCAGCTTGGCGCCGAAATTGAGCTCCATGCCGGCCATCCGAAATCCCCCTCGCAGCTCCGACATGCCGCCCTCGGACAGCATCTCGCCACGATAATAGATATCGTGTGTCCCTGCGGACAGGATCCCGGACGTCGCCGTGGCCGCCGCGGCGTTGGTCGCCAGGATCAGGCTTCCTACCAGCAGGGGCGCTCCCCACCAGGCATGCCTCTTGTGACGCCCGGTCGATCCCGACTCGAAAATCATCTGCCTATTCATGATCGGTCACTCCTGCAGCATCGTCATCTGCCCAGCTCGTTGGCACCCGGCAACGTCAGCAGATACGACCCCACACTGGTGCGCTGAACCCCTGATTCAATGGGTGAGGCAGGGCGCACCCGCCAGTCCCGCTCGCTATTGAAGTTCGCTCGGGCCACTTCCACATCGTTACGCACCCCGAGCACCTTGTTGCTCCACATCGTCTGGAAGATTTCTCTCGGCACCACCACGGTTCCCGCCGCGGGATCGCCCACCAGAACGTTCTCCTTGTCCACGCCCTTGACCACCACGAAATGCTTGTAGCCCCCGGTGTTGACCAGCGTGATCGCCGGCACCCCGATGTGGATAAAGTCGTCCAGAGTGATCTCGAAGCCATCGGCGTCGAGGCCGCGGGCATCGAGGAAGCGCTTCATGTCCAGCATGGAAAAGCCGTAGGTCTGGATCTGCTCGCGATCGCCGTGCCGGATCATTGTTTCGAAGACGTCCGCCTCGGTGGTCGGACGACCATAGTGATAGGTCATCAAGGTCGCGACGGCGGCCGAGCCGCAGCTGAAGTCGTACTGCTGTCGCACCACGCCCTCCCAGCTGATCTCTGCCAGGCTCTTGGCCTCGACCTCGAAGTGGCCGAAGGGATTGGAAATACGCACGGTTCCCGCTTCGGCGGGCGGCATCGTGCTCTTTCCCGCCGCGAACATCAGCGCGGCGATGAGCAGGACGCCTTGCAGCTGCTTACGCATTGGCACGACCTCGGCAAAGGGCGGATGCCCGTCATCGCATCCGGCCTCGCTCATGGGTTGGCGATATAGACGCTGATACCGATGGCGTTGTTGATCGCGTTGGCGTTGCCCGTCACGCTGTTGAAGATTCCGGTGCCGCTGTAGTGCCCCATGGAACCGCTCTCGAAGGTGATATTGCCGGTCGCCATGTCACCATTGATGACTTGAAAGCTCGAACCGGAGGAGACCGCCTTCATGTCCTGAACGCTCTGCACCTGAACCTGCTCCAGGTGGACATTGACGCCATCCCGGCCGCGCGTCTGCGCCAGGGTTTCCGCCGACATGCTTTCCCGCGCTCCGAATCCCGCGTCATCCTGCGTCGACATCTCTGCTGCCTGGGCGGTGGCCAGTGCGAAGAGCATTGCGCCCCCCGCGGCAGCGCCCATCATCCGTACCGACCTTTTCATCGCCATTGCCTCCAGTAGCCAGCCTGGCAGTGAAGGAACCGGCGGAGCCTCGCCCCGCCAGTTCCTGGTTTCCTGGTTTGCTCAGCGGGCCTCGGCGAGGCCCGATCCCTCAGTTGCCGATGCTCACGCCGCTATGCGCCGCGATGCTGGTGCCGGACAGCTGCGAGTTGTAGAAGCCGCTGGAGTTGTTCATGTTGGACACGCCACCATAAACGCCACCGGCCGCCACGGAGATGCTGGCCGCACCGGTGCGAAGCACTGCCGCACCACCGTTGCCGCCGTTGCCTCCCGCACCACCGGCGCCCGCGGCGGCATAGGCATCGCCGCCAACGCCTTGGCCGCCGCCGCCGCCGCCGCCGTAACCGCTGCCGCCGTTACCGGCCACCGCGCTGGCCCAGCCGCTACCGCTGCCATTGCCACCGGTGCCAGAACCTGCGCCGGTGCCACTGCCAGAGCCCGTTCCGGCACCGCCGGTGCCGGCCGTCGCGCTGGATCCGGCGCTCGACCCGGCGCCGGCATCCTGGCTGCCACCGCCGAACAGGCCACCCTCAGCATCCTCATTGCTGGCCGAGGCGCCGCTCCCCGAGCTGCTGCCGGCATTGGCGCCACCGCCCAGGCCATACCCGGCACCATGGCCGGCACCGAAGCCGACCCCCTCGCCGCCATGGCCTGCACCGAAGCCCATCGCATCGGCATCGCCGCCGCCATCGCCGTGACCGCTACCGCCATCGCCACCGATGCCCATGCCGGCACTGATCGCCAGAGCGCCACCACCGGCGGCGCCGCCAGCCCCAACGGCGCCATGGCCGCCGGTGACATGAATCCCTGCGCCCGACACACTGGAGCTCATGCTCTGATGCGACATCACATGGACGTTGGAGATGTCCGTGGTGATGTTGGTGGTGTTGTAGGAGTTGCTCATCGCCCAGGCATCGCCGCCCCGGCCGGTCGAGCCACCATTGCCGCCGGTGCCGAGCCCGGTGCCGGCACCGCTGCCGGCGTAGCTGTCACCACCGTCATTGCTTTCGTTGTCTTCGGTCAGGAAGCTGCTGCTGTCACCGCCGCCGGAGCTGCCGCCGGCGCCAAACCCCATGCCAAACCCGCTGCCGCCATTGGCGCTGCCGCTGGCACCACCTACGGCCACGGCGTCATCGGCCTGGGCGGTGGAAATCGCCATGACCAGCGCCAGCAGGGACGTACCCGCGATTGCATAAGCTTTCATGATCACACTCCCGTTCGATTCGACTGAATCCCTTGCATCAGACCGGGCGATCCAATGGATCGCGGCCGGCATCGGTGCTCTCTGCCCGCCCGGGCGGAAGTCGATCACACATCATTGATGATCCCGCTCGCAGGCGACCAATACAGAGCACGCACCGTGCCAGTTTTCGGTAAGCGGTTGACGCCTTGAGCAAAGCTTTCGAGCGCAGCGCGGGAAAGCAGGCGGTCGGAGAGGCGCAGCGGCCGATATCGTGAAAGGAGTGTCAGGCGGATGAAACAGATACCGTGGAATCTCCACGGGAAGGCGGGATTAAAAACTTTTAAAACAGAAGGTTAACATGGTGAAACAATAGAAGAACAAAGCTGTTGCAGTCTTGACACTGTTGTCACGTCTCAAGAAAAGCACTTCGGTTTCATCGACTTGAAGAAGGGATGGACATCTACGGACTTGTCACAGCCTGACAAGCTGGCGTGACACTCGGTCGGGAAGGGCAGGGGGATCAGGCCGGCACGTGGGCCGGCCTCGGCACGTCTCTCAGCTCCAGTGCATATGCTCCTGGATCATGCCGGCCAGGGTCTCGCCGGCGTTGTCCGCGGTGGTATCCAGACGCACGAGGTGGTAGCGCTCCTCGTCGGAGAAGGACTCGAAGCGCTCCTGCTGATGCGACAGCACCGTCAGGCCGTCCTCGGCAGTCGCGCCATACCGTCCGGCTCGCTTGGTGATCCGCCGCGTCAGGGTCGCCTGGTCCGCCTCGAAGCTGACCAGCAGCACCGGCAGCCCGCGGCTCTCGGCCTGATGTCGCAGCCAGTCACGCTGCGCCTGCGCCAGGCAGGTCGCGTCGATGCAGGCCGGCAGGCCGGCATCGAGCAGGCTGCCGGCACACCGGGCCAGCCGCTGATAGGTGCGTTCGGTGGCATCGACACTGAAGATATCCACAGCCTCCTCGCCCGGCTCACCCTGTGGAGAAAGTCCATGCAGGCGGCGACGCTCGGCGTAGGAGCTGACGCGCACGGCGCCCAACCGGGCCACCAGACTGCGGGTGAAGCGGCTCTTGCCGCTGCCCGAGACGCCCACGCCGATCACCAGCGGCGGAAAGCGGAACTCGGCGTGACGCTCCGCCAGCTCCAGATAGCGCCGGCAGGCGCCCATGGTTTCCGCTCGCAGCGCCGGACGTTCATCGTCGCCCTCGGCCGCCTCGAGGCGACGCAGGGCCCGGCGAGCACCGGCCAGGCACTCCAGCACCCGGAACAGCGACAGCAGGCGGGCCGCACGGTAGTCTCCGCTATGTCGCAGATAGGCATCCAGCGCCTGGTTGGCCAGGCGGGCCTCGTCGCGCACCTCGAGGCCCACCAGCAGGGAGGCGAGGTCCGCCACCGGATCCTGAACGATCTCGGCGCCGTGCCCCAGCAGGTCGCGGTCGATGGCGTTGACCATCACCACCCGCCCGTCATCGAGCAGACGCCCGCCACGATGGTCGCAGGCCCAGCTGCGCGGCAGCCGCTGCGTTTCCCGCTCCTCCAGCACCGATGCCAGGCGGGCAAGGTTCTCCTCGAGCCAGCGACTCAGGGCGCTCAGCCGTTGCCGGTCCTCATCGGCCATCATCAGCGATGCCAGGGCCTGCGTCTCGACGGCCACTCGACGGCGCACGGCCACCTGCAGGCCTTCGGCGTCATCTTCGACGGCGTGATCGGCATGCCAGGCACTCAGGCTCTCGACCAGCGTCTCGAGGGTGAAATCACGGGCCGGGCTTTCGGGGGCGTGTCGCTGGTTCATCGTTCTTCTCCGTTCACGCGGTCGTTTCGGGTGCCGTCAGGCCTGGTGCATGGCGGCGAAGGCCGCTTCGGCCGCATCCAGGGTCGACTGGATGTCCTCGGGCGCGTGGGCGCTGGACATGAAGCCGGCCTCGAAGGCGGAAGGGGCCATGTAGACGCCCTGCTCGAGCATGGCGGCGAAGAAGCGGCGGAAGGCGTCGCCATCGCAGGCGGTGGCCTGGGCGAAGTTGTCGACCCGGCTCTGGCCGGTGAAGAAAATGCCGAACATGCCGCCGGCGCGCTGGGTGATCATGTCGATGCCGGCGGCATCGGCGCGCTCCTGCAGCCCGTGGCACAGGGTCTCGACGCGCTGGGCGAGGGCATCGTGGAAGCCCGGCTCGCGCACCTTGGTCAGCAGGGCGATGCCCGCCGCCATGGCCAGCGGATTGCCGGCCAGGGTGCCGGCCTGATAGACGGGACCCAGCGGCGAGATGTTCTCCATGATGCCGCGGCGACCGCCGAAGGCGCCCACCGGCATGCCGCCGCCGACGATCTTGCCCAGGCAGGTCAGGTCGGGCTGGATGCCGTAATGCGCCTGGGCGCCACCCATGGCCACGCGGAAGCCGGTCATCACCTCGTCGAAGATCAGCACGCTCTCGTGACGATCGCAGACCCGACGCAGGGTCTCGAGGAAGCCGGGCTGTGGCGGGATGCAGTTCATGTTGCCGGCCACCGGCTCGACGATGATGCAGGCCACCTGGTCGCCGATCTCCTCGAAGCACTGCTCGACCGCGTCAGGATCGTTGTAGGGCAGGGTCACGGTATGCTCGGCCAGCGAGGCCGGCACGCCCGGCGAACTGGGCTCGCCGTGGGTCAGGGCGCCGGAGCCGGCCTTGACCAGCAGCGAGTCCGAGTGGCCGTGATAGTTGCCCTCGAACTTCACGATCTTGTCGCGCCCGGTATAGCCGCGCGCCAGGCGGATCGCCGACATGGTGGCCTCGGTGCCGGAGTTGACCATGCGCACCATCTCGATGCTGGGGATCATCTCGCAGATCAGGTCGGCCATGGTGGTCTCGATGGCCGTGGGCGTGCCGAAGGAGAGGCCGTTGTCGAGGCGCTCGCGCACCGCGCCGAGCACGTCCGGGTCGGCGTGGCCGGTGATCATCGGCCCCCAGGAGCCGACATAGTCCACATAGCGCTTGCCTTCGACGTCGAACAGATAGGCGCCCTGCGCCCGCTCCATGAACACCGGCGAACGCTCCAGGCCCTTGAAGGCACGCACCGGTGAATTCACGCCTCCGGGGATGTGGCGGCAGGCCCGTTCAAAGAGCTGGGCGGATGTGGTCATGTCAACCTCGTTTACTGTTGAAAGTTTATCGTCGTATCACGCCGAAGCCGCGCGGTCACGGCCTTCGGCCTGTGGATAAATCTATGGACAATCTCTGAGTGAGCGGTGATTCCCCGGTGAACGTCGCCCAATCCCCGCGAAGATGTCGCCGTCATGGCCTCATTCTCGATGCTGCGGCCGTGGATGACCAGCCCGACGCCTAGATGCCTCGCTCGGCACAGGCGCCCGGCAGCCGCCACAGCCGCCTTGGCAGCCACTGGCCGGCGGCGTCATCGGCAACGTTCTCATCCCCCGGCCGCCAGCCATGGGCCAGCGCCTGCCAGGTGTAGTCCTGGGCCTGCTCGCAGGCCGCCACCAGCGTTTCGCCCTGAGCCAGCCGGGAGGCCAGCGCCGACGCCAGGGTGCAGCCGGAGCCGTGGAAGGTGCCGGCCAGCCGCGGCCAGCGCCACTGGCGATCGCCGTCCGGCATGTGCAGCGTGTGCACCACCCGATCCGCCGGTGCACGCGCCTCGGGATCGTCGGTGCCGGTGACCAGCACCGCCTGGCAGCCCAGGTGCATCAGCGCGACGACGCGCTCGGTGTCGTCGCGGCAGTCGGGGCCGGCCAGCCGGGCCAGCTCGCGGCGATTGGGCGTCAGGATATCCACAAGGGGCAGCAGCCGCCGGCGAAAGGCCTCGACCAGGGCGGGTGTGGACAACTCATGTCCGCCGCCGGCCCTGAGCACCGGATCGACCACCACCGGCACGCCCGGCCGGCGCCGGATGATGTCCACCACCGCGTCGAGCGCCGCCTCTGAGGCCAGCAGGCCGACCTTGATGGCGGCGATCTCGATGTCCTCCAGCGCCGCGGCGGCCTCGCGGATCAGCGCCGCATCCACCGGTTGCACGGCGCTCACGTCCCGACAGTTCTGCACCGTCAGCGCCGTGGGCACGGTCAGCGCCCAGCCACCGCAGGCGGCCACCGCCTCGCTATCGGCCACCAGCCCGGCGCCGCCGGTGGGATCGTGGCCGGCCAGCACCAGCACCGCGGGCAGGTGAGGGTGGGTCTCGGGATTCGGCGCCATCAGAACGGCTTCAACACGGCGAGCAGCACGATCAGCAGCAGGGCGATCACCGGCAGCTCGTTGAAGATGCGGAAGTAGCGGTGGCTGCGGGTGCAGCGGTCGTCGGCGAACTGCTTGAGATAGATCAGGCACACATGGTGATAGGCCACCAGCGCCGCCACCAGGGTCAGCTTGGCGTGCATCCAGCCCTGGGACAGCCAGCCGGGATTCAGCGCCAACAGCCACCCGCCGAACACCAGCACGGCGATCATCGAGGGCGTCATGATGCCGCGATACAGCTTGCGCTCCATGGTCTTGAAGTACTCGATGGCCTGCGACTCGCCGCGGTCCCGGGCCATGGCGTGATAGACGTAGAGGCGCGGCAGATAGAACAGGGCGGCGAACCAGGTCACCACGGCCACCAGGTGCAGGGCCTTGATCCAGAGGTACATGTCGACTCCTAGCCGGGGGATGCATCGCTGTAGCGATAGTAACGCTCGATGGCGTCGCGGGTGATGATACCGGAAATCCGCTTCTGCTTCGGCCGATGACCGTGCTCGACGTAGAGCGCGTCGGCGTGCTTGGTGTTGAGCCGCGAGAAGGCCTCGGAGAGCGTCGCCTGCAGGTGTATCGGCGCCAGGTCGAGGCGCTGGCCGGGAATCTCCAGCAGGTCGAAGCGCCCCTCCTTGTCGATCAGCTTGTCGGTCTCGTCGTGCTCGAGCAGCCAGCGCACCAGGTCGGCCGCCTTCAGCGCCAGGGTCGGCTTGGCGTCGCTGGAGCGCTCGATCAGGATCCACACCGGTTTGGCCTCGAGCAGCGACTCCGCCTGCTCCAGGGTCACCCGACGCCGCGTGCGTACCAGCTGCCGTTCCATTACCGCCGGCACCGAGACCCGGTTGAGCGCCTGCATCAGCGGCTGCTGCAGCGGATGCAGGCCGTGCCGCGTGACGCTGATGAAGAAACCGTCGCAGCCGCACAGCTGGCGTGAGGTCAGCCCGGCCACCACCACCGCCAGCATGCCGGGCAGGATCAGGTTGGGGTTATGGGTCAGCTCCAGCAGCGCCATCAGCGCCGCCAGCGGCGCCTGCAACACGGCGCCCATCATCGCCGCCATGCCCAGCATGGCGTAGAGGGCCGGGCCCGCGGCGAGCTCTGGCATCAGCTGGGCCCCGAGCAGGCCGCACAGCGCGCCGGCCGCGCCGCCGGCCACCAGCACCGGGCCGATGATGCTCACTGGAATGCCGCAGGCCACCACGAAGGCGGTGATCAGCAGCTTGCCGATGGCCACCGCCAGCAGCACGTCGAGGCTCAGCGAGCCACCGATGGTCAGCCCCAGGGTGTCGTAGCCCATGCCCTGCACCTGCGGATACCACCAGGCCAGCACGCCCACCACACCGCCGGCCAGGGCGAAGCGAGCGGCGAAGGGCACCCGCTTGAGGCGATCGCCGGCGCGCGCCACCCGCACGAAGCCCCCGGCCAGCAGGCCGATGCCCAGCGCGCTCAGCACGATCCAGGGCAGATTCAACAGCGAGCCCAGGGCGATGCCGGTGCCCTCGAAGGGCAGTTCGAAGCCGAATACCGCCTGGGACACCACGGCCGCCGTGGTCGAGGCCAGGATCACCGGCATGAAGCCGGTGATGGTGTACTCCATCATCACCACCTCCATGGCGAAGATGACCCCGGCAATCGGCGTGTGGAACGACGCCGAGATGCCCGCCGCGGTGCCACAGGCCACCAGCACGCGCAGGCTGTTGTGGGGTAGGCGCAGGCGCTGGCCGAGCCCGCTGCAGGCCGCCGCGCCCAGGTGAATCGCGGGGCCCTCGCGGCCCGCCGAGAGCCCGCCCAGCACCGAGATCAGACCCACCCACCACTGGGTGAACCAGTTGCGCACCGGGAAGCGGCCCTGATGGTAGGTCAGTCGCTCGATCACGTGGGCGATGCCGATTTGCCGGCCCGCGGGCCTCAACCGCCACAGCCAGATGCCGATCAGCGTCACCGCCAGCAGCGGCAGCAGCGAGCGCGTCAGCGGCGGCAGCGCCTCGAAGGCCTCGGGGTTGTCGCCTGGCATGAAGGCGGAGGCCCCGAGGATGAGCAGGAGTCGGAAGATCACCATCAGGCCGCCGGTGATCAGGCCCGATATCAATCCCAGCACGCAGAGCTGTGGCAGGGCATCCACGCTGGCAAGACGATGGCGAAAACGTTCGAGTGTGAAGCGAGGTAACGAGAGACGCGGCAAGGTAACCTTCCTGTACGCTGCGGCCCCTTCCGAGGCTGGGTGGGAGCCCTCTCTCTTGTGTATCATATCCCCCCACCCAGGTCCCAGCGTCCACCATCGAGGAGCCCCATCGTGATCAAGGTCGGAATCGTCGGCGGCACCGGTTACACCGGCGTCGAACTGCTCAGGTTGCTGGCTCGCCACCCGGACGTCAGCGTCGAGGCCATCACCTCGCGCAGCGAGGCCGGACTCGGGGTCAGCGAGCTGTACCCCAACCTGCGCGGCCACTATGACGCGCTGCGCTTCAGCGAGCCCGATCCGGCACGCCTGGCGGCCTGCGATGCGGTGTTCTTCGCCACGCCCCACGGCGTGGCCCACGCCCTGGCCGGCGAGCTGCTCGAGCGCGGCACTCGGGTCATCGACCTGTCGGCGGACTTCCGCCTGCGCGACGCCGACGAGTGGGCCGCCTGGTACGGCCAGCCCCACGGCGCCCCCGAGCTGCTCGAGGAAGCCGTCTACGGCCTGCCCGAGGTCAACCGCGAGCGCATCCGCCAAGCGCGCCTGATCGCCGTGCCCGGCTGCTATCCCACCGCCGTCCAGCTCGGCCTGCTGCCGCTGCTGGAGGCCGGGCTGATCGACGCCGACCACGTGATCGCCGACTGCAAGTCCGGCGTCACCGGCGCCGGCCGCGGCGCCAAGGTGCCGTCGCTGCTGGCCGAGGCCAGCGAATCGATGAAGGCCTACGGCGCCTCCGGCCACCGCCACCTGCCCGAGATCCGCCAGGGCCTCGGCGACGCCGCCAACGGCCCGGTGGGGCTGACCTTCGTGCCGCACCTGACGCCGATGATCCGCGGCATCCACGCCACCCTCTACGGCCGCCTGCAAGGCGAGCCGGGCGACCTGCAGGCGCTGTTCGAGCGGCGCTTCGCCGACGAGCCCTTCGTCGACGTCATGCCCGCGGGCAGCCACCCCGAGACGCGCAGCGTCAAGGGCGCCAACGTCTGCCGCATGGCCGTGCATCGCCCCGGCGGCGGCGACACCGTGGTGGTGCTCTCGGTGATCGACAACCTGGTCAAGGGCGCCTCCGGCCAGGCCGTGCACAACCTCAACCTGATGTTCGGCCTCGACGAGTTCGCCGGCCTCGACGCCCCGGCGATGATGCCCTGACCCCTCCTCCCCCAGGGCAATCGTTGCCCGCATGGCGAGGGGCGCCGGCGACAGGTCGAAGAGGGGGTTTTGGCCATGGATGGCCAAAGTAGCGCCCAGGGAGGGGTTCACAGCGCCCCTCGGAGACCTGTCCCCGGATCAGCCCCGAGCGGGCGCGATAGCTGCGATAGCCCTGTCCCACCTCCAATAGTTGACCCTTTTGCTAAGGGTTATGGATAATCGTCGTCCGCACGACATTCATCGATTTCCGGGGAGGTCACCCATGAGCGGTGCCGCATCCTTCGTTCCTACCCCTCTGCTGCTCTCCGACAGCGCCAAGGCCCGTCTCAAGGCCCTCGGCGAGGCGGAAGGCAAGCCCGGCCTCACGCTACGGGTCTACGTGACCGGCGGCGGCTGCTCCGGCTTCCAGTACGGCTTCGACCTCGCCGAGCAGATCGCCGACGACGACACCCTGATCGAGTTCGGCGACGTGGCGCTGGTCGTCGACCCGCTCTCCTACCAGTATCTGGTCGGCTCCACCGTCGACTACGAGGAGGGCCTGGCCGGCGCGCGCTTCCTGATACAGAACCCCAACGCCACCACCACCTGCGGCTGCGGCGCCTCCTTCATGGTCTAGGCCCAGCGTTGACGGCCACCCCCTGCAGGCCCATTTGCCGAGACTTGACGCTCTCCCGGCAACTCGCCATGGTTGATTGGTACTCCAAAACAAATCATTCCAGTGGAGAGATATATGAAGCGTCAATTCACGGTCGCCACGCTGGCGTCCTGCCTCGCTCTCGGCCTCGCGACCTCGGCACAGGCCAAGGAGACTCTGGACGTCGTCACCGACCCGAGCTTCGTGCCCTTCGAGATGATGGACCAGGACTCCGGCCAGATGGTCGGCTTCGACATGGACATCGTCGCCGAAGTCGCCAAGCGCGCCGGGTTCGATTACAACCTGCGCACCATGGACTTCAACGGCATCATCCCCGCCGTCCAGACCGGTAACGTCGACATCGCCATCGCCGGCATCACCATCACCGACGAACGCGCCGAGATCGTCGACTTCTCCGATCCCTACTACGACAGCGGTCTGCGCCTGCTGGTCAACGCCGACGACGACAGCATCCAGAGCATCGAGGACCTGGAAGGCAAGTCCGTCGGTACCAAGATCGGCTCCACCAGCTACGACTATCTCCAGGAACACCTGGGCGATAATGCCGACATCACCCCCTACCCGGGCTCCAGCGACATGTACATGGCGCTGCTCGGCGGCAGCGTCGACGCCGTCTTCTACGACGCGCCCAACGTCGGCTACTTCTCCCAGACCCAGGGCGAGGGCCGCGCCAAGGTCGTCGGTCCGCTCTACGAGGGTCAGCAGTACGGCATCGTGCTGGTCAAGGGCAGCGACTGGGTCGAACCCGTCAACGAGGCCCTGGCTTCCATGAAGGAAGACGGCACCTACGACGAGATCCACACCAAGTGGTTCGGCAGCGCCAGCGGCGAGTAACCGTCGCCACAGGCCTGAACGGGGTCGGGTCATGTGACCCGACCCCGTTGCATTTCGGCTCGTCTTTCTCCTGCGCATCCTGACGGAGTTCCCACGTGGACGTCACCTTTCAATTCGACTGGCAGGCGGCCTTCGCCTCCATCCCCCATCTGCTGACGGGGATTCCCTACACCCTGCTGATCTCGTTCGTCGGTCTGGCCATCGGCTTCGTCATCGGCATCGTCTTCGGCCTGCTGCGTATCAGCCCGTCACGCTGGCTGCGCGTGCCCGCCGTGGCCTACATCGAGGTCTTCCGCGGCACCCCGGTGCTGGTGCAGGTGCTGTTCATCTTCTACGGCCTGCCACAGCTGCTCGGCGGCCCCATCAATGCCCTGGTCGCCGGTATCGCCGCCATCGCCGTCAACTCCGGCGCCTACATCTCCGAGATCGTGCGCGGCGGCGTGCAGTCGATCGAGCGCGGCCAGCGCGAGGCCGGGCTGTCGCTGGGCCTGTCACGGCGCCAGACCTTCCGCTACATCATCTGGCCCCAGGCCCTGCGCCGCATGATCCCGTCGCTCGGCAACCAGGGCATCATCAGCATCAAGGACACCTCGCTGTTCTCGGTGATCGGCGTGGGCGAGCTGGTGCGCCAGGGCCAGGTCTACATCGCCACCACCTTCAACGCCCTGGAGGTCTATCTGATGGTGGCCATGCTCTACCTGGTGGTCACCCTGTCGCTCTCCGCGGCGCTGCGCCTGCTGGAGCGCAAGGGCCTGGTCGGACAATAAGGAAGGCACGCACACATGAACCAACGAACGCCCCCCTCAGGCGGCGAGCCCATCGTCCGCCTGCACAAGCTCAACAAGTCCTTCGGCGACCACCACGTGCTCAAGGACATCGATCTCGAGGTCACGCCCGGCGAGGTAGTGGTGATCATCGGGGCCAGCGGCTCCGGCAAGTCGACCCTGATTCGCTGCATCAACGGCCTGGAAGAGTTCCAACAGGGTGAGCTGGAGGTCGACGGCAACCCGCTCAAGCCCCACGGCAAGGCCACCCAGGCGCTGCAGAAGATCCGCACCGAGGTCGGCATGGTCTTCCAGCAGTTCAACCTGTTCCCGCATCTGAGCGTGCTGGAGAACGTGGTCCTGGCCCCCATGAAGGTCCGCGGACTGAGCCGCCAGGAGGCCACCCAGAACGCCGAACGGCTGCTCGACCGGGTCGGCATCGCCGACCAGGCCGCCAAGTTCCCCACCCAGCTCTCCGGCGGCCAGCAGCAGCGCGTGGCCCTGGCCCGAGCGCTGGCCATGGAACCGCGACTGATGCTGTTCGACGAGCCCACCTCGGCGCTGGACCCGGAGATGATCGGCGAGGTGCTGGATGCCATGCGCGAGCTCGCCAACGAAGGCATGACCATGCTGATCGTCACCCACGAGATGGGCTTTGCGCGAGAGGTTGCCGACCGAGTGATCTTCATTCACAAGGGCGAGATCGCCGAGGAGGGTCCGCCCGAGACGATCTTCGATTCGCCCCAGGCGGAACCGACCCAGCAGTTCCTGTCGCGCGTGCTCAAGCACTGACAGCCAGCGATATACCGCCTCATCGGGGCCCTGTCGTCAGCGACAGGGCCCTTTTTTTGGCCGTTTCCGGCCTGTGGACAAGATTTTTCGTGATTCGCCGCTCAGCCGGGCCACAGCGGGCCTGGGGATGGATCGATTCGGTTGTTCACAGCCACGGTGACAAGCCAGGAAGAACTCGGTGGACAAGCCGTGCTCGGCGTCCCCTGTGGGTAACTGCCGATGTTGCCCACAGGCCCCGAACACGCCCTCCGCAGGCGGTCCGCCTCTTGTCCCGGTTATCGTCAACAATCTAAGGCTCTGATGGAAAATGGATAAATCTGGTTATCCACGAGAAATGTCCACACCAGTAGTTACTACCACAACAGAACTTCCTTTTTATCTATTTGTTTTTTTATTTAAGACCGGGAATGAAACCACTCCAAGGACGAGACAGATGTGGAAAACCCTGACGGTTACCCACAAGAGGGTTTATACTGGCGGGCTGATTTCATCCCCTGATCCGCAACATTCGGCGCGACGGCGCCGATCGAGGTGAACCTTGGAGTACCCCGACCGCTTCGACGTCATCGTCATCGGCGGCGGCCATGCCGGGACCGAAGCCGCCCTGGCCTCGGCCCGCATGGGCTGCCGGACCCTGCTGCTGACCCACAACATCGAGACCCTGGGCCAGATGTCCTGCAATCCCGCCATCGGCGGGATCGGCAAGAGCCATCTGGTCAAGGAGATCGATGCGCTCGGCGGCGCCATGGGACTGGCCACCGACCTGGGCGGCATCCAGTTCCGGGTACTCAACGCACGCAAGGGTCCCGCGGTGCGGGCGACCCGCGCCCAGGCCGACCGCGTGCGCTACAAGGCCGCCATTCGCGGCATGCTGGAGAACCAGCCCAACCTGACGATCTTCCAGCAGGCCGCCGGCGATCTGGTCGTCGACGGCGACACCGTGCGCGGCGTGGTCACCGAGACCGGCGTGCGCTTCATGGGCGAGACCGTGGTGCTGTGTACCGGCACCTTCCTCGGCGGCGTTATCCACATCGGCCTGGACAACAGCCGCGGCGGCCGCACGGGGGATCCGCCGTCCAACGCCCTGGCCGAGCGCCTGCGTGCACTGCCGTTCCGCGTCGATCGATTGAAGACCGGCACCCCGCCGCGCATCGATGCCAAGAGCGTCGATTTCTCGGTGCTCGAGGAGCAGCCGGGCGATACCCCGACGCCGGTGATGTCCTACCTCGGCAGCCGCGAGATGCATCCGCGCCAGATCAGCTGCCACATCGCCCAGACCAACGAGCGCAGCCACGAGATCATCCGCGCCAACCTCGATCGCTCGCCGATGTTCTCGGGCGTGATCGAAGGGGTGGGACCGCGCTACTGCCCCTCCATCGAGGACAAGGTGCATCGCTTCGCCGACAAGGCGAGCCACCAGATCTTCATCGAGCCGGAGGGGCTGGATACTCACGAGCTGTATCCCAACGGCATCTCGACCTCGCTGCCGTTCGACGTGCAGCTGCAGGTCGTGCGCTCGATGAAGGGCCTGGAGAACGCCCACATCACGCGACCCGGGTACGCCATCGAGTACGATTTCTTCGATCCGCGAGACCTCAAGCATTCGCTGGAAACGAAATTTATCCACAACCTGTTCTTCGCCGGCCAGATCAACGGCACCACGGGCTACGAGGAAGCCGGCGCCCAGGGGCTGCTGGCCGGCCTCAACGCGGCTCGCCGGGCCAGCGGGCTCGAGGCCTGGTGGCCGCGGCGCGACGAGGCCTACCTCGGCGTGCTGGTCGATGACCTGATCACCCTGGGGACCAAGGAGCCCTACCGGATGTTCACCTCGAGGGCGGAATATCGCCTGCTGCTGCGCGAGGACAACGCCGACCTGCGCCTCACCGAGGCCGGGCGCGACCTGGGACTGGTGGATGATCGTCGCTGGGCCGACTTCAGCGCCAAGCGCGAGGCGATCGAGAGCGAGAGCGCGCGCCTCAAGGCCAGCTGGGTGCAGCCCGGCACCGAGGCCGCCGAGGCCGTGGCCGAGAAGACCGGCCAGCCCCTGGCCCGAGAGTACAACCTGCAGGACCTGCTCAAGCGCCCCGAGCTCGGCTATGCCGACGTGGCCGGGCTGGTCGGCGAGCCGGTCGAGGACGAGCGCGTCGCCGAGCAGGTGCAGATCCAGGCCAAGTATCAGGGCTACATCGATCGCCAGCAGGACGAGATCGACAAGCTCAAGCGCCACGAGGCCACCCGGCTGCCCGAATCGCTCGACTACGACCAGGTCGAGGGGCTGTCCAACGAGATTCGCCAGAAGCTCATCGAGGCGCGGCCCGAGACCCTGGCCCAGGCCGGGCGCATCTCCGGCGTGACGCCGGCGGCGGTCTCGATCCTGCTGATCCACCTCAAGAAGCGACGCCTGCTGGACGACACCCGAGTGGCCAACGGATGACCCCGAACGATACGATCCTGAACGACCGCCTGGAGCGCGGCCTGGCCGAACTCGGCCTCGACGTGCCGGCGCAGCGCCGCGAGCGGCTGGTGGCGCTGGTGGGCCTGTTGCACAAGTGGAACCGCGCCTATAACCTCACCGCGGTACGCGATCCCGAGGAGATGGTCGCCCGGCACGTGCTCGACAGCGCCGCCGTGCTGCCCTTCGTGACCGGCCCGAGCCTGCTCGACGTGGGCGCCGGCCCGGGGCTGCCGGGGCTGGTACTGGCGATTCTCGCGCCCGAGCTCGACGTCACGCTGCTCGACAGCAACGGCAAGAAGGTTCGCTTCCAGCGTCAGGCGGTGATGGAGCTCAAGCTCGAGCGCGTCACTCCCGTGCAGGCTCGGGTGGAGGCCTTCGAGGCGCCGGCCGGCGGCTTCGATCAGGTCATCTCGCGGGCCTTCGCCAGCCTCGAGGACTTCCTCGCCCTGAGCCGTGACCTGCCGGGGGAGGGCGGCCAGTGGCTGGCCATGAAGGGGCCCGCGGTGGAGGACGAACTCGCCGGCCTGCCGGACGGGATCGCGGCGGTGGCCCGCCACACGCTGAGGGTGCCCTTCTCGGTCGGCGACCGCCGCCTGGTGATCCTCGAACGCGCCCCCGGCGAGCGCTGAGCCGCGCCCGGGGAGACCGCCGGACGCCGCCGTGAACCCTGTCTCCCAACGCAAGGATGTCGCCGTGACCAAGATTATCGCCTTGACCAACCAGAAGGGCGGCGTGGGCAAGACCACCACTGCCGTCAATCTGGCCGCCAGTTTGGCCTCCCTGGAACGGCGCGTGCTGCTGGTCGACCTGGATCCCCAGGGCCATGCCACCATGGGCAGCGGCGTCGACAAGCACTCCCTCGACGGCAGCGTGCTCGACGTGCTGCTGGGCGAGAAGCGCCCCACCGAGGTGATCCTCGACTGCCCCGAGGCCGGCTACGCGCTGCTGCCCGGCAACGGTGACCTGACCGCCGCCGAGGTCGAGCTGCTCGACCGCGAGGAGGGGCGCGAGCAGGGGCTGGTCAAGGCGCTGGGCGAGGTCGCCGGCGAGTACGACGCGGTGCTGATCGACTGCCCGCCGTCGCTCAACATGCTGACCGTCAACGGCCTGACCGCCGCCGATGGCGTGCTGATTCCGCTGCAGTGCGAGTTCTACGCCCTCGAAGGGCTCTCGGCGCTGCTCGACACCGTCGAACAGATCAAGGCCAGCGTGAACCCCGGCCTAGAGATCCACGGCATCCTGCGGACCATGTTCGACGGCCGCAACAGCCTGACCCGCGACGTCAGCAAGCAGCTGCGCGACTATTTCGGCGAGGCGCTGCTCAAGACCACCATCCCGCGCAACGTGCGGGTCGCCGAGGCGCCCAGCCACGGACTGCCGGTCACCAAGTACGCGCGCTTCTCGCGGGGCAGCCAGGCCCACCGGGTGCTGGCCAAGGAACTGATTCGCCGCCTGTCGCTGTAGCCGACACCGTTTGGCGCTTACCGATGAGGGGAACTCGATGACGCGCAAGCAACGCGCTCTGGGACGCGGGCTGGATGCCCTGATCGGCGCGGGCGCCCGTCGCCGCGAAAGCCTGGATCTGCCCGGGGCAGGGGAGGCGCCCGAGCAGGGCGAGCTCAACGGCGTGGAGCCGGTGGCAGCGGGCGCGGACGAACGGCTCGAACGCCTGCCGCTGGGCCAGCTGTCGCGCGGCAAGTATCAGCCGCGCCGTGACATCCAGCCCGAGGCCCTCGAGGAGCTGGCCGACTCGATCCGCGCCCAGGGCGTGATGCAGCCGATCGTGGTGCGGCCGATCGGCGACCAGCGCTACGAGATCATCGCCGGTGAAAGGCGCTGGCGGGCGGCCCAGCTCGCCGAGCTGGACGTCATCCCGGCGGTGATCCGCGAGGTCACCGATGAGGTCGCCCTGGCGCTGGCGCTGATCGAGAACATCCAGCGTGAGAACCTCAATCCCATCGAGGAGGCGCTGGCGCTCAAGCGGCTGCTCGACGAGTTCGAGCTGACCCAGCAGCAGGCCGCCGACGCGGTGGGGCGTTCCCGGGCCCAGGTGGCCAACCTGCTGCGCCTGCTGGCGCTGGATCCCGAGGTGCAGACGCTGCTCGAGCGCGGCGACCTGGACATGGGCCACGCCCGGGCGCTGCTGGCGCTGTCAGGCCCGAAGCAGCGTCAGGCCGCCCACGAGGTGGTCAACAAGGATCTCACGGTGCGCGCCACCGAGGCGCTGGTGAAACGGCTCGCCGAAGGGAAGCCGGCCAAGGCCGACACGCCGGCCGCGAGCCCCGACGTGGCGCGGCTCGAGTCGCGCCTGGGCGACCTGCTGGGCGCGCCGGTCAAGATCCAGCACGGCCGCGGCGGCAAGGGGCGGGTGACCATTCGCTACTCCAGCCTGGACGAGCTGGACGGCATTCTCGGGCACATCAAATAAGCGAATCGGGCTCCCGATTAGGATGCTAAACGATTTATCGAAACTTATCGACTTTTAGTCGTAAGCTGGGGTGATTTCGCGCGATATCGCTCCGCGATCGGTTGAAGGCATCGAGGGGGTTCCCTATAATCCCGCCGGACCCGCCGTTGGGAAAAATTCTCGCGGAGGGTCATAGGCAGCGGGACGCTCAGCGTTGGCCCGAACGTCGACTGTGCACGGAGACACCATGGCAGCCAGAATCAAGCGTCCCAGCGTGCGACGATTGCTGCTGGTGCAATTTGCCACGGTGTGCCTGGCCGGCCTGATCGGTGCCGGAGCGGCGGGCGTCGGCGGCGCGCTCTCGGCGGTGCTGGGTGGTGCGGTGGCCTTCCTGCCCAATGCCTTCTTTGCCTGGCGAGTCTTCCAGTATCAGGGAGCTCGACATACCAGGAACATCGTCAACGGCTTCTATCGTGCGGAAGCCGGGAAGTTCGGTTTGACGGCGGCTCTGTTCACCCTGGTGTTCATTGCAGTGCCCCCCTCAAACCCCGCTTTCTTCTTTGGCGCTTACGTGGTGACGCTGTTCGTCCACTGGCTGGGTCCCTGGCTTTTGCGGCGGCCGTCACACACCTGAAATCGAGGCAGATCATGGCAGGCAACACCCCGACAGCGACGTCGTACATCCAGCACCATCTGCAGAACCTGACCTTCGGCTACCACCCGGAGCACGGCTGGAGCATCGCGCATTCGGCCCAGGAAGCCTCCGACATGGGCTTCTGGGCGCTTCATCTCGACACCCTGGGGTGGTCCATCGCCCTCGGCCTGGTGTTCGTGCTGCTGTTCCGCAAGGTGGCGCTCAAGGCCACTACCGGCGTGCCCAGCGGCCTGCAGAACTTCGTGGAGCTGATGGTCGAATTCGTGGACAACTCCGTAAAGGATACGTTCCACGGCAAGAGCAGATTGATCGCTCCGCTGTCGCTGACCATCTTCTGCTGGGTCTTCCTGATGAACCTGATGGACCTGGTGCCGGTGGACTTCCTGCCGATGATGGCGCAGAAGATCGCTGCCATGTTCGGCGCCGACCCGGCCCACGTCTACTTCAAGGTCGTTCCGACCACCGACGTCAATGCCACCCTCGGCATGGCGCTGTCGGTCTTCGGCCTGATCCTGTTCTACACCATTCGCGAGAAGGGCTTCTCCGGCTTCATCGGTGAGCTGACCCTGCATCCGTTCAGCTCTCCCAACAAGCTGGTGCAGGCGCTGTTCATCCCGGTCAACTTCCTGCTCGAGACCGTGACCCTGCTGGCCAAGCCGATCTCGCTCGCCCTGCGTCTGTTCGGCAACCTCTATGCCGGCGAACTGATCTTCATCCTGATCGCCATGATCGGGCTGTGGCAGCTGCCCCTGCACTTCGCCTGGGCGACCTTCCACATCCTGGTCATCACGCTGCAGGCCTTCATCTTCATGATGCTGACCATCGTCTATCTGAGCATGGCGGTGGAGAAGCACTGACGCTTCACCCTTAACCATCAACCCTTAACCACCAACCTCTAAAACTGACTGGAGAGAACCACCATGGAAGCACAAGTTCTGGGTCTGACCGCCATCGCCGTGTCCCTGCTGATCGGCCTGGGCGCCCTGGGTACCGCCATCGGCTTCGGTATCCTGGGTGGCAAGTTCCTGGAAGGCGCCGCGCGTCAGCCGGAAATGATTCCGATGCTGCAGGTCAAGATGTTCATCGTCGCCGGCCTGCTGGACGCCGTGACCATGATCGGTGTGGGTATCGCGCTGTTCTTCACCTTCGCCAACCCGTTTGTCGGTTAATTCCCTCGCCGCGGTCGCACGACCCGACGAGAGTCCTTAACCCCAAACATGTGACGCGAGAGGTGCTGGCGTGAACCTGAACCTTACCCTGATCGGCCAGGCTATCGCCTTTGCGTTCTTCGTCTGGTTCTGCATGAAGTTTGTATGGCCGCCGGTCATGCAGGCCCTGCAGGATCGTCAGAAGAAGATCGCCGATGGCCTGGATGCTGCCAGCCGTGCTTCACGCGACCTCGAACTGGCCGAACAACAGGCCAACGAGACGCTGCGCGAAAGCAAGGAGCAGGCGGCGGAAATCCTGGAGCAGGCCCACAAGCGGTCCACTCAGATGATCGACGAGGCTCGCGAGCAGGCCCGCCAGGAAGGCGAGCGCATGATTGCTCAGGCCAAGTCCGAGATTGAGCAGGAAGTGAACCGCGCGAAGGATGAGCTGCGCAGCCAGGTATCGCGGCTCGCCATCGCCGGCGCGGAGCGGGTCCTGGAAGCCTCCATCGACGAGAAGCAGCACGGCAAGCTCGTTGACCAACTTGCCGAAGAGCTTTGAGGAGGAGGTGACCCATGGCGGAACTGTCTACCGTCGCTCGCCCCTACGCCAAGGCGGCCTTCGAACACGCCGTCGGACGTAAGGCGCTCGAGGACTGGTCCGGCATGCTCACCACCGTGGCGCATGTCGTCGAAGACGACGACATGCGCCGTCGAGTGCTGGGCAACCCGCGACTTTCCGGCGCACAGAAGGTGGACGCGCTCGTCGATATCTGCGGCGATGCCGTCGACGACGATGTGCGCAACTTCCTGCGTCTGGTCAGCCAGCAGGGCCGCCTGATGGCCCTGCCGGCGATCGCCGAGCAATTCGAGCTGCTCAAGGCCCAGGAGGAGAAGCGCATCGACGTCGATATCGTCTCTGCCTTCCCGCTGGACGAAGCGCAGCAGGACAAGCTCGCGAGCGCGCTGTCCAAGCGTCTGAACCGCGAAATCTCCATTACCACTCAGGTGGACTCCACCCTCCTGGGAGGCGTGATCCTGCGTGCCGGCGACACCGTCATCGACGGTTCGGTGCGTGGTCGACTCAACCGCCTCCACGAGGCCCTTTCCGCCTGAGTCTGAGGGACATGGCATGCAGCAACTGAATCCTTCCGAGATCAGCGACATCATCAAGCAGCGTATCGAGAAGCTGGATGTCGCGACCGAAGCCCGCAACCAGGGCACCATCGTCAGCGTGTCTGACGGTATCGTGCAGATCCACGGCCTCACCGACGCGATGTTCGGTGAGATGATCGAGTTCCCCGGCGGCGTCTACGGCATGACGCTGAACCTCGAGCGCGACAGCGTCGGCGCCGTGGTGCTGGGCGACTACCTGCAGCTCGAAGAGGGCATGACCGCCCAGTGCACCGGTCGCATCCTCGAGGTGCCGGTGGGCCCCGAGCTGCGCGGTCGCGTGGTCGACGCCCTGGGTAACCCGATCGACGGCAAGGGCGAGCTCGGCACCGAGCTGACCGACGCGGTCGAGAAGGTCGCGCCGGGCGTCATCACCCGTCAGTCCGTCGACGAGCCGATCCAGACCGGCTTCAAGTCCATCGACGCCATGGTGCCGATCGGCCGCGGCCAGCGTGAGCTGATCATCGGCGACCGCCAGATCGGCAAGACCGCGATCGCCATCGACGCGATCATCAACCAGAAAGGCACCGGCGTGACCTGTGTCTACGTGGCCATCGGTCAGAAGCAGTCGACCATCGCCAACGTGGTGCGCAAGCTCGAAGAGCACGGCGCCATGGAGCACACCATCGTGGTCGCCGCCGGCGCCGCCGATCCGGCTCCGATGCAGTTCCTGGCCGCCTACTCCGGCTGCACCATGGGCGAGTACTTCCGCGACCGCGGCGAAGACGCCATGATCGTCTATGACGATCTGTCCAAGCAGGCCGTGGCCTACCGCCAGGTCTCCCTGCTGCTGCGTCGTCCGCCGGGCCGTGAAGCCTTCCCGGGTGACGTCTTCTATCTCCACTCCCGTCTGCTCGAGCGCGCCGCGCGCGTGAACGCCGACTACGTCGAGAAGTTCACCAACGGCGAAGTCAAGGGCAAGACCGGCTCGCTGACCGCGCTGCCGATCATCGAGACCCAGGGTGGCGACGTCTCCGCGTTCGTTCCGACCAACGTGATCTCGATCACCGACGGTCAGATCTTCCTCGAGACCGATCTGTTCAACTCGGGCATCCGTCCGGCCATCAACGCCGGTCTCTCGGTGTCTCGTGTCGGTGGCTCCGCCCAGACCAAGATCGTCAAGAAGCTCGGCGGCAGCGTGCGTCTGGCCCTGGCCCAGTACCGCGAGCTGGCGGCCTTCGCCCAGTTCGCCTCCGATCTGGACGAGGCCACCCGCAAGCAGCTGGAGCACGGTCAGCGCGTCACCGAGCTGATGAAGCAGAACCAGTATGCGCCGATGTCCGTGGCCGAGATGGCCGTCTCCCTGTACGCCGCCAACGAGGGCTACCTGGAAGACGTCGAGGTCAGCAAGGTGCTGGACTTCGAGCGTGCCCTGCAGGACTACATGAAGGCCGAGCACGCCGAGCTGCTCGACAAGATCAATGAGTCCGGCGACTACAACGACGAGATCAAGAGCGGCCTCAAGGCCGGTCTCGACAAGTTCAAGGCCACTCAGAGCTGGTGACCCCGGCCGGCCCGCTCCTCCCGGGGAGCGGGCCCTGGAGCTTTCTGAGGCCACGAACGGAGTAGATCGCTATGGCAGCTGCAAAAGAGATACGCACCAAGATCGGCAGCATCAAGAACACGCAGAAGATCACCAGTGCCATGGAGATGGTCGCTGCGTCGAAGATGCGCAAGGCGCAGGACCGGATGAAGGCCAGCCAGCCCTACGCCCAGCAGATCCGCAAGGTGGTCGGCCATGTCGCCGATGCCAACCCCGAGTACAAGCATCCGTGGATGCTCGAGCGCGAGGTCAAGCGGGTCGGCTACATCGTGGTGTCCAGTGACCGCGGCCTGTGCGGTGGCCTGAACGTCAACATGTTCAAGGCCGTCGTCAAGGAAGCCAAGGCCTGGCGCGACAGCGGCGCCGAGCTGGATTTCTGCGCCCTGGGCAGCAAGGCCACCTCCTTCTTCCGCAAGTACGGCGGTAGCCTGGTCGCGGCCAAGAGCGGCCTGGGCGAGGCGCCGGAAGCCGATGACCTGATCGGCAGCGTGAAGGTGATGCTGGACGCCTACGACGAGGGCAAGCTGGATCGTCTGTACGTGGTGTACAACGAATTCGTCAACACCATGACGCAGAAGCCGGTGGTGCGCCAACTGCTGCCCCTGTCGGCCGATATGGGTGCCGAGGAGCAGAACGAAGAACACAAGCGTCCCGGAAGCTGGGACTACCTGTATGAGCCGGATGCCAAGGAGCTGCTGGACAGCTTGCTCGTGCGTTTCGTCGAGGCGCAGGTCTATCAGGCGGTGGTCGAGAACGTGGCCTGCGAACAGGCCGCGCGGATGATCGCCATGAAGAGCGCCACCGACAATGCCGGCAATCTGATCGACGACCTGGAGCTGGTGTACAACAAGGCCCGTCAGGCGGCCATTACCCAGGAAATCTCCGAGATCGTCGGTGGCGCCGCCGCCGTATAACGCCGAGGAAGGGCGCATCCCTTCCGGCAATCGGGTTTCATTTGCAGGTATTTGAGAGGAACCAAGATGAGCGGACGTATCGTACAAATCATCGGCGCGGTGATTGACGTAGAGTTTCCGCGGGACGATGTTCCCAAGGTCTACGACGCGCTGAAGGTCTCGGATGCCGAGACCGTTCTCGAAGTCCAGCAGCAGCTGGGCGACGGCGTGGTGCGCACCATCGCCATGGGCTCCACAGAGGGCCTCAAGCGTGGCATGGACGTCACCAACACCCAGGCCGCCATCTCCGTGCCGGTCGGCAAGGAGACCCTGGGTCGTATCATGAACGTGCTCGGTGAGCCCATCGACGAGGCGGGCGAGATCGGCGAAGCAGAGCGCATGCCGATCCACCGCAAGGCACCGGGCTACGCCGACCAGGCCGCCACCAGCGAGCTGCTGGAAACCGGCATCAAGGTCATCGACCTGGTGTGCCCGTTCGCCAAGGGCGGCAAGGTCGGCCTGTTCGGCGGCGCCGGCGTCGGCAAGACCGTCAACATGATGGAGCTGATCCGCAACATCGCCACCGAGCACAGCGGCTACTCCGTGTTCGCCGGTGTCGGTGAGCGTACCCGCGAGGGCAACGACTTCTACCACGAGATGCAGGAGTCCAACGTTCTCGACAAGGTGTCGCTGGTCTACGGCCAGATGAACGAGCCGCCCGGGAACCGTCTGCGCGTGGCCCTGACCGGCCTGACCATCGCCGAGAAGTTCCGCGATGAAGGCCGCGACGTGCTGCTGTTCGTCGACAACATCTACCGCTACACCCTGGCCGGTACCGAAGTGTCCGCACTGCTGGGCCGCATGCCCTCCGCGGTGGGTTACCAGCCGACCCTGGCCGAGGAGATGGGCGTCCTGCAGGAGCGCATCACCTCCACCAAGACCGGCTCCATCACCTCCGTGCAGGCGGTGTACGTGCCCGCGGACGACCTGACCGACCCGTCCCCGGCCACCACCTTCTCGCACCTCGACGCGACCGTGGTACTGGCGCGTTCCATCGCCGAGCTGGGCATCTACCCGGCCATCGACCCGCTGGATTCCACCTCTCGTCAGCTGGATCCGCTGGTCGTCGGCGAGGAGCACTACAAGACCGCTCGCGGCGTGCAGGGCGTGCTCCAGCGCTACAAGGAGCTCAAGGACATCATCGCCATCCTGGGCATGGACGAGCTGTCCGACGAAGACAAGCTGGCCGTGTCCCGGGCGCGTAAGATCCAGCGCTTCCTGTCGCAGCCGTTCTTCGTCGCCGAGGTCTTCACCGGCGCTCCCGGCAAGTACGTGTCGCTGAAGGAAACCATCCGCGGCTTCCAGGGCATCCTCGACGGCGAGTACGACGAGCTGCCGGAGCAGGCCTTCTACATGGTCGGCACCATCGACGAGGCCGTCGAGAAAGCCAACCAGATGAAGTAATCCCTCCACCTGGGAGACGTCATCATGACGAAAACCTTCAAGTGCGAGATCGTCAGCACCGGTGCGTCGATCTTCTCCGGCGAAGCCGAGCAGGTCGTGGCGGCCGGTCGTGCGGGGGATCTCGGGGTGCTGGCAGGGCACACGCCGCTGCTCACCGAACTGGCCCCCGGCCCGGTGCGCATCGTCCGTGGTGGAGGTGAAGAGGATCACTTCTACGTCTCGGGCGGCTTCCTCGAGGTTCAGCCCGAGGTGGTCACCGTGCTCGCCGACACCGCCGTGCGCGCCGACGATCTGGACGAGGCCGCCGCCGAGGAGGCCCGCCAGCAGGCCATCAAGGCGATGCAGGACAAGTCCGCCGAGCTGGACTACAGCCGCGCCACGGCCGAACTGGCCGAGGCCGCTGCCCAGCTGCGGACCATCCAGCAGCTGCGCCGCAAGGTGGGCCGCAGCAGCTGAGGCTGCTCCCCACCCGGTGCACAGCGAAGCGCCCCCCGACCGAGTCGGGGGGCGCTTTCTTTTGCCGATACGTTATCGATCGCGGCGGCAGGCACAGAGAATCGCCGCCCGGCGTGGACATCGACGGCGTTCGCCTATAATATTCGCAGACTAATCGTATTCAAAGAATCTTTTTTCCGTCGTCGTTCACGCCGGTACGGGTCCCTTATGCTGCGAATCCCCGCCGATCATTGGCTGCTGACGCTGAGAACGGTGCTGGCCGCCTGGCTGGCGCTGTTCCTGTCCATGCGTCTCGATCTCTACCAGCCCGCCTGGGCGATCATGGCGGTGATGATCGTGACCCTGCAGCCGGTGATGTTCACCGGCGGCACGCCGCCGCTCGGCATCATCATCGGGCGCAGCCTGGCGCGGCTGTTCGGCACCCTGTTCGGCTCCATCGTCGGCCTGGTGCTGATCGTGCTCACCGGTCAGCAGCCGATGCTCTATCTGCTGTGCGCCGGCGCCTGGCTGGCCTTCTGCCTCTACTGGGTGATGCTCGAGCAGGACGAGCACATCGGCTACGTGATGATGCTCAGCGGTTACACCTCGACGCTGGTCTCGCTGACCGCGATCGGCACCGACGTGAATAACATCTGGTCCGTCGCCCAGGGACGCTTCAGCGAGACCGTGCTCGGCATCGGATGCGCCCTGGTGGTGCATGTCGCCATCGCGCCGCGTTTCGGCAGCCGCGCGCTGCCGGAGGCGCTGTCCGAGTTCCTGTCCTGTGCGGCGGGCGAGACGCTATCGACCCTGGACGCCGCGCGCCCCCGCGAGACCCGCGACGCCAGCTCCACGATGTTGCTCGGACACTACCAGCAGTTCCAGAAACTGCGCGGGTTGACGCGTCTGGAGACCCGCCGCCTCAGCCATTTCATCCCCGCCCTGGATCGCTTCGCCAGCGACAGCCTGGCGCTGCTGACCGCGGTGCGCGAGCTGGAAACGGCGCTCGACTACCTGCGCGAGTGCGACGACGGTGACGTCTGGCTAGAGCAGCTGAAGCGGCAGGCCATTCCTCTGCTGCAGGCGATTCAGGCGGCGCCGGACGGCATGCCCGGCGAGCGCCTGCCGCTGAGCGACTTCGACTGGGACGAGGACGCGGTCGCGCCGCGTTCCCGCGCGCGGGCCGAGCTGGTGAGGCAGCGCCTGGGCGAGGTGCTGGGGCTGCTGCAGCACGGCCGTCGCCTGCGCCATGCCCTCGACGATCCCGCCTCGGCCAAGGTCAGGACGCTGCCCTGGTCGCGTCGCTCGCGCACCACGCACAACGAGCACTTCGTCGCGCGCTACAACGCCTTTCGCCTGTTCATCGCCTTCGAACTGCTTGGCCAGTTCTGGATTCACAGCGGCTGGCACTCCGGCTATCTGGCGATGATGCTGCTCGGCGTGTTCACCATGCTGTTCGCCAAGGCGCCGAACCCGGCCGCGGTGGTCTATCAGTTCATGTGGGGAACGATTGCCGCCGTCATTCTCGGCGGCGTCCTGCTGTTTCTGGTGCTGCCGGTGATCAACGGCTTCCCGCTGCTGGCGATCGCCATCGGCATTCCGATCGCCATCGGCACGCTGATGACGCCGCATCCCCGCGTCGCCGCCATGGGGCTGGCCGGCGCTATCACCATGATGACGCTGCTCAACCTGCATTCGACCTACACCTTCTCGCCGGTCTCGTACATCAACGGCGGGCTGGCCTCGATCATCGGCACCGTGGCCGCCATGTTCACCTACGCGCTGCTGCGTCAGCGCTCTCCTGCCGAGCGCATCGAGACGCTGATGGCGGCCTACTGGCGCGGCCTGGGCCGGCTGCTACGCGAGCCGAGCCTGCCCAACCGGGCGCGGCTGGAGAGCCGACTCTACGACCGTCTGGGCCGGCTCATCGCTCTCGGCGGCAGCGACCGTGCGCTGCGCGAGGCGGTCGACCTGCACGCCCTGGCGCTGTGCGTATGGCGCATTCGCCGCCAGCGGGACGACATCGGCCCCCTCCGCACCGAGCTCGAGGCCTGGCTGGCGGACATCGGTGAGCGTCTGGTGGCACGGCGCCACCACGACCCGGCGGTGTGGCGCGAGCTGGCCGATCAGGCGCTGGCCTGGGTCCAGCGTCTCTATCGCGAGACGCGGCTGCCGATCGCCACCATCGGCGAGTTCGCCATGCTCAGCCACCTGATGCGCGACGCCCCGGGCATCGAGTTCGAGAACGCCGTCGACGCGAATGCGCCCCCAACCGTGACGGGAGAGGCAAGACATGCTGACTGAATGGTCGTTTCTCGGTTTTCTGGTTCCCCCGCTGACCGTGCCGATCCTGGTGGCGCTCGCGGCCTATCTGCTGGCGCGTCGGATCTTCGTTCGCATGGGGTTCTACCATTGGTTCTCGCAGCCGGTACTGGTGGATATCGCCTTGTACGCGCTGTTGCTGTGGGCCGTCTTGACGCTTACCGGCTCACTGCCGATTGCAGGATGAGGAGCAGGAATTGATGAACTCGCCAACCGGACTCCGCAAGACCGGGCGACTGCTGCTGACGCTGGCGCTGGTCGCCGCCGCCGTGGTGGCCGTCGCTCGGATCTGGGAGCACTACATGCACGACCCCTGGACCCGCGACGGTCGCATCCGCGCCGACGTGGTCAACCTGGGCACCGACGTCGCCGGCCTGGTGGACGAGCTGAAGGTTCACGACAACCAGCTGGTGCATCAGGGCGACGTGCTGTTCACCATCGACAAGCGGCGCTACCGGCTGGCGCTCGACCAGGCACAGGCCAACCTGCACCGGCTCGAGCAGCAGCGCGACGAGGCTCAGGCCGCCAACAGCCGGCGCCAGCGGCTGCAGAACTACGTCTCTCAGGAAGATCGGGACAACGTGCGCTTCTCGCTCGCCTCCGCCCAGGCCGCCGTGGAGGAGGCCCAGGTCAAGGTCGACAAGGCCGAGCTGGACCTGGAGCGCGCCACGGTGCGCGCGCCCGTCGATGGCTATGTCACCAACCTGCTGCTGCGCCCGGGCCAGTACGTCACCACCGGCACCGACGCCATGACGCTGGTGGACGCCGACAGCTTCTATGCCCTCGGCTATTTCGAGGAGACCAAGCTCGACAGCATCGAGGTCGGCGCGCCGGTGCGGATCCAGTTGCTGTCACGCGCCGCGCCGCTCTGGGGGCATGTGGAGAGCTTCTCGCGAGGCATCAGCGATGGCAGCCTCGGCAGCCAGGGCAGCGGCCTGGCCGACGTCACCGCCTCCTTCGACTGGGTGCGCCTCTCCCAGCGCATTCCGGTGCGGGTCGCCTTCGACGACCTGCCCGCCGACATCAAGCTGTCGGCGGGCCTCACGGCCACCCTCTATCTCGACAGCGACCGTCAGTCGCGCGAGTCGGCCTCGGACTGGTGGAAGCCGATCCGTCGCTGGTGGGAAGGCCTGGTCAGCATCTGAGCGAGCCTCTCGGAGGGGGAAGCTGACGCCCTCCGCGCCCTGTGCGATCATGACGCCCCCTGGCCGAGCCGGGGGCGTTTTCGTTCGCGCCGGCACAGGGAGGACACCATCATGCCACTCAGCGATGCCCTGAATCGCCACAAGGAAGGCCTGCTTGCCGCTCTCGAGGCGGACGATCGCGCGCGTCTGAGCGCCCAGTTGCCGGAGCTGCGCTCCGCCGACATCGCCGAGATTCTCCAGGATCTGCTCGAGGACGAGCAGGAGCTGCGCGCCCGGGCGTTGCTGGACTGCCTGCCGCTGGAGCGCCGTGCCAGCGTCATGGGCCACCTGCACGGCGAGGAGCAGCTGTCGATCGCCGCCGGCATGAGCGATGACCGGCTGCAAGCGGTGCTCGAGGAGATGGGCGGCGACGAGCGCGCCGACCTGTTCAAGGTCCTCGACGACGACCGTCGCGAGGCGCTGCTGCGCCGCATGGCCCATCAGGAGCGCGAGGAGCTCAAGCGCCTGGCGAGCTACGAGGAGGGCACCGCCGGGGCGCTGATGACCTCCGATTACGTGGCCATTCCCGCCGGCATGACGGTGTCCCGGGCGATGATGCGCGTACGCCAGACCGCGCCGGACGCCGAGACGGTCTATCAGCTTTACGTGATCGACCCCGAGGGCCGGCTGGCCGGCACCATGTCGCTGCGTCAGCTGATGGTGGCCCGGCCCGGGGCCCGGGTCGACGACATGATGATCCATGACGTCATCCACACCACCGTGGACACGCCTCAGGAAGAGGTGGCGCGGATCGTGGCCCGCTACGACCTGCTGGCGCTGCCGGTGGTCGACGAGGCGCGTCGCCTGGTGGGCATCGTCACCCACGACGACGCCCTGGACGTGATGGAGTCCGAGGCCACCGAAGATATCCACAAGGGGATGTCGATCGGCGCCCTGGAAGACGGCGTCATCCGGGTGCCGCTGTGGAGCCTGTATCGCAAGCGGGTGACCTGGCTGGTGCTGCTGGTGTTCGGCAACCTGCTCTCCGGGGCCGGCATCGCCCACTACCAGGCGACCATCTCGGCCCAGGTGGCGCTGGTGTTCTTCCTGCCGCTGCTGATCGGCAGCGGCGGCAATGCCGGCGCCCAGGCCGCCACGCTGACGGTGCGTGGCATGGCCACCGGCGACGTCGGCGTGCGCGACTGGGGCAAGCTGTTCGGCCGCGAGCTGCTGGTAGCCGGCTCGCTGGGACTGACCATGGCCCTGGCCGTGGCGCCGATCGGCGTGTTCCGCGGCGGCGAGGCGGTGGCCATGGTGGTGGCGATCAGCATGATCGCCATCGTGCTGTTCGGCAGCCTGCTGGGCTTGTGCCTGCCCTTCGTGCTCGACCGCCTGGGCTGGGACCCGGCCACCGCCTCGGCGCCGCTGGTCACCACCCTGATCGATGCCTCCGGGGTGCTGATCTACTTCGGCATCGCCACCACGGTGCTTGGCGTCGGCTGATGGAACGGACGGACGAGATCGCGATCTGTATGCTCTTGCTGCCCGACCCTATTCACCTTGTCTACTGATCGAGACCCTTGCCCATGGATTGGTTACAGATCGTCGTCCTGTCGCTCGTTCAAGGACTGACAGAGTTCCTGCCCGTTTCCAGCTCCGCGCACCTGATCCTGGTGCCGGTATTCTCCGACTGGCCCGACCAGGGCCTGGCCTTCGACGTGGCTCTTCATCTGGGCAGTCTCTCGGCGGTGGTGCTCTACTTCCGCCACGAGCTGGTGACCATGACGGCCAGCTGGGGCCGCAGCGTCGCCGGCCGCGGCACCGACGACGACGCCCGTCTGGCCTGGTGGGTGATCCTGGCGACCATCCCGGTGGGGCTGGCGGGCCTGGCCTTCGCGGACACCATCTCGGAGGTCATGCGTTCGCCGCTGGTGCTGGCCGGCGGGCTGATCGTGTTCGGGGTAGTGCTGGGCATCGCCGACTGGCGCCATCGCGGCACGCGCAGCGAGTACCGCCTGAGCTGGCGCGACGCCCTGTGGATCGGCCTGGCCCAGGCCCTGGCGCTGATTCCCGGCACCTCGCGTTCGGGCATCACCATGACCGCGGCGCTGATGCTGGGCCTGACCCGCGAGGCCGCGGCGCGCTTCTCCTTCCTGCTGTCGATCCCGGTGATCGTGCTGGCCGGCGGCCTGGAAGCCCTGGACCTGGTCGAGGCCTCGGCCCCGGTGGCCTGGGGCGATCTGGCGGCGGGCACCGTGCTGTCCGGCGTCAGCGCCTACCTGTGCATCCACTTCTTCCTGGCCTTCATTCGCCGCATCGGCATGCAGCCCTTCGTGGTCTACCGGCTGTTGCTGGGGGTGGCCCTGATCTGGCTGTTTGGTTAAAACCCCTTCACTGGAGCTTCCATGTCACTCCCGCACCTTCGCTTCGCCTTCCTGACGCTGCTGCTGGTCGCCCTGCTGGCCGGCTGCTCGGAGCGGACCCTCGAGACGCCGGTGGGCATCGAGGGCGATATCTTCGGCACCTTCTATCAGGTCGAGATCTCCGATCCGATCACCGCCTCGCGTCGCGACGAGCTGAAGGCCGGCATCCTCGACGAGCTCCACGGCGTCGATGCCTCCATGTCCACCTACCGCGACGATGCCGAGCTGGTGGCCTTCGATCACTCGCCGCTGGGCGAGTGGCAGACGCTCTCCGCGCCCCTGATCGAGGTGCTGTCGATCGCCCACCGGGTGGGCGAGGCCAGCGGTGGCGCCTTCGACGTCACCGTGGGCGGGCTGGTCAACCTGTGGAGCTTCGGCCCCGAGGCGCGCCCCCGCGAGGTGCCGGCGGACGATCTGATCGAGCAGCGCCTGGCCGAGGTCGGCATGGATACCCTCGAGATCGACGCCGATCACGGCCGCGCGCGCCGCCTGAAGGATGTCTTCGTCGACCTTTCCGGCGTGGCCAAGGGTTATGCCACCGACCGGGTCGCGGCCTACCTGGCCTCCCAGGGCATCGACAATTACCTGGTCAACATCGGCGGCGAGCTCGAGGTGGCCGGCCATCGCGACGACGAGGGCGACCCCTGGCGTATCGGCGTCGAGATCCCCCGCGACGGTCGGCCTCGGGCCAAGTTCGTGCTGCCGCTGGAGGACACCTCGGTGGCCACCAGCGGCGACTATCGCAACTACTTCGAGGAAAATGGCCGGCGCTACTCGCATACCATCGATCCGCGCACCGGGCGGCCGATCCAGCATCGTCTGGCCTCGGTGACGGTGGTGGACGACTCCAACGCCCGTGCCGACGCCTGGGCCACCGCCATGTCGGTGCTCGGCGAGGACGAGGGCATGGACCTGGCCGTCGAGCGTGGCCTGGCGGTGCTGATGCTGGTGCGCAACGACGCCGGCGACGGCTGGAACAGCCAGGCCAGTCCGGCCTTCGCGGCGCGCTTCGGACGCGACAAGCTCGAGGGCATGGGCATCGAGGTGGTCGACGGGCCGGCCGACGGCGTGGCAGCCGAGGCCCCCTAGGCACTAGAATGGCTCGATTCAACGATTGATCGACAAGGAGTCGCGATGAGCCTCGACGTGGTGATACTGGCGGCCGGGCAGGGCACCCGGATGCGTTCGACCCTGCCCAAGGTGCTGCACCGCCTGGCCGGGAAGCCCCTGGTGCGGCACGTGATCGACACCGCCGCCGGCCTCGAGGCCGATCGCACCCACGTGGTGGTCGGCCACGGCGCCGACCGCGTGCGCGAGGCGCTGGCCGACTGCTCGCTGCGCTTCGCCCGCCAGACCGAGCAGAAGGGCACCGGTCACGCCGTGGCCCAGACCCTCGATCATCTCGGCGACGGCAAGGTGCTGGTGCTCTACGGCGACGTGCCGCTGACCCGTCGCGACACGCTGCGCGACCTGCTGGCGCGGGTCGACGAACAGCACATGGGCCTGCTCACCGTGACCCTCGACGATCCCACCGGCTACGGCCGCGTGCTGCGCGACGAGGCCGGCGAGGCGGTGGCCATCGTCGAGCACAAGGACGCCTCCGAGGCCGAGCGTGCGGTGCGCGAGTGCAACACCGGCATCATGGCCATGACCGCCGCCCAGCTGCGCCGCTGGCTGCCCCAGCTGTCCGCCGACAACGCCCAGGGCGAGTACTACCTGACCGACGTCATCGCCATGGCCGCCGCCGAGGGCGTGAAGATCGCTACCGCCCAGCCGGCCAGGGCGCTGGAGGTCGAGGGCGTCAACAACCGCCTGCAGATGGCGCAGCTGGAGCGCGCCCATCAGCGCGACATCGCCGCGTCGCTGATGACCGCGGGCGTGGCCCTGGCCGATCCCGAGCGCCTGGACGTGCGCGGCACCCTGACCTGCGGCCACGACGTCGAGATCGACGTGGGCTGCGTGTTCGAGGGCCACGTCGAGTTGGGCGAGGGCGTGCGCATCGGCCCCTACTGCGTGATCCGCGACAGCCACGTCGGCGCCGAGACGGTGATCGAGTCCCACAGCGTGCTCGAGGGTGCCGTGGTGGCCGGTCACAATCGCATCGGGCCCTTCGCCCGGCTGCGTCCCGGCTCGCGCCTGGCGGTGGGGGCCAAGGTCGGCAACTTCGTCGAAACCAAGAACGCCGAGGTGGGCGAAGGCAGCAAGATCAACCATCTCAGCTACGTGGGCGACGCCCGGCTGGGCCGCGACGTCAACGTGGGCGCGGGCACCATCACCTGCAACTACGACGGCGCCAACAAGCATCATACCGAGATCGGCGACGGCGCCTTCATCGGCTCCAACAGCGCCCTGGTGGCGCCGATCCGCGTCGGCAAGGGGGCCACCGTGGGTGCCGGCTCCACGCTGAGCCGCGACGTGGCGGACGACACCCTGGCGGTGAGCCGTGGACGCCTGATCAGCAAGGACGACTGGCAGCGGCCGGTCAAGAAAGACGACCTCTAAGGAGCGAACCATGTGTGGCATCGTCGGCGCCGTCGCCCAGCGCAACGTACAGGGCATCCTGCTGGAAGGGCTCAAGCGGCTCGAGTATCGCGGCTACGACTCCGCCGGCATGGCGGTGCTGGGCCGTGACGGACGGCTCGAGCGCCGTCGCGCCCTGGGCAAGGTCGCGGCCCTGGAGGAGAAGCTGGTCGCCGCGCCGCTGGCCGGCCACAGCGGCATCGCCCATACCCGCTGGGCCACCCACGGCCGGCCCAGCGAGGAGAACGCCCACCCGCACCAGTCCGGCGAGCGTCTGGCGCTGGTGCACAACGGCATCATCGAGAATCACGAGGCGCTCAAGGCCGAGCTCGAGGCCGACGGCTATGTCTTCGGCTCCGAGACCGATACCGAGGCCATGGCGCACCTGATCGCCCGCGAGGCCGAGGGCGGCGACCTGCTGGCCGCGGTGCAGCGCGTGCTGGCGCGGCTCGACGGCGCCTATGCGCTCGGCGTGGTGCATGCCGACGAGCCCGGCGTGGTGATCGGCGCCCGCCAGGGCAGCCCGCTGGTGGTCGGCGTTGGCATCGAGGAGGCCTTCCTGGCCTCCGACCCGCTGGCGCTGCTGCAGGTCACCGATCGCTTCATCTATCTGGAAGAGGGTGACGTGGTGCGTCTCTCCGGCGCCGGCCGGGTGGAGATCTTCGACGCCGCCGGCACCGCCGTGGAGCGCCCGGTGCAGACCTTCGAGCACGGCGACGGCGCGGCCAGCAAGGGCGGCTATCGCCACTTCATGCTCAAGGAGATCCATGAGCAGCCGGCGGTGATCGCCGCGGCCCTGGAAGGGCGGCTCGGCGATCGCAGCGTGCTGGTGGAGAGCTTCGGCCCCGAGGCCGAGGCGCTGTTCGGCGAGGTGCGCCAGATCCACCTGGTGGCCTGCGGCACCAGCTATCACGCCGGCATGGTGGCGCGCTACTGGCTGGAGCGCTACGCCGGGGTGCCGGTGCAGGTCGAGGTGGCCTCGGAGTTTCGCTACCGCCGCGTGGTGGTGCCCGACGGCACGCTGTTCGTGACGCTGTCCCAGTCCGGCGAGACCGCCGACACCCTGGCCGCGCTGCGTTTCGCCAAGCAGCTCGGCTACCTGGGCAGCCTGGCGATCTGCAACGTGCCTGGCAGCTCGCTGGTGCGCGAGTCGGACCTGACGCTGATGACCCAGGCCGGCCCCGAGATCGGCGTGGCCTCGACCAAGGCCTTCACCACCCAGCTCACCGCGCTGATGCTGCTGACCCTGGCGCTGGGCCGCGTGCGCGGCCAGGATGCCGAGGAGCAGGCAGAACTGGTCGAGGCGCTGCGCCGCCTGCCGGCCCGGGTCGGCGAGGTGTTGGCGCTGGACCCGGCCGTGGAGGCGCTGTCCGCGGCCTTCGCCGAGAAGCACCATGCACTCTTCCTGGGCCGCGGGCCCGAGTTTCCGGTGGCGCTGGAGGGCGCGCTGAAGCTCAAGGAGATCTCCTACATCCACGCCGAGGCCTATCCGGCCGGCGAGCTCAAGCACGGCCCGCTGGCGCTGGTCGACGCCGAGATGCCGGTGATCGCGGTGGCGCCCAACGACGCCCTGCTCGACAAGCTCAAGTCCAACCTCCAGGAGGTGCGGGCCCGGGGCGGCGAGCTGTTCGTGTTCGCCGACGAGGGCGTGGCGCTGGAGGACGGCGAGGGCATCCGCGTGCTGCATCTGCCCCACGTGGAGGCCGCCCTGGCGCCGATTCTCTATACCGTGCCGCTGCAGCTGCTCTCCTACCACGTCGCCGTGCTCAAGGGCACCGATGTCGATCAGCCGCGAAACCTCGCCAAGTCCGTGACCGTGGAGTGAGGGACGAGGCCGCCGCACCGGTCGCAGGCGGGCCGCCGCGACTGCACCTCGGCCTGCCGATGTGGGCCAACCCGGACTGGCGCGGCGGCCTCTACCCGCCCCACGGCGGCAGCGACGACCTGCTGGTCGACTACGCCCGGGTATTCTCGGCCGTGGAGGGCAACACCACCTTCTACAGCGGCGCGCCCCGCGCCGAGACGGTGGCCGCCTGGGCACGCCAGGCGCCGCCCGGCTTCCGCTTCTGTTTCAAGCTACCGGCCGAGCTGACCCACCAGCGACGCCTGGCCGACATCGAGGCTGCGTTCGACGACTTCCTGGAGGCCCTGGCGCCGCTGCATGATCGACTGGGTCCGCTGCTGGTTCAGCTGCCCCGCGATTTCGGTGCCGAAGAGCTCCCGCGCCTGCAAGCCCTGCTATCGCGGTGGCCGAGCTGGCTGCCCTGTGCGGTCGAGGTGCGCCACCGTGAGTTTTTCCACAAGGGGACGGCCGAGGCGGCATTCAACAGGTTGTTGATAAGTCAAGGCGCCAATCGGGTGATGCTCGACGTGCGGCCGCTGTTTTCCACCGCCGCCGGCGATCATCCGGGCATGCAGAAGGCCCAGCACGAGAAACCGAGACGCCCGTTACATGTGATTTCCACAGGGGAATGTCCCGTAGTGCGTTTTATCGGCAATGTTGACGAGTCGATCAATATCGGCTATTTCACGCCCTGGATCGAACGCCTCGCCCTGTGGATAAAACAGGGGAAAACCCCTTTCCTGTTTGTGCATACCGCCGACAATCGCCGTGCTCCGCAGCTGGCTCGCCGGCTCCATGCCTCGGTGGCGGCGCGGGCCGGACTGCCGCCGCTGGCCGACTTTCCGGGCGAGCGTCAGGCCACGCTGTTCTAAGCCGTCGAGCGCGTTTTTCACGATGCGGGCCATGCCCCGCGCGGTTTTGCCGCCATGGGTGGCCTCCGGGCGGACGATCGGATATGTTACGACTCGCTCGTCACTTGCCATCGAATATCGTGGACCCTCACGCCTAACCCCGGTGAGGCGTCGCGGTGTTTCCTTGCGGTTTCCACCTGCCACTCCTCCGGTGGAAACGTAGCCCTGGCAGTGATCCTGCTTGGCATGCGTTATGCCCTTGAATGCGATGTGCCGAGATCCGGCGCAGCGTGGACGTGGCGACAACAATCAGAACGTCATCGCATCCGATCGATCGATGGCGACACGACCCTTCAAGGTGAATTATGTCCCTCAAGCAACAGCAACACGCGCACTGGTCGTCCCGGCTGGGCTTCATCCTCGCGGCCACCGGCTCCGCGGTCGGCCTGGGCAATATCTGGAAGTTTCCCTACATGGTGGGCGAGAGCGGGGGGGCGGCCTTCGTGCTGGTCTACCTGCTGTGCATCGCCCTGATCGGCCTGCCGATCCTGGTCACCGAATGGATGATCGGCCGCCGCGGGCAGAACAACCCGGCCAACGCCATGGCCGACCTGGCCAAGGCCTCCGGTCGCACCCGGGCCTGGATGCTGGTCGGCATCCTCGGCATTCTCGGCGCCTTCCTGATCCTGTCCTTCTATAGCGTGATCGGCGGCTGGTCGCTGTACTACACCCTGAACTCGGTCACCGGCGCCTTCAGCGGCCAGGACGCCGACGGCATCGGCGCGCTGTTCAATGCCATGCTGGGCAGCCCCGGCCTGCTGCTGGCCGGCCACTCGGTGTTCATGCTGTTGGTCATCGGCATCGTGGCGCGCGGCGTGACCAAGGGCATCGAGAGCGCGGCGCGCCTGATGATGCCGGCGCTGGGCGTGCTGCTGGTGGTGCTGGTCGGCTACGGCATGACCACCGGCTACTTCGGCCAGGCCGTCTCCTACCTGTTCAATCCGGACTGGAGCAAGCTGACCGGCGAGACCGTGCTGGCGGCCCTGGGCCACGCCTTCTTCACCCTGTCGCTGGGCATGGGCATCATGATGGCCTACGGCTCTTACCTGGGTGAGGACGTGAACCTGCTCAAGACCGCGCGCACGGTGGTGATCATGGATACCGTGATCGCCCTGGGCGCCGGCCTGGCGATCTTCCCGCTAGTGTTCGCCCACGACCTCGACGTGGCTTCCGGCCCGGGGCTGATCTTCGTCACCCTGCCGCTGGCGTTCGGCCAGATGGGTGGCGGCATCGTGGTCGGCCTGATGTTCTTCCTGCTGCTGACCTTCGCCGCCCTGACCTCGGCCATCTCGCTGCTCGAGCCGGTGGTGGAGTTCGTCGAGGAGCGCACGCCGCTGCCGCGAGTGGGCGCCGCCCTGGTGTCGGGCGTGGCCGCCTGGGCGCTGGGCATCGCCGCGCTGTTGTCGTTCAACCTGTGGAGCGACCCGGTGCTGTTCGGCCTGAACATCTTCGACCTGCTCGATCGGGTGACCAGCAAGTTCCTGCTGCCACTCACCGGCCTGGGCGCCATCGTGTTCTCCGCCTGGTATCTCGACAAGGAGAGCGTGCGCCGCGAGCTCGGCATGGACGTCTACGACTTCAGCCTGTGGAGCCTGATCACGCGCTTCATCGCGCCGATCGGCGTGGCGGTGGTGTTCTTCACCAGCCTCTGAGGCAGTGGCGATCCCGGGACATGTCTCCCGCGCCCGAGAGCCCCGCCCCGTGCGGGGCTCTTTGCGTCAGGGAGCTTCGTTCAGGCGGGTATCGGGATCAGTGCATCCCGTCGGCGTCGTCCTCCGGCAGGTCGGCGATGTCCTGGCTGAGGCGCTTGAACTCCTCGTGGAGCTCGATGCCGCGGCGAGCGCGCAGGTTGCGCTGGGCGGCGGTGCGGGAGCGTTCTTCGTGTTCGACGACTTCCATGCTCATGAAGATGTCGAGGAGTTCGCTCTTGACGGAGGATAACCGTTCGACATTACGCATGATCGACTCTCCTGTCTGCAGTGAGGGTGCCGGCATCGATAGTGGGACGCTGCGCGACACTGCAATTCTTACTATACGCCTCTTGACAGAATGATGAAGATAGGAGTGTCAACGATCCTGTCGGCCCCTCGCTGCCCATGGGGGCGCCGGTTGGGGCATACTGTGGATCATCCCCCGAATCCGCCGACCCAGGAGTGCCGCGTGAGCCTTGGCCTGTTCGATGAAATGAGACGCCGCATGACGCACTTCCGCCGCTCCGAGCAGAAGGTGGCGCGTTTCGTGCTGCGCAATCCCGACGAGGTGATCCACATGCGCATCGTCGACCTGGCCACCGAGGCCAAGGTCAGCGAGCCGACGGTGGTGCGCTTCTGTCGCGCCCTGGGCTGTAACGGCTTTCAGGACTTCAAGCTTCAGCTGGCCCAGATGCTGGCCACCGGCAGCCAGTTCGCCCAGTTCTCGATGAACGACAGCGACTCGGTGGCGGAATTCTCCCAGAGCATCTTCGACTCCACGGTGGGCACCCTGCTGTCGGTGCGCGACCGCCTGGACAACGACGCCCTGAGCCAGGCGATCAACGCCCTGGGCATGGCCAATCGGGTCGAGTTCTACGGCTTCGGCGCCTCCGGGGCGGTGGCCTTCGACGCCCAGCACAAGTTCTTCCGCCTGCAGATCTCCACCGCCGCCTACACCGACCCGCACATGCAGAACATGTCGGCGGTGACGCTCAAGGAGGGCGACGTGGTGGTGGCGATCTCCCAGACGGGGCGCACCCGGGCGCTGGTGGCCAGCGTGCGCCTGGCCCGCGAGGCCGGCGCCACGGTGATCGGGCTGTGCCCCAGCGGCTCGCCGCTGGCCGAGGAGGTGACCCTGCCGCTGTACATCGACGTTCACGAGGACACCGAGATCTACACCCCGATGAGCTCGCGCATCGCCCACCTGGTGATGATCGACGTGCTGGCGGTCGGCGTGGCCAAGTCCCGCGGGCCCAAGCTCGCCGAGCAGCTCAAGTCGGTGAAGAAGAGCCTCAACTCGCTGCGCTATCCGGAGCCGGACGAGTCCTGAGGCTGCTGAAAGACGTCGGCGACGTGGATATTCCTTGTCGCCGGCTTACTATCGGCCTCATCCTGCCCGCCCCTCGCCCCTCGCCCCTCGCCCCTCGCCCCTCGCCCCTCGCCCCTCGCCCCTCGCCCCTCGCCCCTCGCCCCTCGCCCCTCGCCCCTGTGATAAGCTGTCGGGCCATTTTCCGAGCAGCGATGCCTTCCCGCTATGGACGACGTCACGGCGATTCTCGACCACATGAACCCGGCCCAGCGCGAGGCCGTCAGCGCTCCCCAGGGCAACATGCTGGTGCTGGCCGGCGCCGGCTCGGGCAAGACCCGGGTGCTGGTGCATCGCATCGCCTGGCTGATGCAGGCCGAGGGGCTCTCGCCCTACGCCGTGCTGGCGGTGACCTTCACCAACAAGGCGGCCCGCGAGATGCGCACCCGCCTGGAGGCGCTGCTCGGCATCTCGCTGCGCCACGTCTGGGTCGGCACCTTCCACTCCATCGCCCATCGTCTGCTGCGCACCCACTGGCAGGACGCGCGGCTGCCCCAGCACTTCCAGATCATCGACGGCGACGATCAGCTGCGCCTGATCAAGCGGCTGCTCAAGGACAACAACGTCGACGACGAGCGCTTCCCGCCGCGCCAGGTGCAGTCGTTCATCTCCGGTTGCAAGGAGGAGGGGCTGCGCCCGCACCAGGTGGACGCCCACGGCGACGCCTACATGACCCAGATGGTCGAGCTCTACGAGCGCTATCAGCTGACCTGCGAGCGCGGCGGCCTGGTCGACTTCGGCGAGCTGCTGCTGCGAAGCCTCGAGCTCTTGCGCGACAATCCCGCCCTGCTGGCCCACTACCAGGAGCGCTTTGCCCACGTGCTGGTCGACGAGTTCCAGGACACCAACACCCTGCAGTACGCCTGGCTGAAGCTGCTCACCGGCATGAAGACGCCGATGACCGTGGTCGGCGACGACGACCAGTCGATCTACGGCTGGCGCGGTGCGCGGATCGAGAACATCCGCCGCTTCGAGGACGAGTTCCCGGCCACCAAGACGGTGCGCCTGGAGCAGAACTATCGCTCGACCAGCGCCATCCTCGACGCCGCCAACGCCCTGATCCGCCACAACTCGGAGCGCATGGGCAAGGAGCTGTGGACCGCCGGTGACCGCGGCGAGCCGATCTCGCTGTACGGCGGCTTCAACGACCTGGACGAGGCGCGCTTCATCGTCGACACCATCCGCGAGAAGGTCGAGACGGGCATGACGCGCCGCGAGATCGCCATCCTCTATCGCTCCAACGCCCAGTCGCGGGTGATCGAGGAGACGCTGATCCGCCAGGGCGTGCCCTACCGCATCTACGGCGGCCAGCGCTTCTACGAGCGCCTGGAGATCAAGAACGCCCTGGCCTACCTGCGGCTGTTGCTCAACCGCGACGACGACGCCTCGCTGGAGCGGGTGATCAACGTGCCGGCACGCGGCATCGGCACCCGCACCGTCGAGGTGCTGCGCGAGCGCGCCCGTCATACCGGCATCTCGCTGTGGCAGGCGCTGCATGACGCCCAGCTCGACGGCTCACTCAAGGGCCGCGCGGTGTCCTCGGTGAAGGCCTTCGCCGACCTGGTCGAGCGGCTCGACGACGAGACCTCCGGCATGGCGCTCCACGAGATCATCGATCACGTCAACGAGCGCACCGGGCTGGTCGAGCACCACCGCAACGAGAAGGGCGAGAAGGGCCAGGCCCGGGTCGAGAACCTCGAGGAGCTGGTCACCGCCGCCAAGGCCTTCAGCCAGGGCGAGACCCTGGACACCGTGGAGGCCGGCGAGGGCATGGCCGCGCTGGAGGCGTTCCTCGCCGAGGCCGCGCTCAACGCCGGCGAGCACGAGGCCGACGAGTTCGAGGACTGCGTGCAGCTGATGACCCTGCACTCGGCCAAGGGCCTGGAGTTCCCGGTGGTCTTCGTGGCCGGCGTCGAGGAGGGCCTGTTCCCGCACAAGATGTCGATGGAGGAGCCCGGCCGCCTCGAGGAGGAGCGCCGGCTGTGCTACGTGGGCCTGACCCGGGCGATGCAGAAGCTCTACCTGACCCACGCCGAGCTGCGCCGCCTGCACGGCAAGGAGACCTTCCAGCGGCCGTCGCGCTTCCTGCGCGAACTGCCCGAGGACTGCCTCGAGGAGGTGCGCCTGCGCGGCCAGATCTCGCGGCCGGTCACCGCCTCGCGGCCCGGCCCGCGCCAGGAGAGCGTCGACGGCGGCGCCGACCTGCCCTCGCTGGCACTGGGCCAGCGGGTCAGCCACCCGATCTTCGGTGAGGGCGTGATCCTCAATGCCGAGGGAGAAGGCGAACGCGCCCGGGTACAGGTCAGCTTCGAGGGCGAGGGCGACAAGTGGCTGGTGCTGGGCTTCGCCAAGCTGACGCCTCTATAGAGATCGCCTACCTGGAGACAAGGGCTTCGATATGGTGAGGAGCGCCGCCGACGGATCGCTCCGGGCCTTACCGTTCATGGCGCGACGGTCGTTCGCTTGCTGATAAATGCCGCTTTCGCGATACTGCCCGGCGGACACCGATATGCCGCTCGGCATGCGATACGAAAAGAACAGCAAGGAGCCCTCCCCCATGGAGCGCCGCAATTTCCTCAAGACCAGCCTCAAGACCCTGGGCGCCGGCACCGCCGGTGCCGTCGCCGCCCCCTTCGTCAACACCGTCAGCGCTCAGGAGACCATCACCTGGAACATGGTGACCTCCTGGCCCAAGAACTTCCCGGCCCTGGGCACCGGCGCCAACGACCTCGCCGAGCGTATCGAGCGCATGTCCGGCGGCCGCATGCGGGTGCGGGTCCATGGGGCCGGCGAGATGGTCCCGGCGCTGGAGGTGTTCGACGCGGTCTCCGCCGGTACCGCCGAGATGGGGCACTCGGCCTCCTACTACTGGCGTGGCAAGGTCGCCGCGGCGCAGTTCTTCACCGCGGTGCCGTTCGGCATGACCGCCACCGAAACCAACGCCTGGCTCTACTACGGCGGCGGGCAGGCGCTGTGGGACGAGCTCTATGCCGAGCACAACCTCAAGCCCTTTGCGGTGGGCAATACCGGCACCCAGATGGCCGGCTGGTTCAAGAAGGAGATCCACTCCCTCGACGACATGCAGGGGCTCAAGCTGCGCCTGCCGGGGCTTGCCGGCGAGGCCATGAGCGGCATCGGCGTAACCACCCTGACGATCCCGGGCAGCGAGATCTTCACCTCCATGGAGACCGGGGTGCTGGACGCCGCGGACTGGGTCGGCCCCTACAACGACCTGGCCTTCGGCCTGCACCAGGTGGCCGACTACTACTATACCTCGGCCTGGAACGAGCCCAGTGCGATCCTCGAGGGCACCGTCAATCTGGATGCCTGGAACGCGCTGCCGGACGACCTCAAGGCGGTGGTCACCGAGGCCACCCGGGCCTCCAACCTGGCGATGATCAGCGAGTTCGCCTTCCGCAACGCCGAGGCGCTGCGAACCCTGGTCGACGAGCATGGCGTCCAGCTGCGACAGTTCCCCGACGACGTCATGGCGGCGCTGCACGAGTCCTCGCAGCAGGTCATTCAGCAGCAGATCGAGAGCGACGAGGCCTCGAAGCGGATCTTTGAGGCCTATCGCGACTTCCAGGGGCGTGTCAGCGACTTCACCGATATCGGCGAGCTGGCCTACCTGAAGTCGCGGGAAAACCTCGTCGGCTGAGGCGAGTCCGGGCGGCTCAGCCGCCCTGGCGAACCGCGCGGATGCGGCCGTTGTCGTCCAGCGCCACCGTCACGAAGCGTGCCTCGGTGACCTTGTGCAGCTCGTTGGGGTCGCGCTCGTGGGGCGAGCGGCTCCACACCTCGACGTCGATCTTGATCGAACTGTGGCCGATCTCGCGGACCTCGGTGAAGATGTTGACCATCGAGCCGACTCGCACCGGGCACAGGAAGTCCATGGCCTCGACGGCCACGGTGGCGGTGCGCCCTCCGGCCTCGCGGCCGGCGGCGATTTCGGCGGCCTGGTCCATGTGGCCGACCAGCCAGCCGGCGGAGATATCGCCGTGGAAGTTGGTATCCTGGCGGCGGGCGACCAGCTTCAGGGTCAGATGGCCGCGCGGGGCCGGGATGTCGTCGAGTTCGCTCATGGCAGGGTCTCGCCTGGCTTGTTGTTGTGTGGGACCTGTGACGGCGCCGCGTCGTGGCGCGGGATCGACGGATCGATCGCCACCGGCCAGGGATCAGAGAAACATGATAAACGTCGTGGGCGTGGCCACTCTACCCCGTGAGGTAGAGGGCCGCGCCCGATCCGTATGAGCGGGAGAAGATGCATGATAGCGCTCCTTCGTCGCTGCCTGCCGGTCTGGCTGTGGCTCCTCGCCGGGCTATGGGCGGCGCCGGTCTCGGCCGACCACCAGGTCGGCACCCTCGACACCATCGGCTCCGACACCATGGCGGGGCTGATGCTGCGCTGGGGCGAGCTGCTCGGCGAGCGCTACCCGGGGCTGCGGGTTCAGCTGCGCGCGGTGGGCTCGGCCAGCGCGCCGCCGGCGCTGACCGCCGGCACCACCCTGCTGGGGCCCATGTCGCGGCCGATGACCGCGGACGAGCGCCAGGCCTTCATCGATCGCCACGGTTATCCGCCGCGTGAGGTGGTGGTGGCGCGGGACGCCCTGGTGGTGGTGGTGAACCGCCACAATCCGCTGCCGAGCCTGTCGCAGCGGGAATTCGACGCCATCTTCTCCGAGTCGCGGCGCTGCGGCGCCACCGAGGGCATTCGTCGCTGGCAGCAGCTGGGGCTCGAGTCGCCGGTCGGGCCCATCGTGCTGCACGGCCGTAACGCCGTCTCCGGCACCCACGGGCTGTTCCGCCGCGAGGGCCTGTGCAACGGCAGCTTCCGTCCCGAGGTCAACGAGCACCCGGGATCGGCCGCGGTGGTGGAGTCGGTGGCCGACGATCCGCTGGCCATCGGCTACGCCGGGCTCAATCACCTGACCCCCGGCGTGCGGGCGGTGCCGCTGCGCGATGCCGACGGGAGGGTGCACGAACCGACGCCCCAGGAGGTGCGCAGCGACGCCTACCCGCTGGCCCGGGACCTGCGCATCTATGTCAATCAGCCGCCGGGTTCGTCGCTGCCCGACGCCGAGCGGGCCTTCCTCGACCTGGTGTTTTCGGTCGAGGGCCAGGCCATCGTCGAGGAGCTCGGCTTCGTGTCGCTGCCGGCGGCGACCCTGGTGCGGCAGCGCCGGATCCTCGGGCTGTGATAACACGAAACGTGACACCGTCACCGCATTGTCATGACAATGTCGTAACCTTGCGCTAATTCCCCGACCCCTCGGCTTCCATGCACGATTCCCCCGCCTCACCGCTGCTACGCCGCCGCCTGCGACAGGGCCGCGATCGCCTGGCCACGGCGCTGATCACTGCCGGGGGGATCGGCGTCATCGCCGCGGTGATGGCGATCGGCGTCTTCCTGTTCGTGGAGGTCCTGCCGCTGTTCTGGCACGGCGCATCGACCGCGCCCCAAGTGAATGTCGATACATTGTGGCTGCCCCAGAGCTATCCCGGCCTGGACGAGCCCGTCTACCGCTGGGAGCCGGCCCTGCCCGAGGGCGATCCGGGGCCGCGCTTCAGCCTGGCGCCGTTGGCCTGGGGCACGCTGGAAGCGGCGGCCTGGTCGCTGGTGGTGGCGGTGCCGCTGGCGCTGGGGGCGGCCGCCCACTCGGCGCTGTTCATGTCGCGCCGGCTCCGGGCCGCGATCAAGCCGACCCTGGAGTTGATGGAGGCCTTGCCCGGCGTGGTGATCGGTTTCCTGGCCGGCCTGGTGTTGGCGCCCTGGCTGGAGGCGCATCTCGGGCTGGGGCTGACCCTGCTGCTGCTGGTGCCGCCCGGCGTGGTGCTGGGCGGGGCGCTGTGGAGCCGGCTGCCCGGCCGGCTGCGCCGGCGCCTGCCGCTGGGCTGGTCGGCGCTGTGGCTGCTGCCCTGGCTGCTGCTGCTGTGGAGTCTGGCGAAGTGGCTGGCGCCGTGGCTGGAGGGCTGGTGGTTCGACGGCGACCTGCGGGCCTGGCTCGCCGTTCATCTGGGGCTCGACTACGTGAGTCGCAATGCGATCATCGTCGGCATGGCGATGGGCTTCGCGGTGATGCCGACCATCTATGCCCTGGCCGAGGACGCCCTCTCCGGGGTGCCCACGAGCCTGGCCGAGGGCGCCCAGGCGCTGGGCGCGACGCGCTGGCAGACCCTGTGCCGGGTGGTGCTGCCGGCCGCCGCGCCGGGGGTGTTCTCGGCGGTGATGATCGGCGCCGGGCGCGCGGTGGGCGAGACCATGATCGTGCTGATCGCCAGCGGCAACACCGCCCTGATGACCGCCAGTCCGCTGGACGGCCTGCGTTCCTTGGCGGCCAGCATCGCCATCGAGCTGCCCGAGGCGGCCCCGGGCGGGACCCACTATCGCGTGCTGCTGCTGGCGGCGCTGCTGCTGTTCCTGTTCACCTTCCTGGTCAACACCCTGGCCGAAGTGGTTCGCGGCCGGCTGCGCCGCCGCTATCGGCGTATGGGAGACTCCCCATGAGCCTGACCTGGCGTCGGCCCGGCCGCGCGCGGCTGCCTCGCGGCGAGGGGCCCTGGGCCTGGCTGGCCGCAGGTAGCGTCTCGCTGTCGCTGCTGCTGCTGGCCCTGCTGCTGGGCCTGCTGGCGGTGCGTGGCCTGGGGACCTTCTGGCCGAGCGAGGTGGCCCAGCTGACCCTGACCGACGGCAGCACCGTCGCCGGCCGCCCGGTGAAGACGTCGCCGCTGCCCGACGGCGAGGGGAGGGAACGCCTCTATCGTACCGACAATCGCGACCTGAACGGCGATATCTGGACCTGGATCCCGGTGGACGATATCGAGCGCGAGGCCTATCCCCGGGACCTGGTGGTGCTGGAGCGAAGCCGCTGGAGCGCCTTCATCGGCCGCCTGGTGGCCTGGCGGCCCGCCGACGGCGAGCAGCGCGAGGGGGCGGCGGCCTGGGAGGCCCTCCAGGCGAGCCTGGCGGAGCACCGGCGCCAGCGCGACACGATCGAGCGGCTCAAGGAGCGCCGTCTGCTGCCGCTGGCTCGGCGCCTGGAGGCCGAGGGTGAGGTGCCGGCCCTGGTCGCGTCGCTGGAGGACGTCCAGGCCCGTATCCGTGCCCTGCGTGCCGCCATGAAGGGCGACCTGGTGGTGATGGAGAGCGTCGACGGGCGCCGCATCCGCCAGCCCGTCGAGGAGATCATGAGGGCGCGCCGCCCCAACGCCATGAGCTCGGTGGATCGCTTCCTCGCCTGGGGCCATCGGGTCTGGCGCTTCCTCTCCGAGGGGCCGCGCGCCGGCAACGTCGAGGACGGTGTGTGGCCGGCGATCTTCGGCACCATCCTGATGGTGATGCTGATGTCGCTGCTGGTCACGCCCTTCGGCGTGCTGGCGGCGGTCTATCTCAATGAGGTGGCCCACCAGGGACGCCTGACCCGGCTGGTGCGCATCGGCGTGCGCAACCTGGCCGGGGTGCCCTCCATCGTCTACGGCGTGTTCGGCCTGGGGGTGTTCGTCTATGGCATCGGCGGCCAGATCGACCGCTGGTTCTTCGAGCAGACGCTGCCGTCGCCGACCTTCGGCACCGGCGGCCTGCTGTGGTCGTCGCTGACCCTGGCGCTGCTGACCCTGCCGGTGGTGATCGTGGCCACGGAGGAGGGGCTGTCGCGGATTCCCGACCGCCAGCGCGAGGGGGCCCTGGCGCTGGGCGCGACGCGCCTGGAGATGCTGACCCGGGTGGTGCTGCCGATGGCGATGCCGGCGATGCTCACCGGCGTGATCCTGGCGGTGGCGCGGGCCGCCGGCGAGGTGGCGCCGCTGATGCTGGTCGGGGTGGCCAAGCTGGCGCCTCAGGTACCGCTGGACGGCGAGTTCCCCTACCTGCATCTTGAAAGAAAGTTCATGCATCTGGGCTATCACATCTTCGACACGGCCTTCCACGGCAACGATGTGCAGGCGGCCATGCCGATCGTCTATGGTTCGGCGCTGCTGCTGGTGCTGGTGATCCTGGTGCTTAACCTGACTGCAATATTTCTGCGCCATCATCTGCGTTCACGCCACGGCAGCCTCTCGCGATACTGAGGACGGCCGTGGTGCCAAGGGGTATGCAATGCCGCTCAAGCAGGACCCGGCTCCGCGGCGCGGAGCCTTCGTCGACTTTTCGCCCGAGGCCTCCTGTCTGGAGATCTCGGGCTTCGGGCTGCGCTATGCCGACAAGCCGGCGCTGCGCGACCTGACCCTGCGGGTGCCGCGGCATCGGGTCACCGCCTTCATCGGCCCCTCGGGCTGCGGCAAGTCGACCCTGTTGCGGGCCCTCAATCGCCTGCACGACCTCAACGAAGACGTGCGGCGGGAGGGCGAGATCCGCCTCGAGGGCCAGGAGATTCATGCCCCCGAGGTGGCGGTGGCCGAGCTGCGTCGGCGGGTCGGCATGGTGTTCCAGGCGCCGAACCCCTTCCCGATGTCGATCTACGACAACGTGGCCTTCGGGCTGCGGCTGCAGGGCGGGCTGCGCAAGCGGCGCATCGACGACATCGTCGAGTGGTCGCTGCGCTCGGCGGCGCTGTGGGATGAGGTGAAGGACCGCCTCCAGGCCTCGGCCTGGGCGCTGTCCGGCGGTCAGCAGCAGCGTCTGGTGATCGCCCGGACCCTGGCGGTGGAGCCCGAGGTGCTGCTGCTTGACGAGCCGGCCTCGGCCCTGGACCCGATCTCCACGCTCAAGGTGGAGGAGCTGATCCGCAACCTGAAGTCGAGCCTGACCCTGGTGCTGGTTACCCACAACATGCAGCAGGCGGCGCGGGTATCGGACTACACCGCCTTCCTGCAGGACGGCGAGTTGGTGGAGTACGCCTCCACCGATACCCTGTTCACCAATCCGCGCCTCGCGCGCACCGAGAACTACATTACCGGACGCATGGCCTGACGCCGGCGCCCTCAGGAGAGTCTCATGGACATCACCAGCGATATCCACAGCCAGCACATCTCGCGGCAGTTCAATCATGAGCTCGAGGAGCTCAAGACCCACCTGATGGCCATGGGCGGGCTGGTCGAGAAGCAGGTACAGGACGCCGTCCGTGCCCTGCTCGACGGCGATTCCGCCCTGGCCGAGCGGGTGATCGACAACGATCGTGCCGTCAACGACATGCAGATCAAGATCGACGACGAGTGCACCCAGATCCTGGCCCGACGCCAGCCGGCCGCCTCCGACCTGCGCCTGGTGCTGGCGGTGATCCGCGCCGCCTCCGATCTCGAGCGTATCGGCGACGAGGCCAGCAAGATCGCGCGCAACGCCGTGGAACTGGTCGAGGCCCAGAACGGTAGCCGCGGCTTCGTCGAGGTGCGCGTGATCAGCGAGCACGTGCGCAAGATGATGCGCGACGCCCTGACCGCCTTCGCCCGCTTCGACACCGAGCTGGCGCTCAAGGTGGTGCAGGAGGACGAGCAGGTCGACAGCGAGTACCGCAGCGCCATGCGCTCGCTGATGACCTTCATGATGGAAGACGCCCGGGCGATCTCGCCGGTGCTCGGCATCATGTGGATCCTGCGCGCCCTGGAGCGGGTCGGCGACCACTCCAACAACCTGGCCGAATACGTGGTCTATCTGGTCAAGGGCCTCGACATCCGCCACACGGCACCGGATGATCTCGGCGACGAGGTGCTCGGCGACGAGGGCTGAACCCCGCTCGACCGGCACTGTCCATGAAGCGGCCGTCGCCCTGGCGACGGCCGCCGTCGTCGTGATGGAGGAAATGACACCGATGCTGGATGCCTTCTCGGCGCTGTCCCGGGGGACGCGCCTGGTCTACACCCCCGGCCTGCGCCGCTACGTGTTCCTGCCGATCCTCGCCAACCTGGTGGTCTATTCGGCCATGCTGAGCTACGTGCTGACCCACTTCGGCGGCTGGCTCGACGGCTGGATGGCCATGGTGCCGGGCTGGCTGGACTGGCTGTCGTGGCTGATCTGGCCGCTGTTCGTGCTCAGCCTGGGACTGATCGTGTTCTTCAGCTTCACCCTGGTGACCCAGCTGATCGCCGCGCCCTTCTACGGCCTGCTGGCCGAGCGGGTCGAGCGCGAGATCACCGGTCGCCCACCGCTGGACGACCGCGGCCTGGTGCGTACCGGCGTCGATGCCCTGGGCCGCGAGCTGGTCAAGCTGGGCTACATCCTGCCGCGCATGCTGGCGCTGTTCGTGATCGGCTGGATTCCGGTGATCAACCTGATCGCGCCCGTGCTGTGGCTGCTGTTCTCGGCCTGGATGATGGCGGTCACCTACCTCGACTATCCGATGGACAACAACAAGGTGCCCTTCGCCGACATGCGCCGCCGGCTCGCGGCGCGGCGCTGGCCGACGCTCACCTACGGCGGCTGGGTGATGCTGATTACCTGGGTGCCGCTGGCCAACCTGTTCCTGCTGCCCGGCGCGGTGGCCGGCGCGGTGCTGATGTGGGAAGACCACTATCGGGCGCTGGCGCCCGACATCGCCCCGGCGAGGCGCTGACGCCCGGGCCTTGGCTAGGCGTTGTGATCATGTGCCCCCCTCCGTCCGACCCGCGTCGGGCGGAGTCGCGTCTGGGGGAAGGAGTCAGGCGCGCCGGGAGGCCGGCGTGGCGTCGGTGAGGCGCGCGGCGGGGAAGATGCAGCGGAAGGTGGCCCCCTCGCCGAGCCGGGAGTCGATCTCCAGCCGGGCGTCGTGGCGCAGCAGCACGTGCTTGACGATGGCCAGCCCCAGGCCGGTGCCGCCGGTGGCGGTGCTGCGGCCCTTGTCGACGCGGTAGAAGCGCTCGGTGAGGCGCGGGATGTGCAGCGGGTCGATGCCCTCGCCGTCGTCTTCCACCTCCAGGCAGGCGCCGTCGTCCCAGGGGCGCCAGCGCAGCACGATGCGGCTGCCCTCGCCGGCGTAGCGCACGGCGTTGAAGGCCAGGTTGGAGACGGTGCTGTGCAGCTCCTTCTCGGAGCCGAGCAGGCCGCGGGGCTCGTCGATCTCCACTTCCAGCGTGTGATGGCCCTCGGACAGCGCCTCGGCGTCGCGCCGCACGGCCTCGAGCAGGCTGGCGGGATCGATGCGGATGTCGTCGTGGCCGCCCTGGTCGTTCTCCAGCCGCGACAGCAGCAGCAGGTCGTTGACCAGGTTCTGCATGCGCTTGGTCTGGCTCTGCATCTGGCCGATGCCGCGGCCTAGCCGCTCGGGCAGCATCTCGGCCATGTCGCCGTAGGTCTCGAGGTAGCCCGACAGCACGGTGAGCGGGGTGCGCAGCTCGTGGGAGACGTTAGCCACGAAGTCGCGGCGCATCTGTTCCAGGCGGTGCAGACGGGTGATGTCGCGTGCCATCACCAGGCGCTCGTCGTCGCCGTAGAGGGTGATCTGGAACTGCAGGATCAGGTTCTCGTCGATCGGTGAGCACAGCGTCAGCGGCTCGCGGTAGTCCCGGGCGTGGAAGTAGTCGACGAAGCCCGGGTCGCGCAGCAGGTTGGTGATGTGCTGGCCGCGGTCGTGGGCCGGCTTGAGGCCCAGCATGCGCTCGGCGGCGCTGTTCCACCACTCCATATCGCCGTGGCGGTCGAGCATCACCACGCTGTCGCGCATCGCCTCGGAGGATTCCTGAATGCGGCTCAGGGTGTCGCGCAGCCGCCGCTGGGTGATGCGCTGGCCCTTCTGATAGCGGTAGAGGCGATCGAATAGCTCGCCCCACAGCCCCATCGCGGCGGGCGGTTCGTCATGAGGATGATGGGTCAGCCATTGCTGCAGCGCGTGCAGCTGGCGCAGCTGGTAGAAGAGGTAGACGGCGAGCCCCACGGCGATGCCGAGGCCGCTCAGGGCGAAGGGCCAGCCGACCAGGGCGCCGACGACCACCAGGGCCGCCAGCCGCCACCATTCGCGCCGCCACAGCCGGCTCACGTCAGGCCTTGGCGGAGAAGCGGTAGCCGGTGCCGCGCACGGTCTGGATCAGCTGCTGGTGCGGCTCGCCCAGCGCCTTGCGCAGCCGGCGGATATGCACGTCCACGGTGCGCTCCTCGACGTAGACGTTGCCGCCCCACACCTGGTCGAGCAGCTGGCCGCGGGTGTAGGCGCGCTCCTGGTGGGTCATGAAGAACTGCAGCAGGCGGTACTCGGTGGGGCCGATCTCCAGCGACTGGCCGTCGACGCTGACCCGATGGCTGACCGGATCGAGCATCAGCCCATCGACCTGCACCGGCTCCTCGACGCCGCGCGGCGTGGCCCGGCGCAGCACCGCCTTGAGGCGGGCCACCAGCTCGCGGGGCGAAAAGGGCTTGGTGATGTAGTCGTCGGCCCCGGATTCGAGCCCCTGGATCTTGTTGTCCTCTTCGCCCTTGGCGGTGAGCATGATGATCGGCAGCTCGGCGGTGCTTTCCTCGCGCTTCAGGCGGCGGGCGAGTTCGACGCCACTGGTGCCCGGCATCATCCAGTCCAGCAGCACCAGATCGGGCTGATGGTCGACGACCATGGCGTGGGCGCTCTGGGCATTGTCTGCCTCGAGCACGCGATAGTCGGCCATCTCCAGCGCCACCGCGATCATCTCGCGGATCGGCGCCTCATCATCGACGATCAGTACGGTCTTGGCAGTCATCCCGGGGCCTCATGGTCGAGCTAATGACATCTTGGTGACGATGACAGCATGTCCTTGTGACAATACCGTGACAGCCGCCGCCTGTCGCCCCCGCTCGGCGGGCCCTCAGGCGCCTGCGCCCGGCCATAGCGACAGCGCGATACCGGCGAAGACCAGCAGCCCCGACCAGTGATTGTTGAGGAAGGCCTGGAAGCAGCGGTCGCGATCGCGGTGGCGGATCAGCCGCTGCTGATGGGCGAAGGTCGCCGCCATGGCGGCCAGGCCCAGCCAGAAGAAGCCGCCCAGGCCGAGGCGCGCCCCGGCCCAGGCCAGCAGCGCCAGGGTGGCCAGCTGCAGCAGGCCGATGATCAGCCTGTCGGCGCGGCCGAACAGCACCGCGGTGGACTTGATGCCGATGCGCAGGTCGTCGTCGCGGTCGACCATGGCGTACTCGGTGTCGTAGGCCACCGTCCACAGCACGTTGGCGGCGAACAGCAGCCAGGCCTCCAGCGGCACCTGGCCGAGCACCGCGCCGAAGGCCATCGGGATGGCCCACGAGAAGGCCGCGCCCAGCACCACCTGGGGCAGGTGGGTGTAGCGCTTCATGAAGGGATAGACGAAGGCCAGGATCACGCCGCCCACCGACAGCATCACGGTGAAGGCATTGGTGAAGCACACCAGCACGAAGGCCGCCAGCACCAGGCCGGCGAACAGCCCTTTGGCCTCGCCTTCGCTGATGCGCCCGGTGGCCAGGGGGCGCGATTTGGTGCGCTTCACGTGGCCGTCGAAGTGCCGGTCGGCGTAGTCGTTGACCACGCAGCCCGCGGCTCGCATCAGATAGACCCCGGCGACGAAGATCAGCAGCAGCCGGCGCTCGGGAACACCCTCGGCCGCCGCCCACAGCGCCCATAGCGTCGGCCACATCAGCAGCCAGGTGCCGATCGGGCGGTCGAGGCGGGTCAGGTGCAGGAAGTCGGGCAGCCGGGCCAGCCCCTTGGGGTGCATCAGGGAACGTTCCATCTGGGTCTCTCGGTTGAATCGGACGACGCGGGTTTTGGGCAGCCTATCGCGGCGGCAGGGCCAGGTCATCCGCCATGGCGTCGAGGAAGAACTCCTGGACTAGCACCGCGAAGCGGCCGTGGCGCAGCACCGAGCGCCGGCCCCAGGGGCCGGGTGCGTCGAGGAAGGGGGCCGGGTCGGCGCTGATCTCGATGGGCCCGCGCGCGAGGCCGGGCTGGCGGAACAGCCAGTGGCCCAGCGAACGCTCGCCGAGGCCCGCGAGCCGCTGGCCGCGCAGGCCGTGCAGCGGCGCGACCGAGCGCGCCATTACCCAGGGGCGGCTGTCGAGACACAGCGCCACCTCGCGTCGCCAGACCAGGCGGTCCGGCGCCATGCCCAGCGCCAGGGCCTCGTCGCGGCGCGGCCGACCCAGGCGCTGGTCAAGCAGCCGGACCCGGAAGCGGCGCGGGGCGCCGGCCTCGATCAGGCGCTGGGTCAGCGAGCCTCGGGAGGCGACCCACTGCCACCAGGCCGGGCTCATGGCGGGGCGGGCCGCTGCCAGGGGGCGCCATCGGGGAGCGAGGGCCGGGGCGTGTGTCACTTGCGCTACTCCGCGTCCAATGCAAGGGGCGGCTAGTGTACCATGGCGCGCCGAGCGGCCATCCCGGGCGACCCGCCCCGCGAGGAGAAGCATGAGCGCACCCCTGACCATCATCGGCTCCGGCATGGCCGGGCTGGGCCTGGCGCGACAGGTCCGGGCCCGGCAGCCCGAGCGTCCCATCACCCTGATCACCGCCGACAGCGGCGACGACTATTCCAAGCCGCTGCTCTCCACCGGCTTCGCCAAGCGCCTGCCGCCGGAGCGGCTGGCCTCGCGCGGCGCCCTGGAGGCGGCCGAGACGCTGGGCGTGACGATGCGCACGCACACCCGGGTCGAGGCCATCGACCCGGCCGCGCGCACCCTGGCCATCGGCGCCGAGCGGCTGCCCTGGGGCGAGCTGGTGCTGGCCACCGGCGCGGCTCCGGCGCCGCCGTTCGCCATTCCCGAGACGCTGGCCGACCGGGTCCACAGCGTCAACGACCTCGACGACTACCGCGCCTTCCACGCCGCCCTGGCGGCGCTCGGCCGCTCGGCCCGGGTCGCCGTGGTCGGCATCGGCCTGGTGGGCTGCGAGTTCGCCAACGACCTGGCCGCCGATGGCCATGCGGTCGAGATGATCGCCCCGGAGGCGGCGCCGCTGCCGCGGCTGCTGCCCGAGCCGCTGGGCCGGGCCCTGGGCGAGGCCTTCTTCGAGGCCGGCATCGTCCTGCACACCGGGCGCACGGTCGAGGCGCTCGCGCCCGAGGGCGGACGGGTGGCGCTGGGCCTGGACGACGGTGCCGCCCTCGAGGCCGACCTGGTGCTGGTGGCCACCGGCCTGCGGCCGCGCAGCGCGCTGGCCGAGGCCGCGGGGCTTGCCGTGGGGCCGGCCGGCATCCTCGTCGATCGTAGGCTGCTGACCTCGGTGCCCGGCATCCACGCGCTGGGCGACGTGGCCTGCGTCGACGGCGTCAATGCCATGTACGTCCAGCCGCTGCAGGCCGGCGCCAAGGCGCTAGCGGCGACGCTTTCCGGCACGCCCACCGAAGTGCGCTATGGCCCCTGGCCGGTGCTGGTGAAGACGCCGCTGTTGCCTGTGGTCTCGCTGCCGCCGATGAGGGCGCCCGCCCGCTGGCGCATCGAGGGCGAAGGGCGGGATCTGGCCGCCCTGGCCGAAGATGAAGACGGACGTTTGATCGGATTTGCGTTGACAGGCGCCTGCGTGCGTCGGAAAGTCGAACTGGCGCGCGCTGCGCCGCCGTTGCTAGGCTAGTGACGTCAACGACGGCGCCCCGGTGCTCCGGGGCCGGCAGCAACGTTGCCACACGGCGTCATCCGCATGCCGCCCGGTCGGCGTCATGCGAGTGGTGCATGAATTACCGCAAATAACAACGCGGCCGATGGGATCATCGGCAGGATGTCAAACCAGGAGGGCTGTATGCGCAAACCCGAACTCGCCGCGGCGATCGCCGAACGTGCCGATCTTTCCAAGGACAAGGCCAGCCAGGTGCTGAACGTCATTCTCGACGAGATCACCGGCAGCGTCTCCGACGGCAAGGACGTGTCGCTGATCGGTTTCGGCACCTTCACCGTGCGCGAGCGTGCCGCCCGCACCGGCAAGAACCCCCAGACCGGCGAATCCCTGACCATCCCGGCCAGCAAGACCGTGGCCTTCAAGCCGGGCAAGGGGCTCAAGGACGCCGTCGCCAAGTAAGGCGCGACGCGCGGCCCGACTCCCGGGCCGCGCTGCCTCCTCTCTCATTTTCGTTTTCCGGCCAACGGTGGACCGATGAAGCTACGGCTGATGCTGTGGGTGCTCGGCGTGCTGCTCAAGCGTGCGCTGCGGCGCAAGCCCGCCTTCCGCGACCGCCTGGGTGAACTGAAGCGCCTCGACTGGGGCATCGGCACCGAGGATCTGCACGTGACCCGCCACTACCGGATGTCGCCCCGCGGCATCGAGACCGGGACCGGACTGCCGATCGACCTCGACCTGGAGCTGCGCTTCGAGGATGCGGAAAGCGCGATTCGCTTCCTGCGTAAACCGACCCAGAAGGCCTTCCTCGACGGCATGATGGCCGGCCGCGTGCGGCTGGTCGGCGACGCGAAGGACCTCGACCGCCTGCAGGGCCTGCTGAAGCACCTCTGACCCTCACTGCCACCGGTCTGCCGTCAGGGCAGGTCGAACACCAGCACCTCCGCTTGCGTGCCGCCTTCCAGCGTGACGCGCGCTTCCTGCTGCAGCTTGAGCGCATCGCCGGCGTCCAGCGGCTGCCCGTTGACCGTCACGCTGCCGCGGGCGACGTGAACGTAGCCGCGACGCCCCGGGGACAGCGAGAGCTCGGTGCGCTCGTCGCCGTCGATCAGGGCGGCATAGACGCTGGCGTCCTGCTGGATCACCAGCGAACCGTCGCGGCCGTCCGGGGTGATGATCGGCCGCAGCCGGCCGCGCTTCTCCGCCGCGTCGAAGATCGCCTCCTGATAGCGCGGCTCGAGTCCCGATTCCCGTGGCGTCAGCCAGATCTGCAGGAAGTGCACCGGCCGCTCGGGCGAGGCGTTGAACTCGCTGTGCTGGACCCCTGTGCCGGCGCTCATCAGCTGCACCTGACCGGGACGCAGCGTGGAGCCGTGGCCGAGGGTGTCGCGGTGGGACAGCTCGCCGTCGAGCACGTAGGAGAGGATCTCCATGTCGCGGTGGCCGTGCTGGCCGAAGCCCTGGCCGGGGGCGACTCTATCCTCGTTGATCACCCGCAGCTCGCTGAAGTGGAGATGGCGCGGGTCGAAGTAGTGGGCGAAGGAGAAGCTGTGGCGGCTGTCGAGCCAGCCGTGGTCGGCATGGCCGCGTTCCCGGGCGGGGCGAAGGGTGAGCATTGATTTCCTCCTTATCATTCGAATGCTTATTAATGGTGCCCAGTTTACGCGTCGATTTATACGAACGAAAAGCGCATAAAAATCCGAAAATCATTCGATAAAAAAGAAAGGATGGGAGAGGAAAGGAGAGAGGGCCGGGCGATGGCGTTCGAGACGCCATCGCCCGGCCGGTGGGGCCGCTACACCTGGCCGTAGCGGCCGGCTTCCTCGCCCAGCCAGCGGCGGATCAGCGGCCGGCTGGCCTCGGGGTGTTCGGCCAGCAGCGCCTCGGCCAGCGGCGAGATGCGCGGCAGCAGGTCGGCGTCGCGCTCCAGGTCGGCGATCTTCATCTGTGCCAGGCCCGTCTGGCGGGTGCCCAGCACCTCGCCGGGGCCGCGGATCTCCAGGTCCTGCTCGGCGATGCGGAACCCGTCGTTGGTCTCGCGCATCACCGTCAGTCGCTTGCGCGAGTGGTCCGACAGCGGCGGATGATAGAGCAGCACGCAGAAGCTCTCGGTGGAGCCGCGGCCGACCCGGCCGCGCAGCTGGTGCAGCTGGGAAAGGCCTAGCCGCTCGGGATTCTCGATGATCATCAAGCTGGCGTTGGGCACGTCGACCCCGACCTCGATCACCGTGGTGGCCACCAGCAGGTCCAGCTCGCCGGCCTTGAAGGCGGCCATCACCTCGGCCTTCTCGGCGGCCTTCATGCGGCCGTGGACCAGGCCGATCGAGAGCTCAGGCAGCGCTTCGACCAGCTCGTCGCGGCTGGCCTCGGCGGCCTGGCACTGCAGCGCCTCGGACTCCTCGATCAGGGTGCAGACCCAGTAGGCCTGGCGGCCCTCGGCGCAGGCGTGGCGGATGCGCTCGACCACCTCGGGACGGCGCTCGTCGGGCACCACCACCGTCTTCACCGGGGTGCGCCCGGGCGGCAGCTCGTCGATCACCGAGACGTCCAGGTCGGCGTAGGCGCTCATCGCCAGAGTGCGCGGGATCGGCGTGGCGGTCATCACCATCTGGTGGGGCGTCAGGCCGCCGGCCTCGCCCTTCTCGCGCAGCGCCAGGCGCTGGTGAACGCCGAAGCGGTGCTGCTCGTCGATGATTGCCAGGCCCAGGCGCTGGAAGTGGACATCGCCCTGAAACAGCGCGTGGGTGCCGACCACCATCTGCGCCCGGCCGTCGTGGATCGCCGCCTTGGCGTCGAGCCGCGCCTTGCCCTTGAGCTTGCCCGCCAGCCAGGCCACCTCGATGCCTAGCGGCTCGAACCAGGCCTTGAAGGCGCGGTAGTGCTGCTCGGCGAGGATCTCGGTGGGCGCCATCATGGCCGCCTGGCAGCCGCCGGCGATGGCCGACAGCGCCGCCATGGCGGCGACCACCGTCTTGCCCGAGCCCACGTCGCCCTGCACCAGCCGCAGCATCGGCCGCTCCTCGGCCAGGTCGGCGCGGATCTCGTCGAGCACCCGGCGCTGGGCGCCGGTCAGCGAGAACGGCAGCTGGGTCAGGAAGCGGGCCTGCAGGCCGCGGCCGTCGGACAGCGCCGGGGCGCCGTCCTCCTGAATGCGCAGCCGTACCTCCCGCAGGCTCAGCCGATGGGCCAGCAGCTCTTCCAGGGCCAGCCGGCGCGCGGCCGGGTGGCGGCCCTCGGCCAGCGCCTCCGGGTCGGCCTCCGGCGGCGGATGGTGCAGCTCGCGCAGGCAGTCGTGCAGCTCGGGCAGGCCGTATTGCCGGCGCAGCGACTCGGGCAGCCATTCCGGCAGCGCCTCGGGGGCCTGTTCGAGCCGGGTCAGGGCCTGGTCGATCAGCGCCCGCAGGCGCGTCTGGTGCAGCCCCTCGGTGGTCGGGTAGATGGGCGTGAGGTGGTCCTCCACCGCCGGTGCGCCCTCGCCGATCAGGCGATACTCGGGGTGATAGATCTCGAGCCCGGTGGCGCCGGCCCGGGCCTCGCCGAAGGCGCGCACCCGGGCACCGGGGCGGAACTGCTGCTGCTGGACCGGCGAGAAGTGGAAGAAGCGCAGGCTGAGGATGCCGGAGCCGTCCTTGAGCCGCACCAGCAGGCTGCGGCGCCGGCCGCGCACCACGTCGGCGGCCATCACCTCGCCCTCGACCACGGCCTCGTCGCCGGAGCGGAGCCCGGCGACGGGGGTGATGCGGGTGCGGTCCTGGTAGCGCAGCGGCAGGTGGAACAGCAGGTCGGCGACGGCGTCGATGCGCAGGCGGCCCAGCTTCTGGGCCAGCGCCTCGCCGACGCCCTTGAGGTCCGTGACGGGGGCGTCGAGGCCGCTCATGCCGGCTCGGTCGTGGCCGCGCGGCAGCGGGCGATGGCCTCGGTGACCGCGTCGATGGCCTGGGGCCGCGGGAAGCTGGCGCGCCAGGCGATGGCCACGGTGCGGGAGGGGCTCGGCGGCGAGAACGGCCGGCTGGTCAGCAGGCCGCTCTCGTAGTGGCCGGTGCCGATCGCCGAGCGCGGCAGCACGGTGATGCCGAGCCGCGAGGCGACCATGTGGCGGATCGTCTCCAGCGAACCGCCCTCGGCGGTCAGGGTATTGTTGGGGCTGTTGAGCTTCTGGCTGATGGCCGGGCAGGCCTCGAGGATCTGGTCGCGGAAGCAGTGGCCTTCGCCGAGCAGCAGCAACCGTTCGCTGAGGAGGTCTTCCTTGTCGATGCTCTCGCGCTCGGCCCAGGCGTGATCGGCCGGGATCAGCACGTCGAAGGCCTCCTCGTAGAGCGGCTTGGTCACCACGTCGGTCTCGGTGAAGGGCAGTGCGACGATGATGGCATCGAGCTCGCCGCTGCGCAGCTTACGGCGCAGGTCACCGGTGAAGCCTTCCTCGATGTAGAGCGGCATCTGCGGCGCGCGTCGGGTCAGCTCCGGGATCAGGTGCGGAAACAGGTAGGGGCCGACGGTGTAGATGGCCCCGATGCGCAGCGGGCTGGCCAGCTGGTCGCGGCCGGCGCTGGCCAGCTCCTTGATCACGCTGCTCTGCTCCAGCACGCGCTGGGCCTGTGCGACGATCTTCTCGCCCAGCGGCGTGACCTGTACGGTGGACTTGGAACGCTCGAACAGCGCCACGCCCAGCTCCTCCTCGAGCTTCTTGACGGCCACCGAGAGGGTCGGCTGGGACACGAAGCAGTGCTCGGCGGCGCGCCCGAAGTGGCGCTCCTGGGCCAGGGTTACGATGTAACGGAGTTCTGTTAGAGTCATTTTGGTGCCGGGGCTTCCTCGATGGTCGATGTGTCGCGGGCCCCATCCATAGGGCACCCCAAGGGTCGTCATAGGGACTTTTTATCAGGGGGCGAGGGAAAGGTGAAGACAACGACGCTGATTCTGGGCTGTGGTGATATCGGCACGACGCTTGGGCAGGAGCTCAAGGCGGCCGGCCACAGGGTCATCGGGGTGCGCCGCGATGCCGACAAGCTGGCCGGCAGCGGCCTGAAGGGCGTGTCGGCCGATCTGGGCGATGCCGAGGCGCTGGCCGGTCTGCCGGATGCCGATATCCTCGTCTACGTGGTCAGCGCCGACCGCTTCGAGGAGGAGGCCTATCGCGCCGCTTATCCTGACGGACTCAAGACGGTGCTCGCCGAGTTCGGCGGCCGCAAGCGCGTGCCGAAGCACGTGTTCTTCGTCTCCTCCACCAGCGTCTACGCCCAGCAGGGCGGCGAGACGGTGGACGAGGAGAGCCCCGTCGAGCCGACCGGCTTCTCCGGCCTGTTGATGCGCGAGGCCGAGCAGGCGCTGATCGAGCACGAGCTGCCCGGCTCGGTGGTGCGCTTTTCCGGCATCTACGGCCCGGGACGCGACCGCCTGATCCGCCAGGTCGGAGAGGGGCGCATCGCCGCGGCGACGCCGGCCATGTACTCCAACCGCATCCACCGCGACGACTGCGCCGGCGTACTGGCTCACCTGATCGGCCTGGCGCTGGCCGGCGAGTCGCTGCACGAGCTCTATCTGGCCAGCGACTGCGAGCCGGCGCCGCTCCACGACGTGATGGCCTGGCTGGCCAAGCAGCTCAAGGTCGAGGCGACCGCGACCATCCAGTCGCCGCTGCGCCGTCGGGCCAGCAAGCGCTGCGACAACGCCCGCCTGATCGAGAGCGGCTATCGCTTCCGCTTCCCCACCTTCCGCGAGGGCTATCTGCAGGTGCTGCGCGAGGGCGGCTATCTGCCCGAGGCCACCACCTAGCGCTTCTCCTCTTCCTTCCCAGCAATGACCGACACGCCCGGGAGCGGCCCGGGCGTGCGCGCCAGGCATGCATAGCGGCTGCCTCGGGGCGTGACGGTGGAGTGAATCAGCTCGACGCGAGAATACGCCCAGTCCAGCGCCACGGCCGGAAGATCCGGTCCTGGAGGCTGCGTGGCCCGGCGCAGCAGGGTGACGTGGGGCACGAAGTGCTCGGGGCGCCCCTCGACGCCTAGCCGCTCGAGCCCCTCCCACAGCTGATGCTGCAGGGCGACGAGTGCCGGATCGGGCGCATCGCCGCCGACCCAGACGATGCCCGGACGGCGGAACTGGCCCCAGCGGTCGAGCCGCCAGTGGCCGGGAAGGAGAGTGAAGCGTGTCAGCCAGTCGGCGATGGCCGTGGCCCGGCATTCCGGCTGCTCGCCGAGGAAGGCGAGCGTGAGGTGAAAGCTGTCGTCCGGCATGCGCCGGCCGCCGCAGCGAGAGCGGGCGGTATCGGCCAGAATGCCGAACCGCCGGCGCAGGGCCGGCGGTGGTACCAGGGCCAGAAACAGGCGCATGGTGCCTCAGACAGCTTGCCCGACCTCGAGAGTCTGATGGCCGGCGGCAAGATGTAGCGAGGGTCCTACGCCAGGGATGGCGTCGGTAGCGCCCAGGGATGGGTTCACAGCGCCCTCGCGAAAGCTTGTCGCCGGCCTTCCTCTGTTCTCGGCCGGGGAAGCGCCATCAGTCGCCGATGACCAGCACGGCTTCCGCCTCGACCTGGCTGCCCTTGGGCAGGGCCTTGACGCCGACGGCGGCGCGGGCCGGATAGGGCGCATCGAAGAACTCCTCCATGATGCCGTTGACGATGGCGAAGTTGTCCAGATCCACCAGGTAGAGGTTCAGCTTGACCACGTCCTTGAGGCCGCCGGCGGCCTCCTCGGCGACGGCCTTCAGGTTGGCGAAGACCTGGCGGGCCTGGGCCTCGAAGTCGTCGGAGACGATCTCCATGGTGGCCGGGTCCAGCGGGATCTGGCCGGACATGTAGACGGTGTTGCCGGCCTTGATGGCCTGGGAGTAAGGGCCGATGGCGGCGGGCGCCTGGTCGGTGTTGATGACGGCCTTGTTGCTCATGGTGTGCTCCATGTGTTGTTGGCGATGATCGGGAAGTGTCCAATGACGGCGCCCCCGCCCGCCGCGACCGCGACGGGTGAGGGCGCTGAGACTCAATTGCCCAGGCGGGTGATCTTGCCGACGTGGGACAGGTTGCGCAGGCGCTTGATGATGCGCGCCAGGTGCACGCGGTTGCGCACCGACAGGGTCAGGTTGACGATCGACAGCCGGGCGTCGCGCTCCTCGATGCCGATGCGCTCGATGTTGGCGTCGGCGTCGGTGACCAGGCTGGCCAGCTCCGCCACCAGCCCGCGGCGGCTCTCGATCTCCAGGCGCAGCGGCACCGGGAAGTCCTCGTCGGCCTGATTGGACCATTCGAGGGCGAACAGCTTGTCCGGATCGCTCTTCAGCTCGGCCAGGTTACGGCACTCGGTGCGGTGCACGACGATGCCCTTGCCCACCGAGAGGTGGCCGATGACCGGGTCGCCGGGCAGCGGATGACAGCAGCGGGCGAACTTGATCACCATGCCCTCGGCGCCGCTGATCACGATCGGCCCCTGCTGGTGCGAGCCCTCCGCGGTCGGCAGCTGCTCGCCGTGGTGTAGGTCGACCAGGCGCCGGGCGGCCACGTGGGCGACCCGGGTGCCCAGGCCGATCGATTCCAGCAGGGTGTCCTGATTCTTCAGCTCGAGCTCGGCCAGCAGCGTGGCCATCGGCCCGCCGGGCAGCTCCTCGAGACTGGTCTCGAACTCCGCCAGCGCCTTGTTGAGCAGCCGGCGACCGAGCTGCACGGCCTCGGTGTGCTGCTGGTGCTTGAGCGCGTGGCGAATGGCCGAACGCGCCTTGGCGGTGACCACCACGTTGAGCCAGGCCAGGCTGGGCTTGGCGCCGGGGGCGGTGATGATCTCCAGCGTCTGGCCGCTCTCGAGCCGGGTGGAGAGCGGCGCCAGATGGCGGTCGATGCGGCAGGCGATGCAGCTGTTGCCGATGTCGGTGTGCACGCTGTAGGCGAAGTCGATCACCGTGGCGCCCTGAGGCAGCTCCATGATGTCGCCCTTGGGCGTGAACACGTAGATATCGTCGGGGAACAGGTCGTTCTTGACGTGCTCGATGAACTCCAGCGAGTCGCCGGCGTGGCGCTGCATCTCGAGCAGGCCCTTGATCCAGGAGCGGGCCCGGGCGTGGCTGCCCTCGGCGATCGGGTGATCGGTCTGGCCGGCCTTGTATAGCCAGTGGGCGGCGATGCCGTTGTTGGCCATGGCCTCCATCTCGCGGGTGCGGATCTGCACCTCGATGGGCATGCCGCCGCTGCCGAACAGCGTGGTATGCAGGCTCTGGTAGCCGTTGGCCTTGGGGATGGCGATGTAGTCCTTGAAGCGCCCGGGCACCGGCTTGTAGAGGTTGTGCACCATGCCGAGGATGCGATAGCAGCTGTCGACGTCGTCGGTGATGATGCGGAAGCCGAACACGTCCATGATCTCGGCGAACGACTTCTTCTGGTCGCGCATCTTGCGGTAGATCGACAGCAGGTGCTTCTGGCGGCCCATCACCGAGCCGGTCAGGCCTTCCTCGTCGAGGCTGTTCTGCAGGGTGTCCTGGACCTGGCGGATCGCCGAGCGGCGATGACCGCGGGCGCTGGCCACGGCGCGCTTGATGCGCTCGGCGCGCATCGGGTGGATCGCCTGGAAGGACAGGTCCTCGAGCTCGACGCGGATGGTGTTGATGCCCAGCCGGTTGGCGATGCGGGCGTAGATCTCCAGCGTCTCGCGCGCGATGCGGCGCTTCTTCTCCGGGCGCAGCGCGCCCAGGGTACGCATGTTGTGCAGCCGGTCGGCCAGCTTGACGATGATCACCCGGATGTCCCGGGACATCGCCATCACCATCTTCTGGAAGTTCTCGGCCTGGGCGACCGCCTTGTCCTCGAAGGTGATCTGGGTCAGCTTCGAGACGCCGTCGACCAGCTCCGCCACGGCCTCGCCGAACTGCGCGCCCAGGGCCTGCTTGGAGACGCCGGTGTCCTCGATGACGTCATGCAGCATGGCGGCCATCAGGCTCTGATGGTCCATGTGCATGTTGGCCAGGATGTTGGCCACCGCCAGGGGATGGGTCACATAGGGCTCGCCGGAGCGACGTCGCTGGCCGTCGTGGGCCTGCTCGGCGTAGTAGAAGGCACGCTTGACCTGCTGGATCTCGTCCTGGGGAAGGTAGCCGCCGAGGCGGTCGGCCAGGTCATCGATGGTGAACATGCGGCGTGCCCTGAAGGTTACGTGATGGCCGGTCGGATGGCGGCGACGCCGGCATCACTCCTCGGCGGGGATGCCCGGCTCGCTCTCGGGGCGCGGACGCACCGGGGCGGCCTCGATCGGCTCGTCCAGCACGCTGGAGTCGACCAGGCCGTCGGCGATCTCGCGCAGCGCCATCACGGTGGGCTTGTCGTTTTCCCAGGGCAGCAGGGCATCGCGGGAGCCGCGGGCCAGCTGGCGAGCGCGCTGGGTGGAGATCATCACCAGCTTGAAGCGATTTTCGACGTTTTCCAGACAGTCTTCGACGGTAACACGCGCCATGGATGCCTTCCTGAATGCTGACGGGCAAAGCCCCGGCCGGCGCCTTTGCGCCCCGGGGATTCACCGATGAATAGAGGGGTTAGATTACTCGACGCCCCGCTCGCCTGACAAGCGCCGCTGCCGCGCTCAGGAGAGCAGCGCCGCCAGCAGCGGCGCGTGGCGTTCGCGGGTGCGCTCGGCGGTCAGACGCCGGGCGACGACCAGCGACTGCAGCTCGCGTTCGGCGGTGGTGAAGTCGTCGTTGATCACCACGTAGTCGTACTCGTCGTAGTGCGACATCTCGCTGACGGCCTCGCGCATGCGGGAGGCGACGACGGCGTGCTCGTCGGTGCCGCGGCCGGACAGCCGGCGCTCCAGCTCCTCCCGCGAGGGCGGCAGGATGAAGATCGACACCGTCTGGGGCAGCTGCTCGCGGACCTGGCGCGCGCCCTGCCAGTCGATCTCCAGGATCACGTCCTGGCCGGCGGCCAGCAGCTCCTCCACGGCGCGCCGCGAGGTGCCGTAGTAGTTGTCGAATACCTTGGCATGCTCGAAGAAATCGCCTTCGGCGATCATGCGCTCGAACTCGGCCGGATCGACGAAGTGATAGTTCACGCCGTCCACCTCACCCTCGCGGCGCGGTCGGGTGGTGTGCGAGACCGAGACCTGGATGCCGTCGAGGCTCTCGATCAGTTCGCGCACCAGGCTGGTCTTGCCGGCGCCGGAGGGGGCGGAAACGATGAACAGCGTACCTTGGGGCATGACGGATCCTGCGATATCGACGGCTGCGGAGGAGGGCGCGAAGTATCGCACACTTCGTGCCCGTGCCCCAGCCTTGGGCCTCAGGCCGCGGCGGCCCTGGCCTCCCGGCGCTCCATATAGCGGCCGGTGAAGAACATCACCAGCCCGCCGAGGGCCAGCATGGCACCGACCAGGCCGCTGGCGGACCAGGGCGCGCCGCCCTTGATCACCACCGCGGCCAGCCAGGCGCCCAGGGCGTTGGCGGAGTTGAAGGCGGCGTGGTTCATCGAGGCGGCCATGGTCTGGGCATCGCCGGCGACGTCCATCAGCCGGGTCTGCAGCGCCGGCCCCAGTGCCATGCTGGTGCCCACCAGGCCGACGAACAGCAGGCCGCTGATCAGGTGGTTGGCGGCGAAGAAGAAGCCCGTCTGCACCACCAGGCACCACAGCAGGATGCGGGGAATGGCCTTGAGCAGGTTCCTGTCCGCCAGGCGGGCGCCGACCAGGTTGCCGAGGATGGTGCCGACGCCGAAGATCGTCAGCACCCAGGGGCCCACCGATTCGCGCATGCCGGCCTGGGCGGACAGGGTCGGCACCACGTAGCTGAACACCGCAAACATGCCGCCGAAACCGATGCTGGCCACGCCCAGGGTGAACAGCACGCGCTGCTTGACCAGCGCCGAGAGCTCGCGCCTGGGGCTGGCGTTGGGGTCGTGAGGCTGGCTCGGCACCCACAGGCGGATCAGCGCGGCGGTGGTCAGGGCGATGGCGCCGACGCCCATGAAAGCGCTCTGCCAGCCCAGCCACTGACCCGCCCAGGTGGCCAGCGGCGCGCCGACCAGGATGGCGGTGGTCAGGCCCAGCATCACCCGGCTCACCGCCTGGGCGCGCTGCTCGACGGGGACCGCATTGGCCGCCACCAGGGCGGCGACGCCGAAGTAGGCGCCGTGGGGCAGGCCGGCCAGGAAGCGCAGCCCGACGAACGGCCAGAACGAGGTGGCCATGGCGCTGGCGACGTTGCCCACGGCGAACACCAGCATCAGCACGATCAGCAGGGTGCGGCGCGGCACCCGGGCGGCCAGCGCAGAGATCAGCGGCGCACCGACCACCACGCCCAGCGCGTAGCTGGAAATGGCGTAGCCGACATCGGCCGAGGCGACCTGCAGATCGCCGGCGACCCGCTCCAGCAGGCCCATGATCACGAATTCGCTGGTGCCGATGCCGAAGCCGCCAAGGGCCAGCGCCAGTTCGGCCAGGCGGGGATGGCGCGCGGTGGCGCCGGACGGGATGGTCGACATGGCGAACCTCCTGGGCAGCGCCCGATATGGGTCGAGTGAAGCCAGGAATTTTACTCTTTTTTTGCGACCAAAGTCTAAGTTTGGGCGCTAATTTGGCGTGTCTTTCGGTCTTTTGAACGTAATAAAACTATATGTTCATTATCGTCATACTGTCGCTGGGGATGGCTCTGGACCAGCGCCCGAGGTCGTCGGCGAGCAGTTCGAGGACATGCTGGGCGGCCACCGAGTTGCCGCGCTCATCCAGCGCCGGCGACCAGGCGCAGATCGAGAAACGGCCGGGCACGATGGCGACGATGCCACCTCCGACGCCGCTCTTGGCGGGCAGGCCGGTGCGGTAGGCGAAGTCTCCCGCCGCGTCATACATCCCACAGGTGAACAGCAGTGCATTGATCCGACGTGCAAGGTCGGGGCTGACGAAGCGCTCGCCAAGCGACAGGGCATGGCCCTCGGCGGCCAGGAAGTTGAAGGCGCGAGCGAGGTCGACGCAGCTCATGGACAGCGCGCAACAGGAGAAATAGGTCTGCAGCACGGTGTCCACGTCGTTGTCGAGATGGCCGAAGGCCTGCATCAGATAGGCCATGGCGGCGTTGCGGGCACGATGCTGCCACTCCGAGGCCTGTACGTTCTCGTCAATGTGGATCTTCGGGTTGCCGGACAGTCGCCGGGCGACGTCACGCAGATGCTTCGAGGGCGTAGCGAAGGCGCCGACCAGACGATCGGTCACGGCGATGGCGCCGGCGTTGATGAAGGGATTACGAGGCTTGCCGCCCTCGGCCTCCAGCTGAGCCAGGGAATTGAAAGGCATGCCCGAGGGGTTTCGGCCCACGCGGGTCCAGAGCGCGTCGCCCTGGACCCGCAGGGCCAGAGTCAAGAGCAGCACCTTGGCGATGCTCTGGATCGAGAAGGGCGTCTGCGCCTCGCCGGCGTGGTAGATAGCGCCCTGATTGCTGCAGAGCGCGATGCCGAAGCGATCGGGATCCTGCTCCGCCAGCGCCGGAATATAGTCGGCGACGCGACCGATGCCCAGGCGGGCTCTGGCCCGTCGTTCCAGGCTCTCCACCCATTGCTGCATGGTTTCCATGACGTCTCTCCAATGGTCGTCTCGAGGGGCACCGGGACGCGACGGCCCGGCGGCGGCAGGTGCCGCGGCCGGGCCGTCGCGCTCGGGGGAGGGTCGCTAGGACGCGGCGGTCGATGCCGGCCGCGAATGGCGGGCGTGTTCGCGGTCTTCCGGCGCTATCTCCCAGGCTGCCGGATCGACGTCCAGGTCGCCGAAGCGCTCGGCATCGAAGACCGGTCGTGTCACGCCCGACCGGATCTGACCATCGAAGTCGCGCAGGATGCGCAGTCCCGGCTTGAACAGCAGGATCAAGGCGATGAGGTTGGCAAGTGCCAGGAAGCCCATGGTGGTGTCGGCGAAGGCGAAGACGGTGCCGAGGTCCGTCATCGCCCCCCAGGTGCACAGGCCGATGATGGCGAGTCGGAAGGCGTTGAACAGGGTGCGATTGCCGCGGCTGAAGAAGTCGAGGCTGTTCTCGCCCAGGTAGTAGTTGTAGAGGATGGTGCTGAAGCCGAACAGCAGTAGCGCGATGCTGACGAAGCTGCGGCCCCACTCGCCGACGTGATCGGCCAGCGAGGCCTGAGTCAGGGCGATGCCGTCGATGCCGGCGCCGGCTGCCGGATCATAGGCCCCGCCGAGGAGGATGATGAAGGCGGTGGCCGAGCAGATGATCATGGTGTCGATGAACACCGAGAAGGCCTGGACGATGCCCTGATTGACCGGGTGCGGCACGTAGGCCACTGCCGCCACGTTGGGCGCGCTGCCGAGGCCGGCCTCGTTGGAGAACAGGCCGCGCTTGACGCCCATCATGATCGCCGCGCCGATGCCGCCGCCGATCGCCGGTTCGAGGCCGAAGGCGCTCTTGACGATCAGTCCGATGACGTCGGGCAACTGCGTTACGTTCAGTGCCAGGACCGCCAGGGCGATCAGCAGGTAGCCGCCTGCCATCACCGGGACCAGGAATTCGGTGACTCGGGCGATGCGCTTGACCCCGCCGAACACGATCAGGCCGACCAGCAGGGCCAGGCCGAGCCCGGTGTAGCGGGCCGGGATGCCGAAGGCGTCGTCGAAGGAGGTGGCCACGGCATAGGACTGCAGGGCGGTGAAGGCGAAGCCGAAGGTGGCCAGCAGCAGCACCGAGTAGAGGCCGGCCAGCCAGCGCCAGCGATGCCCCAGGCCGCGAGCGATGTAGCGCGCCGGGCCGCCGCGGTAGGTGCCGTCGGGTTCGGCGGTCTTGTAGGCCTGGGCCAGGGTGCACTCGAGAAAGCTGGTGGCCATGCCCATCAGGCCGACCACCCACATCCAGAACACCGCACCCGGGCCGCCGAGGGTGATGGCCACGGCGACGCCGGCGATGTTGCCGCCGCCGACCCGGCCGGCCACCGACAGCAGCAGCGCCTGGAAGGAGCTCAGGTGGCCGTGCTGGTCGCGCTTGAAGGCCTGGCTGGCGCCGAGAATGCGGAACATGCGGCCGAAGTAGCGGAACTGCACGCAGCGCGAGGCCAGGGTGAAGCCGATGCCCACGGCGACCAGCAAGGCGATCAGCAGCTTGCCCCACAGCAGGTCATTGATCAGGTCCAGCATTGTGCACCTCCCGGCTGCGTGCCCTGGGAGCTGCGGGGTGCGGTCGTGGCCATGGCGGCCGTCTTCATTGTTGTTGGCATCGGTCGTCGAACCTCTTGCTTTTGGAATTGGGAGGATTCCCGTCGGGGGAATCCGCCTATCCGGAGCAAGACGCGTGCCAGTCGACTGTTTTTTTTCACAATCAACTGATCTTTATGGATTTTATAGCGATGCCGGTCAGGGGTGGCGGCGGCGAAGGGCTATAACCTCCGGCTCGGCCAGGGCTGGATGATTTAGTCAAGTGTATGAAATAAAAGCGATTTTTTCGGTTATAACCAGGGTTATGGTCGCCGTGAGGTTATAGGGCTTCCGGCCCCGCTTCGCGCAGCTTCTTCAGTCGCTTGCTCAGCGCCGGCTGGGAGATGCCCAGCAGCCGCGAGGCGATCGACTGGTTGCCCTCGGCCCGGCGCATGGCCTCTCGGACCAGCAGGTCGGCGACCTCGTGCAGCGTCGGCAGGGGCTCGTCCGGGGCGAAGACGTGGCGTTCTGCAACGACTTTCGATGGTTCGGGAACCGTGCGTCCCGGATCGATGGCGCGCCGGAACACCTCCATGGACAGCGTCCGCGAGCGGTGGACGCTCATGGCGTCATAGGCCATGGCGCGCAGTTCGCGCACGTTGCCGGGGAAGGGATGGTTGGCCAGCAGTACCGGCAGCTCGGGGGGGTAGGTCGGCCGCGGCTTGTCGAGCTCGTCGGCAGCTTCGGCGAGGAAGTGGTCCAGCAGCAGCGGGATGTCGCCGCGGCGCTGGCGCAGCGGCGGGATCCACACCTGGTGGGTGCGCAGCCGGTAGTAGAGGTCCTTGCGGAAGTCCCCGGCCCGCTGGCGTGCCTCGAGGTCGTGATGCGTCGCCACCACGATGCGCACCCGCGCCCGCTTGGGCCGGTCGCTGCCCAGCGGATAGTACTCCCCCTCCTGCAGCAGGCGCAGCAGCTTGACCTGGGAGGCCGGGTTCAGGTCGCCGATCTCGTCGAGGAACAGGGTGCCGTCCGCGGCCTGCTCGACCATCCCGGCGCGTGGGCGGTCGGCCCCGGTGAAGGCGCCCTTCTCGTGCCCGAAGAGGGTGTCGGCAAACACGCCGTCGTCGAGCCCCGCCGCATTGACGCAGACCAGCGGCCCGGGCCGACCGCTCAGGGCATGGGTCGCCCGGGCGATCAGTTCCTTGCCGACGCCGCTCTCCCCGCCGATCAGCAGCGGCTGGCCGCTCGGGGCCACCGACTCGAGGTACTGGAAGACCGAGCGCATGCCCTTGTCGTCGGTGACGATGTCGGCGAACGCCTCGGGATGTTCCAGGGTGTCGTTGAGGAAGCGGCGCCGCAGCTCCTGGTTTTCCTGGCGCAGCTCCTGCAGGCGGATGGCCCGCTTGATGCCCTCGATCAGCCGGCTCTGCTCGTCGGTCTTGACGAAGTAGTCGAAGGCCCCGTGCTTGATGCAGTCGACGGCGGTCTCCACCTGGTTCAGGCCGCTGATCACGATCACGCCGACGTCGGGGTGTTCCTCGACGATCCGGCGCAGCAGGGCCTCCCCCGACAGGTGGGGCATGGTGAGGTCCAGCGTCACCAGGCCGATGTTCTCCCGCGCCAGGATGTCCATCACCTGGCGGCTGTCCTGGCAGCGATGAAGATGGTTGATGCCGCCGCTGCGCTCCAGGGCGATGCTCAGGCTGCGCAGGAAGGAAGGCTCGTCGTCGACCAGCAGCAGGCCGAAGGCGGGATAGAGGTTCATGCTCATCGCTCGTCCTGATGGGAATCGGCAGCGCCGTCGGCCGGGGCCACGGGCAGCGTCAGGGTGACGGTGGTGCCCTCGCCGGGGCGCGAGGCGAAGGCCAGGTCGCCGTCATGCTCGCGGACGATGCCGGCCGAGACCGACAGCCCCAGGCCGGTGCCGCCGTCCTCGCGCCGGGTGGTGAAGAAGGGATCGGTCAGCCGGGAGAGTGCCTCGGGATCGATGCCTCGCCCCTCGTCGCGCACTTCCAGGGCCACGGCTCCGTCGCCGGGCAGGTGGCGGGTGGTCAGGCGGATGCCCTGGTCGCGGCTCTCGAGGGCCTGGCAGGCGTTCAGCACCAGGTTGATCACCACCTGCTCGATGCGCTGGGCATTGCCTCGCACGGCGGGCAGGTCGCCCGCATAGTGCGCCTCGAAGCGGTCGGTGGCCTGGCGGATCGAGTTGTCGACCAGGCGCACCGCGGTCTGCACCACCTCGTCGAGGTCGAGGCGCTCGCCGAGATCGCGGCTGCCCTGGCGGGCGAAGTCCTTGAGATCGCCGACGATGCGCTTGATGCGCCGGGTGCCTTCCAGCATCTCGTCGAGCATCGAGGGCACCTCGTCACGCATGCGCGAGTAGGGCAGGCCGCCGAACGGGAAGTCGCCGTGCTCGCGATAGTGGGCCTCGAGAATGGGCCGGGCATCGTCGTAGGCATCCCGCAGCACCGGCAGGTTCAGCAGCAGCAGGCCGCTGGGGTTGTTGATCTCGTGGGCGACACCGGAGACCAGCACGCCGAGCGAGGACATCTTGTCGGCCTGGATCAGCTGCTGCTGCTGGCGGCGCAGCTCCTCGGTGCGGCTCGCCACCTCGCGCTTGAGCAGGCGATTCCAGATCACGATGCCGCCCAGGATCAGCAGCAGCAGCGCCGAGGCGATGGCGCCGATCATGCCAAGCCGCTTCCACGGCAGCCCCTCTCCCTGCTCCAGCGGACCCAGCCACTTGTCGTAGATGGCCTGGTGGCGGCCGGTGTTCTTGAGAATGGCCAGCCCTTCGCTGAACTGTGCGAGCACGTCGGCGTTGCCTTCCTTCACCGCATAGCCGTAGCGCAGCGAGAAGGGGCGGGCGACCGGCACCAGGTTGGTCAGCCCGAGTTCGCGGCTGAGGTACAGCGCCGGGAGATTGGCCACCAGGGCGTAGTCGTGCTGACCGGCGGCGAGGGCGCGCAGCGCGTCGGCATGGGTGTCGGTGGTGAACAGCTCGGCGCCCACGTCCCGCTCGAGCAGCAGGTCCTGCATGATGTCGCCGCGCTGGACGATGACCTCCTTGCCGCGCAGCTCCTCCAGGCGTTCCACGGGCGGCGTGCCGCGGCGGGCGAAGATCGATTGGTGGACGATGGCGTGGGGCGGGGCGAAGTCGAAGCTGTCGTCGCGAGCCTGGGAGTAGGACATGCCCTCCAGGGCGTCGATCTCGCCGGTTTCCAGCTTGTGGCGCATCTCGCTCCAGGGGCCCAGCTCGATACGCACCTCGATGCCCATCACCTCGGCGATGGCCCGGGTCAGCTCGACGTCGTAGCCAGCGGGGCGACCTTCCTCGTCGAGGAACTCATAGGGCGGGTGGTAGTGGTCGCCGCCGACCACGATCACGTTGTCGTTGCGACCGGACTCTCCGGCCGTGCCTTGCTCGGCCTGCGCGACGACAGGCCTGGTGGTCAGGCATAGCGACACCAGAATGGCCGATCGCAGGACTGCCAAGAGGCTTGGAGCGCTCGATAAAACGTGCATCGGCGTGGCTACTCGATATTCTGGATCTGCTCGCGCATCTGCTCGATCAGCACCTTGAGCTCCACCGCGCAGCGGGTGGTGTCGGCGACCACCGACTTCGATGACAGGGTGTTGGCCTCGCGGTTGAGTTCCTGCATCAGGAAGTCCAGGCGGCGGCCGATCGGGCCCTTCTGCCTGAGCTGGCGCTCGACCTCGCCGACGTGGGTCTCCAGCCGGTCGAGCTCTTCCGCCACGTCGGCCTTCTGGGCCAGCAGTACCAGTTCGGCCTCCAGGCGCTGGGGCTCGAGCTCGGTGTGCATCTCGGCCAGCCGGTCGAGCAGCTGGGCGCGCTGGCGCTCGAGGATGGTCGGCAGCAGGCCACGGACCTCGTCGACCTGGGCGCGGATGCCGGCCAGCCGCTCGCGGATCAGCTCGGCGAGCTGATCGCCCTCGCGGGCGCGGCCGGCGATCAGGTCGTTCAGGGCAGCGTCGAACAGGACGTTGGCTTCTGCCTTGACCGCCTGGAGGTCGAGCCCCGGCGCCTCGAGCACGCCGGGATGGTCGAGCAGTGCCAGGGCGTCGGGCATGGGGGCCTCGGGCACGGTCTCGCGCACCTCGCTTAGCGCCGCGCCCAGGGCGCGCAGCTTCGCCTGATCGACGCTGGCCTCGGCGCTGCGCTCGGCGGGCTCGAAGCGCAGGGTGCACTCGACCTTGCCGCGGGCCAGGCGGTTTCTCAGCGCATCGCGGAAGCCGGGCTCAAGGTCGCGCAGCGCCTCGGGCAGGCGGAAGTGGGGATCGAGATAGCGCTGGTTGACCGACCTGAGCTCCAGCTGCAGCCGGCCCCAGTCGGCGTCGCGATCCTGACGCGAGAAGGCGGTCATGCTGTGCACCATGGCGGGGCTCCTTGTGGGTCGGTCGATGGCGTGGGCGAGTCAGTGTAACCGATTCCCTCGACAGGCCGTGTAGAATGGCGAGCCATCCATTTTCGACTGCGAGAGAGCTGACATGGCCGAGGACTTCCGGCGTCCCAGCGGACGCGCCCCCGACGAGCCCCGCGAGATCCGTCTGACCCGCGACTACACGCGCCACGCCGAGGGCTCGGTGCTGGTCGAGTTCGGTGATACCAAGGTGCTGTGCAACGCCAGCGTCGAGGCCGGCGTGCCGCGTTGGCTGCGCGGCAAGAAGCAGGGCTGGGTCACCGCCGAGTACGGCATGCTGCCCCGCGCCACCCACACCCGCGGCGGCCGCGAGGCGACCCGGGGCAAGCAGGGCGGCCGCACGCTGGAGATCCAGCGGCTGATCGGTCGTTCGCTGCGCGCGGCGGTAAACCTGAAGAAGCTCGGCGAGTACACCATCACCGTGGACTGCGACGTCATCCAGGCCGACGGCGGCACCCGCACGGCGTCGATCACCGGCGGCTGTGTGGCGCTGATCGATGCCGTGCGCTACCTGCAGCGCGAGAAGCTGATCAAGGGCGATCCCTTCCATCAGTTGGTGAGCTCGGTCTCGGTGGGCATCTACAACGGCGTGCCGGTGGTCGACCTCGACTATCCGGAGGATTCCCGCGCCGGCACCGACATGAACGTGGTGATGGCCGAGGGCGGCGGGCTGATCGAAGTGCAGGGCACCGCCGAGTCCGGCACCTACAGCCGCGCCGAGCTCAATGCCATGCTCGACCTGGCCGAGCAGGCCGGAGCCTCGCTGTTCGACCATCAGCGCGAGGCGCTGGGTATCCGCGGCTGACGGCTTTCGTCAGACGCGTCGCCCAGAAACGCAGCACGCCGGCCAGGGGCCGGCGTGCTGCGTCATGCCTGGGCATGACGGCGACGAAGGGAGGCGCGTTACAGCGGCAGGTCGTACTCGACGATCAGCGGCGCGTACTCGGAGAAGGTCGCGTCGTAGTCGATCCAGGCGTCCACCACGTGGCGGCGGAAGTTGGGGCCGACCAGCTGGTAGTCGATCCGCCAGCCTTCCTGGCGCTCGCGGGGCTGGTCCTGGTCCAGCGCCGGCCACCAGGTGTATTCACCGGCGTCGCGGTTGATCTCACGGAAGGTGTCGATGAAACCGGTCGGGCCGAGCACCTGATCCATCCAGGCGCGCTCCTCGGGCTTGAAGCCGGGCGTCGTCTGGTTGTCGGCCCAGTTCTCCAGGTCGATGGTCTTGTGGGCGATGTGCCAGGTGCCGCAGATGATGTACTCGCGGCGCTTGCGGGCCATCTTCGACAGGTATTCCTGGTACTGGGCCATGAAGGCCTGCTTGGCGGCCGGGTCGCTGCCGTCCGGCATCAGGAAGCTGGCGATGCTGAAGCGGTCGTAGTCGGCCTGCAGGAAGCGCGCCTCGTGGTCGCACTGCGGGAAGCCGAGGCCATACATGATCGCCTTGGGGATCTTGCGGCAGTACAGGCCGACGCCCGAGAAGCCGTCCTGTTCCGCATCGAGGAAATAGCCCTCGTAACCCTCCGGATAGAGGATGCTGTCGTCGAGCTCGAAGCTCTTGGCCTTGAGATTCTGCACGCAGACGACGTCGGCATCCTGGTTGGCCAGCCAGTCGAGAAAGCCCCGACCGACCGCCTCTCGGATGCCATTCACATTGATGGTGGCGATTTTCATACATGGTCCCTTTTGCGTCGCGCGTGTATGATACCCGACGTTTCGACGTTTGGGTAAATGGCGTCCGCCAATAGACGTGATAGGAGGCTCCGTGGCCGCATCGACCCTGCAACCGTATCAGCAGGCCTTCATCGAGTTCGCCATCGAGCAGGGCGTGCTGCGCTTCGGCGAGTTCACCCTCAAGTCCGGGCGCACCAGCCCCTACTTCTTCAACGCCGGCCTGTTCAAGAGCGGCCGCGCCCTGGCGAAGCTGGGCCGGTTCTACGCCCAGGCCATCGCCGACAGCGGCCTCGAGGCCGACGTGCTGTTCGGCCCGGCCTACAAGGGCATTCCCCTGGCCGCGACCACCGCGGTGGCCCTGGCGGATCATCATGACCGCGACCTGCCCTATGCGTTCAATCGCAAGGAGGCCAAGGCCCACGGCGAAGGCGGCAACATCGTCGGCGCTGCGCTTTCCGGCCGCATCCTGATCATCGACGACGTCATCACTGCCGGCACCGCGATCCGCGAGGTGATGGGGCTGATCGAGGGCGCCGGCGCCGAGGCCGCCGGCGTGGTGGTGGCCCTGGATCGCCAGGAACGCGGCGGCGACGAAGCCGATCCGCGCAGCGCCATCCAGCAGGTCGAGGCCGCCTACGGCATGCCGGTGGTGAGCATCGTCACCCTGGACATGGTGCTCGAATACCTCGAGGTCCACGCCAGCGACGAACTGCGCGGCCACGCCGAGGCGATTCGCGCCTACCGCGACCGCTACGGCATCTCGGCCGACTGAGCCCGCCCGCCAGGGCGCCGAGACCGGCCGCCCCTCGCTGCGCCTCGGGCCCCGTTTCGGGGCCCGAGCGCGTTGTCGGCTCTGCCTTTTACCGGCCCCGCCGTCCACAGGAGTCATCGATGCTCGACGTGGTGCTCTACCAGCCCGAGATCCCGCCCAACACCGGCAACCTGATCCGCCTGTGCGCCAACACCGGTTTCCGGCTGCACCTGATCGAGCCGCTGGGCTTCACCCTCGACGACAAGCGGCTGCGCCGCGCCGGCCTCGACTATCATGAGTGGGCCCGGGTGCGAGTGCATGCCGACTGGGCGGCCTTTCTCGACGCCGTGGCGCCGACGCGGGTCTTCGCCGTCTCGACCCGCGGGCGTACCGGCTATCACGAGCCCGATTACCGCGAGGGTGACGTTCTGGTCTTCGGCCCCGAGACCCGCGGCCTGCCCCAGGCGATGCTCGATGCCCTGCCCGAGGCCCAGCGCCTGCGCATTCCCATGCTGGCCGAGAGCCGCAGCCTGAACCTGTCCAACGCCGCCGCGGTGCTGGTCTACGAGGCCTGGCGCCAGCTGGGATTCGTCGGGTCCGGCCTGCCGGGCGCCGGGCTTCCCGAGATCGGCCTTCCCGCAAGCGAGTCGAACGCCGTGCCGAGGAGTGACGCATGAACCAGAGCATCGCCAGCCGCATCGCCAAGCTCAACCCGCGTCAGCGGGAGGCGGTGCGCGCCATCGACGGTCCCTGCCTGGTGCTGGCCGGTGCCGGCTCGGGCAAGACCAGCGTGATCACCACCAAGATCGCTTACCTGGTGCAGGAGTGCGGCATGAGCGCCCGGCGCATCGCCGCGGTGACCTTCACCAACAAGGCCGCCCGCGAGATGAAGGAGCGGGTGGGCAAGATGCTCCAGGGCCGCCAGGGCCACGGCCTGACGGTGTCGACCTTCCACACCCTCGGCCTCAACATCATCCGCGGCGAGCTCAAGGCGCTGGGCTACAAGCCGGGCTTCTCGCTGTTCGACCCCGAGGACGCCAAGGCGCTGCTGCGTGACCTGATGAACAAGGACGCCCAGGTCGACGCCGACCAGATCAATCAGGTCCAGGCGACCATCTCCAACTGGAAGAACGATCTGGTGCTGCCCGGCCAGGCGCTCTCTCATGCCAACAGCGAGGACGAGCTGTTCGCCGCCCGGGTCTACGAGGCCTACGGTCGCCACCTCAAGGCCTACAACGCGGTCGACTTCGACGACCTGATCCTGCTGCCGGTGACGCTGCTGCGCGACGACCCCGAGGCCCTCTCGCGGTGGCGGCGCAAGATCCACTACATGCTGGTGGACGAGTATCAGGACACCAATGTCAGCCAGTACCAGCTGGTGCAGCTGCTGATGGCCGAGCGCCAGACCTTCACCGTGGTGGGCGACGACGACCAGTCGATCTACGCCTGGCGCGGGGCGCGGCCCGAGAACCTGGTGACCCTGGGCGAGGACTTCCCGCGCCTGAACGTCATCAAGCTGGAGCAGAACTACCGTTCCACCGGCACCATTCTGCGCGCCGCCAACACCCTGATCGCCAACAACCCCCACGTCTACGAGAAGACCCTGTGGTCGGACATGGGGCAGGGCGCGGCGATCCGCGTGGTGGTCAATCGCCACGAGGAGGCCGAGGCCGAGCGGGTGGCCAGCGAGATCCTCACCCGGCGCATCAAGGAGCGCGCCGAGTGGCGCGACTTCGCGGTGCTCTACCGCGGCAACTTCCAGGCCCGGCTGCTGGAGCTCAAGCTGCAGCACTACCAGATTCCCTACAAGCTCTCCGGCGGCACCTCCTTCTTCTCGCGCAACGAGATCAAGGACGCCATGGCCTACCTGCGGCTGCTGATCAATCCGGCCGACGACAACGCCTTCCTGCGCATCGTCAACGTGCCGCGCCGCGAGATCGGCCCCAGCACCCTGGAGAAGCTGGCCAACTACGCTACCGAGCGCGGCGGCTCGCTGTTCGCCGCCTGCCAGGAGCTGGGGCTGGCCGAGCTTCTGCCGACCCGCGCGGTCGAGCGCCTCGGTCGTTTCACGCACTTTATCGAGGGCGTGCGCCGGCGCATGGACGGCGGCGATGCCATCGATGCCATCCGCGACATGCTGCGCGAGATGGACTACGAGGCCTGGCTCTATCAGAACGCCAGCGCGCCGACCATCGCCGAACGCCGCATGGCCAACGTCTGGACGCTGATCGACCAGCTCGAGAAGTCGATGGGCGCCGATCCCGACGAGGACACCGCCAGCGCGGCCACCGAGACCGACGGCGTCGAAGCGGCGATCTCGCGGCTGGTGCTGCGCGACATCCTCGAGCAGCAGGCCGAGGAAGACGACTCCGACCGCGTGCAGCTGTTGACCATGCACGCCTCCAAGGGCCTCGAGTTTCCCCATGTCTACCTGATGGGCCTCGAGGAGGAGCTGCTGCCGCATCGCAACGCCATCGAGGTGGGCACGGTCGAGGAGGAGCGGCGCCTGGCCTACGTGGGCATCACCCGGGCGCGGCGCACCCTGACCATGACCCTGGCGCGCCAGCGCAAGGCCTACGGCGAGCTGATGGACTGCACGCCGAGCCGCTTCCTCGACGAGCTGCCGGAGGACGCCCTGGAGTGGGAGGGCCGGGCCGACCGCGAGGACCCGGAGAAGAAGCAGGCCCGCGGCAAGGATGCCATCGCCGGGCTGCGCTCGCTGCTGGGATGATCCTGGGGTCGAGGGTCGAGGGTCGAGGGTCGAGGGTCGAGGGTCGAGGGTCGAGGGTCGAGGGTCGAGGGTCGAGGGTCGAGGAATCGCATAACGACCGCGGGGCGCCATTCGGCGCCCCGCGGTCGTGGTGGAGGCGGCCTTCGCGCTATTGCGCGGCGCTGACCAGATGGTCGACCGCCGCCTTGACCTCGTCGTCGGACAGACTGGGGTTGCCGCCCTTGGCGGGCATGGCGTTGAAGCCGTTGATGGCGTGGTCGTAGAGGGTTGCGATGCCCTTGTCGAGGCGCGGCGCCCAGGCGGTGGCGTCGCCCTTCTTGGGGGCGCCCGCGGCGCCGGTGTCGTGGCAGGCCATGCACACCGATCCGTAGACGGCGGCGCCGTCGATGCCGGCGGTGGCGGGCTCCGTGGCACTCGCCTCGCCGGAGCCCTCGCCGCCGGAGGCGTCACCCGTGGTTGCGGTGTCCTCCGTCGCCGAGGCGTCCGCGGCGCCCTCGGTGGCGGGTACCTCCATCACCGGCTCGACCATGTAGGCCACCGCCGCGTGCATCTCCTCGTCGGTGAGGTTGGGGTTGCCGCCGCGGGCCGGCATGGCGTTGTAGCCGTTGATGGCGTGATCCAGCAGGGTCGCGAAACCCTGTTCGGTGCGGCTGGCCCAGGCGTCCTCGTTGCCCCGCACCGGAGCGCCGGCCGCGCCGGTCTCGTGGCAGGCCATGCAGACGCTGCCGTAGATGCCTTCGCCGTCGATCGGCGCGTCGCCGCTCGTGGCCTCGTCGCCGGCCGAGGCCACGGCGGTGCCGCAGTCCTCGCCTTCCAGGCACAGCTGGCCCACCGGGGCCAGGCGCTCGGCGATGGCCTCGCGGTCCATCTTCTGCTGGGCATGGGCCGAGGCCATCGCCAGCAGGCCGCAGAGTGTCAGGCATGCCAGAATCAGCTTGCGGGAATTCACTCTCACCTCTTGAGGGTTCTTGTTGTCGGGCCGCGGACGGGGTATTGGGCGAAGTATAGCGATACTCCCGACCCCGGAAAATGTCGCCGGTCAACCGTGGCATGAATGCCCCGGCGGCCGGCGGGACCTCGCGGCTGGACAGCGTCCAGGCGGCACGGTAGGATGGCGCTCGCTCGATGGCAGCGTTTCATCGGGCGCCGCGCGCCCTTAGCTCAGCTGGATAGAGCGTCGCCCTCCGGAGGCGAAGGTCAAAGGTTCGAATCCTTTAGGGCGCGCCACAGAATCTCGAAAGGGCCCACGGTTATCCGTGGGCCCTTTTTCGTTCGCCTCGCCTTTATCCACAGCGCCTCGTTATCCACATCCCCTTTGCCGGCCGCGCGAGATGAAAGAAGCGTGTTTGGCCCGGTATGCTCTCTGACTGGCTCACTGCAATGAAAACCCGCCGACCGACGCGGGGCACAAGGATGCGCACATGACCCTGCCCGACTACTCCTGGCTCGCCTGGACGCTGATCGTGCTCTCCACCTATCTCACCGGTGTCTCCAAGGGCGGTTTCGCTGGCGGCTTCGGCACCCTCTCGGTGCCGCTGATGGCGCTGGCCATCGGGCCCATCGAGGCGGCGGGCCTGCTGCTGCCGCTGCTGCTGGTGATGGATGCGCTGGCGGTGAAGGCCTGGTGGGGACATCACGACATGGCCGAGGTGAAGCGCCTGCTGCCGGGACTGGCCATCGGCGTGGCGGCGGCGACCCTGATGGCGGAGCGCCTGGACGAGGACCACGTACGCCTGCTGCTGGGCGTGATCTCGCTGCTGTTCGTCGTCTACATGATCGCCAAGCCCGCCGCGTCGCGGCCGATCCGCCCCTTCTGGGCCTGGCCGGCGGGGATCGCCACCGGCATCACCAGCTTCATCGCCCACGCCGGGGCGCCGCCGATGAACCTCTACCTGGTGCCGCGTCGACTGCCCAAGATGACCTTCATCGCCACCACGACCCTGGTGTTCGCCTCGGTCAATCTCATGAAGCTGCCGCCCTATCTGCTGCTCGGCGAGATCAACCTGACCAGTATCTGGGCCTCGCTGGTGCTGGTGCCGGTGGCCTGGGCGGGGGTGCGCAGCGGCCTGTGGCTGCAGCATCGAGTCAACGAGCGGCTGTTCTACCGGCTGGTGGTGCTGGCCATGGCGCTCGTCGGCGTGCAGCTGATCGTCAAGGCGCTGGGGTAGCGCCGAGCCTGCCCGACTCAGCTGCCGTCAGCGCTCGTGACTGCTGCGACAGAAACCGCCTGAGCTCGTCGCCGGGCAGGGCCTTGCTGCACAGGTAGCCCTGATATTCATGGCTCTGCAGCTGATGGATCAGCCGCAGCTGGTCCTCGTTCTCGATGCCTTCGGCGACCACCTGCAGGTCCAGGCTTCGGGCCAGGGCCACCACGGCCTTGACGATGGCGGCATCCTGCCGGTTGTCCACCGCCTGGGACATGAAGGTGCGGTCGATCTTCAGCCGGTCGATGGGAAAGCGCCGCAGCTGGGCGAGATTCGAATAGCCGGTGCCGAAGTCGTCGATGGAGAGCGTCACGCCCAGCGCGCGCAGCTCGTTGAGCACCTTCAGGGCATGATCGGGATCCCGGATCAGTGCGCTCTCGGTCAGTTCCAGCTCGAGGCAGTAGGGCGGCAGGCCGGTCTCGGCCAGCACCTTCCGCAGCGTGTCGACGAAGTGCCGCTCGTTGAGCTGGACCGCCGAGATATTGACCGCCATGGCCAGGGGGTGGCCGGCGTCCTGCTCCCACGCCTTGGCATAGCGGCAGGCGGTGCGCAGCACCCACTCGCCGATCGGCAGGATCAGGCCGGAGTCCTCGGCCAGGGGAATCATCTCGTCCGGCGTCACCCTGCCCAGCTCCTCGTCGTGCCAGCGCAGCAGCGCCTCCACGCCGGTGATGCGGCCGGTCTCGACCTGCACCTTGGGCTGGTAGGCGAGGCTCAGGCTCTCGTTCTCGACGGCCAGGCGCAGGCGCCGCTCCAGCTGGATGCGGCGTTCCTCGCGCAGGGTCATGTCCGGCTCGAAGAACTGGAAGGTGTTGCGGCCCCGCTGCTTGGCGCCGTACATGGCGGCATCGGCGTGTACCATCAGCGCGTGCTTGTCGCGGCCGTGCTCGGGGTAGAGGCCGATGCCGACGCTTGTGGAGACCTTCACCACGCCGCTGTCGATCTGAAAGGGTTGGTCCAGGGTGCTGACGAGGCGGCGGGCGAGGGTGCCGGCGTCATCGCGCGTCACGCTGCCGTCCATCAGCACCATGAACTCGTCGCCGCCGACCCGGGCCACGGTATCGGTGTCGCGCACCGCGGCCTGAAGGCGGGCCGCCGACTGGCGGATCAGTTCGTCGCCGACGTGATGCCCCAGCGAGTCGTTGACGTGCTTGAAGCGATCCAGGTCGACGAAGAATACCGCAAAACTCCGCGGGGAAGCGTCGAGCAGGTTATCCAGGCGCTCCTCCAGCAGCAGCCGGTTGGGCAGCTGCGTCAGGGCATCGCGATAGACCATCTCCTTGAGCTCCCGGTTGGCCTCGCGCAGCGAAGCGGCGAGCTGGGCGTTGCGCGAGGAGAGATGGGCATCGAACAGGGCGATCAGCAGGGCGGCGAGCATGATGCAGGTCGAGACCAGGGCCACGGTGATGGCGAGCTGGCCGTTCGATAGCCCGCCCGAGGCTGGCTGAATGCCGCCGTCGGGATAGATGACCGCTGCCATGCCGAGGTAGTGCATGCCTGAGATGCCCACGGCCATGACCAGCGCGGCCAGGCCACGCTGCCACAGCGGCACGCGCAGGCGGGCATTCGAGGGATTGAGGCGGAAGGCGAGCCACAGGGCCAGCGCGGCGGCGGAGACGGCGACGCCCAGCGAGACCAGGAAGAAGCCCGGCCGGTAGTGCAACGCGCCTCGGGTCTGCAGGGCTTCCATGCCCACGTAGTGCATCAGGCAGACGCCCAGCCCCATGATCAGGGCGCCGAAGCCCAGGCGGCGGCGAGTCAGTCGGCCGGTCTGGACGATGGCCAGGGCCAGCGCCGAGGAAAGCACGGCCGCGACCAGCGACAGCAGCGTCAGCGGAATGCCATAGGCCGCGTTCGCGGTCATGTCCATCGCTAGCATGCCGATGAAATGCATCGCCCAGATGCCGGTGCCCATGGCGAAGGCGCCGCCGCCGAGCCAGGCCTGGCCGGCCAGGCCCGTGGCCGCGCGCACCCGACCGGCGAGATCCAGCGACGTCAGCGAGGCGATGGCGGCGATGCCGAAGGACAGCGCGACCAGTGCCAGGTTGTAAGGAACGTGAAGATCACTCATGTAGGCGTTAAACCGCTGTGATGACAGTGGCTTGGGAGTCTGCTCAAGGGCCGAGGCGAAAACAAGCGCAAGGCGCCTCCTTGGCGACGTTTCATCGCGAGATAGGGGCGTTTTCGGGCGTTTTTCCCGACAGGTGGCGCGGGGTCGCTTGATATACTGCGAGGGGTATCGGAGAGCGGCCGGGCCGGGAGCGGAATAGAGCGAAGATCGGTGCGAGTCGGGATAGGCGGATGTCGTTCAAGAACGCCTCGGCGCGGCCGACATCCGATACCTGGAACGGCAACATTTGATGGCGGCGGTGATGATGGTGGATGGCAGCGGCGGGCCCGCACAGGGAACTGACAAGCAGGCGGGGGTGCATTTCCTGCCGGCGGCGCTGTCGCGTCTGGTCGTCGAGCAGGCGCCGTTCGGACTGGTGCTGGTGGACGCCGACGGTCGGGTCCAGTGGGCCAATGCCGGTTTCCAGGCGATGCTGGAGATCGACGAGGACACGCTGCGAGGGCGTCCGATCAACGGCCTGATCCGCTATTCCGGCTTTCTGTCCGAGCGCCAAGGCGGCTGGGTGGCGCTGGAAGAAGGCTGGGAACCGGCGCGTCTCGGCGTCGGCGAACGGGACGACGAGCGCCTGGTGCTGGTGAGCGCGACGTCGGTGCAGCAGGAGCATGAGGGCAGGCTGCGCCTGTTGAGCGTCATCGATCCCGGGGAAGCCCCCGCTGCCCTGGCACCGGGGGCCTGGCGTCGGCTGCCGGCCCGTCTGCCCAACGTCTGGCTGTTCGAGGATCGCCTGGCGCATGCTCTGGAACGCGCCGACCGCAGCGAGGGGCACGTGGGGCTGCTGGTGCTGCGGCTCGACGGCGATGCGGCGCTGCGCGAAAGCCTGGGCGCCGAGGCGTTCGAGGCGCTGTCCGGGCGCGTCGAGCAGCGTCTCGCCTGCACCCTGCGCAGCGAGGACAGCCTGGTCAAGCTCTGGCCCGGCCGCTGGGGCGTGCTGATCGAATCGCCGATCACGCCCGGTGGCCTGCAGGCCACGGTGATGCGCTGCCTCGAGGCGATGGAGCCGCCCTTCCGCCTGGCGGAGCATCCCACGCTGCTGACGCTCTCCGCCGGCGTGGCCGTCTATCCCGAGGATGGCGATGCTCCCGCGCAGCTGCTGGCCAGCGCCGAAGCGGCGCTGGCGCGCGCCGGCCCTTCGCGGCATGCCTTCTTCGACGATGCGCTGCGTTACCATCTGGATGAGCAGCTGGCGTTTCGCCAGCAGTTGCAGGAGGCCCTGCTGGCCCCGGAGGCCCACTTTCAGCTGCTGTTCCAGCCGCAGCTCGATCTGGACAGCGGCCGCTGCGTGGGGCTGGAGGCGCTGGTGCGCTGGCGGCATCCGCGCCAGGGCCTGCTGCCGCCCGATGCCTTCCTGCCGGTGGTCGCCGAGCTGGGGCAGCAGGTGCGGCTGGATCGCTGGGTCATCGCCCGGACCATCGCCCAGCATGCCGCCTGGCAGGCCGAGGGCTCGCCGCTGGCGGCGCTCGACATCGCGGTGAACGCCGAGGGAGAGCTGCTCGATCAGGCGGCCTATGATCGCCGCCCGTTGGATCTCTTCCTGAGACAGCAAGGGCTCGAGCCCGGCTGGCTGTCGCTGGAGCTGACCCAGCAGGGGCTGTTCGATCGGGTCGCGGGCCAGACCCATCTGCTGCGGCGCCTTCGGCGGCTGGGGGTGGGGCTGGTGGCCAACGACGTCGGCGCCACGCCGCTGGACCTGTCGACCCTGGCGGGCCTGCCGCTGTCCCGGATCAAGCTGAGCCCGACGCTGGTCGCCTCCTTCGAGCGGGATCGCGTCCTCGAGGCGTTGCTGCAGTGCTTTCATGCCCTGCAGATCGAGACGGTGCTGGTGGGCGTCGAGACGTCAACGCAGCTCGCGGCCGCGCGTGCGCTGGGCGTGACGCTGGCCCAGGGCTATCTGCTGGGCGCGCCGCAGACGCCGGACGAGCTGGCGGAGTGGTGGGCGCGACCGGCCTGACGCCGCCGCTCGCGGCTCAGGCGCGGGCGTCGAGCCGGCGCGGCTGCAGCCCGGTGCGGCCCTGGGCGGAGTAGGTGTCGGGGTCGGCGAGGCGGTGGATGGTGTCGAGCAGCTGCTGATTGTGGCGCATGCGCAGCTCCAGCAGGCGACCGTTGCGTTCGTTGAGCCGGGCGATCCGGCGGGCGCCTTCCAGCATGGCCTGCCAGCCGTCGAGGCAGCCGGCATCGGCGGCGGCCTGGCGGGCGCCATCGAGGCCGTCGGCATAGCCTAGCTGGCGCTGCACCCTGGCCCGCCGCGCCTCGGTATCCTCCAGCGCCCGCTGGAGGTCGGCCTTCTCGGCGGCCAGGGCGTTGAGGCGCCGGCCGTCGATCTCGCCTTCGACCAGCAGCCCCTGTTCCTCCTCGAGCCGCTGGCCCAGCCGGGTCAGGCGCTCGGCCTGGCCGTCGAGCAGCTGCTTCAGGCTCACTGAGCGTCGCCCTCGTCCGCCAGCAGGTCCTGCACGCTGGCGATCAGGCCGTCGGCGATGCGCTCCGGCTTGATCTCCAGCTGGCCGTCGCGGATGGCCGCGCGCAGCTCGTCGACCCGGGCGGTATCGATGTCCTGGCTCGCATCGGTCGCGCCCTGGCGCAGATGCGTCGTGGTCGCCGCTTCCGGCGTGTCCTGTTGCGCCGCGGGCGCTTCCCGGGTCTGGCGGGTCGCGTCGCGGGATTCGATCTGGCCGGGGCGCAGGGGAGTGTGATTGTCGACTTTCACGGTGAGATGCCTCGTGAGCGGTGCGTTACCCGAGCTATCGGCGCCCGAGGCCATAACTTTAATGCCCGGGCGGGGGTGGCGGCCAGCCCGGGCTAGCCGGTCACGGCCAGGCGCCTGGGCCCGATGATGCGGCCCTCGAGGATGCGGCGGTCGTCCAGGCGCACCCGGATCTCCTCGCCGCGGCCGCCCGAGCCCAGCGCCTCGGCCTGGCGCATGATGCGAAAGCCCTGCCCCTTCGCCTCCAGGGTGACGCGATCGCCGCGCTCCACCAGTCTCGGCGCCCGCAGCTGATGGGCCTGGATCACCCGCCCGGCGGCCAGTGAGCGGCGCGCCTGCTGGCCGACGATCGCCTCGACGGAACGCAGCGCCCGGCGCGGCAGGCGGTCGAGTTCGCCGCGCCGCTGTTCCAGGTCGTCGCGGGTCAGCACCGCGCCCGCGGCGATGGCGTGGGCGGTGACCGGATAGCGGCCGATCACGCTGACCTCGGCCTGCAGATAGCGGGTGCGAGCGTCGTCTCCGCCGCAGCGTATGCCCACCGACAGCCGCCCCAGCGGCGCGCGCGACGTGTTCCTCAGGAAGGGCGCCGGCTGCTGGCAGGTCGGGAAATGCGCGGCGGGCGGATAGAGGGTCACGCTGACCTCGTCGCCCAGCGGGGCGGCCTCGGCGGTCAGGAAGTCGCGCACGGCGTCGAGCATGACCGTGTCCTCGGCCGGCGCCGGAGTGGCGGCCAGCAGCAACAGCAGTAGCAGGCAGCGACGGATCGGTCGGGGCATGAGGCATGGCTCGGCGAGGATTCCTGAGCGAAGTCTAGCGGTCATCGTGGGCGGGGATGCCGTGAAATGGCCCGGCTATCGATGGCTGTTCGGCCCTTTGGGCTGACACCTCCCTGGCTATTCTCCATCGTCGACGAATTTCCTTTTCCGGAGCGTGCCGGATGATCGATCAGCTCGAAGCCTCCCTCAATTTCTCCCAGCAGGCCCTGCATCTGCGCCACGAGCGCCAGAAGATGCTGGCCAGCAACATCGCCAACGCCGATACCCCGGGCTACAAGGCCCGCGACATGGACTTCGGCGCCGAACTGGCCAAGGCGACGCGACAGGGCGCCGGCGCGCGCGGCGGCCTGTCGCTGGCCCGCACCGACGCCGGCCATCTGGCCGGCCAGGGGATGCCGGCGCCGCGCGGGGAGCTGCTCTATCGGGTGCCGGACCAGCCGAGTCTCGACGGCAATACCGTCGACATGGATCGCGAGCGCACCGCCTTCGCGGACAACTCGGTGCGCTATCAGGCCTCCCTGACGCTCCTCAACAGTCGAATCCAGGGCCTCAAGAAGGCCATGCAACCCGAATAAGGAGCGGTGGCATGTCGATGTTTTCCGTGTTCGATATTTCCGGCTCGGCGATGAGCGCCCAGTCGCAGCGCATGAACGTCACCGCCAGCAACCTGGCCAACGCCGACAGCGTGGCCGGCCCCGACGGCGAGGCCTATCGCGCCAAGCAGGTGATGTTCGAGAGCCAGGCCGCCACCCGCGACGGCATCGGTGGGGTCGGGGTGCGCGAGGTGGTCGAGGACCCCGCGCCGCTGCGCCGCGAGTATCGCCCCGAGCATCCGCTGGCCGACGACCAGGGCTATGTCAGCCTGCCCAACGTCGATCCCGTGGCGGAGATGGCCAACATGATCTCCGCCTCCCGCTCCTACCAAGCCAACGTCGAGGTCATGAACACCAACAAGCAGTTGATGCTCAAGACCCTGACCCTGGGCGAGGGCTGATCCCATGGCATCCACCATCGATTCCGGCGTGCTCAACGGCCTCAACGCCGGTGCTGCCAGCGCCACCGGGGCCGGCGGGCTGACCTCTGGCCAGTCGGACGAGCTGCGCAACAACTTCATGACCATGCTGGTGACCCAGCTGCAGAACCAGGATCCGATGGATCCGATGAAGAACGAGGAAATGACCTCCCAGCTGGCGCAGATCAACACCGTCAGCGGCATCGAGGAACTCAACGACTCGCTGTCCGAGATCACCAGTCAGATCGACGCCGGGCGCACGCTGCAGGCCACCGCCCTGATCGGTCAGGGCGTGATGGTGCCCGGCAACCGGGTGCTGCTGAGTCAGGGTGACGAGGGCGAGGTGACCACCACGCCCATCGGGGTGGAGCTGGGCGCCCCGGCCGACGAGGTCAGCGTGACCGTCACCAACGCCTCCGGCGAGGTGATCAACACCTATGACCTGGGCGCCATGGAAGCCGGCGTGCAGTCCTTCGGCTGGGACGGCAAGACCCGCGACGGTCAGGTCGCCGCCGACGGGGCCTACCAGTTCCGCATCGAGGCCAGCCAGGGCGGCGAGGCCGTGTCGGTCGAGGCCCTCAACTACGCCATGGTCAACAGCGTCACGCCCTCCACCGACGGCGACGTACGTCTCGACCTGGGGGCCGTCTACGGCCAGGTCGGCCTGAACGACATCAAGCAGATTCTGTGATGCCCCGGGGCCGGTTCCAGAGGCGAGTCGGCCCGGCACCTTTCATGATTCGATAACGCAGGGACAGTGACATGGGTTTCTCACAAGCGCTCAGCGGCCTGAATGCCGCCTCTTCCAGCCTCGACGTGCTGGGCAACAACATCGCCAACTCCCAGACCGTGGGCTACAAGAGCTCCAGCGCCCAGTTCGCCGACATCTTCGCCGGCTCCACCGGCCTCGGTACCAAGGTCTCCGCCGTGCTGCAGGACTTTGGCGACGGCAACATCGAGAACACCGGCCGCAACCTGGACCTGGCGATCAGCGGCGACGGCTTCTTCCGTTTCCAGCAGGACGGCGAGGTGGTCTACTCGCGCAACGGCCAGCTGTCCATGACCGCCGACGGCTACCTGGAGAATGCCCAGGGGGCGAGGATCATGGGCTACGGGCTCAACGCGGCGGGCAACGTCCAGACCGGCGGCCAGCCCGGGGTGCTGCAGGTGCCGGCGGACGACATGGCGGCCAGCGCTACCACCGAGGTCTCCACCTCCTTCAACCTGGATGCGCGAGAAACCGTCGGCAGCGATCTCAGCCAGGCCGAAGTGACCGACGCTACGGGGGCAGACACGACTCTGAACTACCACTTCTCGAACAACTTCTCGACCTACGACTCGCTGGGCAATTCGCGCAACGTCACCGTCTACTACGAGAAGGTCGATGCCAATACCTGGCGCGGCCGGGCGGTGATGGACGGCACATACTCTGAAGAGAACGATTTCTTCCTGCGCTTCGACAATAACGGCCAGCTCCAGGACCAGGGCGTGGCCGGTGTCGACGCCAACTTCCTGCAGGCGGAGGACACGCTCGAGCAGCGCGAGGCCGAGCTGGTAACGGCGACCAGCGACCGAGATGCGGCGCAGGATGCCTACGACAGTGCCCAGGCCGCCGTCGACGCAGCCCAGGCGGCTTTTGACGCCGATAGCTCCCAGGCCAATCAGGATGCTCTGGCGGATGCCAACACAGCGCTTACGGCTGCCAATACTGAATTGACTGACGCGACGACGGCATATAGCGATGCGCTTGGTCAGCGTAATACTGCCCAGGCTGCCTATACCACCGCCTATAACGCCCTGGATGCCGATATCGAGACGGCGATGACCTTCGCCGCGAAGGGTGGCGCCGCCGAGCTGACCTTCGACTATCGACCGACCGGCTCCACCCAGTTCGGCAATACCTCCTCGACCAGCTCGCTGACTCAGGACGGCTATACCTCCGGCGCCCTGGTGGGCATCACCATCCAGGACGACGGCACCGTGATGCGCAACTACGCCAACGAGCAGTCGGTGCCGGCCGGGCAGATCGCGCTGGCCAACTTCCGCAACCCGGAAGGGCTCGAGGCGGTGGGCGACAACGCCTGGTCGGCCACCGCGAGCTCCGGTCAGGAGCTGCTCGGCGAGCCGGGCACCGGGGTGCTCGGCAGCGTCCAGTCCAGTGCCATCGAGACCTCCAACGTGGACCTGGCCAGCCAGCTGGTCGACATGATCGTCACCCAGCGCGCCTACCAGGCCAACTCCCAGACCATCTCGACCCAGGACGAGGTGCTTCAGGCCGCCATCAACCTGAGCCGCTAAGCCGGAGAGCTGAGCCATGGATCGCATTCTCTACACCGCCATGAGCGGCGCGCGCCAGAGCATGGAGCAGCAGGCGGTGGTCAGCCACAACCTGGCCAACGCCTCCACCACCGGCTTTCGCGCCCAGCTGCACGCCATGCGCGCGGTGCCGGTGCAGGGCGACGGTCGGCTGGACACCCGCGCCTCGGTGGCGGCCTCCACGCCGGGCGCCGATACCTCGCCCGGGCCGATGACCCGCACCGGCCGCACCCTGGACGTGGCGATGAAGGGCGATGCCTGGCTCGCCGTCCAGGCCCCCGACGGCAGCGAGGCCTACACCCGCCGCGGCGACCTCCAGGTCGACGGCGACGGCCTGCTGCGCAGCGCCGGCAACCCGGTGATCGGCGAGGGCGGCCCGATCCAGGTGCCGCTCGGGGCGCAGGTGTCGATCGGCGCCGACGGCACGATCAGCGCCATCGGCACCGGCCAGGGTCCCGATGCCCTGGTGCCGGTGGGGCGCCTGAAGCTGGCCACGCCCGGTCCCGGCGGGCTCGAGCGCGGCGTGGACGGCCTGTTCCGCGCCCAGGCCGGCCAGAACGGCGAGCCGGGCCTGCTGCCGGCCGATGACGACGCCACGCTGATCAGCGGCGCGCTGGAGGGCAGCAACGTCAATCCGGTGGAGACCATGGTGTCGATGATCGACGTGGCGCGGCGCTACGAGATGCAGACCAAGGTCATGAGCACCGCCGACGAGAACGATCAGCGCGCCAACAGCCTGCTCTCCATGAGCTGAGGCGCACGAACATGAGGGAAGCAGAATGATCAAGTCACTGTGGACGGCCAAGACCGGTCTGGAGGCCCAGCAGACCAAGCTGGACGTGATCTCCAACAACCTGGCCAACGTCAACACCAACGGCTTCAAGCAGTCGCGGGCGGTGTTCGAGGACCTGCTGTACCAGAACCTGCGCCAGCCCGGCGCCCAGACCAACGCCCAGGACCGTCTGCCGTCGGGCATGCAGGTCGGCACCGGCGTGCGCCCGGTGGCCACCGAGCGCCTGCACACCCAGGGCGGCCTCGAGCAGACCGGCAATAGCCGTGACCTGGCGATCGAGGGTCGGGGCTTCTTCCAGGTGATGATGCCGGACGGCACCACCGCCTACACCCGCGACGGCAGCTTCCAGCTCGACCAGAACGGCCAGATGGTCACCGCCAACGGCTATCCGCTGGAGCCGGGCATCGTCATCCCGCCGAACGCCCTGTCGGTGAACATCGGCGAGGACGGCATCGTCTCGGTCAAGGTGCCGGGCGACAGCGAGCTCCAGGAGGTCGGTCAGGTCACGCTCTCCACCTTCGTCAATCCCACCGGGCTGGAGAGCCTGGGCGGCAACCTCTATGCCGAGACCACCGCCTCCGGGCCGCGCACCGAGGACATTCCCGGCATGAACGGCACCGGCAGCATCATGCAGAACTACGTCGAGACCTCGAACGTGAGCGTGGTCAAGGAGATGGTCAGCATGATCCAGACCCAGCGCGCCTACGAGATCAACAGCAAGGCCGTGCAGACCAGCGACGAGATGCTGTCGCGCCTGGCGCAGCTGTGACGCCGATGACGGAGCGGAGGAGGACGGCATGAGCAGGGCTAGCCCGGGCGGCGCATGGCGCTGGCTGCTGATGGCGGCGCTGGCGGTGCTGGGGGGCTGCGCGCAGATTCCCCACGCCTCGGTGGTCGGCGAGCAGGAGAAGATCGAGATTCCGGAGCGGCCGATGGCACGCGCCAACGGCGCCATCTATCAGCCGCGCAGCGGCTACCAGCCGCTGTTCGAGGACCGGCGCCCGCGCATGATCGGCGACATCCTGACCATCGTGCTGGACGAGGACGTCAGCGCCAGCAAGAACTCTCAGTCCAGCGCCGACCGGAGCGGCTCGTCGAGTCTCGAGCTGGCGCAGCTGCCGGACGCCCTCGACAAGCTGGCCGAGTATGGCTTCGACGTCTCCGGCGACAGCGACTTCCAGGGCGGCGGCGGCTCCCAGGCCAACAACTCCTTCACCGGCACCATCACCGTGACCGTGATCGACGTGCTGGGCAACGGCAACTTGCGGGTGCGCGGCGAGAAGCAGATCGCCATCAACCAGGGCACCGAGTTCATCCGCTTCGGCGGCGTGGTCAATCCGCGCGACATCACCGGCGAGAACACCGTGCCCTCGACCTCGGTGGCCGACGCGCGCATCGAGTACGTCGGCGACGGCTACATCAACGAGGCGCAGCACATGGGCTGGCTGCAGCGCTTCTTCCTCAACGTCTCGCCCTTCTAGGAGAGTGGCATGATGACCGGCACTCGACGCGCGACGGGCGCACTTCCGCGGCTGGCCTCCGGGCTGGCCTTCGTCGCCATGATCCTGCTGGCGCTGCCGGCCCAGGCCGAGCGGCTGCGCGACCTCGCCAGCTTCGCCGGGGTGCGCGACAACGCCCTGGTCGGCTACGGCCTGGTGGTCGGGCTCGACGGCAGCGGCGATCGCACCACCCAGGCGCCCTTCACCGGTCAGAGCCTGACCAACATGCTGTCCCAGCTCGGCATCACCGTGCCCGCCGGCACCAACATGCAGCTGCGCAACGTGGCGGCGGTGATGGTCACCGCCGAGATGCCGGCCTTCGCCAGCCCCGGCCAGGAGCTCGACGTGGTGGTGTCCTCGGTGGGCAACGCCGACAGCCTGCGCGGCGGCACCCTGCTGATGACGCCGCTGAAGGGCGCCGACGGCAGCGTCTACGCCCTGGCCCAGGGCAACCTGCTGGTCGGGGGCGCCAGCGCCTCGGCGGCCGGCTCCAGCGTCCAGGTCAACCAGCAGGCCGGCGGACGGATCGCGGGCGGCGCCACCGTGGAGCGCGAGGTGCCGCTCGATCTGGGCGCCAACGGCGGCCTGCTCGAGCTGCAGCTCGAGACCGACGACTTCGGCACCGCCCAGCGGGCGGTCAGCGCCATCAATCAGGCCTTCGGCCGGGTCGTGGCCTCGGCGCGCAATGCTCGGGTGATCGCCCTGGACGGCCCCCGCGATCCCAATGCCCGGGTCAACTTCATGGCCCGGGTCGAGAACGTCCAGGTCACGCCCACCGAGGAGCCGGCCCGGGTGGTGCTCAACTCGCGTACCGGCTCGGTGGTGCTCAACGGTCAGGTCACCCTGCGTCGGGCGGCGGTGGCCCAGGGCAACCTGTCGATCGTCATCGACAGCGACGTGGAGGTCAGCCAGCCCAACCCGTTCGGCAACGGTCAGACCGTGGTCACCCAGAACGCTCAGGTCAGCATCCAGCAGCAGCCCGGCACCCTCAAGGTGGTCGAGGGTGCCGACCTGATGGAAGTGGTCGACGCGCTCAATTCCCTGGGCGCCACGCCCAACGATCTGATGTCGATCCTCGAGGCCCTCAAGGAAGCGGGCTCGCTGCGCGCCGAACTGGAGATCATCTGATGAGCCTGGATGCCCCCGACACCGCCCGCGGCCAGTTCGCCCTGGACATCCAGGGCCTCGAGCGCCTCAAGCACAATGATTCCGGCGAGGGGCTGAAGGATGCGGCCCAGCAGTTCGAGGCCCTGTTCGTGCAGATGATGGTCAAGAGCATGCGCGAGGCGGTGCCTTCCTCGGGGCTGCTGCAGAGCCAGGCCGGCGACATGTATCAGGAGATGCTCGACAAGCAGTGGTCCCAGAGCGTGGCCGAGCGCGGCCTGGGGCTGGCCGACCAGCTGGTGTCCCAGCTCCAGGGCTCGGTCGGCGGGCGCGACGCCGGGACCTCGAATGGCCGGGACATCGAGGCGCTGATCGCCGGGATTCCCCGCGGTACCCCGCGGCCGTTGACCAATGCCCTGATGGCCGACGAGCGAAGCGACGATGACGCCACGCCGGCCTCCTTCCTCGATGCGATCCAGGCCACGCCGGGCGACGATGGCGCCGCCCTGGCCGCATCGGCCGAGCCGGCGGGGCGGCCGGAGCACGTTCAGGCCTTCCTGGAAAGGCTCGCCGGCCCGGCCCGTGCGGCCAGCCGAGAGAGCGGCGTGCCGGCCGAGCTGATCCTGGCCCAGGCGGCGCTGGAGACCGGTTGGGGGCGTCGCGAGATCGCCACGGCCGACGGCGGCAACAGCCACAACCTGTTCGGCATCAAGGCCGGCAGCGGCTGGCGGGGCGAGACCACCGAGATCCTCACCCACGAGGTCATCGACGGCCGCCGCCAGCCGGTGCGCGATCGCTTCCGCGTCTACGACTCCTTCGAGGCGGCCTTCACCGACTACGCCCGGCTGATCGGCGACAACCCCCGCTATGCCGGGGTGAGCGCGGCCGCCACGCCCGATCAGGCGGCACGGGCCCTGCAGCGCGGCGGCTACGCCACCGACCCGGCCTACGCCGACAAGCTGATCGCGGTGATGTACAGCCTGGGGCCGCTGCCCGGGGGCGAACGCCTCGCCTCCCGCTAATCCTCTATTTCCAGGGGCTTTTTCACGCGTTTTCCTGACTTTCGGCCTCAAGTCCGCGACCGGGCGGCCGATAGCGAACAGTATCGGCACAAGGGAACATCGTCATGAGCATCTTCTCCACCGGCCTCAGCGGTCTCAACGCCGCCCAGAATGCCCTGGCCTCCACCAGCAACAACATCAGCAACGTCTACACGGATGGCTACAACCGCGAGGTGACCGTGCTCGGCGAGAGCAGCACCGGCACGGGCGGGGTGCAGGTCAACGATATCCAGCGCCAGTTCAACCGCTATATCGCCGACCAGCTGAACGACGCCACCAGCAAGACCAGCGCGCTGGAGGCCTACGGTACCCAGGTGGAGCAGATCGACAGCCTGCTGGCCGACGAGGCGGCCGGGCTCTCGCCGCTGATGCAGGACTTCTTCTCCTCGATGGAGGACCTGGCCAGCGCGCCGTCCGACCCGGCCGCCCGTCAGGGCGTGCTGGGCACGGCGGATACCCTGAGCGCCCAGTTCCGCTCCTTCGACGGCTACCTGCAGGACATGCAGGACGGCATCAACGGCCAGATCGAGGACGAACTCACCCAGATCAACAACACCACCGAGCAGCTGGGCTCGATCAACCGCGAGATCGCCCTGGCCCGCGCCAAGCAGGGCGAGGCGCCCAACGCGCTGCTCAACCAGCGCGACCAGCTGGTCCACGAGCTCAGCGAGCGCATGGACCTGCGGCTCAATATCCAGGACGGCAAGTCCTACAACATCAGCCTGCCCAACGGCCAGCCGCTGGTGATGGGCGACCGCAGCTTCAAGCTCGAGGCCATGGCCTCGCCCGACGATCCCCAGCGCAGCGTGATCGGCTACCCGGACTCCAGCGGCAACGTCCACGCGCTGGATGAAGATGCCATCACCGGCGGGACCCTCGGCGGGCTGATGAGTTTCCGCACCGAGACCCTGGACAAGGCCCAGAATCAGATCGGCCAGATGGCGGTCTCGCTGGCGGTGGCGGTCAATGCGCAGCATGCCGAGGGCATCGATCTGGACGGTGAGGCGGGCGGCGACTTCTTCACCATCGGCGCGCCGCGCGCCTTCGCCGCCGACGACAACGCGGGCACGGCCGAGATCGCCTCGGTGGCCTTCGATGCCGACAACATCGACCGGCTCGAGGCCACCGACTACACGGTGCGCGTCACCGATGCCGCGGCGCCGGCCTTCGAGGTGGTGCGCCAGGACACCGGGGCCGTGCTGGATGCCGCCGAGGTCGACTACGCCGGCGGCGAGCTGAGCTTCGGCGGCGTGACCCTGAGCTTCGACGATCCCGCCGGCCTGGCCGACAGCGACAGCTTCGAGGTGCAGCCGGTGCGGCGTGCCGCCGCCAACCTCGACACCGCGATCTCCGACCTCGACAAGATCGCCGCGGCCGGTCCCGGCGGCGGCTCGGGCAACAACGAGAACGCCCTGGCGCTGCAGGACCTGCAGCAGGAAAGCGTGGTCGGCGGCTCGGCCTCGCTCAGCGAGGCCTATGCCTCGATGGTCAGCGACGTCGGCAATCGGACCAATATCGTGCAGGTCAACCTGGAGGCCCAGCAGGGGCTCAGCGAGCAGCTGGAGGCCGTCCAGCAGTCCGAGTCCGGGGTCAACCTGGACGAGGAGGCGGCCAACCTGATCCGCTACCAGCAGTACTACCAGGCCAACGCCAAGGTCATCGATACCGCCACCACGGTGCTCGACACCGTGCTCGGCCTGCGCGGTTGATTAGGGAGCTTCACGAGATGCGCATCAGCACCGTCACCATGTTCAACCAGAGCGTCGGCTCGCTCAATCAGCAGCAGTCGAAGCTGCTCGACGTCAGCCAGCAGATCGCCAGCGGCCGCCGGGTGGTCAACCCGTCCGACGATCCCCAGGCGGCTTCCCGAGCCGTGGGCGTCAGCCAGTCGCTGGCCGTGACCGAGCAGTACACCGACTCGCGGGTCAGCGCTCGCAACTCGCTGTCCCAGGGCGAGAGCGTGCTGAACAGCGTCAGCGATGCCATCACCAAGGCCAAGACGCTGCTGGTGCAGGCCTCCAACGGCACGCTCAGCGATGCGGATCGTCAGTCCGTGGCCTCTGAGCTGAGCGGGGTCTACGAGACGCTGCTCGGCCAGGCCAACGCCACCGATGGCAACGGCACCTACCTGTTCGGCGGCTACAGCGACGGCAGCGCCCCCTTCGTCAAGAACGCCAGCGATGAGGTCGAGTACGTGGGCGACAGCCAGGTACGTCGGCAGCGCATCGATGCTTCGCGGCTGATGGAGGTCAGCGACAGCGGGCAGGCGATCTTCCAGAGCGTGCCGAGCGGCGCCGGCCACGTGGCCAGTGCGGACGCCGGCAATGCGGGCAGCGTGGCCTTCTCCGGGCCCCAGGTCATCGACGATGACGCCGTCGACACGACCCAGGCCTACACCATCGCCTTCGCCGGCGATGCCGCCTCGGGCTTCACCTACGACGTCCAGGATGCGGCCGGCAACAGCGTCGACAGCGGCAGCTACGACGGCGAGTCGATGCGGATCGAGTTCGGTGGCCTGGCGATGGAGCTCGACGGCGAGCCCGTCGCCGGCGACAGCATCGCGGTGAACCCCGCCGATCAGGGCAATACCGACCTGTTCACCACGCTCGAGAACGCGATCTCCGTGCTGGAGAATCCGGCCGGCACCGATGCCGAGAAGGCGGCCCTCGGCAATACCCTGAGCACCTCGATGCGCGAGCTGGACAATAGCCTGGACAACGTGCTGACGGTGCGTGCCTCCATGGGCGCGCGGCTCAACGAGCTGGACGTGGTGGACGGCGTCAGCGCCAACCGCACCCTCAACTACGAGCAGACCCGGTCCGACCTGGTCGATCTCGACTACGCCGAGGCGATCTCCGAATACAGCCTGCGTCAGGTGGGCCTGCAGGCCGCGCAGCAGACCTTCGCCGACATGAAAGGCATGTCGCTCTTCCAGTACCTCTGAGTCCGTTACCCGGACCGGAGGTTCTGCCGGCCATGGTCATCCCTGCCCATGGTCCCTTTGGCCCGCCCTGCTGCATCCCGTCAGGGCGGGCTTTTTTGCTGCCGGCTCAGCCCGCCAGCGCCGCGAGAAAGGCCTGCAGGAAGTCGAGGCCCTGATCGAACAGGCGCTCCAGGAAGCGGTCGAGGTCGGTCATCAGCACCATCATCAGGATCACCCCCACGGTCAGCGAGGCCGGAAAGCCGATATTGAACACGGTCAGCTGCGGCGCCGAGCGGTTGAGGATGCCCAGCGCCAGGTTGATGATCAGCAGCGCCGCCACCAGCGGCAGGGCCAGCAGAATGCCCGAGCTGAAGATGGTGCCGCCGTAGCGGGCCAGCATCTCGAAGGCGCCGGGGTCATAGCGGCCCAGTCCGATCGGCAGCGCCTCGAAGCTCGAGGCCAGCAGCTCAAGCACCATCAGATGGCCGTCGAAGGCCAGGAACATCAGCAGCGTGATCATGTAGAGGAAGCGCGACAGCACCATCATGTTGGTGCCGCTGGAGGGATCGAAGAAGGTGGCGAAGGCCAGGCCCATCTGCAGGCCGATGAACTCGCCGGTGGCCTGGACCGTCACCAGGGTCACGCGCATCACCAGCCCCATGGCGGCGCCGATCAGCAGCTGCTCGGCGACGATGCCGAGCCCGGCCCAGGAGAACAGCGGCACCTGAGGCATCGGCGGCAGCACCGGCGCCATCACCACGGTCAGCGCCATGGCCAGGGCGATCTTGATCTGGCGCGGCACGCTGGAGTGGCCCCAGATCGGCGAGGCCAGCATCAGCCCGGTGATACGGCAGAACGGCCACAGGAAGGCGACCAGCCAGCCGTGCAGCTGGGCGAAGGTGATCTCGACCATCGCGGCCTACATCACCATGTTGGGAATGTTGCCGAACAGCTCGCGGGTAAAGGTGGTGATTAGGCCCAGCAGCCAGGGGCCGGCGAGCACCAGCACGGCGAACACCGCCAGGATCTTGGGGATGAACGACAGCGTCATCTCGTTGATCTGCGTAGCGGCCTGAAACAGGCTGACCAGCAGCCCGGTGAACAGCGCGGTGAGCAGCAGCGGCCCGGCCAGCAGCAGGGTCACGCGCATGCCCTGGTAGGCGATGGTCATTACCGTTTCGGGGGTCATGGCAGTCTCCGGGGACTCACACGTAGAAGCTTTCCGCCAGCGAGCCGATGATCAGCTGCCAGCCGTCGACCAGCACGAACAGCATCAGCTTGAACGGCAGCGAGATGGTGATCGGCGGCACCATCATCATGCCCAGCGACATCAGGGTGCTGGCCACCACCAGGTCGATGATCAGGAAGGGGATGAAGATGGTGAAGCCGATCTGGAAGGCGGTCTTCAGCTCGCTGGTCACGAAGGACGGCACCAGCACCCGCAGCGGCACGTCTTCCGGGCCCTGAAGCGGGCCGACGTCGGCCAGCCGCGCGAACAGCGCCAGGTCGGGCTCGCGGGTCTGGGCCAGCATGAACTCGCGGAAGGGACCCTCGGCCTGGGTGAGGAACTCGGGGAAGGCGATGCTGCCGTTGGACAGCGGCACCCAGGCCTGGTCGTACACCTGGCCGAATACCGGGGCCATGATGAAGAAGGTCAGGAACAGCGCCAGTCCCAGCAGCACCTGATTGGGCGGCGTGGCCTGGGTACCCATGGCGGTGCGCAGCAGCCCCAGCACGATGATGATGCGGGTGAAGCTGGTCATCATCAGCACCGCCGCCGGCAGGAAGGCCAGCGAGCTGAGCAGCAGCAGGGTCTGCAGCGACAGCGACCAGCGCTGGCCGCCGTCCTCCATCGGCTGGCTGATCAGGCCGGGTACCTGCTGGGCCAGCGCCAGGCCGGGTATCAGCAGCAGCCCTAGGAGCAGCCAGCGGGCATGGCGCGGGGCGAGTCGGTTCATTCGCGCCCCCGGTCGCCGCGGCCCAGGCCGGCGTGGTGGCGCAGCGCCTGGGCGAAGCGGGCGGCGAAGCCATCGTTCGGGTCGATCGGCGATACGACCTCGGAGGACGGCGTGTCGGGCGCGGGCAGCTCGTGGAGCTTGCTGACCTGGCCGCCGCCGACGCCCAGCACCAGCCAGGTGCCCTCGACCTCGACGATCACGACCCGCTCGCGCTGGCCGATGCCGGTGCTGCCCACCAGGCGCGGGCGATGGCCCTGGCCGCGTCCGCCGCCGTTCAGGCGCCGCAGCAGCAGGCTGCACACCAGGATGACGCCCAGCACCAGGGCCAGGGCGGCGGCCGTCTTGCCGAGGGTGGCCATGCCGATCAGGGCATCGCCGCCGCCGAGCCCGTCGAGGGTGGCGCCGGCGCCGGAGGCGGTCTCGCTCATCGGTTCAGCTTCTGGACGCGCTCGGAAGGTGTGATGATCTCGGTGATGCGGATGCCGTACTTGTCTTCCACCACCACCACTTCACCCTGGGCGATCAGATAACCGTTGATCAGGATGTCCATGGGCTCGCCGGCCAGCCCCTCGAGCTCGATCACCGAGCCCTGGGCCAGTTCCAGCAGCTGCTTGATGGTCAGCTTGGTGCGGCCCAGCTCCACGGTCAGCTTGACCGGGATGTCCATGATCATCTCGAGGTCGCGCGGCACGGCCTTGTCCTGGCCACCCTCCAGCGGCTGAAAGACGCTGCCGCTGGCCGGCTGCGCCTCGGCGCCGGCCGCGGGCTCGGCGGGAGCCTCGTTGCCCTCGGCCTCCTCGGCGGCGGCCTGCTCGGCCATGGCCTCGGCCCAGGGATCGTCGTCCGCGCTCGGCGCGTCGTCGCCTGCCTGTTCGGACATGGCGGCCGCCCACTCGTCGTCGAGGTTCTGATCGTCGGGCTTGTTGGGATCAGTCATGCTTGGCTTCCTTGGGTTTCGGCTGAGCCCCCTTGACGAAGGCGCTGGACGGCGCGTGGCCCGCCGCGTGATCGAACAGTCGCAGCACCCGCAGGGCGCGCTGCTCGTGCTGACTGCCGTACTCGCATTCCATCACCGGCACGCCGTCGACGCTGGCGGTCACCTTCTCGGGCAGCTCCAGCGGCAGCACGTCGCCGGCCTTGAGCGCCAGCACCTGGGAGATGCGGGAGGGAATGTCGGCGAAATTGGCCACCAGCTCGACCTCGGACTGGCGCAGCTCGCCGGCCATGCGCTTCGACCAGCTGCCGTCCTGGTCCTGATGACTCTCGTTGAGCGGATTGGTCAGCAGGTCGCGCAGCGGCTCGATCATCGAGTAGGGCATGCAGATCTGGAAGCTGCTGGCCAGGTTGCCGACCTCGAGGTTGAAGCTGGTGTTGACCACGATCTCGTTGGGCGAGTTGGTGATATTGGCGAACTTCGACTGCATCTCGCTGCGCAGGAAGCTGATCTCCAGCGGATAGACCGACTTCCAGGACTCGGCGTAGGCCTCGATGGCCAGCTGCAGCATGCGCTGGATGATGCGCTGTTCGGTGTTGGTGAACTCGCGCCCCTCGGACTTGGTGAGGAAGCGGCCGTCGCCGCCGAACAGGTTGTCCACCACCATGAACACCAGGTTCGGCGGGAACACGATCAGCGCCGAGCCCTTCAGCGGCTTCATGGCGATCATGTTGATGTTGGTGGGCACCGGCACGTTGCGCGAGAAGTCGCTGTAGCTCTGGTACTTCACCGAATCCACGGTGATGTCGGCGCTGCGCCGGATCAGGTTGAACAGCCCCATGCGGAAGTGGCGCGCGAAGCGCTCGTTGATCATGTCCAGCGCATGCAGGCGTTCGCGGATGATGCGGTGCTGGTTGGCCGGATCGAAGGGGCGCACCTGCGGCTGGCCGTCCTGGCCCTCCGCGGGCTCGTCGTCCCCGCTGACGCCCTTGAGCAGGGCGTCGATCTCGTCCTGGGAGAGCAGATCTTCTTGAGACATGGTCGCTACCCGCCCGGCGTCATTGCACGATGAAATCGGTGAACAGCACGCGCTCGATGGAAAGCTCCGGCTGCGGCTCCGTCATGGGCGCCTCGAGGGTGGCCTTCACCTGGTCGGCGAGGCGCTGCTTGTCTTCCGGCGTGGCCAGGTCGGTGGCCCGCTGGCCGGAGAGCAGCATCAGCAGGCGGCTGCGCACCTCGGGCATGTGCTCGTTCAGCAGCGTCTCGCTCTGCTCGTCGGCGACCTTGAGCGAGATGCCCGCGTAGAGCAGCCGCGAGCCGTAGTCGTCGTCGGCCAGGTTGACGGTGAAGGGCTCGATCTCGACGAAGATCGGCGCCTGGGCTTCCACGATCTCGGGCTCCTGGGCCATGGCCTTGCCGTCGTCATCGTCGCTCATGACCATGAACAGCGCCGTGGCCGCCGCCGATGAGGCGATCACCACCAGCACCACCAGTAGCCACAGCAGTTTCCGGGAGCCTCTGCTGGATGTCGCCATTGCCGTTCCTATGCTGAATATTCTGCCGATAGCGGGGGATTATGCCGCCCGCGAGGGCGGCACGATGATGTGAACAGGCCCGATGAACGCGGCCATCTCCGGATTTTGCGCCGAGCGGGGTCAAGCGTAGAGATCGACGCGGCCGTCCAGGACCCGCTCGAGCGGCGGCGTCGCTCGAGCGAGCTCGGATGGCTCCTCGCCCTCGCTGCCGCTCGGGCCCCCGGCGGTCTCGGCGAACCGGCGACCCTCGCCCTCGCTGCCGCCCTGGCGCTGTTCGCCCACCGAGGTCTCGCCCAGGGCGATGCCCTGGCCGGCCAGCGCCTCTCGCAGCTGGGGAATCGCCTGTTCGAGGGCGTGGCGGACCTGGGCATGGCTCGACAGGAAGTGCGCCTGGGCGCCCTGGTCGCCGACCTTGAGCGTCACCGACAGCGGCCCCAGCTCGGCCGGGTGCAGCTTCATCTCGATGTGCTGCTCACCGCCCTGGCGGGCGAACTGGACTAGCCGCTGGCCGAGCTGGCCCGGCCATGTCTGGCTGCCGACCGGGGCGCTCAGACTCGTCTGCTGAGCGGTAGCGACGCCAGCGGCGTTCGCCGTGGCGGTCGTGAGCGAGGAGAGGTGGCCCGCGAAGGCGCCGCCCGCCGCCGGCAGGGCCTCCTGGCCGCTAGCGCTCTGGCCCTGCCGGCGCGCCGCCAGGGCCTCGAGCATGGTCTGGGGCGAGGCCTGGGCAGAACCGCCGGGCGATGCACCGGCGGCAGCCTGACGCACGGCCTCGGCGGCGGCCAGCGCGGCCGAGGTCGTGGCATTGGTTGTGGTGCCGTTCACGGCGTTGCTGATGCCATCGGCGCGGCCCCGGGCCGCCTCGAGCAGCGGATTGGTCGAGGGAGTGGCCGCGCCCGATGCCAGGCCGGGCAGCGCCGAGCGGGCGCGATCGGCGGATGCCTGGGCCGGCGCCGTGGCGTCACGCTGGCCGGAGGGCTGCGGCGCCACGAGGGTCTGCAGGGCGGCGACGAGCTCGGGGGAGGTGGCCTCGTCCGATGTGTCCGCGGCGGCCTTCATCCGCTGTAGCACGGCGCTCGGATCTTCGCCTTCGGCGATGGCGCCGAGCAGGGTCTGGAGCGCCTCGGGCAGGCCGTCGCCCTCGGCGAGCGAGGCCAGCGCCTGGCGCAGCTGGCCCGCGGCGTCTTCTCCGTCGACCGAAGACAGCAGGGCCGCGAGGTCTTTCGACACGTCCTCGCCCTCGGCCGCGGAGGCCAGCAGCCGCTGAAGGCGCTCGGGCAGGGCTTCGCCGTCGGCAGCGGCCGTCGGCAGCCGAGAGGCCGGCGGTGACGACTCTGCGCCGCTGCCAGGGGCGGGTTGAGCGCCGGCCTGGGGCGACAGCGAGGCCAGCGCCTTGGCGAAGCCGTCGCCGGTCAGGGCGCCGGCGGCGCCCGAGCCACTGCCGTTCGAGGCCGCGGGCGTACCGGTGCCGGCGGTGAGGATCTGCTGGATGTCCATGAGTGATTCCCTGTGTTGTCCGCCGCTTAGTAGCCGCTCGGTACGCCGTCCCGGCGCCGCCAACGCTGTGTCACCTGTTCATCGGTGGCGCGCTGTTCGCGCCGCTGCTCGGCCTGGCGTTCGGCATCGGCGCGACGCTCGGCGAGGGTGTCGTAGGCGCTCAGCCGGCGCTGTTCCTGCTGCCAGTGCTGCTGGCTGCGCTCGACGCGGCGCTGCTGTTCGGTCAGGGCCTGGCGGGCGCGGTTCAGGGCGTCATCCAGCGAGGCCAGGAAGCGCTGATAGTTGTGCATGCTGGCCGGGTCGATGCCCTCGCGCAGCGCGGTCTGCAGGCGGGCGGCGTATTCGGCCCGGTAACGCTGCAGCGACTCCATCTGGGCGACGATCTGGTCGGCGCTGCGACGGTCGCCAGCGAGCTTCTGTCCGGCCTGGTCGCGGGCCTCGCGGGCCAGCTCGGTGAGGTTGTCGAGTGCGGTGCGGCTCATGGCCTGCCTCCCAGGGCGCCGAGCAGTGCCTGACGCGAGGCACCGAGGTCGGCGCATTCCCCGATGCCCTGTTGCAGGAAGCCCTCCAGGGCAGGATAGCGATTCACGGCCTCGTCCAGCTGCGGATCGTGGCCCGGATGGTAGGCGCCGACGCTGATCAGGTCGCGGTTGCGCTGGTAGCGCGAGAACAGGCTCTTGAAGCGGCGCGCCTGCTCGAGCTGCGGGGCGTCGACGATGGCGGTCATCGCGCGGCTGATCGAGGCCTCGATGTCGATGGCCGGGTAGTGGCCGGCCTCGGCCAGGGTACGCGACAGCACCACGTGGCCGTCGAGAATGGCGCGGGCCGAGTCGGCGATCGGGTCCTGCTGGTCGTCGCCCTCGGTCAGCACCGTGTAGAAGGCGGTGATCGAACCGCCGCCGCGCTCGGCGTTGCCGGCGCGCTCCACCAGGCTCGGCAGCTTGGCGAACACCGAGGGGGGATAGCCCTTGGTGGCGGGCGGCTCGCCGATGGCCAGGGCGATTTCGCGCTGGGCCATGGCGTAGCGGGTCAGCGAGTCCATGATCAGCAGCACGTTCTTGCCCTGATCGCGGAAGTCCTCGGCCAGGCGGGTGGCGTAGGCCGCGCCCTGCAGGCGCTGCAGCGGCGAGGTGTCGGCCGGGGCCGCCACCACCACGGCGCGCCGGCGCCCCTCCGGGCCGAGGATGTTGTCGATGAAGTCCTGCACCTCGCGGCCGCGCTCGCCGATCAGCCCCACCACGATCACATCGGCCCGGGTGTAGCGGGCCATCATGCCGAGCAGCACCGACTTGCCGACGCCGGAGCCGGCGAACAGGCCCATGCGCTGGCCGCGGCCCACGCTGAGCAGGGCGTTGATGGCGCGGATGCCGACGTCGATCTGAGTGTCGATGGGCGCCCGCGACAGCGGGTTGAGCGGCGGCGTGGCCAGCGGCGCCCGGGGCGCCTCGTCCAGCGAGCCCTGGTCGTCCAGCGGCGCGCCGTTGCCGTCCACGACCCGGCCCAGCAGCGACTCGCCGAGGGGGAAGCGGCGGGCGGCGCCGTCGCTGCCGTCGCCCAGCGGCAGCACCCGGGCGCCGGGGCGCAGGCCGCTGATCGCGGCCAGCGGCATCAGGTACAGGCGTTCGCCGTCGAAGCCGACCACCTCGGCCTCGGCGTAGTGACGGCCCAGCCGGCCGTGGTCGTCGGGCAGCTCGATGCGACAGGCGTTGCCCAGCGCCACCTGCAGACCCACCACCTCGATCACCAGCCCGGTCGCGCGCACCACCCGGCCGCTGGCGCGGCTGGTCGGCAGCGGCTCGATGCGCCGGCGCACGCCCCGGAGGGCGCGCTGCCAGCTGGCCTGGTGGCGGTTGGTGGGAGCGGTGTCGTTCATCGCGGTCGACTCACGCCTCGTCTTCGTCGGTGTCGGTCGGCGGCTGGCGCCGGCGCAGCTGGTCCTGGATCGCCTGCCAGCGGGTCTCCCAGGTGGCGTCCAGCTCGCCGCGCTGGCTGGTCACCCGGCAGCCGCCGCGGCTGAGCTGGTCGTCGGGCTGCAGCCGCCAGCCGGCGGCCTCCAGCTCCTCGCCCAGGTGTTGCGTGACCAGCGCGAGGTCCTGGGGATGCAGCCACAGGCGCTGCTGGCCGATCAGGGGCGGATCGCTGTGAAGCAGATCGCGGATCAGCGTCAGCACCTGCTCGGGGCGGGCCTCGAGGGCGTCGCCGGCGAGCTGGCGGCCGGTGGCGAGGGCCAGATCGACCAGATCCTCGGCCAGCGCCTCGTCGAGATCGGCCAGGGCTTCCTCGAAGTGGCGGGCCAGCGGCAGCAGCGGGGCAAGCGTCTGCTCGAGGCGCTGTTCGAGCTCCTCGCGGGCCTGCCGTCGGCCCTCCTCGAGGCCCTGGGCCAGGCCCTCGGCGTGGCCGGCCTCGCGGCCCTCGCGCAGGCCTTCCTCGCGCGCCTCCCGTCGGGCCTGCTCGCGCAGCCGCTCGAGGGCCTGCTGCTGGCGGCGGGCCTCCGCCTCGCGGGCCTGGCGCGCGGTGGCGCGAGGATCGGGCGTCGAGGCGGCCTTCGGCTCGGGGCGGCGCAGCTCGCCCATCTGCCAGCGGCGCCAGGGCGTCTCGTCGTCCCAGCCGGGCTTTGCGCCGGACTCGAACTCAGACATAGGTGTCGTCTCCGCCGCTCAGCACGATCTCGCCGGAGTCGGCCAGGCGGCGCACCACCTGGAGGATGGTCTTCTGCTCGGCCTCGACCTGGGAGACGCGGATCGGCCCGCGGGCTTCCATGTCCTCGCGCAGCAGATCGGCGGCACGCTGCGACATGTTGCGCAGGAACTTGTCCATGAGCGTTTCGGGGGAGCCCTTGAGTGCCACCACCAGCGAGTTGGTGTCGATCTCCTTGAGCACCAGCTGGATGCTGCGATCGTCGAGGTCGACCATGTTCTCGAACAGGAACATCTCGTCGATGATCTTCTGCGCCAGGTCCTCGCTGTGGGAGCGCACCGTCTCGATGGCGGCCTCTTCCTGATGGCTGTTCATCAGGTTGAGGATCTCGGCCGCGGTGCGGGCGCCGCCCATCTTGCTGCGCTTGAGGTTCTGGCCGTCGAGCATGCCGGTGAGCACCTCGGTGAGCTCCTGCAGCGCCGCCGGCTGCACGCCGCTGAAGGTGGCGATGCGCAGCACCACGTCGTTGCGCAGCTTGTCGTCGAAGGTCTCCAGCACGTCGGAGGCCTGGTGGCGTTCCAGATGGATCAGGATGGTGGCGATGATCTGCGGGTGCTCGTCGCGGATCAGCTCGGCCACCATCGAGGCTTCCATCAGGTTGAGCGCATCGATGCCGGAGCTGTTGCCGGCGCTTTCCATGACGTCGTCGATCAGGCTCGAGGCGCGCTCGCTGCCCAGCGCCTTGGTCAACACCGAGCGGATGTGGTCGCTGGAGTTGATGTTCAGGGCGATGAATTCCTCGGTCTCGTTGCTGAAGTCCTGCAGGACCTGGCGCATCTCGTCGTGGGAGACCTGGCTCATGGTGGCCATCTCCATGCTCAGCGCCTGCACCTCCTTGGTCGACATGTGCTTGAAGACCTCGGCGGCGCTGTCCTCGTCGAGGGCCAGCAGCAGGATGGCGCTGCGGCGCAGACCGGTTGTCGCGTTACTCGTCATGTTGGTTCATCCAGCCGCGGACGATCATGGCTACCATGCCGGGGTCTTCCTGGGCCATCTCGCGCAGATCATTGAGGTTGGCTTCGTAGGTCGTGGCGCGACGCTTGCGCCGGCGCGCGGCGGGGCTCTCCTCGCTCGCGGTCTCGTCGTGGCGCTCGCCTTCCGGCTCGCCGTCGCCCTCGTCCTCGTCGCCGCCGACGCGGGCCTGGAAGCCGGGCGCCGGCGGCACGCTGGCCGGCGCGGGGCGTGGCTGCTCGGTGTAGCGACGGATGAAGGGCCGCAGGATCAGCAGGTAGAGCAGCAGCAGGGCGATGCCCACCAGCAGGTAGCGGCCCAGGCTGAAGGCCAGCTGCTGAACGTCGCTGCGCTGCCACCAGGTCGGCACGTCGGCCGCGTCGTCGGTGGCGGCGAAGGCACTGTTGACCACCGCGACCTGGTCGCCGCGGGCGTCGGAGTAGCCCATGGCCTGGCGCACCAGGCGCTCGATCTGCGCCATCTCCTCGTCGTCGAGCGGCGCCGGGGCCATCTCGCCGGTCTCTTCGTCGAGCCGTTCGCGATAGTTGACCACCACCGCCGCCGAGAGGCGTTCGACCTCGCCGCGGCGATGCTGGACGTGGGACACCTGGCGGTCGACCTCGTAGTTGACAACGTCGTCGCGGCTCAGGCGCTGGTCGTTGGTGGCGTTGGCGTCCTGCTGATTCGTCTGCCCTTGGTCAGCGTTGTCGTTCGCGCCGTTATCCGCGTTGTCGATCGGCGAGGGGGCCGCGCCGGGAGGGGTGTTGCTCAGCGCGCCGGGAATGCCGCTGGCCAGGTCGCCGTCGCCATTGTAGTCGACGCTGGTCTGGCGACTGCGCACCGCGGCCTCGTTGGGCGGTTGGTTGGGACCGTAGCGCTCGGCGGTCTCCTCACGCTTGGAGAAATCGACCTGGGCGGTGACCTGGGCCTTGACGTTGGCGCGGCCGAGGATCGGCGCCAGGATGGCCTCGATGCGCTTCTGGTAGGCGCGTTCCACCTCGGCGACGTAGTCGAGCTGGGTGCCGTCGAGGCCCAGGCCGCCGCCGTCGGGAGTGGAGAGCAGCCGGCCGCTCTGGTCGACCACGGTGACCGCCTCGGCGGCCAGGTCGGGCACGCTGCTGGAGACCAGGTGCACGATCGAGGCCACCTGGCCCTCGCCGAGGGTACGGCCGGGCTGCAGGGTGAGCACCACCGAGGCCTTGGCCGGCTCGCGCTGGCGCACGAACACCGAGTCCTTGGCCAGCGCCAGGTGTACCCGTGCGCCGGCCACCGGACCCAGGGATTCCATGGAGCGGGCGAGCTCGCCCTCGAGGCCGCGCTGGTAGTTGATCTGCTCGGCGAACTGGCTGATGCCGAAGGCCTGGTTCTCCATCAGCTCGAGGCCGACGTTGCCGCCGCGCGGCAGGCCCTGTTCGGCGAGCTGCAGGCGCAGGGTGTGGACCCGGTCGCCGGGCACCAGCAGCGCCTTGCCGCCGGCGCTGAACTTGTAGGGGACATTGCGGCTGTCGAGCTCGCTGATGATGCTGCCGCCGTCGGTCTCGCTGAGGTTGCTGAACAGCACCCGGTAGTCGGGACTGCGCGCCCACAGCAGCAGCGCCACCGCGATGGCGATCACGGCCGCGCCGACGATCAGCAGGGCGATCAGGGGGCTGCCGCGCAGCTGCCGGGTCAGCTGCGCGAAGGGGGAGGGCTGGGCCTGTTGGCTGCCGGTGGCGGAGGCGCCACTGCTCATGCGGGCCTCCCGTCGGAGATGGCGCCTGGGCCCGGGGCTCTGGATGAAGGCATCGACTGCTGTTCCCGTCCGTCGCGATTCGCCGCCCGTGCGGGCGGAACTGTGATGACGGCCATTATCCGCAGGGGGTGTCGCGCCAAAGGTATGAAAAGCCCGAGTTTTGCCCGTCAATTGCCAGCATGGTCGCGGCGGGGGCGCTGCTAGCCTTGGCGATCATCGACCACCATGTCCATTACAGGGATTTCCGATGAGTGCACCCGCTCTCGCTTCGGCGCTCGCCCAGATGCAGTCGCTGGCCACCCAGGCCGGCGGCGAGGCCGCCAAGGGCCAGCAGCTCGATACCGCCGTGGGCAACGGCGGCTTCGCCGGCGAGCTTCAGTCCTCGATCCAGCGCATCAACGAGCTCAAGCTCCAGGCCGCCGACTCGGCCCAGGCCTTCCAGGCCGGCGAGCCGGGCGTCGAGCTCAACGACGTCATGGTCGACATGCAGAAGGCCAGCGTCGCCTCCGAGATGGGCCTCCAGGTCCGCAACCGCCTGGTGACGGCCTACAAGGACATCATGAACATGCAGGTCTGATTCGCGTCAGGCCTCCAGATCGATCAGCCCGCCCTGAAGCTCCTCCAGGTGCTCGGCGATGCGCATCACCTCCTCGGCGGGGATCTGGCGGATCAGCTCGCCGGTGTCCCGATCCACCAGCCGCGTGATCACCCGCGTGGTGGCCTCGCTGAGCTCGAATTCCACGCCGTAGGGGCGCATCACCTCGTTGAGCCGCTGCACCGGGGCGACCAGCTCGCCCTGCTGGACCGACGCCGCCTCGTCGGTGGCGGTGTCCTCGGACGGCAGCCAGCCGGCCAGCAGCTGTTCCACCCGCCGGCGCGGCGCGGGGGCTTCGGCGGCCTGGGGCGCTCGACTGGCGGCGATCTCGTTCACGCTGTCGGACATGGGCATCCCTCCCTTTCTTGTCGTGATTTTCCGGGCCAGTTCGGTACCTGGTATCGGCCGTTCATGCGCCATCTTTAATGCCTCACGTGCCGATCGTTGGTCGATGTTGGCCGCCATTCGCGAGTTTTACCGCGCCATCTGAATGTCATGAATCGCTGATATAACGCCGGACATGCCTCGCGGCGGGCCCGGCGCTCGCCCCTCCCTTCAGCGACAGGATTCCCGATGCGCTTCCTCGATCGAATGACCATCCGCTTCAGCTGGTTCCTGGTGCTGGTCGCCTTCACCGCGATCATCCTCGGCACCGGCGCCCTCGGCCTCTATGCCAACCATCATGGCCGCAGCGCCTTCGATACCCTGCGCCAGGTGCAGGTGGCCCAGTCCCGGGCGCTGAATCGCGCCTATATCGCCACCCTGCGCGCCCAGGTGGCGATGGATCGCGCCGCTCATCTGGTGCGGGTGCCCTCCTTCGATCGTCCGGGGCCGATCCTCGAGCAGGCCGAGGCCGACATGGCCGAGGCCAGGGCGGCCTTCGAGCGTTTCCAGGCGTTGCCGGTGGCCGAGCCGCAGCAGGCGGCCCGGGAGGCGCTGGCCACGCGCTTCCAGTCGCTGTTCAGCACCGGGCTGTCGCTGCAGCTGATGCTGCTGCAGGAGGGCGACGCGGCCGGCTATGACTCCGGCCAGTCCCGGGTCAGCGGCATGAGCCAGGCCTTCATGGAGAGCGCCGATGCCTTCTTCGTTGCCTCGGCCGAGCGCGGCGATGGGCTGGCCGAGCGCTTCTCGCAGGTGACCGGCTGGCTCAACCTGGCGCTGCTGGCCGCGCTGGGCGGTGCCCTGGCCATCGTGCTGGCGGTGATCTGGGGCGTGCGTGCCAACGTGCTGCGGCCGCTGTCGCGGATGATCGAGCACTTCCGGCGCATCGCCGACGGCGACCTGGCCACGCCGGTCACGTCGCGCAGCGACAGCGAGATCGGCCGGCTGTATCGCGAGCTCGACGGCATGCGCCGGGCGCTGGCCACCACCGTGGCGCGGGTGCGCCACGGCAGCGATCGGGTGCTGGACGGCGCCGCCGGCATGAGCGAGGGCAACCAGGAACTGGCGGCCCGGACCCGCCAGCAGGCCGCGTCCCTGGAGCAGACCGCGGCGAGCCTCGACGAGATGACCGCCTCGGTGGCCGACAACACCGCCCATGTGGGCGAGGCCAACGCGCTGGCCGAGCAGGCCACCGGGCGGGCCCGTCAGGGCCGCGAGGTGGTGACCGACTTCGTCGCCACCATGGACGAGATCCACACCCGCTCGCGCCGGATCGGCGAGATCGTCGGGCTGATCGACGACATCGCCTTCCAGACCAATCTGCTGGCGCTCAACGCCTCGGTGGAGGCGGCACGGGCCGGCGAGCACGGCCGCGGCTTCGCTGTGGTGGCCGGCGAGGTGCGTTCGCTGGCCTCGCGCTCGGCGGATGCCGCCCGCGAGATCCGTACCCTGATCGAGGCCTCGCACAGCAGCGTGGAGCGCGGTAACGGCCTGTCGCGGCGCGCCGGCGAGGACATGGCCGGCATTGTCGCCGCCATCCAGGGGGTCGGCGAGCGCATCGAGCAGATCGCCCATGCCTCCGCCGAGCAGCAGCGTGGCCTTGAGCAGGTCAACCAGGCGATGCACCAGATGGGCGGCGTGACCCAGCGCAACCGTGACATGGTCGAGCGCGCCGAGCGGACCGCCACGGCGCTGGAGGAGGAGGCCGAGCGCATGCGGACCTTCACCGCCGGCTTCACCCTGGCCATGGCGGAGGAGGCGATACCCGCGCCCGAAGCACGTGCCACGGAAGAGACGGCGTCCTGCGAGGCCCATGAACCACATGCGCTGGAGGCCCTGCCGGCCTGAGGACACAGTTTCGCCATGGATATCGCCCACCTGCCGGCGGCACTGAAGGGCCAGGCCAGGCGCCAGCCGGGCAACGGCCTGTTCATTGATCGTCGTCAACGGGAGGCCGGACCGGCCTTTCACCGCCGCCATGGGGTTCGCTAGAGTGTCGGGTTTGTCTTGATACGGTGATCAAATGGACCCGGACCAGCTGCTCGATACCCACGCGCTTCCCGTCGATCGGATCATGCGCACCGGCCTTCTGAGTTGCGGGCCCGACACGCCGCTGTGCGAGGCCGCCACGCGCATGGGCCAGCGTCACTGTAGCGCGATCCTGGTGGTCGAGGCGGGACGGCCCCTGGGCATCTGGACCGAGCGCGACAGCCTGGCCCTCGATTTCGCCGATCCTGAAGCGCTGCGCCGCCCGGTCGGTGAGGTGATGAGCCGGCCGGTGGTCACCGTCGGCCGGAGTGCGCCGGTGGGCGAGGTCGCCGCGCGCTTCGCCCGGCTGGGCTATCGCCACCTGCTGGTGGTGGACGACGACGAGCATCCGCTGGGCATGGTGTCGCAGAGCGACGTGGCGCTGAATCAGGGCCTCGAGCCCTATCTGCGGCTGCGCGAGGTGAAGGGCGCCATGCGCCGCTCGCCGCTGGTGCTGCCGGGCGCGCTAGGGCTGGCCGAGGCGGCGCGGCGGATGCGCGACGCCGGCCTGGAGGCCGCCGTGGTGGCAGACGACGCGCGGCCGCTGGGCATCCTCACCGAGCGTGATCTGGTGCGTTTCGTCGCCCGTCATCCGGGCTCGCGTAGCGTGGGCGAGCTGGCCAGCCGCCCGCTGCTGACCATCGGCGCCGACGAGCCCCTGATCCGCGCCCGGGAGACGCTGGTCGACGAGGGCGTGCGTCATCTGGCGGTGCTCGACGAGGCGGGCCGGGTGATCGGGCTGCTCGGCTTTCAGGACCTGATCGTCGGTGCCGAGCACGGCTACCTGGAGGACCTGCGCGAGGCGCTGCAGGCGCGCGACCAGGCGCTGGCCGAGTCGCGAGAGAGCCTGCAGCTGGCCGAGCGGGTCATCGATGCCTCGCTGGAGGGCATCATCATCACCGATCCGCAGACGCGCATCCGCTTCGTCAATCCGGCCTTTACCCGCATGACCGGCTACTCGCTGGAGGAGGTGGCCGGCCATACGCCGGCGGTGCTGTCTTCCGGCCGTCACGACGCGGCCTTCTATCGCGACATGTGGGACACGCTGCAGGCGGACGGCTTCTGGCGCGGCGAGATCTGGAATCGCCGCAAGAGCGGCGAGCTCTACCTGGAGCTGCTGACCATCTCGGCGATCCGCGACGAGCGCGGCGAGGTCAGCCACTACGCGGCGCTGTTCACCGACATCACCCATATCCGCGAGAACGAGGAGCGGGTGCGCCACCTGGCCTACTACGATCCGCTCACCGGCCTGCCCAATCGGCGCCTGCTCGACGACCGGCTGTCGCTGGCGATCCGCCACGCCCATCGCCAGCAGCGCCGCCTGGCGGTGCTGTTTCTCGACCTGGATCACTTCAAGCAGGTCAACGACTCGCTGGGCCACGCCGTGGGCGACGAGCTGCTGGTGCGGCTCACCGAGCGCCTGCAGCATCACCTGCGCGAGGATGACACCCTGGCGCGGCTGGGCGGCGACGAGTTCATCGTGCTGCTGCCCGAGGTGCAGGAGATCGACGAGGCCACCCGAGTGGCGCGCCGGCTGCTCGAGGCGGCCAGCGCGCCCTTCGAGCTGGGCACGCATCGCTTCCGGGTCGGCTGCAGTCTGGGGATCAGCCTCTATCCCGACGACGGCGACACGCCCGAGCGTCTGGTGCAGCGGGCAGACGCGGCCATGTACCGGGCCAAGCAGGAGGGGCGCAACACCTATCGGCTCTACCGCGCCGAGATGGCTATCGAGGATCATCATCACCTGGCGCTGGAGACGGCGCTGCGCAACACCGCCGAGACCGGTGATGGGCTGTCCGTTCACTATCAGCCGTTGATCGACCGCGACAGCGGCGAGGTGCAGGGGGCCGAGGCGCTGCTGCGCTGGCGCGCGCCGGGGCTGGGCGAGGTCTCGCCGGGCGAGTTCATTCCGCTGGCCGAGCGCTCCGGCTTGATCCTGCCGCTGGGGCGGCGGCTGATGCGTCTGGTGGCCGGCCAGCTCAGGGCCTGGCGGGACGCCGGCCTGTCGCCGCCGCGGGTGGCGATCAATCTCTCGGCGCGCCAGTTCTGGCAGGCCGACCTGGTCGCCGAGGTGCGTCGGCTCTATGCACAGCACGATCTGCCGCCGGGGCAGATCGGCTTCGAGCTCACCGAGAGCACCCTGCTCGACCAGCACCAGCAGGCCGTGGCCACCCTCTCGGGGCTGCGCGAGCTGGGCTGCATGATCGCCATCGACGACTTCGGCACCGGCTACTCCTCGCTGAGCTACCTGCAGGAGCTGCCGGTGACGACGCTGAAGATCGACCGCTCCTTCATCCGCGGCCTGGGCGAGTCCCGCGGCAGCGGCGCCATCCTCGCCGCGGTGACGGGGCTGGCTCGTGAGCTCGGCCTGCGGGTGGTGGCCGAAGGCGTGGAGACCGAGGCCCAGCTCGCGGCGCTGGCGGCCTATCACGTGACCCTGATCCAGGGCTTTCTCACCGGCCGGCCGGTGCCGGCGGACACCTTTCGCGAGCGCTATCTGAGCCGGGGCTCGGCCTAGCCCCCGGCGTCGCCAGGCGTCAGCGCCGCTTGAGCCGGTTCAGGAAGTCGTCGAGATCCAGCAGCTCCTCCGGCTCCGCACTTTCCCTCCGCTCGGTGCCCCTGGATGACGACGGCGCCGGGCGCGGCTCGGCGCCGGCTCGGGCCTGGCGCGACGGCCGGGACGGCGTCGTCTGCGCGACCCCCAGCCCGGTGGCGATCAGCGAGACCCGCAGTCGGCCCGCCATGTCGGGATCGAAGGCGGTGCCGACCACCCGCATGGCATCCTCGCCGGCCAGCTCGGCCACCTGTCGCCCGACCTCATCGAAGTCGGCCAGGCTCAGGTCCGCGCCGGCGGTGATGCTGACCAGCACGCCGGCGGCCTCGACCAGGTCGGTGGCCTCCAGCAGCGGATGCTCCAGGGCCGCGCGGATCGCCGCCCCGGCGCGATCCTCGCCCGTGCCCTCGCCGGTGCCGATGCGCGCCCGGCCGGGCCGGCGCATCACCGCGGCCACGTCGGCGAAGTCGATGTTGATCAGCCCCGGCCGGGTGATGACCTCGGCGATGCCGGTCACCGCCTCGCGCAGCACGTCGTTGACGGCGGCGAAGGCGCGCATCATCGAGGCGCCGTGGCCGAGGGTCGGCAGCAGCCGCTCGTTGGGCACCACCACCAGGCAGTCGACCCGGCCGTCGAGCGCCGCGATGGCCTCGTCGGCGGCCTGCCGGCGCCGCTGCCCCTCGAAGTCGAACGGGCGGGTCACCACGGCCACGGTCAGCAGCCCCATCTCGCGGGCCAGTTCGGCGATCACCGGCGTGGCGCCGCTGCCGGTGCCGCCGCCCAGGCCGGCCATCAGGAACAGCAGGTCCGAGCCGGCCAGCCGCGCCTGGAGGGCGTCGCGGCTCTCTTCCGCCGCTCGCCGGCCGGCCGCGGGATCGGCGCCGGCGCCCAGGCCGCGGGTGGTGGCGCCGCCGATCGCCAGCGCCATGGACTGGGGCAGGGCGTCGAGGGCCTGACGGTCGGTGTTCACGGCGATGGCGTCGATGCCCTCGAGGGAGGCGGTGTCGCGCAGGTGGTGGATGGCGTTGCCGCCTCCGCCGCCGATGCCGACCACCTTGAGGGAGGCGGGATACTCCTGGGGAAGATATGGGTCGCTCATGCGTCCTGTCACGGGGTTGGGAGAAGGGTCGTGTGCTCCTCCCATCATCGGCCAAGGGGCGCCCTTCTTGAAAGGGCGATTCGGGCGGGGGCGGGCAAGGCTCAAGTCTCGCCCGCCGCGGCCGATAGCCGGGGTCAGCCGGCCCCTGGCACCCGCGGGTCGACACAAGACCAACTCCCCATTCACGAGAGTGACCATGCTGACTTCCCTGCGAATGCGCATCCTGATCGCCGCCCTGGCGGTGATCGCCGCGGCGTTGATCATCAACGGCGCGACGAGCTACTTCACCGTCCGTTCCCACAATGACGACCAGATCGCCCAGAACCTGCGGGCCGTCGCCGAGGGCAACGCCCAGGCCATCGAGGAGTGGGTCGACGCCCGCAGCGGCATGCTCGAGGCGCTGGATGCCGTGGCGACCAGCGACGCCCCGCTGCCGGCGCTGGAGCAGCTGCGCGTGTCCGGCGACTTCATCAATACCTACCTGGCCGATACCGAGGGCGGCGTGGTGTTCTCGGCCAGCGACACGCCGGAGGGCTACGATCCGCGCCAGCGCCCCTGGTACAAGCAGGCCGTGGCGGCCGGTCACGTCGTGGTCACCGCGCCCTACGAGGATGCCACCTCCGACGGGCTGGTGGTGACCTTCGCCGCGCCCTTCTATCGCGACGGCAAGCTGGTCTCGGTGGCCGGCGGCGACGTGGCGATCACGGCCATCGCCGATATCGTCGGCCGCATCGCGCCCACGCCCTCCAGCCTGGCCTTCCTCGCCGCCGCCGACGGCACCCTGGTGGCGCATCCCGACCCGGCCCTGAGCCTCGAGCCGGTCGACAGCCTGTCGCCCGAGCTCGATCCGGCCGCCCTCGCCGCGCTGGCCGAGGCCGACACGCCCGAGCACGTCACCCTCGACGACGCCGACAAGCGCCTGCTCGCCAGTCCCATCGCCGGCACCGACTGGCAGCTGGTGGTGGCCCTCGACGACCGTGAGGCCACCGCCGGGCTGCGCGGCATGATGAGCGCCTCGGCCATCGTGCTGGTGCTGGTGGCGCTGGGCGCCGCCCTGCTGCTGGGCCTGCTGCTCAAGGTCGCCTTCCGCCGCCTGCTGGCCACCCGCGACGCCATGGAGCACGTGGCCAGCGGTCACGCCGACCTGACCCGCCGCCTGCCCGAGGAGGGCAACGACGAGGTCACCCAGCTGGCCAACGCCTTCAACCGCTTCGTGGCGCGCATGGAGTCGGTGATGCTGACCATCCGCGACAGCAGCGAGTCCGTGCACGTGGCGGCCACCGAGATCGCCCAGGGCGGCCAGGACCTGTCGCGGCGCACCGAGAACGCCGCTTCCAGCCTGCAGCAGACCTCGGCCTCGATGGAGGAGATCACCGGCACCGTCGAGCACACCGCGGATGCCTCGCGCCAGGCCAGCGGGCTGGCGGAGTCGGCCAGCGAGGTCGCCCGCCGCGGCGGCGAGGCCATGGGCCAGGTGCGCGAGACCATGCAGGGCATCACCGATTCCGCCCGCCAGATCGGCGAGATCGTGGCGATGATGGACAGCATCGCCTTCCAGACCAATCTGCTGGCGCTCAACGCCTCGGTGGAGGCGGCCCGGGCCGGCGAGCAGGGCCGCGGCTTCGCCGTGGTAGCCGGCGAGGTGCGCCAGCTGGCCAGCCGCAGTGCCGAATCCGCCAAGCAGATCCGCGCGCTGATCGATACCTCGGCGACCCGCACCGAAGAGGGCGAGCGCCAGGTGCAGGCCGCCGGCGAGACCATGGAGGAGCTGGTGCAGAGCGTGACCCGCGTGGCCGACGTGCTGGGCGAGATCACCAGCGCCACCGGCGAGCAGAGCGACGGCATCGGCCAGGTCAACGTGGCGGTCTCGGAGCTGGACAACATGACTCAGCAGAACGCCGCCCTGGTCGAGGAATCGACCACCGCCGCCGAGCGGCTCAAGGAGCAGGCCGATCGCCTGGCCGAGGCCGTGGGCGGCTTCACCCTGAGCCAGCACGGCGCCACCGCGGCGCTTCCGGACGCCCGTCTCCGTCAGGGCGAACCCGCCTAGCGGCAGGCCTTGCCCCGCCGTCAGGAATGGTGGGGCAGGTCGATCTGGTCGCTGCAGCGAATGCCTTCGGTCATCTGCCGGCACAGCTTGAGGAACTCGCGCATGCCGGGCGCCAGGTACTTGTGGCGATGCCAGATGAAGGCGAACTGACGGCTCAGGTCCAGGTCGGGGGTGGGGATCGGCACCAGGCTGCCGCGGCGAAAGGCGTCGCGCAGCGCCAGGCGCGAGACGCAGCCGATGCCCAGCCCCGACTCCACGGCGCGCTTGATGCCCTCGGTGTGCTCCAGCTCGAGCAGGGTGTTGAAGCGCCCGCGCCGATGCCGAGCGGCCTGCTCCAGGGTCAGCCGGGTGCCGGAGCCCTCCTCGCGCATGATCCAGTCCTCGCGCATCAGCCGGTCGAGCTCCACCGGACCCTGGCCGGCCAGCGGATGGCCCGGGGCGCAGAACACCGCCAGCTCGTCCTCCACCCAGGGCTGGGTGATCACCTCCTCGTCCTCGCACTGTCCCTCGATCAGCCCCAGGTCCAGCTCGTGATGGCGCACGCCGTCGATGATGGTGCGGGTGTTGCGCACCTGCAGGCGGATGCGGCTGCCCGGATGCTGTTGCATGAAGTCGCTGATCAGCAGCGTGGCCAGGTAGTTGCCGATGGTCAGGGTGGCGCCCACGTCGAGGGTGCCGATGCCCTGCTGGCCGCGCAGCAGCTCCTCGACCTCCTCGGCACGGTCGAGCAGCGCCACCGCCTTGGGCAGCAGCTGGAAGCCCAGGGTGTTGAGCTTGAGGCGCTTGCCGATGCGGTCGAGCAGGCGGCAGTCGAACTGGCGCTCGAGCTCGGCCAGGGCGGTGCTGGCTGCCGACTGGGACAGCGCCAGGGCGCGGGCGGCATGGGACACGCTCTCGTGCTGGGCCACGGCCACGAACACCTCGAGCTGGCGCAGGGTATAGCGCATGGGGCGGGACTCCGAATCGATTTATCTGGATTATAGATAAGCTTTATCCATACAACCCATTTAACAGATATCCTGCCATCTCTTAGAATTCTCTGCAAAGATCAGTCGGCGCAATTATGAGTTTTTGATATATGCGCCTCCACGAGACACAGGAGCCGGCATGAGCAAGTTCGCCCTCGAAGAAGTCCTCAGCGTCCATCACTGGAACGACACCCTGTTCAGCTTCAAGACCACCCGCGAGCGCAGCCTGCGCTTCAAGAACGGTCAGTTCGTGATGATCGGCCTGGAAGTCGACGGCAAGCCGCTGATGCGCGCCTACTCCGTGGCCAGCCCCAACTACGAGGATCACCTGGAGTTCTTCTCCATCAAGGTGCCGGACGGCCCGCTGACCTCGCGCCTGCAGCACCTCAAGGTCGGCGACCAGATCATGGTCAGCCGCAAGCCCACCGGCACCCTGGTCACCGACGACCTGCTGCCGGGCCGCAACCTCTACCTGCTGTCCACCGGTACCGGCCTGGCACCGTTCATGAGCCTGATCCAGGACCCGGAAGCCTACGAGCGCTTCGAGAAGATCGTGCTGATCCACGGCGTGCGCACCGTCAGCGAGCTGGCTTACGCCGACTTCATCACCAAGGAACTGCCGGCCCACGAGTACCTGGGCGAGGAGATCAGCGAGAAGCTGGTCTACTACCCGACCGTGACCCGCGAGGAGTTCCACACCATGGGCCGCCTGACCGACCACATCCGCAGTGGCAAGCTGGCCGAGGACACCGGCCTGCCGCCGCTGGACCCGAAGCAGGACCGCGCCATGATCTGCGGCAGCCCGGCCATGCTCGACGAGACCAGCGCGCTGCTGGACGAGCTGGGCTTCAACATCTCGCCGCGCCTCGGCGAGCCGGGCGACTACGTCATCGAGCGTGCCTTCGTCGAGAAGTAAGCGCCGAGCTACAAGCGCCGAGCTACAAGCGCCGAGCTACAAGCGCCGAGCTACAAGCGCCGAGCTACAAGCGCCGAGCTACAAGCGCCGAGCTACAAGCGCCGAGCTACAAGCGCCGAGCTACA
>NZ_JALMEW010000005.1 GCF_023094245.1 Halomonas getboli | reverse complement strand
GGCCTGGCCGCCGGCGGGATAGCCCGGGGACAGGGTCTCGCCGGTGGCGGGATCGACGGCGTGGATCGCCTTGCCGTCGCTGAGCACGGCCTGCTGGCCGATCAGTTGCTTGCCTTCCAGGGTCATGCGGCTTCTCCTGTCGAGGGGCGCCGGATCACGGCGCCGTTCAGGTCGGGCGGGCGATGAATATCGCCTCGCCTGGCAATGGGGGGATATCTCAGCGCATCCGCATCAGCGGACCAGCGCCGGACGCTTGGGATCGAACTCCCAGCCCTGGATCAGGTACTGCATCGCCATGGCGTCGTTGCGCTGGGTGACGTCGAGGCGCTTGTACTTCTCGTGCGCCTCCATGAGCTTGTCGTCGTCCAGCTCGATGCCGAGGCCCGGCGCCTTCGGCACGGTCAGCTTGCCGTCGCGGATCTGCAGCGGGTCCTTGGTGATACGCTGGCCGTCCTGCCAGATCCAGTGGGTGTCGATGGCGGTGATCCCGCCCGGGCAGGCGGCGGCCACGTGGGTCATCATCGCCAGCGAGATGTCGAAGTGGTTGTTGCTGTGCGAGCCCCAGGTCATGCCCCACTCGTGGCACAGCTCGCCCACGGCCACGGCGCCCTGCATGGTCCAGAAGTGGCAGTCGGCCAGCGGGATATCGACCGAGTTGAGCTGCACGGCCAGCTGCAGCTGCTTGTGGTCGGTGGCGATCATGTTGGTGGCGGTGGGCAGCCCGGTGCGCTTCTTGAACTCCGCCATGGTCTCGCGGCCGGAGAAGCCGCCTTCCTGACCGCAGGGGTCCTCGGCGTAGCTGAGCAGGTGCTTGATCGGCTCCAGCACGCGCACCGCCTCGTCCAGCGTCCAGGCGCCGTTGGGATCCAGGGTCAGGCGCGCCTCGGGGAAGGCCTCGTGCAACGCACGGATGCAGTCGGCCTCCTCCTCGCCGCGCAGCACGCCGCCCTTGAGCTTGAAGTCCTTGAAGCCGTAACGGTCGTAGGCGGCCTTGGCCAGGTTGGCGACGGCCTCGGGCGTCATGGCCTCGCGATAGCGCACCTCGTCCCAGGCATCGACCGGGTCGGTCACGCGCGGGTACGGCAGGTCGGTCTTGTCCGGGTCGCCGAGCAGGAACAGGTAGCCCAGCGCCTCGACCTCGTCGCGCTGGCGGCCGTACTGGCCCAGCAGGTCGGCGACCGGCATGCCCAGCGCCTGGCCGAAGAGATCGAACAGCGCCGACTCGATGGCGGTGATGACGTGCACGGCCACGCGCAGGTCGAAGGTCTGGCGACCGCGCTCCTCGGGGCCGCCCTGGGCCAGCAGGTCGCGGCAGCGGCTGAGTATCTGCTTGACCTCGTTGACGCGCGCGCCTTCCACCAGGCCGCGGCACTTGTCGAGGCCCTTCTGGATGCCCTCGCTGGTGGGTATCTCGCCGACGCCGCGGTTGCCGGACTCGTCCTCCAGCACCAGCACGCAGCGGATGAACCAGGGCGCGTGGCCGCCGCTCAGGTTGAGCAGGAAACCATCCTCGCCGGCGACCGGCACGATGTTCATCTTGGTGATCTTGGGAAACATGGCATTGCCTCTTGTACGTTCGAAAGAGCCATCTAAAGACAGTCAGGTCACCGGTGCGGGATTGAACAGCACCAGGTCGTTGTAGAGCCCAAGCCGGTCGGCGGCAACGCGTTGACGGCCGCTGGCCACGTCGAGGATCAGATGGAACAGCTCCCAGCCCATGTCCTCGATGGTGGCGTCGCCGGTAGCGATACGCCCGGCGTCGAGATCGATCAGGTCGTGCCAGCGCTGCCCCAGGGTGGAATTGCTGGAGACCTTGATGACCGGCGTCATCGGCAGGTTGTAGGGCGTGCCGCGGCCGGTGGTGAAGACCTGCAGGTTCATGCCGGCGGCGGCCTGCAGGGTGCCGCAGATGAAATCGCTGGCCGGCGTGGCGGCAAAGGTCAGGCCGCGCTTGCGCACCCGCTCGCCCGGCCCGATGACGTCGACGATCGGCGAGTCGCCGGACTTGATCACCGAGCCGAGCGCCTTTTCGACGATGTTGGACAGCCCGCCCCTCTTGTTGCCCGGCGAGGTATTGGCGCTGCGGTCCGCCTGCCCCTGGGACAGATAGTCGTCGTACCAGGCCATCTGGTCGATCAGCGCCTGGCCGACCTCGGGGCTCACCGCCCGCGGCGTCAGCAGGTGGATGGCGTCGCGCACCTCGGTGACCTCGGAGAACATCACACTGCCCCCGGCCCGCACGATCAGGTCGGTGGCGAAGCCCACCGTCGGGTTGGCGGTCAGCCCCGAGAAGGCATCGCTGCCGCCGCACTGCATGCCGACCACCAGTTCGGAGGCCGGACAGGTCTCGCGGCGGCGGCGATCGAGGCGCTCGAGGTGGCGCTCGGCCATGGCCATGATGCCCTCGATCATCTCGCCGAAGCCCGTGAAGGACTCGTCCTGCAGGCTCAGCACGTTGGCCTCGGGGTCGGCCGCCTCGGTGTTCTCATAGATCTTCACCGGCCGATCCTCGACCAGGGTCGAGGGCTGCAGCTTCTCGCAGCCCAGGCCGATGACCATCACCTCGTTGCCGAAGTTGGGGTTCAGGGCCAGGTGCTTGAGGGTGCGGATCGGCACCACCGCGGCCGGCGCGTTGATCGCCACGCCGCAGCCGTAGCTGTGGTTGAGTCCCACCACGTCATCGACGTTGGGAAAGCGCGGCAGCAGCTCGCGCTTGATGCGCTGGACCACGTGATCGACGGTGCCGGCCACGCACTGCACGCTGGTGGTGATGCCGAGCACGTTCTTGGTGCCGACGCTGCCGTCGGCGTTGCGGAAGCCCTCGAAGGTGTAGCCTTCCAGCGGCTCGGTCTGCGGTGCCTGCCGCGTCGCCAGCGGCAGGTCCTCCAGCGCCGGCGGCGTGGGCATGTGCAGGTTGGTCTCATTGACGTGACCGCCCTGCGGGATGGCCGCGGCCGCGGTGCCGATGACCTCGCCGTAGCGAATCACCGGCGCCCCTTCCGCCAGCGCCACCAGCGCCACCTTGTGGCCCTGGGGCACGTCGGCCCGGAGCTCGATGCCCCCGTCGAGGCGCTCGCCGGCGGATAGCCCGCCGCGCTCGACCACGACGGCGACGTTGTCACTGGAATGGATGCGGATCACGCGTGGCGTCCGTGAGGGAATCGTCATCAGAATGCCTCCGCCTGACGCTTGGCCCGACCCTTCAGGCTTATGATCACCGAGAAGGCCACGGAAGCGGCGATCAACAGCCACAGCACCACGGCGATCGGGCTCTTGGTGAAGAAGATCGAATAGGTGCCGAAGGACTCCAGGCTCTTGACGAAGTAGACCTCCGCCTGACCGCCGAGGATGAAACCGATGATCAGCGGCGCGACCTCGAGCCCGACCTTCTGGATCAGGTAGCCCAGCACGCCGAAGATCAGCAGCGTCCAGACGTCGAACATGATGCCGTAGTTGATCGCGTAGGCGCCGACCACGCACATCATCACGATGATCGGATAGAGGATGTACTTGGGCACCAGCACGACCTTGGCGATGTGCTTGATGGCATAGAACATCAGGAAGAACATCACGACATTGGCGAACACCAGGGCGGTCATCATCACGTACCAGGTATCGGCGTTCTCGGGAATGAACAGCGGCCCGACCTGGATGCCCTGCAGCGTGAAGGCCCCGATCAGCACCGCGGTCGTGGAGTCGCCGGGAATGCCGAGCGACAGCAGCGGGATCAGGGCGCCGCCGGTCAGGGCGTTGTTGGCCGACTCGGAGGCGATCAGGCCCTGCGGGGCGCCCTTGCCCATCTCGCTGGAGTCGCGAGCGAGATTCTTCTCCTGGGTATAGGCCAGCACCGAGGCGGCGCTGCCGCCGACGCCCGGCAACATGCCGACGAAGGTGCCGATGAAGGAGGAACGTACCAGATTGGTCAGGCGGCCCTTGAAGAGGCCGAAAGAGAAGCCGCTGCCCTTGCCGAATTCGACGTGCTTGCCGCCCAGGCCGCCCTTGATGCCCTCTTCGGCTTCCAGAAGGATGGTCGCGATACCGAAGATGCCGATCAGCACCGGCAGCAGCGAAAAGCCGTCGAAGAGATAGGGCTCGAGGAAATCGAACATCAGCCGGGTATGGCCATTGCCGCCGTCGGAAATGCTGTAGGTGCCGATCAGGCTCAGCCAGATGCCCAGCACGCCACTGAAGATGCCGACCAGCATGTTACGCGACATGGAGGCAATCACGGTCAGCGCCAGCAGGATGATCAGGAACTTCTCGACGTAGGAGAACTTGATCGAGAACTCGGCCAGCAGCGGCGCGAACAGGAACAGCACCGCGGCACTGAGAAGGCCACCGACCAGGGATGCTACCACGCAGACCTTCAGGGCACGTTCACCCTCGCCCTTCTGGGCCATGGGATAGCCGTCGAAGGTGGTGGTGATGGACGATGGCGTGCCGGGGATGTTGAGCAGCACGGCCGGCACCATGCCGCCGGAGATGCCGCCCACGTAGAGGCCGAGCAGCAGCGCCAGGCCGTGATTGAGGCCGAGCGCATAGGTCAGCGGCAGGCACACCGCGACGGCCATGGTCGCGGTCATCCCGGGTATCGCGCCGAAGATGATACCGACCAGGGCCCCCAGGGCCGCCAGCAGGAAAAAGGAGATATCGAGTAGCGACAGGATATCGAGCATGGCTATGACTCCGCTACGGCAGGGTGATCTGGAACAGCTTGGCGAGGATGAACCACGCCAGCGTCGGCGCCACGAGGGCGTTGATGGCCGCCGTGATGACCTTGCGCGTGGTCCTGGTGTGCATGTACATCAGCGACATCAGGAGCAGGAAGGGCATCGAGACGAACAGGAAGCCGTAGCCCGTGTAGGGAAAGAGATTGCCGACCACCGACATCAGATAGAAATAGGCGGCGATCAGCGCCAGGGTTCCAAAGAAGCGGAACTTGTCCATGGACTCGCCCAGGATCGGCAGCGTCTTTTCCCCTCGCCTGACGGCGACGAGGAAGGGCACCACGTTGAACACCAGGATCAGGGCAAAGAGACCGCCCAGCAGCCAGTGAATGATATGGGGGAAGAACAGGTGGGAGGTCTCGAAGTCGATCGAGACGCTCAGCAGGGATGACAGTCCTGATTCCATGGCGGCTCCGGTGAAGGCTCTCGTCAGATGGGCCTTTCTATCGTGATGAGGATGAAGCAGCAGCCGCGATCGCCGGCGGCCTGAGCCGCCGGCGACCCTGCCTTACTGGATGTTGGTGATGATGTCCTTGTACACGGACATCTTGGTTTCCAGGTACTCGGCAGCCTCGTCGGAGGGCTTGAAGTCGGGGATGAAGAAGGCGTTCTTCTGGGTCTCCTGGATCTCGCCGTCGGCATAGATTTCGGTCAGCGCCTGATCGATCTGATCGACGATGGCCGGATCCATGTCCTTGTTGAAAAGGAAGAAGAATTCCTTATCGAAGGTGAAGTTGTCGCCGTTGCCCATGGGCACGGTGACGTTGGGCTCGACATACTGCAGCAGCTGCTCGCGAGTGGTCTGGCCGAGGCCATCCTCCGGCGCCTGAGCGATCGTGCTCTCCCGCGCGGTGAGCCACAGGAAACGCATGGCCTTCTGATCGTCAGCCGGCAGGCGGGTGTACTGCTCGTTGGCCTGCACGGTGCCGTTGATCATGTCGGCCTGACCGTCGAAGAGCTGCTGGTTCTTGTCGGCCTGGGAACCCGTATTGACGGCCACCAGGTTGTCTTCCATGCCCGGATGCTCGAGGGCGATCGCGTTCTTCAGGGCGCTGAAGCCGATCTCGGAGACACCGCCGGGCTGAATGGCGACACGCACCTCCTCGCCGTTGCCGACCGCCTCGATCACGTCATCCAGGGTCTGATAGGGCGAGTCCTTGGGCACCAGATAGGCATTGCCCGGATTGATGGCCACGGTCGGCCCGATGGTGTACTTGTCGAAGATATCGCTATAGCCCTCGACGCCATACAGGTTCCCCAGATAGGACTGATCGTGGAAGATCATCAGGGTGTTGCCGCGCGGGTCACGATCCAGGAAGCGGAAGGCCGAGCTCGCGCCGACCGCGTCCACCTTCATGTTGATATCGAGATGCTTGGCCAGGGCGTCGGCGACGATGCTGGAATTCTGGTAGGTATCCCCGCCGGTGGAGGTCGAACCGATCACCACGCGGACGTTTCCGGGCAGGTGCGCGTCGGCGGCCATGGCGGCAGAGCCGCCGAAGGCCATGCCGGCCATCAGCACGGAGGTTCCGAGGGTCTTGTAGATGCTGGGCATGCTCATGAATTCACCTCTTGGCTGTCGTTGTTGGGTGTGGGTGAAAGGGAGAGGCTCAGTAGCGCTTGGCGGCTTCGACCAAGGCTTCCAGCTGTGCCTTCTCCTCGGCATTGGGCATCTCCAGCGGCGCGCGAACGCTACCGGCGGGACGCCCGATGATCTCGGCGCCGGCCTTGATCAGGCTGACGGCATAGCCGGCCTTGTGGTCGCGCAGGTCGACGAAGGGCACGAAGAACTCGCGGGAGATGCGGCGTACGGTATCGGTATCGCCGGCGCGCAGTGCCTTGTAGAAGGTGACCGCCATGTCCGGCACGAAGTTGAACACCGCGCTGGAGTAGGTGTTGACGCCGACGGCCAGGTAGGCCTCGGCCATGATCTCGGCGGTGGGCACGCCGCCGACGTAGGCCAGGCGCTCGCCGACGGTCTTGATGATCCGGTTAAGGGCCTGCATGTCGCCCTTGCCGTCCTTGAGACCGATCAGGTTGGGGCAGGCATCGGCCAGGCGTTGCACGGAAGCCGGCCCCATCACGCCGTTGCCGCGGTTGTAGTAGATCACGCTGATGGACGTTGAGTCGCAGATCCGGCGGGCGTACTCCACCAGACCGTCCTGCGGGCACTCGGTCAGGTAGGGTGGCATCAGCAGAATGCCGTCGGCACCCTCCTCCTCGGCGATCTTCGCCAGGGCGCTGCCGGTGGCCACGCTCAGTCCGGCGCTGGCGATGACCGGCAGCTTGCCGTCGACGACCTTCACCGCCAAGCGCACGATCTCTCGGAACTCGTCCTGGGACAGGTTGAAGAATTCTCCGGTCCCTCCGGCGACGAATACCGCCGAGATCTCGTGGCTGATGAACCACTCGAGACGCTGCCGATAGCGCTCGGCATCGAAACGCCCCTCGGCGTCGAAATCGGTGATCGGGAAGGAAAGCAGCCCGTCACTGATCGCTCGTTTGACATCTTCGCGTGTAAAGGTCACCTGATCGTCCTCTTGTCTATCCGTCTCGTCTGGCCGTCTCGTCTGGCCGGGAGGGACACGAGGAAGGCGTCGTCCTCATGTCATACATCATACAAATGACAAACTAGCGGCCCCTCGACTGACTGACAACAGGCGCTATGGTAGATTTAGACCAAAGTTGCAGCAGCACGCCCCTCCCCGCCCTGGACGCAGCAATGTCATTGATCGACATCTTCCTCTCGACGCTGAACATCACCCTGCCGGTGTTCGCCATGGTCTTCATCGGCATCGGCCTGAAGCGCTTCCATTGGATCGACCAGGCCTTCGTCAACACGGCATCCCGGCTGGTCTTCCGCGGCACCCTGCCGGCCATGCTGTTCTTCGGCCTGGCCGACGCCGATCTCGAGGCGACGCTCGATCCCTGGATGCTGACCTTCTTCGCTCTCGCCACCCTGCTGAGCTTCGCCGCCACCTGGGGCTGGGCGCTACTGCGCGTGCGGCGACCGCTGCGCGGCGTCTACGTCCAGGGCGCGTTTCGTGGCAACTGCGGCATCGTCGGGCTGGCCCTGGCCGCCGGCATGTACGGTGACGAGGGCCTGTCGCTGGGCGGCCTGCTGCTGGGCGTGGTGATCCTGAGCTACAACGTGCTGTCGGTGATCGCGCTGGCCACCTACCAGCCCCGAAAGGAAGGCGACAAGGGCGTCGACTGGGGCAACATCGTGCGCCACATCGTGACCAACCCGCTGATCCTCGCGGTGATCGCGGCCACGCCCTTCGCCGTATTCGAGATCCCGCTGCCCGCCTGGCTCACTACCACCGGCGACTACTTCGCCTCGCTGACCCTGCCCCTGGCACTGATCTGCATCGGCGCCACGCTCTCCACCCGCGCGCTGAAGAAGGGCTATCGCACCACCGTCAGCGCCAGCCTGGCCAAGATGGTGGTGGTGCCGGCCTTGGCCACGCTGCTGGCCGTGTTGGCGGGCTTCACTGGCCCGGCGCTGGGCGTGCTGTTCCTGTTCTTCGCCAGCCCCACCGCCGCGGCCGCCTTCGTGATGGCCAAGGCCATGGGCAACGACGAGACCCTGACCGCCAACATCATCGCCATGACCACGCTGATGGCCAGCATCACGGTGACGCTGGGAATCTTCACCCTACGCGCCGCGGGCCTGATATAGGCCGTTTGCCCGACGCCGGAAACGACGACGGCGCCCCGCGGGGCGCCGTCGTCGTGGTGGCATGGCAAGCGTCGCCGGATCAGCGATAGGCGCCGGCCACGGTGCCCTCGACCACCTCGAACTGCTCGATGCCTCCGCCCTCGGCAGTGGCCTCCGCCGGCAGCGGGTTGGCGTGGGCACGCTGGAAGTCATCGCTGCCCACCCAGGCGCGGAAGGCGTCCTGGCTCTCCCACTCGGTCTCCACCACGTAGGGCGCCTGGTTGCCCTGGGGGCGCAGTACGCGCATGGCGACGAATCCCGGCTGCTTGTCGATCTCCCCGGCGCGGGCGCGGAAGCGGGCCTCGAATTCGTCCTCGAAGCCCGGGTTCACGTGGATGCGGTTATTGACGATATAGCTCATGGATGCGGCCCTTTCTTCGCTCAGGTTATGTCGGCGGGGGACGTGACACGACGCAGCCGCGCGCAGCCGGCCGCCCGAACCTCGGCGTCGAGCTCGGCGACGGCGGCAGTGGGAAAGCCGAGGCCGCGATCGCCGCGCCCCTCGACCAGCAGCCCCGTGAGCGCCCCCACCAGCGGCATGTGGCTGACCAGCAGCAGCGGGCGGTCGTCGTCCTGCTCGAGCAGCCAGTCGACCACCGCCTGGGGCGGATCGTCCGGGGTGATGCAGGACAGCGTCTCCACCGGCACGCCGAGTGCCTCGCCAACCCACGCCGCGGTCTGCTGGGCACGTCGATACGGGCTCGCCACCAACCGCAGTCGCGCGGCATCGAGATACTCTCGCCCGGCCAGCCAGGCGCCCATGCGGGCGGCCTCGTCGATGCCGCGAGCGGTCAGCTCGCGGAGCGGGTCGGGGCTACCCGGCCCGGCCTCGCCGTGGCGCATGATCAGCAGCGGTTCAGTCATGGCCGCCTCCGGTGTCGCGATGGTCCTGCTGCACGTTCTCCCGCGAGAGCACGAACTCGACGTCGCTGCTCTGCTCGCCGCGCATCAGCAGCCGCGCCATCTCGCGCGCGGGCACGCCCTCGAACAGCACCTGATAGAGCCCCTCGGCGATCGGCATGTAGACGCCTTCCTCGCGGGCCTTGTCGCGCACCAGGCGCACGGTGTTGACGCCCTCGGCGACCTGGCCCAGCGCCTCGACGGCCTCGTCGAGGGTGCGCCCCTCGCCCAGGGCGAAGCCGACCCGGTAGTTGCGCGAGCGGCTCGACGAGCAGGTGACGATCAGGTCGCCGACGCCGGCCAGACCGAGGAAGGTCATGGGGTTGGCGCCCCGGGCCACGGCGAAGCGCCCCATCTCGGCCAGCGCCCGGGTCATCAGCATGCTGCGGGTGTTCTCGCCCATGCCCAGCGCCGCGGCCATGCCGGCGGCGATGGCGTAGACGTTCTTCAGCGCCCCGCCCAGCTCGACGCCGTAGCGGTCGTTGCTGGCATAGACGCGGAAGTAGTCGCAGCCCAGCGCCGTCTGCACCCGGGTGCGGGTCAGCGGATCGTCACTGGCGATCACCGTGGCGGTGAGCTGGCGCTCGGCGACCTCGGTGGCCAGGTTGGGGCCGGAGAGCACGCCGATGTGGGTGAAGCCGGTTTCCTCCTCGAGGATCTGGCTCATCAGCTTGAAGCCGTCCTCCTGGATGCCCTTGGTGGTGCTGACCAGGATCTGGGACGGCGTCATCCAGGGCAGCGCCTGGCGCACTACCTGGCGGAAGGCCTGAGACGGGATCGCCACCAGCACCAGGCCGGCGCCGGGCAGCACGTCCTCGAAGGCGTTCGAGGCCTTCACGGCGGGATTGATGGCGTAGTCGGGCAGATAGCGGCCGTTGCGATGCTCGCGGTTGATCTGCTCGACCAGCGCCGGGTCGCGCAGCCACTGGCGCACCTCGAAGCCGTTGTCGGCAGCGATGCTGGCCAGCGCCGTGCCGAAGCTGCCGCCACCGAGCACCGCCACCCGCTGACTGCGCTCATCGCGGTGGCCATCAGGATTGCTGCGATCAAGGCGTTGATCGTCGGACATGGTCGCCCCGAGACTGGAAATGGTCCGGCGATTGTAACGAAAAACGCCCCCTGAGGGGGCGTCTTGACTCCTGGCGGCGGGCCGCCGCGGCGGCCCGCACGGCGGATCAGTCGATCAGCGGCACCAGGGTGTCGATGCTCGAACGGGCATCGCCGTAGAGCATCCGCGTGTTCTCCTTGAAGAACAGCGGGTTCTCGATGCCGGAGTAGCCGGTACCCTGGCCACGCTTGCAGACGAACACGTTCTTGGCTTCCCAGACCTTCAGCACCGGCATGCCGGCGATCGGGCTGTTCGGGTCTTCCTGGGCGGCCGGATTGACGATGTCGTTGGAGCCGATGACGATCACCACGTCGGTGCTGGCGAAATCGTCGTTGATCTCGTCCATCTCGAGCACGATGTCGTAGGGCACCTTGGCCTCGGCCAGCAGCACGTTCATGTGCCCCGGCAGGCGGCCGGCGACCGGGTGGATGCCGAAGCGCACGTTCTTGCCGGCGCTGCGCAGCTTGCGGGTCAGCTCGCTGACCGCGTTCTGCGCCTGGGCCACCGCCATGCCGTAGCCCGGCACGATGACCACGCTGTCGGCGTCGTTCAGCGCGCTGGCCACCCCGGCGGTGTCGATGGCGACCTGCTCGCCCTCGATCTCCGCCGCCGGGCCCTTGCTGCCGCCGAAGCCGCCCAGGATCACGTTGACGAAGTTGCGGTTCATCGCCTTGCACATGATGTAGGAGAGAATCGCACCGGAGGAGCCCACCAGGGCGCCGACCACGATCAGCAGGTCATTGGACAGCGTGAAGCCGATGGCCGCCGCGGCCCAGCCGGAGTAGCTGTTCAGCATCGACACCACCACCGGCATGTCGGCGCCGCCGATGCCCATGATCAGGTGGTAGCCGATGAAGAAGGCCAGCAGCGCGACGAGCAGCAGGGTCCAGAAACCCGCGCCGTTGAAGTAGAGCATCGCCAGCACCACGGCCAGCGCCGCGGCACCGGCGTTCAGCAGGTGGCCGCCGGGCAGCTGCTTCGGCTTGCCGTCGACCTTGCCGGCCAGCTTGCCGAAGGCGATCACCGAGCCGGTGAAGGTCACCGCACCGATGAACACGCCGAGCACCACCTCGATCTGCAGGAAGGTGAGCTCCGCCGGCGTCTTGTGCGCCAGCAGGGCGGCGAAGGCCGAGAAGCCCTCGGCGCCCTGCTCGGCCAGCTGGCTGGCCAGCACGCGACGACGCTCCAGGTCGGCGTTGAAGCCGACGAACACCGCCGCCAGGCCGACGAAGCTGTGCAGTGCCGCCACCAGCTGCGGCATCTCGGTCATCTCGACCTTCTTGGCCAGATAGGCACCGATGACGGCGCCGATGATCATCATCGGCAGCATCCACCAGTAGCCGCCGATGCCCGGCCCCAGGCCGGTGAAGAAGACGGCCACGGCCATGCCGATGATGCCGTACCAGACGGCACGCTTGGCCTTCTCCTGGTTGCTCAAGCCCCCCAGCGAGAGGATGAACAGTACGCTTGCCGCGATCGAGGCGGCAGATACGAAACCTTGTCCCAACATTGATCGTTCTCCGGCCTCAGGATTTCTGGAACATGGCGAGCATCCGGCGCGTGACCTGGAAGCCCCCCACGATGTTGATGGTGGCGATCAGCACCGAAATGCCGGCAAGCAGGCTCACCAGGACGCTGCCGGAGCCGATCTGCAGCACCGCGCCGAGCACGATGATGCCGGAGATGGCGTTGGTCACGGCCATCAGCGGGGTGTGCAGCGAGTGGCTGACGCCCCAGATCACCTGGAAGCCCACGAAGCAGGCCAGGGCGAAGACGATGAAGTGCGACATGAACGACGCCGGCGCCACCTGCCCGAGCAGCAGCATCAGCGCACCGCCGACGCCCAGCAGCGTCGCCTGACGCTTGGTCTGGGACACGAAGGCGGCGTGTTCGGCGGCCTTCTTCTCCTCCGGCGTGGGCTCGGGCTCCTTCGGCTTCGGCTTGGCCGCGGCGATCGCCTGCACCTTGGGCGGGGGCGGCGGGAAGGTGATGTCGCCTTCGAAGGCCACGGTGGCGCCGCGGATGACGTCGTCGTCCATGTTGTGATTGATGACGCCATCCTTCTCCGGCGTCAGGTCGGTCAGCATGTGACGGATGTTGGTGGCGTAGAGCAGCGAGGCCTGGGTCGCCATGCGCGACGGGAAGTCGGTGTAGCCGACCACGATCACGCCGTTGTCGGTGACCACGCGCTGGTCCGGCACGGTCAGGTCGCAGTTGCCGCCCTTCTCGGCGGCCAGGTCGACGATCACCGAGCCCGGCTTCATGGCCTTGACCATGTCCTCGAGCCACAGCTTGGGTGCCGGACGGCCGGGGATCAGCGCGGTGGTGATGACGATGTCGACCTCGGGAGCCTGCTCGCGGAACAGCGCCAGCTGCTTCTCGCGGAACTCGGGGCTCGAGGGCGCCGCATACCCGCCGCTGCCCGAGCCGTCCTGGCTGTCCTCGAAGTCGAGGAACAGGAACTCGGCGCCCATGGACTCGATCTGCTCGGCCACTTCGGGGCGCACGTCGAAGGCGCGCACCACGGCGCCGAGGCTGGTCGCGGTGCCGATGGCGGCGAGCCCAGCGACGCCGGCGCCGACGATCAGCACCTTGGCCGGCGGCACCTTGCCCGCGGCGGTCACCTGGCCGGTGAAGAAGCGCCCGAACTGGTTACCGGCCTCGATCACCGCACGGTAGCCGGCGATGTTGGCGGTGGACGACAGGGCGTCCATCTTCTGGGCCCGCGAGATACGCGGCACCATGTCCATGGCGATGACGTTGGCGCCGGTGTCGCGGCAGCGCTCCAGCAGCGGTTCGTTCTGGGCCGGCCAGAAGAACGAGATCAGGGTCTTGCCCTTCTCGAGGTAGCCCACCTCTTCCTCGACCGGCTCGCGGACCTTGACCACCACCTCGGCGGCGTTCCACAGCGCCTCGGCGCCGTCGACGACGGTGACGCCGGCCGAACGGTAGGCGTCGTCATCGAACCCGGCGGCCGCACCGGCGCCGGCCTCGATCAGGCATTCGTGTCCCAGCTTCTGGATCTGTTGGGCACTCTCCGGCGTCAGCGCGACGCGCGCTTCGCCGGGGGCGTGCTCCTTGGGTGCACCAATCTTCACGTTGGATCTCCCGTTTTGGCGTTATGGAAACTTTCAAAACACAGCAGTCTTGCCTAGCTCGCGGGGAATCTCAACCCGCATGACGGCCATGACAGCGTCGCTGTCGGAAACGATATGTCCTTGAAAAAATGCACGTTTGATATGACGTGAACGTCAAGGTCAAGCAATGGGGCGCGGTACGACGGCACGCCTTGCCGCGAGGGCGACCAGGCGCCGGAGGGCAAGCAGGCGGCAAGCCATGCCGGTCGGCAGGCAGAAAAAAAACGCGCCGACCACCTCAGGGTGGTCGGCGCGTGCTGGATGCCGTCGGGCGGCACCGGCGCTCGGGGCGCCGCTATCAGGCGCTCAGCAGGGCGTTCAGACGCTTGACGTAGGCCGCCGGGTCGTCGAGATGGCCGCCCTCGGCGATGATCGCCTGGTCGAGCAGGATCCGCGACAGGTCGGCAAAGCCGTCGCCCTCGACGCTCTCGAGGCGCGCCACCAGGGCATGCTCGGGGTTGAGCTCGAGGATCGGCTTGACCTCGGGCAGCGGCTGGCCGGCGGCTTCCATGATGCGGCGCATCTGGTAGCCCATCTCGTGTTCCGGCAGCACCACGCAGGCCGGGGAATCGGTCAGACGATGGGTCACCTTGACCTCCTGGACCTCGTCACCGAGCGCTTCCTTGACGCGCTTGATCAGGTCTTCCTTGGCCTTGGCGGTCTCTTCCTGAGCCTTCTTCTCTTCCTCGTCCTCGACTTCGCCGAGATCCAGGTCGCCCTTGGCGACGTCGACGAACTTCTTGCCCTCGAACTCGGTGAGGTGGCTCATCAGCCACTCGTCGATGCGATCGTGAAGCAGCAGGACCTCGATGCCCTTCTTGCGGAAGATCTCCAGATGCGGGCTGTTCTTGGTCGCGTTGAAGCCGTCGGCGACGATGTAGTAGATCTTCTCCTGCCCTTCCTTCATGCGCCCGAGGTAGTCGGCCAGCGACTGGTCCTGGGTGGCGCTGTCGGTGTGGGTGCTGGAGAAGCGCAGCAGGCCGGCGATCTTCTCGCGGTTGGCGTGATCCTCCGCCGGGCCTTCCTTGAGCACGCTACCGAAGGTGTTCCAGAAGGTCTGGTAGGCCTCGGGGTCCTTGGCCAGCTTCTTGAGCATGTCGAGGGAACGCTTGGTCAGCGCGCTCTTGATCTTCTCGACCTGCGGGTCCTGCTGCAGCAGCTCGCGGGAGACGTTGAGCGACAGATCGCGAGTGTCCAGCACGCCCTTCACGAAGCGCAGGTAGAGCGGCAGGAACTGCTCGGCGTCGTCCATGATGAAGACGCGCTGCACGTAGAGCTTCACGCCCCGTGCGCCGTCACGCTCGTAGAGGTCGAACGGGGCGCGGCCCGGCACGTAGAGCAGGCTGGTGTACTCGAGCTTGCCCTCGACCTTGTTGTGGCTCCAGGTCAGCGGATCGCTGAAGTCGTGGGCCACGTGCTTGTAGAAGGCCTTGTACTCGTCGTCGGTGAGCTCGCTCTTGGGGCGCACCCACAGCGCGGTGGCCTCGTTGACGGTCTCCCAGCTGACGGTCTCGCTGCCCTCGATCTCGTTGCCGTCCTCGTCGCGGGCGGCCTCGACCTTGGGCATGCGCACCGGCACTTCGATGTGGTCGGAGTACTTGCGCACCAGGTTCTGCAGGCGGAAGTCGTCGGCGAACTCGCCGGCGTCTTCCTTGAGGTGCAGCACGATCTCGGTGCCGTGCACCTCGCGCTCGATGTCGGCGACGCTGAATTCGCCCTCGCCGCGGGAGTGCCATTCGACGCCTTCGCCCTGATCGGTGCCCGCCTTGCGGGTGCGCACCGTGACCTCGTCGGCGACGATGAAGCCGGAATAGAAGCCGACGCCGAACTGGCCGATCAGGCGCGCGTCCTTCTGCTGCTCGCCGGAGAGCTGCTTGAGGAACTCGGCAGTGCCACTGCGGGCGATGGTGCCGAGGTTCTCGATCACCTCGTCGCGATTCATGCCGATGCCGTTGTCGCGCACGGTCACGGTGCCGGCCTCGGCATCGTGCTCGATCTCGATGCGCAGCTCGCTGTCGCCTTCGTACAGGGCATCGTTGTCCAGCGCGGCGTAGCGCAGCTTGTCGCAGGCGTCGGCGGCGTTGGAGATCAGCTCGCGCAGGAAGATCTCCCTGTTGGAGTACAGGGAGTGGATCATCAGGTGCAGCAGTTGCTTGACCTCGGTCTGGAAGCCGAGAGTCTCTTCACGAGTAGCAGTGGTCATCTCTTGCGGACCCCTTGTCGACGGTTCGGCGGTGGCGAGGCCACCCGTTGCTTGGATACCGTCGATATGGGGACCGGCGTTGGTTTTTCAACCGTCTGTCTCGCGCCAGGTGCGATAGTCCGTAAGCGCCCGGTCGACCCGGGTCAGCAGCCAGCCGACGATCATGGCGTCATCGACCAGCCCCACCGCCAGCAGCATGTCCGGAATCAGATCCAGCGGCGAGATCAGATAGACCAGGGCGGCCAGCATCCAGCCCAGCGCCGGCCAGGGCACCGGGCGATAGCGGCCGCGCGCCACGTCGGCCAGCATCGGCGGGAACCAGCGCAGGGCGCGGCGCATGCGCAGGAAGACGCCGGCGCGGCGCTTGAGGCGCGTGAGCGGCGGGGAACCATCGGGGCGGGCCATGGGCGTTCTCCTTGCCGAGTCGCGGATTCATCGCTAAAGAATGAGGAGTGTTCCGGCACAATGCCAGCCGTCGGCCCCGGGAGACACTACTCAAGCGCCGCGCCATGGGCGACCATGAGGGCCCGCTCACCGTACACCTGCGAGAGGCGACACGATGCCCAGCACCCCATTCCGCATGCCCTGGAAGCTTATGCTGACCGCCGCGCTGCTGTGTCTGCCATCGGTCGGCCAGACCCAGTCCACCGATGGTGCCATGCGCGACGCCCTCCAGGCGGCGCGGGCCAAGGATTGGCAGGACATCGACCGGGCCGCCATCGCCGATCACGTGCTGGCCGGCTACGTCGACTACCACCGCCTCAAGGCGCGGCTGCCTGGCGCCACCGTGCACGACGTGCAGGCCTTCATCGACGCCAACGCCGACTCGCCGCTGGCCGGCTGGATGCGTGGCCAGGCCATCTCGGCCTACGGCGAGGCCGGCCGCTACCAGGCGCTGCTGGCGGTGGCCGACGGCAAGCCCCGCGGCACCGAGCGCCAGTGTTACTACTATACCGCCCTGCTCGGCAGCGACCCGGCGGCGGCCGCCGAGGGCGGCCGTGAACTGTGGCGGGTCGGGCACTCCCAGCCCGACGCCTGCGACCCGCTGTTCAACGCCCTGCGCGAGCGCGGCGAGATCGGCCCCGAGCAGGTCTGGGAGCGTCTCACCCTGGCCTGGCAGGCCGGCGAAAGCGGCATGGTGAGCTACCTCGGCCGCCAGCTGGGCGACGACTGGCGCGGCGCCCGCGCCGCCCTGGAACGTATCGACGACGACATCTCGGCGATCACCCGAGTGCCGAGCTGCATCGGCCCGGGCTGTCGCGGCAGCGGCGCGCTGTTCGCCGCCGCCATGCATGACTACACCCGCGCCGACACCGAGGCGGCGCTGGCAGCCTGGCAGCAGCTGTCGTCGCGGTTGGCCATCGACGACGCCCATCGCCACGCCATCGAACACGACCTGGCCTTCTACTCGCTGGTGCGCGACGTCGCGCCCAACCGCGGCTGGGTCGACGGCGTGCTGCCGCGCCTCGACGACACCGACCTCACCGTGCTGCGCATCCGGGTCGCCCTGGCCGATCGCGACTGGGCCGGCGTGCTGGACTGGGCCGGCCGCCTGCCCGCGGAAGAGGCCAGCGAGGCCCGCTGGCAGTACTGGCAGGCGCGCGCCAAGGAACAGCTCGGCGACGCCGCGGGCGCGAAAGCGGCCTACGCCCGCGCCGCCGATCAGCGCAGCTTCTACGGCTTCGCCGCCGCCGATCACCTCGGCCAGCCCTACGCCCTGAACCAGGCCGACACCTCGGTCGACGAGGCCCGTCGCCGCGAGATCGGCCGCCTGCCGGCGGTACGCCGCGCCGAGGCGCTGCTGCGCATCGACGAGCCGGGACTGGCCAGCAGCGAGTGGTACGCCGCCGCCGCCCGCGCCATGCCCCAGCAGGCCATGGCCATGGCCGACTACGCGGCGCGCCGCGGCTGGCCCGCCCGGCTGGTACAGACCACCATCGCCGCCCGGCTGTGGGACGCCCTCGAATGGCGCTTCCCCGAAGCCTACCGCGACGATTTCCTGCGCTGGGGCCGCGTCAACGACGTCGACCCCTACCTGCTGATGGGCATCGCTCGCCGCGAGAGCGCCTATAACCCCGACGCCCTGTCGCCGGTCGGCGCCCGAGGCCTGATGCAGCTGATGCCGGGCACCGCCACCCAGGTCAGCCGCCAGCTCGGCATCGCGGACCCGGGCCGCTTCGGGCTGCTCGAGCCCTCGACCAATATCCGCCTGGGCAGCGCCTATATCGGCGAGATGCTGGAACGCTATCGCGGCAACCGCCTGGCCGCCACGGCGGCCTACAACGCCGGCCCGCGTCGGGTCGACCGCTGGCTCCGCGACGCGCCCCAGCAGTTCGACCTGTTCGTCGAGTCGATCCCGTTCCGCGAGACGCGCCACTACGTGCAGGCAGTGCTGGCCTACCGGGTGATCTTCGAGAGCCTGGCCAACGGCGGCGACGCCCGCGGCGTGTCGCTGCTGACCGAGGCGGAGCGCAGCGGCGAGTACAACGGCTCGCTGCTGGCCAGGAGGTAGATGGTGAGGGGCGAGGTGTGAGGGGCGAGGTGTGAGGGGCGAGGTGCGAGGCGCGAGGCGCGAGGTGAACAGGGGGTGAGGTGTTAGGAACAAAGGCAAGGCTTCCGCCTTCTCCTTACCTCTCACTCCTTACCTCTCACTCCTTACCTCTCACTCCTCACTTACGCCGGCGCCCTGGTCAGCGCCAGCTTGGCGCCGAAGGCCACCAGCACGCCACCGGTGAGGCCGTTGAGCCAGCGCGACAGCGCCGGGCTCGCCAGCCAGCGGCCGGCGCGGCCGACCAGCAGTACCACGGCGATCTGCCACACGTTGGCGATCACGAAGTGCACGCCGGCGAGCCACAGCGACTTGGCCAGGGCCGGATCGCCGGGGGCGATGAACTGCGGCAGGAAGGCCATGTAGAAGACCACCGTCTTGGGGTTGAGCACGTTGGACAGTAGCCCTTCGCGCAGCGGCCGCCAGGCCGATACTCGCCGCCGCTCGCCGTCGACCGCTCCGACCGGCAGCCCCTGACCGCGCCGCGCCGCGCCCAGGCTGGCGATGCCCAGCCAGATCAGGTAGGCGGCGCCGGCCAGCTTGAGCACGCCGAAGGCCCAGGCCGACTGCAGCAGGATCAGCGAGATGCCCAGCGCCGAGACGGTGGCATGCACGAACAGCCCGGCGCAGATGGCCAGGCTGGTCAGCACGCCGTCCCGCAGGCCGCCTCGGGCGGTGTTGCGGATCACCAGCAGGGTGTCTACCCCCGGCGTGATGCTGAGCAGGGTGATGGCCACCAGAAAGGGCCAGAATTGCGCGTCGAACCACATCATGCCGCCCTCAGCCGCCGAACACGCCGCGCTTGGCGTGGCGCATCGATATCTGGTCGTTGAGCGTCCAGAAATCGTAGAGCACGCCCAGTCCGAACAGTCCGAAGGTGCACAGGTAGATCAGGCCGGTGATCCACTTGCCGAGATAGAGTCGGTGCACGCCGAAGACGCCGAGGAAGGTGAGCAGCAGCCAGGCCAGGGTGTAGTTGGTCGGCCCGGCCTGGAAGCGCAGATCGGCCTGGCGATCCATGGACGGGATCAGGAACAGATCGATCAGCCAGCCGATGCCCAGCAGTCCGAAGGTGAAGAACCAGATCGTGCCGGTGACCGGCTTGCCGTAGTAGAAGCGGTGCGCGCCGAGGAAGCCGAACAGCCACAGCAGATAGCCGATCACCTTGCTGTGGGTATCCTGGGACGCGATACGTGTGTGTTCCATGGAAAAGTCTCGTCGATGCCCTTGAGGTCGCTGGACGCCGGAGAAGGGAGTGGCTACATTGACCTAGCGGGCGGAGGCACCAGTTTCACTGCGCCACGATGTTGACGCAACCCTGGTGCTGATGCACTATCCGCTGCGTAGGTTAGCAAGTAGAAAGTCGTCAGTTGTACTTCGATTCCTTTCGATGCACCCGGTGCGCACTTCTTCTTTGTCTGCCCACGCAAGACGGGCTCGTGCCGCACTGGCGGCCAACACGGCCCAGCATCATATATTAGCTAGTTAAGGAAATCGACAATGGCAACTGGCACTGTCAAGTGGTTCAACGACACCAAGGGCTACGGCTTCATCTCTCCGGAAGACGGCGGCGATGACCTGTTCGTCCACTTCTCCGAAATCCAGGCTGAAGGCTTCAAGTCCCTGCAGGACGGCCAGAAGGTCTCCTTCGAAGTGACTCAGGGAAAGAAAGGCCTTCAGGCCTCCAACGTTCGCGTCGCCGAGTAATCTCGACCGACACGACGATCGACCCGTCGGTATCGCCGGCGGGTCGATAAGAAGAAGGCCCGCCTTACGGCGGGCCTTTTTCGTGGCCCCGATCAGGGCGAGTCGCTGCCGGAGGTCTCGCCATCGGCGACTGCACCCTCCTCCTGCGGCACACGAGTCGATTCACGGATCTCGCTGGGCACGCCCTGCTCGGCCTGCTCGAACTGCTCGTCGATCTTGCGGCTGGCCTCCTCGAAGCGGCGCTCCGTCTCCTGCAGAATCGCCTCGACCTCGGGGTCGGAGCTCGGCGCGAGGCCGTCGGTCGACATCGGCTCGGTCCCGAGGGCATCGTCCAGCGGGCTCGCCTCCGTCGCGTCCGTCTCCGGCAGCGACGTCTCGCCGGGCAACGTCTCGCCGGGCGACGCTTCGCCTGATGACACCTCGTCGGGTGCCTGCCGCGACACTTCCTCGTACTGGCTGTCGATGTTCTGCTTGGCCTCCTCGAAGCGACGCTCGGTGTCCTGCAGGATCTGCTCGACCTCGGCATCGGTTTCCTGCTCGGAGGGTGGCGCCATCTCGCCCGAGGGCACGGCGTCGGCAGTCTCGGGCACGCCGGCCGGCGCGGCCTCCTCGGCCGCGGCATCCGGCGTGGCCGACGCGTCCCCGGCAGGCATGTCTGCCTCGACGGACGCATCGGCGCCGGACGCCGCCTCGGCTTGGTCGCTCTGGCTCGGTTCCGCCGTGGCGGCGGCCTGAGAGGCGTTCCCCTCATCAGCAACGGGCGCCGCGCTCGTCGTGTCGCCGGCGGGCGCGGTCTCGCCGCTCGGTTCGCCCTCGTCGTTGCCACAGCCTGCCAGGGCGAGCGTGACCGCCAGGACGAGCGGTTTCCAGGGGATCATGGCCTTCCTTCTCATAAATGGGTGTCGTGTCATTGCACCAAAGGGGACCCGGCGCCGCAAGGCGCGTCAGCGCGCGAACAGCTGGCCGTCGATATCGCGGAAGGCCTTGAACTCGATGGCATTGCCGCTGGGATCGCGGAAGAACATCGTGGCCTGCTCCCCCGGCTCGCCGGCGAAGCGCACGTAGGGCTCGATCTCGAAGCGGACGCCGGCGGCGGTGAGCCGGTCGACCAGCGCCTCCCAGTCGTCCATCTCCAGCACCACGCCGAAGTGCGGCACCGGCACGCCGTGGCCGTCCACCGGATTGCGATGGGTCTCTCGCGGCGACTCGCCGAGAGAAGGGTCGAGATGGCAGACGAACTGGTGGCCGTAGAGGTTGAAGTCGATCCAGGTCTCGCTGCTGCGCCCCTCGGGGCAGCCCAGCAGTTCGCCGTAGAAGCGCCGTGCCTCGTCCAGGTCGCGCACCGGCATGGCAAGATGAAAGGGAGTCAACATGGATGCACCTCCGTGAGCCAGAAGGGTTTCATGATGCCGCGGCCGTCGCCGGCTGGCCAGTCACCGGCGCCGACAGCAGCGGGCAGTCGTCCGGCAGCGCCAGCGACAGCGCGCCCGGCGTGACCTCGACCCGGAAGGCGCGGCGATGGCAGGGCTCGCCGTCGAGGGTCAGCGGCAGGTCACCATGGGCCTCGACGCTGAGCCAGGCGGTACGGAAGGCCTCGACGAAGGTGCCCTCCCGCGGCCGGCGCTGCAGCTCGCGGCGCATCGCCGCCATGTCGCGCAGCGAGGCGAAGTCACGCAGGATCAGCACGTCCAGCAGGCCATCGTCGATGCGCGCCTCCGGGGTCAGATGCTGGCCGCCGCCGGAGCGGGTGCCGTTGCCCAGCGCCAGCACGAACAGCGACGCCTCGCGCTGACCTTCCGCCCAGCACAGCCGCGCTGGATAGGGCCGATACTGCCAGGCCTTCAGCGCGCCGATCAGCGAGTAGGCGCCGCCGCCCAGCAGCCGCTTCAGGCTCTTGGGCGTCGAGGAGGTGATCTCGGCGCCGAAGCCGCCGGTGGCCATGTTGAGGAAGTACTGGTCATCGAGCCGAGGCACGTCCACCGCATGCAGCGGCAGCGACAGCGCCGCCTTCAGCGCGGCCAAAGGCTCCAGGGCCAGCCCCAGGGCGCTGGCCAGGTCGTTGGCGCTGCCCAGCGGCAGCAGGCCGAGCCCCGGACGCCGCTCGGCCGGCAGCCGCATCAGGCCGTTGACCGCCTCGTTGATCGAGCCGTCGCCGCCGCCGACGATGACCCGCCCGACGCCGTCGCGCCCCGCCTGTTCGGCCATGCGGGCGGCGTCGCCCGCCTCCCAGGTGACCTTCACCTCGAGCTCGGCACCGGCCTCCCGACAGGCATTGACCGCCTGGCGGACCGCCGGCAGCTGCGCCGACTTGCCGTTTAGGATCAGCGTTACCATGGTCTCACGTTCCTTCTCCTTGATCCTCGTCATGGCCATTTCACGCGCGGCCGGCATGCTCGATGGATGAATCCCATTCACTCTATGACGTCCTTACACTATCTGTCTTCTCTCGGTACCCTTCGACCCTCACGACACAGGGAGTTGTCATGATCGCACCGGCCTACCTCCTGGCAGCCTTCCTCGGCGGCCTCGCCGCCATGTGCCTGCGCCTGCCGCCCCTGGTGGGCTTCCTGGCCGGCGGGTTCGTGCTCAACGCACTGGGGTTTTCCTCCACCCCGTTGCTCGAGCTGGTGGCCAATGTCGGCGTCACCCTGCTGCTGTTCAGCATCGGCCTCAAGCTCGACGTGCGCACCCTGCTGCGGCGCGACGTCTGGGGCGGCGCCACGCTACACATGCTGATCTCCAGCCTGGCCATGGTGGCGCTGCTCGGGCTGCTGAAGGGACTCGGCCTGCCGCTGCTGGCCGAGGCCGGCTGGCCGACCCTGGCCCTGCTGGGCTTCGCGCTGTCGTTCTCCAGCACGGTGTTCGTGGTCAAGGTGCTGGAGAAGCGCAGCGAGAGCCAAACCGCCTACGGCCGCCTGGCCATCGGCGTGCTGATCATGCAGGACATCTTCGCCGTCGTCTTCCTCACCGCCTCCAACGGCAGCCTGCCGAGCCCCTGGGCGCTGGGGCTGCTGCTGCTGATCCCGCTGGCCCCGGCGTTGCGTGCGCTGCTCGACCGCCTCGGCCACGGCGAGATGCAGATGCTGTTCGGCATGCTGCTGGCGCTGGTGCTGGGCTATGCGCTGTTCTCGGCGGTGGGGCTCAAAGGCGATCTAGGCGCCCTGGTCATCGGCCTGCTGCTGGCGCCCCACCCCGCCGCCCAGGCCCTGGCGCGTTCGATGTTCAGCCTCAAGGAGCTGCTGCTGGTGGGCTTCTTCCTCAGCCTGGGACTGACGGCCATGCCCAGCTGGGCGCTGCTCGGCGCCGCCCTGCTGCTGGTGCTGGCGCTGCCGCTCAAGGGCCTGCTTTATCAGCTGGTGTTCATGCGCTTCCGCATGCGCCACCGCACCTCGGTGCTGACCGCCCTGAGCCTGACCAACTACTCGGAGTTCGGGCTGATCGTCGGCGCCATCGCCACCGCCAAGGGCTGGCTGCCGGAGAGCTTCCTGGTGGTGCTGTCGCTGGCGGTGGCGCTGAGCTTCGCCGCCTCGGCGGTGGTCAACGGCGTCGGCGAACGCTTCTATCGCTGGCTGGAGCCGCGCCTGCCCGAGATCGACGAGCATGACCTGACGCCCAGCGACCGCCCCATCGAGGTCGGCGACGCCGAGGCGGTGGTGCTGGGCATGGGCCGCATCGGCAAGGGCGTCTACCGGCGGCTGCAGAAGGAATACGGCCTGCAGGTGCTGGGCATCGACAGCAATCCCAAGAGCATCGAACGCCTCACCGCCATGGGCTTCAACGTCGTCGAGGGCGACGCCGTGGACTCGGAGTTCTGGGACAAGTTGCTGATGTCGTCCGAGGTGCGCCTGGTGGTGCTGGCCATGCCGCACCACGCCGGTAACCTGGCCGCCCTGCGGCAGCTGCGTTCGCGCCACTTTCCCGGGCGCATCACCGCGGTGGTGGAATACCCCGAGGAGATCGAGCCGATCCGCGAGCTCGGCGCCAGCGCCGTCTTCCACGTCTACGACGAGGCCGGCCGCGCACTGGCCGACAGCGCCGCCGAGGAAGCCGGGCTGGCCTCGCGCACCAGCCTGCTGGGCTAGAGCACCGCCCGAATTGCCGCGCCCGTCCCGGCGGGCGTGCTACCATGGCGCCGCGCCCCGACGCCCCTTTTCCCGAGATTGCCCGCGCATGAACGACTTCTTCACCGCCATCGGCCAGTTCATCGGCCACGTCATCCGCTTCATCGTCGATGCGCTCAGCGCCGGCCTGAACGGCCTGGACGACGCCGCCGGCAGCCTGATTGGCGGCGTCGCCGGGGCGCTCGGCATCCCCGCCAACCTGCTCAGTCTGCTGGTGCTGGTGCTCGGCCTGTGGCTGCTGTGGAAGGCCTTCGCCGCCCTGCGACGGCGAGCCGTGGTCGCCACCCTGATCTGGGTGCTGCTGGGGGTGAGCGTGCTGAGCTGGCTGATCAGCTAGCTGGGCGGTGGCTGAGCTGCTGCGCTCGATATCTTGGCCACCGGCGGTGCCGAAGCGTCGGACCGTCGCTATCCTCATGTAGCAGGCTACACTCCGGTAGCTCCGCTCCGGCGGTGACCAGGCTAGGCGCCCCCACCTATCCTCGCTCACGACGCACAGCCTACACGCCCAGTTCAGTTCTTGCTGATTAAACAAAGACGCCGCCCTTCCGGGCGGCGTCTTTCGTCTGGCCGTGGCCGCGTCAATCAGGCCAGCGCCTTCTCGATCACCTCATACACGTTCGGCGAGAGTTTTTCTTCGCGAATGCGCTCGAGCTCGCCCTTCATCAGTGCCTGACGGGCCTCGTCGAAGCGCTGCCAGCGAGTCAGAGGGGTCACCAGCCGCGAAGCGATCTCGGGGTTCAGGCGGTTGAGCTCGATGACCACGTCGGCCAGCAGCTTGTAGCCCTCACCGTCGAGGCGGTGGAAGTTGACCCGGTTCTGGCCGGCGAAGGCGCCGATCAGCGCACGCACCTTGTTGGGGTTGGTCAGCGAGAAGGCCGGGTGATCCATCAGGAACTTGACCCGGTCCAGGGCGTCGGCCTGCGGACGGGTGACCTGGATGCCGAACCACTGGTCCATGACCAGCGGGTCATGAGCCCACTTCTCGCCGAAGGCACGCAGTGCCGGATCGGCCAGCTCGTCGCGGCTGGAGTGCACCAGCAGCGTCAGGGCGGCACGCACGTCGGTCATGTTGTGGCCGGCCTCGAACTGGCGACGTGCCAGCTCGAGGCCCTCCTCGTCCTCGATGCTGACCAGGTATGACAGCGCCACGTTCTTGAGGCTGCGCGCGGCGATCTGTTCGGGCTCCGGCGCGTAGGGCGCGTCGCTGACGTTCTCCTCGTAGACGCGACGGAAGTCATCGCGCAGGGCCGTGGCCAGAGACTGCTTCACGAACTGGCGGGCGGCATGGATGGCATCCACGTCGACCAGCGGTTGCTGCTCGGCGATGTAGGCCTCGGAGGGCAGCGTCAGCATCTCGGCCAGCACCGCCTTGTCGTCGGTCTCGCCGTTCAGCAGCGCGCGGAAGGCTTCCACCACTCGCGGATCCATCACCTTCTCGACGCCATTGCGGTGGGCGGCGATCAGGTCGTCCAGGGCCAGCAGAGACAGGCGCTGGCCGGCGTCCCAGCGGTTGAAGCCGTCGCTGTCGTGGGTCTGCAGGAAGGCCAGGTCCTCGCGGGAATAGGGGAAGTGCAGCTTGGCCGGGGCCGAGAAGCCGCGCGCCAGCGACGGTACCGGCGCCTCCTCCACGTCGGTGAACAGGAACTCCTGCTCTTCCTCGCTCAGATGGATCACGCCGTCGGTACCGAGCGACTCGCCGTCCAGGGTCAGCGGCAGGTCGCGGCCGCTCTTGGTGCCGACCAGACCCAGGCGCATGGGAATGTGCAGCGGCTGCTTGTCGGGCTGGCCCGGCGTGGCCGGGGTGCGCTGACGCAGCAGCAGGCGATAGGCGCCGTTGGCGTAGTCGTACTCGCCGTGGGCGTCGATCTCCGGGGTGCCGGCCTGGGAGTACCAGCGCATGAACTGGTCGAGATCCTGGCCGGAGGCCTCGGCCATGCAGGCCACGAAGTCCTCGATGGTCACCGCCTGGCCGTCGAAGCGCGAGAAGTACAGGTCGCTGCCGCGGCGGAAGGCCTCCCAGCCCACCAGGTTACGCAGCATGCGCACGATCTCGGCGCCCTTCTCATAGATGGTCAGGGTGTAGAAGTTGCCGATCTCGATGTAGTGGTCAGGCCGCACGGGGTGCGCGGTGGGGCCGGCGTCCTCGGCGAACTGGGCGGTACGGAAGAAGGACACTTCCTCGATGCGTTTGACCGGGGCGGAGTTGATGTCGGCGCTGAAGGTCTGGTCGCGGAAGACGGTGAAGCCCTCCTTCAGCGACAGCTGGAACCAGTCGCGGCAGGTGACGCGGTTGCCGGACCAGTTGTGGAAGTACTCGTGGGCGACGATGCCCTCGACGCGTTGGAAGGCGGCATCGGTGGCGGTGTCGGGATGGGTCAGCACCGCCGCCGAGTTGAAGATGTTGAGCCCCTTGTTCTCCATGGCGCCCATGTTGAAGTCGTTGACCGCCACGATCATGAACAGGTCGAGATCGTACTCGCGGCCGTAGGTCTCCTCGTCCCAGCGCATGGCGCGCTTGAGCGAAGCCATGGCGTGGTCGGTCTTGCCGAGGTTCTCTTGCTCGACCCAGATCTGCAGCGTCACCTCGCGGCCGCTCATGGTGGTGAAGCGGTCCTCGACCTTCTCTAGGTCGCCGGCCACCAGCGCGAACAGGTAGCAGGGCTTGGGATGCGGATCTTCCCAGGTGACGAAGTGGCGGCCGTTCGGCAGCTCGCCGCGCTCCACCGGGTTGCCATTGGACAGCAGCACCGGCTCGCGGTCGGCGCGGCCGATCACGGTGGTGGAGAAGGTCGCCATGACGTCGGGGCGATCGGGATAGAAGGTGATGCGCCGGAAGCCCTCGGCCTCGCACTGGGTGCAGAACATGCCGCCGGACTGGTAGAGCCCCTCCAGGGCGGTGTTGGCCTCGGGGGCGATTTCCACCTCGGTGTCCAGCAGGAAGCGCGCCGGTGCGCGCTCGATGCGCAGGCCCTGCTCGGTCAGGGTGTATTCGTCGTCGCCCAGCGGCTGGCCATCGATGGCGATGGTCTTGAGCGAGAGCTGCTCGCCGTCCAGTTCCAGCGGCTCGCCGGCCTCGCGCTGGGGATGACGTTCCAGGTGCAGGCGCGCCTTGACGCGGGTGGCCGCGGGGTCCAGATCGAAGGTCAGCTCGGTGTGGGTGACGCGGTAGGCGGGAGGACGATAATCGCTCAGATAGATCGGCTGGGGTTCGGACATCGAGGCTGGCTCCTGTGAAGATTGCCAACCATTGTACGGCGCTCCCAGCCTCGACCTCAAAGTGCACCATCAACCTCGATGCGTTCGACGGCGACGCGGCTCGTCGGACGCGTCAGGAATCGGCGACCGGCTCCGGGCGCGTCAGGATCCAGCCGGTGAGCGCGGCCAGGCCAAGGATCAGCGCCAGCTTCAGCCACAGCAAGCCGATGACGAAGGCCAGGATCACCATCGAGATCAGCAGCATGACGCCGGCGGTCCACTTGGCATGGCGGGGAATGGCCCGCTCGGATTCCCAGGCCACGATGGTGGCCCCGAAGCGCGGGTGCGAGCGAATCCAGCCGGCGAAGCGCGGCGAGCCCTTGGAGGCCGCCCACACCGCCACCAACATGAAGCAGGTGGTGGGCATCAGCGGCAGGAAGGCGCCGATCACGCCCAGGGCGAAGCTGGTCCCGGCAATGGTCAGGTAAACGATGCGGCGCGCAGGTGACATCGAGCGCTCACTCCTTTGGCGTCAGGGCTTGGGCATATTGAAGCCCAAGCCGCTCTCCGCTGCCAATCGCCATCGCCAATGAGGACAACAGCGCCGGGCGATGGCGGCGAACGGCGGGCTCAGTCGCGGAAGTTGTCGAACTGCAGCGCCAGGTCGGGACCGTCCTCGCCCTTGAGCAGGGCCATGACCTGCTGCAGGTCGTCGCGCTTCTTGCCGGTGACGCGCACCTTCTCGCCCTGGATCTGGGCCTGGACCTTGAGCTTGGTGTCCTTGATGCGCTTGACGATGTCCTTGGCCTCCTTCTGCTCGAGCCCCTGCTTGAGGCGCACGGTCTGGCGGGCACGCACGCCGGAGAGCTCGGGCTCGTCGACCTCCAGGCAACGCGGATCGATGCCGCGTCCGATCAGCTTGTTGCGCAGCATGTCGAGCATCTGACGCAGCTGAAAGTCGACCTCGGCCTCGAGGCTGACGGTCTCGCCCTCGAGCGCGAAGGAAGCGGTCACGCCCTTGAAGTCGAAGCGGCTCTGCAGCTCGCGGTTGGCCTGGTCGACGGCGTTGCTCGCCTCGTGCTTGTCGAACTCGGAGACGATATCGAAGGAGGGCATGGTGAATTCCCGATGATGGACGATGGCGCCATTCTAAGCGCCAGGGGCCGCCCACATCTAGCCGGCCCGGGCCTCGGCGCCGGCGATTAGCGGCGTCAACGCCTTGCTCATGCGCCAGGCGGCACAACCGTCCTCGTAGTAGTCGGCCATCCATTCGCTCGGCGCGAAGCCCGTGCCCCGGTAGAGCGCCAGCGCGGCGTGATTGTCGACGCGCACCTCGAGCACCAGCCAGTCGCCGCCCCGCTCCCAGGCCTCGGCCTCCAGCCATTCGAGCATGCGACGACCGAGGCCGACGCCGCGCGCCTCGGGATGCACGCAGAACGAGTAGAGCCGCGCCCGGTCGCTGCCCTGGCGAAACAGCAGGGTACCGTAGCCGAGCAGCCGGCCCGTGCCGTCCTCGGCCAACAGCGTCAGGGCATGGGCGCGGTTGAGCAGGTGCCAGAGCTGGCGACGGGTGAAGCGGTCACCGCTGAAGGCCAGCTGCTCCAGGGCATGCAGCGCGGCGAGATCGGCGGCGGTCGCGGGGCGAAGGATCGCGGACATGACGGGGCTTCCAGAAGCACTACTCGAGGATTCTGAGCGCCATGGAGGATGCTGTCTTTGGCATCAGCGATGAAATCTTTTCAGTCTGCGACCACACCTCGACATAGTCGGCTCAAGCGGGGCGCACCAGCGGCTGACGCCACCCGCCGCCTGGGGTAGGCTTCCCTCCCCACCTCGATACGCACAGGAGCCGAGATGAGCGAGCGTGACGACCGCCACCGCAAGGCCATGCAGACCCTCAAGTCCCGCGTCGACGAAAAGGTCGCCGCGGCCGATGAACGGCGCGGCCAGCTGCTGGTGTTCACCGGCAACGGCAAGGGCAAGACCACCGCCGCCTGGGGGACCGTGACCCGCGCGCTGGGCTACGGCTACAAGGTCGGCGTGGTGCAGTTCATCAAGGGCCAGTGGGAGTGCGGCGAGCGCAACCGGCTCGAGGACGACCCCCACCTGGAGGTGGCGATCATGGCCACCGGCTTCACCTGGGAAACCCAGAACCGCGAGAGCGACACCGAAGCCTGCCGCACGGTGTGGGCCGACGCCGAGAAGATGCTCGCCGACCCCGAGGTCTACTTGGTGGTGCTCGACGAGATCACCTACATGCTCAAGTTCGGCTATCTGGACATCACCACAGTCAGGCAGGCGCTGGAAAATCGCCCCGTCGAGCAGACGGTGATCGTCACCGGACGCAACGCCCACCGCGAGCTACGCGAGATGGCCGACACCATCACCGAGATGGCGGAGGTGCGCCACGCCTTCAATGCAGGCCTGGAGGCGCGGCGCGGCATCGATTACTAGCCGGGGCAGGTGCCATGCCGACGTCGCGAGGGCGCGATGAACCCATCCCTGGTCCAAAAAACCCCCTCGCGCCGCTTCCCCCCCCCCGGCACTCGACGAGAAGACGCGTTCCTGCGGGTCCAGCATCAGCTCCAGAGCGTCCCCACCGGCGTCTCGGGGCTGTAATGATGGGCGATCTGCGCCTGCAGCAGCTCCGCAGTGGCCAGCGCATCCGTCAGGGCGTGGTGCCCCTGGTACGGCGGCAGGCCATAGCGCGCGCGGCTGTCGAACAGCCGAATCGACGCCGGCGGATGTCCGATCCAGCGCTTGAAGCGCGCCACCATCGACTGGCGGTGGATACGCGCCTCGAGCGACATGGTGTCGATCATCGGGTAGACCACGCCCTCCCCCAGCCGCGCCTTGACCGCCACGTCGAGGAAGGGGCGCTCGATATGCCGGTAGTGCACCACCGCCAGTCGCCCGGCCAGGGCCTCGAGCAGCTCGCCCAGGATGTCGTCCAGCTCCGGGGCCTCGGCGATATCGGCATGGGTAATGTGATGGAAGGTCACCGACTCGGCGCTGAGCGTGCGCCGCGGTCGCACGATCCAGTAGCGGCTCCGGCCCGGCAAGACGCGCCCTAGGGTGAAGGGCACCAGCCCGATGCTGACGATGGAGTTGCGTCGGGCATCGAGGCCGGTGGTCTCCATGTCCAGCGCCACCAGCGGGGCCTCGCCGATCGGCGTTTCCGGGGCCGGGGCGCCCGCGGCGAAGAAGCGCGCCAGGCGCGCGTCTCGGGCCAGCTCGGCGCGGCTCGCCAGGTAGCTCGTCCAGTCGGGAATCTGGGTCCTGCGTCGCATCAGCATCCCTGCACCTCGCTCACTTGCCCCGGGCGGGCATCGGGTAGCGGAACTTGAGGAACTTCTGGGCGTGACTCAGCGCCTGGAAGGCATCCTTGAGGTGATGACGCTCGCTGCTCGAGACGTTCTCCGGCTCGATGTTGTTGTCCGGCGTCTGGTCGTGCTGGATGTCGATCACCTGGTGGTGGATACGCGACATCGACAGGAACTCCAGGGCATAGCGCAGCCGGTCGCTGACCCCGGGCGCCAGCAGCTGGGTGCGGTCGATGTCGTCGAGGCGGTCGAAGCTGTTCTGGGCGCTGGAGCCGCAGGCTAGGGCGTGCACCCGGATCAGGTCGACCATCGGCGCGGTACCGCGGCGCTTCAGGTTGATCGAGTTGTTGTGCTTGCCGTCCTTCTCCATCACGAAGGTGCGGAAGAAGCCCAGCGGCGGTGTGCGGTTGAGGGCATTGCGCGCCATCGCCGCCAGGAAGCGCGGATGCCGTGCGGCCTGCTGGGCCACCAGGTCCTGGAGCTGCTCCACCAGCACGTGCTCCCCGTAAACGGCGTCGAGATCGAAGAAGATCGAGCTGTGCAGCAGCCGCTCCGGGCTCGGGTCGGCGATCCACTCGCTGAAGTAGCGTTTCCACACCGACAACGGCTGCCGCCAGCTCTTGTTGGTAGCCATGATGTCGCCCTTGCAGTAGGGGTAGCCGCAGGCATCCAGGCCGTCGCTGACGAACTGGGCCAGCGCGAGGAAGTAGGCATCGTGCTGCTCGGGGTCGAAGTCGTCTGACAGCACCAGGGCGTTGTCCTGGTCGGTGGAGATCGACTGCTCGTTGCGCGCCATGGAGCCCAGCGCCATGAAGCAGTAGGGCACCGGCGGCGGCCCCAGGCGCTCCTCGCCCAGCTCCAGCAGGCGGCGGGTGAAGCTGCGTCCGATGGTCGACAGGGCGCTGCCCAGCATGCGCGAGTCGGCGCCCTCCTCGACCATGCGCACGAAGGCCGCCCGCACGTCCGGCGCCAGACGGGCCAGGCCCTCGGCGCTGGGCTGGTGATAGATGTTGCTGACCAGATAGAGGCTGCTCTGGGTCTCGTAGCGGATGATGTCCGACAGGTGCACGATGCCCACCGGTCGGCGGCGATACATGACCGGCAGGTGATGGATGTTGTGGCGCAGCATGATCAGCATCGCCTCCTGCACCGACTCGTCGGACTGGATCGCGATGACGTTCCCGGCCACGACGTCGCCGACCGGCGTGTCCGGCGACAGCCCCTCCGCCACCACCCGGGTGCGAAAGTCGCTGTCGGTGAGAATGCCGCGCAGCTGCCAGGATCGCTCCTCGCTGTCGACGAAGGAGTAGCGCGGATTGTCGTCCTCGGTGGGCGTATCCAGCACCAGCACCGCCGAGGCCTGGAAATCGGTGATCTGGCTGGCGGCCTCCTGGACGCTGGTCGAGGCCTCGACCATCAGCGGATAGCGCGTGACCAGCTTGCGCACCCGGGTGATCATCATGTCGTTGTTCTTCTTCTGCTCCTCGACCACGCTCTCGAGCCGCGGGCGAGAAAGCTCGACGAAGTCGGCGAAGTCGTCGTCGACCTCGCACAGGTGATGGAAGACCGACTCGGGAATGAAGTAGATCAGCGAGTCTTCCATGGTCCGCACCGGATAGCGGACCCGGTTGTTCCGCAGCAGGCTGAACTGGCCGAAGATCTCGCCCTCCCCCCGGCGGTTGTAGAGTTCGCCGCCGCGTCGATAGACCTCCACGGCGCCGCTGCGGATATAGCACAGCTCGTGGAGCTCCTGGTCGAGGGTCAGGATATCGGTGTCGGCCTTGAAGTAGGCCACCTCGACCTGGCTCGCCACCTCGTCCAGCAGCTCGTCGGAGAGCGTCTCGAAGGGCGGGAAGCGCCCCAGATGCTGACGGATTTCCAGCAGTTCCACATCCATGGCCAGGTGCCCGCTCGGTGGTTGAGAGATGCCTCAAGTCTGAAAGGGGCCAGGGGCGGTGTAAAGCGTTGCCGTCACGGAAAGGAACGCCGCTCCCGAACGCAGAAAGGCCACCCCGTGGGGTGGCCTTTCATCGCACAGGGATCTAGCGGGATGACAGGATTAGGAAGCGGATTCGCCGTTGCCCTGCGCCATGCCCTGGACGCGCTGCATCAGCTCGGGATCCTGCTGGATCGCCTTGCCGATGGCGTTGAAGGTCTCTACCTCGAGGCCGCTGTTCTTCACCGCGTCGACCATCTTGTCGTTGGCCTCCTGGCGCACCTGCTGCTTGGCCTCATCGCCCTCGGCGTTCTGCAGCTGCTGGGTGTAATCCTGAGAAATCATCGCGATCTGCTCGGAGGCATCGGCAAACTTCTGCAGCTGGGCGTCGGAGAAGTCCTGGGCCGGCGCCTGTGCCTCGGCCGGGGCCTGCTGGGTCGCGGCGCCAGCGGCGTCGTCCTGGGCATAGGCCATGGAACTCATCAGGCCGGCGCTGAGCAGGGCGGCGGAGAACAGGGCGGTGATTCGTTGCATAGATACCTCCGAAAATCATTGTCATGCATGCGTTGACTGCCCCCCTGTGACGGGGAACTCGGCCAAGGGTTCACCATGATCGTGTAACAGTTTGAAAAAACAACGCTCCCAAGCGGGAGCGTTGTCGTCAAGGGTCGGCGTCTGCCGGATCAGCCATAGGCCAGGTTAGGCAACCAGGTGACCAGCGCCGGGAACAGGATCACCAGCAGCAGCCCCAGCGCCTGAAGCCCCAGGAACGGGAAGGACGAGCGGAAGATCTGCGCCATGGTGATATGCGGCGGGCACACGCCCTTGATGTAGAACAGCGCATAGCCGAACGGCGGGCTCAGGAACGACATCTGCATGTTCACCAGGTAGATGACCCCGAACCACAGCGAGACGTCGGAGGGCGCCACGCCGGGCAGCCCGAACACCCCGTCGAAGGACAGCCCCTGGATCAACGGCACGAAGATCGGCACCGCCAGCAGCAGGATGCCCACCCAGTCGAGGAACATGCCCAGCGCCACCAGCAGCACCATCATCACCGCCAGCACCGCGTAGGGGCCGAGGCCCGCACCGGAGATCAGCTCCTGCACGAAGGTCTGGCCGCCCTGCAGGATGTAGAAGCCGACGAAGATGCTGGCGCCGAAGATGATCCACATCACCATCGCCGAGGCCACCAGAGTGGTCATGCAGGCGGCGTGCAGGTTGGCCCAGGTCAGGCGCTTGTGCATCGCCGCCACCACCAGCGCGCCGAAGGTGCCGATGCCGGCCGCCTCCACCGGGGTGGCGATGCCGGTGAAGATGATGCCCAGCACCAGGATGACCAGCACGATGGGCGCCAGCATGTTGCGCAGCAGGCGCAGCTTCTCGCTCATGTCGACGCGATCCTCCACCGGCATCGGCGGCGCCATGCGGATGTTCAGGGTGCCGCGCAGCCAGCAGTAGCCAGCATACATGGCGGCCAGCAGCAGGCCGGGAATCAGCGAGCCGAGATAGAGTTCGCCCACCGACTGCTGGGCGATGACGCCATAGATGATGGCCAGGATCGACGGCGGAATCAGAATCCCCAGGGTGCCGCCGGCCATGATCGACCCCAGCGCGATCTCGGGGTTGTAGTTGCGCTTGAGCATCGCCGGCAGTGCGATCAGCCCCATGGTCACCACCGCCGCGCCGATCACCCCGACCATCGCCGCGAGCAGCGTCGAGGCGATGATGGTGGCAATGGCCAGGCCGGCCTTGAGCCCGCCCATCCACTTGTAGACGACGTCGAACAGCTCCTCGATGATCCCGGCCTTCTCCAGCACCGAGGCCATGAAGATGAACAGCGGGATGGCCGACAGCTGATAGTTGGTCATCATCGGGAAGATGCGCGACGGCATCAGGTTGAGCATGTGCTGGTCGCCCACCAGGTAGAGGAAGGTCACCCCCAGGCCGCCGGTGACGAAGGCCAGCGGCAGGCCTGCCACCAGCACCACCATCAGGGTGCCGAACATCACCAGGGTCAGGCCGCCGATGCCCAGGCCGCTGAGGCTGTGCTCGAGGCTGCCGGCCAGGCTCTGATAGTCGGTGACGCTGATGTTGACCATCTCGAACAGCCCCCAGGCGGCCAGCAGCGCGCCCAGCGCCACCAGCAGGTGGGCGAAGCCGCGGCCCTGGCGCTCGCGGGCGTGATGGTGGCGAAAGGCCTGGAAGTCACGGATCAGCTGGGCGACCCCTTGCAGCAGCAGCAGCAGGGCACCGAAGAAGAGCATGAACTTCACCGGGTAGAACTCGATGGCCCACTCGGTGAAGGAAGTCTCGTTGGCGTAGCTCGAGCCGAAGAAGAACTTGTCGCTGACCGCCTGGGAGAAGAACTTCCAGCCGGTCACCAGCAGCGCGAGGGTGAAGATGAAGAAGAACACCGAGGTCAGCAGGTCCAGGGCCGCCTTGTTCAGCGGACGGGCACGCTGGTAGAGGATATCCACCCGCACATGACCGCCCTCGCGCAGGGCGAAGGCCCCGGCGATCAGGTACTGCATGCCGAACATCAGGGTCATCGACTCGTGGACCCAGTTGGTCGGCGAGTTGAAGGCGTAGCGCACCAGCACCTCGTAGGCGAAGGCGAAAGGCGCGATCAGCGACCAGTAGGCGACATAGCGGCCGAAGAAGCCGGAGACCCGGTCGACGGCGGCAGTGAAGAGGTTACCCGGCGGCTGGTAGCGCTCCACCGGGGCTTCGCCGGGGACCTCGGCGGTATCGCCGCCGCTGACCACGGCGCCGCGGCGGAAGCTGCGGTCGACGAAGAACATCACCACCAGCGGCAGAAAGGCCAGCACGGACCAGTAGAGCCAGTGGGGCAGGACGAATTCGATATCAAGGTTCATGGACACTCCTCCGTTGCGCCATCGCTTCCCGGCGACGGCCACGGATCAACGACTCGGGGAATGGCGGGATGCACGGGTCTATCACCGACCGGGCCGATGGCCGCCCATGGACGACCACCGGCCCGGCAGGCTGATGCTTAGACGTTGAGCTCGTAGTCCTTGATGTCCTCGTCGGTGATCAGCGCCACCGCCGGATCCATCATGGTGTCGAGATGGGCCTTGAACAGCCGCGCGGCATCCGGGTCCTTGTTGGCCCACTTGAACCACAGCGGGATGGCGGCTTCGCGGAAGCGATCGGCGTCATTCTCGGACAGGTGGATGATCTCCACGCCCTTCTCGCGGTACTTGGGCCAGGCCTCGGCGTTGGCCTTCTGGATCGCCGCGTAGTGCTCGCGTGAATAGGCCGCCACCAGGTCATGCATGAGGTCCTGGGTCTGCGGCGACATGCGTTCGAACACGCGGCGGTTGACCGAGATATCCATCAGGTCGACCGCCTGGTGCAGGCAGGGCGTGGAGGGCGGGCCCATGATGATGTAGTCGGCGACCTGCCAGAAGCCCAGCTCGTAGTTGACCGCCGCGCCGGTGTAGTCGGCGGCGTCGATGGTGCCTTTCTCGAGGGCCGGATAGACCTCCGAACCCGGCAGCAGGGTGGTCTGGGCGCCGATGGAGGCGAAGGTCTCGGCGACGATGCCGCCGGGCATGCGGATCTTGACGCCCTTGAAGTCGTCGAAGCTGCGCAGCGGCACCTTGGAGTGGATCAGGTTGAGGTCGTGATGGACATAGCCCAGCAGCTCCTGGCCCTGCTTGCGATAGAGGTCCTTGGCGATGCCGAAGCCGCCGTAGGCGCCGAACATGATGTCCCACTGATGGGGCACCGAGAGCCCCATGGGATAGGCGGTGAGGAAGACACCGGCCGGCATCTTGCCGGGCCAGTAGACGGTGAACCAGTTCTGGCCGTCGAGCACGCCGTTGCGCACCGCATCGGCGACCTCGAAGGCCCCGGCCACGGCGCCGGCCGGGAACGGCTCGATGGAGACTTCTCCGCCGGTGGCCTCGGCCACTCCCTTGGCCCACTCCTCGAAGATCCGATAGCCGGTGGTACCAGGCTGCCAGGAAGACTGCATGCGGATGCGGATGCCCTGCTGGGCCTGGACATTGCCGACCCAGGGGGCCGCCACCGCCGCCGCGGAGCCGATCGCGGCGGCCTTCAGGAAGTTACGACGATTGCCGGCACCGGTGATCGACGATTCGACGGTGTCGGTCGCAGTGCGCTTGGGCTGCTGGTCGTCTTGCATGGCGAGGACTCCTCGTTGGTGTTGCGCCCGCCCCGCTCGCGGCGACGACGGGAGGCTTGTTGTTGTCTTGGCTGGTTTCACCCCATGTCGCCCGGCGGCCTGGAGGCCCGGCGGCATGGACAACAGGATCCATGTCTCTGGAAATACCTTCCGCATCAAAACGTAGTGTCCTCGCGAGCCGCGGCCAACAGCGACTTTCAACGTAGATCGCTCGACGCCACGGCCCTTACACGAAGTAACACGCTGTTATATATAACAATTCACCATCGTGGGCGGCACAGGCGAAACCCCCGCCCTACGACTATTGAACGAGTGACGAGCGGCCGCGGCGGGAGGAGAGCGGAAAGGACGACGGCCATCGCCGGGGAGACGATGGCCGTGCAGCGCCGCCCGGAGGGACGGCGGCGGGGATGCGGCGAGGAGGCGGCAACTAGCGCGAGAACACCACCGTACGCCGGCCGTGCAGGAACACCCGACGCGCCACGTGGGCCTCCACCGCACGCGCCAGGGTCAGGCATTCGATGTCGCGGCCCTTGGCCACCAGGTCCTCGGGCGAATCCGCGTGGCCGACCGGCTCCACGCCCTGGGTGATGATCGGCCCCTCGTCTAGGTCGTCGTTGATGTAGTGCGCGGTGGCACCGACCAGCTTGACGCCCTTCTCGAAGGCCTGGTGATAGGGCTTGGCGCCCTTGAAGCCCGGCAGCAGCGAGTGATGGATGTTGATCGCCCGGCCGGAGAGCTTCTCGCACATGTCGCTGGAGAGCACCTGCATGTAGCGGGCCAGGATCACCAGCTCGGCGCCGGTCTCCTCGACCACCTGCCAGACCTTGGCCTCCTGCTCGGCCTTGGTCTCGGCGGTGATCGGGAAGTGGTAATACGGCAGCCCGTGCCAGTCGGCCAGCGGCTCGAGGTCCGGGTGGTTGGACACCACCGCGCGAATCTCGATCGGCAGCTGGCCGGTACGGTAGCGATACAGCAGGTCGTTGAGGCAGTGATCGGCCTTGGATACCATGATCACCACCGGCATCCGCGCGTCCGGCGCAGTCAGCTCGAAGGCCATCTCGAACTCGGCGGCCCGGGCGGCGAAGGCGGCCTGGAAGACCTCGGCGTCGAAGTCCGGCTCCAGCGGGCGGAACTCGGTGCGGATGAAGAAGCGCTCGCCGTGATGATCGTCGAAGGACTGCTGCTCGGTGATGTAGCAGCGGCTCTCCTTCAGGAAGCGGGTCACCACGTCGACGGTACCCAGGCGGCTGGGGCACTGGGCAGTGAGAATCCAGGTATCGGCGCTCTTGCCGACGCTACGATGGCTCATGGGATGTCTCCTGACGAAGCAGGCCGGGGCGAGCCCCGGCCTGATCTGATCTTCTGCGACCGGCGACGCTCAGCGCTCGACGCCGATAGCGTACTCTTCTCCGGCATCCAGCAGCCAGCGATAGGTGTAGTCGGCGAAGCTGCGGCGCACCACCAGCTCCCAGCGCTCCTCGCTCGGACGACGCAGCACCACGGTGGTCTTGGCGAAGATGGTGGTCACGCCCTTGCCGACCGGGAAGTGGCTCGGATGGACGTCATAGACCACCGACTTCATCAGCACCTCGCGGGCGGCCTCGCCCTCGAGCTCGACCAGGGTCTGGCCGCCGCTGACGTTGCTGATCGCGAAGTGGGCGTCGCCCAGCGCCGCGCGCAGGCGGTTCTCGAGCTCGAACTCCTCGCCGCCGGGCACGATCACCAGCCACTCGTCCGGGGAGATCCACTGGATCGAGCGTTGGCCCTCGTCGTCCAGGACCAGGCCCTGGGGCTCGCCGGGCAGGGAGATGCCGAGCACCGCGCGCACCGCGCCGTCGAGCACCACGGCGCCGCCGCGCAGCACCAGGTGGCCGAGGAAGGCCTTCTCGCGCATCACCACCCGGCTCTTGGCGGTGGGGGCCGGGGCCCCCGAACGACGATAGCTGTAGGTGAGCGGCGATTCGACCGGGATCTTGGCCTCGGTGTGGGTATCGAAGGTGGCAACGTTAGACATTCTGACGCTCTCCCTTGGGGTCGAGGAAGATGGGGCTGACGATCTCGGCCTCGTGGACCTGGCCGTCGACCATGGGCAGATAGACGGTCTCGCCCATCTTCTTGTGACCGCCCTTGACCACGGCCAGGGCGAAGCCGGATTCCAGGGTCGGGCTGTAGTAGCTGGAGGTCACGTGACCTTCCATCGGCATCGGGATCGCGTGGTTCGGGTCGAGCACGATCTGCGCGCCCTCTTCCAGCACCACCTTCGGATCCTTCGGCTTGAGGCCGACCATCTGCTTGCGGTTCTCGCGCGAGGTATCCGGACGCGTCAGGGCACGCTTGCCGATCCAGGAGAACGGCTTGTCGTAGCCGATCGCCCAGTGCATGCCGAGGTCTTCCGGCGTCACCGAGCCGTCGGTGTCCTGACCGGCGATGATGAAGCCCTTCTCGGCGCGCAGCACGTGCATGGTCTCGGTGCCGTACGGCGTCAGGCCGTACTTGTCGCCGTGGGCGAACAGCGTCTCCCAGACATGCAGGGCGTAGTTGGCCTGGACGTTGATCTCGTAGGCCAGCTCACCGGTGAAGGAGATGCGGAAGATGCGCGCCGGCACGCCGGCCACCTTGCCTTCCTTCCAGTCCATGAACTTGAAGCTGTCCTTGTCGAGGTCGACCTCGGTGGTGACCTCTTCCATCAGTTTGCGCGCTTCCGGACCGGTGATGGTCATGGTCGCCCAGTGATCGGTCACCGAGTTGAAGTAGACGTCCAGCTCCGGCCACTCGGTCTGGTGCCAGATCTCGAGCCACTCGAGCACGGTGGCGGCGCCGCCGGTGCTGGTGGTCATCAGGAAGTGGTTGTCGCCGAGGCAGCTGGTGGTGCCGTCGTCGAACACCATGCCGTCGTCCTTGCACATCAGGCCATAGCGGACGCGGCCGGGGGCCAGCTTGGCCCACTTGTTGGTGTAGACGCGACCCAGGAACTCGCGCGCGTCCGGGCCCTGGATGTCGATCTTGCCCAGGGTGGAGGCATCGAGGATGCCCACCTTCTCGCGCACCGCCAGGCACTCGCGGGCGACCGCCTCGTGCATGGTCTCGACCTTACCGTTGACCTTGCGCGGGAAGTACCAGGGGCGCTTCCACTGGCCCACGTCCTCGAACGCGGCGCCCTGCTCCACGTGCCACTGATGCATGGCGGTGTAGCGCTCGGGCTCGAACAGCTCGCCGCAGTGGCGGCCGACGATGGAACCGAAGGTCACCGGGGTGTAGTTCGGACGGAACACCGTGGTGCCGACCTCGGGGATCGAGCGCCCCAGGACGCGAGCGGCGATGGCCATGCCGTTGATGTTGCCGAGCTTGCCCTGGTCGGTGCCGAAGCCCATCGCGGTGTAGCGCTTGACGTGCTCGATGGACTCGAAGCCCTCGCGGGTGGCCACTTCGATGCCGGCCGCGGTGACGTCGTTCTGCAGGTCGACGAATTGCTTCGGCGCGCGCAGGGTCGCCTTCTCGTGGGGCACCTGGTAGAGCGCCACGGCGGCGCCGTCACGGCGCTCGGCGACCTGGGGCAGGCTCACGGAGGCGGCGGAGAAGCCGGCCTCGGCGGCCGCGTCAAGGCCGGCCTCGACGCCGTCGGCCAGCACCGCGCCGGTGGCATAGACGCCACGCGCGCCACCGGCGGCGGCGACGCCCTTCACGGTGTTCGGGACGAAGCCGAGCAGCTCCTCGTTCCAGGTCGGACGGCTGCCGGTGTGGGACGCCAGGTGGATGACCGGGCTGTAGCCGCCGGAGCTGGCGATGGTGTCGCAGCTCAGGGTCTCGGAGCCACCGACCACGCGGAAGCCCTGGAGGTCGACCTTGGCGATGCGGGCGGCGCTGACGCGCGAGTCGCCCTTGGCCTCGACGACCGCGGAGCCGGCGATGATACGGATGCCCTTGGCGCGGGCCTGCTCGACCAGCTCACCGTCCGGGTTGGCCCGGGCGTCGGCGATGGCGACCACTTCGCGGCCGGCCTCGACCCAGTCCAGGGCGGCGCGGTAGGCGTGGTCGTTGCTGACGGACAACACCAGCTTGTTGCCCGGCACCACGCCGTAGCGGCGGACGTAGGTGGAAACGGCGCCGGCCAGCATGTTGCCCGGCACGTCGTTGTTGCCGTAGACCAGCGGACGCTCGTGGGCGCCGGTGGCCAGCACGACGCGGCCGGCACGCACGCGATGCAGGCGTGAACGGACCTGACGCAGGCCGTCCTTGAGCGGCGCGGTGTCGGCCAGGTGCTCGGTACGGCGCTCGTGCAGGGTCACGAAGTTGTGATCGTGATAGCCGTTGGCAGTGGTGCGCGGCAACAGGGTGACGTTGTCCATGCCGGACAGCGCTTCGACGGTCTCGGCGACCCACTGGTCGGCCGGCTTGTCGTCGAGCAGCTCGCGGGAGTCGAGCAGCGTGCCGCCCATCTCTTCCTGCTCGTCGGCGACGATCACCCGCGCGCCGCTCCTGGCGGCGGCCAGGGCGGCGGCCAGGCCGGCCGGGCCGGCGCCGACCACCAGCACGTCGCAGTGCTGGTGCATGTGGTCGTAGATGTCCGGATCGCTTTCCATCGGGCTGCGACCGAGGCCGGCGCCCTTGCGGATGTACTTCTCGTAGGTCATCCACATGGAGGCCGGGGCCATGAAGGTCTTGTAGTAGAAGCCCGGCGGCATGAAGCCGCCGCCCAGCTTGCCGACCAGCCCCATCAGGTCGCGCTGGACGTTGGGCCAGCCGTTGGTGCTGCGCGCGGTCAGACCGTCGTACAGCGCCTGCTGGGTGGCGCGCACGTTCGGCACCTGGCCGGCTTCGGTGGCACCGAGCTGGACCAGCGCGTTCGGCTCCTCGGCGCCGGCGGCGAAGATGCCGCGGGGACGCGAGTACTTGAAGCTGCGGTTGACGATGTCGACGCCGTTGGCCAGCAGGGCGGAGGCCAGGGTGTCACCGGCATGGCCCTGATACGTCTTCCCGTTGAAGGTGAAGCTCAGCTGACGAGAGCGGTCGATGCGGCCGCCCTGGGCGAGACGATTGAGCTGGCTCATGCGCGGACTCCTTCACGAAGCGATGCCTGGTCGGCTTCAGCGGACGGCCGGCCCTCGGGGTGCTCGGCGGTGTACGTCGGCTGCTCGCCCATCTTGTAGGTCTCGAGAATCTCGTAGGTCACGGTGTGGCGCGTGATGTTGAAGAACTTGCGGCAACCGACGGCGTGCACCCACAGCTCGTGGTGGATGCCACGGGGGTTGTCGCGGAAGAACAGGTAGTCGCCCCATTCGTCGTCGCTGCAGTTCTCCGGATCCGCCGGACGGGCGATGTGCGCCTCACCCTTCGGATGGAATTCCTCTTCCTCGCGGTGCTCGCCGCAGTAGGGGCAATGGATATAGAACATGTCGGCTCTCCTCTGCGGAAATCAGTGGGCCACGCCGGCGGCGCCGTGCTCGTCGATCAGCGCTCCGGTGTTGAAGCGGTCGATGGAGAACGGGGCAGCGATCGGGTGCATCTCGCCCTTGGCCAGGCTGGCCGCGAACACGTTGGCCGAGCCAGGCGTGGCCTTGAAGCCGCCGGTGCCCCAACCGCAGTTGAAGTACAGGCCCTTGACCTTGGTCTTGGAGATGATCGGGCAGGCATCCGGGCAGGTGTCGACGATGCCGCCCCACTGACGGTTCATGCGCACCCGCGAGAACATCGGGAACATCTCGACGATCGCCTGCAGGGTGTGCTCGACGGTCGGGTAGCTGCCGCGCTGGCCGTAGCCGTTATAGCCGTCGATGCCGGCGCCGATGACCAGGTCGCCCTTGTCCGACTGGCTGACGTAGCCGTGCACGTGGTTGGACATGGTCACGGTGTTGAGCACCGGCTTGAGCGGCTCGGAGACCAGCGCCTGCAGCGGGTGCGATTCCAGCGGCAGCTTGATGCCGGCCATCTTGGCCATCACGCCGGAGTTGCCGGCGGTCACGCAGCCGACGGTCTTGGCCTCGATGTCACCGCGGTTGGTGTGCACCCCAAAGATCTGGCCGTCGCGGATCTTGAAGCCGGTAACTTCGGTCTGCTGCAGGATGTCCACGCCGAGGGCGTCGGCACCGCGGGCGAAGCCCCAGGCCACGGCATCGTGACGGGCCACGCCGCCGCGCGGCTGCCAGGAGGCGCCGAGGATCGGGTAGCGCGCGCGCTTGGAGGTGTCCAGCAGCGGCTCGATCTCCTTGATCTGCTCCGGGGTGACCACCTCGCCGTCGACGCCGTTCAGGCGGTTGGCGTTGACGCGGCGCTGGATGTCGCGCATGTCCTGCAGGGTGTGGCCCAGGTTGAGCACGCCGCGCTGGGAGAACATGACGTTGTAGTTGAGGTCCTGGGACAGGCCTTCCCACAGCTTCATGGAATGCTCGTAGAGCGCCGCCGCCTCGTCCCACAGATAGTTGGAACGCACGATGGTGGTGTTACGCGCGGTGTTGCCGCCGCCCAGCCAGCCCTTCTCGATCACGGCGACATTGGTGATGCCGTGCTGCTTGGCCAGGTAATAGGCCGTGGCCAGCCCGTGTCCGCCGCCGCCGACGATGATGACATCGTAGGATTTCTTGGGCGTCGGGTTGCGCCACTGGCGTTGCCAGTTCTCGTGGTGGCTCAGCGCGTGCTTGACCAGCCCGAAACCTGAATAACGTTGCATAGGGGTCTACTCCTCAAGGGCCCCGCCGGTTCACCGGCGGGGAACGGGCTCACGCGGTGGCGGTATCGGCGGACTCGACCGCGGCCTTGGCATACACGGGATGGCGGGCACACAGCTCGGCCACCTTGCCGCGGACTTCTGCCTCGATGGCGGAGGTGTCTTCCTGCTTCTCCAGCACGTCGAGGATGTCGCAGATCCAGCCGGCCAGGGTCTCGCAGTCGGCCTGGTTGAAGCCGCGGGTGGTCACCGCCGGGGTGCCGAGGCGCAGGCCGGAGGTGACGAACGGGCTCTGCGGATCGTTGGGCACGGCGTTCTTGTTGACGGTGATGTGCGAACGGCCCAGGGCGGCGTCCGCGTCCTTGCCGGTCACGCCCTGCTTGATCAGCGAGACCAGGAACAGGTGATCGTCGGTGCCGCCGGAGACGACCTCGAAGCCGCGGTCGAGGAACACGCCGGCCATGGCCTGGGCGTTGTCGATGACCTGGGCCTGATAGCGCACGAAGTCCTGGCTCATGGCCTCGCGGAAGGCCACGGCCTTGGCGGCGATGACGTGCATCAGCGGGCCGCCCTGCTGGCCCGGGAAGACCGCGCCGTTGAGCTTCTTGTACAGCGCCTCGTCGCCGCTGGCGGAGAGAATCAGGCCGCCACGCGGACCGCGCAGGGTCTTGTGAGTGGTGGTGGTCACCACGTGGGCGTGGGGCAGCGGGCTCGGATAGTGGCCGGCGGCGACCAGACCGGCGACGTGGGCCATGTCGACCAGCAGCCAGGCGCCCACGGCGTCGGCGATGTCGCGGAAACGACGCCAGTTGACGACGCGCGAGTAGGCCGAGAAGCCGGCGATGATCAGCTTCGGCTTGTGCTCGTGGGCCAGGCGCTCGACTTCCTCGTAGTCGATCTCGCCGGTCTCCGGGTTCAGGCCGTACTGCACGGCATTGTAGTGCTTGCCGGAGAAGTTCGGCGCGGCGCCGTGGGTCAGGTGGCCGCCGTGGGCCAGGCTCATGCCCAGCACGGTGTCACCCGGAGCGACCATGGCCATGAAGGCCGCGGCGTTGGCCTGGGCGCCGGAGTGCGGCTGGACGTTGGCGTAGTCGGCGCCGAACAGCGCGCAGGCGCGCTCGATGGCCAGCTGCTCGACCACATCGACGTGCTCGCAGCCGCCGTAGTAGCGCTTGCCGGGATAGCCTTCGGCGTACTTGTTGGTCAGCTGGCTGCCCTGAGCCGCCATCACCTGGGGGCTGGCGTAGTTCTCGGAGGCGATCAGCTCGATGTGGGCTTCCTGGCGCGCCACCTCGTCGCCGATGGCGGCCGCGATCTGGGGATCGGTCATGGTCAGATTGTTGTCATTCATTTGTCAGCACCCTCGGGTTAGCGTCACAACGTTAAGGAATGGTGGCGATCGCGGCATTCTGAAAACGACACCGTCGTCGTCGAACGAGACACCGGGCTCTCGCGCGTTTCACCTTGGGGACATTGATAGCCAAGCCGCGGATCCAAAGATTGAACATATGCGACAAATTTACTGACACATTCCCGCCAAAAATAATAAACACATGATTTATAAGAACTAATTTTTCACGCAGTTTTTGTATTTATTCATTCACAACGCGAGGGGGCCGGCGCTGCCGCGCCGGCCCCCGATACCGTGCCGTGCATGTCTCGCCGGCGACACGCGCCTGGCACGAGACGGCGCCATCGGCGCGAAAGCGTCTACCCCCCCGCCCCCTCGCGGGAGGCGATATGCAGGAAGAACGGATCCACCGGCGTCTCGCCGCGCAGGGCGGCCTTGCGCAGGGCGGTGGGCGTGTCGCCGAAGGCCTCCCGGAAGTGGCGCGAAAAGTGGGCGGTATCGGCAAAGCCGCAGCGCTCGCCGATCTCGGTGACGCTCTTGGCGGTGTAATGCAACAGCCACAGGCCATAGCGCAGGCGCAGGTCGCGGGCGAACTTCTGCGGCCCGATGCCCAGTTCCTCGCGGAACTTGCGCTCGATGTTGCGCCGCGACGAGCCCACCCGCCGCGCCAGCTCGTCCACCGTGATCGCCTCGCCCAGGTGCTGCTCGATGATGGTGATGGCGCGGCGCACCAGGCGATCTTCCACCTTGTCGAACACCACCGGCTGGGGCTGGGGATGCTCGCCGCGGCGCGCCTCGTCGATCAGCATGATGTGCAGGCTCTTCATCGCCCAGGCCTTGCCCAGATGGCGCTCCACCAGATAGGCCGCCAGGTCGGCCGAGGCGATGCCGCCGGCGCAGGTCAGCCGGTCGCCGTCGTCGATGAACAGCCGATCCGCCACCGGCTCGATGTCGGGGAAGCGATGGGTCAGGTCGCCGTGGTGGTACCAGCTGACGCAGCAGCGTCGCCCGTTCATCAGTTCCGCCTGAATCAGCGCGAAGACGCCGGTGCATACCCCCACCAGCGGCACGCCGGCCTCGGCCACGCCCTGCAAGTAATGGAGCGCCGCCTCGTCCACCGCGTCGTGCTCGTCCTGCACGCCGCCGATGACCACGATGTAGTCGAAGTCGCTCGGATCGCGGAACGGCGAGCAGGGCGTGATGGCGGCGCCGCAGCTGGACATGGCATCGTGCCCGCCGCTGGTCATGAACACCCAGTGACAGCGCAGCTGGCGCGAACGATCACCCTCGTCGGCGGCCAGACGCAGGCAGTCGACGAAGGCCGCGAAGGGCATCATGGTGAAACGCCGCAGCAGCACGAAGCCGACGGACAGGGGCTCGTTGTCGTGGGAATGACGCATGGGATGGGGACTCTTCGCTCTCGACGGCAGGCCTACCAGTGTCCGGCACGGCGCGGCGCGGCGCAACGCGGCGCGGCGCGCCGGAGCCGGCTCGCTATACTCCCGGTAGAGGTCACGACGACCGCCCATGCAGGGAGCCCTGGAGTGCCGACGCCCTCACCCGCCTCTTCCCCATCGACGGTGCTCGTGGCCCGTCATCTGACCCGCATCTTCCGCATGGGCACGGTCGAAGTGGCCGCGCTGCGCGGCGTCGACCTCGACCTCGCAGCCGGCGAGCTGGTGGTGCTGCTCGGCCCCTCGGGCAGCGGCAAGTCGACGCTGCTCAACCTGCTCGGCGGGCTGGACGCCCCCACCGAGGGCGAGATCCGCTTCCACGGCGAGCCGCTGACTGGCGCCGGCGAGCGCGCCCTCGACCGCTATCGCCGCGAACACGTCGGCTTCGTGTTCCAGTTCTACAACCTGATCCCCAGTCTCACCGCCCGCGAGAATGTGGCGCTGGTCACCGAGATCGCCCGCGACCCGATGACGCCCGAGGAGGCGCTGGAGATGGTCCACCTCGGCGCGCGCCTCGACCACTTCCCCGCCCAGCTCTCCGGCGGCGAGCAGCAGCGGGTGGCGATCGCCCGGGCCATCGCCAAGCGCCCCGAACTGCTGCTGTGCGACGAGCCCACCGGCGCCCTGGACCGCGACACCGGCATCGTGGTGCTCGAGGCGATCCTGCGCGTCAACCGCGAGCTCGGCACCACCACCGCGCTGATCACCCACAACGCGGTGATCGCCGACGTCGCCGACCGGGTGCTGCACTTCGCCGACGGCCAGATCGTCGACAGCCGCACCAACGCCGCCCGGTGCTCGCCCGCCGAGCTGGTGTGGTGAGCCGGCGGGATACCCCATGACCAGCCTCGACCGCAAGCTGCTGCGCGAACTGTGGCGCCTGCGCGCCCAGGTGCTCGCCATCGCGCTGGTGATCGCCTCGGGCAACGCCCTGCTGATCATGGCGCTGACCACCATCGAGGCCCTCGAGGAGACCACGGTCGCCTACTACGAGCGCTCGCGCTTCGGCGAGGTGTTCGCCGAGGTCACCCGGGCGCCGGAGGCCCTGAGCCGCGAGCTGGCCGAGATCCCCGGCGTGCAGCGCGTGTCGACGCGCATCCTCGAGGGTGCGCTGCTCGACCTGCCGAACTTCGCCGAACCGGTGGTCGGCCGGCTGGTCTCGCTGCCCGCCCACGGCGCCGACGCGATGAACGCCCTGACGCTGCGCAGCGGACGCCTGGCCGATCCCGACCGGCCGGACGAGACGGTGATCGGCGAGGCCTTCGCCGAGGCCCATGGGCTCGAGCCCGGCGACCGCTTCGACGCCGTGCTGCGCGGCCGGCGCCGCACGCTCCAGGTCGTCGGCACGGCGCTCAGCCCCGAGTTCGTCTACGCCATCGCCCCCGGCGGACTGATGCCCGACGACGCCCGCTTCGGCGTGCTGTGGCTGGGGCGCGAGGCCCTGGCCGCCGTCTTCGACCTCGACGGCGCCTTCAACGCCGTCAGCCTGACGCTCACGGCCGGCGCCGACGCCCGCGACGTGGTCGCGCGCCTGGATGCCCGACTCGCGCCCTACGGCGGCACCGGCGCCTACCCCCGCGCCGATCAGGTCTCGAACTGGTTCCTGCAGAACGAGATCGCCCAGCAGAAGAACATGGCCCACCTGCTGCCGAGCGTGTTCCTGGCGGTCTCGGCCTTCCTCACCCATCTGGTGATGGGCCGCATGATCGACACCGAGCGCCGCGAGATCGGCCTGCTCAAGGCCTTCGGCTACTCGCGGCTGGCCATCGCCTGGCACTACGTCAAGCTGGTGCTGGTCATCGGCGGACTCGGCGTGGTCATCGGCGCCCTGATCGGCGCCTGGCTGGGGCACTGGAACACCCGGCTGTACGCCGAGTTCTACCGTTTCCCCTTCCTGCTCTACCGCCCCGGGCCCGAGAGCTTTCTGCTGGCCACGCTGGTCAGTCTCGGCGCGGCGCTGGCCGGCGCCCTGTGGGCGGTGCGCCGCGCCGCCGCCCTGCCCCCGGCCGAGGCCATGCTGCCGCCCTCGCCGCCGATCTATCGGCGCAGCCGGCTGTCGCGCTCGGCGCTGGCACGCCACCTCGACGAGCCCACGCGCATGATCGCCCGCCGCCTGCTGCGCTGGCCGCTGCGCGCGCTGCTGGCAAGCGCCGGCCTGGCCATGTCGGTGGCGGTGCTGGTGATGGCGCTGCAGTGGCTCGATGCCGTCGACTCGCTGGTCGACAGCGTCTTCGTCCAGGGCCAGCACCAGGATGCCACCCTGGCCTTCCACGACCTGACGCCGCTGGGCGAACTGGCCGGCGTGGAGCGGCTGCCCGGGGTGCTGGCGGCCGAGCCGCTGCGGGCCGTGCCGGCACGGCTGCACCACGGCCATCTGAGCGAGCGCGAGGCCATCACCGGCCTGTCCCTCGACGCCGTGCTGAGCCCGGTGGCCGACGCCGAGGGCCGCCCCGTGCCGGTGCCGCCGGACGGCCTGCTGGTCTCGCGCCAGCTGGCCGGGATGCTCGAGGTGGCCGCCGGCGACGTGCTGATCGTCGAGGTGCTGGAAGGCCGGCGTCCGCGGCTCGCGCTGCCGGTGGTACGGCTGTTCGACACCGATGTCGGCAAGCCCGCCTACCTGGCACTCGATGCGCTCAACCGTCGCATGGGCGACGGCCGGGTGATGCGCGGCGCCCAGGTCGTCGTCGATCCGACCCGTCGCGCCGAGCTGCTCGCCGAGCTCAAGACCCTGCCGGCCGTCTCCGGCGTGCAGTTTCGCCAGGCCGCCATCGACACCTTCCACGCCACACTGGGCCAGACCCTGTTCATCTTCGTCGGCTTCTTCGTTGGCTTCGCCGCGGTGCTCTCGGTGGGCGTAACCTACAATGCGATTCGCATCGCCCTGGCCGAGCGCGCCCGGGAGCTCGCCACCCTGCGGGTGCTCGGCTTCAGCCGCTGGGAGATCTCCTACATCCTGCTCGGCGAGGTGGGGCTGCTGACCTGGCTGGCGATCCCGCTGGGCTGTCTGCTCGGCTTCGCCCTGGCCTGGTACCTGTCCAGCGCCTTCGCCACCGAGCTGTTCCGGGTGCCGCTGGTGATCACCGACGCCACCTACGCCCGGGCGGCGCTGATCACCCTGGCGACCGCCGGCGCCTGTGCCGCAGTAGTACGCCGCCGACTCGACCGCCTGGACCTGATCGCGGTGCTCAAGACCCGGGAGTGACGCCATGCACGTGAAGGGACGCCGAGGACTGCTGTGGGGAGGGCTGCTGGCACTGCTGGCCGCCGGCATCGGCTATGCCCTGCGCCCGCAGCCGGTGCCGGTGGATCTCGCCGTCGCCGAGGTCACACCGCTGCGCGTTACCGTCGATGAGGAAGGCATGACCCGGGTGCGCGAGGTGTTCACCCTGGATGCACCGGTGGCCGGCCGGCTGCGGCGCATCGACGTCGACGCCGGCGACCCGGTCGAGGCCGATCGCACGGTGCTGGCCACCATCGACACGGCCCCGCCGGCGCTGCTCGACGCGCGTCGTCTGGCCGAGCAGCGCGCCGAGCTGGCGGCGGCGCGCTCGGCTCGGGACCTGGCGGCGGCCGAACGCGAGCGGGCCGCCGCCGATCTGGCCTTCGCCCGCCAGGAGCTTTCCCGGGCGAGACGCCTGGCCGAGGAACAGAGTCTGGCCCGCCGGGCCCTGGAAGACGCCGAACGGGCCTTTCGCGTGGCAGCCGCCGACCTCGAGCGCAGCGAGGCCGCGCTGGCGGTACGCGAACACGAGCTGGAGCGGGCCGCCGCCCAGCTGCTCTCGCCGCTGGAGCTCGAGGCCCGTCAGGCCGCCTGCGAGTGCCTGACCGTCACCTCGCCGACCCACGGCGTGGTGCTGCGCGTGCTGCGACGCAGCGCCGGCATCATCGCCGCCGGCACGCCGCTGATGGAGATCGGTGACCCCGCCGATCTGGAGGTGGTGGTCGACCTGCTCTCCGAGGACGCGGTGCGCGTCTCGCCCGGCCAGGCGGCGATCATCAGCGGCTGGGGCGGCCCCGAGCTTGAAGCCACGGTGCGCCGCATCGAGCCGCTGGGCGTGACCCAGGTCTCGGCGCTGGGCATCGAGGAGCAGCGGGTCGACGTGGTGCTCGACCTCGACGCCCCGCCGGCCCACTGGGAGCGTCTCGGCCACGACTATCGGGTCGACGTCGGCATCTTGCTGTTCCAGGGCGAAGTGCTGCAGGTGCCGCTCGGCGCGCTGTTCCGCGACGGCGACGGCTGGGCGGTGTTCGTCGCCGAGGACGGCGAGGCACGGCGCCGGCCGGTGACGATCGGCGCGCGCAGCGACCTGGCGGTGGAGATCCGTGACGGCCTGGAAGCGGGCCAACGGGTGATCCGCTACCCCGGCGAGCGGGTCAGCGACGGCAGCGCCATCGTCGAGCGTTGAGGTCAGGCACGAGAGCCCCCAAACGCAAGCGCCCCGGGCCATGGCCCGGGGCGCTTCGCGTCTGCGACATGCCGGTCCGCGACGGTCTCAGTAGTCCACGACCCGGTTGGTCTTGGGCGTGCTGCAGCACGACAGGATGTAGCCCTCGGCGACGTCCTCGTCGGTGATGCCGCCGTTGTGCTCCATCTCGACCTCGATCACGGCCACGCGGCAGGTGCCGTCAGGAAAGAGTCCCATACCGCCATGCCCTTTCTGACTTGAGCTCGCAATACCCGCCTCAGTAGTCCACGACCAGGTTGGTCTTGGGCGTACTGCAGCACGACAGGATGTAGCCTTCGGCGACGTCCTCGTCGGTGATGCCGACGTTGTGCTCCATCTCGACCTCGCCCTCGATCACGGCCACTCGGCAGGTGCCGTCAGGAAAGAGTCCCATGCCGCCATGCCGCTTCGGCTTGAGCGCGAAGCATCCGCCTCAGTAGTCCACGACCAGGTTGGTCTTGGGCGTGCTGCAGCACGACAGGATGTAGCCCTCGGCGACATCCTCGTCGGTGATGCCGCCGTTGTGCTCCATCTCGACCTCGCCCTCGGTCACGGCCACTCGGCAGGTGCCGCAGATCCCCATACCACAGGCCTTCGGGATATGCAGGCCCAGCTTGGCGGCGGCGGTGTGCACGGTCTCGGTGGGCTGGATGCGCACGCTCTTGCCGGTGCTGCTGAACTCGACGCTGAGCATGTCGGAGACGTCGAGCTCCTCGGCCTCGGCCTCGGCCTGCTCGACGTTCTCGATGACTTCTTCCTGCACGTCCTGCGGCGTGGCGCCGAAGGCCTCCTCGTGGTAGCGGCTCATGTCGAAGCCGTTGTCCTGCAGCAGACGCTTGACCGCGTTCATGTAGGGCGTCGGGCCGCAGCAGAAGATCTCGCGCTCCATGAAGTCGGGCGCCATCAGCTCCAGCATCGCCTGGCTCAGATAGCCGCGGAAACCGGCCCAGGCCTCGCCCAGCTCGTCGCTGCGCTCACAGACGATATGCAGCTTGAACTCGGGAATCCGCGAGAAGATGTGCTCCAGCTCGCGGTGAAAGATGATGTCGCGGGGCGTACGCGAGCTGTGCACGAACTGCAGGTCCACCGCGGCATTGGTGTCGAACAGCCAGCGCACCATCGACATCAGCGGGGTGATGCCCACGCCGCCGGACAGCATCAGGTACTTGTCGGCCGGATAGTCGATGATGTTGAAGTTGCCGACCGGGCCGTGCACGGCCAGCTCGTCGTTGACCTTGAGGTTGTCGTGCAGCCAGTTGGAGACCACGCCGCCCGGCATGCGCTTGACGGTGATCGAAAAGCTGTAGGGCACCGACGGGGAGCTGGAGATGGTGTAGGAACGCATCACCTGCTCGCCGTCGATCTCCAGCTCCAGGGTCACGAACTGCCCCGGCTTGAAGAAGAACATCACCGGCTGTTCGGCCATGAAGCAGAAGGTGCGGGTATCCCAGGTCTCCTGGATCACCTTGACGCAACGCACCTGGTGGCGACCGTTGGTCCAGGTCTGGGTGGTGACGGGATTGACCGGGTTGAGGAAGTTCATTGTCATAGTGGTATCGCCTGGGGCTGCAGCGTGAAGGTCTCCGACTGCGGGGGACACCGCCTGCCGTTGGCAGAATTCTGCGCACCCCGGCGAGATCCCACTTGCCTGTCAGCGACATGGTCATGCCCACCAGGTCCATCGGCAGGACATTTATTCCCTTTGCTGGTCGCTGCTGCATCGCCATGCGTCGCCGGTAGACAACTCCGCCGCCGGACGCTGTTTCACACTCACTCCACCCGCCGCGGCCCTACCGGGGCGTGAACCGCCAGGCGCTGCATGAAAAGTCGACGAGGACACTTTTCGGGCGTTGCCTGGACCTTGGCCTGCACGTCAACAATCCCGAGGCTGCCGCAGCAGCCCAGCAATGAGGAAGCGTCCCACCATGGATTCTCTGTCACCCGCCCGTCTGGATGATCCCCTGGCCCCGGCACGCGAGGCCACCGCCGCGATGCTGGCCGAGCGCCAGCCTAACCACTCGCTGCCCCAGCCCTTCTACAACGACGAACGGCTGTTCGCCCTCGACATGCAGGAGATCTTCGAGAAGGAGTGGCTGTTCGCGGGCATGACGTCCGAGATCCCCGCCAAGGGCAACTTCATGACCCTCGAGGTCGGTGACAACCCGGTGGTGATCGTGCGCGGCAACGACGGTGAAGTCCACGCCTTCCACAACGTCTGCCGTCACCGCGGCTCGCGCCTGTGCGTGACCGACAAGGGCAAGGTCGCCAAGCTGGTCTGCCCCTACCACCAGTGGACCTACGAGCTGGACGGCCGCCTGCTGTTCGCCGGCACCGAGATGGGTCAGGCATTCAACCTCGCCGATCACGGCCTCAAGCCGGTTCACGTGCGCACCGGCGGCGGCTTCATCTTCGTCAGCCTGGCCGACGAGGCCCCTGAGATCGACGGCTTCCTCGAGACGCTGGATCACTACCTGGCGCCCTACGACATGGAGAACCTCAAGGTCGCCGTGGAATCCAGCATCGTCGAGCAGTGCAACTGGAAGCTGGTGCTCGAGAACAACCGCGAGTGCTACCACTGCAACGGCGCGCACCCGGAGCTGCTCAACTCCCTGCAGGAGTTCGACGACACCGACGATCCCCGCGCCACCCCGGCCTACAAGGACCTGGTCGCGCGCAAGCAGGCCGACTGGGAAGCCCAGTGCGTGCCCTACAAGCTGACCCGCCTGGACCGTCGTAACCGCCTGACCCGCACCCCGCTGCTGGACGGCGCGGAATCGATGACCATGGACGGCAAGCGCGCCTGCCAGAAGCTGATGGGCAACCTGCAGAGCGCCGATCTCGGCTCGCTGCGCATCCTGCACCTGCCGAACTCCTGGAACCACTTCATGGGCGACCACGCCCTGGTCTTCCGCGTCCTGCCGCTCGGCCCGCAGAAAACCGTGGTGACCACCAAGTGGCTGGTGCACAAGGATGCCGTGGAAGGCGTCGACTACCACCCCGAGCAGATGCGCAAGGTGTGGGACGCCACCAACGACCAGGACCGTCGCCTGGCGGAGGAAAACCAGCGCGGCATCAACTCCAAGAGCTACCAGCCGGGCCCCTACTCCGAGACCTACGAGTACGGCGTCATCGACTTCATCAACTGGTACAGCGAGCGCATGCTGGAGAACCTGGGCCACAGCCAGCCCGAGCTGCAGCTCGCCAACGGCTGAGCGCGGCGCGAACGCTCCACGATCAGGACCCGCCTCGGCGGGTCCTTTTTTATCCTCGCCTCGACGGTCGCCGCATCGGCTGCGACACGAGCGACCAGACACCAGAGCGCCCCGCCCGGGTTTCCGGGCGGGGCGCGCTCGTTCGGCAACCCAAGAGCGGCAGCAAGCCCCTCAGGCCGACTCGTTGTCTCCGCTCGGCAGCTCCATCAGATGCTGCTCGATGGCCGCGCGCACCGAGGGCAGCATCACGTCGGACTGGGCCATCAGCTCGCGCACCAGAGCGTCGAGCCCCGGCACGCCCACCTCGTCATGCTTGAGCCGCGCCAGGTGGGCGCAGGTCTCGGGGCAGGCATCCGCGGGGATATGCACGTCCAGCGCCACCAGTCGGTCGCGGAAATCGTCCCCGTCGATCAGGTCGACGATCATCATGGTGGGATCCTCCTGTGCTTGGTGTAAGGGCTCGGCGCCCTGCCGGGCTAGCGCCAAGATTGGCACCCCGCGGCACCGCCCGCAATGCCGACGAGCCTCCACAGCGAGGCCGTCGATGTCCTGCCGTTCAACGCATGACGGCGCCCCGAGGGGCGCCGTCATCGAGCGCGTCAAAGACGGCTCTCCTGGGCAATCGCATTGCCTCTTAGGCGGCCACGCTGCCGTGCGGATCGATGACGAATTTCTTGGCGGCACCGCCATCGAAGTCGGCGTAGCCCTGCGGCGCCTGATCCAGGGTGATCATCTGCACGTTGACGGCGTCGGCGATGTTCACCTTGCCGAACAGGATCGCCTGCATCAGCGGACGGTGATACTTCATCACCGGGCACTGGCCGGTGTGGAAGCTGTGCGACTTGGCCCAGCCGAGGCCGAAGCGCATGCTCAGGCTGCCCTGCTGGGCGGCGGCATCGGACGACCCCGGATCCTCGGTCACGTACAGGCCGGGGATGCCGATCTGGCCACCTGCGCGGGTCAGCGACATGGCGGAGTTCAGCACCGCGGCCGGCGCCTCCTGGCCGTGGTTGCAGCCGCAGGCATGGGCCTCGAAGCCGACGCAGTCGACGAAGGCATCGACCTCGCGCTCGCCGAGGATGACCTCGATCTTGTCGGCCATGTCGCCGTCTTCGGTCAGGTCGATGGTCTCGCAGCCGAAGCTGCGGGCCTGGGCCAGGCGGTCCTCGATCATGTCGCCGACGATGACACAGGCGGCACCCAGCAGCTGGGCGGAGACCGCGGCGGCCAGGCCGACCGGGCCGGCGCCGGCGATGTAGACGGTGGAGCCCGGGCCAACGCCGGCGGTGACGCAACCGTGGAAGCCGGTCGGGAAGATGTCGGACAGCAGGGTCAGGTCCTTGATCTTCTCCATGGCCTGGTCGGCGTCCGGGAACTTCAGCAGGTTGAAGTCGGCGTAGGGGACCATGACGTATTCGGTCTGGCCACCGACCCAGCCGCCCATGTCGACGTAGCCGTAGGCCGCGCCCGGGCGTGACGGGTTGACGTTCAGGCAGATGCCGGTCTGGCCGGACTTGCAGTTGCGGCAGCGGCCGCAGGCGATGTTGAACGGCACCGAGACCATGTCGCCCGGGCTCAGGAATTCGACGTCGCGACCGCACTCGACCACGATGCCGGTGATCTCGTGCCCCAGCACCAGGCCTTCCGGCGCGGTGGTGCGGCCCCGCACCATGTGCTGGTCGCTGCCACAGATGTTGGTGGTGACGACCTTGAGGATCACGCCGTGTTCGCACTTGCGATTGCCGAGGGCGAGTTCCGGGTAGGCGATGGACTCGACGGCGACCTCGCCCGGGCCCTTGTAGACGACTCCGCGGTTGTTTGAACTCATGTGGCTGGCTTCCTTCATGGTTTTTTGTGGGACTCACGGTACGAGACCGTCCTGCCGACCCTACCCCTCCTGCATCGCCGGAACGCTCCTCGAGCGGCTTCGTCATGTCCATTCGCGACCCCCTTCGACCATGTGGTGACGACGCACAGCTGCAGGTCGCTTTCACGACACTCCCCGTCTCGCCCCGGCGGCAAGAATGATCGGCGCCGCCCGGAGCGGCACACAATAACAACCGAGGAACACGTATGACTCACGATGACGATCCGGTGCTGACACCGGGACAGGACAACACCCAGATGATGGGGCTCGACTTCCATAACCCCGTCTTCCCGCTGTCGGCGCTGGCCATACTCGGCTTCATCCTCTACGCCCTGGTCTATCCCGACGCCGCCAACACTCAGCTGACCGCCGCCCGCGGCTTCGCCATCGAGCACTTCGACTGGCTGTTCATGATCGCCGGCAACGTCTTCGTGGTGCTGTGCCTGGCGCTGATCGTGCTGCCGCTGGGCCGCATTCGCCTCGGCGGCCCCGGCGCCCGGCCGGAACACTCGCTGGTGTCCTGGTTCAGCATGCTGTTCGCCGCCGGCATGGGTATCGGGCTGATGTTCTGGAGCGTGGCCGAGCCGGTCGCCTACTACACCGACTGGTACGGCACACCGCTCAATGCCCCCGCCCGCACCCCGGAAGGCGCCAGCGCCGCCATGGGCGCCACCATGTTCCACTGGGGCCTCCACCCCTGGGCGATCTACGGCGTGGTCGGCCTGTCGCTGGCCTTCTTCACCTACAACCGCGGCCTGCCGCTGACCCTGCGCTCGGCCTTCACGCCGCTGCTCGGCGAGCGCACCCGCGGCTGGTTCGGCCACCTGGTCGACATCCTCGCGGTGCTGGCCACCATCTTCGGCCTGGCCACTTCGCTGGGCTTCGGCGCCTCCCAGGCCGCCGGCGGCCTCAACTACCTGTTCGACGTGCCCAACACCCTGGGCACCCAGCTCGCCATTATCGTGGCGGTCACGGCGGTAGCGCTGTTCTCCGTGTGGCGCGGCATCGACGGCGGGGTCAAGCTGTTCTCCAACATCAACATGGTGATCGCCCTGCTGCTGCTGGTGTTCGTGGTGATCACCGGCTCTACCCTGCTGTTCGTCAACGACCTGTGGGACACCGGCCTGGCCTACCTGACCCACCTGGTGCCGCTGTCCAACTGGATCGGCCGCGAGGACGACACCTGGTATCACGGCTGGACCGTGTTTTACTGGGCCTGGTGGATCTCCTGGTCGCCGTTCGTCGGCATGTTCATCGCCCGGGTCTCGCGCGGCCGCACCGTGCGGGAATTCCTGATGGCCGTGCTGCTGGTGCCGACGCTGGTGACCCTGGTGTGGATGAGCGCCTTCGGCGGCAACGCCCTGGCCCAGTCCGCGGGCGGCGTCGGCGCGCTGGCCGACGGCATCGGCGAGGTCTCGCTGGCGATGTTCCAGATGCTCGAGCACCTGCCGATGACCACCCTGACCTCGACCCTGGCCATCGTGCTGGTGCTGGTGTTCTTCATCACCTCGTCGGATTCCGGCTCGCTGGTGATCGACAACATCACCGCCGGCGGCAAGGTCGACGCCCCGCGCACCCAGCGGGTGTTCTGGGCCACTCTGGAAGGCGTGATCGCCGGCGTGCTGCTCTACGGCGGCGGCGACAAGGCCCTGGGCGCGCTCCAGGCCGGCGCCGTGGCCACCGGCCTGCCCTTCACCCTGGTACTGCTGCTGATGGCCGTGGGGCTGGTCAAGAGCCTGCGAGAGGAACAGCGCGCCCTGGGCCTCGCCCGAGCCGCCTGATCCCGATCGCACGCCCCGACATGCCGAACCGCCGACGCCCCCGGCCGGGTCCTCCCGCCGGGGGCGTCGGCGTCAATGCGCCCCGTTCCGGCCCCGCGGGGCTCGACCTCGCCGCCGGTTACGGGCATGGTGGTAGCACCATGCCCGGACACCGGTCGGCGTCCGGGGCCACGAGCGTCAAACCGTCAGGAGAAAGAACCCCAATGTCCAAACGACTCGTGTCGGGCCTGATCGGCCTGCTGTGCCTGCTACCACTGGCCTCCACCGCCCTCGCCCAGTCCAGCCCCTCGGGCCAGGATGCCGGCAGCAACTACGACAGCGAGCAGTACCAGAGCTGGGAAGTGCGCTGCCCGACCGGCGGCCAGAACGCGCCCTGCAGCATGACCCAGCTGGTCACCAACCCGGACGACGACCAGCCGGTGATGCGGGTGATCATCGCCCAGCCGCCCCAGGCCGATAACCCGATCATGACCTTCCTGCTGCCGCTGGGCGTGCGCCTCGCCCCGGGCCTGCAGCTCAGCGTCGACAGCAACGAGGGCGTACCCTTCCCCTACCAGGTCTGCGATCAGCCGGGCTGCCGCGCCGACCTGCCGCTGGAGCCGTCGCTGATGCAGCAGCTGCGCGGCGGCAGCAACGCCACCCTCAGCCTGATCGACCCGCGCGGCAATCGCCGTGACCTGAACATCTCGCTGATGGGCTTCACCAACGCCAGCCGGCAGATCACGCCCTGAGCGATCCCCGTCGCTCAACGCGAAAAGCCCCGGTCGATGACCGGGGCTTTTGCTTTGGTACCTGGCGAGAGACGCTGCCGACTAGCGCAGCACGCCCTCTTCCTTCAGCAGCTTGAGAATCGCTTCCGCCCCCTCCTCCGCGGTGACGTCGGTAAGCACCTGGCCCCCGCCGCCCTCGGCCTTGGCCGCCGCGGCCTTGAAGCGGTCACGGGCCGAGGCGGCCTTGACGATCTTCAGGCGCTTGGGCCGCTTGCGGGCCGGCTGGGTCTCCCAGCTCGCCCAGGCTTCGTCCACGGTCACGCTGCCCGGCACCGCGGCCAGGTGGCCGCGACGCGCCGGGCCGTAGGCGCTCTGGCGCGGCGCCGGGGCCGCGCCGTCGACGGTGACGATGGCCGGCAGGCGCACCTTGAGGCGGCGACGCTGACCGCGCGGCAGCGCCTGCAGCAGGGTGGCGACGCCGTTGTCGACGCTCTCCACCGCCGCCAGGCCGCTGACCACCGGCCAGCCCAGACGCTCGGCCAGCAGATAGGGCAGCAGGCCGGAACCTTCGCCCTGCTCGGCGCGCTCGCCGGTGATCACCAGCTGAGGCGGCGCCTCATTAAGGGCATCGGCCAGCGCGGGCAGCGCATCGGCTCCCTCGGGCTGCTCGACCAGGGTCAGGGCGTCGAAGCCCATGCCCAGGTAGCCGCGCAGCGCCGGTTCGCTGTCCGCTTCCTTGCCGCCGGCATGCAGCAGCCGGACGTCGGCGCCGGCCACGCCGCGGGCCAGCTCCACCGCCCGGGCGTCCTGGTCGGCGCGACGCGCGCGGCCGGTGATGGGATGGCGTCCCACGGAGACCAGTACGGTGATCTCCAGCGAGGCATCGACTTGGGCTTCAGGCCGCATCGCGCTTCTCCTCTCGTTGCTGCTTGACCATGGTCACCAGCGACGCGAGCACCTCGGCCGAGTCGCCGATGACCGCCAGGTCGGCCCGCTTGATCATGTCGCAGCCGGGATCCATGTTGATCGCCACCACCTTGTCACAGGTCTGGATCCCCTGCAGGTGCTGGATGGCGCCACTGATGCCGACCGCCACGTAGACCCGGGCGGTGACCCAGGTGCCGGTGGCGCCGACCTGACGATCGCGCGGCATGAAACCGTCGTCGACCGCCACGCGGGACGCGCCCTCGGTCGCGCCGAGCACCTCGGCGGCGGTGTGGTAGCCGTCCCAGTCGCGGATGCCGTTGCCGGCGGAGAGGATGAACTCGGCCTCGGCCAGCGCCACGCCTGCCGGATCGACCGGCACCTGGCCCAGGTCCTCGATGCGCGAGATCGGCGACGGCAGCTCGGCGGGCAGGCTCAGCGCCTCGGCCGCATGGCGGTTGTCGTCGACCGGCTCGGCGCATTCCTCGAGCGCCAGGGTGATGCGCGGCAGCGGCCGCTGGATGTCGATGGTGGCCGCGGCACCGCGGGCGGTGCACTGCCAGCCCAGTTCGGCACTGGCGTCGGGCTCGAGCTGCCACACTCCGGTGGCCGGGCGCTCGCCGAGACGCGCCGCCAGGCGGCGACCCAGGTCGGCGCCGCCGAGCTTGGAGTCCGGCACCAGCCAGTGGCGCGGCGTCCAGGCCTGCTCCACGGCGACCAGCGCGCCGAGGCGGGCCTCCGGGGCGAAGCCGTCGAAGCGGGCGTCGTCGAGAATCAGCAGGCGGTCGACGCCGGCCTCGCCGAAGGCGTGCTCTTTCAGCTCGCCGTCCCCCGCGCGGTTGTACCCGCCGAAGACCACCGCCAGCACCGCGCCGCGGGCATCCGGGTCGGCGTCGGCCAGCTGCCGGGCCAGGCCCAGCAGGTCGCGGTCGTGGCTGGAGAGACGGCCGCCGGCCATATCCGGCACCACCGCCACCAGAAAGGCCGGCGATTCGATCTCGACCAGCGGCTTGCTCTGGGCGGCCGACTTGGCCGCGCCGGCGCCGCCACCGGCGCCCTGCTGGACGCCGCTGCGGTCGATGCGCTTGAGGCCGTTGGGGCCCATGAAGCCCACGGCATGCGGGTTGCGGCGGACGATGCCCGCGGGCCCCATCCACTCGCTGGCCGCGCCCTCACCGAGCTCGGCCAGGACTTCCAGGTGCTGCGGGTGCAGCCGGTTACGGGCGATCCACGCCTTGCGCGGATCGCGACGCACGATATCGCTCATCACGCCACCTCCACGGCCTGAGGCCGGTTCGATGATTGCCGGGCCGCACCGACGGACGCCTCGGGCGCCTCGGTCAGGGCGTTGGCGACCAGTTCGGCGATGTCGCGCACCTCGGCGGTGGCATCGACCACGCCCTCGAGCATCGCGGTGCACTGCGGGCAGCCCACGGCCACCACCTCGGCACCGGTCTCGCCCACGTCCTTCATGCGCATGTCGGGAATCCGGCGCTCGCCGGGAATGTCGGTGATCGGCGCGCCGCCGCCGCCGCCGCAGCAGCGCGAGCGGAACCCGGAGCGCTCCATCTCGGCGACCTCGATGCCGAGCGCCTTGAGCACGTTGCGCGGCGCCTCGTACTCGCCGTTGTAGCGCCCCAGGTAGCAGGGATCGTGATAGGTCACGCCGCCGCCCTTCCAGGGCTTGAAGTGCAGGCGACCCGCCTCGTACAGCTCGGCGATGTAGGTGCTGTGGTGACGCACCTCGTAGTGGCCGCCCAGCTCACCGTACTCGTTACCGAGCACGTGGAAGCTGTGCGGGTCACAGGTGACGATGCGCTGGAAGCGGTACTTCGACAGGGTGGCGATGTTGCGCTTGGCCAGGCTCTGGAAGGTCGCCTCGTCGCCCAGGCGACGGGCCACGTCGCCGCTGTCGCGCTCCTCGTTGCCGAGCACCGCGAAGTCGACGTCGGCGGCGCGCAGCACCTTGACCAGCGAGCGCAGGGTGCGCTGGTTGCGCATGTCGTAGGCGCCGTCACCCAGCCACAGCAGCACCTCGGCCTCGCCGCGATCCGCCAACAGCGGCAGCTCGAGGTCGGCGGCCCAGTGCATGCGGGCATCCGGGGCGAAGCCGCCGGGGTTGTCGGTGGCGATCAGGTTGTCGAGCACCTCGGCGCCCTTGTTGGGGGTGTTGCCGTGCTCGAGGGTCAGGAAGCGACGCATGTCGACGATGGCATCGACGTGCTCGATCATCATCGGGCACTCCTCGACGCAAGCGCGGCAGGTGGTGCAGGACCACAGGGTCTCGGCGTCCACCAGGGCCTTGCCTTCGCGGGCCACGATCGGGCCGCCGGGGGTGCCGGCGTGCTCGCCCACCGGCTTGCCCGGATAGGGGCTGCCGGCGTAGTTGGCGTCGCTGCCGCCGGCCATGCCGACGACCATGTCCTGGATCAGCTTCTTGGGGTTGAGCGGCTGGCCGGCGGCGAAGGCCGGGCACATGGCCTCGCAGCGGCCGCACTGCACGCAGGCGTCGAAGCCCAGTAGCTGGTTCCAGGTGAAGTCGCTGGGCTTCTCGACGCCCAGGGTGGCGTCTTCGTCGTCCAGGTTCAGGGCCTTGAGGCCGGTGGAGCGATTGCCCTCGCCGAAGCGCTCGGCGCGACGGTGGAAGGCCAGGTGCAGGGCGCCGGCGAAGGCGTGCTTCATCGGCCCGCCCCAGGCCATGCCGAAGACCATCTCGCCCAGGCCCCAGACCAGCACGGCGGACAGCGCCAGCGCCAACACCCAGCTGCCGAAGTCCTCGGGCAGCAGGCCCACGGCAGGCAGGGTGATGGCGAAGACGCTCAGCGAGAAGGCCATCAGGCTCTTGGGCAGGCGCATCCACGGGCCCTTGGACAGTCGCGCGGGGGGATTGCGACGACGGCGAGCCACGAAGCAGCTGCCGGCGAACATGGTGGCACTGGCGGCCAGCAGCACCCAGCCGAGCACGCCTTCGGCCAGGCCGAAACCGTGCACCAGGACCATCAGCACGGCCGCGGCGACGAAGCCGCCGGCGGTGGCCACGTGGGTGTTGGACATGACCTTGTCGCGGGCGACCACGTGGTGCAGGTCGACCAGATAGCGCCGCGGCACGGAGGCCAGCCCCTTGACCAGCGGCACGGGTGAGGGACGCCCCTGGCGCCACAGGCGCACGCGCCGGACGACGCCGATCGCCGCCAGGCCCAGCGCGGCGAAGATCAGGATCGGAAGTAAGGTATCGAGCATCTCGCTCACCTCATCGGCGAGCCGGAAGCGGCAAGCCGGAAGCTGAAAGAAAGCGCGCAACGCGCGGGATTTCCTTCCAGCTTCAAGCTTCGGGCTTCCAGCTAGGGGTTAAAAGTCCTTGCAGAGGCGCAGGGCGTCGTAGATCGCGGCATGGGTGTTGCGCGGCGCGGTGCAGTCGCCCAGACGGAACAGCAGGAAGCCGTCGCCGTCCTCGCTCAGGCAGGGCTGCGGCTTGATGTCGTACAGCGCCTCGAGATCCACCTGGCCCTTGTTGCGCGACTCCTGCTTGAGCGCGTAGTAGAGGCCCTCGTCGGGACGCACGCCGTTCTCGACCACGATCTGGTCGACCACGCGCTCCTCCTGCTGGCCGGTGTACTCGTTCTCGAGCACCGCCACCAGGGAGTCGCCCTCGCGATAGACCTTGTGCAGCATCAGGTCGGAGGTCATGATCACCTCCTTCTCGTAGAGGCTGCGATAGTAGGTCGGGAAGGTGGTGCCGCCGACCGCCGCACCGGGCTTGATGTCGTCGGTGACGATCTCGACCTTGGCGCCCTTGTCGGCCAGATAGTCGGCCGCGGACATGCCGGCGAACTCGCACAGGGCGTCGTAGATCAGCACGTTCTTGCCCGGCTCGACCTTGCCGTCGAGCACGTCCCAGGTGCTGACCACCAGGCTCTCCTCGGGATTCTCGGAGTAGCCCCACTCGGGGTACTGGTCGAGATAGGGCCGGCCGCCGGTGGCGAGCACCACGATGTCGGCCTTGAGGTCCTTGATGGTGGCCTCGTCAGCGCGAGTGCCGAGACGCAGGTCGACGTTGAGGCGGGCCAGCTCGAGCTGATACCAGCGGGTGATGCCGGCGATCTGGTCACGCTGAGGCGCCTTGGCGGCAGTGGTGATCTGCCCGCCGATGGCCTCGGAGGCCTCGAACAGGGTCACGTCATGGCCACGCTCGGCGGCCACGCGAGCCGCTTCCATGCCACCGGGGCCACCGCCGACCACCACGATCTTGCGCTTCTTGCCTTCGGTGGGCTCGATGATATGCGGCAGGCCCATGTACTCGCGGGAGGTCGCGGCATTCTGGATGCACAGCACGTCCAGGCCCTGGTACTGGCGGTCTATGCAGTAGTTGGCGCCGACGCACTGACGGATCTGGTCGACCTGGTCCATCTTGATCTTGGCGATCAGGTGCGGGTCGGCGATGTGTGCGCGGGTCATGCCCACCAGGTCCACGTAGCCGCCTTCGAGGATGCGGCTGGCCTGGTTCGGGTCCTTGATGTTCTGGGCGTGGATCACCGGCTTGGAGACCACTTCCTTGATGCCCGCCGCCAGGTGCAGGAACGGCTCCGGCGGGAAGGACATGTTGGGGATGACGTTGGCCAGGGTGTCGTGGGTGTCGCAGCCCGAGCCGACCACGCCGAAGAAGTCCACCTGACCGGTGGCATCGTAGTAGGCGGCGATCTGCTTCATGTCGTCGTGGGACAGGCCGTCCGGATGGAACTCGTCGCCGCAGATGCGCATGCCGACCACGAAGTCGTCGCCGACCTCGGCGCGCACGGCCTTGAGCACTTCCATGCCGAAGCGCATGCGGTTCTCGAAGCTGCCGCCCCACTGGTCGGTCCGCTTGTTGACGCGCGGGCTCCAGAACTGGTCGATCAGGTGCTGGTGCACGGCGGACAGCTCGACGCCGTCCAGGCCGCCTTCCTTGGCCCGGCGCGCGGCCTGGGCGAAGTCACCGATGATGCGCCAGATCTCCTCCTCCTCGATGGTCTTGCAGGTGGAGCGGTGCACCGGCTCGCGGATGCCAGACGGCGACAGCAGGGTCGACCAGTTGAAGCCGTCCCAGCGCGAGCGACGACCCATATGGGTGATCTGGATCATGATCTTGCCGCCGTGCTTGTGCACGGCGTCGGCCAGATTCTGGAAGTGCGGGATGATGCGGTCGGTGGACAGGTTCACCGAGCTCCACCAGGCCTGCGGGCTGTCGATGGAGACCACCGAGGAGCCGCCGCAGATGCACAGGCCGCAGCCGCCCTTGGCCTTCTCTTCGTAGTACTTGACGTAGCGGTCGGTGGTCATGCCACCGTCGGTCGCATAGACCTCGGCGTGGGCGGTGCTGACCACGCGGTTGCGAATGGTGAGGTTGCCGATCTCGATCGGCTGGAAGATCGCGTCGAATGCCATGGGTGATGCCTCCTCAGCCCTGCGCGTTGTTCGAGATTGCGGCGATCGGACGGGTCACGAAGACGCCGACGTCACAGCCTTCTTCGGCGCCGCTCTGGGTCTGCTCGGCGACGGTGCGCAAGTCGCTTCCACGGGCGGCGAGGATCTGGTCCATGGCGCCGGCGAACCAGCCGGTGAACATATATTCGATCTTCCGGCCGACCTTGCCCATCTGATAGACGAAGGCGCTGTGCTCGAGGCGCACGCGGCAGGTGCCGGCGTCGAGGTCGATGTCCTCGGTGATGAACAGCCCCCAGCCGCGCTGGGAGAGGCGCTTCATGTAGTGCTCGAAAACGTCGACGCCCTCGAGGCCGTGGCATTCGGCCTCCTTCTCGCACCAGTGCCAGGCGCTCTTGTAGCCGGCATGGTAGAGAATCTCGGCGTACTTCTCGGCGCCCAGGGCCTCTTCCACGGCCACGTGGTTGTTGATGAAGAAGTGACGCGGCACGTACAGCATCGGCAGGGCATCGGTGGTCCAGATACCGGTGTCGGCATCCACTTCGATCGGCAGTTCAGGGGCCATCTTGGTCACGGTCTTGTTCCTCGGATCTTGCTGATTGTTATGGGGCTCAGGGCGGCGAGCAGCAGGATTGGGCGCGCAGTGCGAGGCGCGAAGGGCGAACGGCGAAGGGCGAGAGCGGGAGCCGGCTCCTCAACCCTCACGCCTCGCCACCCCTCACGCTCCCCAGACGTCCTTCAGGACATTGACCCAGTTCTCGCCCATGATCTTGCGCACCTGGCGCTCGCTCATGCCGCGCTTGAGCAGCGCCTCGGTGAGGTTGGGGAATTCGCCGATGGTGCGAATGCCTTCGGGATTGATGATCTTGCCGAAGTTGGTCAGGCGACGAGCGTAGCCCTTGTCGTGGGTCAGCCACTCGAAGAACTGCTTGTCGTGCCCCTGGGTGAAGTCGGTGCCGATACCGATGGCATCCTCGCCGACGATGTTCATCACGTACTCGATGGCCTCGACGTAGTCGTCGACGGTGGCATCGACACCGGCACGCAGGAAGGGAGTGAACATGGTCACGCCGACGAAGCCGCCGTTGTCGGCGATGAACTTGAGCTCCTCGTCGGACTTGTTGCGCGGGTGTTCCTTGAGGCCGGACGGCAGGCAATGGGAGTAGCACACCGGCTTCTCGGAGGCCTCGATCACCTCGCGGGAGGTGTGCTCACCGACGTGGGAGAGGTCGCACATGATGCCGACGCGGTTCATCTCGGCGACGATCTCGCGACCGAAGCCGGACAGGCCGCCGTCGCGCTCGTAGCAGCCGGTGCCGACCAGGTTCTGGGTGTTGTAGCACATCTGCACGATGCCGACGCCGAGCTTCTTGAAGATCTCGACGTAGCCGATCTGATCCTCGAAGGCGTGGGCGTTCTGGAAGCCGTAGATGATGCCGGTCTTGCCCTCTTCCTTGGCCCGGGTGATGTCGGCGGTGGTGCGCACCGGACGCACCAGGTCGCTGGACTCGGCCATCAGGGCATCGGTCTTGACGATGTTATCGACGGTGGCCTGGAAGCCTTCCCAGACGGACACGGTGCAGTTGGCGGCAGTGAGGCCGCCCTTGCGCATGTCCTCGAACAGCTCGCGGTTCCACTTGGCGATAACGAGGCCATCGATGACGATGGCGTCCTGGTGCAGCTCGGCAGGGGTCATGGCAGGGGGCTCCGTAGTAGCGCATGGTCACGCCGGCAGCATATCCCCCGCCCTGCGGGCCCCGGCGCCTGGAAACGACCGGGAAAATTCCAAAAGCGTCACGCCCGTCGCGATCGCGACACGGCGGCAGATCGACGCCGCCTCTAGAGACGTTCGAGGTAGCTGGCACCGCCGAGATTGCGCATCTGCCCGCGGATCCAGGCACTGCGACGCAGCACGTGAGCGCTGGGGCGGGAGGCACTCCAGCCGCGGGGATTGGGCAGGATGGCGGCCAGCCGACTGGCCTGGACGTTGCTCAGATGCGACGCCGACACGCCGAAGTAGTGGCGCGAGGCGGCCTCCAGACCGAACACCCCATCGTCCCACTCGGCGATATTGAGATAGACCTCGAGGATGCGCTGCTTGGGCCACAGCGTCTCGAGCAGCAGGGTGAACCAGGCCTCCAGGCCCTTGCGCACCCAGCTGCGGCCGGTCCACAGGAAGAGGTTCTTGGCGGTCTGCTGGCTGAGGGTGCTGGCACCGCGCAGGTCGCCGCCATCGAGGCTGGCTTCGACGGCGCGGCGCAGCTCGACCAGGTCGAAACCGTGATGCTCGGGGAAGCGCTGGTCCTCGGCGGCGATCACCGCCACCTTGGCGCTGTCGGCGAGCTGGTCCCAGGGGCGCCAGTCCTGGCGGATATCCAGGGATTCGCCGTCGCGCCAGGCTTCCACCTTGCGCTCGAGCATCACCATCGAACCGCCCACCGGCACCACGCGCAGCATCAACACGGCCAGCACGCTGAGGCCGATTCCACCCAGCAGCGCGAGCCCCAGGGCCCGCGCCAGCCATCGCCATCCTTTTCGCATCGCTCCCTGCCCGGCACTCGTCAGGGGCCCACTCCCCATTGGCGGGGATGGACCCTCCCGGCGCCAGGCCTTCGCGTTAGCTCAGCCTGACGCTGGCATAGGTCGGCTCCCCCCGGGCCTGGTCCAGGGCGCTCATGGCCGCGGAGACCGGGGTGTCGGGAACCGACTCGAACGAGGCGGACTGTAGCATGACCGCGGCCTCCTGCCCCAGCTGCACCGGCAACAGGTCCACGGCGCTGGAGCCCAGGCGCTCGTCGCGGGGCGGAATGCCGAAATACTCGCGGTAGCACTTGGAGAAGTGCGGCGTGGAGACGAAGCCGCAGGCCGAGGCCACCTCGATGATCGACATCGGCGTCTGCTTGAGCAGCTGCCGGGCGCGGGTCAGGCGCAGCTTGAGGTAGTAGCGCGACGGCGAGCAGTGCAGGTTCTTCTGGAACAGCCGTTCCAGCTGGCGCCGCGACACGTTCACGTAGCCGGCCAGCTCGTCGAGGCTGATCGGCTCCTCGAGGTTGGCCTCCATCAGCGCCACGATTTCCAGCAGCCGCGGCTGGGTGGTACCCAGCACGTGCTTGAGCGGCACCCGCTGCTGGTCCTGCTCGTTGCGCACGCGGTCGTAGATGAACATCTCGGAGATGCCGGCGGCCAGCTCGCGGCCATGGTCGCGGCCGATCAGGGTCAGCACCATGTCCATCGGCGCGGTGCCGCCGGAGGAGGTGGCACGGTCGCGGTCGATGGAGAACAGCCGCGTGGTCAGCGAGACCTTGGGGAAGGCCTCCTGCATGGCGGCCAGGCACTCCCAGTGCACGCTGGCCTCGTAGCCGTCGAGCAGCCCGGCGCGGGCCAGCGCCCAGGTGCCGGTGCAGACGGCGCCGAGACGCCGAGACTGGCGCGCCTCGGACTGCAGCCAGGCGACGTGTTCACGCTGGACGCTGCGCTGCGGGCCCACCCCGCCGCAGACGATCACCATGTCCAGCGCCAGCGGCACGGTGGTCGAGGCATCCGGGGTGATCTGAAGGCCGTCGCTGGCGCGCACCGGGCCGCCGTCGAGGGTCAGGGTATACCAGCGATAGAGCTCGCGACCGGCCAGCTGGTTGGCCATCCGCAGCGGCTCGATGGCCGAGGCGAGCGAGATCAGGGTGAAGTTGTCCAGCAGCAGAAAGCCGATCGTCTGTGGTACGTCGGCATGACGCGAGGTCGAGGGAGCGCTTGTCATCATCGGTCTCCAGCACGGTGGTGTCTTGTCGTCGTTATTGTGTGTCAGGCAGGGCCGGCCTCATGGCGGAGCACCTGTCGCGGACAGGCATGCTCAGCGCCGAATTTACCCGCCATGTCGTTTTCCGGCATGTCAAATTTGCCTATCGAGGAGCGATTTTCCGGTTTACCGCGACAATGAGTCGCTCCTGGGAATGCCGGCGTCGCCAACGGACATGGAGACAGAACGAAGCGTGCCGCCCAGGAGGGCGGCACGCGATCGGACGAGCGGCGTCGGCGCTTCAGCGCCGGGCGTGGAGATGCTCGGCGTGGTAGCGCAGGTGATCGTCGATGAAGCTGGCGATGAAGAAGTAGCTGTGATCGTAGCCGGGCTGGCGACGCAGGGTCAGCGGATGGTTGTGCTCGGCGCACACCGCTTCCAGGCGCTCGGGGCACAGCTGCTCCTCGAGGAAGTCGTCGGCTTCTCCCTGGTCGACGAACAGCGGCTGACGCGAGGCGCCGCGCGCCACCAGCTCACAGGCGTCGTACTGAGTCCACTCGCTGGTGTCTTCCCCCAGGTAGCCGCCGAAGGCCTTGCGGCCCCAGGGACACTGGGTCGGATTGACCACCGGCGCGAAGGCCGACACCGAGCGGTAGTGCCCGGGCCGGCGCAGGGCCAGGATCAGCGCGCCGTGACCGCCCATGGAATGCCCGCTGATCGCCTCGCGGCCGTTGACCGGGAAGTGCTGGCGCACCACCGAGGGCAACTCCTCGGCCACATAGTCGTACATCCGATAGTGGCCCTTCCACGGCGCCTGGGTGGCGTTGACGTAGAAGCCCGCACCGGTGCCGAAGTCGTAGCTGTCGTCCTCGCCGGGCAGGTTCAGCCCGCGCGGGCTGGTGTCAGGGCAGACGATGGCGATGCCGAGCTCCGCGGCCAGGCGCTGGGCGCCGGCCTTCTGCATGAAGTTCTCGTCGGTACAGGTCAGCCCCGACAGCCACCACAGCAGCGGCACCCGCTCGGTCTCCGCCTGGGGCGGCAGATAGATGGCAAAGGTCATCTCGCAGTCCAGCGCCCGGGAGCGATGGCGATAGCGCTTGTGCCAGCCGCCGAAGCTGCGGTTGGCCGAGACCAGCTCGAGCTGTTCGGTCATGGTCATGAGCGACTCCTCATGGGGTTCGAGAGATGCCGGGCGTCGCCTACGCGACACCCGGCACCGAAGACAGGGCATTCACTGCCGCGGTGATCGGGCTCACGTCATCCGCCTGTGGACGGGCACGCGTCGAGCCCTCCAAGCGGCATCGGACACATGTCGAGCCCTGCGCGTGACAGCGGGCGCGTTGATCAGTAGTGCAGCACGGTGCGGATGCTCTCGCCCTTGTGCAGCAGCTCGAAGGCCTCGTTGATCTTCTCGAACGGCATGTCGTGGGTGATGAAGTCGTCGATGTTGATCTCGCCCTTCATGTAGCGATCCACATAGCCCGGCAGCTCGGTGCGACCCTTGACGCCACCGAAGGCGGAACCTTTCCAGACCCGGCCGGTGACCAGCTGGAAGGGACGGGTGGAAATTTCCTCGCCGGCGCCGGCGACGCCGATGATCACCGACTCGCCCCAGCCCTTGTGGCAGCACTCCAGCGCCGAACGCATGACGTTGACGTTGCCGATGCATTCGAAGGAGTAGTCGACGCCGCCGTCGGTCATGTCGACGATGATCTGCTGGATGGAGTCGCTGTAGTCCTTCGGGTTGACGAATTCGGTGGCGCCGAACTGCTTGGCCAGCTCGAACTTCTCCGGATTCACGTCGATGGCGATGATGCGGCTGGCCTTGGCCATGACTGCGCCCTGGATCACGGCCAGGCCGATGGCGCCGAGACCGAACACGGCCACGGTGGAACCCGGCTCGACCTTGGCAGTGTTCATGACCGCGCCGATGCCGGTGGTCACGCCACAGCCCAGCAGGCAGATCTTGTCCAGCGGCGCTTCCTTGGAGACCACGGCCAGCGACACCTCGGGCACCACGGTGTATTCGCTGAAGGTGGAAGTGCCCATGTAGTGGTGCAGCTTCTTGCCGTCGAGGGAGAAGCGGCTGGTGCCGTCGGGCATCACGCCCTTGCCCTGGGTCGCCCGCACGGCGCCGCACAGGTTGGTCTTGCCCGACAGGCAGAATTTGCACTTCCCGCACTCGGCGGTATAGAGCGGAATGACATGATCGCCGGGGCGCAGGCTGGTCACGCCCTCGCCCACCTCCTCGACGATGCCGGCGCCCTCGTGGCCCAGCACGGACGGGAACAGGCCTTCCGGGTCGGCGCCGGACAGGGTGTAGGCATCGGTGTGGCAGACGCTGGTGGCGGCCATGCGGACCAGCACTTCGCCGGCCTTCGGACCCTCGACGTCGATCTCGGTCAGCTCGAGGGGCTTGCCCGCTTCCAGGGCGATGGCGGCGCGTGACTTCATGATGCATTCCTCTCGGTGGGTGAGTCTTTTCACAGTCTAGGCAAAACCGCATACTCGGATAAACTGCACGAAACGCATGACATTATTGCCACTGAGCAACAATCTGCCGAAGGACACACCGCATGCAGCGATGGGATCGCGTCGAGGCCTTCATCGAGGTCGTGCGCCTGGGCGCCTTCAAGGCCGCCGCCGAACGGCTCAAGGTCTCGAGTTCCCACGTCAGCCGGTTGGTCAGCCAGCTGGAGAACCAGCTGGGCACCACCCTGCTCTACCGCACCACGCGCCGGATTCGCCTCACCGAGGCGGGCCAGCTCTACTACCAGCACTGCCAGCATCTGTTCGAAGGCTTCCGCGAGGCCGAGACGGCGGTCAAGGAGCTGCAGGACACGCCCACCGGGCGGCTGAGCCTGACCTGCGCCACCACCTTCGGCGAGCGCTTCATCGCCCCGCTGGTGCACGACTTCATGCGCGCCCATCCACGGCTCGAGGTGCGCATGCACTTCACCAACCGCCAGGTGGACATCATCGACGAGGGCTTCGACATCGCCGTCCGCATGGGCCGGCTCGAGGACTCCTCGCTGGTCGCCCGGCGCCTATGCGAGCGCCGCGAGTATGTGGTCGGCTCACCGGACTATTTCACCCGCATCGCCCAGCCCCACAGCCTGTCGGAGCTGTCGCGCCATCGCTGCCTGGTCGGCTCGCGTGACTACTGGCGCTTCGACGTCGACGGGGTGCGCCGCGACATCCGCGTCGACGGCCCGCTGAGCGGCAACTCCGGACCCGCCCTGCTCGATGCGGCCCTCAAGGGCCTGGGGCTGGCCCAGCTGCCCGACTACTACGTCGAGGAATACCTGGCGCGCGGCCAGCTGATCAGCGTGCTCGACGCCTATCGCCACGGCGACACCGCGGTGTGGGCCGTCTATCCCCAGCACCGCCACCGCTCGGCCAAGGTCCATCGCTTCCTCGACTACCTGGTCGCTCATATCGGCGACATCCTGCCGTCCCGGCGAGGCTGATCGAGGACACAAAAAAAGGCGCGCCACCCGAGTGACGCGCCGGCAAGGACGGCACCCGCCGCCCGACAAAGAGCTGGGTTCAGCATTCGATGGCGTTGACGGCCAGGCCACCCTTGGAGGTTTCCTTGTACTTCTCCTGCATGTCGGCGCCGGTGTCGCGCATGGTGCGAATCGCCTTGTCCAGCGAAATGAAGTGCTCGCCGTCGCCGCGCAGGGCCATCTGGGCCGCGTTGATCGCCTTCACCGAAGCGATGGCGTTGCGTTCGATGCAGGGCACCTGCACCAGCCCGCCCACCGGATCGCAGGTCAGCCCCAGGTTGTGCTCCAGGCCGATCTCGGCGGCGTTCTCCACCTGGCCCGGGGTGCCGCCCAGCACCTCCGTGAGGCCGGCGGCAGCCATGGCGCAGGCGGAGCCCACCTCGCCCTGACAGCCGACCTCGGCGCCGGAGATGGAGGCGTTCTTCTTGCACAGGATGCCCACGGCACCGGCGGTCAGCAGGAAGTCGACCACGCAGCGCTCGTCGGCGCTGGCCTGGAACTTCATGTAGTAGTGCAGCACCGCCGGGATGATGCCGGCCGCGCCGTTGGTCGGCGCGGTGACCATGCGTCCGCCGGCGGCATTTTCCTCGTTGACCGCCAGGGCGAAGACGTTGACCCAGTCCATGGCGGAGAAGGTCGAGGCGATCAGGCTACCGTCGTCGTCCATGGCCTCGAGGCGACGATGCAACGCACCGGCGCGGCGCTTGACGTTGAGCCCGCCGGGCAGCACGCCCTCGCCTTCGAAGCCCTTCTGCACGCAGTCCTGCATGGCTTCCCAGATGCGCCACAGCCCGGCGCGGATCTCGGCCTCGCTGCGCCAGGCCTTCTCGTTGGCCATCATCAGCTCGCTGATGCGCATGTCGTGCAGGCGACACAGCGCCAGCAGCTCGCCGGCGGAGTTGAAGTCGTAGGGCAACGCGGTGTTGTCGCTGTCGAGCTCGCCGCTGGCCGCCTGGGCCTCGTCGACCACGAAGCCGCCGCCCACGGAGTAGAAAACGTTGCGATACAGCTCCCGGGAATGGCCGTGAGCCACCAGGGTCATGGCGTTGGGATGATAGGGCAGGCTCTCGTCGTGCCACTGCAGGTCACGCGCCCACAGGAAGGGGATCGCCAGATGGCCATCGAGCAGCAGGGTCTGGGACTCCAGCAGCTCCTCGATGCAGGGGGTGACAATGTCCGGGTTGATTGTCTCGGGGCGCTCGCCCATCAGGCCCATGATGGTCGCCTGGTCGGTGCCGTGGCCCTGGCCGGTGGACGACAGCGAGCCGTGCAGGTGCACCTCGACCCGCGCCACGCGCTCCAGCAGGTCCTGCCGACGCAGTTCCTGGACGAAGTCATAGGCCGCGCGCATCGGGCCGACGGTATGCGAGCTGGACGGGCCGATGCCGATCTTGAACAGGTCGAAGACGCTGATGGACATGGGGAGAACCTCGGGCGGGGCCGGCACACGCCGACGCCGTCTTGTTGTCAGTTACACTAAAGCCAACTGGCCATCGATGGCCTTGGACCTTAATGTTGTCCGCACCAGCGCGTCACGACAATCCAGAATATCTCGTCCACGATATAGAATGACTAAACCATGAGCCGACTCCTCAACGCCCAGACCCATGCCTGGCTGAAGGTCTTCGCGGTCAGCGCCCGCCACCTCTCCTTCACCCGGGCGGCGGAGGAACTGCACGTCACCACCGGTGCCGTCAGCCAGCAGATCAAGCAGCTCGAGGATCGCCTGGGGTTCAAGCTGTTCCGCCGCCTGCCGCGCCGCCTGGCCCTCACCGAGGAGGGCCGGCGACTGGCCTCGGTGGTCGACGAGGCCTACCAGGCGGTGGGCCTGGAGGTGAAGCGACTGCGCAGCGGCGTGATGAGCGGCATCATCCGCATGCGCGTGGTGCCCTCCTTCCTCAACAAGTGGCTGATGCCCCGCCTGCCGCGCCTGCAGGCGCGCTTCCCCGACATCGAACTGCACATCCTCTCCGAGGACAGTAGCACCTCGCTGCGCGAGGGCGAGTTCGATCTGGCGATCGACCTCAACGACGGCCGCTATCCGGGCATGTCGATCACGCCGCTGATGGAAGAGACCATCTTTCCGGTCTGCGCGCCCGCGCTGATGCGTGGCCGCCCGCCGCTGCGCCGCCCCGAGGACCTGGCCTGGTATCCGCTGCTGCACGACGTCACCGCCTGGCGCGGCAGCCACGATTACGGCGAATGGGAACATTATCTGAAGGCCATCGACGCACCGGAGGTCAACGTGCGTCGCGGCTACACCTTCAACCGCAACCATCTGACCATGGAGGCGGCACTGGCCGGCATGGGCGTGGCCATCGCCCGCCAGACGCTGATCACCAGCGAGCTGGACACCGGCGCCCTGGTGGCCCCCTTCGCGCGACGGGTGGCCACCGGCATGCACTACGGCATCGTCCACGCCGCGGGCTCGCTGGACGATCGCCGGATCTGCGCGGTGCACGACTGGCTGCTGGAAGAAGCGCGACGCCAGCATCCGTCCCGACATCCAGTAGTGGCAGACAGCGATCTATCTTAAGACACACTTAAGGCGTATAATTAGCCACCTTAACATTTCTCACCGACAGACACCCCCATGCCTGACCATTACGCCGACCGGATCGGCTTCCGCGCACTTTGCCTGCGCGGCTTCGCCTACATGCTGCTGGTGGCCGCGCTGATGCAGGCCGCGCTCTTCGAAGCCGCGCACATGCCGAACGTGCGCTTCTCCGAGACCGGCCTCACCGAACCCCTGCAGTCGCTGCTGCTGCTGGCCGGCACGATCCTGGCCTTCGTCGCCCGCCGCCTGGACGACCGCCTGCCCCATCTCACCCTGCTGATCATCGGCCTGCTCGGCGCCTCGCTGATCCGCGAGCAGGATGCCTGGCTCGACGAATTCGTCTTCGACGGCGCCTGGCAGGTCCTGGTGAGCCTGCTGGTACTGCCGATCCTGTTTACGGTGATCCGTCGAGGCCGCGCCTTCGCCGCCGAGCTCGAGCGCTACGCCATGACCTTCTCCGGCGGCCTGTTCGCCGCCGGCTTCATCACCACCTACGTGTTCTCGCGCCTCTACGGCCGCAGCGAGATGTGGCAGGCGATTCTCGGCGAGCAGTATCTGCGCGTGTTCAAGGACGCCGCCGAGGAGGTCACAGAGCTGTTCGGCTATACCCTGCTGTTCATCGCCATGGTGGAACTGGTGCTGCTGGCGCGCCGCTGGCGGCGGCAGCGACTCCAGGGCCAGGGCTAAGCCTGCTCCCAAAGACGGCGCCCCAAACGACGACGCCCGCGACCGAAGGGTCGCGGGCGTCGTCGTTTCATGCCGGGGCCAGCGCACGGCCGGCCCGCTCGACGATCACTCGTCGAGGAAGGAGCGCAGCGGCTCGGAGCGGGACGGATGGCGCAGCTTGCGCAGCGCCTTGGCCTCGATCTGACGGATACGCTCGCGGGTCACGTCGAACTGCTTGCCGACCTCCTCGAGGGTGTGGTCGGTGTTCATGTCGATGCCGAAGCGCATGCGCAGCACCTTGGCCTCGCGGGCGGTCAGGCCGCCGAGCACGTTGCGGGTGGCCTCGATCAGGCCCTCGCCGGTGGCCGAGTCGATCGGCAACACCATGGTGCCGTCCTCGATGAAGTCGCCCAGGTGCGAGTCGTCATCGTCGCCGATGGGCGTCTCCATGGAGATCGGCTCCTTGGCGATCTTCAGCACCTTGCGCACCTTGTCTTCCGGCATCTCGAGGCGCTCGCCGAGCTCTTCCGGGGTCGGCTCGCGGCCCATCTCCTGCAGCATCTGGCGGGAGACGCGGTTGAGCTTGTTGATCGTCTCGATCATGTGCACCGGGATGCGGATGGTGCGTGCCTGGTCGGCAATGGAGCGCGTGATCGCCTGACGAATCCACCAGGTGGCGTAGGTCGAGAACTTGTAGCCGCGACGGTATTCGAACTTGTCCACCGCCTTCATCAGGCCGATGTTGCCCTCCTGGATCAGGTCCAGGAACTGCAGGCCGCGGTTGGTGTACTTCTTGGCGATCGAGATCACCAGGCGCAGGTTGGCCTCGACCATCTCCTTCTTGGCACGGCGGGCCTTGGCTTCGCCGATGGAGAGCCGACGGTTGACCTCCTTGATCTCGGTCACCGGCAGCTGGATCATCTCTTCCTCGAAGGCGATCTTGCGCTGGGAGCGCTGGATGTCGCCCTTGAGCACGGCCAGCTTGTCGGCATACTTGGCATGCTCGGCCATGAAGTCGTCGAGCCAGTCCAGGCGCGATTCGTTGCCGGGGAAGGCCTTGATGAAGGTCTTGCGCGGCACCTTGGCCTTCTTGACGCACAGCTGCATCACGGACTTTTCCTGGGCCCGCACCTGCTCGACGCTGATGCGGACCTGGCCGACCAGACGCTCGAAGTGCTTGGGCACCAGCTTGATCGGCGAGAACAGCTCGGCCAGGCGTGCCAGCTCGGCCTGCGCCGGCGCGGAGCCACGCCCGCCGGCCTCGATGGCCTGGCGCGCGGCCTCGTTCTGCTCGCGGATCTGCTCGAAGCGGGCGCGAGCCTCTTCCGGATCCGGACCGCCGCCGCTGTCGTCCTCTTCCTCGGCATCCTCGTCGTCGGAATCGCTCTCGGCCACTTCGGGCTCATCGGGTACGTCCGCCTCGGCGACGCCGGGGATACCCTCGTCGGGATCGATGAAGCCGGAGAACAGGTCGGACAGGCGGCCCGGGGCCTCCTCGTCCTGGGTGGCGTCATAGGCCTCGAGGATGGAATCGACGGCGCCCGGCAGATAGGCCAGCGCGGACATCACCTCGCGGGTGCCCTCCTCGATGCGCTTGGCGATCTCGATCTCGCCCTCGCGGGTCAGCAGCTCGACCGTGCCCATCTCGCGCATGTACATGCGCACCGGGTCGGTGGTGCGGCCCACGTCGCTCTCCACCGCCGCCAGGGCGGCCACGGCCTCCTCGGCGGCCGACTCGTCGGTGGAGTGATCGGCCATCATCAGGGTATCTTCATCAGGCGCTTCCTCGACGACATTGATACCCATGTCGTTGATCATGCCGATGATGTCTTCCACCTGATCGGGGTCGGCGATATCCTCGGGAAGATGGTCGTTGACCTCGGCATAGGTCAGGAAGCCCTGTTCCTTGCCGCGCGCGATCAACTCCTTCAGACGCGACTGCTGCTGCGCATTTCCAGCCATAGAAACCCTATCTCGACGAAGAAGAATGAAGCACCTGAAGCACTGAGGCGGTGAAAACTCGATAAGCCGAACAGTATAGCGGTTGTGACCGCCGTTTTGCCAGTTCGACGTATTTGCGCGGTCATTCAGGTGTGTTAGCGTGTCTGGTTGCGTTCCGCTCAGGGGACGCTGATGTATATGGTGATGGTAGGCGGAAATTCAAGCCCGGCGCCAATTTCCGGCACATCGCGGGCCCGTCATCCCTTGAGCTCGGTCAGCAGCACCATCAGCCGCTGACGCTCCTCCCTGGACAGCCGCTCCCCGGCGCGCTCCCTCGCCAGCAGGGTGTCGTACTCCTCCTGCGGCGACTGCCGCCGCCGGTGGCGCTGAAAGTAGGCCACCCAGTTGTCGAGCTCGGCGCCGCGGAGGCCCCGCGGCACCAGCGGCGCCCGCCTCGCCAGCGCCGCCAGGCGCTCACCCTCCGGCGTGCCGTGAAAGTGCGCCAGCAGCACCTGGGCGCTGCGATAGCCGCCCGCCCTCAGCAGTCTGATCACCTCGCGGCACAGCCCGGCGTCCGGATCGTGCTGGTCACACCACTCGTCGTCCTCCGGCAGGCGCTCGACCAGCGCCGGCTCGTGCACCAGTAGCTGCAGCGCCCTCGCCATCTGGCCCAGCGACGCCTGCCCGGCGGAGGCCGGCCTGCCATTCGCGGCGCCCTCGCCTGGAGGCGGCGCCGAGCCCGCCCATTCCGGCGGCATGTCGGCCGGCGGCACCTCATCGACCAAGGCCTCGCCGCGGGACATCAGCGACTCGAAGCTTGACTGATCGACGCCGGTGCGCCGCGAGAGTTCCGTCAACAGCAGCGACTTCATCACCCCGTCGGGCAGCCTGCCGATGGCGCCCAGCACCCGGCTGGCGAAGCGTTCACGTTCCTCCAACCGCTCCAGGTCGCGCCCCTCGGCGGCCTGCTCGAAGAGGAACTCCGACAGCGGGCTGGCGCAGGTCACGCGATCCTCGAAGGCCTCGGGGCCCTCGCGGCGCACCAGGGTATCCGGATCCTCGCCGTCGGGCAGGAACAGGAAGCGCGCCTGGCGGCCGTCGATCATCTGCGGCAGCACCGTCTCCAGCGCCCGGGTCGCTGCCTGACGGCCGGCGCGGTCGCCGTCGAAGCAGAACACCACCTCGTCGACCATGCGGAACAGCCGCCCCAGGTGATCCTCGGTGGTGGCCGTGCCCAGGGTCGCCACCGCATTGCGGATGCCGAACTGGGCCAGCGCCACCACGTCCATGTAGCCCTCGACGATCACCAGTCGCTCGAGGCGCGGATTGGCCTGACGCGCCTCGTAGAGGCCGTACAGCTCGCGCCCCTTATGGAAGACCGGCGTCTCCGGGGAGTTCAGGTACTTGGGCTTGGCATCGCCCAGCACCCGCCCGCCGAAGGCGATGGTGCGCCCGCGGATATCGCGGATCGGAAACATCACCCGATCGCGGAAGCGATCATAGGTGCGCCCGCTGTCCTCGCGATGCACCAGCAGGCCGTATTCGATCTGCACCGGTTCGGCGATGCCCTGTTCGCCGAGATGCCGCTTGAGCGACTCCCAGCCGCCCGGGGCATAGCCGATGCCGAAGTCGCGCACGACCTCCGGCGACAGCCCGCGGCGCTCGATGTACTCCCGCGCGCCCTGCCCCTCGGGCATCTTCAGGCGCTCGCGGAAGAAGCTCGCCGAGAGCTCGAGCAGGTTGACGCCTTCCTTGCGCTTGCGCTCGCGGGCCTGGGCCCGCGGATCGTCGGCGCCCTCGCGCGGCACCTCGAGCCCCTGCCGGGCGGCGAGATGCTCCACCGCCTCGGGGAAACGCAGGTTGTCGTACTCCATCAGGAAGCGCAGGGCGTTACCGTGGGCGCCGCAGCCGAAGCAGTGATAGAACTGCTTGTCGGCACTGACGGTAAAGGACGGCGACTTTTCCTGGTGGAAGGGACAGAGACCGGAATGATTGCGACCGGCCTTCTTGAGCTTGACCCGCTCGCCGACCACCTCGACCACGTCGACGCGGGCCAGCAGGTCATCGATGAAACGCTGCGGGATCTGACCGGCCATCAGACAATCCAGTCGGGGTTGAAAGCAGAGTTGAAAGCCAGGCCCGGGAGCATGGGCGAAAAAACAAGCGGCCACCGAACGGCGGCCGCTTGGCGCTCCTCCCGAGTCGACCCGCTAGCGAGCCGGTCGACCCAAGTACGGATCAATAGAGCCGTTCGAAACGCTTGCGCTCACGCTGAAGCTTCTTGGCGTGACGCTTGACGGCAGCAGCCGCCTTGCGCTTGCGCTCTGCGGTCGGCTTCTCGTACTGCTCGCGGCGGCGAACCTCGGACAGAACACCGGCTTTTTCACAGGAACGCTTGAAGCGACGCAGTGCGACGTCAAACGGCTCGTTATCGCGTACTTTGACAGAAGGCATTAAGCACTCACCTACCTTGAAAACTTGAGTTCGGTTTGAACGCACGCCTTCAGGGACGCTCGCCATGCCTCACGACTGCCGACGACCTCGCGACGCGAGGCGGAAAAACGGAAGGGAGAGACAGGAAGCCAGACCCTGGGCGCACGACCCAGTCTTGCAGCGCACAGTATTCTAGTCGTCGTGCCACGGCCATGCAAACCGTTTCGCCTCTCGCCCCTGCCGCAGAGGGCGCAAAAGGCGTAGAATGGCGCCCTTTCCGCCGTACCGAGCCATGACCATGCGCGTATTGGGCATCGAGACCTCCTGCGACGAGACCGGCGTCGCCCTCTATGACACCGAGCGCGGCCTCGCTGCCGACGCCCTGCACAGCCAGATCGCCATGCACGCCGAATACGGCGGCGTGGTGCCGGAGCTGGCCAGCCGCGACCATACCCGTCGCCTGCTGCCGCTGATCCAGACCGTGCTCGATGATGCCGGCGTGACCCGCGGCGAGCTGGACGCCATCGCCTACACCGCCGGCCCCGGCCTGGTGGGTGCGCTGATGGTCGGCGCCAGCACTGCCCACGGCCTGGCCCGGGCACTCGACATCCCGGTGCTGGGCGTGCACCACATGGAAGGCCACCTGCTGGCGCCGATGCTGGAGGACGCGCCGCCGGCCTTTCCCTTCGTGGCGCTGCTGGTCTCCGGCGGCCACACCCAGCTGGTCGAGGTCGAAGACCTCGGCCGATATCGCCTGCTCGGCGAATCGGTGGACGACGCCGCCGGCGAGGCCTTCGACAAGGCCGCCAAGATGCTCGGCCTGGACTACCCCGGCGGCCCCGCCGTGGCGCGCCTGGCCGAGAGCGGCGATCCCAAGCGCTTCCGCTTCCCGCGGCCCATGACCGACCGCCCGGGGCTGGACTTCAGCTTCTCCGGGCTCAAGACCCACACCCTGACCGCGATCCGCCGGCTCGAGGCCGACGGCGAGCTCGATGACGCCGCCCGCGCCGACGTGGCCCGCGCCTTCGAGGAGGCCGTGGTCGACACCCTGGTGATCAAGTGCCGCCGCGCCCTCGACCAGACCGGTCTCAAGCGGCTGGTGGTGGCCGGCGGCGTCAGCGCCAACGCCCGGCTGCGCGAGCGCCTCGGCCTCGAGGCCGCCAAGCGCCACGCCGAGGTGTTCTATCCGCGCGGGCGTTTCTGCACCGACAACGGGGCCATGATCGCCTATGTGGGCGCACAGCGTCTGCTGGCCGGCGAACGCGACGTCGTGGGTCAGATGCAGGCCGTGCCGCGCTGGCCGATGGAGACGCTGACACGCCCCAACACTGAAGGGCGATGATCGCGCTTTCCATGGTCACGGCGCACAGCGTCTGCTGGCCGGCGAACGCGACGTCGTGGGGCAGATGCAGGCCGTGCCGCGCTGGCCGATGGACGGGCTCGAGCCGCCGGGCGGACGCTGAGGTTCGAGGTTCGAGGTTCGAGGTTCGAGGTTCGAGGTTCGAGGCCAGGATAGGACCACCTTAAGCGGGTTTTATCGCGGCTTGCAGCCTAGGGCTTATAGCTTGAAGCCCGGCGCAGCCGGGCGGCTTACAGCCCGTGTTCGTCGCCCCGCCCCAACCGACGAATATTCAGCGCATGGCGCCCCAGCACCAGCAGCGTGAAGCCGATCACCACCGGCACGTAGTCGGGCGCCAGCCAGATCGCGGCCAGCGGGGCCAGCGCGGCGCTGGCCAGCGACGCCACCGCGGCAGTGCGCACCCGCCAGGCCAGCAGGCACCACAGGGTCGCGCAGCACAGCGCCACGCCGGGCGTCAGCACCAGCATCACGCCGAAGGCGCTGGCCACCGCCTTGCCACCGCGGAAGCGGTACCAGGCCGGATAGCTGTGTCCGAGCAGCACCCCGAGGCCGACCAGTCCCTGCCCCCAGGGTGACAGCCCCAGCAGCATGGCGAGCCCCAGCACCGGCATGCCCTTGACGGCATCGACCAGCAGCGTGATCAGGGCCAGCCGCGTGCCATAGAGCCGCAGCACGTTGGAGAAGCCGGGATTGCCGGAGCCGGCCAGGCGCGGATCGACGCGGCCGGCCAGGCGGCACACCGTGATCGCCCCCAGCCAGGTGCCGCTGAGATAGCCCAGCGCCATCAGCGGCAGCACGAGTTCGAGTTGGGTCAGCACGGCCGGCCCTCAAGCGGAAAGTGTCTCGATTCTGCCAGCCTCGCGGCCGCGGGAACAGCGTCGGCGCTGTCGCCGGCCGACCGGCTCGCGTACAATCGCCGCCCAATCCGGCACTGCCGCCGCCCCTTGCCACGGCTCGGAGAGCCCAAGATGGATCTCGTACTGATCGAAGCGCTGAAGGTCGACACCGTGATCGGCGTCTACGACTGGGAGCGCACCCTCACCCAGACCCTGGTTCTGGACCTGGAGCTGGCCACCGACATCCGCCCCGCGGCGGCCGACGACGACATCGCCCAGACCCTCGACTATGCCGCCATCAGCGAGCGCATCGCCCGCTTCGGCGCCGAACACAGCTTCGAGCTGGTGGAGACCTTCGCCGAGCGCCTGGTCGATGCCCTGCGCCGCGAATACGGCATCGCCTGGATTCGCCTGACACTGCGCAAGCCGGGCGCGGTACCCGCCGCCAGCGCGGTCGGCGTGCGCATCGAGCGTGGCCAGCGGAGCGCGACCTGATGGCCCTCGTCACCGTCAGCATCGGCAGCAACATCGAGCGCGAGACGCACCTGACCGCCTGTCTCGACGCCCTGGCCGAGAGTTTCGACGGCCTGCGCCTGTCGCGGGTCTACGAGAGCGAACCGGTCGGCTTCGAGGACGGCCGCAACTTCTACAACCTGGTGGCGGCCTTCGACAGCGACTGGTCGGTGGGCGAGCTGCAGGCCTGGTGCAAGCGGCTCGAGTTCGCCAACGGCCGCCGCGCCGACAGCCCCAAGTTCAGCCCCCGCACCCTGGACGTCGACCTGCTCACCGTCGGCGAGCTGACCGGCGAGCACGACGGCGTCGCCCTGCCGCGGGCCGAGATCCGTCATCACGCCTTCGTGCTGAAGCCGCTGGCGGAGCTGCTGCCCGACGCTCGTCATCCCGAGGACGGCCGTCGCTACGCCGATCTCTGGGCAGCCTTCGAGGCCGACGACCAGGCCCTGTGGCCGGCCGACTTCCCGTGGCGCGGAAAGCGCCTGCCGTTCGACGTCTGATCCGCGCGCTTTATCGGATCGCCTGCCCGGTTCGCCAGACCCTTAGCCCGCCAGCACCTCATCGATGGCGGCCCGGCGCCGCCGGGCCAGCTCCTCGCCCAGCTCGCGGCCCTGATAGCCCTCCTCGACCAGCCCGCGGGGCAGGATCTGCCCCGCCAGGCGCCAGGCCACGGCCAGATCCTCGGCCAGCGCCGGCTCTTCCATGCTCACCAGGCTGATCAGCGAGGACACCCGCTCGCCCTGACGCCAGGCATTGATGCCATCGAGCCAGGCCATTACCCGTGCGCCGTCCAGCTCGCCCGATCGCGCCTCGGCCACCAGCCGGCGGGTCGCCGCCGCCTGATCGCCCAGCCGGCGCGGTGCCCGGGGCAGCTTCAGGCGCTCGGCCAGGGCCTCGCGGGTCTCGGCGCCGAGATGTTCGACCAGCCGCGCCCAGCGCCAGTGCGGCGCCCCCTCATCGGCCATGTCCTCGGGCAGCCGCGCCAGCCGGCCCAGCGCCTCGTCCAGTGCCGCGGCGTCCGCCGTCAGCTCCGGCATCAGCGCCGCCAGGGCGCCGCAGTCGTGCAGAGCCTGGAAGTAGACATCCGGCCAGGGCTCGCCCAGCGCCTTCTCGGTCTCGGTCCAGACGCGCTCGGCCACCAGATGACCGAGCTCGCCGCTGGCGGCCAGCCGACGCATCAGCTCGCGGGTTTCCGGGGCGATCACGAAGCCGAGCCCGGCGTAGCGGGCCAGAAAACGCGCCGTACGCAGCACCCGTAGCGGGTCCTCGACGAAGGCTGGCGAGACGTGGCGCAGCACCCGGGCCTCGAGGTCGTGAAGACCGCCGTAGGGGTCGACCAGCTCGCCTTCGGGGGTCTCGGCCATGGCGTTGATGGTCAGGTCGCGGCGCACCAGGTCCTGCTCGAGGCTGACCTCGGGGCTCGCATGAACCTCGAAGCCGGTATAGCCATGGCCGGCCTTGCGCTCGGTGCGCGCCAGGGCGAACTCCTCATGGGTCTTCGGATGCAGAAACACCGGGAAGTCGCGACCCACCGCCCGGAAGCCTCGTCGGGTCATGGCCTCGGGCGTGGCGCCGACCACCACCCAGTCGACGTCGGTGACCGGCCAGCCGAGCCGGGCGTCGCGAACGGCGCCACCGACCCGGTAGACGATCAGGCCGTCGAGGCGGGCATCGCGGGTCGGCACGCTCAGGCCTCCACGCGCTCGGGCAGACGGTGCTGCCAGTCGGTAAAGCCGCCGTCGAGGCTGTAGACCGTCTCGAAGCCCTGGCCGGCCAGCCAGGCCGCGGCCTGCTGGCTGGAGTGGCCGTGGTAGCAGACCACCACCAGCGGCGTCTCGCGAGGCGCCTCGGCCAGCAGGGCCGTGACGCTGTCGTTGTCCAGGTGGCGGCAGCCGGGGATGTGGCCGGCGGCATAGCTCGCCGGGTCGCGGATGTCGACCAGGGTCAGCGGCGAACCGGCATCGAGCCACTCGGCCAGGGTGGGAATGTCCAGGTGCTGGAAGCTCATCGGATCTCCAGGGAGCGAGAGGATAGAGGGAGAAAGAGAAAATCAGTGGCGGCTGGGTACGCTAATGCGCTCGCCGCTCTCGAGGTCGAAGGCGGTCAGCGCCCCGCCCCAGACGCAGCCGGTATCCAGCGCCTCGGCCCGCACCCGGCTGCCCGGGGTCTTGCCCTCGAGTGCCGCCCAGTGGCCGAACAGCAGCCGCGGATCGTCGTCGCGGGGGTACTGGAACCAGGGCGCGAAGCCCGGCGGCGCGCTGTCGAGGCCTTCCTTGGCGCTGAAGTCCAGGGTGCCGTCGGCGGCGATGAAGCGCATGCGGGTGAAGACGTTGACGATCGCCCGCAGCCGGTCGAGGCCGTCCAGGTCGTCGCGCCAGCGAGCCGGCTCGTTGCCATACATCCGCTCGAGGAAGGCACCGGCACGCTCGCCGCCGAGCCGTTCGGCCACCTCGGCGGCCAGCGGCTCGGCCTGATCCAGCGTCCACTGGGGCGGCAGCCCGGCGTGGCTCATCAGGGTCTCGCCGTCGCGCACCACCAGCGGGCGGCTCTGCAGCCAGTCGAGCACGCGCTCGCGGTCCGGCGCGGCGAGGATGGCGTCGAGGGTGTCCTTGCGCTTGAGCCGCGCGCCGCCGCGGGCCACCGCAAGCAGGTGCAGGTCGTGATTGCCGAGCACCACCCGGGCGGCGTCGCCCAGGGCCATGACCTCGCGCAGGCAGCCCAGCGAGCCGCGGCCGCGATTGACCAGGTCGCCGGCCAGCCAAAGCCGGTCGCGGCGTGGATCGAAGTCGAGGCGCTCGAGCAGGGCCACGAACTCCTCGTGACAGCCCTGGAGATCGCCGACGGCGTAGGTGGTCATGGCGCGTCCTCGCGGTCTCGGATGAATCGGGATGAAGCGGCGTTCGGCGAACGCCTCAGTGCACCTGGTTGGGGCCGGCCAGCCGGAAGGGCGCGACGGCCACCTCGAAGGGGCGCTGGGTGGCGGTGTCGACGCAGGTGAAGGCACCTTCCATCACGCCCACCGGGCCGTCGAGGATCGCTCGACTGGTATAGCGGAAGGTCTGGCCGGGGCCGATCAGCGGCTGCTGGCCGACCACGCCCTTGCCGCGCACTTCCTGGGTCTCGCCGCTGCTCTGGGTGATCTTCCAGTGGCGCGCCAGCAGCTGCATGCTGTGCCCGGAGTGGTTGTGCACGGTGATGGTGTAGCTGAACACGAAGCGCTCTTCCTCGGGGGCAGACTCGTCCTCGCGGAAGGCCGGCTCCACGTCCACGCGAATCTCGTCGCCCAGGACCGGTGCCGTCATGAGGCGCTGCCCTCCTCGGCCAGATGGTTGGCGATGCGCACGAACTCCGCCACGCTCAGGGTCTGGGGCCGTCGGGTCGGATCGATGCCGAGCGCCTCCAGGGCCGCGGCGTCGATCCGTCCCTTGAGGTTGTTGCGCAGCGTCTTGCGCCGCTGGGCGAAGGCCTCGCGGACCACGTCGAACAGCAGCGTCTCGTCGCGGGCGACGTCCGGCCGCTCGGCGTGGGGCGTCAGGCGCACGATGGCGGAGTCCACCTTGGGCCGCGGCACGAAGGACTCCGGCGGCACGATGAACAGCGACTCGACCGAGCAGTAGTACTGGGCCAGCACCGAGAGGCGACCGCGCTCGCCGCCACCGGGCGGCGCCGCCAGGCGGTCGACGACCTCCTTCTGCAGCATGAAGTGCATGTCGGCCACGGCGTCGCCGGCCTGCAGCAGATGGGAGATCAGCGGCGTGGAGATATTGTAGGGCAGGTTGCCCACCACCCGCAGCGCCGGGCCCTCGCCGCGCAGCTCGCGGAAGTCGACCTTGAGCGCATCGCCCTCGTGGATCACGAAGCCGGGCTGGTCGAAGAACTGCACACGCAGCCCGGGAATCAGGTCACGGTCCAGCTCGATGACCTCGAGATGCCCGCCCGCCGCCTCCAGCAGCGGCTCGGTCAGGGCGCCCTGGCCGGGGCCGATCTCCACCAGCCGCTCGCCGGGGCGGGCGCCGATGGCGCGGACCAGCCGCGAGATGATGCCGGGGTCGCGCAGGAAGTTCTGGCCGAAGCGCTTGCGGGCGCGATGACCCTGGGGGCGGGATGCCATGCGGTCTGTCCTTCTGTTCGAATCGGGGGTGCCACGCTCAGCCACGGCCGGCGCGGCGGGCCATGTCGGCGGCCAGCGCCTCGGCCACCGCCAGGCTGCCGGGATCGGCGCGGCCGCTGCCGGCCAGGTCGAGGGCGGTACCGTGGTCCACCGAGGTGCGCACCAGCGGCAGGCCCAGGGTGATGTTGGCGGCGCGGCCGAAGCCGGCGTACTTGAGCACCGGCAGGCCCTGGTCATGATACATCGCCAGCACGGCGTCGGCCTCGGCCAGGTGGCGCGGGGTGAACAGGGTATCCGCCGGCAGCGGCCCGTCAAGGGTCAGGCCCTCGCGGCGCAGCCTCGCCAGGGTCGGGGCGATCACCTCGAGTTCCTCGCGGCCGAGGTGGCCGCCCTCCCCGGCGTGGGGATTGAGCCCGCACACGGCGATGCGCGGCGCGTCCAGGCCGAACCAGCGTTTGAGGTCGGCGTCGAGGATGCGCAGCAGGCGCGTCAGCCGCTCGGGCGTCACCGCGTCGCTCACCTCGCGCAGCGGCAGGTGGGTGGTGGCGAGCGCCACGCGCAGCGCCCGCGGGCCGTGCCAGTCGGCACCGGCGGCGTGCAGGGCGCGGTCGGTGGCGAGCATCATCACCACCTCGTCGACGCCGCAGGCGTCGCGCAGGTATTCGGTGTGGCCGGTGAAGTCGACGTGACCGGCCTCACGGATCACCGCCTTGTGCAGCGGCGCGGTCACCATCCCGGCGGCCTCGCCGGCCCGGCAGCCGGCGACGGCGCGATCCAGGGTCTCGAGCACGTAGTCGCCGTTGCGAACGTCGAGCACCCCGGGCCGGCAGGGCGCGGCGAGCGCCACCGGCCACACCGGCAGCCGGCCGGGCCGGGGCTCGGGCACCGGCTCGCCCGGCGCCAGCTCGACGATATCGAGCGACCGTCCCAGGGCCCCCGCTCGCTCGGCGAGCAGCTCGGGGTCGCCCACCGCCACCCGCCGATGCCCCTGCGCCGCGCCGGTGGCGCCGTCGGTCGCCAGCATCACGGCGAGCTCGGGGCCGATGCCGGCCGGCTCGCCGGTGGTCAGGGCGATGACGGGCGCGTCGCTCATGCGTTCGGCTCGAGCCGCTCGTCGACGAAGGCCTCGCTACGGATCTCCTGGATCCAGTCTTCCATCTCGTCGTTGGCCTTGCGCTGGAACAGCGCCTGGCGGGCCTGGTCGCGGCTCATGTTGCCGCCCTGCTGCTCGATGTAGCGGTCGACCTCGCGCTCGGAGAGATTGACCCGGCTGCCGACCCGGCGCTGCTGGAGCTCGCGCATCAGCAGCTCGCGGCGCACCTGATCGCGCACCACCCCGAGCGACAGGCCATCCGCCTCGAGGGCGTCGGCGAACTGGTCCAGGGTCATGTTGTTGCTCCGGGCGATGGCGCGCACCTGGCTGTTGAGCTCGGTGTCGTCGACGCTGAGGTTGGCCTCGCGGGCCATCTGCAGCTGGATCTCCTCGACCACCAGGCGATCCAGCACCTGCTGGCGCAGCACCTCGTCCGGCGGCAGGTCGACGCCCCGGGCACTCAGCTGACGCTTGGTCTGGGCGAAGCGATCCTCGAGCTGGGAGGCCATGATGGCGCCGTCGTTGACCACCGCCACGATCCGGTCCAGGGGCTCACGCGCCTGGGCCAACCCGGTCAGCGGGGCGGTGCCCAGCAGCAGGGCCAGCAGCAGGGTGGCGAAGTGTCGGCTACGCATGTCGGTGTTTCCTCTCGTTCGATAGCGAATGTCTCGTCGCGGCCGGCATGCGGCCGCGAGGAGCGTCAGGCATGGATGTCGCCGCGGCTCAGCGCACGCTGAAGTCGGTGCTGCGATAGCCCGGCACGGCGGTGTCGAAGTAGCTGGCCGCTTCGCCGCCGACGCCGCCCAGCCCCTTGAACACGAAGCGCAGGAAGAACCCGCGATCGGTGGTGTCGTCGGCAATGGTGTTGGCGGTGTCCTCGTCGTCGACCCATTCGCGCCACACCAGCTGCAGACCATAGCAGCAGTCGTTCCACTGCACACCCGCCAGCTGTTCCAGGGTCCGGTCGTTGGTGTTGTCGTAGACGACGCGACCGATCAGATCGACCTGAGGACTGACCTTGAAGGCGCCGGAGACGTCGACTTCCTCGCGGTTGTAGCCGAGCTTGTCCTCGGCGTCATCCTCGGACACGTCGAAGCCCTCGAGCTGCCAGCGATAGCCCAGGTTGAGCACGTGACCGGCATGGGAGCGGTACTGCAGGTCCCAGCTGGCCTGCTCGGTGCGCGACTTGTGGTCGTCGTAGAGCCACTGCCAGCGGGTGCTCCACTCGTCGCTCAGCTGCCAGTCCAGGCGCGTGACCAGCGGCGAGCGCTGACGGGTGGCGTTGTAGTAATCGTAGGAATCCTCGTTCGCCGGCAGGGTATCGGGGTCGCCGTTCATGTCGATGTGGCGGTCCTCGAAGTAGAACGCCTGGCCGAGGCCCAGCGACAGCCGCTCGCGGCCGCTCTCGTCCTCCAGCAGGCGGCTCTCCACGCCGTAGGACAGGCGGTTGAGGTCGCCCACCCGGTCGCCGCCGGAGAAACGGTCCGGCGACCACAGTTGGTTCCAGGAGAAGTTGCGCTCGCCGGTGTCGAAGTCCGGGAACTCGCTCTGGTCCTCGGCCGGCACGTAGGCGTAGTTGAGCCTCGGCTCCAGGGTCTGGCGATAGTCGCCGCCGCCGAGGTTCAGGTCGCGCTCGAACACCAGGCCGCCGTCGATCGAGGTCACCGGCACGGTCAAAGACGGCGTGTCGGTGTTCGACGTCTCGCGGTCGCCGTAGTCCAGGTCATAGGAGCGGTGGGCGAGCTCGACGCGCGGCTCGAGGAAGCCCCAGCTCTCATCGAAGCGCCAGCCCACGGCCGGGTCCAGACGCAGCCGGGTGCCGTTGGCCGCCTCGCGTTCCGGGATGCGCCGCCGCCCGTCGCGGAAGTCGTAGAAGCCATCCTCGTCGGTATTCACGTCGCGCCAGAAGTAGGTCAGGTTGGACGTCCACTCCTCGTAGAAGCCGCCGTTCTGGGACCAGCGCGCCCGGGCGTCGAGGCTCGGCAGGCGATAGAAGGGCTTGTCGCCATCCTTCAGCGGATCGTCGAGCTTCTGGTAGCCCTGGGCCTTGGCCTGCAGCTGCCAGACGTCGCCGCGGTAGTCGAGCTGGGCCAGCCGCGACAGGTGATCGGTGTCCTGCTCGGCGAAGTCGCGGCCGAAGTCATCGAAGTAGGCGCCGTCGCTGGCCGCGCCGTAGCGTAGCCGGTAGTCGGTGCGGTCGTCGAAGCGCCCGGCGTGACGGAAGTCCAGGTACCAGCGCTCATCGCCGTTCTCGAGGTCCGAATAATCCGAGGCCTCGTCGCCGGCGCTCTTGTCGTCGGCGATGTAGGCGCCTTCGATGGTGCCGGCGTCGGACGGGAAGAGGTAGCGATACTGGCCGCCCATCAGCAGGCCACGATCGCTGATCCAGCGCGGGGTGATGGTCGCGTCCTGGTCGGGGGCGATGTTCCAGTAGAAGGGCTGGGAGTAGTCGAGCCCGCTGCCGGAGGCGCCGATCGTCGGCCACAGGAAGCCGGTCTGGCGGCGCTCGTCGATGGGGAAACGGACCCAGGGCCAGTAGAACACCGGCACGTGACCGACCTCGAGGCGGGCGTTCTTGGCGGTGCCGAAACCGCTCTCGCGGTCCAGCAGGATATCGTTGCCGACCAGACGCCACAGCTCGTTGCCGGGCTCGCAGGTGGTAAAGCTGGCCTCGCGCAGCCGGTAGCGGCCGTCCTCGAGCCGCGCCAGCCGCACCGCGTCGCCACGCAGGCGCTGCTCGTGGGCCACGTAGTGGGCGGTCTCGACGCTCGCCGCATCGCTGTCGAGCGAGAATTCGGCGTCGTCGCCGCGCACCAGCAGGTTGCGGTCACGCAGCGCCACCGGGCCCTCGGCCTGCACTCGGTCGCGGGCCGCCGGCACCGTGACCCGCGGCGCTTCGAGCTGAGTATCGCCCCGACGCAGCACCACCCGGCCGCTGAGCCGGGTCTCGCCCTCGGCGCCATACTCGCCGCTGTCGGCCTCGCTGGCGACCTGCCCGTCGGCGGGCTGTGCCAGGCGGTAGTCCGGCATCACGTAGCGCCCACGGCACACGGCGCCCGCCGGCCGGTCGGCGCCCCACGGCTGCCAGTCAAGCTGATCGGCGGGCAGCGGCTCGGGAGGTGCCGCCAGTATGGGGGCGGCGATGAGCAGGCTCGAGGTCATCAGGCCTGCCAGGGCCGTCCATGAGGGTCGCTTGGCCATGTTCCACGATGTCCTTGGCGGAGTGAATCGGTATTATACAGGCCCCATGCGACCTGTCCCGCCGACGAGTCCCTGTCACGCCGACGCTGTCGGGCCTCAGCATGCGGCGACGCCACGGGGCCGTCAACCGACGCTCCACCACCGGACATCGAGAGGTGAAGATGCCAGAGGCCGATGCCCTCGCCCGCCAGACGCCGCTGCGCCACTGGGCCGCCCGGCGCCATGGACTCGACCCGCAGGCCCTGGACCTGCGCCTGGCCGCCGGCGACGCCAGCTTCCGCCGCTACTATCGGCTGACCCTGCCCGACGGCGCCACGCGCATGCTGATGGACGCGCCGCCGGACCGCGAGGACAGCGCCTCCTTCGCGGCCATCGACCGGGCCTGGGAAGCCGCCGGCCTGCCGGTGCCGCACCTGCATGCCGTGGATCTCGAGGCCGGCTTCCTCGAGCTCGACGATCTCGGAGACACCCCGCTGCAGACGCGCTTCGACGGCGAGGACGATCCGGCGACCCTGGCCTGGCACGAGCACGCCCTGGCGCTCGTGCATGAGCTGCAGAACCGTGCCGCGCCGCACGCGCTGCCGGCCTACGACGCCGCCCTGCTCGGCCGCGAGCTCGACCTGTTCCCGGAATGGTGCCTGTCGCGCTGGCTCGACGTCGCCCCGCCGCCCGGCTGGGAGCCCCTGCGCGAGGCACTGATCGAATCCGCCCTCGCCCAGCCCGTGGTCACCGTGCATCGTGACTATGACGCCATGAACCTGATGGTGGTCGACGAGGCGCTCTACCTGATCGACTTTCAGGACGCCGTGGCCGGGCCGCTCAGCTACGACCTGATCTCGCTGCTCCACGGCCGCTACTGCCGCTTCGACGCCGCGCGGCGCGCCGAGTGGATCGAGGCCTTCCGCGTTCGCGCCATCGCCGACGGCCGGCTCGGCGCCGAGGTCGAGCCGGCCGCCTTCCACGACATGGTGGCCGCCATGGCCGCCCAGCGCGCGCTCAAGGTGCTGGGCATCTTCTGCCGGCTGACCCTGCGCGACCAGCGCGACGGCTATCTCGCCCGCCTGCCGCACTTCCTCGCCCATCTCGAGGACGCCCTGGTCGAGCTCGACGACCACGTCGCCTTCAAGGCCTGGCTGGCCGAGACCTTCCGCCCCGCCCTCGCGGCGAAGCTGATCGAGGACGGCATCGTCCGGGAGGGCGCCGCATGAAGGCGATGATCCTGGCCGCCGGGCTCGGCACCCGCATGCGCCCGCTCACCGACCGCTGCCCCAAGCCGCTGCTGCCGGTGGCCGGCAAGCCGCTGATCGTCCACCACCTGGAGCGGCTGGCCGCGGCCGGCATCCGCCAGGTGGTGATCAACGTCAGCTACCGGGCCGAACAGATCATCGAGGCGCTGGGCGACGGCCGCGAGTTCGGCGTCGAGATCGCCTGGAGCTGCGAGGACGCGCCGCTGGAGACCGGCGGCGGCATCCGCCGCGCCCTGCCGCTGCTCGGCGAGGCGCCCTTCTGGCTGGTCAACGGCGACGTCTGGTGCGATATCGCCCCCGACACGCTTGCCCCGCTCGGCGACGACCTGGCGCGTCTGGTACTGGTGGACAACCCCGATCACCATCCCGCTGGCGACTTCCATCTGGACGCCGCCGATCGGGTGCATCCCGAGGGCGAGCCGCGCCTGACCTATGCCGGCCTGGCGCTGCTCGACCCGGCGCTGGTCGCCGGCCACGACGACGGCGCCTTCGCCCTGGCCCCGCTGCTGCGCGAGGCCATGTCGGAAGGCCGGGTCGCCGGCCATCATCATCGCGGCGCCTGGGTCGATGTCGGCACCCCCGCCCGCCTCGAGGCGCTGGACCGCAGGCTGCGCGCCTCGCGCCCCGGCACCCACCCGGGCTGAGCCGGGCGGCGTCAGCTGCTAAGCTGGCGCCACTCCACTCTCTCGCTGCTCCACTCTCTCACTCCATCAAGGAACACCGCACATGAAAGCCAGCGTCAAATGGACCGACGGTCGCCAGTTCGTCGCCGAGGCCGGCAGCGGCCACAGCGTGGTCATCGACGGCCCGCCCGACCACGGCGGCCGCAACACCGGCCCGCGCCCGATGGAAATGCTGCTGATGGGCATGGGCGCCTGCACCTCCTTCGACGTGCTGGAGATTCTCGAGAAGTCCCGCGCCCCGGTCACCGATTGCGTGGCCAGCATCGAGGCCGAGCGCGCCGACGAGGTGCCCAGCGTCTTCACCAAGATCCATATCCACTTCACCGTGAGCGGCCAGGGGCTCAAGGAGAAGCAGGTCAAGCGTGCCGTCGAGCTCTCCGCCGACAAATACTGCAGCGCCTCGATCATGCTGGCCAAGGGCGGCGTGGAGGTCACCCACTCCTTCACCATCGTCGAGGAGTAACCCTCCTCCCGCGGGCGGCCCACGCACCCGACTGCCGGAGACCGCGAAAAAAACCGTGGCGGCGGGTGCGCCGTCACGGTGGGATGTGCATAATACGCGCCTTTCGATCGCCAGGGGTTCCGGCGCCACCCGTCGGGATGACAACATCTGCCACTTTGGGAGGCTCGGACGTGACCGACAATCTCCGACTCCACGGGTTCAACAACCTGACCAGCTCCCTGAGCTTCAACATCTACGACATCTGCTACGCGAAGACCGAGGAGCAGCGCCGGGCCTACATCGACTACATCGATGAGCTCTACAACGCCGAGCGCCTGACGCAGATCCTCAAGGATGTGACCAATATCATCGGCGCCCACGTGCTCAATATCTCCCGCCAGGACTATGAGCCCCACGGCGCCAGCGTGACCATCCTGATCGCCGAGCACGAGCTGGAGGACGCCGCACCCGAACAGATGGAGCCCGGCCCGGGGCCGCTGCCGGAGACCGTGGTGGCGCACCTCGACAAGAGCCATGTCACGGTGCACAGCTACCCCGAGTCGCATCCGGACAACGGCATCAGCACCTTCCGCCTGGACATCGATGTCTCCACCTGCGGCCAGATCAGCCCGCTGAAGGCGCTCAACTACCTGATCCACAGCTTCGATTCCGACATCGTGACCATGGACTACCGAGTCCGCGGCTTCACCCGCGACGTGGACGGCAAGAAGCTGTTCATCGACCACGACATCACCTCGATCCAGGACTACCTGGCCGAGGACACCAAGCGGGCCTACCAGATGGTGGACGTGAACGTGTATCAGGAGAACATGTTCCACACCAAGATGCTGCTCAAGGACTTCGAGCTGGACAACTACCTGTTCGGCACCTCACGGCGCGACATCAGCTTCGAGGAAGCCCGCGACACCGAGAGCCGGCTGCGCAAGGAGATGCTGGAGATCTTCTACTCGCGCAACATGGACTAGCCCGCGCGGCGGAGCCTTAAGCGGTAAGCTTGAAGCCGGAAGAAAACGCGAACCCCACCCTGGCGAGACCGGGTGGGGTTCGCTTTTTGGGGTTTCTTCCAGCTTACGGCTTCAAGCTTCCGGCTTAGAGCCTGTAGACCGACCTGGTCATCACCTTGGACATCAGCGTCATGCCGGCCTTGACCGGGCCCGGAAAGCGGGCGCCGCCGGCGTCAAGCGCCTGCTCGGCGTGGTGGGCCTCATCGATGGCCATCTGGCGCAGCACCGCCCGGGAGCGATGATCGCCGGCCGGCAGCTCGTCCATGTGGGCGTCGAGATGGCGGCCCACCTGTTCCTCGGTGGCCGCCACGAAACCGAGGCTGATGCGATCGCCGATCGCCCCGGCCAGCGCGCCCATGCCGAACGAGGCGGCATAGAACAGCGGGTTGAGGCGACTGGTATGGCCGTCGAGCTCGTCGAGGCGCGACTGGCACCAGGCCAGATGATCGATCTCCTCCTGGGCGGCCTGCTCCATCTGCTCACGGATCTCGGGCAGCTTGGCGGTCAGGCCCTGGCCCTGGTAGAGCGCCTGGGCGCACACCTCGCCGGTATGGTTGATGCGCATCAGGCCCTCGGCGTGGCGGCGTTCTGCCTCGTCCATGGCGTCGTCGCGCACCTCCGGGGTCGCCGGTGACGGGCGCGAGGGCTGGGCGGCGCCCGGCAGCAGGGTGCGCAGCACGGCATCGCCCTGGCGCACCAGCTGATCGGCACGGGAATACTGACGGTTCATGACACCCCCTGAATCGATGATGGCCCATTGTAACCGAGTCGCCCCGGGGCCGGCAGTTCCCGGGACGCGACGACGCCGCCCGCGGGCGGCGTCGTGAGGAACCGTGTCGAGCGGCGAAGCTGCACCTGATGCGTCGAACACCGCAAGCCGCGGCGGATGCCGCGCGCCGACTACCCAGCCGGCCAAGTAAAGCGTCGACCGCCCATCAGGTGCATATGAATATGATAGACGGTCTGGCCGCCCTGTTCATTGCAGTTCATCACCACCCGATAGCCGTCCTCGGCGAAGCCGGCCTCGCGAGCCAGCTTGGCGGCGGTGAACTGCAGCCGCCCGATCAGCGCCAGATCGTCCTCCTCGATGTCGTTCAGGGTCGCGATATGGCGTTTGGGCACGATCAGCTGGTGCGTCGGCGCCTTGGGATCGATGTCGTTGAAGGCCAGCATCTGGTCGTCTTCATAGACGATGTCGGCCGGAATCTCACGGTTGATGATCTTGCAGAACAGGCAGTCCATGGCGGGCTCCTCGGCGGATGACGAACGGCGAATGCCGCATGAGGGAAACGAAGCGAATCAGCGGAAGCGGCGCTGGGCCAGCAGGTGGCGCACCAGCGGTCCCAGGATCAGCTCCATGGCCAGCGGCATGCGCGAGCCCGGCACCACCAGGGTGTGCGGGCGGCTCATGAAGGCATCCTGGATCATCGCCAGCAGATAGGGAAAGTCCACCGTGGCCGGATCGCGGAAGCGGATCACCACGAAGGACTCGGCGTCGGCGGGGATGTCCTGCACCTCGAAGGGGTTCGAGGTATCCACCGTCGGCACCCGCTGGAAGTTGATATGGGTGCGCGAGAACTGCGGCTGGATGTAGCGCACGTAGTCGTCCATGCGCCCCAGGATGGTGTCGATCACCGCCTCCTGGGAGTAGCCGCGATAGCGCATGTCGCGGTCGATCTTCTGGATCCACTCCAGGTTCATGGTCGGCGCCACGCCGACCAGCAGGTCGACGTGGCGGGCGATATCGAGCTCGGGCGTGACCAGGCCGCCGTGCAACCCCTCGTAGAACAGCAGGTCGGTGCCCGAAGACAGCGGCTGCCATTCGGTGAAGGTGCCGACCTGGTAGCCGGCCTCGATCATCGACTTGTCCTCGGCGTGGATATAGTGGCGATAGGTGCCGGTGCCGTGCTCGCCGTACTCCTGGAACAGCCCCTCGAGCTCCTCCAGCAGGTTGGCCTCCACCGCGAAGTGCGACAGCTCGTCCTTGCGCTCGGGCTCCTCGCGGAAGATCCGCGCCAGCTCCTGGCGGGTGTAGCGATGGAAGGCGTCGCCGTCGACGAAGGCGGCATGCACGTCCTCGCGGGCGAACATGCGCTCGAAGGTGCGCTTGACCGTGGTGGTGCCGGCCCCGGAGGAGCCGGTCACGGCAATGATCGGATACTCGCGCGACATCAGCTCGCCCCCGCCAGGCGCTCGCGCACGAGATCGGGCACCGCCACCGGCCGGCCGCTGGCCGGGTCCACCAGCATCAGGTTGACCCGGCCCGTAGCCACGGGCCGGTCGTCCGCGACGCGGCGGAGACGATGATAGACGGCGATCGCGCGGCGCCCCGGCGCCGGGATGGCCACGTCGACCATCAGCGCCTCTGGCCAGCGCGACTCGGCCTGATACTGCACGGCGAGGTCGGCCGCCACGCACGGATAGCCGCCCATGTCGCCCTCGGCGAGCGACACCGACGCCAGGGCATGAACGCGGGCTTCATGCATCAGCGACACCACGGCGTCATGACCGAGGTGCCGACCGTAGTTCATGTCGGTGATGCGCACCGACAGCGGGTGCCGGTGCAGGATGTCCGCTTCGGGGAACTCCAGTTTCACGCGTTCCATGCCGCCTCCTGGTGGTGAAGATGAATCGCCGTGCGCCTGGTTAGCCCTCGCTGCCCTCGCGGGCGATGGCGCGATGGGCGATATCGTGGCGATAGAAGGCATCCGCCCAGCGCACCTCGGCCACGCCTCGATAGGCCAGGTCGCGGGCCGCGGAAACGCCCTCGCCCAGCGCGGTGACGCACAGCACGCGGCCGCCGGACGTCAGCACCTCGTCGCCGTCGCCCTGGGCGGTGCCGGCGTGGAAGACCTTGCTGCCGGTGGCCTCGGCGGCATCGAGCCCCTCGATGGCGTCGCCCTTGCGATAGCTGCCGGGATAGCCGCCGGCGGCCATCACCACGCCGACCGCGGCGCGGGAATCCCACTCGCAGGCGTGGCCGGCGAGCTCGCCCCGGGCGCCGGCCAGGCACAGCTCGGCCAGGTCGGACTGCAGGCGCATCATGATCGGCTGGGTCTCGGGGTCGCCGAAGCGGCAGTTGTACTCGATCACCCGCGGGTTGCCCTCGGGATCGATCATCAGCCCGGCGTACAGGAAGCCGGTGTAGGGATGGCCTTCCTCGGCCATGCCGCGCACCGTGGGGCGAACCACGCGCTCCATCACGCGCTCATGGATCTCGTCGGTGACCACCGGCGCCGGCGAGTAGGCGCCCATGCCGCCGGTGTTGGGGCCCTGGTCGTCGTCGTAGGCGCGCTTGTGGTCCTGGCTGGTGGCCATCGGCAGCACCGTCTCGCCGTCGACCATGACGATGAAGCTGGCCTCCTCGCCCTGCAGGAAGTCCTCGATCACCACCCGGGCGCCGGCGTCGCCGAAGGCGTTGTCCTCGAGCATGTCGTGGACCGCGGCCTCGGCCTCTTCCCGGGTCATGGCCACGATCACGCCCTTGCCGGCGGCCAGGCCGTCGGCCTTGATCACGATCGGCGCGCCCTTCTCGGCGAGGTACTCGAGCGCCGGCTCCACCGCCACGAAGGTGCGGTACTCGGCGGACGGAATGGCGTGGCGGGCCAGGAAGTCCTTGGTGAAGGCCTTGGAGCCCTCGAGCTGGGCGGCACCGGCGGTCGGGCCGAAGATCGCCAGGCCGGCCTCGCGGAAGCGGTCGACCACGCCGGCCACCAGCGGCGCCTCGGGGCCGACGATGGCCAGGTCGATGGCCTGCTCGCGGGCGAAGGCGACCAGCCCGTCCAGGTCCTCGGCGCCGATCGCCACGTTCTCGAGCCCCGGCTCACGGGCGGTACCGGCGTTGCCCGGCGCCACGTAGACGGTCTCGACCTCGGGCGACTGAGCGACCTTCCAGGCCAGGGCATGTTCGCGGCCACCGCCGCCGATGATCAGAACCTTCATCCGCTGCTCTACCTCACTTACAGGGGGATAACACGGGAAAAACGTCGCCGCATTATGTCAGAAAGCGGGCGCCGACGCCGCCTTCAGCTTCGATAGGCCGGCCTATCGAAACTCCACGCGGGGCGCCGGGGACAGGTCAGAGAGGGGGTTTTTGCCATGGGTGGGGCGAGTCTCGCCGAACGGGCTGGCCATGGATGGCCAGCACCGGTCCTGCAAGCGAAGCAGGATGCGAGAGCGCCGCAGGGCAAAAGTACACCCAGGGAAGGGGGCACAGCGCCCCTCGGCGACCTGTCGCCGGATCAGCCCCGAGAGCATCGGTACGCCATCAGGATTCGTCGTCGTCCTTGCGGCCCTTGCCGCCGAGATTCTGCTGCCAGAAGCGCATGTTCTCCTCGGCCAGCTCCCGCATCAGCTCCATCGGCGTGTGGCGCATGGCCTGCTGCCACTGGTCCTGCAGGTGCTTCTGCTGCTCCATCATCAGCTGCGTGCCCTGCTCCAGGTAGCGCGCCAGCGGCAGCGGCTGGGCCATGTTGTAGACGCGGATGAACTGGGCCAGCAGGTCGTTGGAGAACACCTGGGCGTCGCCATCGGCCTGCTCCTGCTCGATGATGATGGTCAGCAGGATGGTGCGGGTCAGGTCCTCACCGCTCTTGGCATCCTCGACCCGAAAGGGAACCTCGTCGAGGATCAGCTTGCGCAGGTCCTCGAGGGTCACGTAGCGGCTCTGTTCGGTATCATAGAGCCGGCGGTTGGCATACTTGCGAATCACGCGCACGGCGCTCTCCTTGTTCGAATCGGGTGGGCGAATGCCTCCTTATGCAGGTATTGTGCACCGCCCACCCCTTCATGCAAGGCATACCGGCACCACGAGGCCCCATGAACCTGATCCTGCTCTCGCCCGACGACATCGAGAACGACCGCCTGGCCCGGGTGCGCGACCCGCGTCGGCTCGCCCATCTGCGCGAGGTCCACCGGGCCCGCGAAGGCGACGCCATGACGCTGGGCATCGAGGGCGGCGCCCTGGGGCGCGGCGAGCTCTTGACCCTGAGTGACGCGGAGGCGGTGTTCGACGTCTCCGGCCTCGACCAGGCCCCACCGGCGCCGCTGCCGGTGCATCTGGTGCTGGCCCTGCCGCGGCCGCGAATGCTGGCGCGCACCCTGGAGCACGTCACCGCGCTGGGCGTGAAGACGCTGACGCTGCTGAACACCAGGCGGGTGGAGAAGAGCTACTGGCAGTCCCCGGAGCTGTCCGAGGACAAGATCCGCCGCCACCTGGAGCTGGGCCTGGAGCAGGCCCGCGATACCCGCCTGCCGAGGGTGACCCTGGCCAAGGGCTTCCGCCCCTTCGTCGAGGACGAGCTGCCGGGGCTGCTGGCCGGGCGTCGCGGGCTGCTGGCCCATCCCGGCATGGCGGACGCCTGCCCCCGCGGCGTCGACGAGGACACGCTGCTGATCGTGGGCCCCGAGGGCGGCTTCATTCCCTGGGAGGTGGAGAAGCTCGTTGAAGCCGGCTGCCACGGCATCCACATGGGCCCGCGCATCCTGCGCGTGGAGACCGCGGTCACCGCCCTGCTGGCGCGGCTATTCTGACGCCGCGTCGTCCTTCGACTCGACATCCGCCTGCGGCAATGCCTCGCCGCCGTCGTCATCGCCGGAGGCCTCCTCCTCCGGCCGATGGGGCACCAGAGGCGCATCGCCACCGCAGCCGGGCTCGGTCAGATGGGTGCTGGCCACGTCAAGGCGCCCCAGGTGGCCGATGGTGCTGCGCCCCAGCAGCATCGGGTAATCCATCTCCGAGCGGTCGCGCAGGCTGAACTCCTCCTCATAGCGCACGCCGTCGACGCAGACGTTCAGCATCACCACCGGCCGCTCGTCGGTGCCGCCAGCACCGCGTACCGTCATCTCGCGAACCCGGGGGCGCTCGAGGGTCATGGCGAAGGTCTCGCCCTTGTTGCCGTCGTCGAGCTGCACGCGGAAGCGCACCCAGGACTCGCCGTCGCGGTCGAAGGTTTCGATGTCCCGCGCGTCCAGCGACGAGGTCAGCGCCCCGCTGTCCAGCTTGGCCTCGAAGGGCAGGTTCCAGGGCATCAGGGTCACCGACTCGATCCAGCCCACGGTGCGGTCCGGCGCCTCGGCCAGGGCCAGTGCCGACCACAGCGCCGCCGCCAGACACCACGCCGTGCGCCTCATGAGCCCATCTCCCGCAGCCGTTCCAGCAGCCCCAGGGTGGCGAAGCCATCCGGCGTCACCCCGATCTCGCGCTGGAAGGCCCGCAGGCCGCGCCGGGTGTTAGGCCCGAGGATGCCGTCGGCCTCGCCGACTTCATGGCCGCGGGCATTGAGCCGGCGCTGCAGTTCCAGCACCTGGGTGCGCTTGAGCGCCGGTTCATCGCGGGGCCAGTCGCCCTGGATCCCTGGGCGCCCGGCGATGGCATCGCCCAGCGTGGCCACCGCCAGCGCATAGCTGGTGGCGTTGTTGTAGCGGCGAATAACGCGGAAATTGTGGCCGACCAGGAAGGCCGGCCCGCGCGCCCCGGCCGGGGCGATCAGCGCGGCCTCGCCCAGTGCCGGCAGCGACTCGCCGACGCGCGGCCGCACGCCCGCTACGGCCCAGTCGTCGGCGCTGCGACGCGTGGTATCGCCCGTCAGCGAGTAGTCGAAGCCGGCCGGCAGCAGCACCTCGGTGCCCCAGGGCTCGTCGGCCCGCCAGCCGGCCTCGGCGAGGTAGGCGGCGATCGAGCTCAGGGCATCGGGCACGCTGCCCCAGATATCGCGGCGGCCGTTGCCGTCGCCGTCCACCGCGTGGGCCAGATAGCTCGACGGCAGGAACTGCGGATGGCCCATGGCACCGGCCCAGGAGCCGACCATGCGCTCGGCGGGCACGTCACCGGCCTCGAGGATGTGCAACGCCGCCAGCAGCTCGCCGCGGGCGAAGTCACGGCGGCGACCGTCATAGGCCAGGGTCGCCAGGGCATCGAGGGTCGAGACCTCGCCCTGGTAGCCGCCGTAGCTGCTCTCGACGCCCCAGATTGCCATCAGCACCTCGGCCGGCACCCCGAAGCGCGCCTCGGCGAGACGCGCCGCCTGGCGATGGGCGTCGAGCCGGTCGCGGCCGGTGCTCACCCGAGTCGGCGAGACGGCGGCGTCGAGATATTCCCAGATCGGGCGCACGAATTCCGGCTGGCGCCGATCCAGCTCGATGACCCGCGGCAGGTAGCGCAGCGCATCGATGCGCGTCAGGGCGGATTCGCTCAGCCCCTCGTCGCGGGCCATACGCTTGAAGTCTCGCCGCCAGCCGGCGAAATCCTGCTCGGCGGCGGGGTCGCGATCCGCCGCGACGTCGGTCGCCGCCGGGGCCGATGAGGAAGGCGCAGCCTCGGCGCGCGGCGTGGCGAGGCCCTGACAGCCGGCCAGGCCGGCGCACAGCAGCACGAGGAGCAGTAACGGAGGCAGCATCGACGACGTTCCTTGGCGAAAACGGCCCCCGATGATCGCGCAGAACGTCCGCTCAGGCCAGTGTCAGCAGGCGAGCGATCAGCCCCACATGGCAGACCGCCACCGCCAGCGTCAGTCGGGTGCGCAGGCGCTGGTAGCTCGCGGGAAGCCCCTCGGCGCCGGGCCCGGCCTCGTAGAGGCGCAGGGCGACGAAGCCAGCCAGCAGCGTCGCGGCTCCCGCCGCCGGTCCGAGCAGCAGTGCCGGCCAGGCGACCAGGCTCGGCAGCACGCCCACGATCAGCCGGCGCCCCCCGGGATCGGCGCCGGCCAGCGCCAGCCCCCAGTGCACCCCGCCGAGAAAGGACAGGATCACTGCGCCGTAGCCGAGAAAGGCGTAGATGGCGACGAACCGCCAGGCCGACGGCGCCAGCCAGGCCGCGGTCAGGGCGAGAAGGAACGGCAGCAGGCCGGCCAATCCCAGCCGATGGGCATGGCGGTCGAGGTCAAGGGCGTACGGCGTCATGGGGCATCACCCTCCGATTCCGTCATGCAGAGCGGCACCGCGAAGGCGTCGGGGTCATGTCGCCAGGGGCGATGCCTCGGCCCCCCGCCCGGCAGCTCACCGATCTCGGGGCACCAGCGGGCCACGTAGTCGCCTTCGGGGTCGTAGCGCTCGGCCTGATCCAGCACGTCGAAGCGATGCGCCCTGGCATGGCGACCGCGACCGGCGATGTAGCCCCAGTTACCCCAATTGCTGGCAACATCATGATCGATCAGGCAGCGCTCGAACCAGGCCGCTCCCAGGCGCCAGTCGACGCCCAGCTCGTGAACGAGATAGCTGGCCACGTTCTGGCGGGCACGGTTGGACAGCCAGCCGGTCTCGGCAAGCTCGCGCATCCCGGCGTCGACGAACGGCAGTCCGGTCTCACCGCGACACCAGGCGGCGAAGTCCTCTCCCCCGTCGGGCGCCATGGCGCCACCATAGAGCCGTCGGCCGTCCTGGCGGGCCGCCCAGTGGAAGTACTCCCGCCACAGCAGCTCGAAGCGCAGCCAGCGGCTCGAGGCATTGGCGCCGCGCTCCGCCTCCCAGGCGTCCAGGGCGTCGTTGACCTGGGCGGCCGACAGGCAGCCCAGCGCCAGCCAGGGCGACAGCCGGCTGGAGAAATCGGCGCCGATCAGCCCGTTGCGGGTCTCGGCGTAGTCCGCTACCGCGCCGCTGCCCCACAGGTAATCGTCCAGCCGGGCGAGGCCGGCACTCTCGCCGCCGGCGAAGCGAAAGCCACCGAGCGACGAGGTCTGCCACCTCGCCGCCCGCGGGTCGACGCGACTCAGCGGCGGCAAGCCGCGCGAGGCACCGCGTGGCCAGGGCGGCAGCGTCACCGGCGTCGCGGCGGCCCGCCGGCAAGCCGCCTGCTCGACCCGGCGCCGGAAGCCCGAGAAACCGGGCGGCAGCGATTCGACGGCCAGCGGCAGGCTCGCTTCGGTGAACAGCATCCCGCCCTCGAGGCAGTCGAGCTCACATCCCTCGGCGAGGCACGGCGCAAGCCTCTCGACGGCGCGGGTCTCTTCCCAGCCGGGATCGCGCCGCACCCGCACCCGCCGAACGTCGAGCTCGGCGGCCAGCTCGGCCACCTCGTCGACCGGGTCGCCGAGGCGCACCAGCAGATCGCTGCCCCGGGCCAGCAGGCGTCCACGCAGCTCGATCAGGCTCTGCCACAGGAAGCCGAGGCGGGCCGAGCCGATGCGCCGCGCCTTCATCCAGCGTTCATCCAGCACGTAGACGCAGGCCAACTGTTCGCCAAGGGGCCCTGCGAACAGCGGATTGTCGGCCAGCCGCAGGTCCTGGCGCAGCCAGACGAGATCGGTAGTCATGGCGCCCTCCTCGTGCCCCGTGTCAGACGCCGCGCCTCGCGTCGGCAGCGTTCGCTGCAGTAACGAACCTCTTCCCAGCAGCGCGCCCACTTGCGGCGCCAGCGAAATGGACGCTCGCAGCGCTGGCATATCCTGGTGGGCAGATCGGTCTTGCGACGCATGGCGGACCCATGAACATGGACATACAAAATAAATGGTACAACTTGTGTACATGATATGACGTTCTGCCCGAGACGCAAGAAGACTCTCGATGCGCCGGCAGGAGGACGCAGGCCAGCGTCCATTACGGTAGAGTAGGGTCAGGACTGACGACATCGGGCCCGACTCGCCCAGGGACGGATGCGACGCCCTGCCTCTTGCGTGCGGCCGCGCCCTCGGCATGATGACGCCCCCGACTCAATGCAACCGTGCAGGATGACCGATCGATGACCTTGCTGTGGATAGCACTGCTACCCCTTCTCGGCGTGCTGGTGCCGGCGTTCGGCGCCGGGCTGAGGCGCCGCGAATGCTCCCTGGCCACCGCCGCCCTGCCCGCCCTGGCGCTACTGCTGATGCTGGCGGAAATCCCCGCCCTGCTCGATGGCGAGACGCTGCGCTTCGCCGTCGACTGGATACCGAGCCTGGGCCTGGAGCTGGCCTTCCGGCTGGATGGCCTCTCGGTGCTGTTCAACCTGCTGATCCTGGGCATCGGCCTGCTGATCGTGCTCTACGCCCACTATTATCTGGCGCCGGAAGAACCCTACGGTCGCTTCTACGCCTACCTGATCCTGTTCATGGCTTCCATGGTCGGCATCGTGATGGCCGACAACCTGCTGCTGCTGTGGCTGTTCTGGGAGCTCACCAGTCTCTCGTCCTTTCTGCTGATCGGCTTCTGGTCACACCGCAGCGATGCCCGCAAGGGCGCGCGCATGGCGCTGGCGGTGACCGGCGCCGGCGGCCTGGCGCTGCTGGCCGGCTTCCTGCTGATCGGCGACATCGTCGGCAGCTACGACATGGACACCGTGCTGGCCAGCGGCGAGACCATCCTCGCCGACCCGCGCTATCCGCTGACCCTGGCCCTGGTACTGCTCGGTGCCTTCGCCAAATCGGCCCAGTTTCCGTTCCAGTTCTGGCTGCCCCACGCCATGGCTGCGCCGACGCCGGTCTCGGCCTATCTGCACTCGGCAACCATGGTCAAGGCCGGCATCTTCCTGATGGCGCGCCTGCACCCGGCGCTGGCCGGCAGCGAGCTGTGGACCCTGACGGTCTCGCTGATCGGCATGACCACCATGGTCTACGGCGCCTGGTTCGCGCTGATGAAGACCGACCTCAAGGGCATCCTGGCGTTCTCCACGGTCAGCCACCTGGGTCTGATCACGGTGCTGCTGGGCATCGGCAGCCCGATGGCAGTGCTGGCGGCGCTGTTCCACATCATCAACCACGCCACCTTCAAGGCGGCGCTGTTCATGGGCTCGGGCATCATCGACCACGAAGCCGGCACCCGCGAGCTGTCGCGCCTCGGCGGGCTGCGCCGCGCCATGCCGTTGACCGCCGTGCTGACCACCATCGCCGGGGCGGCCATGGCCGGGGTGCCGCTGTTCAACGGCTTCCTGTCCAAGGAAATGCTGTTCGCCGAGACCCTGCACACGCCGATCCTCGGCGGCCTGAGCTGGCTGATGCCGGTGCTGGCGACCGCCGGTGGCGTGCTCTCGGTGGCCTATTCGCTGCGCCTGGTGCATGCGGTGTTCTTCAAGGCGCCGAAGCAGGCGCCGCCCAAGACGCCCCATGAGCCGCCGCGGCTGATGAGCGCGCCGATGGCGCTGCTGGCGGCGCTGTGCGTGCTGGTCGGCCTGTTCCCCTCGGCCCTGGCCGGCGGCCTGCTCGATCTGGCCACTCGCGCGGTGCTGCTCGCCCCGCTGGAGTTCCATCTGGCGATCTGGCACGGCGTCAACCTGCCGCTGGCGATGAGCGCCGTGGCGCTGGTCGCCGGGGTAACGCTATACGCGCTGCACGCCCACCTGCGCCGCTTCCTGCGCGGCTTCAAACCGGTAGATGCACGCCTGATCTTCGAGGCCAGCATGCAGCGCCTGGCGCTGCGCGCCGAGCGCCTGCTCGGGCGCCTCGACAACGCCTCGCTGCAGCGCTATGTGGGGCTGCTGCTGCTGGCCTCGCTGGCGTTCGTCGCCCTCGGTCTCGGGCGGATGCCGAGCCTGGCCGGCGATGTGCCCCAGCAGCCGGTGGACGGCGTGCTGCTGACCGGCGCGGCGCTGCTGATCTTCAGCGGCCTGGCCACCGTGGTCACCCACCGCTATCGCCTGATCTCGCTGCTGATGCTGTCGATGGTGGGCCTGCTGGTGTCGCTGACCTTCGCCCGCTTCTCCGCTCCCGACCTGGCCCTGACCCAGCTCTCGGTGGAGGTGGTGACCATCATCCTGCTGATGCTGGCACTGTTCTTCCTGCCCCAGAAGACGCCGCGGGAATCCTCGCTGCCGCGCAGCCTGCGCGACGCGGCCCTGGCCGGCGCCCTGGGCATGGCCATCGCCAGCCTCAACTACGCGGTGCTGACCCGCGACAACGCCAGCATCTCGGACTTCTTCCTCGACAACAGCGTCTCCGGCGGCGGCGGCCACAACGTGGTCAACGTCATCCTGGTCGACTTCCGCGGCTTCGATACCCTGGGCGAGATCACCGTGCTGGCCATCGCCGGCCTGGCGATCTTCAAGCTGCTCAACCGCCTGCGCCTGTTCATGCCGCACAGCGACACCGAGGGCCGGCTGTGGTGCCCAGATCGCTATCCGATGATCCTGACCACCATCTCCCAGGCGCTGCTGCCGCTGGCGCTGCTGGTGTCCGCCTTCATCTTCCTGCGCGGCCACAACCTGCCGGGCGGCGGCTTCATCGCCGGGCTGATCACCGCCGTGGCGCTGATCCTGCTGCTGATCGCCCGCGGCGTGGAGTGGGCCCAGGCGCGCCTCGATTTCCCCTACCAGCCGGTGGCCATCACCGGGGTGGGGCTGGCGACCCTGACCGGTCTCGGCAGCTGGCTGTTCGGCCATCCCTTCCTGACCTCGTCCTTCGGCCACTTCCATCTGCCGCTGATCGGCGACTTCGAGCTGGCCACGGCGATGATCTTCGACCTCGGCGTCTACCTGGCCGTGGTCGGCGCGACGCTGATGATCCTGGCCAACCTCGGCAAGGTCACCACACCGCATCGCCCGGTGAAGGACGATGCGCCCTCCACCACCTCCAGCGGCAAGGAGAAACGCTGATGGAAAGCCTCTACGCCATCACCACCGGCGTGCTCAGCGCCTGTGGCCTCTATCTGATCCTGCGGGGACGGACCTTCCCCGTGGTGGTGGGACTGACCCTGCTGTCCTATGCGGTCAACCTGTTCCTGTTCTCGATGGGCGGGCTGACCACCGACGGCGCCACGATCATCGACGGCAAGACGACCTACGCCGATCCGCTGCCCCAGGCGCTGGTGCTGACCGCCATCGTCATCGGCTTCGCCATGACCGCCTTCGCGGTGATCCTGGCGATGCGCGCCCGGGGCGACATGGGCAACGACCACGTCGACGGCGGCCGCGGTCGCGACGAGCGAGAGGAGAACCGTCGATGAGCCCTCACCTGATCGTGCTGCCCGTCGTCCTGCCGCTGATCGCCGGCGTGCTGCTGCTGCGCACGCGCCACGGCAGCCCGCGTACCAAGCGCTGGCTCGGCGTCGGCGCCACCCTGGCGCTGGTGGTCGTGTCCGCGCTGCTGGTCGATCGCGCCTCGAGCGGCGAGATCGCCTATTACGCCCTGGGCGACTGGCAGCCGCCATTCGGCATCGTGCTGGTGCTCGACCGCCTCTCGGCGCTGATGGTGCTGCTGACCTCGGTGCTGGCGCTGGGCTGCGTGATCTTCGCCTGCGGCGGCGACGACGAGCAGGGCAGCAACTTCCACGGCCTCTTCCAGCTGCAGCTGATGGGGATCAACGGCGCCTTCCTGACCGGCGACCTGTTCAACCTGTTCGTGTTCTTCGAGGTGCTGCTGCTGGCCTCCTACGCGCTGCTGCTTCACGGCGGCGGCAAGTCGCGCACCCAGGCGGCGGTGCACTACGTGGTGCTCAACCTGGCCGGCTCGTCGCTGTTCCTGATCGCCGTGGGCACCCTCTACGGCGCCACCGGCACCCTGAACATGGCCGACATGGCGGCGCGCATCGCCGAACTGCCCGCCGAACGCTCGGGCCTGGTGACCGCCGGCGCCCTGCTGCTGCTGGTGGTGTTCGGGCTCAAGGCCGCCATCCTGCCGCTGTACTTCTGGCTGCCGCGGGCCTATGCGGCGGCTCCGGCCCCGGTGGCGGCGCTGTTCGCCATCATGACCAAGGTCGGCATCTACGCCATCCTGAGGGTCTATTCGCTGGTGTTCGGCGAACAGGCCGGCAGCCTGGCCGCCCTGCAGCAGCCCTGGGTGTGGTGGCTGTCGCTGGCGACCCTGGCCGTGGCCACCCTCGGCGTGCTGGCCGCCCGCGACCTGCGCCTGCTGGTGGCCTACCTGGTGCTGGTCTCGGTGGGCACACTGCTGGCCGGCCTCGGCATGGGATCGGTCGAGGCCACCGGCTCGCTGCTCTACTACCTGGTGCACAGCACCCTGGTCACCGGCGGGCTGTTCCTGCTCGCCGAGATGATCGGCCTACAGCGCGGCAAGGCCGGCACCCGCATCGTCCGCGGCCGGCCGCTGACCCAGGGCGGGGCCCTGTCGATGCTGTTCATGGCCGGCGCCGTGGCCGTGGCCGGCCTGCCGCCGCTGTCCGGCGCCATCGGCAAGGCACTGCTGCTCGACGCCGCCAGCGCCGAGCAGCAGCCGTGGCTGTGGCCGCTGCTGCTGGCGAGCGGCCTGGGCGCCATCATCGCCCTGTCACGGGCCGGCTCGACGCTGTTCTGGCGCAGCCAGAAGGGCGAGAGTGACGGCGAGCCGCTGCCCCGTCAGCAGTGGGTCGGCGTGACCCTGCTGCTGGCCACCTCGCCGCTGCTGGTGGCACTGGCCGGCCCGGTCAGCGACTACACCCGTGCCGCCGCCGAGCAGCTGGCCAACCCCGATGCCATGGTTCGCACCCTGCTGTCCGACGCTGGAGACGCCTCATGATCCGTCCTCGTTCCTGGCTGCCGATCCCGATGCTGTCGCTGCTGCTGCTGGTGGTGTGGTTGCTGCTGGTACGCAGCCTGGCCTTCGGCCAGATCCTGCTGGGCGGCGCCCTGGCCATCGCCATCCCGCTGCTGACCCATCGCTTCTGGGACGTCCAGCCGCGGGTCAAGCGCCCCGGCCTGCTGCTGCGCTACATCCTGCGCGTGCTGGGTGACATCGTGGTCGCCAACTTCCAGGTCGCCTGGCTGATCCTCAATCCCTGGCGGCGGTCGCGGCCCCACTTCGTGGAATACCCGCTGATGCTGGAGGAGCGCTTCACCATCACCCTGCTGGCCAGCACCATCAGCCTGACCCCGGGCACGGTATCGGCCAACGTGCGCATGGACGGCAAGACGCTGCTGATCCACGCCCTGGATGCCGAAGACGACGAGGCGCTGATCGAACAGATCCGCGAACGCTACGAGCGCCCGCTCAAGGAGATCTACGAATGCTAGACATCGCGCTGAAGATCAGCCTGACGCTGGTGATGCTGGCCCTGCTGCTCAACGCCTTTCGCCTGACGGTAGGCCCCAGCCTGCCCGACCGTATCCTGGCGCTGGACACCATGTACGTGAACTCCATCGCCCTGATCGTGCTGCTCGGCCTGTGGCTCGGCACCAAGACCTACTTCGAGGCGGCGGTGCTGATCGCCATGCTCGGTTTCATCGGCACCGTGGCGGTCTGCAAGTATCTGCTGCGCGGCGACATCATCGAATAGGAGGCGACCGGCATGACGCTATACGTGATTCTCGAGGCGATCATCTCGCTGCTGCTGATCGCCGGCGGGACCTTTGCCTTCATCGGCTCGCTGGGCATGGCGCACCTGCGCGACTTCTACATGCGCCTGCACGGGCCGACCAAGGCCACCACCCTGGGCATCGGCTGCATCCTGATCGCCTCGATGGGCTATTTCGGCATCCTCAACGGTCAGCCGGTGGTGCAGGACATGCTGATCACCCTGTTCCTGTTCATTACCGCCCCGGTGAGCGCTCACCTGCTGGCCAAGACCGGCCTGCACCTGCAGCTGCGCTACGTCGACAAGACCCGCGGACACCCGGTGGAACTGCAGGACGAGGAGGTCGGCCAGACCCCGATGTCCCCGGGCGGGCCCGCCGACCGCGACCCCGTCACCCTCGACAAGCGCCCGAGCGACCGCTGACGGCCGACGTGCCTCGCGGCAAAACGCAGCAGGCGGCCCCTCCTGGGGCCGCCTGTTCTTTTGCTCATCCTATTCTGCCGGCACGAGGCTAGAGCCAGCCCGAGAGCTCCTGGAGGGCGATCGCCTCCAGCGCGGTGACGTGATCCTCGCGGTCGTTCAGGCAGGGCACGTAGGTAAAGGTCTCGCCACCGGCCTCGAGGAAGGCGTCGCGGATCTCCTGCTGGATCTCCTCCAGAGTCTCCACGCAGTCGGCGGAGAAGGCCGGCGAGATTACCGCGATGTGCCTGCGCCCCTCGCGAGCCAGCTCGGCGACCCGCTCGACGGTGGCCGGCCCGACCCACTCCTCGGGCCCGAACTTGGACTGAAAGGTGGTCTCGATCGCCTCATCCGGCATCTCCAACCGTTCCTGGAGCAGCCGAGTGGTCTGGCGACAGTGACAGTAGTAGGGATCGCCTTGGTCGAGATAGCGCTTGGGCACGCCGTGGTAGGAGGCCACCAGCACCTCCGGGGCCGTCTCGGCGGCGTCATAGGCCTCGCGCACCGAGGCGGACAGCGCCTCGAGATAGGACGGGTGCCGGTAATAGGCGGGCACGGTGCGGATCGCCGGCTGCCATTTGAGGCGCATCAGCGTGCGGAAGGCCTGGTCGTTGGCGGTGGCGGTGGTCGGCGAGCCGTACTGCGGGTAGAGCGGGAAGAACAGGATGCGCTCGCAGCCGCGGGCCTGCAGCCGGCGCAGCACGCTGTCGGTGGAGGGGTTGCCATAGCGCATGCAGAAATCCACCTCGACCCGGTCGCCGTAGGCCGCCTCGAGGCGCTCGGCCAGCCGGGCGGTCTGCTGCCGGGTGATGGTCAGCAGCGGGCTCTCGTCCAGCTCCTCGTTCCAGATGCTGCGATAGGCCTCGCCGGAGACGAACGGCCGCCGGGCCAGGATCACCAGCTGCAGCAGCGGCTGCCACAGCCAGCGCGGATGATCGACGACCCGGCGGTCGGACAGGAACTCGCTGAGGTAGCGACGCATCGACCGGTAGTCGGTGGCATCCGGCGTGCCGAGGTTGACCAGCACCACCCCGACCTTGGCGCGAGGCAGCGAGGGATGGTCGGCGGGCGCGTGCCGCAGCCGCCCTTCTCCCGGTGAGTCCTGCTCGGCATCGGATGAGTGCTCGAAGGCTGCCATGGCGCGCGTTCCCCGTGATCGACATGAGACGAAACTGATGGGACCTAGCCTACCACCGCGGGCGATCGGGCGAAATGTCGTTATACTATCAACGACATTTGTATAACTTATGGTGAACTATGCCTCGTCCTCTGATCCTGGTGCTCGGCGATCAGCTCAGCCACGACCTGCCGAGCCTGCGCGAGACGCCGCCGGGGGCCATCGTCGCCATGTGCGAGGTCGCCGAGGAAGGCCGTTACGTGCCCCATCATCCGCAGAAGATCGCGCTGGTGCTGTCCGCCATGCGCCACTTCGCGGCCGAGCTGCGCGACCGCGGCCATGACGTGCACTACAGCGCCCTGGACGCCCCGGACAACGCCCATACGCTGCTCGACGAGGCCGAGCGCCTGGCGCGGCTGTACGGCTGTGACGCGATCCACGTCGTGCGCCCCGGCGAGTGGCGACTGTGGCAGGCCATGCGCGAACGCGAGGACGCCGCCCTGCCCTGGCGCCTGATGGAGGACGATCGCTTCTACGCCACGCCGGACGACTTCGCCGCCTGGGAGCAGGGACGCAAGTCGCCGCGCCTGGAATACTTCTACCGCGAGATGCGCCGGCGCACCGGCCTGCTGATGGACGGCGACCAGCCCGCCGGCGGGCGCTGGAACTACGATCACGACAACCGCGAGCCGCTGCCCGAACGCCTCGAGGTGCCTGTCCCGCCTCGCCATCGCCGAAGTGACGTCACCCGCGAGGTCATGGCGCTGGTGGAGGAGCACTTCGGCGATCACTTCGGCGACCTCGCGGGCTTCCACTGGCCGGTGACGAGGCGCCAGGCGCTGGCCGATCTGCGCCACTTCCTCGCCGAACTGCTGCCCGACTTCGGCCGCTGGCAGGACGCCATCAGCGACGACGCCCCCTTCCTGTTCCACTCGCGGCTGTCGGCGGCGCTGAACCTCGGCCTGCTCTCGCCCCGGGAGGTGTGCGAGGGCGCCGAGCGTGAGTTTCGCGAGGGACGCGCGCCGCTCAACTCGGCGGAGGGCTTCATTCGCCAGATACTGGGCTGGCGCGAATACGTGCGCGGCCTCTACTGGACGCGCATGCCCGACTACAAGCGTGCCAATGCCCTGGCCGCGAATCGCGGCCTGCCGGCCTTCTACTGGAGCGGCGACACCGAGCTGCGCTGCCTCAAGCGCGCCATCGAGATGACCCGCGACAACGCCTACGCCCATCACATCCAGCGGCTGATGGTCACCGGCAACTTCGCGCTGCTGTGCGACGTGGCGCCGTCGGCGCTGTGCGACTGGTATCTGGCGGTCTACGCCGACGCCTGCGAGTGGGTCGAGCTGCCCAATACCCTGGGCATGGTGCTGCACGGCGACGGCGGCCTGATGGGCTCCAAGCCTTACTGCGCCTCGGGCAAGTACATCGATCGCATGTCGGACCATTGTCGGCACTGCCGCTTCGACCCCAGGCGGGTCGTCGGCGAGAACGCCTGCCCGCTCAACAGCCTCTACTGGCGCTTCCTCGAGACCCACCGCGAGGCGCTGTCGGGCAATCACCGCATGAAGCTGATCTACGGCTCGCTGGATCGCATGTCCGACGACAGGCGTGCGGCGATGCGCGACCAGGCCGAGGCCTTCCTCGCCGGGCTCGAGACCGAGCCGGCCTATGGCCAGGGAGAGCACCTGGCCGGCTATCGCGACGCGGCCGACACCAAATCCCTAAACGATCGGGAGCCCTGCTGATGGCCCACGCACCGCAGCCCATCTCGCCCCGTCATGCCACCGCGCCGGTGACGCTCTTCCACGACGGCCACTGCCCCTTCTGCCAGCGCGAGATCGCCTGGCTCGAGCGGCATCCACACCGCGATCGGATTCGGCTGGTCGACATTCAGACGACCGACGTCGCCGCCGACTGGGGCCGCTCGTTCGACAGCATGATGGGGCGCCTGCATCTGCGCGACGCCGAGGGCCGCTGGTTCGTGGGCATGGACGCCAGCCGTGCGCTCTACGCGGTGCTGGGCCATCGACGCCTGGTGGCGATCTCGATGCTGCCGGGGCTCGCCTGGGGCGTCGATCGCGGCTACGCGCTCTTCGCCCGCTATCGGGTCGGGCTGGGCGAGCGATGGCAGGCCTGGCGGAGACGCTCGCGTGCCAGCAGACGCTAGCCGATTCAGAAAACAGGCCGGGAAATCCAGCGAAACGACGCCGGGAGCGAAGCGAGGAACATGCGGAGAGAACATGCCACCAGAAGGATCGTGTGTTCGCGTCAGGGCGCGCGGTGGCAGGTCGGTGGGGCGGCGGGAGGCCGGAAACGGGGCGGTGAATGGAAGGTCGGGAAAAGGTGCCGCGCGCTGGTTAGAACACCAGCGGCATGCGCGAGCTGAGCGCGTCGTGGTAGTGCGCGTCGCGGCCGATCATCTCGTCGTGCGCCACGTACTGCACCAGGTAGGCGCGATGGATGCCGGCGCGCTTGAGCTCGAGGTAGACGTCGTCGAGGGCGCGGAACAACATCGGCTTGCCGCGCCGGGTCAGCAGATAACGCTGGCCCTCGATGTCTTCCAGCTCGACCTGGTAGACGCGGCTGCCGGCGTGGCTGATCACGCGGATCTCGAAGTTGTCATGATGGGCCACGAAGGCCTTGAGGTCGTTGAAGTCCATGGTCCCTCCATCGGGATCGTTCAGGATGAATGCTGACACAGTCTCATGCGGTCAGATGACATGATGATGACGTTGTCGTATCGCCCTGAGACCGGTGGAGGGCACCGAGGGTTCCGCCCGGCGGGGAACGCCCGGCGGGAACGACCCGCCGTCCGGCGAAGTTACTGGTAGTCGGAGGGATCGATCGCCTTGCCCAGGGAGTTGCGGTCGACCCACTTGCCGGCCTTGGTCTCCTTGTAGCGGAACACCACCCGGTCGCCGACCGCCACCGGCAGCTCCGAGTCCTCGGTCTGGTAGCTGTAGTCCTCGCCGTCCACCACCAGCTGATAGCGGTAGAGGTCCGGCATGCCCAGCCATTCCTTGAACGGCCCTTCGCGTTCCACGGACTGCAATTCGCCGCGCGCCTCGAGTTTCGGGGTGCGACGCCGATTACCGCGCTGAAATCCGCCTGCCATGGTGCTTCTCCAGTGTGTCTGCTGTTCGAGGGGTGGGGATTATACGGCGCCGACCGCCCCGCTCAAGGGGTCACTCGCCGAAGGTGTCGCCGTAGCTGTCGGGCGCCAGGTCCTCGAAGCGGGTGTACTTGCCGATGAAGGCCATGTGCACCGTGCCGATCGGCCCGTTACGCTGCTTCCCGATGATGAATTCGGCCAGCCCCTGGTTGTCGGGGTTGTCCGGATTGTAGACCTCGTCACGGTAGACGAAGCCGATCAGGTCGGCGTCCTGCTCGATGGCGCCGGACTCGCGCAGGTCCGACATCACCGGGCGCTTGTTGGGGCGCTGCTCCAGCGAGCGGTTGAGCTGCGACAGCGCCACCACCGGGCAGCCGAACTCCTTGGCCAGGCCCTTGAGCGAGCGCGAGATCTCGGAGATCTCGCCGGTGCGGTTCTCGGAGAACCCCGGCACCTGCATCAGCTGAAGATAGTCGATCATGATCAGCGCCAGGTTGCCGTGCTCGCGCACCACGCGGCGGATCCGCGAGCGCATCTCGTTGGGCGACAGCGCCGCGGTGTCGTCGATGAACAGCTGCTTGTCCTTGAGCAGGTTGACCGCCGAGGTCAGCCGCGGCCAGTCCTCGTCCTCGAGCTGGCCGGTCCGTACCCGGGTCTGGTCGATGCGCCCCAGCGACGACAGCATGCGCAGCATGATCGACTCGCCGGGCATCTCCATGGAGAACACCATCACCGGCTTGTCACTGGAGATCACCGCGTGTTCGACCAGGTTCATGGCGAAGGTGGTCTTGCCCATGGAGGGGCGCCCGGCGACGATCACCAGGTCCGAGGGCTGCAGGCCGGAGGTCATGTCGTCCAGGTCGCGAAAGCCGGTCGACAGGCCGGTCATCTCGCCCTGCATGTTGAACATCTCGTCGATGCGATCCACCGCCTTGGCCAGCAGGTCGCTCATGCCGACGGGGCCGCCTTCCTTCGGCCGCTCTTCGCTGATCTGGAACACCAGCCGCTCGGCCTCGTTGACCAGCTCGTCGGCGGGCCGCCCCTGGGGCGCGAAGGCGCTCTCGGCGACCTGGTTGGCGGCGTGGATCAGCTTGCGCAGGGTGGCCCGCTCGCGAACGATATCGGCGTAGGCGCGGATGTTGCTGGCCGACGGCGTGTTGCGCGCCAGCTCCGCCAGCGTGGCCAGGCCGCCCACGGTCTCGAGCTGGTCGCGCCCCTCCAGCGCCTCGGACAGGGTCACCACGTCCAGCGGCCGTGCTTCCTCGGCCAGCGTCGCCATGACGTTGAAGATCAGGCGGTGCTCGTAGCGATAGAAGTCGTTGGCCACCAGCCGGTCGGACACGCTGTCCCAGGCCTGATTGTCGAGCATCAGCCCGCCGAGCACCGACTGCTCGGCCTCCAGCGAGTGGGGCGGCACCTTCAGCGCCGCGGTTTCCTGATCGAGCTCGAGGGATTCGTTCATTGGGGCGGGCATCTCCACGTCTTGGGCCGACACATTCTACCGCGATGAGCGCCTGACGCAGCAGTCGGCGTGACGCCTCAGGCAAGCAAAAAAGGGCGCGAGGATTTCTCCTCGCGCCCCTGGCGTCCGCGGGGGAGTCGGGCTTATTCGGCCACGACCACCACGCGCACGGTGGCGTCGACTTCGGCGTGCAGGTGCAGGTCGATGTCGTATTCGCCGGTCTGACGGATCGGACCTTCCGGCATGCGGACTTCGCTCTTCTCTACCTCGAAGCCGGCGGAAGTGATGGCGTCGGCCAGGTCGCGCGGACCGATGGAACCGAACAGCTTGCCTTCATCACCGGCCTTGGCGACCAGAGACAGCTCGATGTCGTTGAGCTGTTCGGCGCGCGCTTCGGCCTCGGCCTTGCGCTCGGCGGCCTGAGCTTCGAGCTCGGCGCGCTGGGCGTTGAAGGCTTCGATGTTGTCCTTGGTGGCCGGCACGGCGAGACCGTAGGGCACCAGGTAGTTGCGGCCATAACCGGGCTTGACGGTGACCTGGTCACCCAGACCGCCCAGCTTGCCAATCTTGTCGAGCAGAATGACTTCCATCTCGTAAACCTCTTGTCAGTCGCTGCGGCCGAAGCGTCCGCGAATGTCGGCGAACGTGTCGATCAAGGCCGCAAGCAGCACGATGAGAATCATGGGCCAGGTGGTGATCAGCAGCACATAGAAGGCGACCAGCCACAGCCCGTTCATTCCCTTCAATCCGATAACACCATGCACCAGCGCGATGCCGCCCACCAGCAGCGGCACCCAGAGCATCGCTCCCGGGCCGGGGAGCCCCAGCAGGATGCCGACGACGGCGATCACCACCATCACCAGCAGCTCGCGGGGCGTCAGGCGAAGGGCGTGGAACTCCTCGCGAAAGCCGCCGGGGTTGTAGAGCCCGGCCTGCCAGCTCCTGGCCAGGGCCAGACCGGCCACCGAGGCCAGCAGCACCAGCAGCCCGGTGACGCCGCTGAACGTCATCGCGGCCAGATCCTCTGCCGCGATGCCCTCTCGGGCGAGTTCATCCAGCATCGAGGCGAACTCCGGCGAGGCCTGGCGGAGCTGGTCCAGCACCGGCCCCACGCCGCCCGGCGGCAGGAAGAGCCCCAGCTGCACCATCCCCGCCCCCACGAGGGCGCCGACGATCAGCGTCTCGCTCCAGCGCATGCGCGAGCGCAGCACAACCGCCATCAACGTGACCAGCAGCACGCTGGCCAGCGGAATGACGTCGCCCTGGGTCCACCACCAGCCGGCCGGGACGGCGGCGGCGATGATCACCGGCAGCGCCGGCGACAGGCCGCGGCGCAGCGTGACCAGTCCGGCGATGGCCGCGCCCAGCCAGAACAGCCAGGGGACCAGCGTGGCCGCGGCCGCCCCGGCAACGGCCTGGGGCGTACCGCGCATCATCCAGCGGGCGACAGGCAGCATCACGCTTGCGTCTTACTGGTGGCTATCGGTGTAGGGCAGCAGTGCCAGGTAGCGAGCCCGCTTGATGGCGGTGGACAGCTGGCGCTGGTAACGGGCCTTGGTCCCGGTGATGCGGCTGGGAACGATCTTGCCGGTCTCGGTGATGTAGGCCTTGAGGGTGTCCAGATCCTTGTAATCGATCTGCTTCACGCCTTCAGCGGTGAAACGGCAGAACTTGCGGCGACGGAAAAAGCGTGCCATGGGAAAGACTCCTTAGCGTGCGATGTGTGGCTTAGGCGGACTGGGCGGGACGTGACGGCTTCTCGTCACGACGGGCGCGCTTCTCTTCCGCCGGCTTCATCATCGGGGAAGCCTCGGTAACGGCTTCCTTGCAGCGCACGACCAGGCTGCGGATGATGGCGTCGTTGAAGCGGAAGATGTTCTCGATTTCCTCGAGAGTCTCGCCGCGGCACTCGACGTTCATCAGCACGTAGTGAGCCTTGTGGATCTTGTTGATCGGGTAGGCCATGTGACGGCGACCCCAATCTTCGAGGCGATGCACGGTACCGCCGTTCTCGGTGACGATGCTGGTGTAGCGCTCGACCATCGCCGGAACCTGCTCGCTCTGGTCCGGGTGGACCATGAACACGACTTCGTAATGACGCATGGGTTCTCCTTGCGGTTTGACAGCTTCCAGAGAGGCGCGAGGCCCCAGGGGAAGCAAGGAGGTGATTATCGAAATACACGACGCCCGTTCGTCGGACGAACGGGCGCCAGTATTCTAAAGAGTGAACGCCAGGTGCGCAAGCTCGAAGCCAGCATGAACCCTCAGACGTGGGATCAAGGGCTCTCTTCAAGCTTTAAGCTTATGACTTCAGGCTTCTTTGCCGCACCGCCTCGAACAGGCCGATGCCGGTGGCCACCGAGACGTTGAGGCTGGAGACGCTGCCGGCCATGGGCAGCTTGACCAGCTGGTCGCAGGCTTCACGGGTCAGCCGGCGCATGCCCTTGCCCTCGGCGCCCATCACCAGCGCCGTGGGCCCGGCGAGATCGGCCTCGAACAGGCTCGCCTCGGCCTCGCCGGCGGTGCCGGTGACCCACACGCCGAGCTCCTTGAGCTTGCCCAGCGCCCGGGCCAGGTTGGTGACCTGGTAGACCGGCACGCTCTCGGCGGCGCCACAGGCCACCTTGCGCACCGTGGCGTTGAGCGGCGCCGACTTGTCCTTGGGCACCACCACGCCGTGGGCGCCGGCGGCGTCGGCGCTGCGCAGACAGGCGCCAAAGTTGTGCACGTCGGTGACGCCGTCGAGCACCAGCAGCAGCGGCGCCTCGGCGTTCGACCAGCCCTGCAGCCGATGCCACAGCGCGGCCTCGGCCTCGAAGGCCAGCGGCGGACAGAAGGCCACGATGCCCTGGTGGGCGGCGCCCTGGGCGAGGCGATCGAGGTCGTCGCGGGGATGGGCGCTGACCCGCGCGCCGCGCGCCCGGGCCATGTCGACCAGCTCGGCGAGGCGGCCAGCGGCCTCCCCTTCCTGCAGCCACAGCTCGCGTGGGGCCTCGCCGCGGCCGAGCAACGCCCGCACCGCGTGCACGCCATAGACGGCGTCCAGGCCGTTCGGCATCTTCGGCCCGCGCCGCGGCGCGGGCTTCTTCTTCGCTTTCATCGACATCTCGGATTTTCTCGACATCCCGGCATCGGCCTCAGCGACGACGCGGGCCGCGGCGGCGACGCTTGTTGCCGCCGCTCTTCTCGCCGTCGCCCGCGGACTGGCCCTGAGCGCCGCCCTTGCCCTGCTGGCCACGCGACTTGCGCGCCTTGCGCTGCGGCTTGGGCTGGTCGTCGGCCAGCTCGAAGTCGATCTTGCGATCGTCGAGGTCGACCCGCGCCACCTGCACCGAGACGGCGTCGCCGAGGCGGTAGCTCATGCCGCTGCGCTCGCCCTTGAGGCGGTGCTTCTCGGCCTCGTAGTGGTAGTAGTCGGAGGGCAGCGAGGTGACGTGCACCAGGCCCTCGACGAAGAACTCGTCGAGGCGAACGAAGATGCCAAACTGGGTCACCGAGGCGATGGTGCCGCTGTAGGTCTCGCCGAGCTTGTCGGACATGAACTCGCACTTGAGCCAGCTCTCGACGTCGCGGGTGGCGTCGTCGGCGCGGCGCTCGGTCATCGAGCAGTGCTCGCCCAGCTCGAGCATCTGCTCGAAGGTGTAGGGGCACCACTTGCTCGGCGGCTCCACCGGCGCGCCCTCCTCGCGCAGCACGGTCGCGGTCTGGCGCGGCCCGCGGATCACCGAGCGGATCGCCCGGTGCACGATCAGGTCGGGATAGCGACGGATCGGCGAGGTGAAGTGGGCATAGGCCGGATAGGCCAGGCCGAAGTGGCCCTCGTTCTGGGGCGAATAGACCGCCTGGCTCATGGAGCGCAACATCACCGTCTGGATGATGTCGGCATCCTCGCGGCCGCGGATGGTCTCGGCCAGGGTCTGATAGTCCTGCGGCGTGGGTTCGTCGCCGCCGGGCAGCGACAGGCCCAGCTCGTTGAGGAACAGGCGCAGCTTGTCGAGGCGCTCCGGCGAGGGCCGCTCGTGGATGCGGTACAGCGCCGGCAGGTCGTGCTTGTCGAGGAAGCGGGCGGTGGCAACGTTGGCCGCCAGCATGCACTCCTCGATGATCTTGTGGGCGTCGTTGCGCGAACGCGGCACGATCTTCTCGATCTTGCGCTCGTCGTTGAAGACGATCGCCGTCTCGGTGGTCTCGAAATCGATGGCCCCGCGCTCGTCGCGGGCGCCGCGCAGCACCTTGTAGAGCGAGTGCAGGTCGTTCAGCGGCTTGACCAGCTCGCTGTACTGCTCGCGCAGCGCATCGCCCTGCTCATCCTCGTCGTCGAGGATCGAGGCCACCTTGTTGTAGGTCAGGCGCGCGTGGGAGCGGAACACCGCCTCGTAGAAGCGATAGCGGCTGATGGCCCCCTTCTGGGAGATGTTCATCTCGCACACCATCGCCAGACGATCGACGTCCGGGTTCAGCGAGCACAGGCCGTTGGACAGCAGCTCCGGCAGCATCGGCACGACCTGCCCCGGGAAGTACACCGAGTTGCCGCGGCTGATCGCCTCCTGATCCAGCGGGCTGCCCGGGCGCACGTAGTGGGAGACGTCGGCGATGGCCACCAGCAGCTTCCAGCTGCCGGACTTGGTCTGCCAGGCGCAGACCGCATCGTCGAAGTCGCGGGCGGATTCGTCGTCGATGGTCACCAGCGGCAGGTGGCGAAGGTCGACGCGGTGAGCCTTGTCTTCCTCGACGACCTCGGCGGACATGCTGGCGATCTGGTCCTGTACCTCCGGCGGAAACTCGGACGGGATCTCGTAGCTGCGAATGGCGATGTCGATCTCCATCCCCGGATCCATCCGCTCGCCCATCACCTCGGTGACATGGCCCACCGGCTGCACGCGGGTGGCCGGCTGCTTGACGATGTCGGCCGAGATCACCTGGCCGTCGCGGGCGCCGCCGTTGGCGTTATGCGGAATGATGATTTCCTGGGCGATGCGTGGATTCTCGGGAATCAGCACGCCGAACTCGGGCGTGTTCTCGCGATAGACGCCGACGATGTTCTGGGTATTGCGCGCCAGCACCTCGACGATAGTGGCCTCGTCACGGCCGCGACGATCGCGGCCGCTGATGCGCACCAGCACGTGGTCGTTGTGGAACACGCGGCGCATCTGGCGCGGCGGCAGCACCAGGTCGGGCTTCTTGCCGTCGTCGCGCAGCAGGAAACCGATGCCGTCGCGGTGGCCGAGCACACGGCCCTTGATCAGGTCGAGCTTGTCGATCAGCGCATAGGCGCCGCGGCGATTGCGCAGCACCTGGCCGTCGCGTTCCATGGCCGACAGGCGGCGGCGCACGGCCTCCTGCAGATCCTCGTCATCGAGGCCCAGCAGGTCGCTCATGGCCTCGTGGGTGATCGGCTTGCCGTATTCCTCGAGCCGCGCCAGCAGGTATTCGCGGCTGGGCGCCGGCTTGTCGTACTTGTGGGCCTCGCGGCTGGCGTGCAGATCGTCGCTGAGCGTCCAGTGATTCATGCGGAGAGCATCCTTGGCAGGGTCGGGGACGACGTAAGGAGGGTGGCGCTCACGCGCCGCGGGCATGCAGTGATGCAATAGGGGTCTCTTGTCATGGCGGCAGTATAGCGTTGCCAAGGGTTGCACCCAACCATGCGACGGCCCATAAGGAGGAGGAAAGCGCAAAAAAAGCCGCTCACCGCCCCACAAGGGGTTGCATCACCGAAAATATACGGTAATATACGCGCCACTTGCCCAGATGGCGGAATTGGTAGACGCGCTAGCTTCAGGTGCTAGTGTCCTTACGGACGTGGAGGTTCAAGTCCTCTTCTGGGCACCAATTCGATACACTGCCAGCAGCACCGTCAGGTATCACGCTCTTTAAAAGCTCGATTCGCTCGTGTTTCGCCCAGGTGGCGGAATTGGTAGACGCGCTAGCTTCAGGTGCTAGTGTCCTTACGGACGTGGAGGTTCAAGTCCTCTCCTGGGCACCATTCATCGCTCAAGCGATGGCTCGGAACACGACGAATATGCATGACGCGCCCAGGTGGCGGAATTGGTAGACGCGCTAGCTTCAGGTGCTAGTGTCCTTACGGACGTGGAGGTTCAAGTCCTCTCCTGGGCACCATTCGCGTTATGCAGACAAGAGCTGAGCTTCGAGGCCCCCCCCCCTCGAGAGAGCAACCCCACATCGCTATATCGCTTGATATCTCCGGCCGCACACGTTGCGGTTTTTTGCGTTCCCGCGCACCAGGAAACGGCAACGCGCGCATCGCCGCCCATCTCCTTCCGCGCCTAGTCGAAACGCCCCGGCAGGTCCGCCACCGCCTCGAGATCCCAGCCCCGGGTACTCACCCGCCCTTCCAGCTCACGCTCCACCGACGCCGGCAGGTTCGGGAAGAAATCCAGCCCGGTCAGCGCCTCGATACGATCGATGCTGACCACGAAGCGATCCAACGGCTCGTCGCCGTGCACGTTCTGCGGCATCACGAAGGCGAGCGCCCTGGGCCGCTCGCCCGGCACCACCAGGATCTTGTAGAGCGCCTCGGGCACTTCCACCAGGCCGACCCGCCGCAGCACGCCGCGGGTGAAGTCCGAATCGAAGATCGGCCCGTCGATCACCTGCAGGGTGCCCAGACGCGGCACGAAGCGATCGATCACCACTTCCTCCAGGCGCTGCCAGAGCCGACGATTCAGGTCCGGCCGCTGGGGCACCATGTTGCTCATCAGGAAGGTGTCGTACTGGGCGGAGGGGCCATGCACTCGGGCGATGGCGTAGTTGGGCGCCAGATGGCCGCGATCGTAGCCGCTGCGCAGGTAGCTGTCCGGCGTGACCGGCCACAGGGTACGCCAGTCACGACGAAAGCCGGGGCGCTCGCCGACATCGACCGCGCGGTCGTCGCTCAGCACGTAGCTGGCCCACAGCGGACTGACCCGCACGTCCGACCAGCCGACCAGGAAGCCGTCGTTGCGCAGCACCCGGTGCAGGCTCAGCGGCGTCAGCCGCTCCCAGGTCGGCACGCCCATCCAGCTGAGACGCTCGCGCACCTCGCGCTCCTCCATGTACCACAGGCCGCTGCCCACCGCCGCGAACAGCGCGGCGATGCCCAGGCGGCGCAGCGACCCGCGCCATGACGGCAGGCGAAAGAGGCGTGACAGCACCGGCGGGCCTTACCAGCCCAGCGCGAACATGGTCTCGAGATCGTGGCGCGAGTGCACCTGCATGGCGTTGAGGGTCTCGGTCTCGCGGATGCCCTCGACGTCGTTGAGCCGCCCGGTCACGAGCTCCGCCAGGCCCTCGAAATCGCGAGTCCGGGCGATGGCGACCAGGTCGTAGCGCCCGCAGGTGGAGAACACCTCGCTAATGCCTTCCACCTCGGCCAGCCGTTCGGCCACCGACTTGACCTGGCCCTTCTCGGTATTGATAAGGATGACGGCATTCTGCATGGGGCAACCTCCCTCGGATAGCGGTTCACGGCGGCGAGTATAACAGCGTCCATGCGCCGCGGGGCCAGCGCCTCGTCGCGCCCCTCGAGCTCGGCTACGCTGAAGAGGCCGAACCTCGCCGTACACTTCCGGTCGAATGCGTCGGCGTCGGGCGCCCTCACGCCACGGCAGGCGGAGGCCGTCGCCTCACTGCAGCAGCAAGCATCTCAAAATGTATACATTTGAAATAGATAAATGGATACACTTTGACTAAGGTAAGAACAGAGGAGGCCCGACCTCCCGCGATAACACCCAGATCGGCGCTCTTCGAGCCGACGAACAGCGCCTCACCGTGACCCACCTGCAGACCGCTCAATGAGGAGCCACCATGGCCAATCAAAGTCGTCGCGATTTCATGCGCCACAGCCTGCTGGGACTCGCCGCCCTGCCGCTGGGCGTGGGCGTCCTGTCGAAGCGCGCCTTCGCTCAGGATCTGCCGCCCCTGGACCCCGAAAGCGCCCAGGCCAAGGCCCTCGGCTACGTCGAGACGGCCGCCGACGCCAGCGACAACCCGGCCTATGCCGATGGCGAGACCTGCGCCAACTGCATGTTCTTCCAGGCCGATTCCCAGGGCTGTCAGCTATTCCCGCAGAACAGCGTCGCGCCCAGAGGCTGGTGCCAGTCCTGGACCGCCAAGGCCTGATCCCCAGGCCGATCGTCAATCCCGCCAACGCCAGCGGCCCGCACCTCCCGGTGCGGGCCGCGTCGTGTCGGCACATCATGTGGGCGCCTCACGCCTCCTTCTGCTCGTCCTCCGGCAGCGGCCAGTGATAGCGCCGCACGATCTCGCCCTCCTCCATCGATTCGAGCTTCACCGGGAAGCCCCACAGCTGATGCAGATGACGCATCACCGGATAGACGCTGCGCGCCAGCGGTCGCCGGCTGTCCTGCACGTGGCGCAGGGTCAGCGAACGATCGCCACGGATGTCCGCCGAGTAGATCTGGATATTGGGCTCGCGCACCGAGAGCGCGTACTGAGTGGCCAGCCCGTCGCGGATGCGCTGATAGCCGCGATCGTCGTGGATGGCGGCCACTTCGAGCATCTCGTCGCGATCGTCGTCGAGCACCATGAACAGCTTCAGGTCGCGAATGACCTTGGGTGACAGGTACTGCTGGATGAAGGACTCGTCCTTGAAATTGCGCATGGCGAAGTGCAGCGTCTCGAGCCAGTCGCTGCCGGCGATCTCCGGGAACCAGCGCCGGTCCTCCTCGGTGGGCTGCTCACAGATCCGACGCAGATCGGTGAACATGGCGAAGCCGAGCGCGTAGGGGTTGATGCCGCTGTAGTGCGGGCTGTCGAAGGGCGGCTGCTGGACCACCGCAGTATGGGAGTGCAGGAACTCCAGGATCAGCCCCTCGTCCACCAGCCCCTCGTCGTACAGGCGATTCATCAGCGTGTAGTGCCAGAAGGTCGCCCAGCCCTCGTTCATCACCTGGGTCTGGCGCTGAGGATAGAAATACTGCGCCAGCTTGCGCACGATGCGCACCACTTCCCGCTGCCAGGGCGCCAGCAGCGGCGCGTTCTTCTCGATGAAGTAGAGCAGGTTCTCCTGGGGCTCGGGGGGATAGCGCCCGCCGGCATGCAGGCCGAGCGGGTCGTCCTCGTCGCCGACCTCCTCATGGCCGTTCTCCGTGGGCCGCCCGGGAATGGTGCTCCATAGCGTGTTGACCTGGGCCTGAAGATAGTCGGAGCGCTCCTTCTGCCGTCGGGCCTCTTCCTCGGCGGAGATCGGCGAGGGCCGCTTGTAGCGGTCGACCCCGTAGTTCTGCAGCGCGTGACAGGCATCGAGCAGCTGCTCGACCGCGGTCACGCCGTGGCGCTCCTCGCACTCGGCGAGGTAGCGCCGGGCGAACAGCAGATAGTCGACGATGGAGCCGGCATCGGTCCAGGTGCGGAACAGATAGTTGCCCTTGAAGAAGGAGTTGTGGCCATAGCAGGCGTGAGCCATCACCAGCACCTGCATCATCAGGGTATTCTCCTCCATCAGATAGGCGATGCAGGGATCCGAGTTGATGACCAGCTCGTAGGCCAGCCCCATCTGGCCGCGCCGGTAGGCCTGCTCCACGGCCAGGAACTGCTTGCCGAAGGACCAGTGATGGTAGCCCACCGGCATGCCCACGCTGGCGTAGGCGTCCATCATCTGCTCGGTGGTGATGATCTCGATCTGGTTGGGATAGGTGTCCAGCCGATACTCGTCGGCCAGCCGAGCGATCTCCGTCTCGAACCGCTCCAGGACCTCGAAGTTCCAGTCGGAGCCGCTGGCGATGGGCTTGCGTTCGGTCATGCTGCCTCCTTGGCCTCGCCTCAGGACTGGACAGTGCGGCGACGGAACAGGTCGCGGAACACCGGGTAGATGTCGCCGGCCTCGACGATCTGACGCATGGCGAAGCGCTCGGGATACTCGGCCTCGACCTTCTCGTACTCCTCCCACAGCGCCTGATGCGCGTGGGGCGTGATCTCGACGTAGGTGAAGTACTGCAGCCGCGGCATCAGACGGTTGGCCAGCTGATCGCGGCAGATCAGGGAATCGTCGTCCCAGTTGTCGCCGTCCGAGGCCTGAGCCACGTAGAGATTCCACTGGGTCGGCGGATAGCGGTCGGTGATGATCTCGTCGACCAGCGTCAGGGCGCTGGAGACGATGGTGCCGCCGGTCTCGCGGGAGTAGAAGAACTCCTCCTCGTCGACCTCCTTGGCGGCGGTATGGTGACGCACGAAGACCAGCTCGACCTTCTCGTAATTGCGCTCCAGGAACAGGTAGAGCAGCAGGAAGAAACGCTTGGCGATGTCCTTGTGGGCCTGGGTCATGGAGCCCGAGACGTCCATCACGCAGAACATCACCGCCTTGCTCGACGGCTGGGGCTGATTGACCAGGTTGTTGTAGCGCAGGTCATAGGTATCGATGAAGGGCACCGATTCGAGGCGCTTCTCGAGCCGCTCGATCTCGGCCTTGAGCTCGGCGATGCGCGCCGGATGGCGCAGCACCGGGTCCTTGCGCTCCTCGACCTCCAGCGCCTCCTGCGCCTCGCGCAGGGCCCGACGAATGGGCCCACGCATGGCGATGCGCCGGGCATGGGCCTCGCGCATCGAGCGCACGATATTGATCCTCGCCGGCACCCCGTCGCGGGTGAAGCCGGCCCGCACCGGGCGCACCTCATCGAGATCGACCAGGTTCTTGCGCTCCAGGTGCGGCAGCTCCAGGCCGTCGAAGACGAAATCCAGAAACTCCTCGCGGGACAGGGTGAAGGCGAACTCGTCCATGCCCTCGCCCTGGTTGGAGGCGCTGCCCTCGCCGGACCCGCCACCGCCTCCCCCGCCGGGGCGACGCAGACGATCGCCCTCGACGAACTCCTTGTTGCCGGGAGCGATGATCGAGCGTTTGCCGCCGGGCCCGTGCTGGAAGACCGGCTCGGAGATGTCCCGAGTGGGAATCGACACCTTCTCGCCGCGCTCCATGTCGGTGATCGAGCGGCGATTGACCGCCTCCTCGACGGACCGCTTGATATGGGTGCGATAGCGATCGAGGAAACGCTGGCGATTGACCGCGCTCTTGTGCCTGGCATTGGCACGGCGGTCGATGAAGTAGGTCATGCGGACCTCCTGGGCTGCCCTGCGTCCGCGCGGGTCGCCATGACTCGGCGTCCCGCGCGGCCCTCGACGGCTACTGCGACTTGCGCACCCGCAGATACCACTCGGAAAGCAGGCGCACCTGCTTTTCGGTGTAGCCGCGATCGACCATGCGGGCCACGAAGTCCTCGTGCTTCTTCTGGTCCGCGGTGGAGGCCTTGGCGTTGAACGAGATCACCGGCAGCAGCTCCTCGGTGTTGGCGAACATCTTGTGCTCGATCACCCCGCGCAACTTCTCGTAGGACTGCCAGCTCGGGTTCATGCCGTTGTTCTGGGCCCGGGCCCGCAGCACGAAGTTGACGACCTCGTGGCGGAAGTCCTTGGGATTGGAGATGCCCGCCGGCTTCTCGATCTTCTCCAGCTCCTCGTTGAGCGACTGGCGGTCGAACAGCTCGCCGGTCTCCGGATCGCGATACTCCTGATCCTGGATCCAGAAGTCGGCGTAGGTGACGTAGCGGTCGAAGATGTTCTGGCCGTACTCGGAGTAGGACTCGAGATAGGCGGTCTGGATCTCCTTGCCGATGAAGTCCACGTAGCGCGGCGCCAGGAACTCCTTGATGAAGCGCAGGTAGCGCTCGAAGGTCTCCTTGGGCAGCTGCTCCTGCTCGAGGCGCTGCTCGAGCACGTAGAGCAGGTGCACCGGGTTGGCCGCCACCTCGTGATTGTCGAAGTTGAACACCTTGGACAGGATCTTGAAGGCGAAGCGCGTGGAGAGCCCGTCCATGCCCTCGTCGACCCCGGCGGCGTCGCGATACTCCTGGATCGACTTGGCCTTGGGATCGGTGTCCTTGAGATTCTCGCCGTCGTAGACCCGCATCTTGGAATAGACGCTGGAATTCTCCGGCTCCTTGAGCCGCGAGAGCACCGTGAACTGCGCCAGCATGCGCAGGGTGTCCGGCGCGCAGGGCGCCTCGTTGAGCGAGGAATGCTCGAGCAGCTTCTTGTAGATGTTGATCTCTTCGGTCACCCGCAGGCAGTAGGGCACCTTGACGATATAGACCCGGTCGAGGAAGGCCTCGTTGTTGCGGTTGTTGCGGAACGCCTGCCACTCGCTCTCATTGGAGTGCGCCAGCACGATGCCGTCGAACGGGATCGCTCCCATGCCCTCGGTGGGGTTGTAGTTGCCCTCCTGGGTGGCCGTCAGCAGCGGATGCAGCACCTTGATCGGCGCCTTGAACATCTCGACGAACTCCATCAGGCCCTGGTTGGCCCGGCACAGGCCGCCGGAGAAGCTGTAGGCGTCGGGATCGTCCTGGGAATAGAGCTCGAGCTGGCGGATGTCCACCTTGCCGACCAGCGAGGAGATGTCCTGGTTGTTCTCGTCACCGGGCTCGGTCTTGGCGATGGCGATCTGGTTGAGTCGCGACGGGAACAGCCGCACCACGCGGAACTGGCTGATATCGCCGCCGGCCTCCTTGAGACGCTTGGCGGCCCAGGGCGACATCACGCTCTTCAGGCAGCGCGGGGGAATGCCGTATTCCTTCTCGAGCAGCTCGCCGTCATGCTCGGGCGAGAACAGCGACAGCGGCGACTCCTGCACCGGCGAGCCCTTGATGGCATAGAACGGCACGTGCTCCATCAGCAGCTTGAGCCGCTCGGCCAGCGACGACTTGCCGCCGCCCACCGGGCCGAGCAGGTAGAGGATCTGCTTCTTCTCCTCCAGCCCCTGGGCGGCATGGCGGAAGTAGGCGACGATCTGCTCGATCGCCTCCTCCATGCCATAGAACTCGGAAAACGCCGGATAGCGGCGGATGACCTTGTTGGAGAAGATTCGCGACAGGCGAGGGTCCTTGGCCGTGTCGATCACCTCGGGCTCGCCGATGGCTTCCAGCATTCGTTCGGCCGCGCTGGCGTAGGCCGAGGGGTCCTCACGGCAGAGTTCCAGGTACTCCTGCAGGCTCATTTCCTCCTGCAGGGTGCGTTCGAAGCGGTTCTGCACATGATCGAAGATGCTCATCGATGCCTCCTTAAAGCCCGGGGCTCCGGCCTTGGCGGTCCTCGCCCTGGTGGCCGGGTCGGTAGCTTCAGCGTAGTCAGCTCGACCGGACCATAGCGCTCGGTCGCTTCAACGCACGGCTACATTCCCTATGAGCCCGCGAACCCGAAGCGGTTCAGCTTGGAAGGTGCAGATTTTCAACGAACGAGCCTTGCCCCTCCTCCTCAAAGCTCGGCGGCCAGCCGTACGCCCTGATCGATGGCGCGCCTGGCATCGAGCTCGGCAGCCTTGTCGGCGCCACCGATGACGTGAACCGCCACGCCGGCCGCCCGCAGCGGCTCGAGCAGGTCGCGCACCGACTCCTGTCCGGCGCACACCACCACGCTGTCGACCTCGAGCAGCCGCGGTTCGCCGTCGAGCCGAATGTGCAGGCCAGCGTCATCGATGCCGACGTACTCGCAGCCGGCCAGCATCTCGACGCCGCGGTGACGCAGCGAGGCGCGATGCACCCAGCCGGTGCTGACGCCCAACCCGCGACCGGGCTTCGACGCCTTGCGCTGCAGCAGGGTGACCCGCCGCGGTATCGCGGGCCGCGCCGGCGCGCGCAGTCCGCCCGGCGAGGCCACCGACAGGTCCACGCCCCACTCGTCGCACCAGGCCTCGGCGTCCAGGGCGGGATGGCCGACGTGGGTCAGCAGCTCCGCCACGTCGAAGCCGATGCCCCCGGCGCCGATGATCGCCACCCGCGGCCCCACCCGCTCCGGCTGCTGAATCGCCAGCGGATAGGACATCACCTTCGGATGATCGCTGCCCGGCAGGTCGAGGGCCCGCGGCCGCACGCCGGTGGCCAGCACCACCTCGTCGAAGCCGCGCAGCTCGTGGAGCCCGGGCTCGGCGCCGAGTCGCACGCTCACGCCACGCAGATCGAGCATGGTGCGGAAATAGCGCAGCGTCTCGTCGAACTCCTCCTTGCCGGGAATGCGCCGGGCATGGTTGAACTGCCCGCCCAGTTCGGCCTGGCGCTCGAACAGCGTGACCGCATGGCCACGCTCGGCGGCGGTGACGGCGGCGGCGAGCCCGGCGGGGCCGCCGCCCACCACGGCGATGCGTCTGGCCGACTCGGCCGGCATGATGGAAAGCTCGGTCTCGTGGCCGGCGCGCGGATTGACCAGGCACGAGGTCGTCTTGCCCTGGAAGGTGTGATCGAGGCAGGCCTGGTTGCAGGCGATGCAGGTGTTGATGCGCTCGGTCTTCCCCTCGCGGGCCTTGGCCACCCAGTCCGGGTCGGCCAGGAAGGGCCGCGCCATGGACACCAGGTCGGCCACGCCCTCGGCCAGCAGCCGCTCGGCGACTTCCGGCATGTTGATGCGATTGGTGGCGATCAGCGGCACCCGCAGCTCGTCGCGTACCTGGCGCGTGACCTCGGCGAACAGCGCCCGCGGCACGCTGGTGACGATGGTCGGCACCCGCGCCTCGTGCCAGCCGATGCCGCTGTCGATGGCGTCGGCACCGGCCTCGGCCACCGCGCGCCCCAGGGCGACCACCTCGTCGTGGGTGCAGCCCTCCTCCACCAGGTCGATCATCGACAGCCGGAACAGGATCAAGGCCTCGTAACCCAGGGCCTCGCGAATGCGCCGCACCACCTCCACCGGGAAGCGAATGCGGTTGGCGAAGCTGCCACCCCATTCGTCCTCGCGATGATTGGTGCGGCGGCACACGAACTGATTGATCAGGTAGCCCTCGGAGCCCATGACCTCGACGCCGTCGTAGCCGGCCTCCCGGGCCAGACGCGCGCAGCGCACGTAGTCGTCCAGGGTGCGCTCGATCTCGTCGGCGCCGAGGGCACGCGGCTCGCGTGGATTGATCGGCGCCCGGATCGCCGAGGGCGCTACCGGCGCCTCAGTGTAGGCGTAGCGGCCGGCGTGCAGGATCTGCAGGCAGATATGTCCGCCCTCGGCGTGCACCGCCTCGACAAGGCGCCGGTGCTCGGCCACCTGATCGGGCCGCTCCAGGGTCGCGCCGCCGGAAAAGACCGCCCCCTCGGCGTTGGGCGCGATGCCACCCCCGACGATCAGCGACACGCCCGCCCGGGCGCGCTCGGCATAGAAGGCGGCCAGGCGTTCGAAACCGCCGGGCATTTCTTCCAGATTGGTGTGCATCGAGCCCATCACCACCCGATTGGGGAGGCGCAGCGGACCCAGTGTGATGGGGCGAAACAGATGCGGAAAGTCAGCCACGTTCGAGCACCCTCGGACCGTCGACAGAAATTAAAACAACTGTATGACAGACCCGCGGGCAGCGCAAAAGCCGGGCAAGCATTGATCGAAAAATTCCGAGACCTTCGGGCGGGAAAAATGCGACTTCAGACAACAGAAAAGCCCCGTGGCGTGAGCCACGGGGCTTTAGGAATTCTGAGCAGATGGCGGACCGGACGGGACTCGAACCCGCGACCTCCGGCGTGACAGGCCGGCATTCTAACCAACTGAACTACCGGTCCGCGTGGTGGGCGATACTGGACTCGAACCAGTGACCCCCAGCATGTGAGGCTGGTGCTCTAACCAACTGAGCTAATCGCCCACGCGGTACTGCTTAGATTGTGCGTCATCGTGGCGGACCGGACGGGACTCGAACCCGCGACCTCCGGCGTGACAGGCCGGCATTCTAACCAACTGAACTACCGGTCCGCAAGTGATGATGCGGTACAGAAAACGCTGGCGGACCGGACGGGACTCGAACCCGCGACCTCCGGCGTGACAGGCCGGCATTCTAACCAACTGAACTACCGGTCCGCACTCGTTTCTGCGATGCAATCGGGCACTGCCTGGGCAGTGGTGGGTGGTACAGGGATCGAACCTGTGACCCCCAGCTTGTAAGGCTGGTGCTCTCCCAGCTGAGCTAACCACCCCCGGTCACATGGCGCTGCATTCTACGGAAACGGCGCACATTGTCAACGCGTTTTTTCATCCTCATGTCGATCGGCCGGCGGAGAACGCCAGGCCATTCATCCACTTGGCCGCTATCGATCGGCGGCGTCGTAACGCGCCATGGTCATGGCGATGGCCGCCGCGCCCTCCTCGATCAATGCCGACTGATCGTGGCCCGAGGCCCGACGCGGCTTCCAGTCGTGATCGCCATCCTCCAGCCAGTGCACCTCGGCGCAGGCGGGCAGCGCATAGCCGGCCACCTCCTCGCGGGTACCGAAGGGGTCGCGGGTGCCCTGCACCACCAGGGTCGAGCAGGACAGATCCGGCCAGTGGGCGAGGCGCAGCGATTCGGGCTTGCGCGGCGGATGAAAGGGATAGCCGCACAGCGCCAGGCCATCGGCGCCGTCGCGCGCCGCCAGCAGGCTGGCCACCCGGCCGCCCATGGACTTGCCGCCCAGCCACAGCGGGCCCGGCGCGAGCCGCTGCGCGCCGTCGCGCCAGGCGGCGAACTCATCGACCAGTCGCTCGACCCGCGGCGGCGGACGCCGCCTGCCCTCCTCGCGCATGCGCTGCATGTAGGCGAACTCGAAGGCCAGGGTCTGCACGCCGCGCTTGGCCAGCGCCTGCCTGAGTCGCCGCATGAAGGCGGAGTCCTGCCCGGCGCCGGCGCCATGTGCCAGCAGCAGGCGCCCGAGACGAGCCTCACCGTTGACCTCCAGCGGCCCCGAGCCCTCGACATTCTCGATTTTTTTGTATTCAATCATTGTATACACTTACTGTGGACATATAACCTATCACCGAAACCGTCATGGAACAAAACGCCGAACCGCGGGCCTGCCGGCCTGACCTCGACTTGACCGTCATCATCATGCGGGCGAATGCCCTGGGCTAGAATCCAGCCCATGCGCGCCCCTCTTCCGCGTTCGATGGAACCCGACATGAGCACAGCACTGGAACACCCCACCTACAACTACAAGGTCGTTCGCCAGTTCGCGATCATGACGGTGGTCTGGGGCATCGTGGGCATGGCCCTCGGTGTCACGATCGCCGCCCAGCTGGTCTGGCCCGAACTCAACCTCGGGCTGCCCTGGACCAGCTTCGGCCGTCTGCGGCCGCTGCACACCAACGCCGTGATCTTCGCCTTCGGCGGCTCGGCGCTGTTCGCCACCTCCTACTACGTGGTGCAGCGCACCTGCCAGACGCGACTGATGTCCGACCGACTGGCCGCCTTCACCTTCTGGGGCTGGCAGGCGGTGATCGTGTCGGCGGTCGTCACGCTGCCGATGGGCTACACCGAGGTGAAAGAATACGCCGAGCTGGAGTGGCCGATCGACATCCTGCTGGCGGTGGTGTGGATCGCCTACGCCATCGTCTTCCTCGGCACCATCAAGCGACGCCGTACCTCCCACATCTATGTGGCCAACTGGTTCTACGCCGCCTTCATCCTCACCGTGGCGGTGCTGCACATCGTCAACAGCGCGGCGCTGCCGGTCTCGGCCATGTACTCGATCTCGCTGTATTCCGGCGCCGTCGATGCCATGACCCAGTGGTGGTACGGCCACAACGCGGTGGGCTTCTTCCTGACCGCCGGCTTCCTGGGCATGATGTACTACTTCGTGCCCAAGCAGGCCGGGCGCCCGGTCTACTCCTACCGGCTGTCGATCGTCCACTTCTGGGCGCTGATCATGGTCTACATGTGGGCCGGGCCGCACCACCTGCACTACACCGCGCTGCCCAACTGGGCCCAGTCGCTGGGCATGGTGATGTCGATCATCCTGCTGGCGCCCTCCTGGGGCGGCATGATCAACGGCATGATGACCCTCTCCGGCGCCTGGCATAAGCTGCGCACCGATCCCACCCTGAGGTTCCTGGTGGTGGCGCTGTCGTTCTACGGCATGTCCACCTTCGAGGGCCCGATGATGGCGGTGAAGACCGTCAACGCCCTCTCCCACTATACCGACTGGACCATCGGCCACGTCCACGCCGGCGCCCTGGGCTGGGTGGCGATGATCACCATTGGCTCCATGTATCACCTGATCCCGCGCCTCTACGGCCGCAGCGAGATGTATTCGGTGGGGCTGATCGCCGTGCACTTCTGGCTGGCCACCGTCGGCACCGTGCTCTACATCGCCGCCATGTGGGTCAACGGCATCATGCAGGGCCTGATGTGGCGTGCGGTCAACGCCGACGGCACCCTGATGTACACCTTCATCGAGTCCGTCGAGGCCAGCGGCGCCGGCTACGTCGTGCGCACCGTCGGCGGGCTGTGCTGGGTCGTGGGCATGCTGGTCATGGCCTTCAACGTCGCCATGACCGTGCGCGGCAAGCAGCGCCTGCCGCGGCCGCAGCCCCAGACCGCCGCCTGAGCCAACAGGGAACGAGAACACCTTCATGAGACACGAGATCGTCGAAAAGAACGTGGGCCTGCTCGCCGTGCTGGTGCTGGTGGTGATCAGCTTCGGCGGCCTGGCCGAGGTCGTGCCGCTGTTCTTCCAGAAGCAGACCACCGAGCCGGTGGAAGGCCTCGAGCCCCTCTCGCCGCTGGAGCTCGCCGGCCGCGACATCTACCGTCGCGAGGGCTGCGTGGGCTGCCATTCGCAGATGATTCGCCCCTTCCGCGCCGAGACCGAGCGCTACGGCCACTACAGCGTGGCCGGCGAGTCGGTCTACGAGCACAACTTCCTGTGGGGCTCCAAGCGCACCGGGCCGGATCTGGCCCGGGTCGGCGGACGCTACAGCGACGACTGGCACCGCGCACATCTCTACAACCCGCGCGACGTGGTGCCGGAATCGATCATGCCGGCCTATCCCTGGCTGTTCGAGAACGTCCTCGACGGCGGCGTCGTCGAGGACCGCATGCGCGCCATGCGCACCCTGGGCGTGCCCTACACCGACGAGCAGATCGCCGGCGCCCGCGAGGCGGTGCACGGCGAGCGAGAGATCACCGCCCTGGTGGCCTACCTGCAACAGCTCGGCACCGTACTGAAGGATGCGCGCTGACATGGATATCGGAACCCTACGCGGCATCATCACCGGGCTGCTGCTGGTCGGCTTCATCGCCCTGGTCTGCTGGGCCTATTCGAAGCGGCGCAAGCCGGACTTCGACGAAGCGGCCAACCTGCCCTTCGCCGACGAGGACGAGCCGTTCTCCCGCGAGAACGAGGCTCGCCAGGACACCCCCCGTCAGGACCGGGATCGTCAAGAACAGGGAGATCGCGACACATGAACCATCTCTGGGGAGACGCCCTTTCCGGCTTCTGGAGCGCCTGGATCATCGTCATCACGCTGGGCACCATCGCCATCAGCGCCTGGGTGCTGTTCGCCAATCGCAGGACCGACAAGACGGTCGACGCCGAGGGCAACGTCGAGACCACCGGCCATGCCGCCGACGACATCGAGGAATACGACAACCCGCTGCCGCGCTGGTGGTTCCAGCTCTACGTCGGCACGGTGATCTTCGCCCTGGGCTACCTGGTGCTCTACCCCGGCCTCGGCAACTTCGCCGGGCTGCTGGGCTGGACCCAGGAGGGCCAGTGGGAGGCCGAAGTGGCCCGGGCCGAGGAGCGCTACGCGCCGATCTTCGAGCAGTATCAGCAGGTGCCGATTCCCGAACTGGCCAGGGACGGCGAGGCCATGGACGTCGCCGAACGACTGTTTCTCAACAACTGCGCCGTCTGCCACGGCGCCAACGCCCAGGGCGGCTACGGCTTCCCCAACCTGACCGACGACGCCTGGCTCTATGGCGGCACCCCCGAGGCCATCGTCGCCACCCTCACCAACGGGCGCAACGGCCTGATGCCGGCCTGGCAGCAGCTGGGCGAGGACAACATCGAGAATCTCACCCAGTACGTGCTGTCGCTGTCCGGCCAGGCCTCGGATGCGCAGCGCGCCGAACAGGGTGCGGCGGTGTTCGCCTCGGTGTGCGCCGCCTGCCACACGCCCGCCGGCACCGGCAACCAGGCGCTGGGGGCCCCCAATCTGACCGACGACGCCTGGCTGTATCGCCAGCCGGGCCAGCCGCTCGAGGCCTCCATCCGCCAGACGCTGCGCAACGGGCGCAACGGCCATATGCCGGCCCAGGCCGCCTACATCGGCGAGGACAAGGTCCACCTGGTGGCCGCCTACGTCTACGGCCTCAGCCGCCGCGACTGAGCCCCGGATGGCGGGGCACCCCGCCCCGCCGCCATCCTCCCGCGCGAGGCCGCCTGCCGAGAGCCTGCCATGAGCGACAAGATACCCCACCGCGACATCACCGACGCCGGCGACACCGTCAGCCAGGCGATGTACGCCCGCCGCCGCCACCTCTACGTGCGCGAGATCAAGGGCGCCTTCCAGCGCCTGCGGCGCGGCGCCAACTGGGCGCTGCTGCTGGCCTACTTCCTGATCCCGTGGATTCCCTGGGGCGATCGTCCGGCGGTATGGTTCGACCTGCCCGGCCGGGAGTTCCACATCTTCGCCGCCACCTTCTATCCCCAGGAGTTCATGCTGCTCTCCTGGCTGCTGATCATCTGCGCCTTCGGCCTGTTCTTCATCACCGTGTTCGCCGGCCGCGTGTGGTGCGGCTACACCTGCCCGCAGAGCGTCTGGACCTTCCTGTTCATCTGGGTCGAGCACCGCCTCGAGGGGCCGCGCAACCGGCGCATCAAGCTCGACAAGCGCGGCTGGGACGCCGACAAGCTGCGCCGCAAGCTCGCCAAGCACGCCGTCTGGCTGGCCATCGCCGCCGCCACCGGACTGACCTTCGTCGGCTACTTCACACCGATTCGCGAGCTGGCGGTGGAACTGCCGACCCTCGGGGCCCACGGCTGGTCGTACTTCTGGGTCGGCTTCTTCACCCTGTTCACCTACCTCAACGCCGGCTGGCTGCGCGAGCAGGTGTGTATCTACATGTGCCCCTACGCGCGCTTCCAGGGCGTGATGTTCGACGCCGACACCCTGATCGTCTCCTACGATACCGCCCGCGGCGAGCCCCGTGGCCCGCGCAGCCGACGCCTCAGCCACGACGAGGCCGTCGAGGCCGGCCACGGCGACTGCATCGACTGCGAGCTGTGCGTGCAGGTCTGCCCCACCGGCATCGACATCCGCGACGGCCTGCAGTACGAATGCATCACCTGCGCCGCCTGCATCGACGCCTGCGACAGCGTCATGGATCGCATGGGCTATCCCCGCGGGCTGATCCGCTATACCACCGAGAACGCCCTCGAGGGCAAGCCCTCGCATCTGCTGCGTCCACGCCTGCTCGGCTATCTGGCGGTGCTGCTGGTGATGATCGGACTGTTCGCCTGGGCGATCGGCGACCGCACCCCGCTGGGCTTCGAGGTCGAGCGCGGCCGCCAGCAGCTGTTCCAGATGACCGACGACGGCAGAATCCGTAACGTCTACACCCTGACCGTGCGCAATCTGGATCGCGAGGATCACGCCTACCGGCTCGCGGCCTCGGGCCTCGAGGGGCTGACCCTCGACACCGACCGGGTCAGCGTGCCCGCCGGCGCCTCGCGTCGGCTGGTGGTCGAGGTCACCGCACCGCCCGCCGCCCTGACACGCCCCAGCCACGAGATCCGACTGCGCCTGGAGGCCATCGACGATCCCGCTATCCGCCTCGAGCGCGACGGGCGCTTCATAGGAGAGACTCGCTGATGACGGCGGAACACGAGACCATCCCGCCCTGGTACAGGCAGTTCTGGCCCTGGTTCATGATCGGCCTGCTGGGCGCCTCGGTGACCTTCAGTCTGGTCTACCTGGCCTTCTCGATTCACTACTTCGACGGCACCGTGGCGGACGACTATTACAAGGAAGGCCTGGCCATCAACCAGCAGATCGCCAAGCAGGAACGGGCCCAGTCGCTGGGGCTCTCGGCCAGCCTGCGCGCCGATCCGACCACCGGCGACCTGGTGATCGACCTGGCCGGCGAGGCACGCCCCGAGCGGCTGACCCTGAGGCTGATCTTCCCCACGGAGAACCACCGCGATCGCCGGCTGACGCTCGAGCACGTGCGCGCCGGGCGCTACGTCACCATGCTCGACGCGCCGCTGCGCCATCGCTGGTACCTGCACCTGGAGCCCGACGACGGCGGCGAGCCCGCCTGGCGCCTGACCGGCGAGGCCCGCTTCCCCAGCGAGGACGAGATCGTCCTGGCGCCCGGCGTCTGAGCGTGCCATGACCGCCACCACCGCGCAGAGCGCTCTCATCGACGCCGCCGCCTGCTACCACTGCGGCGCCTCGGTGCCCGACGACGCCCCCTGGACGCTGACCCTCGACGGCGCCGAGCATCCGCTGTGCTGCCCCGGCTGCGAGGCGGTGGCCCACGCCATCGTCGACGGCGGCCTGGCCGGCTACTACCGCTTTCGCAGCCAACTGCCGTCGCGCCCCGACGACCGCCGCGCCGCGGATGCCGAGACCTGGGCGGTGTTCGACGACCCGGGCCTGCAGGCTCGCTTCGTGCACGCCGATGACGACGGCGGCGTCCATGCCACCCTGGCGGTGGAGGGCATCACCTGCGCGGCCTGCGCCTGGCTGATCGAGCATCGCCTCAACGCCCTCGATGGCGTCGGCGCCAGCGCGGTCAACCTCGCCCAGCACCGGGTCCGGATCGCCTGGGATCCGGACCGCATCGCCTTCTCGCGGCTGCTCGCCGAGCTCGCCGCCATCGGCTATCCGGCCCAGCCCTACGAGCCCGACGAGGCCCAGCGCCGCCTCCACCGCGAGGAGCGACGCCAGATCCGCCGGCTGATCGTGGCCGCGGTGGGCATGATGCAGGTGGCGATGTTCTCGATCCCCTTCTACGTGGCCGGCGACGGCGGCCTGGGCGGCGACTTCGATACCCTCTTCCACTGGCTGGCCTTCGCCCTGACCACGCCGGTGGTGCTCTATTCGGCCCAGCCGTTCTTCGCCGGCGCGCGGCGCGACCTGCGCAACCGCCGGCTGGGCATGGACGTGCCGGTGTCGCTGGCCATCGCCGGCGCCTATCTCGCCAGCAGCTGGGCACTGCTGGTCGGCCACGGCGACGTCTACTTCGACTCCGCGGCCATGTTCACCTTCTTCCTGCTGGCCGGCCGCTTGCTGGAGGTCCGCGCCCGGCGGCGCAGCGGGCGCCGCGGCAACGCCCTGGCCGGGGTGCTGCCGCTGTCGGCGATCCGCCTCGACGCGGGCGGCGAGGAGCACATCCTGCCCGCCAGCGAGCTGGTCGCCGGCGACCGGGTGCTGGTCCGGCCCGGCCACGGCGTGCCCGCCGACGGCGTGATCGAACAGGGCGCCTCGAGCCTCGACGAATCGATGCTCACCGGCGAGGCGCTGCCGGTGACCCGCGGCGTGGGGGACCCGGTGACCGGCGGCAGCCACAACGTCGAGAGCCCGCTGACGGTGCGCGTGACCCGGGCCGGCCACGATGCCCGGGCGGCGCAGCTGCTCGACCTCACCGACCGCGCCTTCGCCGAACGCCCGCGCATCGCGCGCCAGGCCGCCCGGCTGGCGCATCACTTCGTGCTGCAGGTGCTGCTGATCGCCGCCGCCACCGGGCTGGCCTGGTCGTTCATCGACTCCGAGCGGGCCTTCTGGGTGACGCTCTCGGTGCTGGTGGTCAGCTGCCCCTGCGCCCTGGCGCTGGCCACGCCCACCGCCCTGACCGCCGCCCACGGCCGGCTATACCGGCGCGGCGTGCTGCTGACCCGTGCCGACGCCCTGGAGACCCTGCCCCGCCTCGACCGCATGATCTTCGACAAGACCGGCACCCTGACCCGCGGCGAGATCACGCTCGAGCGCACGATCGTGCTGTCCACCACCGACACTCCCGCGCGCCTGACGGCCGTGGCCGCGGCGCTGGAGGCGCATTCCGAGCACCCCATCGCCCGCGCCTTCCGTTCCCATCGCCGCATCGACATCACTGCCCGCGACGTCATCGCCCGTCCCGGCCAGGGCCTCGCCGGCGTGATCGACGGCCGCCCCTGGCGGCTCGGCCGGCCCGACTTCGCGGCCCCGAACGCTCCGGCGAGTCCGGACCATGGCCCCGAGCAAGGCCACTGGCTGCTGCTCGCCGAGGACGGCGAGCCGCGGGCCTGGTTCGCCCTGGGCGACCGGCCCCGGGAGGACGCCGCCGCCACCGTTGCCGCGCTGGCGGCGCGGGGCATCGCGGTGGAACTGCTGTCCGGCGATGCCGAGGCGCCCACCCGGGCGCTGGCCGAGCGGCTGGGCATCGCCGAATGGCGCGCCGGCGCGAGTCCCGAGGGCAAGCTGGCCCGGCTGCGCGCGTGCCAGGCCGAGGGCCAGCGGGTGGCGATGGTCGGCGACGGCATCAACGACGTGCCGGTGCTGGCCGGCGCCGACATCGCCTTCGCCATGAACGGCGCCACCGACCTCGCCCGCACCCGGGCCGACGCCGTGCTGCTCGGCCCGCGCCTGGGGCGGCTGGTCGAGGCCATCGACGTCGGTCGCGCCACCCGCCGCAACATCCGCCAGAACCTGGGCTGGGCACTGGCCTACAACCTGCTGGCCCTGCCGCCGGCGGCGCTCGGCTGGGTGCCGCCCTGGCTGGCGGCGCTGGGCATGTCGGCCAGCTCGCTGGTGGTGGTCGCCAATGCCCTGCGCCTCACGCGCCAGCCGCCGCCCGACATGGCCGCGGATTCCCCCATCAAGGACGCCCCATGAGCATTCTCTACCTGCTGATTCCGCTGTCGCTGATCCTGCTCGGCCTGGCCGTCTGGGCCTTCTTCTGGGCCGTGCAAAACGACCAGTTCGAGGACCTGGAAGGCCCGGCCCACCGCATCCTGTTCGACGATGACGACGCGCTCGACGACGGCCATGACCGACCGTCCACCCCGCCGCGCGACGATCGGGACGCACGATGAGCCCGGATGCCCTCGACCTGCCGCCGCTGGCCGCGGCCTTCGTCTTCGGCCTGCTCGGCGGCGCCCACTGCATCGGCATGTGCGGCGGTATCATGAGCGCCCTGAGCTTCGCCGTGCCGCCGAGCCTGCGGCATCCGGTGCGGCTCGGCGGCCTGCTGCTGGGCTACAACCTCGGGCGCATCGCCAGCTACATGCTCGCCGGCGCCCTGGCCGCCGGGCTCGGCACCCTGATCGGCCTGGCGCCGGGCATTCGCCTGGCGCTGCAGCTGCTGGCCGCGGCGATGCTGATCCTGATGGCGCTCTACATCGCCGACTGGTGGAAGGGGCTGCTGCGGGTCGAGGCGCTCGGCCGACGCCTGTGGCGCCATCTGGAACCGCTCGGTCGACGGCTGATGCCGGTGGTGAGGCTGCCCCAGGCCGTGGCCCTGGGCGCCGTCTGGGGCTGGCTGCCCTGCGGGCTGGTGTACTCGATGCTGACCTGGAGCCTGGCCAGTGCCGACACGGCGCGAGGGGCGTCACTGATGGGCGCTTTCGGGCTCGGCACCCTGCCGGCGCTGCTGGCCACCGGCCTGGCCGCGCGTCGGCTCGGCGCCCTGATCCGTCACCCGGCCACACGCACCCTGGCGGCGCTGGCGATCATCGGCTTCGCCCTGTGGCAGCTGTGGGGCCTGTGGCCGGGCGCGATACCCCACGAGGCCGGCCACGCCGAGCATCACTGAGCCGCTATCGCCGACGCGCTTGACCCAGCGCAACACCGCCCGCCCCCGCGACCGCTAGCCTGACGACATGCACTCCCGGAATCCTGCCATGCCCGTCACCGGCAGCGCCGACTTCGGCGCCGACGACTATGCCGCGGCGCTGAACGCCAGCAACGCTCAGGCCCGTCCGCTGTCACTGCATCTGCGCCTGCCGCTGCGCCACGACGGCGACGTCCGCGTCGATCGCGGCAAGGGCATGGACCCGTTCGAGGTCGACCTGGCCCGACTGGATCGCGAAATGGTGCTGGTGCGTCGCTGCCTGGCGCCGGGACGCCGGCTGGAGGCGCTGCACTGGAGCGGCAGCCTGCCGCCCTGGCTGAGCCTGTCGCGCATGAGCGAGCTGGTCGACCGGCTGGCCTCGCGCTTTCCCTTCGACCCGGGCCGCCAGCGCGACTTCACCGTCGAGCTCGATCCCCGCGCCACGGACATCCTGACCCTGCGCCATCTGGAGGCACTGGGCTTCAACCGCCTGAAGCTGATCGTGCGGCTGCCGGCGGCCGGCCACCTGGACACCCTGACGCGGCTGCAGTCACGCATCGAGCCGCTGCTCGACGAGACCGTGCGCATGGGCTGGCACTCGCTGAACCTGGTGCTGGTGGTGCCCACGCCGACACCGGCCCAGGAGACCGTCGCGCCCCTGGCCGCGCTGCTCACCATGACGCCGCCGCGGATCTCGCTGCGCACGGAGCATCACTGGCAGGAGGGCGAATCGGCGCTGCCGCCGGCGCTGCTGGCCCGGGTCGACGAACGCCTGGTCGAGGCCGGCTATCGAGCACTGGGACGCGGTTCCTACGCCCGTCAGGGCGCCGCCCTGGAGGATGCCCTTGCCCAGGCGCGACGGGAACGGGCCCGCGACCGGCTGGGGCTCGGCACCGGCGCCGTCTCACGGCTGCCCGAGGCCGTGGCCTGCAACGCCTGCGCGCCCCGCGACTACGCCGCGGCGCTGGACGCGGGACGGCTGGCCACCGCCTCCGGACACTGGCGGCACATCGGTCATCTCGGCGCGGGCGCCACCTAAGGATGCTATGCCCTGACCGGGCCTATCCGCCATAATGGGGGAGGCAAGCCCCGATCAAGGAGGACAGCATGCCCGATACCGCAGCCGGCAGGCGCCGCTCACTGCTGCACGAGACCCGCTGCCGGACCTGCAGCCTGAGTTCCCTGTGTCTGCCCCTGGCCCTCGAGTTCGAGGACATCGACCAGTTCGATGCCATCATCCGCCGCCGGCCGCCGCTCAAGAAGGGCGAGTCACTGTTCCGCCAGGACAGCCCCTTCACCAGCGTCTACGCGGTGCGCTCCGGCAGCCTCAAGCAGATCACCAGCGAAGGCGGCGGCACGGAGCAGCTGACCAACTTCTATCTGCCCAGCGAGCTGGTCGGCCTCGACGGCATCGACGAATCCACCTATCCGGGCTCGGTGATCGCGCTCGAGACCACCACCGTGTGCGAGATTCCCTTCGACCGCCTGGACGCTCTCTCCGAGCGCCTGCCGGAGCTCCGCACCCAGCTCTATCGCAGCATGAGCAAGGAGATGCGCGACGATCGCCGCATGATGCGCCTGCTGTCGCGCAAGACCGCCGACCAGCGGCTGGCCACCTTCTTCGCCAGCCTCTCCGACCGTTTCCGGCGCCGCGGCTACTCCCCCTACAGCTTCCGCCTCTCCATGTCACGAGCCGACATCGGCAACTACCTGGGCCTGGCCGTGGAAACCGTCAGCCGCATTCTGGGACGCTTCCAGCAGCAGGGCCTGGTGGCCGTCTCCGGCCGCGAGGTGAATATCCTCGACCTGGACGCCCTGGCCCGGCTGGCCGAGGAAGAGGGCTGCCGCTGACGACTGGAAGCTGGAAAACAGCGTAAAGAGCACCGCCCCCATGGCAAGCGCATGGGGGCGGTTTTGCTTCCCTCTTCCAGGCGCGAAGCGCCGCTCTTCAGGCTTCCCGCTTATAGCTCCTGGTGCAGATCGATGCGATCGGCCTGCATCCTCGCCTGCTTCTCCTCCAGCCCGGCGAAGTCGAACAGATCGCGATCGGCCAGCTGCGAGGGCGCGACGTTGGTCACCGCCTTGAACATGCTCTCCAGGCGGCCGGGGTGCTTGGCTTCCCACTCGGCCAGCATCTCCTTGACCACCTGGCGCTGCAGGTTGGGCTGCGAGCCGCACAGGTTGCAGGGAATGATCGGGAATTCCATCCGACGCGAGAATTCGGCGATGTCGGCCTCGCGGCAGTAGGCCAGCGGGCGGATGACGATGTTCTTGCCGTCGTCGGAGAGCAGCTTGGGCGGCATCGACTTGAGGCTGCCGCCGAAGAACATGTTGAGGAACAGCGTCTCGAGGATGTCCTCGCGATGGTGGCCCAGGGCGATCTTGGTGGCGCCGATCTCCTCGGCGTAGCCGTAGAGGGAGCCGCGACGCAGCCGCGAGCACAGCGCGCAGGTGGTCTTGCCCTCCGGGGTCTTCTCCTTGACCACGGAGTAGGTGTCGCGCTCGAGGATGTGGTAGTCCACGCCGATGCCGTCGAGGTACTCGGGCAGCACATGCTCGGGGAAGCCGGGCTGCTTCTGGTCGAGATTGACCGCCACCAGCGAGAAGTTCACCGGCGCGTTGCGCTGCAGGTTGCGCAGGATCTCCAGCATGGTGTAGCTGTCCTTGCCGCCGGACAGGCACACCATCACCTTGTCGCCCTCGCGAATCATGTCGAAGTCGATGATGGCATTGCCGACCTGGCGCCGCAGCCGCTTCTGCAGCTTGTTGAACTCGCGCTTGGTCTGGGCGTCGGGCGCCTCGGCGGACGGGGTCGACGTCTCGGCCGAAACGGCCTCGTCGAGGGGACGGGGATCGAAGGTCACGGCATCTTGCATGATCGTGGCGCTGCCAGGGCATCGGGGGAATGGAAAGGGCAGCTATCCTACCATCCCGTCGCGAGGCTGGCGACGTGGTGCCCGCTCAGCCACTGCGATGAGCGAGCGCCGCATCGCGATCCAGCCGCAGGTGCATCAGGGCGGTGGTCACGGCGGTGCCCAGCACGCTGTGGCGGCCCATCAGCGGCACCTCGAGCTGCTCGGCGACCCGCTCGAAGGCCGGCGCCACCTCGAGCCGCGAGTGATGGTGATGGCGCTGGTAGCGCTGCACCAGGTCGATGCCGGCGTTGGGCAGCTCGAAGCCGAACCGGGCACGCAGCTGGCGGTTGAGCAGCGCCAGATCGCGATCCAGGCGCCAGCCCACCAGCGGGCGATTGCCGACGAAGTCGAGCAGCCGCGCCAGCGCCTGGTCCATCGACACGCCGTCGTCGAGATCGATGCCGCGCAGGCCATGGCGACGCAGCGCCTCGGCGTCGAGCCCCTTCGGCAGCGCCAGCCTGAGCTCCAGCGACTCGCTGGTCAGCACCCGGTCGCCGCGCAGGCGCACCGCGGCGATGGCCAGCGGCTCGGCGCTGCGCACGTCGCCGCCGGTGGACTGCACGGCCAGCGCCACCAGCTCCTCGCCGGTATAGGGGCGGAACAGCCAGCCATACTGGCCGTGGGCGTGGCGGTGGCGGTCGACCAAGCGGCGAAGCGTCTTGAGCATGTCGATGTCCTTGCGTTGTCACGAGGCGGCGGCCGACGCCTCATGAATACTCGAGATGGTAGCGGTGGGAGATCCGCTGCTTGAAGTCCTTGACGATATGCAGCGCCTCGCGGAGCAGGTCGCGCTCCAGCGACGACAGCGACTGCACCACCACCCGATCGGGCTCGCCGCTCTCGTCGCCGTCGAGGCGCGCCAGCTGCTGCTCGAGGCGCAGCCCGGTAAACAGCGACAGCGCCTCGCCCAGGTCTTCGGCGAAGCGCTCCTCGATCCTGCCGTCGGCGGCCAGGGCGTCGAGGCGCTCCAGGGTGCCGGTGGCGAGGATGCCGCGCTCCAGCGCCATGACCCGCACGCCGTGCACGATGGGGAAGATACCGCCCTTCTTGATGTCGATGCCGTGCTGGGGCTTCTTCAGCGAGCCGAACAGGGTCAGCGGCGTGGAGAAGCGCAGCACCGGCCGGGCGAAATAGGAGAGCAGCAGCTCGTCCTTCGACGCCGCCTCGAACAGCGTCGCCCTCACCCGCTCGAGCAGCGCCGGATTGCCGGCCACCGCGTGGGCGTCGAGCATGATCGCCAGCTTCATCAGGCTGTCGCCGTCGCGGGCCTCGACCCAGCGGGCGATGCGCGCCTTCCACTGGCTCTCGGTGCCGACCCAGTCCGGATTGGAGACCATGATGTTGCCGGGACAGCGCGGGTAGCCCAGCCGGATGAGGGTCTCGGTGAACTCGGCCATGCGTTCCCCGCAGTCGGGCCAGTCGAGGCCGTCGTCGAGGATCAGGCCGTTGTCCTGGTCGGTCTTGAGCATCTGCTCGCCGCGTCCCTCGCTGCCCATCACCATCAGGCAGCTGTCGCGCCGCTGCTGCTCGGGGATCGAGAAGTTCCAGGCCTTGTGGATGATGCGGCCGTTGAGCGCGGCCAGCAGCCCCATGGCAAAGCGCAGCTTGACGCCCTGGGCCATCAGCGCACCGGCCAGCTCCGCACTGCGGCGGCTGGCGGCGGCGAGTTGTTCCAGGTCGCCGGCCTGTTCGACCTGCAGGCTCACCACGTGGCTGCGGCTGGAGAAGTAGCTGAGCACGTCGGTCAGCTCCACCACGCCTACCGGCGCCTCGTCCTCGACGATCACCACCCGCTCGATGCGATGCCGGGTCATCAGCACCAGCACCTCGAACAGGTACTGATCGGGTCGCGCGGTGATCAGCGAGCCCCGCGCCAGCGACGACAGCGGCGCCTGCTGGCCGAGCCCCTCGAGCACCAGGGCATCGAGCAGGTCGGTCTTGGTGACCATGCCCGGCCCGTCCTCTCCCTGCACCAGCAGGCTGTCGACGGCCTCATCGTGGAGCAGGCGCACCGCCTCGGCGATGGTGGTCTCGCCTTCCAGGCAGCGCGGCGGGCGCATGCAGTCCTCGACGCGGGCCAGCATGAAGCCGGCCATGGTCACCCCGCCCGCCGCGCGCTGCTCGGTCAGCAGCCGCGCCTTGTCGGCCAGGCGCTGGCGGAAGAAGGCGTCGAAGGCCGGATAGGCGGCGCACAGCGCGAGGAACTGCGCCCGGGGCAACAGATAGCACAGCGATTCCTGCTCGGCGCGGAAGCGGTAGCGGCTCTGGCCGTTGAGGATGCTGATGGCGCCGAACAGGTCGCCGCCGGTGTAGTGGCCGATGCGCTGACGCTCGCCGGGCTGGGTGGTGTCCAGCTCGGCTACCTCGCCCTTGTGAATGAGGAAGACGTTCTCGCCGGGCTGACCGGCCTCGAGAATGATCTCGTCGCGATCGAAGTAGGCCAGATCGAGCCCACCGCGAACGCGCTCTCGCCCGGCCTCATCGAGCAGGCTGAACGGGGGATGAGAGAGATCGACGTCGATCATGGGAGCGAGTCCTCGTGCCGGGAATCGCCGCCCCAGATCGCGCACACTCGGCGGGCAAGATGCCTCGAGCGTGCCGAACGAACCGGGAGCGACAGGGGCTGGTCTCCAGAGTAGCAAAGCCCCTGTCGCCACCAGAATCTAGACCATGGTGTTAGGCCATTTCGGCGTCATTAGCACTCTATCTTTCCACGTGATACCAAAGTCACATCCCTCTTCGATCAATGCGACAGGCGGCGAAGCATTAGACGTTGGTCACAGCCCTATCCATGTTTCGGAGTCGCGAATAGACCATCGTCCAACTTTTCTCCTCCCGGCGCGTCACTCGACACCTGAAGACTTCGTCAACAATATGATTTAGATCAATAAACTCATCGCCACTTTAATCGCTTTACACTCATGATACGAAAGTCTGCGATGTTTTTTACGACGTTGTTGACCAGCATTGTGAGGGAACTCTGGGTGACGTGAACCCGCCAGGATGCGGTCGCTTCTACCAGACACTTCGTCACCCGAAAATGATGCCGTCGTCCGGTCGCGAGACCCCGGGAAGGAGCGACGGCAAGCCATGCACGCTATGAGTAACTTCCCAGATCCCAACAACAAGTGGAGAGCAATATCATGGCCGAAGAGACCCCCAACGCCGAAGCCTACTGGAAGGCCAACCTGCGATTGATCGCTGGCTGCCTGGTCGTCTGGGCAGCCGTCTCCTATGGCGCTGCCATCCTGCTGCGCCCGCTGCTGTCGGGTATTCCCGTGGGCGGAACCGACCTGGGCTTCTGGTTCGCCCAGCAGGGTTCCATCCTGACCTTCATCGGCCTGATCTTCTTCTACGCCTGGAAGATGAACCGGCTGGACAAGCAATACGGGCTCGGGGAGTAAGCCAGCATGAGTCAATTCGCCATCAACGTGCTATTCGTGGGCGCCTCCTTCGCCCTCTATATTGGCATCGCCATCTGGGCAAAGGCCGGTTCGACCAAGGACTTCTACGTCGCCGGCGGCGGGGTGCATCCGATCACCAACGGCATGGCCATCGGTGCCGACTGGATGTCCGCGGCCTCCTTCATCTCCATGGCCGGCCTGATCGCCGCCGGCGGCTACGCCAACTCCACCTTCCTGATGGGCTGGACCGGCGGCTACGTGCTGCTGGCGATGCTGCTGGCGCCCTATCTGCGCAAGTTCGGCAAGTTCACGGTGCCGGAATTCATCGGTGACCGCTTCTACAGCAAGCAGGCACGCCTGGTCGCGGTGATCTGCCTGATCGTGGCCTCGGTGACCTACGTCATCGGCCAGATGGCCGGTGCCGGCGTGGCCTTCTCGCGCTTCCTCGAGGTGGACGCCACCACCGGCCTGATCATCGCCGCCGTGGTGGTGTTCTTCTACGCGGTGCTGGGCGGCATGAAGGGCATCACCTACACCCAGGTGGCCCAGTACATCGTGCTGATCATCGCCTATACCATTCCGGCGGTGTTCATCTCGCTGGAACTGACCGGCAACCCGATCCCGGCGCTGGGCCTGTTCTCCGAGCACACCCAGTCCGGCATGCCGCTGCTGGCCAAGCTCAACGAGGTGATCACCCAGCTCGGCTTCAACGAGTACACGGCGGACGTGGACAACAAGCTCAACATGGTGCTGTTCACCCTGTCGCTGATGATCGGTACCGCCGGCCTGCCCCACGTCATCATCCGCTTCTTCACCGTGCCCAAGGTCGCCGACGCGCGTTGGTCCGCGGGCTGGGCGCTGGTGTTCATCGGCCTGCTGTACCTGACCGCCCCGGCCGTGGCCTCCATGGCTCGCCTCAACCTGATGACCACCATCTACCCGGACGGCCCGACCGCCGAGCCGATCCAGTACGACGAGCGTCCCAACTGGGTGCGCGAGTGGGAGATCACCGGCCTGATCCAGTACGAGGACAAGAACGGCGACGGCCGCATCCAGCTCTACAACGACTCCGAGGCCTTCGCCCCGACCGCCCAGGAGCGCGGCTGGGAAGGCAACGAACTGGACGTCAACCGCGACATCCTGGTGCTGGCCAACCCCGAGATCGCCAACCTGCCGGGCTGGGTGATCGGCCTGATCGCCGCCGGCGGCCTGGCGGCGGCGCTGTCGACGGCGGCCGGCCTGCTGCTGGCGATCTCCTCGGCGATCAGTCATGACCTGATCAAGGGTTCGATCAACCCCAACATCTCCGAGAAGGGCGAGCTGATGGCGGCCCGGATATCGATGTCGGTAGCGATCATCGTGGCCACCTATCTGGGCGCCAACCCGCCGGGCTTCGCCGCCCAGGTGGTGGCGCTGGCCTTCGGCATCGCCGCCGCCTCGCTGTTCCCGGCGCTGATGATGGGGATCTTCTCCAAGCGGGTGAACAACCACGGCGCCATCGCCGGCATGCTCACCGGCCTGATCTTCACCCTGGTCTACATCTTCGTCTACAAGGGCTGGTTCTTCATTCCGGGCACCAACAACCTGGCGGACACCCCGGACAACTGGGTGATGGGCATCTCGCCGCTGTCCATCGGCGCGGTCGGGGCGATCATCAACTTCGCCGTGGCCTTCACCGTCTCCAAGGCGACCGCACCGCCGCCCAAGGAGATCCAGGACCTGGTCGAGAGCGTTCGCTATCCCAAGGGCGCTGGCACCGCCGTCGACCACTGAGTCATAATCCTCCCGGCGCCCCCGCGGCGCCGGCCCCACTCTCCATGTCGGGCTTCCTTCGGGAAGCCCGACGCGTATCAGGACGACCTAGATGATTTGGCACTTGATTGCGGCGATCGTCGCCGGCCTCGGTGCGGCGGGCATCGCCCTGCTGCTGCGCACGCTCACCGCCAAGCGGCTGCCGCGCTGGATCGTGCCGGCCTTCGCCGGCCTCGGCATGCTGGCCTACCAGATCCACCACGAATACACCTGGTTCGACCACAAGCGCGCGCAGCTGCCCGAGGGGAGCCGGGTGGTTTCCCGCGAGCAGCACCCGGCCTTCTGGCGTCCCTGGACCTATGTGGTGCCGCTGACCACGGCCTTCACGGTGATCGACGAGGATGGGCTGTCGCGCTCCCGCGCCGACGACCAGCCGTTGGTCGAGTTCATCCTCTACCGCTTCGAGATGAGCGCCGCCGACCGGCTCACCCACCGCCCGCAGTTGCTGAACTGCGCCTCCGGCGAGCTGGTGCCGCTCGACGGCGAGGGCGGCCGTCCGCGGACCGAGGCCATGCGCCGGCTCGACGACGGCGACCCGCTGCGCCAGGCGGTCTGCACCGCCGCCTGAGACGCCCTTACCCCGGCCGGCGGATCGCCGGCCTCCCCCATCGAACATGGACAGCCTTCCACCGGGGCTTAGAATGGGCGGGAACCCGAGGGAGATGACCATGTTCGCTGGCTGGCTGCTGATCGCCGTTTCACTGCTCTATATCGCCGTGCTGTTCGCCATCGCCTGGCGCGGCGACCGCATGGCCCGCCGCCACGGCGCCAGCCGCCGCCGGCCGGTGATCTACAGCCTGGCGTTGGCGATCTACTGCACCTCCTGGACCTTCCACGGCGCCGTCGGCCAGGCGGCCACTTCCGGCTGGTCATTCGCCAGCATCTTCGTCGGGCCGATCCTCACGCTGCTGCTGTTCTGGCCGGTGCTGGCCAAGATGATCCGCGTCGCCAAGCACCAGAACGTCACCTCGATCGCCGACTTCATCGCCTCGCGCTACGGCAAGACCCAGTCGCTGGCGGCCTTCGCCAGCCTGGTGGCGCTGATCGGCACCCTGCCCTACATCGTGCTGCAGCTGAAGGCGGTCTCCACCTCGTTCAGCGTGCTGACCGACGCCTCGGACATCACCCGCGCGCCGCTGTTCGGCGACACCGCCTTCTACGTGGCGCTGGTGATGGCGATCTTCGCCATCCTGTTCGGCACCCGCCACACCGACGCCACCGAGCACCACGAGGGGCTGATCCACGCCGTGGCCTTCGAGTCGCTGGTCAAGCTGGTGGCCTTCCTGATCCTCGGCGCCTACGTCACCTGGGGCATGTTCGACGGCCTCGGCGACCTGCTGGCCTTCGCCGACATCCAGCTCGAGCTGCAGCGCCAGCTGGCCCAGCAGGACTTCGGCCAGAGCTTCTGGGCCCAGACCCTGCTGGCGATGCTGGCGATCCTGTGCCTGCCGCGCCAGTTCCACGTCGCGGTGGTGGAGAACATCCACCGCGACGACGCCGCCAAGGCCCGCTGGCTGTTTCCGCTCTATCTGGCGGCCTTCGCCTTCTTCGTGCTGCCACTGGCCGCCGCCGGCCTGACCCTGTTCGCCGACGGCAGCGTCGATCCCGACAGCTACGTGCTGGCCCTGCCGATGGCCGCGGGCAGCGAGTGGCTGGCGCTGTTGACCTTCATCGGCGGCTTCTCGGCCTCCACCGGCATGGTGATCGTGGCCGCGGTGGCGGTGTCGATCATGATCTCCAACGAGATCGTCATCCCGCTGCTGTTCCGGCTGCGCTGGTTCGACACCAAGGCCCGCGACTACGGCCGGCTGGTGCTGCGCGCCCGGCGCATCACCATCGCCGCGATCCTGGCGCTGGCCTACGGCACCTATCAGCTGATCGGCGACTTCAGCTCGCTGGCCTCGATCGGCATGCTGTCGTTCGCCGCCGCCGCCCAGTTCGCCCCGGCGCTGATCGGCGGCCTCTACTGGAAGCGCGGCAATCGCCTGGGGGTCATCGTCGGCATGAACGCCGGCTTCGCCATCTGGGCCTACAGCCTGCTGATGCCGGCGATGATCGGCGCCGGCGTGCTGCCTCAGGCCTGGCTCGACGGCGGCCCGCTGCATATCGGCTGGCTGTCGCCGACCTCGCTGTTCGGCCTCAACGTCGGCGACGGTTTCACCCACGGCGTGATGCTGTCGCTGGGCGTCAACCTGGTCAGCTACATCTTCGTCTCCCAGATGACGCCCCAGCGGGTGGTGGAGCGCATCCAGGCCTCGCTGTTCGTCGACAGCGTCGAGACCCGCCAGACCTCGGTGAATCGCCCCTGGACCGGCGCCACCACGGTGGGCGATCTCAAGGTGCTGTGCCAGCGCTTCCTCAGCGCCGACCAGGTCGGCCGCGCCTTCGACGACTACGCCCGGCGCAACGGCACGCCGCTCGATGACCACGCCCGCGCCTCGATCGATGTCATCCAGTTCACCGAGCGTTTCCTGGCCTCGGTACTCGGCGCCTCCTCGGCGCGCATCGTGGTCAACTCGGCGCTGCAGGGCCGCGGCATCGGCATCTCCGACGTGATCTCGATCGTCGACGAGGCCTCCCAGGTGCTGGAGTTCAACCGCGCCCTGCTCCAGGCCACCATCGAGAACATCAACCAGGGCATCAGCGTGGTCGACCAGAACCTGCGGCTGGTGGTATGGAACCAGCGCTACCTGGAGCTGTTCCGCTTCCCCGACCACCTGATCCGGGTCGGCGCGCCGATCGACCGCATCTTCCGCTACAACGCCCACAACGGCGAGTACGGCCCCGGCGATCCCGAGGAGCACGTGCAGCTGCTGCTCGACAACATCCGCGAGGGCCAGCCGCACCGCTACGTGCGCTATCGCCAGGACGGCAGCGTGCTGGAGGTCCAGGGCAACCCGATGCCCGGCGGCGGCTTCGTCTACACCTATCAGGACATCACCCAGCAGAAGCGCACCGAGGAGGCGCTGATCCGCTCGGAGAACAACATCCGCATCTACACCGACAACGTGCCGGCGCTGATCGCCTACTTCGACAAGGACTGCCGCTACCTCTTCACCAACCGCGCCTACGAGCAGGCCTTCTCCATCGACCGCAACGCGGTGATCGGTCGGCCTCTCCACGAGGTGCTCTCCACGCCCATGCATCGCGAGCGCGCGCCCTGGATCGAGCGTGCCCTGGACGGCGAGCGGGTCAGCTTCGAGGTCTCGCTGCGGCTGACCGAAGGCATCCGCTACATGCTGGTCACCTACACCCCGCACTTCGGCGACAGCGGCGCGATCCTCGGCTTCTTCGCCCTCTATCAGGACATCACCGAGCGCCGTCGCGCCGAGATCGCGCTCAAGGAGACCAACGAGACCCTGGAGGAGCGCGTGCGCGAGCGCACCCAGGCGCTGTCCGAGGCCAACGCCGCCCTGCGCCAGGAGAACCGGGTGCGCGCCGAGGCCGAGCAGGCGCTGCGCCAGGCCAAGCAGGTCGCCGAGGACGCCAACGCCTCCAAGACGCGCTTCCTGGCCGCGGCCAGCCACGACCTGCTGCAGCCGCTCAACGCCGCGCGCCTGTTCACCTCGGCGCTGTCCCAAGAGATGCAGGCCGACGAGATGCGCCGCACTATCGGCCATATCGACAACTCGCTGCAGGCCGCCGAGGAGCTGCTCGGCACCCTGCTCGACATCTCCAAGCTCGACGCCGGGGCGCTGACCCCGCGGCGCAGCCACTTCGCCCTGGCCGACGTCTTCCGCCCGCTGCGCGCCGAGTTCGAGGTCATGGCCGAGGACCGCGGCCTCGACCTGGTGGTGGTGCCCACCCGCCAGTGGGTCGACAGCGACGCCCAGATGCTGCGGCGCATCGTGCAGAACTTCCTGTCGAATGCCATCCGCTACACCCAGGAGGGCCGGGTGATGCTGGGCTGCCGGCGCCAGGGCGAGCGGCTGTCGATCGAGGTCTGGGACTCCGGCCCCGGCATCCCCGAGGCCAAGCAGGCCGAGATCTTCCAGGAGTTCCGCCGCCTCGACCAGACCTCGCGCCACAAAGAGAGCGAGAAGGGCCTGGGCCTGGGGCTGTCGATCGCCGACCGCATGGCCCGGGTGCTCGATCACCCGATCCGGGTGCGCTCCTGGGAGGGCGTCGGCACCGTGTTCTCGGTCAGCGTGCCGGCGGTGGCCGCCCGCGAGGAGGAGCGCCGCGAGGAGTCACGTCCCAAGCGCGCCGGCAACAAGCTGGCCGGCAAGCGCATCCTGTGCATCGACAACGAGTCGCTGATCCTCGAGGGCATGAAGGCGATGCTCTCCGGCTGGGGCTGCGAGGTCTTCACCGCCACCTCGATCGGCGGCGCCAAGTCGGTGCTGCGCCACCTGGACGCCGACCCCGACGCCATCCTGGCCGACTATCACCTGGACAACGAGGTCACCGGGCTGATGGCCATGGAGGCGCTCGGCGAACGCCTCGAGGGCGCGGTGCCGGGCATCGTCATCACCGCCGACCGCACCGAGGAGGTCGCCGAGGAGATCAAGCGCGGCGGCTACCAGCTGCTGCTCAAGCCGGTGCGCCCCGCCGCCCTGCGCGCGCTGCTGACCCGCACCCTGCAGGCCAGCCGCGCCGCCTCTCATCAGAGCTGATCGACACGCCAGTCGAGGACACGAATAAACGCCGGCGGGGCCGAATTAACGGGCCCGCCGGCGTTTTTCGTCGCGTCGTTCGACGCTTCCCGAATCCTCAGTCCTTCTTGACCGGGCCGGCCAGGTAGACCTCGTCCGAGACCGCTTCCATCCAGGTCACCGGGCTGCCGTTCTCGGCTTCCTGCACGGCGACGTGCTGCATGGCGGTGGTGTCGGTGGCACCGTGCCAGTGGCAACGTCCGCAGTTGCAGTAGATGATGTCGCCGGGGCGGATCTCGGTCTTCGGCCCGCCCTCGCACTGGGTCCAGCCCACGCCGTCGGTAACCAGCAGCATCTGGCCCAGCGGGTGGGTGTGCCAATTGGTACGGGCACCCGGCTCGAAGTTGACGACGGCCATGCCCAGACGGGAGGGCGCCGGCGCGTTGAAGATCTTGTCGATGCGGACGGTGCCGGTGAACCAGTCGCTCGGCCCCTTGATGGCCTCAACGGAACCGGCGCGCTGGACCAGCATGTCCTCGGATGATTCGCTCATGACACTCTCCTGTGGGGTGGTGGCGTTGACCGATACCAAAGTAGCAGAGCGATATTAGCGGTACTATGTGGCAAATGCTGAACGCAGTATGAAGTGAGACTTCACAATGGCAGGACAACGACTGGACGATCTGGCGGTCTTCGTGACCGTGGGCCGCGAGGGCAACTTCACCCGGGCGGCGGCGCACCTCGGGGTCTCGCCCTCGGCAGTGAGCCAGACGGTGCGCGGGCTGGAGGAGCGCCTCGGCGTGCGTCTGCTGACCCGGACCACGCGCAGCGTCACCCGCACCGAGGCCGGCGACAAGCTGCTGCGCGAGATCGCCCCGCTGCTCGACGAGATCGACGCCCACGTCACCGCCGTGGCCGAGCTGCGCGAGCGCCCGTCGGGCACGGTGCGCATCACCGCCGACGAGTTCGCCACCCGCCACATCCTGTGGCCGCGGCTGCTGCCGCTGTTAGAGACCTATCCCGAGCTCACCGTCGAGCTGACCACCGACTACGGGCTGACCGACATCGCCGCCGAGCGCTTCGACGCCGGCGTGCGCCTCGGCGGCATCATCGACGCCGACATGATCGCGGTGCCGATCGGCCCGCCGATGCGCATGGTCACCGTGGCCGCGCCGGCCTATCGCGAACGCCACGGCACGCCACCGACGCCGGAAGCCCTGACCGCGCACCGCTGCATCAACCTGCGCCTGCCGACCCACAGCGGCCTCTACGCCTGGGAGTTCGGCAGCGGCGAGCAGGAGTCACGGGTACGGGTGAGCGGCCCGCTGATCATGAACAGCGTGGTGCAGATCCTCGACGCCTGCCTCGCCGGCGCCGGGCTGGCACAGCTGCCGGACGGCCTGGTGGCGCCGCACCTCGCGCGCGGCGAGCTCGAGGAGGTACTGGCCGAATGGTCCGAGCCGTTCGAGGGCTACCACCTCTACTACCCCAGCCGGCGCCAGCAGACGGCGGCCTTCCGGGTGGTGCTTGAGACCCTGCGCCTCGGCGCCTGACACCCGGCCCTCGTGGGAACTGCCCCGCGATAGCCCACGACGATCATGACGTCGAACAGACTCTATTGGGCAGGCAACGGCGCCCGGTTTAACCTGAGGATGAGCCATTAACCTCGGTTAACAAGAGCCACGCCGATGCTTCCCGCCATTTCCAACGACACGGTCCGCGCCAAGGCGGCCCACACCCTTAGCGGCCAGCGCCGCCGCTGGGGCTGGACGGCCTTCTTCGGGCCGGCGCTGATCGCCGCCGTGGCCTACGTCGACCCCGGCAACTTCGCCACCAACATCGAGGCCGGCTCGCGCTACGGCTATGCGCTGCTGTGGGTGGTGCTCGGCGCCAACCTGATGGCGATGCTGATCCAGACCCTGTCGGCGCGGCTGGGGCTGGCCACCGGCCGCAACCTGGCCGAGGTGATCCGCGAGCGCTACCCGCGTCCGGTGGTGTGGGTCTACTGGGTCCAGGCCGAGATCGTCGCCATCGCCACCGACCTGGCCGAGTTCCTCGGTGCCGCCCTGGCCTTCAACCTGCTGTTCGGCCTGTCACTGGTCGAGGGCGCGCTGCTGACCGGAGCCATCACCTATCTGGCGCTGCTGATGCATCGTCAGGGCTTCCGGCTGATGGAGCTCGTCATCGGCGCCATGATCCTGGCCATCGCCAGCGGTTTCCTGCTGGAGATGATCCTCGCCCCGCCCCAGGCCGCGCCGTTGCTCCAGGGCCTGCTGGTGCCAGGCTTCCCCGACGGCTACGCCCTCTATCTCGCCGCCGGCATCCTCGGCGCCACGGTGATGCCCCACGTCATCTACCTGCACTCGGCGCTGTCTCAGAACCGCATCCGGGCGCGCAACGACGGCGAGCGCCGGCGGCTGATGCGCTACTACCGGCTCGACGTCATCGTCGGCATGGCCATCGCCGGGCTGGTCAACCTGAGCATGCTGGCGCTGGCCGCCTCGGTGTTCCACGCCCAGGGGCGGACCGATGTCGCCACCATCAGCGACAGCTACCGGCTGCTGGCGCCGATGATGGGCCAGGAGCTGGCCAGCCATCTGTTCGGGCTGGCGCTGCTGCTGGCGGGGCTCTCCTCGTCGATCGTCGGCACCCTGTCGGGCCAGGTGATCATGCAGGGCTTCGTGCGCTTCACCATCCCGCTGTGGCTGCGCCGCCTGATCACCATGGTGCCGGCGCTGGCGGTGATCCTGATGGGCATCTCCGAGCAGAAGGCGCTGGTGGCCAGCCAGGTGATCCTGAGCTTCGGCATTCCCTTCGCGCTGATCCCGCTGCTGTGCTTCACCGCCAACCGCCGGCTGATGGGGAACCTGGTCAACGGCCGCACCGTCACGGTCGTGGGCGGCGCGATCTGCGCGCTGATCATCGCCCTTAACGGCTACGTGCTGTTCTTCACCCTGTTCGGCGAGGGATAAGCCATCATGACCCCACTGCCCAAGCACGCCGCCTTCGAGCGCGTCCGCCAGGACCACCAGCGCGAGCTGGTCGAGGACTACGTCGAGGAGATCGCCCACCTGCATGCCCGCCACGGCGAGGCCCGCGCCGGCGACCTGGCCGCCTGCTTCGGCGTCAGCAGCGCCGCCGTCTCCAAGGTGGTGGCCAGGCTTCGCCGCGACGGCCTGGTCATCGCCCGCCCCTATCGCGGCATCTTCCTGACGCCGGACGGCGAGACCATGGCCGAGCGAGTCGCCGCCCGCCACCGGGTGGTGCTGGCGACCCTGCGTCGGCTGGGCGTGCCCGAGGAGGTCGCCCGCGCCGACTCGGAGGGCATCGAGCACCACTGCAGCGAGGAGACGGTGGCCGCCATGCGCCGCTTCCTCGGCCAGGACACCGACGACTGACGCCGACGCGGCACCTTCGAGCCCTTGAAACGACGCCGCCCCGCAAAAAGCGGGGCGGCGTTTCTATATTGCACGAGCCTCGAGCGAGGACGCTCCTCGGGGCGGTTCCCGCTCCCTCAAGACTGCTCGACCTTGGGCGGCTCGACCTCGAGCTTCTGGGCGGCGATCACCGCCTGGGTGCGGGAATGCACGCCGAGCTTGCGCAGGATGGCGGTGACGTGGGCCTTGATGGTGGCCTCGGAGACGTTGAGCTCGTAGGCGATCTGCTTGTTGAGCAGGCCCTCGGTGAGCATGTTGAGCACCCGGAACTGCTGGGGCGTCAGCGAGGCGATCGCCTCGGCGAAGCGCGCCTCCTCCTCGTCGGCCTCGCCCAGCGCATCGGCCATCTCCTCGGGCAGCCACACCTCGCCGTCGAGGATCTCGCCTACCGCCTCGGCGATCAGCGCCAGCGACGAGGACTTGGGAATGAAGCCGGAGGCGCCGTAGTCGATGGCGCGGCGCACCACGTGCAGCTCGTCGCTGCCCGAGACCACCGCCACCGGGATGTCCGGCGTCTGGCCACGCAGCTGGATCAGCCCGGAAAAGCCGTGGGCGCCGGGCATGTGCAGGTCGAGCAGGATCAGATCGGCGTCCGGATGCCGGGTGACGACCTCGGTGGTGGCCTCCATGGTATCGGACTCGACGATCTCGGCCTGGGGGGCGACCTGGCGCAGCGCCTGGGTCAGGGCCGCGCGGAACAGCGGATGATCGTCGGCGACGATGAACTTCTGGGCAAAGGCCATGGATTCTCCTCCGGATCCGAGAGCAGCGGGGGCCGTCCGCCGCCTGCGGGACGCAGTGTTTATTATCGGCATGTTACCCCATGGTCGAGGAGATGCCCAAGCGATCGTCGCCACCTTGTCGACAATCTTCCCCGCGCCATGAAGAAGCCGGCCCCGAAGGCCGGCTTGCAGGATTGTAAGGCTCTACGAGAGAACCGTCATCAACGATTGGCGCGATGCTCGATCAGGTCGTCGACCACCGACGGATCGGCCAGGGTGCTGGTGTCGCCCAGGCCGTCGCACTCGTTGGCGGCGATCTTGCGCAGGATGCGGCGCATGATCTTGCCCGAGCGGGTCTTGGGCAGCCCCGGCGCCCACTGGATGACGTCCGGCGAGGCGATCGGCCCGATGTCCTTGCGCACCCACTGGGTGAGCTCCTTCTTGAGCTCGTCGCTGGGCTCCACGTCGTCGGCCAGGGTCACGTAGATGTAGATGCCCTGCCCCTTGATGTCGTGGGGGAAGCCGACCACGGCGGCCTCGGCCACCGACTCGTGGGCCACCAGCGAGGACTCGATCTCGGCGGTGCCCATGCGGTGGCCGGAGACGTTGAGCACGTCGTCGACGCGGCCGGTGATCCAGTAGTAGCCGTCCTCGTCACGGCGGCAGCCGTCGCCGGTGAAGTACATGCCCTTGTAGGTGGTGAAGTAGGTCTGCAGGAAGCGCTCGTGGTTGTTCCAGATCGAGCGCGCCTGGCCCGGCCAGGCGTCGAGCATCACCAGGTTGCCCTCGGTGGCGCCCTCGAGGATGTTGCCCTCGTTGTCGACCAGCGCCGGCTGCACGCCGAAAAACGGCAGGGTGGCGGAGCCGGGCTTGAGATCGGTGGCGCCCGGCAGCGGCGCGATCATGATGCCGCCGGTCTCGGTCTGCCACCAGGTATCGACGATCGGGCAGCGCTGCTTGCCGATCACGCGATGGAACCACTCCCAGGCCTCGGGGTTGATCGGCTCGCCGACCGAGCCCAGCAGGCGCAGGCTGTCGCGGGAGCTGGAGTCCATGACGTTGTCGCCGTGGGCCATCAGCGCGCGCACCGCGGTGGGCGCGGTGTAGAGGATGTTGACCTTGTGCTTGTCGACGATCTCGCCCATGCGGCCGTTGGTCGGGTAGCTGGGCACGCCCTCGAACATCAGGGTGGTGGCGCCGTTGGCCAGCGGTCCGTAGACGATGTAGCTGTGGCCGGTCACCCAGCCCACGTCGGCAGTGCACCAGTAGATGTCGCCGTCGTGGTAGTCGAACACGTAGCGATGGGTCAGGGCCGCGTGCAGCAGGTAGCCGCCGGTGGTGTGCTTGAGGCCCTTGGGCGCGCCGGTGGAGCCGGAGGTATAGAGGATGAACAGCGGATCCTCGGCGCCCATCTCCTCGGCCGGACAGTCGGTGGACTGCGGGTCGACCTGCTCGTGGAACCACAGGTCGCGGCCCTCGTGCCAGTCGATCTCGCCGCCGGTGCGCTGGACCACCAGCACCTTCTCGCAGACGTCACTGCCCTCGCGGGTCAGGGCGGCGTCGACGTTGTCCTTGAGCGGCACCTGCTTGCCGCCGCGCACGGATTCGTCGGCGGTGATCACCACCTTGGAGCCGGCGTCCTTCACGCGCTGGGCCAGGGCGTCCGGCGAGAAGCCGCCGAACACCACCGAGTGCACCGCGCCGATGCGAGCGCAGGCCAGCATGGCCATGGCGGCCTCGGGAATCATCGGCATGTAGAGGGTGACGGTATCGCCGCGCTTCACGCCCATGCCCTTGAGGGCGTTGGCCAGCTGACAGGTGCGCTCGTGCAGCTGACGATAGGTCAGGGTCTTGGAATCCTTGGGATCGTCGCCTTCCCAGATGATCGCGGTCTGGTCGCCGCGGGTCTCGAGGTGGCGATCCAGGCAGTTGCTGCTGACGTTGAGGCGACCATCCTCGAACCAGCGGATGTCGACGTTGTGGGTGTCGAAGACGGTGTGCTTGATCTTGGTTGGCGCCTTGAACCAGTCGAGGCACTCGGCCTGCTCGGCCCAGAAGCCCTCCGGATCGTCCAGCGAGCGCTGGTACATGGCCTGGTAGGTGGCCTTGTCGGCCCAGGCCTTGGCGGCGAAGTCATCGGGTACCGGATAGACGTGCGGTTGATCACTCATGGAGTTGCCTCTGTCCTCGGGGTGGTCCCTTCAGGTTGACGATGCCGATCGCGGCGACCGGCGCCATAAGATGATTTCAGCATACTCCTCCGTCGAGGCGCCTTCCCCTTAGACATTGGTATGAACGTTTTTCTTTTTTATAACAGTACGTTAAGACGTTTATCCAAGTCAGATTAGGCCCAGATAGACCAAGGTCTCGGCACAGTGTCGACAGCGATAGGCGCGCCCGGCACGCGCCAGGGCATGGCGCCGCGCGGTGAAGGCGTGCTCGCGGCAGCCGCAGCGGTAGCGATGTGGCGCGGGGCTCGCGCGGCCGGTGTCGAAGCGGTGGGTGGTGCGGGGCTCGAGCCCGAACAGCCGGCGCATCACGGTGCGCCACTCGTGGCCGTGGGGCCGGGCCCGGTGGCCGTCCTGCAGATGATGCACCAGCCAGTGGGCCATCTCGTGGGGCACCACCTCGACCAGAAAGGCGTGGCGATTCTCGTCGAACAGCACCGGATTGAAGCGCAGCCCGCCGCGGCCGAAATGCGCCTGGCCGGCCGAGCGGCCGCGCAGGTCCAGCCACACGCCGGGCCGCGGCAGGGTCGGATGCACCTCGCGGCACAGCGCGAAGGCCGCCTCGACCCGCTCGCGCAACGCCGCCCGGCCGGCCTCGGCGTCGAGGCCGGCCAGCCACTGCGGATCGGGGTCGGGCAGCGCGGGCGTCGTCATGGGATGCTAGAATGGCGCTCCGATGAGATGGCGTAAAGCCCCGCCGACACCAGCGAGTGAGAGACATGTCAGACGACAAGCCCCAGCCCCTGCCGCTTCTCGACGACGAGGCCCTGGACCGCCTGGACGACTTCCTCGAGTCGGACGGCGTCGACGCCGACGCCCTGGACCTGATCGGCGCCCACGGTTTCCTGGTCGCGCTGGCCGTCTCGCCCAGCGACGTGCCCCCCGCCACCTGGGTGGCGGAGCTGTTTCACGGCGAGCCGAGCTTCGCCGACGACACCGAGCGCGAGGAAGTGCTGGGGCTGCTGGAGCAGCTGCGCACCACCGCCATCTCGGTGCTCGAGGGCGGCGGTCTGCCCGAGCTGCCCTTCGATCTCGAACTCGGCGGCGTGCCGCCCGAGGAGACGCCGATCGGCGACTGGTGCGCCGGCTTCATGGAAGGCGTGTTCCTCGACGAACCGGCCTGGTTCGCCGAGGACGAGGAGGCCGCCGCCACCCTGCTGCTGCCCTTCATGCTGCTCTCCGGGCTGTTCGGCGACGAACCGGACATGGCCGAGCTGGCCAAGGACGGCGACCGCCTGGAGAGCCTGACCGCCCAGCTGCCCGAGCTGGTGCTGGACCTCTACCTGCACTACCGCGTGCCGCCGGAGACGCCCAAGCCCAAGCCGCGCCGCAAGCAGCCCGCCGGCAAGCGCAGGCGCTAAGCGACGGCGGGCTGCGGGCTGCGGGCTGCGGGCTGCGGGCTGCGGGCTGCGGGCTGCGGGCTGCGGGCTGCGGACAGTCTCCGCTTTATCGGGCAGACTTCCAGCACCTCGCACCTCACACCTATCGTAACCGCGTCAACCACCCATCCAGGGTGCCATACAGCCACTCCTTGAGGCGCTGAAGCCGCGGCCGGCGCGCCCAGTCCTCGGCGCGGATCTCGCGGCTGGCGGCGAAGTTGCGCCGGAACAGCTCGGCCACCTCATCGGCCAGGCGCGGGTCTTCCACTTCCTGATTGGCTTCCAGGTTCCACTGCAGGCTCCAGTGATCGAAGTTGCACGACCCCAGGCTGACCCAGTCGTCGGCCAGGGTGAACTTGGCGTGGATGAACGACGGCTGGAACTCGAAGATGCGCACCCCGGCGCGCAGCATGCGGCCGTAGAAGCGCTGGCCGGCATAGCGCACCCCGGGATGATCGTGACTGGCACCGGGCAGCAGCAGGCAGACCTCCACGCCGCGACGCGCGGCGCGCACCAGTCGCCGCCGCAGGCTCAGCGTCGGCACGAAATAGGGCGTGCAGATCCAGATGCGCTGACGCGCCCCGCGCACCCGCTGCTGCAGCGAATGGCGGATCGCCTGGTAGCGATAGCCCTGCCCCCAGACCACGCGCCCGCGCATGCCGTGATAGCCCTCGCTGACGGGGCTGTCGCCGCCCAGGCCGTGCACCAGCGCCGGGGCGCCCGCGCCGCGGCTCAGCGGCGAATCCCACAGGCTCGAGAACAGCCGCACCCAGTCGGCCACCACCGGCCCGCGGATGCGCAGCGCCACCTCGTACCAGGCCTCGAGGAACTCGTCGACGGCGCCGAAGCCGCCGGTGAAGGCGACCTCGCCGTCCACCACCACCAGCTTGCGATGGTCGCGGGTCAGGTTGCGGGCCAGCGAATGCCAGCCCAGGGGATTGAACCAGCGCAGCGCCACGCCGGCCGACTCGAGCCGCCGGCGATCCTCGGTGGAAAGCCCCATGGCGCCGTAGCCGTCGAGCAGCAGCAGCACCGTCACGCCACGCTCCGCGGCACGACTCAGCGCCTCGATCACCGCCGTGGCCAGGCGACCGGACTCCATCAGGTAGAGCTCGACCAGCACCGAGCGACGAGCGCCATCCACGGCCTCGAACATGGCCGGCAGGAAGCGCGACGCCTCGGGCAGCAGTTCGAACCGGTTTCCCTCTCGCCACATGCCGTGCATGACGCCTCCCTCGCCATGATGACAGGCGGCCATTGACGCACGTTTGAAGAGGCGGGAAAAGCCGGCCCCGCCAACGCCTGACCCGGCGCCGCCGGCGTGCGTATACTGGCCGCACATGCGACCACACAGGCAACCGGATGGCCGACTCCCGCTGGCGCCCGCTGCGCCGACTGCTTTCCGCCTGGGTGCGGGTGCGCCGGCGCGAACCCGCCCCCGAGGCGCTGGGTCTCGACCCCGAGCTGCCGACCGTCTACGTGCTTCCCCGCCCGGCACTCTCCGACCGCCTGCTGCTCGAATGCCTGACCGAGCGCGACGGCCTGCCACCCGCGGCGACCCGCCGAACCCGGAGCGATGACGCACCGCCGCCGCTGCTGGCTCTGCCCGATCCGCGACGGCGCCGCCGCCGGCCGACCCCGCTGCGGCGTCTGATCGAGCGCGGCGAGGACGTGCAGCTGGTGCCGGTGAGCGTGTTCTGGGGCCGCGCCCCGGGCAAGCGCTTCGGGGTCTGGCAGCTGCTGGCCGCCGACGACTGGCGGCTCACCGGGCGGCTGCGGCGCCTGCTGGCGGTGCTGGTCAACGGCCGCGACCTGGAAGTGCATCTGGGCGCGCCGCTGCGCCTCTCCGAACTGGCCGACGGCCGAGACCCGGCGCTGATCGAACGCAAGGCGGCCCGCCTGCTGCGCGTGCACTTCCGGCGCATGCGCGAGCGGGTGCTGGGGCCGGATCTCTCACACCGCCGCACCCTGATCGCCGGCGTGGTGGCGAGCCCCATGGTCGAGGCCACCATCGCCGAGCAGGCCGGCGACGACGAGGCCCGCCGAACCCGTCTGCGACGCCGCGCGCGCCGCTACGGCCGTGAGATCGCCGCCAGCATGAGCTATCCGGCGCTGCGCTTCCTCGAAGGCCTGCTCGGCCGGCTGTGGCACCGGATCTATGACGGCATCGACCTGCGCGGGATCGAGCGCGTCAAGGCGCTGGCCGGGCATCACAGCCTCGTCTATGTGCCCTGCCACCGCAGCCACATCGACTACCTGCTGCTGTCCTACGTGCTCTACGAACAGGGGCTGATGCCGCCGCACATCGCCGCCGGCCGTAACCTGAACATGCCGGTGATCGGCCCGCTGCTGCGCCGCGGCGGCGCCTTCTTCCTGCGTCGCAGCTTCCGCGGCCAGCCGCTCTACGCGCGGGTCTTCGACGAGTATCTGCATCGCCTGCTGTCACGCGGCCACAGCCTCGAGTACTTCATCGAGGGTGGGCGCTCGCGCAGCGGCCGGCTGCTGGCGCCGCGCCCCGGCATGCTGGCCATGACGCTGGGCTCCTTCCTGCGCCGGCCCGCCAATGGTCGCCCGCTGTCGTTCGTGCCGGTCTACATCGGCTACGAGCGCATCCTCGAGGAGGCCAGCTACCAGCGCGAGCTGGCCGGCGGCGCCAAGCGCAAGGAGACGCCGTTGGCCCTGCTGCGCGTGCTCGGCAGGCTGCGCGAGCCCTACGGGCGGGTCACGGTGAACGTCGGCGAACCGCTGGACCTCGAGGCCTTCCTCGATGCCCACCGGCCCGACTGGCGAGCGGACCTCGGCGAGCCGCGCCCGGCCTGGCGTGCCGAGGCGGTCTCGCGGCTGGGCGAGACCCTGGCGCGGCGCATCAACGCCGCCGCCACGCTCAACCCGGTGAACCTGGTCGCCCTCGGGCTGCTGGCCACGCCCCACCGGGCCGTCGAGGCCGAGCTGCTCGAACGCCAGCTGGCGCTGCTGGCCGAGCTCCGGCGTCCTCGTCCCGGCGACGAGAGCCATCCCCTGCCCGCCGGCGCGCCCCGCGACTGGATCGACCACGCCCGCGCGCTGGGCCTGCTCGACTACCGCCCTCACCCGCTGGGCGATCTGGTCACCGCCGACGAACGCCAGGCCGGCCGCCTCGCCTGGTATCGCAACAACGTGCTGCACCTCTATGCCCTGGCCGGGCTCGTCGCCTTCGCCTTCCGCCATCAAGCTCGCCATCGCCGCGACGCCCTGGCGGCGCTGCTGGCACCGGGCTGGCCGGTGCTGGTGCACGAGCTGTCGATCGAGGCGCCGGACGACTTCGAGGCGGCGCTGGACGCCACGCTCGCCCAGCTCGCCGAGGCCGGGCTGCTGATCGAGGAGGGACAGGGATGGCGACGCGCCGAGGGGCTGGCCGAGGCCGAACAGCTGCGCATGCTGGGGCGGCTGATCCGCCCGACGCTGGAGCGCGGCTACCTGCTGGTCGCCGCCCTGCTCGGCGAGGCGCCGGGGCACTTCGACCACGCCGGCCTGGCGAATCACGCCCGCCAGCTCGCCGAGCGCCTGGCACGACTCACCGGCCGCGACGCGCCGGAGTTCTTCGACGCGCGGCTGTTCGACGGGCTGGTGGAGAGCCTGGCACGCGAGGGCTGGCTGACGATCCGCGACGAGCGGCTGTACTACGACGAGTCGCTGCGCGAGGCGGCCCGGCGCAGTCGGACGCTGTTCGACCCGACGCTGCGCCATCGGCTGGAAAGAGTCGCCGCCCGTGGCGGCGACCCGGATGAGAGCACGGGCGACTAGCGGACGCTAGTCGCTGAGGGAACGGTGCACGTAGAGATCATAACGACTGGTCTTGCCCTCCAGCACGTGACGCGGCGCGGGGCCCTCGATGGGCGGCGCCTTGCGCGGCCGCTTGACCACCACCCGGTGGGTGGCCACGTCCAGTGCCGCCTCCAGCAGCCGCGGGGCGTCGGCGTCGTCGCCGGCCAGCTCGCGGAACAGCCGCATCTCCTTCTTCACCAGCGCCGACTTCTCGCGATGGGGAAACATCGGGTCCAGATGGACCACCTGGGGCGTGACGTCGGACGCCGCCACCAGGTCGGCGAGCTCGCGACTCGCGTCGCCGTGGGCCAGACGCAGCCGGGCGGCGATCTCGGCGGTGTCGAGATCCGCCATGGCGCGCGCCAGGCCGTCCTCGAGCAGTGCGGCGATGGCCGCCACGCGCTCGACCATCAGCACCTCGGCGCCGAGGGTCGCCAGCACGAAGGCATCGCGGCCGAGCCCCGCGGTGGCGTCCACCACCGAGGGCGTCACGCCCTTGCCGAGCCCGCAGGCCTTGGCGATCAGCTGGCCGCGGCCGCCGCCGAAGCGGCGCCGGTGGGCCGCCTTGCCCTCGACGAAGTCCACCGACAGCGGCTTGCCGTAGACCGTCGGGTCGCCGGCCAGCACCAGCCGGCCGCCCTCGCGGCCGAGCCGCAGCGGCGGCGCCTCGCCAGATGCCAGCGCATCGGCGCCGGGCAGCCCCCAGCGCGCGGCCAGGGCCGCGTCGTCCGCCGCCACCGCGCTCATCGGCTCTTCTGCCAGGCGACCCGGTCGCGCAGGTAGACCGGCTGGACCTCGGCCGCCGGGCGACCCTCGCCGGCCTCGAAGGCGTCGGCGGCCAGGCGCACCATGTCCTCGGCGGCGGCCTCCTGATCGGGCAGGCACAGGCTCATCCCGACCTGAACGTCGGCCGGCATGGCATCCCACAGCGACCAGCCGGAGCCCACGCCGACCCAGTCGTGATCGGCCTGGGCCTCGGGCAGGCGCAGGCGCTCGGGCGCCAGCACCGCCTCCTCGGCCAGGCACTCGACGCGGCCGTCGAAGCACTGCCAGGCGGCGGCATAGATCTCGCCCATGCGCGCGTCGAGCGCGGTGATCAGATAGCGGTAGCGATGGCGGAGGTGGGCGCCGAGCGCCAGCGCCTGCAGGGTCGAGATCCCGAGCAGCGGGCGGTCGAGGCCGAAGGCCAGGCCCTGGGCGGCGCCGGCGGCGATGCGCAGGCCGGTGAAGGAACCCGGGCCGCGGCCGTAGGCCACCGCGTCCAGATCGGCCGGGGCGACGCCGGCCTCGGCCAGCACCTCGTCGACCATCGGCATCAGCCGACGGGTATGGGCTCGGGGAGTGAGTTCAAAGCGGGAGATCACCTCGTCGTCGGCGCCCTCGCGACGCCGCAGCAGGGCGGCGGAACAGGCGCTCGAGGAGGCATCCAGGGCCAGCAGGATCGGCATGGGTCTCTAACGGTGCGGGAAGTGTCGGGGCATTATACGACAACGGCCCGCGCAATGCGGGTCGTGGTCATCCGATCGGCAGCTCGTCTTGGTGCAGGGAGCGGGGCGCCGGTGACAGATCGCAGAGGGGGTTTTTGCCAGGGAAGGCAAAAGGTAGCGCCCAGGGAAGGGTTCACAGCGCCCCTCGAAGACCTGTCACCGGATCAGCCCCGCGTCCGCGATCGCCAGACGCGAGTGCCGCCTCGGCCCAAGACTCAGCTCTCGAGGGCGGCGATCACCTGGCTGGTGATATCGTCGACGCTGCCCACGCCTTCCACCTTGTGGCAGGCCGGCGCGGCTTCGGGGTCCTGCTGCGCCCACTGCTGGTAGTAGTCGACCAGCGGTGCGGTCTGCTCGTGGTAGACGGACAGACGGTTGCGCACGGTGGCTTCGCTGTCGTCGTCGCGCTGGATCAGCGCCTCGCCGGTGACGTCGTCCTTGCCCGCTTCCTTGGGCGGGTTGTGGTCGACGTGATAGACGCGGCCAGAGGCCGGGTGCACGCGGCGGCCGGCCAGGCGGTTGACGATTTCCTCGTCGGGCACGGCAATCTCGAGCACGTGGTCGATCTTCACGCCCGCTTCCTTCATGGCATCGGCCTGGGGAATGGTGCGCGGGAAACCGTCGAACAGGAAGCCGTTGGCACAGTCCGGCTGGGCGATGCGCTCCTTGACCAGGGCGATGATGATGTCGTCGGACACCAGGCCGCCGGTGGTCATGATCTCCTTAACCTTGAGCCCCAGCTCGCTGCCTTCCTTGACGGCGGCACGCAGCATGTCACCGGTGGAAATCTGCGGAATGCCGTAGCGCTCGCAGATGAACTGGGCCTGAGTACCCTTGCCGGCGCCGGGGGCGCCCAGGAGGATCACACGCATCGAACTGCTCCTTGGAAGTTGTGATGGATTCGAAAAGAGGAGGAAACGAAGAATAGCGAACCATACCGGGGCGGCTGGCGTCACACAAGCGACACAGGGACGCAAGGCCTGCAAGCGTGCCAAAAACTCCCCTGCGATCAAGGCGCTGGGGGCCCTAGGACTTTGGTCTTCCCCGGCCGGAAACGCCGACGGCGCCTTGCGGCGCCGTCGGTCGTGGCTCACTCGCCCTCGATCAGAGCAGCAGGCGACGGATGTCCGTCAGCATCTGGCCGAGGAAAGCGGTGAAGCGCGCCCCATCGGCGCCGTTGACCGCCCGGTGGTCGAAGGACAGTGACAGCGGCATGATCAGCCGCGGCTGGAAGGCCGCGCCGTCCCAGACCGGCTTCATCGACGCCTTGGAGACGCCGAGGATGGCGACTTCCGGCGGGTTGACGATCGGCGTGAAGGCGGTGCCGCCGATCGAGCCCAGGCTGGAGATGGTGAAGCAGCCTCCGGTCATCTCCTCGCGCTTGAGCTTCTTCGACTGCGCCTTCTTGGCCAGGTCGACGGACTCCTTGGCCAGCTCGATCAGCGACTTCTGGTCGGCGTCGCGGATCACCGGGACCATCAGGCCGTCCGGGGTGTCCACGGCGATGCCGATGTGCACGTACTTCTTCTGCACCACGGTCTCGCCGTCGCTCTTCAGGCTGACGTTGAACTGCGGGAACTTCTGCAGCGCCACGGCACAGGCCTTGATCAGGAACGGCAGCGGCGTGAGCTTGGCACCCTGCGCCTCGGCCTCGGCCTTCATCGACTTGCGGAAGGCCTCGAGCTCGGTGATGTCGGCCTCGTCGAACTGGGTGACATGCGGGATGTTGACCCAGCTGCGATGAAGATTGGTAGCGCCCATCTTCATCAGGCGACCCATCTTCTTCTCTTCCACTTCACCGAACTGGCTGAAGTCCTGGTCCGGGATCGGCGGAATACCGGAACCGCCCTCGGCCGCGGCCGGCGCGGCGGCCGGCGCCTTGGCCTGACCCGACATCACCTGCTTGACGTAGGCCTGGACGTCTTCCTTGAGCACGCGCTCCTTGGGACCGCTGGGCTTCACCAGGGCGAGATCGACGCCGAACTCTCGGGCCAGCATGCGCACCGCCGGACCGGCGTGCACGCGCTTGCCGTCACGCGGCTTCTCGGCGCTGGCCGGGGCACTCGCGGGCGCGGCGGCCTTGGCCGGCTGCTCCGACTTGGCAGGGGCCTCGGCCTTGGGCGAGCTCTGCTGCTGCGGAGCGGCCTTCGGCGCGGCGCCGGCGGTCTCGATGACGCCGATCAGGTCGCCTTCGGAGACGGTGTCGCCTTCCTTGACGGTCAGCTCGACCAGCTTGCCCTTGAACGGGCTCGGCACGTCCATGGAGGCCTTGTCGGACTCCAGGGTGATCAGCGGGTCTTCCTCGGCCACCTCGTCGCCGACGCTGGCGGCGATCTCGATCACCGGCACGTCGCTGGAACCGGACAGGTCCGGCACGCGTACCTCGCGACGCTCGGGCTCGCCGCTGGCTTCCTCGGCCGGGGCGGCCTCGGCGGCCGGCTGCTCGGCGGGCGCGGACTCGGTCTCGGCTTCCTCGGCCGGCGCCTCGTCGCCGCCACCGGCGATCTGGATGGTGCCGATCACGTCGCCTTCGGAGACGGTGTCACCTTCCTTGACGGTGAAGCTGGCGATCTTGCCGGCGTGCGGGCTCGGCACATCCATGGAGGCCTTGTCGGACTCCAGGGTGATCAGGGTGTCCTCTTCGGCCACCTCGTCACCCTCGGACACCGCGACCTCGATGATCTCGACGTCGCTGGCACCGCCCAGGTCAGGCACGGTGATGTCCACGGTCTGGCTGCCGCCGGAGGCCGACTTGGCGGCCGGTGCCGGCTTGGCCGCTTCCGGCTCGGGCTCGGCCGGCGCCTCCGAGGCGGCCTCGGCGGGCTGCTCGGGCTCGGCGTCGCCGCCGCCCTCGACCTCCAGCTCGACGATGTCGTCACCCTCGGAGACGGTGTCGCCTTCCTTGACCAGCACCTTGACGACCTTGCCGCCCTTCGGCGATGGCACGTCCATGGACGCCTTGTCGGATTCCAGGGTGATCAGGGGGTCCTCGGCGGCGATGACGTCGCCGACCGCCACCGCGATCTCGATGATTTCCACATCGGTGTCGCCACCGATGTCGGGCACTTTGATGATTTCGCTACTCAAGGTCGCGCTCCTTCAAACTCTTCACGAGGCGGGCCTGCTGACAGGCCCGCCATGCCACCGGTCGGTCGACGCCTCAGACAGAGAGCGGGCTCGGCTTGCTGGGGTCGATACCGTACTTCTCGATGGCCTCGCCAACGACCTTGCGATCGATCTCGCCGCGGTCGGCCAGCGCCTTGAGCGCGGCCACGGTGACGAAGTAGCGGTTGACCTCGAAGAAGTGACGCAGCTTCTCGCGGGTATCGGAGCGGCCGAAACCGTCGGTACCGAGCACATGATAGTCGGTCGGCACCCAGGCGCGGACCTGGTCGGCGAACAGCTTCATGTAGTCGGTAGAGGCGATGGCCGGCCCCTGACGACCTTCCAGGCAGCGCGTGACGTGCGGCTTGCCCGGCTCGTCGGCCGGATGCAGGAACGCCTGACGGTCGACTTCCAGGGCCTCGCGACGCAGCTCGTTGAAGCTGGTGACGCTCCAGATGTCGGCGCCCACGCCCCACTCCTCGGCGAGCATCTCGGCGGCCGCCTCGACCTCGCGCAGGATGGTGCCGGAGCCCATCAGCTGGACGCGCTTGTCGCCCTGGGTCTCGCGCAGCAGGTACATGCCCTTGATGATGTCGTCGGCGGGCACGTCCTCGAGGACCGGCTGCTCGTAGTTCTCGTTCATCACCGTCAGGTAGTAGAAGCAGTTCTCCTTGTCGGCGAACATGCGCTTCAGGCCGTCCTGGACGATGACCGCGACCTCGTGGGCGTAGGTCGGGTCGTAGCTGCGGCAGTTGGGGATCATCGATGCCTGGAGATGGCTGTGACCGTCCTGGTGCTGCAGGCCCTCGCCATTGAGGGTGGTACGACCGGCGGTGCCACCGACCAGGAAGCCGCGCGCCTGCATGTCGCCGGCGGCCCAGGCCAGGTCGCCGATGCGCTGGAAGCCGAACATCGAGTAGTAGATGTAGAACGGCAGCAGCGGCAGCCCGTGGTTGCTGTAGGAGGTCGCGGCGGCGATCCAGGAGGACATGGCGCCCGCCTCGGTGATGCCCTCTTCGAGCACCTGGCCGGCCTTGTCCTCGCGGTAGAACATCAGCTGGCCCTTGTCCATGGGCTCGTACTTCTGGCCCTCGGAGGTATAGATGCCGAGCTGGCGGAACATGCCTTCCATGCCGAAGGTGCGCGCTTCGTCGGGCACGATCGGCACTACCTGCTTGCCGAAGCCCTTGTGCTTGACCAGGCCGTTCAGGATGCGCACGAAGGCCATGGTGGTGGAGACTTCACGGCCCTTGGAGCCGGCGGTCTGGGAGGCGAAGATCTTGTCGTCGAGGCCCGGGATGTCGAGCGCCTCGAAGTCCGGGTTGCGCGCCGGTAGGTAGCCGCCCAGGCGCTCGCGCTGGAGATGCATGTACTTCATCTCCGGGCTGTCGTCGCCCGGCTTGTAGTACGGCATCTCGTTCTCGATGGCCTCGTCGGACACCGGGATGCCGAAACGATCGCGGAAGCTCTTGAGCACGTCCGGATCGTCGATGGACTTGATCTGGTGCGCTTCCATGTCGGCCTCGCCACCGGCCGCGCCCAGGCCGTAGCCCTTGACGGTGTGCGCCAGGATCACGGTGGGACGGCCGCTGTCGTTGTGGAAGGCCTCGTGGTAGGCCGCGTAGACCTTGAACGGGTCGTGGCCGCCACGGTTGAGCTTCCAGATGTCCTCGTCGGACATGTCCTTGACCATCTCGGCGGTTTCCGGGTACTTGCCGAAGAAGTGCTCCCGGGTATAGGCGCCACCGTTGGCCTTGCAATTCTGGTACTCGCCGTCGACGGTCTCGTCCATCAGCTTCTGCAGGACGCCCTTCTTGTCCTTCTCGAACAGGGTGTCCCAGTGGCGGCCCCAGACGACCTTGATGACGTTCCAGCCGGCACCGCGGAACACGCCCTCGAGCTCGTCCATGATGCGCGAGTTGCCGCGCACCGGGCCGTCGAGGCGCTGCAGGTTGCAGTTGATGACGAAGTTGAGGTTGTCGAGCTTCTCGCGGCTGGCCAGGTGGATCGCACCCAGCGTTTCCGGCTCATCGCACTCGCCGTCGCCCAGGAAGGCCCAGACCTTGCGGTCCTGCATCGGCTGCAGGCCACGCTGATCCAGGTACTTCATCACGTGGGCCTGATAGATGGCCATGATCGGGCCGAGACCCATGGACACGGTGGGCAGCTGCCAGTAGTCCGGCATCAGCCAGGGGTGCGGATAGGAGGACAGGCCGTCGCCGTCGACTTCCTGGCGGAACTTGTCCATCTGCGCCTCGGTGAGGCGCCCTTCCAGGAAGGAGCGCGCGTAGATGCCCGGCGCACTGTGGCCCTGGATGAACACCAGATCGCCCTTGAAGTCGCCGTTGGCCGCGCGGAAGAAGTGGTTGAAGCCCACGTCATAGAGGGTCGCCGAGGACATGAAGCTGGCCAGGTGACCGCCGATGCCCTTGTTGGCCTTGTTGGCCCGGGTCACCATCGCCGCCATGTTCCAGCGGATCAGCGAGCGGATACGACGTTCCATGAAGAGATCGCCGGGCATCGGCGCCTCGCGGTGCACCGGAATGGTGTTGCGGTGCGGCGTCGTGACCGAGAAAGGCACCTGCATGCCGTCATGGCGATAGCGATCCGCCAGGCGGGTCATCAGATACCGGGCACGTTCCTCGCCCTCGCGATCCAGTACCGATTCCAGGGAGTCCAACCATTCCGCGGTTTCGACCGGATCGAGATCTTCTCTTGCCTCAAGACTCATAGACGTCTCTCCGAATGACGTTGGGGGCAACAGCCCCCAGCAAGGGGGTGTAGCGCATGATGACGGTCATGGAAGGATCACCTCCATGCCGGAATATTTCTGTTGTAGTCGTTTTACAAGTCAGCACGACTGTAGTCGGCGGGTGCGCCGACGATACCGTAAACGCTGCCGGCTGCCAATTGAAGCAGACATGGAAAGTCTTTTCAAAATTTTGAAACCTGCCATCACCCTACGTTTCTCGCCGATTCAAGACATATCGGCGGTGATGACCGCCTTCTACCCCACTCTGCCGGCACGTTCGCCCAACACCTCATGAATCTTCTAAAAATGTTTTATTACGAGGAAATGGCCGCCGGGGCCAGTCGCTGACGAAAATAGGCCCAGTCGAAGGCCGGCCCGGGGTCGGTCTTGCGTAGTGGCGCGACATGGGCGTGGCTGGTGATGCGCGATGCCGACATCGCCGGATAGCCCGCCAGCAGCGCCCGGGTCGCCCGGGCCAGGGCCTCGTACTGAGCTTCAGTGTAGGGCGAGACGTCGTCACCCTCGAGTTCGATGCCCACCGAGAAGTCGTTCAGCCCCTCGCGCTCGACCTCGCCGTCGCGCCAGCGCGAGCGGCCGGCGTGCCAGGCCCGCTCGTGGAAGGGCACGAACTGCACGCATTCGCCATCGCGGCGAATCAGCAGGTGCGCCGAGACCCTGAGCCCGGCGATCTCGGCGAAGAACGGATGCCCGTCTGGATCCAGGCGATTGGTGAACAGTCGCTCGATGGCCTCGCCACCGAACTCCCCCGGCGGCAGGCTGATGGAATGCAGCACCAGCAGCGAGACCTCGCCCGCCGGCCGCGCGTTGTGATTGGGTGACGGCACCCGGCGGGCCTCGGCCAGCCAGCCCTCGTGAATCGGCATCTTTCCCCCTGACGTCGCTCCTGGCGTTTCCCCTATAATGAACGCCCCAAGCTTCCCAGCACAGAGATCACGCCACCATGCACTATCAGGATGCCCTCGCCGAAGAGATCCGCAACAGCGCCGCCCGGCTGCTGGCCGAGGACGTCGGCCCCGGTGACATCACCGCCGAGCTGATCCCCGAGAAGGAGTGGGCCCGGGCCCGGGTGATCACCCGCGAACCGATGGTGCTGTGCGGCGTGGCCTGGGTCGACGAGCTGTTTCGCCGCCTCGACGCGCGCGTCGCGCTGCGCTGGCAGGCCGCCGACGGCGACCGCCTCGAGGCCGGCGCGCCGCTGCTCGAGATCGAGGGCCCCGCGCGCAGCCTGCTCACCGGCGAGCGCGCGGCGCTGAACGTGCTGCAGACGCTGTCGGCCACCGCCACCCGAACCCGGCACTACGTCGATCTGCTGGACGGCACCGGCGTGGGCATCCTCGACACCCGCAAGACCCTGCCGGGCATGCGCCTGGCACAGAAGTATGCGGTGACCTGCGGCGGCGGCATCAACCACCGCATCGGCCTCTACGACGCCTTCCTGATCAAGGAAAATCACATCGCGGCCTGCGGCGGCATCGCGGCGGCGGTCGAGGCCGCACGGCGCATCGCCCGCGACCTGCCGGTGGAGGTGGAAGTGGAAACCTTCGAGGAGCTCGACCAGGCGCTGGCCGCCGGCGCCGACATCGTCATGCTCGACAACTTCTCGCTCGACGACATGCGCGAGGCGGTGCGCCGCAACGCGGGGCGCGCCGTCCTCGAGGCCTCGGGCAACGTCGACGAGACCGCCCTCCAGGCCATCGCCGAGACCGGCGTCGACCGCATCTCCAGCGGCGCTTTGACCAAGGACGTCAAGGCGATCGACCTGTCGATGCGCTTCCTCGAGTCGGCCTGAGGCTCAGGCGGGCTGCGGCGCCAGCGGCTTCTCCAGATGCCGGCGCGGCAGCCGCTCGCCGCCGCGCTCGACCCACTCCTCACGCACCCGACGCCAGCCGTTGCGCTCCAGGCCATCGGCCATCACCAGGCTGGCGTCGATGCTCAGGCGCTCTCCGCCGCGCTCGCGCACCATCCGCTCGGCGTGGCCCAGCAGGGCGCTGCCGATGCCACGGCGGGCCAGCGACGGCCAGACGTAGAGCGACTCCACGTAGCCGCGCGGCGCATCGAGCTCGAGGAAGGCCACGCAGCGACCGTCGCAGGTCGCCACCAGGGTGGTGTAGAGGGCGTGACGCGCCACCCAGGCGCTGGCCTCGCGGGGCAGCACCGCCGCCCAGGCCTCCCGGGCGGCCAGCGAATAGTGGCTCATGGCGCCCTGCATGACGGCGTGATGAAAGACCTCGGCCTGGTCACCGCCGTCCTGGGCGCGAGCCTCGCGATAGACGATGCGCGGCGCGGCGGCGCGTGGGGGTTCGAACTGACCCATCAAGGGCATCCTGCGACAATGAAGACGCCAAGAGACTACCGAAGCGATGCCGTCGCGCCAATGCCCCCGGCCAAGACGACGACACATCGCGGCGGCGACCAGCGGAAGCACCCATGAACGACACGCCCGAGACCCTCGCCCTGACGCCCATCGGGCGCATCGAGAGCGACTATCCCGACAAGTTCGGCATTCCCCGCCAGCCGGGGCTGGCCGACGCCGCCCGCGCCAGCCTGGTGCTGACGCCGCCCCACGACGATCCGCTGACGGTGCGTGGCCTGGACGCCTTCAGCCACCTGTGGGTGACCTTCGTCTTCCACTTGAGTCCCGAACGCTGGACCCCGCTGGTGCGCCCGCCGCGCCTCGGCGGCAACGCGAAGGTCGGCGTATTCGCCAGCCGCAGCACCCATCGTCCCAACCGCCTGGGGCTGTCGCTGGTCGAGCTCGAAGGCATCGACACCGAGGGCGGCGGTGTGCGCCTGCGACTGCGCGGAGCCGACCTGGTCGACGGCACCCCGGTGCTCGACATCAAGCCCTACCTGCCCTGGGCGGAATCCCGCCCCGAGGCCCGGGCCGGCTTCGCCCCCGAGGCGCCGACCGCCCTGCCCGTGCGCCTCAACCCGCTGGCCGAGGCGGCGCTGGCCGCACGCCCCGACGGCGCCTCGCTGCGCGCGCTGATCCACCAGGTGCTGGCCCAGGACCCGCGCCCCGCCTATCGCAAGGGGGCCGAGGAACGCATCTACGGCGTTCGACTGCGCGACGTGGACGTGCGCTTCCGCGCCCTCGAGGACGAAGGCCAGACGCGACTGGAGGTCGTCGAGATCGTGGCGGCGTAGGTAAGGGACGAGGTGCGAGGTGCGAGGTGCGAGGGACGAGAGGCGGACGGTAAGTCGCTGACCTCGGCTTTACGCTTCTCTGCGGGCGGCCCGCCCGGCTACTCTTCTCACTGCCATATCACGGCACCAGAAACGACGAAGGGCCCCGCAGGGCCCTTCGTTCGGCATGGCAGACGCCTTGTCTTAGCCGAAGTCGACGCCGATCCGCTTGCCCACCTCCTCGTAGGCCTCGATCACGCCGCCCAGGCCCTGGCGGAAGCGGTCCTTGTCCAGCTTCTCGCGGGTCTCGGCGTCCCACAGGCGGCAGCCGTCCGGGGAGAACTCGTCGCCCAGCACGATCTGGCCCTGGAACAGGCCGAACTCGAGCTTGTAGTCGACCAGCAGCAGGTTGCCGTCGGCGAACAGCTGCTTGAGCACCTCGTTGACGCGGAAAGTCAGCGCCTTCATCTCGGCCAGCTGCTCCGGGGTCGCCCAGCCGAAGGTCTCGGCCAGGGATTCGTTGATCATCGGATCGTGCAGGGCGTCGTTCTTGAGGAACAGCTCGAAGGTCGGCGGATTCAGCTCGCTGCCCTCTTCCACGCCGAGGCGCTTGACCAGGCCGCCGGCGGCGATGTTGCGCACTACGCACTCGACCGGGAGCATGTCCATGTTCTTGACCATGCACTCGTTGTCGGAAAGCAGGCCCTCGAAGTGGGTCGGGATGCCCACTTCCTCGAGCTTGTTCATGATGAAGGCATTGAAGCGGTTGTTGACCTTGCCCTTGCGCTCCAGCGACTCCATGCGCTCGCCGTCGAAGGCGCTGGTGTCATCGCGGAAGTGCAGGATCAGTCGATCCGGGTCGTCGGTGGCGAAGACGGACTTGGCCTTGCCGGCATAGAGTTCTTGACGCTTTTCCATGGGAGCCTCCACAGGCAACGGGTCAGATGGAATTCTGGAATCTCAGATGATCGCCTGCCAGTCCAGCCCCTGATCCTGGGCCGCCACCGTCAGGCGTGAATCGTCGCCGTCGAGCAGGGGCGCCAGGGCCTCCAGCGCCAGCTCGGGGCGATTGTTGTGTTCGGAAAGGTGCGAGCAGACGATGCGCTGCAGGCCGTCCAGCCCCAGCCGCCGCAGCAGCCAGGCGGACTGGGCGTTGGCCAGGTGCCCCCAGTGGCCGCCGACGCGCCGCTTGAGGCTCGGCGGATAGGGGCCGATCTCGAGCAGGTGGACGTCATGATTGCACTCCAGCACCAGGGCATCGCAGCCGCGGAAGGCCTCGACCACGTGCTCGCTGGGATGTCCCAGGTCGGTGAGCAGGCCGAGCCGACGGCCGGCGGCGCTCAGGCGGAACTGCACCGGCTCGCGGGCGTCGTGGGGCACCGTGACTGGATCGATCTCGATGCCCTTCACCGCAAAGCGCGCCTGGGGCGTGATCCAGTGCCGGTGCGGCACCTCGCCGAGCTTGCCCGACAGCCAGGTGCCGGGCGTGAGATAGACCGGGACCTTGTGGCGCCGCGCCAGCGGCCCGACGCCGCGGATGTGATCACCATGCTCGTGAGTGACCAGCACGGCATCCAGCTGGCGAGGATGGAGATCGAAGCGGGCCAGGCGACGCTCGGTCTCCCTGAGGGCGAAACCGCAGTCGATCAGCAGCCGCGTCTCGCCGTCGCTGACCAGGGTGGCGTTGCCCTTGCTGCCGCTGCCGAGCGAGGCGAAGTGCAGTCGCCCCACCGGTATCTCCCGCGCCGCCGCCTCCGTCATCAGCCCAGCAGGCCGGCCAGCCGCTCGAGCAGCTCGCGCCGGTCGTCGGCGGAGAGCTCGCGATCGTCGGCGGAGTCGGCCGTCAGCACGGTGCGATCGGCGCCGGACGGGGCGAGCGACAGACGGATGCGCTGGGGATCCTCGCCGCCGAAGCTGGCCAGCGTCTCCCATACGCCCTCGCTGCGGGCGCTGAGCGTCAGGTAGTCGACCAGGAAGGTGCGAGCGGCGGCATCCTGCTCGACCAGCTCGCGCCGGCCCTCGACCGCGAAGTCCGACTCGAGCTGATAGCTCAGCTCGGCCCAGGTGCGATCCACGTCATAGGGCAGCACCAGGCGCCACTCGCCGCCGGACTGGGTCAGGTTCGGACGCACCTGGTCCTCGGGGCGCTGAACCGCCAGCGAGGAGGCGCTGGCGGTGGCACCGCGAGCCTCGAAGCGACGCTGAAGCGCGCGCAGGCAGCGCTGCTGGGGCGAGCCGCCCTGCTCGCAGCGCAGCTCGCTGGTGCCCTGCTGAAGGCCAGGCTGCACGCGGAGCCGTGCCTGATCGGTGACCAGCAGACCGCGCCGAGGGTTCTGCTCGACCACCGTCAGGCCGCGCTCGGCGACGAAGTCCTCGAGCTCCGACCAGACGGCACCGGGCGCGGCGCCGATCACCAGCCAGCGCTGGCCACCGGCCTCGCGCAGCGCCACATCGCCGGCCTGTACGCTGCCGCCGGCGCCCATGGCCCGCGGCGGCGGCACGCGGAAGTCCTCGCCACGGGCAATGAAGGCGCCCTGCGCCTCGGGCACCGGCATGGCATCGCCGTAGCGGCGAGTATCGCGGCTCGCGGGCAGGTCCAGGGGCGCGCTCGACTCGGCCTCGGCGTAATCGACGCTGCGATCGTCGTAGTAGCCATCGCGGGCACAGCCGGCCAAGGCCAGTGTCGCCACCAGCGGCATCCATTTCAGCGCAGAGCTCATGCGTCCACCTTGCTCAAGTTGTCGGGTCACGGCGCGTGGCGCCGTGTCAGTCGTCGCTCTCGGTTCGTCGCTCTCAGTCGTCGATCACGCCGGCCAGCTGCAGGGCCTCGCTGACGGTGGAGTGGTACTTCTCGGAGAGCCAGGTCAACGGCAGGCGGATGCCCGCTTCCGCCAGCCCCATGCGATTCAGCGCCCACTTGACCGGAATCGGGTTGGCCTCGATGCCGAGATTGGTGTGCAGCGGCATCAGGCGGGTGTTGATCTGGTGCGCCTTCTCGGCGTCGCCGGCCACCGCCGCGGCGCACAGATCGTGCATGGCGCGAGGCGCGACGTTGGCGGTCACCGAGATGTCGCCGTGGCCGCCCATCAGCATGAAGTCGCAGGCGGTACCGTCGTCGCCGGAGTAGAGCATGAAGTCGCTGCCCTTGAGACGGGCGATCAGGTCCTCGGCGCGCTCCAGGTTGCCGGTGGCATCCTTGAGGCCGACGATGTTCTCGATCTCGGCCAGGCGCAGCACGGTCTCGTTGTAGAGATCCGAGCAGGTACGGCCCGGCACGTTGTAGAGGATGATCGGCAGGTTGCTGCCCTCGGCGACGGCCTTGAAGTGCTGGTAGAGGCCTTCCTGGGTCGGCTTGTTGTAGTAGGGGCACACGGACAGGCAGTAGTCCGCCCCCACTTCGCTGGCGTAGCGCGCCAGCTCGACCGCCTCGGAGGTGGCGTTGGCGCCGGTGCCGGCGATGACCGGCACGCGACCGGCGACCTCTTCCACCACCGCGCGGATCACATCGAAGTGCTCGGCGAACGACATGGTGGTCGGCTCGCCGGTGGTGCCCGCCGCGACGATGGCGTCGGTGCCATTGTCCAGATGGAAGTGAACCAGGGCCCGCAGGGCTTCCCAGTCGATATCGCCGTTGACCTTCATCGGTGTCGCCAGCGCGACGATGCTACCCGTGATCATCCTCGTCTTGTCCTCTCGCAGCCTGCCGGCGACCGCAGGGCTCGGTCGCCATGAAAAACCCGCCCTCGCCCGTGGGCGCGATGCCAGGGGCCAAATGGTACTCAGGGCTCGTGAGCCTGTACAGCGGCGACTTTACAGTCGCCGGCGGGTTGCGTGTAATCGGAGCGTTCATTCCCCGATTGGAGCCTCACATGAGCGTCAGCCTCGGCCATCCCGTACCCGACTTCACCGCCACCGCCACCGGCGATACCACCCTGAGCCTCTCGGAGCTGCGCGGCCGCCAGGTGGTGATCTATTTCTACCCCAAGGCCAGCACCCCGGGCTGCACCACCGAGGGTGGCGACTTCCGCGACCGCAAGGACGCCTTCGATGCCGCCAACACCGTGATCGTCGGCGTCTCCCGCGACGGCATCCGCGCCCAGGAGAACTTCAAGGCCAAGCAGGGCTTCAACTTCACGCTGCTGTCCGACAAGGACGAGGCGGTGTGCAAGCTGTTCGACGTGATCAAGCTCAAGAAGCTCTACGGCAAGGAGCACCTGGGCATCGAGCGCAGCACCTTCCTGATCGATGCCGAGGGCAAGCTGGCCCGGGAATGGCGCAAGGTGAAGGTCAAGGGCCACGTCGACGAGGTACTGGAGGCCGCCCAGGCCCTGCACGCCGGCGAATGATCCACCCCTCAGGAGCCACGAGGCCGCCCGCGGGCGGCCTCGTGGCGAGTCAGGACGCGCTAGGGTCCTGGTGGGCGGCCTCTTCCTGGCGATGCTGCTGGATGCCCCGCGGCCAGGCATAGACCAGCGCCTTGAGCAGGGTCGCCAGCGGGATGGCGAAGAAGATGCCCCAGAAGCCCCAGATGCCGCCGAAGAACAGCACCGCCAGGATGATCGACACCGGGTGCAGGTTCACCGCCTCGGAAAACAGCACCGGCACCAGCACGTTGCCGTCCAGCGCCTGGATCACGCCGTAGGCGATCAGCACGTAGAGGAACTGCTCGCCGACGCCGAAGTGGAAGCCGGCGACCGCCGCCACCGGCACCGTGGCCACGGCGGCGCCGATGTAGGGCACCAGCACCGAGAGCCCCACCAGCACGCCGAGCAGCGCCGAGTACGGAAGACCGAAGAAGACGAAGGTGAAGAAGGACACGGTGCCGACGATCGCGATCTCGGTCACCTTGCCGCGCACATAGTTGGCGATCTGGGCGTCCATCTCCTGCCACACCCGGGTCATCAGCCCGCGGCGGCGCGGCAGCAGCGACACCGTGAAGCCCACCAGGCGGTCGCGGTCCTTGAGCATGAAGAACACCAGGATCGGCACCAGCACCAGATAGACGATCAGCCCCACGATATTGCCCAGCGAGGCCAGCGACAGCGACAGCGCGCGCTGGCCGAGCTGCGTCACCTCGCGGCCCGCCATGCCCACCCAGTCCTGAATCTGGGCCGGCGTCACCAGCTCGGGATAGCGGCTCTGGAGATCGGCCAGCAGCTGCTGGCCGCTGGCGAACATGCGCGGCGTTTCCTGCAGCAGGTTGACCAGCTGGGTCCAGATCAGCGGCAGCAGCACCAGCGCCAGGGCCAGCACCACGCCGACGAAGGCCAGATAGACCAGCATCACCGCCAGGAAGTGCGGCACCCGCCGCCGGGTCAGCGCATTGACCCCGCCCTGCAGCAGGAAGGCGATGACCAGGGCGGTGAGAAAGGGCGCCAGCATCTGGCCCAGCCAGATCACCACCGCGAACCCCACCACCAGCACCACCAGCAGGATCACCGCCTCCTCGTCGGAGAGATAGTGATCGACCCAACCGCGCAGCAGCGAACGCAGCGTCATGATGCGCCCTCCCCGGCCTTGCGGATCCAGTAGTGGTAGACCTCGCCGCGCTCCTCGCGGGCCGGCATCTCGTGGGCGCTCTGGGCGATGAAGGTCTCGAAGTCGCGCCAGGACCCGGCATCGGTGGCCATCACTTCCAGCACCTGGTCGGGCGCCAGGCGCGACAGCGCCTGCTTGGCCTTGAGCAGAGGCAACGGACAGGGAAGCCCTCGTGCATCGAGGACGTCGTCGGGTTGCACAGCCATGTCGTCTCCCGAGAGAATGCCTGAGGCCGTCGCGGCCATTGCCGCGGCGGCACGAATGTCTGCGATTTAAAGGCACTTTCCCCGCTGAATCAATGTCGGAGGGAACGCCCCCCACGCGCCCGACGACCGAGGATGGCCATGCTGCGTCGCCCCCTGCCCTGCCTGCCCGCGCTTGCCCTGAGCCTGATGCTGAGCGCTCCGGCCATCGGCCAGGAGCTGACCCTCGAGCTGCCCTATCAGGCGACGCCGCCGCCGAGCGTCGACGATCGGCCGACCTTCGAGCTGCCAAGCCTGGTCAGCCACGACGCCCAGGCGGTCAGCGGCGAGGAGACTCGCCTGGGCCGCGCCTGGCTGCGGCAGTTTCGCGCCCACGCGCCGCTGTGGCAGGACCCGATCACCGAACACTACCTCGCCTCGCTGGTGGCCCGCCTGCTGCCCTACAGCCACGTCAGCGGGATTGATCCCATCGTGACGCTGGTCGCCAGCGAGCGGCTCAACGCCTTCGCCGTCCCCGGCGGCATCATCGGGGTCAACGCCGGGCTGTTCGCCTTCGCCGAGGGCGAGGCCCCGCTGGCCTCGGTACTCGCCCACGAGCTGGGCCATCTCTCGCAGAACCACTATGCCCGCGGCCAGCAGCGCGCCGAGCAGACCCGAATCCCGGCCATGGCCGCGATGCTCGCCGGCATGCTGCTGGCCGCCGGCGGCGGCGGCGATGCCGGCATCGCCGCCGCCATGGGCTCCCAGGCCGCGCTCTACCAGGACCAGCTGGCTTATTCCCGGCGCTTCGAGCGCGAGGCCGACCGCCTGGGCCTGCAGACGCTGGCCAACGCCGGCTACGAACCCCAGGCCATGGTCGAGATGTTTCGCACCATGCAGCGCATGGCGGCGCTGCAGGGCGGCAACCCGCCGGAGTTCCTGCTCACCCACCCGGTCTCCGAATCGCGTATCAGCGACGCCCAGGCGCGGGTCGCCCAGCTGCCGGTCGCCCGCCACCACCGCGACGACACCGAGTACCAGATGATCCGCGCCCGGGCACTGCTGGCCATCCACGACCAGGACCCGCGCCAGGCGCTGACCCGCCTCGAGCGCGACGGCGCTAAGCCGGCGGCCCGGCGCTACGCCACGGCGCTGGTCGACGCCCAGGCGGGCCGCGTGGATGACGCCCTGAGCGCCCTCGACGCCCTGGCCAGGCAACTGCCGGATCTCGCCCTGCTGCCGGCCACGGCCGCCGAAGTGGCGCTGGACGCCGGCCGGGTGGACGACGCCATCCGGCGCGGCCGCCACCAGCTGCGGCTGATGCCCGGCTACGCGCCGGCCGGCCTGGTGCTGGGCGAGGCATTACTGCAGCGCGATCCCGGCGAGGCCTATCGCGTGCTACGCGATCTGGCGGCCCAACAGCCGGAAAATCCCCAGGTCTTCACCCTGCTGGCCGAGGCCGCCGGACGCAGCGGCCACCGCGCCTGGGGCCATCTCGCCCGGGCCGAACAGCTGCAGCTGACCGGCCGCATCGACCGCGGCATCGAACAGCTGGACCTGGCCAAGGAGATCGCCAAGACCGAGGGCGAGCCCAACGTGCTGGCTCGCATCGAGCAGCGCCACGAGGCCTTCGTCGGCTATCGCAAGACGATGGAAGAGTTCGAATAGCGGCGGAAAGCACGATGCAGGCACAGGGGTCAGACCCTTGAGCGCCCTTATAGGCACAGGGGCCAGACCCTTAAGCACCCTTAGGAACAGAGCTCCTAAGGGCGCTTAGGGGTCTGACCCCGCAAAACCTGGCGGAGCTTAGCGATTGAACTCGAGCATCCGCGTGAGCGGCTTGAGCGCGGCCCGGCGCAGCTCGTCGCCGACATGGATCTCGCCCGTGCCCTCGCGCAGCGCGCCGGCCAGGTTGTCCAGGGCGTTCATCGCCATCCACGGACAGTGGGCGCAGCTGCGGCAGGTGGCGCCGTTGCCGGCGGTAGGCGCCTCGAACAGGGTCTTCTCGGGCACCGCCTGCTGCATCTTGAAGAAGATGCCGCGGTCGGTGGCCACGATCAGCTCCTCGTTGGGCAGCTCCTTGGCGGCCTTGATCAGCTGGGAGGTGGACCCGGCCACGTCGGCCAGCTCGACCACCGAGGACGGCGACTCGGGATGCACCAGCACCGCGGCGTCCGGATACAGGCCCTTCAGATCCTCGACGCCCTTGGCCTTGAACTCCTCGTGGACGATGCAGGCGCCGTCCCACAGCAGCATGTCGGCGCCGGTCTTCTTCTGGATATAGCCGCCGAGGTGCTTGTCCGGGGCCCACAGAATCTTCTCGCCGCGGGCCTGGAGGTGCTCGATCACCTCGACCGCAATCGACGAGGTCACCACCCAGTCGGCGCGCGCCTTCACCGCCGCCGAGGTGTTGGCATAGACCACCACGGTGCGATCGGGATGCTGGTCGCAGAAGGCACTGAACTCGTCGGCCGGACAGCCCACGTCGAGCGAGCAGGTCGCCTCGAGGGTCGGCATCAGCACGCGCTTCTCCGGCGACAGGATCTTGGCCGTCTCGCCCATGAAGCGCACCCCGGCCACCACCAGGGTGTCGGCCGGATGGCGGGCGCCGAAGCGGGCCATCTCCAGGGAATCCGCCACGCAGCCGCCGGTCTCCTCGGCCAGCTGCTGGATGGCGTCATCGGTGTAGTAGTGGGCCACCAGGACGGCGTTGTTGGCCTCGAGCAGACGCTTGATCTCCTCGATGCGGGCCTCGTCCTCGGCGGGAATGCGCGTGGGGCAATAGGAACGCGCCAGCTGCTCACGCAGCTCGGCACGGGAAGTCATGATTGTCATCGTGTCTACCACTGTGACCGGCAGGGGCTCCCCCTGCATTGCACCAGGTGCCGACGCGCGTGCGCTCCGCACGCCGCGACACACCGTGGGTCAACCGCGGCGTCTTCCGCCCTGGCCAACCCGTCTTCATTCTAGCCGAAAAGCGCATCGAGCTCGCGCCCGGCAAGACGAAAGGACAACCGTCGAGCATGACGCCCTTCCGGCCGCCTTGCAAGGTCCACCACCGACCGGGCACGCATGAAAAACGCCCCTGCCTCATGGGAGGCAGGGGCGTCGAATCTGGTGGGTCGTGTAGGATTCGAACCTACGACCAATTGGTTAAAAGCCAACTGCTCTACCAACTGAGCTAACGACCCATGACGCATGGCGGCTCAGTCGCCATGAATCCAGGTTCGGTTGGTGGGTCGTGTAGGATTCGAACCTACGACCAATTGGTTAAAAGCCAACTGCTCTACCAACTGAGCTAACGACCCTTCCGAACGGGTGCAGATAATACGGATATGCCCCCGACCTGGCAAGCGCTTTTTCAACTTCAGACGAACTTTCTCACCGAGCTTCTGCCGGCCGGGAAAGAAAAGGCCCGCGGCGCCATGCGGCGGCGGGCCTTTCCGGGGACGAGCGGCGCGTCTTCTTAACGGCGCGACTTGGGCTTGCGCATCGCCTGCACCGGACGACGCTTGTGCTTGTCGCGGCTCCAGCGGTTCTTCTCGTCCGGCGTCAGCTCCGGCACCTTGCGCGCCGGCAGGCCGGCCATGCCGGCGAGGTCGTCGATCTCCTCCTGGGAGAGCTCGACCCACTCGCTGGCCTTGGCCCGCTTGTCGAGGAAGATGTTGCCGTAGCGCACGCGCTTGAGGCGGCTGACGGTCAGCCCCTGGGATTCCCACAGGCGGCGCACCTCGCGGTTGCGGCCTTCCATGATCACCACGTGGAACCAGGTGTTGATGCCCTCGCCGCCGAACTCCTGCACGTCGGTGAAGCGCGCCGGGCCGTCGTCGAGCATCACGCCCTCGACCATCGCCGTGACGTGGGACTGCTGGACGTCACCCATCACGCGCACCGCGTACTCGCGCTCGATCTGGGTCGAGGGATGCATCAGCCGGTTGGCCAGCTCGCCGTCGGTGGTGAACAGCAGCAGGCCGCTGGTGTTGATGTCGAGGCGGCCGATGGCGATCCAGCGCTCGCCCTTGAGGCGCGGCAGGCGGTCGAACACGGTGCGCCGCCCTTCCGGGTCCTTGCGCGTGCACAACTCGCCTTCGGGCTTGTTGTACATGATCACGCGCCGCGGCACCTCGTCGGCGGTGCGCAGGGTGACCGGGCGATCATCGAGGGCGACCTTGTCGCGGGGCTCGATGCGGTCGCCCAGGGTCGCCACCTGGCCGTTGACCTTGACCCGGCCGTCGGCAATGGCCGCTTCCATCTCGCGGCGCGAGCCCATGCCGGCCCGGGCCAGGACCTTCTGCAGTTTCTCGGTGGTGGTGCTCATCAGTCGTCTGTCTCGCTGGTAGTGGATTCCGCCCCCGAGGCAGCGTCATCGTCGACGCGACCCCGGGCACGTTCGGACAGGCGGGCTTCGAGATCGGCGAAGCTCAGGCCTGTCCGCTCGGACGCCGTCCCGGCGTGGTCATCGTCGGCCATCCCGGCCGTCGTCTCTGCAGCCGCGGGCTCGGAAGCCTCGGCGGCGGTCTTTTCTTCGAGGGTGTCGTCGCGAGTGGCAGTGTCGGCGCGATCGTCCGCTTCCGCCACCTCGTCGTGCGTGTTTTCGTCGTGCACCTCTTCGTCGCCCTCGCCCTCATCGACGGGCTCGTCCGCCTGGGCCAGCAGGTCGTGCTGGGGCGGCGGCGGGGTGTCCTCGAGGGTCTGCTCGGGCTCGTCGAAGCCCTTGAGTTCATGCATCGGCGGCAGCTCGTCGAGGGTCTTGAGGCCGAAGTCGTCGAGGAAGCTGCGGGTGGTGGCATAGACCGCCGGGCGCCCAGGTACGTCGCGATGCCCCACCACCCGCACCCAGCCGCGCTCGACCAGGGTACGCATGATCGAACCGCTGACCGTGACGCCGCGCACCTCCTCGATGTCGCCGCGGGTCACCGGCTGGCGATAGGCGATCAGCGCCAGCGTCTCGAGCAGCGCCCGGGAATAGCGCTGGGGGCGCTCGTCCCACAGCCGCGAGACCCAGCTCGAGAGCCGCGGCCGGATGCGCAGCTGATAGCCCGAGGCGGTTTCCAGCAGCTCCATGGCGCCGCGCTCGTGACGCGTTTCCAGGCGTGCCAGGGCCTCGCGCAGGGCGCGCCGGGGCGGCAGCTCGTGATCGTCGAACAGGTTTTCCAGCCGCTCCAGCGAGAGCGGCTCGCCGGCGGCGAGCAACGCGGCCTCGAGGATCTCGTCCAGGGCATCGGGGATTTCCATGGCGGTCATGGCGACTCGCTCCCTTGGTCGTCGTCATCCGCGAAGGGGCTCTCCCCTTCTGGCTCGTCGTCAGCGTAGGCGTCTTCGGCCTCGTCGTCCTGCGGCCCGCCCCGGGCGCGCACGTGGATCGGCGACAGCGGGGCGTTCTGCACGATCTCGATCATCGATTCCTTGGCCAGCTCGAGGATCGCCATGAAGGTCACCACCACCCCGGCGCGCCCCTCCTCGAGGGTGAACAGCGCCTCGAAGGCGGTGTAGCGCTCGAAGTCGAGCAGCTCCATGATCGCCAGCATGCGCTCCCGGGTGGAGAGCGTCTCGCGGCTGACCTGGTGGGCCTGGTTGAGCTCGGCGCGGCGCAGGATGCCGGCCAGGGCGCCGAGCAGCTCGTCGAGCTCGACGTCGGGATGCACCACCCGGCTCTCCAGCGGCGGCAGCGCCGCCCGGGCCGGGAACCAGTCGCGCCCCAGCCGCGGCAGCTCGGCCAGCGCCTCGGCGGCGTTCTTGAGCCGCTCGTACTCCTGCAGGCGGCGGATCAGCTCGGCGCGCGGATCCTCCTCGTCCTCGTCGCCGCCTTCCTTCGGCGGCTTGGGCAGCAGGGTGCGCGACTTGATCTCGGCCAGCATCGCCGCCATCAGCAGGTACTCGCCGGCCAGCTCGATCTCCATCGCCTTCATCAGCTCCACGTACTCGATGTACTGGTGGGTGATGGCGGCCACGTCGATGGCCAGGATGTCCAGATTCTGGCGCCGGATCAGGTACAGCAGCAGGTCGAGCGGCCCCTCGAAGGCCTCGAGGAAGACCTTCAGCGCCTCCGGCGGGATATACAGATCCTCCGGCAGCTCGGTGATCGGCTCGTCGAACAGCCGGCCCAGCACCGCGGCGCTCTGGCTGAGCGCCTGCGCCTCGGCGTCGCTCGCCCCGGCCCCCTCGGCGACGGTCGGGTCGGCGGGGGACCCCGGGGCGTCGTCGGGTGTCTCGGTGGACGGGGGCGTCTCGCTCACGCGGGGCAGGCCTCCGGTAGCTGGTGGGGCGGCGAATGATCGACCGCACAGTCTACCAAGCGGCGAGGATCAGGGTAAGCCGTGACTCATCCCGCCTCGGCGGCGAGGCGATAGCGGCCGGTGTAGTCGAACAGCTTGCGCCGCACCTGCCAGTGGCGGCCGGCCTTGCGGCCGATCACGAAGTCCGGGGCGCGCAGGCGGTGCTGTTCGGCGACCACCTCCTCCGGCGTGGTCGGCGACCAGCGCGTGCCGGGGGCACGCAGGTGCTCGCGCAGGAAGGCCGCGGCGAAGGCGCCGCGCTGGGCCGGGGTCTCCAGGGCGAACCATTCGACCAGGGTGGCACCGTCCTCGTCGTGGTAGACGACCTTGAGCCGCGGCAGGCCGCGGCCGTTGACGGTGGCTTCGAGCTGCATCCCGGACACGCGCAGCACCCGGGCGTCGCGCAGCTTGAGCGCCTCGCGCAGCTTGTCGTCGGCGTCCACCAGCAGCGACTCGCAGCCGTGGCAGCGCCGCGCCGCGGTGTCGTTCTCAGCGCCGCACTGATCGCAGACCTTGAAGCGGAAGCGGAAGCTGCACTGCTGCGGTTTACCGGCGCCCGACGATGCGCCATTCCCGCTCTCGTCCGCCACCAGCCCCTGACAGCGGCGGCCGAAGTGCTCGATGACGATCTCGCCGTCGCGCCGGCCCCAGAACAGGTTGGCGTGGCCGCACTGCGGGCACTCGACCTGCACCGGTTCGGTGTCGCCGGCGGGCTTGGGGCTGCCGACCTCGGGGGCGTAGAGATCCCAGGGGTTGCCGGCGTAGTCGAGGATCAGGCAGTCGCGCTTGCCCGGCGACAGGCGCAGGCCACGGCCGACGATCTGCTGGTAGAGCCCCACCGACTCGGTGGGCCGAAGGATCGCGATCAGGTCCACATGAGGGGCATCGAAGCCGGTGGTCAGCACCGCCACGTTGACCAGATACTTGAGCTCGCGGGCCTTGAAGGCGGCGATGATCGCCTCGCGCTCGGCGGCCGGCGTGGCGCCGGTGATCAGCGCCGCCTCGTCGGCAGGCAGATAGCCGAGGATCTCCTCGGCATGGGCCCGGCTTGCGGCGAACAGCATCACCCCGGCGCGCTCGACGGCGTGGCCGACCACCTCCTCGATGATCGCCGGCGTCGCCCGGTTGCCGGCCGCCACCCGGTTCAGCTCCGCCTCCTGGAACAGGCCGCCGCTGCCCGGCTCGAGGGCCGAGAAGTCGTAGCGCTCGACGGCCACGTCGACCAGGCGCGGCTCGGCCAGATAGCCCTGCTTGACCATCAGCCGCAGCGGCTGCTCGAACACGCAGTCGCGGAAGAAGCAGTCGTCGTCGCCGCGCACCATGCCGTGATGGTGGCGGTGATAGAGAAAGCCCTGGCCCAGCCGGTAGGGGGTGGCGGTCAGGCCCAGCACCTTGAGCCGCGGATTCTCCTCGCGCAGGTGAGCGATGACCCGCCGGTAGCTGGAGTCCTCGTCCAGCGACACCCGGTGGCACTCGTCGATCACCAGCAGCGTGAAGTCGCCCCGCCCATCATGAGGAGAGCCGAAGCTGTCGAGGTTCCTCACCACCGACTGCACCGAGCCGAATACCACCTGGCGCCCGGTTTCCTTGCGGCCCAGGCCGGCGCTGAAGATGTCGGCCTCGAGGCCATAGGCCTGATACTTGGCGTGGTTCTGCTCGACCAGCTCGCGCACGTGGGCGAGTACCAGCACCCGGCCGCGGGCCAGGCGCGCCAGCTCGGCGATCACCAGCGACTTGCCGCTGCCGGTGGGCAGCACCACCACGGCGGGATCCTCGGTCTGGCGGAAGTGCTCGACCACGCGGGTCACCGCCTGCTGCTGGTAGGGGCGCAGGCTGGGCGGGGCGGTTTCGGTCATGACGGACCTCTCGGCGATGAAGGCGCCATCTTAACGAGGCCGCCGCGTCGCGTCAGCGCGGAGCGTCGTTGCAGCGTGAGACTTGACCGCGCCGGGCTTTGCCATGCTATCTAGGAGGCATGTCATCGCCCTGAATCGACACAGGAGAGTCGCCCATGCAAGTGAAGACCAGCCCCGAATGCCCGAAATGCGGCAGCCGCGTCAAGCGCCTGCCCCCGGGGCGCGAGGATCAGTACCACGTCTACTGCGACGACTGCGGCCACGACTTCGGCCGCTACGACTACCTGCAGGCCCAGTTCCGCCACCTGCTCGACGACGTGGAGGCGCACCTGAAGGAGCACGAGAAGTCGGACGGCAAGGCGTCCTGACGCGACGGCGGCGCGCCATCGGCGAGCCCCCAGACGACGACGCCCGGGCCACTGGCCCGGGCGTCTTGCGTCGGCTGGCGGGAAAGATCAGCCCAGCCAGCGACGGGCGTTGCGGAACAGGCGCATCCAGGCGCCGTCCCGGGTCCACTCGGCCGGGCGCCAGGAGTTGGTCACCGCACGCACCACGCGCTCTGGGTGCGGCATCATGGCGGTCACCCGGCCGTCCGGCGTGGTCAGGCCGGTGATGCCGGAGGGCGAGCCGTTGGGGTTGGCCGGATAGCGGGTGGTCACCTGGCCGTAGTTGTCCACGTAGCGCAGCGCCACCTGAGGGGAGCCCTGCATGCTGCGCAGGTGCGCGCTGTCGCGGAACTCGGCGCGCCCCTCACCGTGGGCCACGGCAATCGGCAGCAGCGAGCCTTCCATGCCGGAGAGCAGAATCGACGGGCTCTCCTCGACGCGCACCATGGCCACGCGGGCCTCGAACTGCTCGGACTCGTTGCGTACGAAGCGCGGCCAGGCCTCGGCGCCGGGGATCAGCTCCTTGAGCTGGGACAGCATCTGGCAGCCGTTGCACACGCCCAGGGCGAAGCTGTCGTCGCGGCCGAAGAAGCCGGCGAACTGCTCGCGGGCGCGCGGGTTGAACAGCACCGACTTGGCCCAGCCGCCGCCGGCGCCCAGCACGTCGCCGTAGGAGAAACCGCCGCAGGCCACCAGGCCCTTGAATTCCTCGAGGCTGACGCGCCCTTCCAGGATGTCGCTCATGTGCACGTCGACGGCCTCGAAACCGGCGTTGTCGAACGACCAGGCCATCTCCAGATGGCCGTTGACGCCCTGCTCGCGCAGCACCGCCACCGCCGGCCTGGCGGTATTGACGAAGGGCGCGGCGATGTCCTCGTCGACGTCGAAGCTCGGCTGGGCGGAGAGGCCCGGATCGCGGCCATCGAGCAGGCCGTCGAACTCGCTCTTGGCGCACTCGGCGTTGTCGCGCAGCGCCTGCATGCGGTAGCTGGTCTCGCTCCAGGTGCGCTGGGCCAGCAGCCGGGTGGTCTCGAGCAGCGGCTCCTCGAACAGGGTCACGCGGACCTGATCGTCGTAGCGCGGACGGGCGATCACGCCGCAGCTCTCGAGGCCGGCGCCGGCGAACTGTGCCAGCACCTCCTCGGTGTGAGCGCGGGGCACCTGGATCACCGCGCCGAGCTCCTCGGCGAACAGCGCGTTGAAGGCGTCGGCCGGCTCGTCGATCAGCCAGTCGAGCTTGATCTCGAGGCCGGCGTGGGCGGCGAAGGCCATCTCCAGCAGGGTCACCAGCAGGCCACCGTCGCTGCGGTCGTGGTAGGCCAGCAGCTTGCCGTCGGCGTTGAGGCCCTGGATCACGGTGAAGAACGCCTTGAGGTCCTCCGGATCGTCCAGGTCCGGGCACTCGTCGCCCACCTGGCCGTAGACCTGAGCCAGCGCCGAGCCGCCGAGGCGGTTCCTGCCACCGCCGAGATCGATCAGGATCAGGTCGGACTCGTCCTGGGTCAGGTCGATCTGCGGCGTCAGCGTCTTCATGGCGTCGGTGACCGGGGCGAAGCCGGTGGTCACCAGGGTCAGCGGCGAGGTGATGCTCTTCTCCTCGCGCTCGCCCTTGTCGTTCTCTTCCTGCCAGGCGGTGCGCATGGACATGGAGTCCTTGCCCACCGGCACGGCGATGCCGAGCGCCGGGCACAGCTCCATGCCCACGGCGTGCACGGCGTCATACAGCGCCTGGTTCTCGCCCGGGTGGCTGGCCGCGCTCATCCAGTTGGCGGACAGCTTGACGTCGCCGAGCTTGGCGATCGGCGCGGCGGCCAGGTTGGTGATGGTCTCGGCCACCGCCAGGCGCGCACTCGCCGCCGGGTCGATCAGCGCCACCGGCGGACGCTCGCCCATGGCCATGGCTTCGCCGGCGTGGGTGTCGAAGGTGGCGGTGGTCACCGCCACGTCGGCCACCGGCACCTGCCACGGGCCGACCATCTGGTCGCGGGCCACCTGGCCGGTGATCGAGCGGTCGCCGATGGTGATCAGGAAGTTCTTGGAGGCCACGGTGGGCAGGCGCAGCACCCGGTCCATGGCCTCGCGCAGATCGAGGTTGTCGAGCATGATGCCCGGCATCTCGCGGCTCTCGCGGCGAAACTCGCGGGTCATCTTGGGCGGCTTGCCGAACAGCACGCTCATCGGCAGATCGACCGGCTTGGTGTCGAAGTGGCCGTCGCGGACCTCCAGATGATGCGCCTCGGTGGCCTCGCCGACCACGGCGTAGGGGCAGCGCTCACGGGCACAGAGGGCGTCGAAGGCGGCGAGGTTCTCCGGCGCCACGGCGAGCACGTAGCGCTCCTGGGCCTCGTTGCACCAGATCTCCAGCGGGCTCATGCCCGGCTCGGCGTTGGGCACCTCGCGCAGCTCGAAGCGGCCGCCGCGGTCGCCGTCCTTGACCAGCTCCGGCAGGGCGTTGGACAGGCCGCCGGCGCCCACGTCGTGGATGAAGCAGATCGGGTTGTCGTCGCCCAGCGCCCAGCAGCGGTCGATGACTTCCTGCACGCGGCGCTCGATCTCGGGGTTGTCGCGCTGCACGGAGGCGAAGTCCAGGTCGGCGCTGGAGGAACCGGAGGCCATGGAGGAGGCCGCACCGCCGCCCAGGCCGATCAGCATCGACGGCCCACCCATCACGATCAGCTTGCCGCCGACCGGGATCTCGCCCTTCTGGACGTGATCCTCGCGGATGTTGCCGTAGCCGCCGGCGATCATGATCGGCTTGTGGAAGCCGCGGCGCTCGACGCCGTTGGCGCCCAGGGCGTCCTGCTCGTAGCTGCGGAAGTAGCCGGTCAGGTTGGGGCGGCCGAACTCGTTATTGAAGGCGGCGCCGCCGATCGGGCCCTCGAGCATGATCTCGAGGGCGTCGACGATGCGCTCGGGCTTGCCGTAATCGAAGGCCTCCCAGGGCTGTACGAACTCGGGGATGCGCAGGTTGGAGACGGTGAAGCCGGTCAGGCCCGCCTTGGGCTTGCCGCCGATGCCGGTGGCGCCCTCGTCGCGGATCTCGCCGCCGGCGCCGGTGGCCGCGCCCGGATGCGGGGCGATCGCCGTCGGGTGGTTGTGGGTCTCCACCTTCATCAGGATGTTGACCGGCTCCTGGTGGGCGGCGTAGACGGCGCGCTCGGCGGCGTTGCCGGTCAGCGGCGCGGCGAAGAAGCGGCCGGCCTCGCTGCCGCGGATCACCGCGGCGTTGTCGCTGTAGGCGGAGAGGATGTCGGCCGGCGAGGCCTCATAGGTGTTCTTGATCATCTTGAACAGCGAGCGCGGCTGCGCCTCGCCGTCCACCACCCAGTCGGCGTTGAAGATCTTGTGGCGGCAGTGCTCGGAGTTGGCCTGGGCGAACATCATCAGCTCGACGTCGGCCGGGTTGCGGCCGAGGCCCTGGAAGGCCTCGCACAGGTAGTCGATCTCGTCCTCGGCCAGCGCCAGGCCCAGTTCGACGTTGGCCTGCTCCAGCGCCGGGCGGCCGCCGCCGAGGAGATCCACCTGGCCGAGCGGCGCCGGCTCGTGATGAGCGAACAGCTTGACGGCATCGGAGGCATCGAACAGCACCGTCTCGGTCATGCGGTCGTGGAGCGCCGCGATCACCGCCTCATAGGCCTCCTCGGAGAGCTCGCCGGCGAAGCGCACCCGGTAGGCGATGCCGCGCTCGAGGCGGCGGATCTGGCTCAGGCCGCAGTTGCGGGCGATGTCGGTGGCCTTGGACGACCACGGCGACTGGGTGCCGATGCGCGGCACCACCAGGAACAGGCGGCCGTCGTCGCGGGCGCCGGTCTCGTGGGCCGGGCCGTACTCCAGCAGGCGCTCGAGCAGGCGGCGATCCTCGCCTTCCAGCTCGCCGTCGTGATCGACGAAGTGCACGTAGTCGGCGCCGAGCGCCTCGACCTGTGGAGCCACGGCGTGCAGCGCTTCGAGCAGCTTGGCATGACGGAAGGCGGAGAGGGCGGGCGCGCCACGCAGTTCGAGCATATCCTGGGGCCTCTGAAACAAGCAGAATGCAGTAAAGACGGGGGCCGCGGCCGGCGGCAATGAGCGCACATGATACTGGAAAGCGCGGGCGGCGAGAAATCGGCGTGGATGACAGCCTTCGGGGCGCTGGGTAAGGTGACATCACTCATCGCATCCCGACATCACTATGCTGGCAACCCTGCTCGACCATCTGCGCCGCCAACGGCGCCGCTACGCGACCCTGTGCGCGCTGCTGGGGCTCGGCCTGGTCACCGATCGCCCCGATCGCGATCCCGGGCCGCAGCTCGCGGACATCCGGGCGCGGGACTTCCTCAACATCCAGACCCGCAACACCCCCACGACCTACTACGAGGGCCGTCAGGGGCCGACCGGCTTCGAATACGAGCTGATGCGGCGCTTCGCCGACTACCTGGGCGTCAGCCTCAACCTGGACGCCGACCACAACATCGCCGAGGCGCTGGAGGCCGTGCGTCATCAGGGCGATCTGGGCGCCGCCGCCCTGCCCCTGGACCCGACCCTCGACGGCCTGATGTTCAGCCGCCCGATCATGCCGCTGCAGCCGCTGCTGGTGTATCGCCGCGGGCTGCCGCCGCCCGACGAGATCGACGACCTCGAGGGCCTCAAGATCGGCACCCTGCGCGGTACCGGCACCTCGCTGGTGATGCACGAGCTGCAGCAGGATCATCCCTGGCTGCGCTGGCAGGAGGCCGACGACATCGAGGTCTCGGCGCTGCTCGGCCGGGTCGCCGACGGCACCCTGGACGCCGCCGTGGTCTTCCGGCACCAGTTCCGCCTCAATCGGCTGTTCTTCCCCGAGGTCGAGGACGGCTTCGCGCTGGGCCGGCCGCTGTCGCTGGCCTGGGCCTTTCCCACCGGCCAGGGGCTCGGCCTCTTGCGCGAGGCCAATCGCTTCCTCGAGCAGATGCAGAACAACGGCCTGCTGGCACGCCTGGAGACCCGCTATCTGGGGCGCGACAACTACCTGGAATACGTCGGGGCACGTACCTTCATCGGCCACGTTCACGAGCGACTGCCCCGCTACGACGGCCTGTTCCGCGCCGCCGCCCGCGACAGCGGCTTCGACTGGAAGCTGCTGGCCGCGGTGGGCTATCAGGAGTCCCACTGGCGGCCCAAGGCCACCTCACCCACCGGCGTGCGCGGCATGATGATGCTGACCAATGCCACCGCCTCCGAGATGAACGTCGCGAACCGTCTCGACCCGGCCCAGAGCATCGAGGGCGGGGCGCGGTATCTGCGTTCGCTAAAGGATCGCCTGCCGGCGTCGATAACCGGGGATGACCGCTTGTACATGGCCCTGGCCGCCTACAACGTGGGGCTGGGCCATCTCTACGACGCACGCCGCATCGTCGAGATGCGCGGTGGCAATCCCGACCGCTGGGACGACGTGCGCGACGCCCTGCCGCTGCTGCAGCAGCGCGAATGGTACAGCAAGACACGCTACGGTTATGCCAGAGGCGGCGAGCCGGTCATCTACGTTCGCAACATTCGCCGCTATCACGAGATCCTCGCCTATGTTGACCGCAGCCGTCAGCAGTTCCATCGCCTCAGCGTCCGCCAGTCACCGGACGCGAAGAAGACGGCCCGTGCCGACGGGACCCCGCCCAGCGGCTGAGGCCGTCCGATGACTCACCGGCTCGGCGCCCTGCCCCTGGCGGCTGCCGCGCCGCCGGTCGCCCTCGTCGGCCTGCTGATGACGGGCAATATCACCCCGCTCGACGGCGTCCACCTCGGCCTGATCGGGCTGATCGCCGCCGGCCAGCTGGCCTGGCACCTGCGTCGCATCACCCTCTCGCGGCTGCTGCTGTGGCCGGCCATGGCCTGGCTGGCCCTGAGCCTGCTCAGCTATCTGCTGCCGGAGGCCTGGATGTCCCAGGCCGACTGGCAGCGCTGGACAGCACGGCTCTCCGCGGACGGCCACCTGAACGACTGGCGCCCGCCGCTGCTGACGCTGCTGTGCCTGAGCCTGCTCGACCTCGCCCTGCTGGCCCGTACCCGGGCCAATCTCGGCGCCCCGCTGCTGATGGGCGGCGCCGGCCTGGCGCTGATCGCCCAACTGCTCGTGCCCCACCCGGCCGCGGGGCTGCTGGCGCTGGCCGGCGGCGTGCCGCTGATCGCCGCCCAGGCCTGCCTGCTGCTCGGCCAGCTGGTCGACGTGCTCGGCGGCTGGCGCACCTCACGGCGCAGCATCGCCAAGGCCCTGTGGCCCTCGCTGCTGCTGGTCGCGCTGACGCTGGCGCTATGGTATTCCCAGCATCAGACCCTCGATCGCCAGCAGCGGCAGGAGAGCGCCGAGCAGGGCCAGCGACTGGCCGACCAGCTGACCGCCGAGTTCGATGACCACCTGGCCGCCATGCGGCGCTTCGCCGCCTCCTGGCGCTGGCAGGACGGCACGCCCTCCGCCGATCAATGGGCCTACCGTGCCGAGCTGTATCGCCGCGACTTCCGCTATCTGCTCAATATCGCCTTCGTCGGCCCGGACGGGCACATCGTCCGCGTCCATCCGGCCAACGAGTTCAACACGCCGCTGCTCGGGACCGGCCTGTTCCAGGCCCAGCCGGAGGGACGCGCGGCGCTGATCCCGGCCCTGCGCGACGGGCTCGCCGGCCATACCGGCGTCATCGAGCTGCTGCAAGGCCAGCCCGGCGTGGTCTACTACCTGCCGGTGCCGCGCGCCGAGGACGGCCGCATCCTGGGCGCCGTGGGCATGGTGGTCGGTCTGCGCTCGATGGCCGACACCCTGTTCCACCGTGTCCTGCCCGAGGCCGCCGCGCTCTCGCTGTTCGACGGCGAGCGGCTGCTCGCCCATCAGGGCACGGCCCGGCAGCCGGGTCCCTGGCACCACGCGGCGACGCTGATGATCGGCGAACTGCCGTTGACGCTGATCAGCCGCCCCAGTCGCGATGCCCTGCTGGCCCGGCGCCCGCGCCAGCCGGAGGTCACCCTGCTGGCGGGACTGACGCTGGCCTATCTGCTGTATCTCGCCCTTTTCGCCCGCCATCATATGCTGATGCAGCATCGCCAGACCCGGCGCTCCAACCGGGACCTGCGCCGCGAGGTGCGCCATCGCGCCCGACTGCAGCAGGAGGTCGAGTGGCTCGCCACCCACGACGAACTGACCCGGCTGCCCAACCGGCGCCGCTTCCTGCAGGTGCTGGAAGAACACGCGACCCACCGGCCGCTCAGCGTGCTGCTGTGCGATATCGATCACTTCAAGCTGGTCAACGACCGCCTCGGCCATCTGGTCGGCGATCGCTATCTCGCCGAACTGGGGCGACGGGGGCAAGCGGTGCTGGCCGAGGCCGGCGGAGTCTTCGCCCGGCTCGGCGGGGAGGAATTCGTCGCCTGCCTCCCAGGCCTGGACGCCGAGGAGACGGAAGCCGTGGGGCATCGGCTGCAGGAGGCGCTGGCCGAGGCCGAGCTGTATCACCGGGACGGCGCGCCGGTCACGCTGAGCGCCGGCATCGCCACCCTGGAGGAAGGCCTGCTGGTGGCCGACGAGCTGCTTCAGGCCGCCGACGATGCCCTCTATCGCGCCAAGTCGCTGGGGCGCGACCGCATCGAGCGGGCGGAAACGCGCGCCGACCTATCCGTCGGCGGCTCCTGAACGCCGCTCGGCGAAGAAGGCCTTGAGCAGCCGCGAGACGCGGGCGGCCAGCACGCCGCCTTCGACCGTCAACCGATGGTTGTACCAGGGCTGGGCGAACAGGTTGGCCTTCGATTCGACCATGCCGGTGCGCGGCTCGGCAGCCCCGTAGACCACCCGCGCCAGCCGCGCGTGGATGATCGCGCCGGTGCACATCAGGCAGGGTTCCAGGGTCACGTACAGGGTGCAGCCGTCGAGCCGGTAGTTGCCGAGGCGCGCGCCGGCATCGCGCAGGGCGCGAATCTCGGCGTGGGCGCTGGGGTCATGGCCCGCCACCGGTGCGTTGAAGCCACGGCCCACGATCTCGCCGGCGGCGTCCACCACCACCGCGCCCACCGGCACCTCACCGGCCTCCCCGGCCAGCCGCGCCTGATCCAGGGCCCGATGCATGTAGAACTCGTCACTGCGCATGGCCGCCGACTCCCGTAGACTACTGACAATGAAACATTCGTATGAGCGCCCGGCATGCGCCGATGCCGCGGCCCCTGGAGGATACCCGGAATGAGCGACGCCCTGAACGCGCTGGTGGACCTGCTGCGTCTCGAGCCCCTGGAAGAAAACCTGTTTCGCGGCCGCAGTCAGGACCTGGGCCTGCCCCAGCTGTTCGGCGGCCAGGTGCTTGGCCAGGCGCTCTCCGCCGCCACCCAGACCGTGGACGCCAGCCGGCGGGTGCACTCGCTGCACGGCTACTTCCTGCGCCCCGGCGACGCCAGCCGCCCGGTGGTCTACCAGGTCGACGCGGTGCGCGACGGCCGCAGCTTCACGACCCGCCGCATCACCGCCATCCAGAAGGGCCGGCCGATCTTCTTCTGCAGCGCCTCCTTCCACGGCCAGGAAAGCGGTCCGCACCACCAGCCGCAGATGCCCGAGGTGCCCTCGCCGGACGACCTCGACAAGGCCGACCTCAGCCAGCGCTTCCCCGGCCATCCCATCGAGTTCTGCCACATCGAGGACGCCGCCGAGCCCGGCCGCCCGTCGCGCAAGCGGCTATGGTTCCGGCTGGCCGGCGAGCTGCCGGACGACCCGGCCCTGCACCGCTGCCTGCTCGCCTACAGCTCGGATTTCCACCTGCTGACCACCGCCCTGGTGCCCCACGGCCTGCGCTTCGGCGACCCCGGCCTGCGCATCGCCAGCCTCGACCACTCGCTGTGGTTCCATGACGACGTCAGAGTCAACGACTGGCTGCTCTACGACATGGACAGCCCCTGGGCCGGCGGCGCCCGCGGCTTCAGCCGCGGCAGCCTCTACGACCGACGGGGCCGGCTGGTGGCCTCCAGCGCCCAGGAGGGCCTGACCCGCCTGGACGACTGAGCGCTCGCCGCCCCCTAGTCGGCCGGATTGTCGCGGGCGTAGGCCGCCAGCAGCGTGCGCTCCGACTGCGACAGATACTGCTCCAGCAGCATCGCGGCCCGCTCCGCGTCGCCGCTCTCGAAGGCCTCCAGCACGCGCTGGTTGAGCGCGACGTAGGGCCCGTGCAGCCACTCCAGATCGCTCAGCATGCCGAAGGCCAGCCGCAGCTCCGCCGAGAGCTGGTGGAAGAAGGCATCCAGCCGCGGGCTGTCGGCCAGTGCCACAATGGCGGCATGAAAGGCCATGTTGGACGACCCCACGGCCTGCCAGTCGCGCCGCTCGCGGCCGGCGCCGGCCTGCTCGACGGCCTCGCGCATCCGCTGCAGCGCCGGATGACTCGGCAGGGCCTCGCGCAGGGCCTGGCACTCGATGAAGCGCCTCACCCGATAGATGTCGACGATCGAGGCCAGGCTCGGCGTGGTCACGAAGACCCCGCGGTTGGGGCGATGCGTGACCAGTCCCTCGTGGGCCAGGCTGCGAAACGCCTCGCGCAGCGTATTGCGCGACACCCCCAGGCGCTCTCCCAGCGCGCTCTCGGACAGGCGCTGCCCCGGCACCAGCTCACCCTCCACCAGCAGGCGCCGGATCTCGTCGCCGACGGTCTCGCCCAACGCCCGGCCCCTGCCCTCTGCTTCCTGCCTGTTCATGCGTGCTTGTCCGTCCCGGTCGTGGCCCAGTCATTCCTGGCGCTCATGTTCCCGGTTACGGGCCGAGACGACAAGCGCGTCCGGCGCACACTCGTGGCGCATGTTCTCGAACCCTGCCCCAACATGAGACACAAGTCGCATATCCCGTCATGGGCGACGGCGCTATTGTTGAACAATCACACTCGACTGGACCTACAAAAACAAGACTTCCATGGAATATGGCACACAAGTTGCCAGACGATTCATAACAATCCCCACCCCGGAGTTCCTCTGTCATGGCTAGTAGCGCAACCGATGCCGGATTCGTCCGCTCCCGGCGGGCCTCGCTGATCGGCGCCATCTTCCTGATGGCCACCTCCGCCGTCGGCCCCGGCTTCATCACCCAGACGGCCACCTTCACCTCGCTGATGGGCGCCGCCTTCGCCTTCGGCATCCTGGCCTCGATCGTCATCGACCTGGTCGTGCAGCTGAACATCTGGCGCGTGGTCACCGTCACCGGCATGCGCGCCCCCGAGGTCGCCCATGCCGCGCTGCCCGGCAGCGGCTACCTGCTCGCGGTGCTGATCATCGTCAGCGGCCTGACCTTCAACGTCGGCAACATCGCCGGCGCCGGGCTCGGGCTCAACGCCCTGATGGGGCTGGATACCCAGTGGGGCGGCCTGATCAGCGCGCTGGTCGCGGTGGGCGTCTTCTCGTCGCGCCGCGCCGGCATCGCCATCGACCGCATCATCATCGTGCTGGGCGTGCTGATGCTGGCCATGACGCTGTTCGTGGCGCTGGCCTCCCAGCCGCCGATCGGCGAGGCACTGCGCCAGACCGTGCTGCCGGACACCATCAACTTCGCCACCATCACCACCATCGTGGGCGGCACCGTCGGCGGCTACATCACCTACGCCGGGGCGCACCGCATCCTCGACCGCGGCCTGGGCGGCGAGGAGAACGTCGAGACCGTCTCCCGGGCGGCGCTGCGCGGCATCCTGGTCACCGGCGTGATGCGCTACATCCTGTTCCTGGCCATCCTCGGCGTGGTCGCCAGCGGCGTGATCATCGACGTCTCCGGGCAGAACGCCAATCCGGCGGCCCAGGCCTTCCAGGCGGCGGCAGGCGAACTCGGCCTGCGCGCCTTCGGTCTGATCCTGTGGGCCGCCGGCATCACCAGCATCATCGGCGCCTCCTATACCTCGATGACGTTCCTGAGCGCCTTCAAGCCGAGCATCGGTGAGCCGGCCCGCAACCGCGCGACCCTGGTGTTCATCGGCGCCTCGCTGCTCGTCTTCCTGTCGCTGGGCACGCCCCCGGCCGCGCTGCTGGTCTTCGCCGGCGGCTTCAACGGCCTGGTGCTGCCGGTCGGCCTGACGCTCTTCCTGTACGTGGCCTGGCGCCGCGGCGACCTCATGAACGGCCACCGCTATCCGCGCTGGCTGCTGGTCTCCGGCGCCGCGGTCTGCGCCCTGACCTGGTACATGGGCTATCAGTCCATCGGCCCCATCTTCGCCTTCCTGACACCCGCGACCTGATCGAGGATCCCGCACATGTCCCATATCGACCTGAACAGCGATCTCGGCGAGAGCTTCGGCCAGTGGCGCATGGGTGACGACGACGCCATGCTGGATCTGGTCACCAGCGCCAACGTCGCCTGTGGCTTCCATGCCGGCGACCCGGCCGGCATGGCGCGCACCCTGGCCGCCGCCGCCGAGCGCGGCGTGAGCGTCGGCGCCCACGTCAGCTACCCGGACCTGGTCGGCTTCGGCCGGCGTCATATGGAGCTCGCCCATCACGAGCTGCGCGCCGACGTGATCTACCAGATCGGCGCGCTGCAGGGCATGGCCGGCGCGGCCGGCACCGCCGTGCGCTACGTCAAGCCGCACGGCGCGCTCTATCACGCCATCGCCCACGACCGGCGCCAGGCCGAGGCGGTGATCGAGGCGATCCAGACCCTCGACGCCTCGCTGGTGCTGATGACGCTGGCCGGCTCGCCGCTGAACGACTGGGCCCGGGAGGCCGGCCTGGCCACCGCGGCCGAGGCCTTCGCCGACCGCGCCTATCATCGCGACGGCAGGCTGGTCTCGCGCCGCGAGGCCGGCGCGGTGCTGCACGACCCCGAACAGGTGGCCGAACGCATGCTGCGCCTGGTGCAGCACGGCACGCTCGAGAGCGTGGAAGGCGACGTGGTCGCCGTGGACGCCGCCTCCATCTGCGTCCACGGCGACAGCCCCGGCGCGATCGCCATGGCTCAGGCCGTGCGCCAGCGTCTGCTCGACGCCGGCGTGAACCTGCGCGCCTTCGCCCACGGCGGCCCCGATGCGTCCCAGGAGTCCGCGTGAACATTCTGCCCGTCAACCAGAGCACCCTGCTGGTCGAGCTCGACGGCCTGTCGCAGACGCTCGGACTCCACGAGCGCCTGCGGCAGGCGCCGATCCCCGGCGTGACCACGCTGGTGCCCGCCGCGCGCACGCTGCTGGTGTCCTTCGCGCCAGAACGCATCTCGGCCGACGAGCTGGCCCGGCGGCTGCTTGCCCAGCCGCCGGCCGACAGCGACCATCGCCAGGGCGAGCTGATCGAGATTCCCGTGCACTACGCCGGCGAGGACCTCGATGACGTCGCACGGCTGCTGGATCTCACCACCGACGAGGTGATCCGGCGCCACGGCGAGCACGACTATCGCGTCGCCTTCTGCGGCTTCGCCCCCGGCTTCGCCTATCTCTCGGGCGGCGCCGGCTTCGACGTGCCGCGCCGCCCCACGCCCCGCACCCGCATTCCCGCCGGCGCCGTGGCGCTGGCCGGCACCTTCAGCGGCATCTACCCCACGGCCAGCCCCGGCGGCTGGCAGCTGATCGGCACCACGCCACTGGACATGTGGGACGTCGAACGCACGCCGGCGGCCCTGCTGCAGCCCGGCATGCGGGTGCGTTTCAGCGCCACCGACGCGCCCCCCGAGCGCACCAGCGTGCCCGCCCCTGCCATCAATACGGACGCGCCCGTCCAGGCGCCGACGCTGGAGATCGTGCATCCCGGCCTCCAGACCCTGTTCCAGGATCTCGGCCGCTTCGGTCAGACCGCCCAGGGCGTGTCCACGGCCGGCGCCATGGACAAGGGCGCGCTGCGCGCCGCCAACCGGCGGGTCGGCAATCCCTCGGATGCGGCCGCCCTCGAGGTCGCGCTCGGCGGGCTAAAACTGCGCTGCCACCGCCCCGCGATGCTCGGCCTGGCCGGCGCCCCGCTGGCGGTGTCGATCCGCACCGAGGCCGGCGAGACGCTAAGCCCCGCCTTCGATGGCCCCATCGAGCTGGCCGCCGGCGACGTCCTGACCCTGGGCACGCCCCGCGCCGGCCTGCGCAGCTATCTCGCCCTGCGCGGCGGCTTCGAGGTCGCGCCCGTGCTCGGCAGCCGCTCCACCGACACCCTGGCCAAGCTGGGGCCACGCCCGCTGGCCCGCGGCGACCGTCTCCGAGCGGCCGAGCTGCCGGTCACGGCGCTGGACCTGGAGGCGCACGCCGCGCCCGAACTGCCCTCCGCCGGCCAGACGGTAACGCTGGACATCGTCATGGGCCCGCGCAGCGACTGGTTCACGGCTCAGGCCCTGGAGACGCTCTGCGCGCAGGCCTGGGACGTCACTTCACAGTCGGACCGCATCGGCCTGCGCCTGCAGGGCGAGCGGGCGCTCGAACGCATCAACGACGCCGAACTGCCCAGCGAGGGCACGGTCACCGGCGCCATCCAGGTCCCCGCCAGCGGGCAGCCGGTGCTGTTCCTGGCCGATCATCCGCTGACCGGCGGTTATCCGGTAATCGCCTGCGTGGCCGACTACCACCTGGACCTGGCGGGGCAGATCCCCGCCAACGCCCGCATCCGCTTCAACCCGATCAACGACTTTTCACCTCTCGGCGGCGAGGCCTCCTCATGAACACTCCCCAGCACCATCGCTCCACCCCCGACACGAACGTCGAACGCCGGCCCATCCGCAGGGTGCTCATCGCCAACCGCGGCGAGATCGCGGTGCGCGTCATTCACGCCTGCCGCGACCACGGCGCCGCCTCGGTGGCCATCTATGCCGACGGCGACCTGGAGGCCATGCACGTGCGCCTGGCCGACGAGGCCTACGCGCTGGGCGGCGAGCGCCCGGGCGAGAGCTATCTGTCGATCGACAAGCTGCTGGACGTGGCCCGCCGCGCCGGCGTCGATGCCGTGCATCCGGGCTACGGTTTCCTCTCGGAGCGGGCCGACTTCGCGCGCGCCGTTCAGGCCGCCGGGCTGGTGTGGATCGGGCCGAGCCCCGAGACCATCGAGACGCTGGGCGACAAGGTCGAGGCGCGCCGGCTGGCGCTCGAGGCCGGCGCCCCGCTGGTGACGGGTACCCAGGACCCGGTGGCAAACGCCGAGGAAGTGGTGGCCTTCGCCGAGCAACATGGCCTGCCGATCGCCATCAAGGCAGCCTTCGGCGGCGGCGGGCGCGGGCTCAAGGTCGCCTGGCGCATGGACGAGGTTGCCGAGCTCTATCACTCGGCGGTGCGCGAGGCCGAGGCCGCCTTCGGCCGCGGCGAATGCTTCGTCGAGCAGTTCCTCGACCGCCCCCGCCATATCGAGGCCCAGGTGCTGGGCGACCGTCACGGCACGGTCGTCGTGGTCGGCACCCGCGACTGCTCGCTGCAGCGGCGCAACCAGAAGCTGGTCGAGGAGGCGCCGGCGCCGCATCTCAGCGCCGAGCAGCGCCGCGAGATCCATCGCGCCGCCCGCGACATCTGCGCGCGGGCCGGCTACGTGGGCGCCGGCACGGTCGAGTTCCTGCTCGGCAGCGACGGCACCCTGTCGTTTCTCGAGGTCAACACCCGGCTGCAGGTCGAGCATCCCGTCACCGAGGAGACCGCCGGCGTCGACCTGGTCATCGAGCAGCTGCGCATCGCCGAGGGACTGCCCCTGTCCTTCACCGAGACGCCCGCACCGCGCGGCCACAGCTTCGAGTTCCGCATCAACGCCGAGGATGCGGCCAAGGGCTTCCTGCCCACGCCCGGCCGCATCGCCACGTTCCGCGCCCCCGGCGGGGCCGGCGTGCGCCTGGACACCGGCGTCGAAGGCGGCGACAGCGTCTCCGGCCACTTCGATTCGCTGATGGCCAAGCTGATCGTCACCGGCGCCACCCGCGCGCAGGCCATCGCCCGTGCCCGCCGGGCGCTGGCACAGTTCGAGATCGAGGGCGTCGCCTCGGTGCTGCCCTTCCACCGCGCCGTCATGGCGCATCCGGACTTCACCGACGATGACGCCTTCCGGGTCCATACACGCTGGATCGAGACCGACTTCGACGACGCCCTGGACTGGGCGCCCCGCCAGCCGCCGGCCAGCGACCCCAGCATGCTGCACGCCGTGATCGACATCGACGGCAAGCGCCACCGCATCGGCCTGCCCACCGGCCTGCTGCAGGGGCTGTCGTTCGGCGGAGAAGCGGTACCCAGCCACGGCTCGGCGGACACCGACGATGGCGATATCAGCGCGCCGATCAGCGGCACGCTGCTGGCGTGGCAGGTCGAGGAGGGCCATTCGGTCAAGGAGGGCGAGGTGGTCGCCATCATGGAAGCGATGAAGATGGAGACCCAGATCGTCGCCGACCGGGAGGGCATCCTCGCCATCGAGGCCCGGGCGGGCAGCTCGCTTGACGCCGGCGACAGAATCGGACGGATCACTCCGGCCTGATCACCCTTGTCACCCGGCAGCCATCCGGGCTGCTGCCAACGCAAAACGGCCACCGCGACGAATCGCCAAGTGGCCGTTTTTGATGATCTTTCTGGTGCCGGCGAGTGGACTCGAACCACCGACCTACGCATTACGAGTGCGTTGCTCTACCAGCTGAGCTACGCCGGCGTGCCGAGCATCATAAGGCCCGGCGCACCGGCCTGCCAAGAGGCCTCAATCCCCGGCGCTGGCCGCCAGCAGGGTACCTTCCGGCGGCGCGGTCCGGAAGTGCGCCCGAAGCCCATCGACGATGGCCTCGACCAGCGCGCGCTGGTGCGCGGCGCTCTGCAGGCGCCGCTCCTCGCTCGGGTTGGAAATGAACCCGGTCTCGACCAGCAGCGAGGGAATGTCGGGCGACTTCAGCACCACGAAGGCGGCCTGCTCGACCCGCGGCTTGTGCAGGTCGTTGATGCGTCCCAGCCGCTCGAGGATGCGCCCGCCGGCGGCCAGCGACTGATTGAGGGTGGCGTTCATGGAGAGGTCGAGCAGCGCGCTGCGGGTGGCCATGTCCTGCTCGGCCAGGGCGATGAAGGCCTCGTCGTCGGCGATCACCGCGCGGTTCTCGCTGCTGGCCAGCCAGCGGGCGGACTCCGAGCTGGCGCCGCTCGTCGACAGCGCATAGACCGAGCTACCATGCGGCCCCGGCCGGTCCACGGCGTCGGCATGGATCGAGACGAAGAAGTCGACGCGATGCTCGCGGGCGATGGTCGTCCGCCGTCTCAGCCCCACGTAGACGTCGCGGTCCCGGGTCAGCACCGCGCGAAAGCCCGGAGCCTGGTTGAGGCGACGCGCCAGCCGGCGCGCGAGCTCGAGCACCACGTCCTTCTCGCGGACGCCGTGCGGCCCGGTGGCGCCGGGGTCCTTGCCCCCGTGGCCGGCATCCACGGCGATCACGATATCCCGGCCACCGGTCGACACCGGAGGCGTCGAAGGGGCCGCCGGCGCCGGCACGGCCGGTATCGGCGGCGAGGCTGCCGAGGCGCTCGATGACGCGGTGAGGTCCAGCACCAGGCGCTGGCCCTGGAGCCCCGCGGGCGGCAGGTCGTGGCTCTCGACCGTCACCGGTCCGCTCAGATCCAGCACCACCCGGGTGCCGTCGCCGCGGGCGCCGGTACGAATGCCGGTGATCGGGCTGCCGGCCAGCGGCGCATCCGCCAGGTCGCCGGTCAATTGGCCTTCGGCCAGATCGATGACCAGGCGGTCCGGCCCGCCCAGCGTGAAGACGTTGCTCGACATCGCCGCGGAGAGATCCAGCACGACCCGAGTCTTGGCGCCCTCACTGCGCAGCCGCAGGTCGCGCACCTCACCACCGAATGCCACCAGGCTCCACAGCAGCAGCGCGCCCGACAGGCAGGCGAGCAGACGCTTACCGCGTCGGCGGCCATCGCGAGTTGCACGATCGATCATCTGGCTGGCATCTCCCACTCTACGGGCACGAGTCGCCCTTCCTTTACGCATCGGAAGGCTATCGGCGGAAACGGGGTAGGCTTGAGCGGGGCACCGCGTCCGGGGGATTCCCTGCACGGGAGCAGGAAGGGACGTTCGGCGACGTGGGAGGGAGAGAAAGCAGGGTAAGGAAAACTGGCCGGCACCCCGGCGTCCGCTGGAACGCGGACCGCCAGGATCAGGTGCCGGTCAAGCCACGCGCCTTAGATGTAGGCGTAGGCCATGCGGGTCTGGAAGTTGCGGTAGGCGTTCTCGGTCATCACTTCCAGCACGCGGTAGGCACGCTTGCCGAAACGCTTGGCCAGGGACGGACGAGCGGTAGCAGTAGTCATGGTGTGACCCCTTGCATCGGTGAGTGCGGATAGGATTATACCTTGGTCTAACGACTTTGGTCTAATCCACGCCACATCTTCCTCGACGCCTTCCCCCTACCCACTCTTCTACCGCCCTCTCCGCCCCTTGTACGCCCGATGATCAGGCCGATGGCACCGCCTCCTCATCGGCCATCGCCGCGGACCAGCCCAGCCGGCGCCGCGCCTCCGCCGCGTCGTCACGCGGATCGTGATGCCAGAGCCAGCCAAAGCGCCGCTCCAGTTCCGGGATGAGACTCGGCTCGTCGGCACCGATGCCGGGAGCGGCGTACTCGTAGACGTCTCCCGCCTCGCGGGACGTTGCCTGCACGCGGCAGGTGCGGGCATGCCGCACCGCCTCGAAGGCCGCCAGCAACGCGGCGACGTTGCCGCGACGGCAGTCAGGGTCGCCCAGCAGGCTGGCCAGCACGTAGGCGTCCTCCAGCGCCTGGCCGGCGCCGGCGCCCTGATGCGGCAGCATGGCGTGGGCGGCGTCGCCGGCAATCAGCACCTGGCCGCGGGCATAGCGTGGCAGTTCGGGCAGCTCGTGCAGCGCCCAGCGAGTCGGGTGATCAATACAGCCGAGGATCGCCCCGGAGGCGGCGCCCCAGCCGAGGAAGTCGTCGAGCATCGCCTGGCGGTCGACCTCTGCCACCCAGGACGCGCCCTCGGGCAGCCGCGGCTCGGGCGAGGAGCGGTCGGTGACGAAGGCCACCACGTTGATCAGCGTCGCCTGCTTCACCGGAAAGGTCAGGATATGGCGGTCCTCGCCCAGATACATCTGCGGCACCACGGCCAGCCGCTCGTCGACGCCGGCCTCGCGCATCGCCTGGCACAGTCGCTCGACGGGCACCAGCCCGCGATAGGCCTGGGTGCCGCTCCAGCGTGGCGCGAAGGCGCCGAATTCCTCGACCGGCAGCACGTGCTCGCGCACCGACGACTTGATGCCGTCATAGCCGATCAGGATATCGCCTTGAAAGGTGCTGCCATCCTCGAAGCGCACGCTGACGCCCTCGCCATCCTGCGTCACCTCATGACAGCGCTTGCCGAAGTGGGCGATGCCCTCGGGCAGATGGGCGACGATGGCATCCAGGAAGTCCGCGCGATGAACCGAGGACTGGCCGACGCCGGGCGCCAGCGAGGCGGTCAGGTAGGCGTCGTCACGCCCGCGGCGCCACTCGAACCAGACGTCCTCGAAGGGCGCCGGCGAGGCATCGGCGATATGCCGATAGGCGTCCTCCAGGCCAAGCCGCGAGATCGCCCGGACCGCATTGGGCCCGAGCGAGACGCCGGCGCCGATCTCCGAGAAGCGCTCGGCGGCCTCGAAGAGGTGGACGTCGAGATCGTGATGCCGCGCGAGGGCGACGGCGAGGGCCACGCCCCCGATGCCGCCGCCGATGATGCCGATGCGCAGGCGCGATGCCGGGGAATGCGGGGTGCTTTGCGTTGTTGTCATGATCGCTTCCTGTCGGGGACGAAGGTTGTCGCCACACGCTAGGCCGCCGCCCGACGGGACACCACGAAGCGCCCTTCATGCCGGCCATAAACGGCATTAATAGCGTTAAGAAACAGCAGGTTAAAAACTCCCAAAGGACCCGACACGGGACCTTTGTCTAGGTCGAAAAATGCCGCCATCCGTGGCTTTCTCCACGGGACATGACATCCCCGGACACGGCCCCAACATGCGCAAGCTCTCACAGATCGATACCAACCTGCTGGTGGTATTCGACCTGCTCTATCGGCACCGCAACACCCAGCGCGTCGCCGAACAGCTCGGCCTGACCCAGCCCGCGGTCAGCCATGCCCTGAAGCGCCTTCGCACGCTGCTCGATGACGAGCTCTTCGAGCGCACCTCCCGGGGCCTGATGCCGACGCCCTACGCCACACAGCTCCACGAACCGGTCGAACAGGGTCTGGCCCACCTTCAGGAGGCGCTCACTCTCAGTCACGACTTCGATCCGACCACCAGCGAGCGCACCTTTCATGTCGCCATGAGTGACATCGGCGAGGTCTACTTCCTGCCACGGCTGATGTCGCGGCTGGCCGAGCTGGCCCCGGGCGTCGCGCTCGAAAGCGTACGCAGCGATCTTCGCGACATGAAACAGGACATGGAGGAGGGCCGGGTCGACCTGGCGGTGGGACTGATTCCGCAGCTGGACGCCGGTTTCTATCAGCAGCGGCTTTTCGTGCAGCGCTACGTCTGCCTGATGCGCGAGGATCACCCCCTCGCCGCAGGAGACTTCTCGCGGGAGGACTTCGTCTCGGCCCGGCATCTGGTAGTGGAAGCCAGAGGCACCGGGCACGGCAGGGTCGAGGAGTGGCTGGTCAAGGGCGGCATCACCCGCCCGGTGCGGCTGCGGCTGCCGCACTTCGTGGCCATGCCCTACATCGTCAGCGACACCGACCTGGTGGTGACCGTGACCGACAAGCTGGCCGAAGCTACCGCCGATCGCTTCGGCCTGCGCGCCATGCCCCACCCACTGGCGCTGCCCGAGGTGCCGATCAACCTGTTCTGGCACCGCCGCTTCCACCAGGATGCCGGCAACCGCTGGCTGCGCCGCCTGATCCACGAGATGTTCGCCGAGGATTGAGGCGCGGCGGCCGCCGGCCGCTCTGTTCGCGTTCAGTTCGCGCTGTCGGACGCCCGCTCCGCTTCCTCCCGCCGGCCGGTAAAGCGACGATGCAGCACGTTATAGGCAACGGCGCCGATCACCACGCCCCAGAAGGCCGAGCCGAGGCCCAGGAAGCTGACGCCGGAGGCCGTGGCCAGGAAGGTGATCACCGAGGCCTCGAGATGCTCCTTGCGCGCGGCGAAGGCGCTGACGTTGCTGGCGATAGCGCCGATCAGCGCCAGCCCAGCCAGCACCGCTACGAACTCGCCGGGCAGCGAGGTGAACAGCAGCACGATGGTGCCGGCGAAGGTGCCGCCGATCAGGTAGAAGAGGCCGTTGGCGACCCCCGCCACGTAGCGCCTGTCGCGGTCCGGGTGCGCCTCCTCGCCGGTGCAGATCGCCGCGGTGATCGCCGCGATCACCGTGGTGATGCCGCCGAAGCAGGCGGTGGCCAGCGACGTCAGGCTGGCCACGGTGACGATCGGCCTGGCCGGCGTGTTGTAGCCGGAGGTGCGCAGGATGGCCATGCCCGGCAGGAACTGCCCGGTCAGGCTGACCAGCACCAGCGGGATCGCCAGGCCGAGGGTGCCCTGCCAGGTCCACTCCGGAGCGATGAAGGTCGGCGAGGCCAGCTGCACGCTGACGCCGTCCAGGCTCGCGCCCTCCAGGGCCACGGCCAGGCCGACCCCGACGATCAGCAGCCACACCAGGCAATAGCGCGGCGTCAGGCGCTTGAACACCAGATAGGCCAGCAGCATGCCGATCATCAGCGCCGGCACCGTGGCCAGCGACTCGAACACGCCGACCCCGAACTGGAACAGGATGCCGGCCATCATGGCGCTGGCGATGCCGGGCGGAATCAGCCGGATGATGCGGTCGAAGGAGCCGCTCACGCCGATCGCGAGCATCACCGCCGCGGCGGTGAGATAGGCCCCCACCGCCTCGTTGAGCGAGAGCTCGGGAAACAGCGTGACCAGCAGCGCCGTGCCGGGCGCCGACCAGGCGGTCACCACCGGCACCTTGAGCCACAGGCTGAGCCCGATGCCGGACACGGCGGCGCCGATCGAGATCGCCCACACCCAGGAGGTCATCATGGCCGGGGAGATATCGGCGCTCTGGGCGGCCTGGAAGAAGATGGCCAGCGGGCCTGCGTAGGAGATCAGTACCGCCACGAAGCCGGCGGTGACGGCGGGAATCGACCAGTCCTTGAAGCGTCGCATGGCGAGTTCCTTGGCAAGATCCGGGCGGCAGCGCCGAGGGCGCCGCCACGAGAGAAAAAAGGCCCGTGCGCTGCCAGGCAGCCACGGGCCAACGGAGAAGACGGTATCGCGAAGCGGGCCCGGTGTCAGGCGCTGGGCTCGTGGGCGGCCCGACGAATGAACTCGAAGTCCTTGGTCTCGAACACCAGCGAGATGAACACGCCCAGCACCAGGGCCCAGAAGGAGGCGCCGATGCCGAGGATCTGCAGCCCCGAGGCGGCGATCAGGAAGGCGAACAGCCCGCCCATCTCGTGCTTGCCGCCGGCGAAGGTCATGTACATCGCCGAGGTGATCACCTTGAGCAGCGCCAGGCCGGCGACGATGGCGACGAAGTAGGACGGCATCGCCTCGATCAGGCTGATCACGTAGCCGTAGAACGGCGCTCCCACCACGAAGATGGCCCCGGCGATCACCGCCGCCACCCAGCGCTTGTCCGGCTTGCCGGCCTCCGGCGAGGAGCAGATGCCGGTCATCGGTGCCGCGATGCAGGTGCTGTGCAGGTTGAAGAAGGACGAGATCATGGTCGCGAAGCCGCCCACCGCGGTGATGGCGTTGGCCGGCACTTCCTTGTAGCCCATGCCCTTGACCAGCCCCACGCCGGCCGGCGTTTCCATGCCGACCAGGATCAGCGCCAGCGGCAGGCCGTAGGCCAGGAAGGCCTCCAGGGTGAAGGTCGGCCGGATGAACTCGGGGAAGGTCACCGAGAATTCCACGCCGGAGAAATCGATTCCGGTGAAGGCCATGTAGGCGATGCCGGCCAGCATGGCCACGATCAGCGGCGGCACCCGGCGCAGGAAGCGCGCCGACAGGAAGAAGGCCAGGATCATGATCGCCGCCGGCACGATGGCGTGTTCCAGCGGCGCGACCATGTTGAGGCCGAACTTGAGCAGCACGCCGCCGACCATGCCCATCACGATCGGCATGGGAATCAGCTTCATGACGATGCCCATCACCCCGGCGAGCCCGGCCACCAGCGCGATGGCCCCGGCGATCAGCGAGGCGCCGAGCGCCGCTTCCACCCCGACCACCGGGATGATGGCGGCGAACAGCAGCGCGCCGGGGATCGAATTGGCCATCGGCAGCGGCAGCCGGTAGTAGGCCGGCATGAGCAGCCCGAACAGGCCGTTGATCATCAGGTAGGCGATAACCCAGAGCATGATGAACTGCGGATCGAGCCCGGCGGCGGTGCCGGCGCCGACGTGAATCACGCTGGCGCTGATGCCGAAGAGCCCGGCCACGATCCCGGCGCTGACGTTGTCGACGTTGAGATCGCGGATGAAGTCAGCCGGCGCATGCCGCAGGCTGACGCCTTTCTCGAGATGTTTCATGCTGTGCTCCGAAGTTTGTTGTCATTGGTATCAGGGGCTGGCCGTCGGAGGCCGCCCCTGGCGGGGCGGCGTTTCGCGTTGCTGGCGCTATGGCGTTAACTGTTTGTTGGCGCTACCCGAGGTCTCCCCCGGCCACCGGCAGTACGCTGCCAGTGATATAGCTGGCCTCGTCGGAGGCCATGAACAGGATCGGCGCGGCCATCTCGTCCAGGGTGCCGTAGCGGCCGAACAGGCAGCTCTGCCGGGTCTGGTCGATATGGGCCTGGAACCAGGCCTGCTCGGTCTCGTTGCGCGGTTCCGGGGTGCCGCGCGAGATGCGCCGCGGCGGCGCCTCGGTGCCGCCGGGCGCCGTGGCCACCACGCGGATGCCGTGCTCGGCGACCTCGAAGGCCAGCGACGCGGTCATGGCGTTGACCCCGCCCTTGGCCGCCGAGTACGGAATGCGATGAATGCCGCGGGTCGCCGCCGAGGAGACGTTGACGATCACGCCGCCGCCCTGCTCCAACATGGCCGGCAGCACCGCCCGGCAGCACCACAGCGTCGGCATCAGCGAGCGGGTGATCTCGGCCGATATCTCGTCGGCGCTGAACTCGGTGAACGGCTTGAAGTTGATCGCCCCGCCCACGTTGTTGATCAGGATGTCGATGCGGCCGAAGTGCGCCAGGGCCCCGCGCATGGCGCCCTCGGCCCCCTCGAAGGTCTCCAGGTCGGCCAGCAGGGCGATGGCGTCGAGGCCCTGCTCGGTCAGCTCGGCGGCCACGTCACGGACGATCTCGGCGCGATCGACCAGCGCCAGCCGGGCGCCCTCGGCGGCCGCCTGCTCGGCGACGCGCCGACCGATGCCCTGGGCGGCGCCGGTGATCACCATCACCCGGCCCTGGAAGCGTTTTCGGCTCATGCGGCCTCCCCGGGCGCCTGGTTGGGCGTGAACTTCTCGTAGTGGAAGCTCTGCGGCGCGATGCCCTGCTCGTCGAAGTGCTTGAGCACGGCGTCGACCATCGGCGGCGGCCCGCACAGGTAGACGTCGACGTCGCCGTCGTGCAGCACCTCGGCCTCCATGTGATGGGTGACGTAGCCCTTGCGCGGATGCTCGCTGGCCTCGTCCACCACCACGGTGGCGTAGGTGAAGCTCGGCAACCGCTGCTGGATCGCGTCCAGAGCATCGGTCTTGACCAGATGGTCGTCCTTGTTGACGCCGTAGATCAGATGGATCGGCTGAGCGCAGCCCTGCCCGTCCTCCTGCTTCTGGGCCAGCTGCTCGAGCATGGAGAGGAACGGCGCCAGGCCGGTGCCGCCGGCCAGCATCAGCACCGGGCGGGTGATCTCGCGCAGGTAGAAGCTGCCCATCGGCCCGGTCAGCTCGAGGCGCTCGCCCGGCTTGCACCGATCGGTGAGGTAGCCGCTCATCAGCCCGCCCGGCACGTTGCGGATCAGGAAGGTGGTCCGCGTCTCGCCCGGCCTGGAGCTGAAGGAGTAGGAGCGATGCGCGTCGGTGCCCGGCACGCCGATATGGAGGTACTGGCCGGGCAGGAAGGCCAGCTCGGCGCCGTCATCCAGATCGATGGCCAGCTCGATGCTGTCCTCGGAGAGCTGCTCGACCTCGGCTACGGTGCCCTCGAGCTTGCCGACCGCGGTCTTGCACAGGGTCGAGGCCACCGGCACCTGGATGACGCAGTCGGTCGACGGCACCATCTGGCAGGTCAGCACCTGGCCCTCGGCGGCCTCCTCGTCGGACAGCGCCTCGTCCAGGTACTCGTCGCCCAGGTCGAAGGTGCCCTGCTCGCAGTGGCCCTTGCAGGTGCCGCAGACGCCGTCGGAGCAGTCCATGGGCAGGTTGACCTTCTGCCGGTAGGCGGCGTCGAGCACGGTCTCGCCTTCCTTGCAGCCGATGAAGCGGGTGACCCCGTCTTCGAAGTTGAGCGCGATGGTATAACTCATGGTCGTTCTCCTCACCCGGTCCGGGCGACGCGATCAGATGTGATAGACGTCGATGACCTGGTGGATGTAGTCGTTGTTCAGGATCACCTTCTTGCGGGTGATCAGCGGCGCCTCGCCCGACACGTCCAGGGTGTAGAAGGAGGTACCGAAGAACTGGTTGGTCTGCTGGTAGCGGTGGCTCAGGGTGTGCCAGTTGAAGCGCAGCTCCACCGTGTCGCCGTCCTGCTTCAGCACCTCGAGGTTGCTGATCAGGTGGGTGGTGCGCGGCTCGGGAATGCTGGTCGCGCCGCTGCGCTCGGTCTTGATGCGATAGACCCGGTCCTCCAGCCCCTCGCGGCTGGGGTAGTAGATCAGCGAGATCTCGGACTGCGGGTCCACGGTCAACTCGTCGTCGTCGTCCCAGGCCGGCATCCAGAACTCCGCGTCCTGGCGGTAGCAGGTCAGCCACTCGTCCCACTGGCGGTCGTCGAGCAGCCGCGCCTCGCGATGCACGAAGGCCTGAATATCGAGATAGTTCATGCGGAAGCCTCCTCGTTGGCGCCGACGGTGGCGATAAACTGGCTGCGTTCCTTGTCGATGGCGCGCAGCATCTCCTCGACCCAGTGCTGGTGGTGCAGCACGTAGAGCCCCTCGTCTTCCGGCGATGCCCCGCTCAGCAGCGGCTTCATGTCGATCGCCCGGGCGTTGTCATCGGCGCCCTCGATCCACTGCTTGGCGCCGCGACTGAGGTCGTTCCACTCGGCGTCCTCGCCGGCATAGCCGGTCTGGCAGGCGCGGAACTCTTCCAGGTCGTCCGGCGTGCCCATGCCCGAGACGTTGAAGAAGTCCTCGTACTGGCGGATGCGCAGTGCGCGGTTCTCGGCCGACTCGCCCTTGGGCGCGAAGCAGTAGATGGTCACCTCGCTCTTGTCCACGGACAGCGGACGGATCACCCGGATCTGGGTCGAGAACTGGTCCATCAGGTAGACGTTGGGGTACAGGCAGAGGTTGCGGGTCTGGTTGACGATGGAGTCGGCCCGGGCCTCGCCCAGCTCGGCCTCGATCTCGTCCTTGCGGGTATAGACCGGACGCACCTCGGGGTTGAGCAGCCGGGTCCACAGCATCATGTGGCCGTGATCAAAGGAGTAGAAGCCGCCCTGGCTCTTCGACCAGCCGTCGGCGTCCACCGCCTTGGTGCCGCCGGCGTCGTAGTTGCGGCGGTCCATGGTCGAGGCGTAGTTCCAGTGCACGGTGCCGACGTGGTAGCCGTCGGCGCCGTTCTCCGCGCCCAGCTTCCAGTTGCCGTTGAAGGTGTACGACGAGGTGCCGCGCAGGATCTCCAGGCCTTCCGGCGCCTGGTCGACGATGTTGTCGATGATCTTGGTGGTCTCGCCCAGGTACTCCTCGAGCGGCATCACGTCGGTGCTCAGGCTGCCGAACAGGAAGCCCTTGTAGTTCTCGAACACCGGCACCCGCGTGAGGTCGTGGGAGCCCTCGCTCTTGAAGGCGTCCGGGTAGGCGCCGGTCTTCTCGTTCTTGGCCTTGAGCAGCTTGCCGTCGTTCTTGAAGGTCCAGCCATGGAACGGGCAGGTGAAGGTGCCCTTGTTGCCGCGTTTCTTGCGACACAGGGTGGCGCCGCGGTGGGCGCAGGCGTTGATCAGGGCATGCAGCTCGCCCTGCTTGTCGCGGGTGATGACCACCGGCTGGCGACCCATGGTGACGGTCATGTAGTCACCGGGCTCGGCGATCTGGCTCTCGTGGGCCAGGAACAGCCAGTTGCCCTCGAAGACGTGCTTCATCTCGAGCTCGAAGAACTCGGGGTCGGTGAAGATGCTGCGATGCACGCGGAAGGTACCGGCCTCGGCGTCGTCGACGACGGCACCGCGGACGCGTTGTTCGAGACGATCAAGCTTGCTGGTCATGATCAGGCTCCTCACGGATGGTAAAGGGTCGGGGAAGAAGGGACTCGCCGGCGCTCAGCGCTCGCCAGGGCTCAGACCCGGGCGGCGCCCGCCTGCTGGCTGGCCTGGTCCTGCTCGTCTTCCTTGGCCCGCGGACGCTTGTGGCGCACCTGAAGCTCGGCGGCATCGGTCGGCGACAGCGCGACGTCGAACACCACCTCGGTGAAGGGTCCCTCGAAGCCGCGTGCCTCGATGGCGGCGGCATCCTCGATCCGATGCCCCTCGACCACCAGATCCTCGCGGGTGGCGAAGGCGAAGTCGTCGAAGGTGTAGGGGTCGCCGGCCAGGTTGATCTGGGTGGTCAGGTGCTGGTGCCCAGGGGCGGAGACAAAGTAGTGGATGTGCGCCGGACGCTGGCCGTGGCGGCCGAGCAGATCGAGCACCTGCTGGGTCGGGCTGTCCGGCGGGCAGCCGTAGCCGGAAGGAATGATGCTGCGCACCGCGTAGCGGCCGTCGGCGTCGGTGATGATCGAGCGGCGCAGGTTGTACTCGGCCTGGGACGGATCGAAGAAGGAATAGCCGCCCTTGGAGTCGGCGTGCCACACCTCGACCCTGGCCCCGGCGATCGGCTGGCCGTCGGTGTCGCGCACCTGTCCGGTCAGCCACATCGCCTCGCCGTCGGTGTCGGTGCCGTCGTCCATCCGCCCGCTGCCCTGGAGCTCCGGGGCGCCGGCCACATACAGCGGACCCTCGATGGTGCGCGGCGTGCCGCCGGTGCGTCCGGCCTCGGCGTCGGCCGCGTCCATGCGCATGTCGAGGTAGTGATCGAAGCCGAGCCCCGGGGCCAACAGGCCGAACTGGGTGCCCTGGCCGAGCGCGTTGAGCACGCTCACGGAGGACCAGAATTCCTCGGGGGTGACGTCGTAGTCGTCGATCAGCCGGTACAGATCGGAAAGCAGGCGATGCAGGATCTGCTTGGCGCGCTCGTCGCCGCCTTCCTGGTCGAAGCCGCTGACGGCCTTGAGAAAGTCCTGAACCTCGGGAGTGTCGAAAATCTTCACGGTCATGCTGGCGTCCTCATGTCGTTGTTATATCGCGTCGTCTTCGATGAACGGCGGGATCAGCTGTCGTCGTCACGCACGGAGGAGGGGTGGCGGCACAGCGGCTTGACGGCGATCTCCATGTAGGGGAACAGCGGCAGGTGGGAAACCAGCTCCTGCAGCTCGGCGTTGTCCTCGACGTCGAAGATGCTGACGTTGGAGTAGCTGCCGGCCACCCGCCACAGATGGCGCCACTTGCCGGCGCGCTGCAGCTCCTGGGAGTAGGCCTTCTCGGTGGCCTTGATCTCGGCGGCCTGCTCGGCCGGCATCTCCGGCGGCAGTTTCACGGTCATTTCTACCTGGAACAGCATGGGAATCTCCTTTCTCTGGAACGTGTCTGCGCCGGAATGACTTGCGCGACCTAGGGTGACTTGCGCGAGTAGTGCTTGAGCCTGTCTTCATCGAGGCTCACGCCGAGGCCGGGGCCGGCCGGCAGGTCGACGCCGAAGTCGTGGTAGCGCAGCGGCTCGGCGACGATGTCGTCCTTGAGCAGCAGCGGGCCGAACATCTCGGTGCCCCAGGCCATCTCGGGCAGGGTCGCCCAGGCGTGCAGCGAGGCGGCGGTGCCGATGGTGCCCTCGAGCATGGTGCCGCCGTACAGGCCGACACCGGCGGTCTGGGCCAGCGCCGCCAGCTCGAGCGCCGGACGCGGCCCGCCGGCCTTGGCGATCTTCAGCGCGAAGGCGCCGCTGAAGCCGCCGCCGACCAGGTCCAGGCCGTCGCGGGCGTCGGCCACCGCCTCGTCGGCCAGCATCGGCACCCGGAAGCGATCGGCCAGGCGGATCAGTCCACCCTGCTCGCGGGCCGGGATGGCCTGCTCGATCAGCGCGATGCCGGCGTCCTGCAGCGCGGCGATGCCGCGCACCGCGGTGGCCTCGTCCCAGGCCTGGTTGACGTCGACGCGCACGCTGGCGCGATCGCCCAGCGCGGCCTTGATGTCGGCCACGTGGCGCACGTCATCGTCCAGGGCGTTGGCACCGATCTTGAGCTTGAAGTCGCGGTGGCGGCCGTCGTCGAGGCGCTGGAAGGCCTCGTCGATGTCCTTCTGGGTATCGCCGGAGGCCAGGGTCCACAGCACCGGCAGATGGGCCTGGCGGGCGCCGCCCAGCAGCTCGGCCACCGACAGCCCCAGGCGCTTGCCCTGGGCGTCCAGCAGCGCGGTCTCCAGCGCCGACTTGGCGATCGGGTTGCCGCGCACGTGACGATTCAGCCGCGCCATCAGGGCGTTGAGGTTGCTCGAGGGCTGGCCGACCAGCAGCGGCGCCAGGTAGGCGTCGATGTTGCGCTTGATGCTCTCCGGGCTCTCCGGGCCGTAGGCGAGGCCGCCGATGGTGGTGCCCTCGCCCAGCCCCTCGATGCCGTCGCTGTGGCGCATGCGCACGATGACCATCGTCTGGCAGGCCATGGTGGCCATGGAAAGCTTGTGGGGACGGATGGTCGGCAGATCGACCAGCAGCGTCTCGATGGACTCGATCACGGCGGACATGAAGGCTCCTGGACTACGCACTGAGAAAGTGTTGGCAGTGTGCTTGCCCCGGTGAGCCCCAACCAATATGGTTTGAGTCCGTAGCCATACCCTGGAGGTATCATGGAGCTGCGCCATCTTCGTTACTTCTGCGTCGCCGCCAGGGAGCTGAACATGACCCGTGCGGCCGCAAAACTGCATATGGCACAACCGCCACTAACAAGACAAATCAATAACTTGGAGAATGAAATCGGAGTCAGACTGTTCGACCGAGGACCTCGAGGCCTGGCCCTGACGACGGCGGGTCACTTCTTCTATGAACATACCCTGCAGATACTGGAGAAGGTCGACACCACGGTCACCGATACCCGTCGCATTGCCCGCAGCCATCGCCAGCTGTTCAGCGTCGGCTTCGTGCCGTCGGTGTTCTACGGCCAGCTGCCGCTGCTGGTGCGCGAATTGCGACAAAAGGATGACGTGGAGCTGACGCTGGTCGAGCTGACCACGGTGCAGCAGATCCAGGCCCTCAAGGCGGGTCGCATCGATATCGGCTTCGGCCGGCTGCGGCTCGATGATCCGGAGATCGAGCAAGAGGTGCTGTTCGAGGAACCGCTGATGGCGGCACTGCCCAAGGGGCATCCGCTGGAGGGCACCACGCCGACCATGGCGCAGCTGGCCGAGTACCCGCTGATCCTGTTCCCGGCCACGCCGCGGCCAAGCATGGCGGACACCGTACTCGGCATGTTCCGGCGCCGAGGGCTCAAGATCACGGTCTCCCAGGAGGCCAACGAGGTGCAGACCGCGCTGGGCCTGGTGGCCTCGGAGATGGGCATCACCCTGGTGCCGGAGCAGGTCAAGCGCGTCCAGCGCGACGGCATCAGCTTCGTCTACCTGGCCGAATCGCACATCACCATCCCGATCCTGTGCAGCCGGCGCCGCGACGAGCCGCCCTCGCCGGTGATGCGCGAGGCCAATGCCATTCTCGATGTACTGGTGGAGAACCGCCGCAGCGGCCGCTATCCGTGAGGCGCGTCAGCGCGCCTTGACCCTCATCAGCTCGCCCCAGCGGGTGGTGTAGCGGTCGCTGCGATGCTCGCAGCGCAGCGGCCAGGCGGCGTGCTTTCCGGGCACGCCGAAGCGCACGGTGTCGCGGCCCATGCGGCCGTTGAGGCGGTCCAGGGTGGCCATCAGCGCCTCGCCGCGCCGGCGCTCGGGGCCGTCACCGGCCGGCAGCAGCGAGAGCTGCTCGCGTTCGACATCGACCAGGTCGAGCAGCATCACCCCGCACTTCTGATAGCGCACGCCGTCGAGAAAGATCGCTGCCAGGCCGCGCTGGGCGGCGGCGATCAGCGCGCGGGTGTCGTCGCAGGGACCGGGCAGCGCCACCACCTGGCTGTTGCGGTACTGGCGCTCGCCGAGCCGGTGCGGATCGCTGCGCACGAACACCAGCACCGCGCAGGCCCGGCTGCCCTGGCGGCGCAGCTTCTCGGCGGCCCGGGCGCCATGCTGGCGAATCGCCGCCCGCAGCTCGGCTTGCTCGCCGGTCAGCCGGCCGAAGGAGCGAGACACCATGATCCGCTGGCGCGGCTCGGTGACGTCTTCCAGGGCGATGGCCGGCCGCCCGCGCAGCTCCCAGACCAGCCGCTCCATCACCACCGAGAAGGTGCGACGGATCTGCTTGGGGTCGGCCTGGCGAAGCTGCCAGGCGGTGTGGATGTCCTGCAGCGCCAGCCGCTCGGCGCTGCGCCGGGCGATGCCCCACAGCTCGTGCACCGGCAGCGCCTCGAGCACGCGCCGGGTCTCGGGCGACTCGGCCGCCAGCCGGCAGACGCCGCCCAGCTCGGGACGCGACTTGGCGACGCGATTGGCGGTCTTGGCCAGCACTCGGGTCGGCGCCAGCCCCACGCAGGTCGGAATGCCGGTATCGCGCAGCACCCGCCCGCGCAGCCGATGCCCCCAGGCCTCGAGGTCGTCGGCCTCATGCCCGTCGAGGCCGACGAAACTCTCGTCGATGGAATAGGCCTCCACGTCCGGCGAAAACTCACCCAGCACCCGGTTCACGCGCCGGCTCATGTCGCCGTAGAGGGCGTAGTTGCTGGACAGCAGCGTCATCCGGCGGCGCTGCGCGGGCGGAATCCGGTGCGCTGGCATGCCCATCACCACGCCCAGCGCCTTGAGCTCCGCCGAGCGCGCCACCACGCAGCCGTCGTTGTTGGAGAGCACGCCCACCGCCCGGCCCTCGAGGCGCGGATCGAAGACCCGCTCGCAGCTGACGTAGAAGTTATTGCTGTCGACCAGGGCGATCACGGCGCCGCCCCCGGCAGGGCGTGCAGCACATGGGTCACCACGCCCCACACGTGGCACTCGCGGCCGGCCAGCGGAATCGGCGCATAGCGCGGGTTGCTGGCTTCCAGCACCAGGGCGTCGCCGCGCCGGACCAGCCGCTTGACCGTGGGCTCGCCGTCCACGGCGATGATCACCACCCGCCCGGGCAGCGGCTCCAGGCTGCGGTCCACCACCAGCAGGTCGCGGTCATGAATGCCGTCGCCGAGCATCGAATCGCCCTCGGCGCGCACGAAGTAGGTCGACGCCGGACGACGCACCACGTGGGCGTGAAGGTCGAGCTCCACGTCCAGGTGATCGTCGGCGGGGCTCGGGAAGCCCGCCCGCACCCGCGCCCCCAGCAGCGGCTGGACGGCCCCCGAAGAGGACGGCGCCGCGGCTCGCCCGCCCGCGGCGCCGGGAATCGGCGACGCCATGGCCACCTCCCTCGAATAGTGTATTTATATACAGTATCCGAGAGCGATGGCCGACTGGCAAGTCTCTCCGTTCGGTCTGGCCTACATCTCGATCTGGCCTACATGGTCACCTCGGCCGGCTTCACCAGGTCCTCGAACACGCCGAAGGCCAGCTGCATCACCTCGTGGTGGCTGCCGGCGCTGAAGGCGATCAGATCGGCCTCGGCCAAATGCGGCGAGACGAACACCTCCAGCTCGAAGAGGTTGCCGAAGGGCGGCATCGCCCCCGGCTCGCAGTCGGGAAAACGGTCCTGGAAGTCCGCTTCCCTGGCCAGCTCGACGCGGCCGGCGCCGACGGCCTGGGCGAAGCGCTGCAGGTCGACCCGGTCGGTGGCCGGCAGCACCGCCAGCGCCAGCCGACCGTCGATCTCGACCATCACGCTCTTGGCGAAGTGGCGGCCGGGCACGTGGGCCGCTTCGGCGACTTCCTGGGCGGTATAGGCCGGCGAGTGCTGCTGGATGACATATTTGACGCCGTTCTCGTCGAGAAAGCGTTTGACGCGCTCCATGGGCATGGGAAGCCCCTCCCCTGTGTCGTGAAAGGGTCTGGAGACGCCGGATCGACGCCGCGTATCGGGATGGATCACGGCGGCGCCTCGGCCCGGCCGTCTCAATCCTCAGACTAGCAGCCCCATGCGCCACGAATGACGGCAATCCTTGATCTGATGCAGGTGTACGCGCGCCCGCGGCGCACATACTGACACCCGGGCGGTAACGGTTCGTGCGGCCGTCATCGCCGCCTTCTCCATTGCATTGCAGGAATCATGCGGGGCCGCGTCTCGCCGCGCCCCGGGCCCGTGATATGCCAAGGAGGACGACATGCCTCATCCCCCCTCGACGCTCTTGCCGCTGGCCCTGGCGGTCTCGCTGGCGACGCCGGCCATGGCCGCGACCAGCTGGACGCCCGATGCCGGCGTGACGGTCGGCCAGCGCTACGACGACAACGTGTTCGCCCAGCGCGAGCGCCGCCGCGACGACCTCGTCACCGTGGTCTCGCCCTTCGCCGAGCTGGTCGGCGAGAGCGCGCGCCATCGGCTGCGCTTCTACGGCGGCGCCGAGCGCGGCCGCTATCACGAGTTCGACAGCGAGAACTACACCGACTGGCGGCTCGGCGCCGAGGGGCGCCTCGCCTACAGCGCCACCGGCAGCGTGTTCGGCAGCCTCGAGCACGCCCGCGAACACGAGGCACGGAGCTCGGCGGATGCGGTCAACGGCCGCGAGCCGACCCTCTACCTCCGCGACAGCGCACTGATCGGCGTGAACCAGTCCTTCGGCAGGCTGACGACGCGGCTCGGCGGCACCTGGTCGTCGCTGGACTTCGACGATGTGCCCGGCCTCGACGGCGTCACCCTCGACAACGACGACCGCGATCGCGACCAGAGCACCCTGGGCGGGCGCGTCGGCTATGCGCTGAGCGAGCGGCTGGAGCCCTTCGTCCAGGCCGCCGCCGACCTGCGCGAATACGATCAGGCCCGCGACGACGCCGGATATGATCGCGACTCGCTGGGCGGCAACGCGGCACTGGGACTGATCTACCGCCCCTCGCCGGGCCTCAAGGCGGAGCTGCTGGCCGGCTGGCTCACCCAGGACTACGACGACCCGGCGCTGGACGACGTCGACGCCCTCGACGTCGGCGGCGAGCTCACCTGGCAGGCGCCGGGCTCGCCCTCGCGCGTCGCCGTGCGGCTGGACCGCAGCGTCGAGGAAACCACCGAGCGCGGCGCCTCGGCCAGCCTGCGCACCGCCCTCGAGGCCAGCCTGACCAGCGCCGTGCGCCCCGACCTGACGCTGACCACCGCCACCGGCTACAGCGACCACGACTATCAGGGCGTATCGCGCAACGACCACCTGCTGAGCCTGGGCATGGGGCTGCGCCACTACCTCAATCCCTACCTCTACGTCGGCGTCGACTACGACTTCCTGCAGCGCGACTCCAGCCTGGAATCCGAGGACTTCGACCGGCACCGCATCGACCTGAGCCTCGGCGCCCAGTTCGCCCGCGGCTATGACGAGAGCGCCCTGCTGGCGGCGGCCGGCCGGAACCGCCTCGGCCAGGGGTTCTATCTGGGTGCCCAGGGCGGCCTCGCCACCCTGGGCACGTCCCAGGCGGGCCCGCGGGGCGCCGGCGGCAGCCTGCTGGCGGACTTCCGCGACGCCGGCAGCCAGGCCGGCCTGTTCGGCGGCTATGCCCTGGCGCTGGACGACTGGCGGCTGGGCCTGGAGCTGGAGACCGACGAGGCCCGGTCCGACTGGCAGCACGACCGCTCGGATGCCGAGGGCCGGGACTTCGCGGTCGAGAAGCAGCGCGATATCGGCCTGGCCATGCGGCTCGGCCATCGCCTCGCCGGCGGCCACGAGGTCTACGGCCGGGCCGGCCTGGCGCGCGGCCGCTTCGAGACCGACTACGCCCACGACGGCGACGACCGACGCGAGGAATGGCTGGACGGCCGGCGCATCGGCGGCGGCCTCGAGGTGCCGCTGGCCACGGCGCTCGGCCTGCGCATGGACTACACCGTCACCCACTACGACGACCTCGACGTCGGCACCGATCCCGCCGACGACTTCGCCATCGAGGAGTCGCTGATGCGCCTCGGCCTGATCTGGCATCCCGGGCGTGACGCTCCCGAGACCGCGCCCAACGGACCGGAGGCCTACGCCGGCCCCTATGTCGGCGTCCACGCCGGATACGGCGACCTGCTCACCGATCTCGACGGCCCGCGCGACGCCTCGTCCGAACTCGAGGCCGGGTTCGGCGATGCCGGCTCCCTGGCCGGTGCCTTCGCCGGGGTCGGCGCCACCTGGGATCGCCTCTACCTGGCCGCCGAGGTCCACGGCGAATTCAGCGACATGACCTGGAACCACCAGCGTGAGCCCAGCGGCCGCAGCTACTCGGTGGACCGAGAGAGCAGCCTCGGCGTGGCGCTGCGCGCCGGCTACGTGATCGACAGCGGCGCCCTGCTCTACCTCCGCGGCGGACCGACCTGGACCGACTTCGAGACCCGCTACGAACGCGGCCATCACCGGATTCACCAGGACGATACCGAGCGAGGCTGGCAGCTCGGCGGTGGCCTCGAGGTGCCGATCCAGCAATCGCTGCACCTGCGCATGGACTATACGCAGACGCGTTATGACGCCATCGAGGTCGGCGAGGATCGCCTCGACAGCGAGGACAGCGCAGTAAGGATGGGGCTCAGCTATCGATTCTGAGCGCCCAGTGATGAGCGCCCCGCTCTGGATCCCGCAGCAGTGCGCCTTAAATAATAAATAAGAATAAGTTTATTCAATTTTTCTTCTGATGCAGATCAAGGGGCGCACTCCGGCCCGCTGCTAGGTTGACGATGACCGCCGGACAATGCCGAACACGACAGCCGGCGATATCACCTACCTTCACGAGGGTTCGTCATGTCTTCAGCTCGGAAAACGTTCGCACCGTCTCGCCTCGGCCTCCTGTTCGGCGCCACCTTCCTGCCCGTGCTGGGGGCGGCGGCCATCGGGGCGGCGATCGTCCCGGACAGCGGTTTCCTCGTTTCCTCGGCCCAGGCGCAGGAAGGACACGGCCAGGGAGGTGGGCAGGGACACGGCCAGGGCGGCGGTCACGACAGCCTGCTGAACCTGCGCGGTCAAGGTCAGGGCGCGGGTGGTCAGGGGCAGGGCCACATGGGCGGCTCGCTGGAGTCCGGCATCTTCCGTGACGACGGCGGCGAGCGAGGCATGGGACAGGGTCAGGGGCAAGGTCAGGGACAAAGCCAGGGCCAGAGCGGCGGCGGCCAGGGCAGCGGTGGCGGCGGCAAGGGCGGTGACTACGGCGATATCGTGATCGTGCTGCGCGACGACGCCGGCAATCCCATTCTCGACGAGAACGGCAACATCCAGCCCTGCCTGGTGGCCGGCTGCACCGAAGACGATCCAACCACCTATACCCAGCTGGTGGAGAGCGAGGAAGGCGATTTCGAGCTGCCCGACGGCGTCATTCCGGTCGAGTTCGGCCGCCTCAACGTGGCCCGCTCGCCGGACAGCGTGATCGAGCACTCGCTGGCCGAGCTGCTCGCCAAGTTCGACGGCACCTCCATCGACTCCCTCGAGCAGCTGATCGCCGGCACCGACGCCTCGGGCCGGCTGATCGACGCCGACGGCAACACCATCGACTCGCCGCTGGAAAACTTCGCGCTCTACGTCGCCCTGCTCGAGGCGGTCGAGGCCGATCCGGACGCCAGCAGCTACACCCTCTCGGTGTCGACCGATCCCCACGGCGACGAGCCTCCGGAAAGCTTCTCGATGACGGTCTCCGCCGACCTGGTGCCAACCCTGGCCGCGGCCGCCTTCGCCGCCGCTTCAGACAAGACCGGCGACCTCACCGTCGACGAGATCATGGGCATCACCGGCTTCGTCGAGCTCGACGGCGCGCTGTCGTCGCTGGTCGACTCCTCGGACTACAGCTATGACCGCGCCGCCCTCTACGACGGCGTCATGGTGACGGTGCTGCAGGAGAGCACCGTCGACGAGACGATCGGCGGCGAGGACATCAACGGCGACGGCGAGATCACCAGCAATGCCCTCGTCTACACCACGGCGGACGTGAACCTCTACGAGGCCGTGTCCTTCAACGACGTGCCCAGCATCGACGACGACGGCAACGGCATCGACACCTTCACCCAGCAGGCCGACGACGCCGTGCAGGTGCTGGAGTTCGTGCACGACTACGCCATCGACTGACCCGGCAGCGCCTTCATCCGCCATCCAGACGGCCCCGCACGGGGCCGTCTCTCGTTGGAGGCGCGATCGTCGGTAAGACCTATGCTGAAGCAACGGGGAGGCATCGCGCAGGGAGCGTCTCATGGAAGAAGTCACCCAGCAGTTTCTCGCCGGGCACGACACCGCCATCCGGCTGACCGTGGCCCTGCTGCTCGGCGCCCTGATCGGCATCGAGCGCGGCTGGGTGGCGCGCGAGCAGAAGGCCGGCGAGCGCATCGCCGGCATCCGCACCCATGCCCTGGTCGGCCTGCTCGGCGGCCTCGCCGCCCTGCTCTCCGAGGCCATCACCGAATGGGCCTTTCCGCTGCTGCTGCTGGTCGTCGCCGCGCTGGCCGGCAGCGCCTATCGCGCGCGGCTGCCGCAGAGCCACGACTACAGCATCACCGGCCTGATCGGCCTGCTGCTGACCTTCTGCTTCGGCGCCGTGGCGGTGGCCGTGGACCTGACCCTGGCCGCGGCCTGCGCGGTGGTGACCGCGCTGATCCTCGACAACAAGCGCGAGATCCACGGCCTGCTGAACCGCCTGCAGGCCCACGAGCTGGACGCCGGGCTGAAGCTGTTGCTGATCACGGTGGTGATGCTGCCGCTGCTGCCCGACCGCGGCCTGGGCCCCGGCGAGGCGCTCAACCCGCGCGAACTGTGGTGGATGGTGGTGATGATCGCCGGCATCTCCTTCATCGGCTACTTCGCCATGCGCCTCGGCGGCGCCGCCAAGGGCATCCTGTTCACCAGCCTGTTCGCCGGGCTCAGCTCCTCCACCGCCCTGACCCTGCACTTCAGCCGCCTGTCGCGTCAGCAGGCGACCCTCGCGCCGCTGCTGGCGGCCGGCGTGCTGATCGCCTGCGGCACCATGTTCCCGCGCATCCTGCTCTACTGTCTGGTGATCAATCCGGCGCTGCTGCCGCGCCTGCTGCTGCCGGTGGCACTGATGACGCTGCTGCTCTATCTGCCGGCCCTGCTGCTGTGGCGCCGCCATCGCCAGGGGGCGCGCATCGAGCGCCCCGAGCGCCACCAGAACCCGCTGGAGCTGCGCATGGCGCTGCTGTTCGGCGTGCTGCTGGCGGCGATCATGCTGCTCGGCCAGTGGCTCCAGACCTGGCTCGGCGATGCCGGCATCTACCTGCTGGCGGCGGCCTCCGGCGTGGCCGACGTGGATGCCATCACCCTGTCGCTGACCCGCCTCTCGCGGGACGCCATCCCGCCCTCGACGGCGGTGCTCGGCATCATTCTGGCCGCCTCGGTCAACAACGTGATCAAGGCCGGCATGGCCGCCGGGCTCGGCAGCGCGGCGCTCGGCAAGCGGGTCGCCCTGCCGATGCTGCTGTCGCTGCTGGTCGGGCTGGGCGTGGCCTGGTGGCAGTGACGCCGCTCACTCGGGAAACCGGTGCGCCACCAGTGCCACCAGGTCGTCCTCGCAGGCCGCCCCGGGCGCCCGCGCCTCGTCGCCCTCGCGATACTTGCCGCTGCGCACCAGGCAGGCCTCGAGGCCCAGGTCGAGCGCCGCCGCCACGTCGCATTCGACGTCATCGCCGACCATCAGCGCCTCCTCCGGCGCTACGCCGGCGTCTTCCAGCGCGGCGCGGAAGAAGCCCGCGGCCGGCTTGCCGAGCACGATGGCCTCGATGTCGGCGGCGTACTCCAGGGCGCGCACGAAGGGGCCCGCGTCCAGGTGCAGCTCGCCGCACTGGCGGAAGTAGCGATTGGTGCCCACGGCGATCAGCGGCGCGCCGCGCTGCACTAGCCCGAAGGCGGCGTCCAGATGGCGGTAGTCGAGCCTCTCCGCGGCATCGCCGAGCACCACGGCGTCGGGATCGGTGGTGTCGAGGCCGTCGAACTCGGGCTCGAGATCGGGATGGATCAGCAGGTAGGGCCGCAGTGCGTGGTGAAGCAGATGGGCCCGGATCGCCGCCGGCGCGGTGAAGACCTGCTCGGGCGCCACCGCGAAACCGAGCTCGCGCAGCTCGGCGTGGACCCGCTCACTCGTCTTGCGCGAGGTGTTGGTGACGAAGCGCAGCGCCAGGTCTCGCGCCTGCAGCCGGGCTACCGCCTCCACCGCGCCGGGTAGCGACCGACCGTCCTCGTGCAGCACGCCGCTGATGTCGAGCAGCACCGCCTTGAGCATGTCGCCCTCCTCTCGAGACCCGCGCGACCGCCGTCCCTCGGAGCCGGCCGCCTCCCGTCAGAGGATAGTGGAGCCCGGCGTCGGGGGCTCGGCCGTCTCCATCAACCAGTTCCGTCGATCAGCGCCAGCCAGGCCTCGGCCAGCCAGCGTCCGGCGCGCTCGATCTCGGCGTCGCGGGTGCCGGCGTAGCCCAGCACCAGACCCGGCCGCCCCGGCGCCCGCTGATAGAAACCGGACAGCGGCGCCAGGGTGATGCCGGCCGCCTCTCCGCGCTCGACCAAGGCCGCTTCGAGATCGTGATCGTCGAGCCAGGCCACCAGATGCATGCCGGCCTGCCCCTCCGACAGCACCAGCCCCCGCGCCACGGCGGGCGCCAGCGCCTTGCGCAGCAGCGCCTGGCGCTGGCGGTAGCACTCGCGCATGCGGCGCACGTGCCGCGAGAAATGCCCGGCGGCGATGAACTCGCCCAGCGCCGCTTGCACCGGATACTGCGCCTCGCGATGCAGCCGCGCGTTGGCGCGGCGGAAGGGCTCCACCAGCGGTTCCGGCAGCACCAGATAGCCGAGCCGGAGCCCAGGATAGAGCACCTTGCTGAGGGTGCCGACGTAGATCACCCGCGCCGCCTCGGTGAGCCCCTGGAGGGCGGCGACGGGCCGCTGGCCGTAGCGGAATTCGCTGTCGTAGTCGTCCTCCACGATCCAGGCGCCGTGCTGCTCGGCCGCCTCGATCAGCGCCAGTCGCCGCGCAAGGCTCATGGTCACGCCGCAGGGATACTGATGGGAGGGTGTGAGGTAGATCAGACGCGGGTCGCCGTGGCCGTCCGGCATCCGCACCGGGTTCATGCCCTCGTCATCCACCGGAGCCGGCACCAGCGAAAGGCCGGAGGCCTCGAAGCAGGCCCGGGCGCCGCCGTAGCCGGGCTCCTCCATCCACACCGCCTCACCGGGATCGGCAAGCATCCGCGCGATCAGCTCGAAGCCCTGCTGGGCCCCCTGCACCACCAGCACCTGCTCCGGGCGGCAGCGCACAGAGCGCGACAGCCGCAGGTAGTCGCACAGCGCCTCGCGCAGCGCCGGCACGCCGCCCTCGGTACGATAGTCCCCCCAGGCCTCGGGGGCTCGCCGCTGGTGGCGCCGAAGCAGGCGCTGCCAGAGCTCGTCGGGGAAACGGTCGAGGGCCGGCACGCCCGGCGGGAAGGCCTCGTGATGCCCGGCCGAGGCGCCGCTCAGTCGCAGCAGGCGCTCGCCCCGCCCTGACAGCGACGCCGCCGGCGCAACGTCACCCGCCGGCATCTCCGACATCGGTTCATCACGGCCGAACGGCAGGTCGGCCACATAGGTGCCGGCACCGGGTCGAGCCTCCAGGAAGCCCTCGGCGACCAGCTGGTCGAGGGCATCCAGCACGGTGTTGCGCCCTACGCCCAGCTCCCGCGCCAGGCGGCGGGAGGACGGCAGCCGAGCACCGCTGGCCAGGCGCCCAGACTGCACCCAGTCGCGCAGCGACCGATACAGGCGGCGCGTCAGCGGCAGCGAGGACGCCTCGCTCAGTGCCATGCCCAGTGCCTCGCCGAGCCAGTCGGCCCGCGCGGCAACAACCGGTTCCATCGTTTTCTCCAATAGTGGTTCTTATCAGGGAACCACTATGCCCACAGACTCCGAGACTGTCATCGCCCATCGCCACTCAGTCCAAGGAGATCACCATGCAAGGCACGAGGACAGCGACTTCCCCGGCGCATGACACGGCACCCCCGGCGCATGACACGGCACCGGCACGCCCCGGTTATCGCCCTCGCGACACTCGCATGCCCCTGGCGCAGGCACGGGCGCTGATCGACGCCCACGGCTTCGCCACGCTCACCGACGACCGCCTGCGGGTCAGCCACCTGCCGCTGGTGCTCGCGCGCGACGAGGGCGAGCTCGGCACCCTCTACGGCCACCTCGCCCGCGCCAATCCGCACGGGCACGAGCTGGAGGGCCGACGGGTACTGGCGGTCTTCAACGGGCCCCACGGCTACGTGTCGCCGCACTGGTATGCTGCCGGGCCGGCGGTGCCGACCTGGCACTATGCGGTCGTGCACGCTCGCGGCATCGTCGAATGCCTCGACGATGCCGCCACCCTGGCGTCCCTGGACGCGCTGGTGGCCCGGTACGAGCCCGACCTGCTGGACGACGCCACGCTCATGAGCGAGGCCTATCGGTGTCGACTGCTCGCCGGCGTGGTCGGTTTCCGGATTCGGCTGGATGAACTGCAGGGAACCGCCAAGCTGGGCCAACACCGATCCAGGGATGATCGAGCCAGCGTGCTGGCCGGGCTGGGCGCCAGCGACGATCCTCTGGCCCGGCAACTGGGGCGTTATACCGAACGCTATGACCAGACCCTGTTCGACACGGAGAGTGACAATGAGCACTGAGACACTCGGGACATCGACGCGCCCGCACACGCCCTTCGGCCAGCCCATCGGCGAGGCGGTCCACGGATGGCAAGGCGCAACACCCATTGCGAGCGACACCCTTAGCGGTGATCGGGTGCGCGTCGAGCCGCTGGATCCGGATCGTCACGGCGGCACCCTGTATGCTGCGCTCGGCGAGTCTGGCAAGGGGCCCCGGGACGCTCCCGAGGCGCGCTGGACCTATCTCGGCGGCATGCCCTACGAGGACAGGACGGGGTTCGATGCCTGGCTCGCCGCCCAGGCCGATCACCGCGACCCGCGTTTCCATGCCATCGTCGAGCGGGACAGCGGGCGAGCGGTGGGAGTGGCCGCCTATCTGCACATCGTGCCCGAACACGGCAGCATCGAGATCGGCCATCTCCATTTCTCGCCGCGTCTGCAGCGTACGCCGGCCGCCACCGAGGCCATGGCGCTGATGATGCGACACGCCTTCGCCTTGGGCTACCGCCGCTGCGAGTGGAAGTGCGACGCCCTCAATGCCCCTTCCCGGCGGGCCGCCACGCGGCTGGGCTTTCGCTTCGAGGGCATCTTTCGCCAGCACCGCGTAGTGCTCGGGCACAATCGGGATACCGCCTGGTTCTCGATGCTCGACGCCGAATGGCCGGCCATCGAGACGAACCTCCGGCACTGGCTGTCGCCGGACAACTTCGATGCCGACGGGCGCCAGCGGTGCTCGCTGTCGGCCCTGATGGCACGCTCGCCCGACGCGGGGTGAAGCAGTCGCCCGTCGAGGAGACGCTCAGCGCTCCGCGGCGGATTCGGCGCGAGTGGCCTCGGCCTCGTCGCACTCGAGCCCCAGGAAGCCGCCGGACTGGCGCCGCCACAGCGCCGCGTAGAGGCCGTCGCGGGCCAGCAGCTCGCGGTGGCTGCCGACCTCGACGATGCGCCCCTCGTCGACCACCACCAGCCGGTCGAGCATGGCGATGGTCGACAGCCGGTGGGCGATGGCAATCACCGTCTTGCCCGCCATCAGCGCGTAGAGCTGCTCCTGGATGGCCGCCTCGACCTCCGAGTCCAACGCCGAGGTGGCCTCATCGAGCACCAGCAGCGGCGCGTTCTTGAGCAGCACCCGGGCGATGGCGATGCGCTGGCGCTGGCCGCCGGAGAGCTTCACGCCGCGCTCGCCGACGTGGGCGTCCAGGCCGCGCCGCCCCTTGGGGTCGACCAGCTCGTCGAGGAAGCCGTCGGCATGGGCCTGGCGCACCACCCGCATGATCGCCTCGTCGTCGGCCTCGGGGCTGCCATAGCGGATGTTGTCGCGCACCGAGCGGTGCAGCAGCGAGGTGTCCTGGGTGACCATGCCGATGTGGCGGCGCAGCGACTCCTGGGTGACGCCGGCGATGTCCTGGCCGTCGATCAGGATGCGCCCGCCCTGCAGGTCGTAGAAGCGCAGCAGCAGGTGGGCGAGCGTCGACTTGCCGGCCCCGGAGCGGCCGATCAGCCCGACCTTCTCGCCCGGGGCGATGGTCAGGTCGAAGCCGTCGAACACCGGTCGTTCCAGCGCCGTCCCGGGGCGCTCGTAGCCGAAGCGCAGCGCCTCGAAGCGGATCTCGCCGCGGCTCACGGAAAGCTCGCCCGCGTCCGGCGCGTCCTGCACCGCCGGCTCCCGGGCGATGGTGTTGATGCCGTCCTGCACGGTGCCGATGTTCTCGAACAGGCTCGCCACCTCCCACAGGATCCAGTCGGACATGAAGCGGATGCGCATCACCAGGGCGATGGCCACCGCGATCACCCCCAGCGACACCATCTCCAGGTACCAGGCGCCGATGGCCAGCGTCGCCACCGAGGCCAGCAGCAGCGAGTTGAGCGCGGTCAGCGACACCGACAGCCAGGTGGCCAGGCGCATCTGGCCGTGAACCGTGGTCATGAAACCTTCCATGGCGTCGCGGGCGTAGGCCTCCTCGCGGCGGCGGTCGGCGAACAGCTTGATGGTCTGGATGTTGCTGTAGCTGTCGACGATGCGCCCGGTCATGTGCGCCCGGGCGTCGGCCTGGGCCATGGACACCGCGCGCAGCCGCGGCACGAAGAACCGCATCAGGGCGATATAGCCGGCCAGCCACAGCACCAGCGGCGCCACCAGCCAGGGCTCGGCGCTGCCCAGCAGCCACATGGCGCCGACGAAGTAGACGACCACGTAGACCAGCAGATCCATCAGCTTCATGACCGTCTCGCGGATCGCCAGCGCCGTCTGCATCACCTTCTGGGACACGCGGCCGGCGAACTCATCCTGAAAGAAGGCCATGCTCTGGGCCAGCATCTGGCGGTGCGACAGCCAGCGGCCGAGCATCGGATAGTTGCCGAAGATGCCCTGGTGGGTCAGCAGCGAGCGCAGCAGCACCAGCAACGGCAGGCCCAACAGCACCAGCGCCGCCAGCCCCGCCAGGCGCCAGCCGTGGGCGGCGAAGAAGCCCTCGCGCTCGGCGCTGGAGAGCCAGTCGACCAGCTGGCCCATGCTGTGGAAGAACACCAGTTCCACCGCCGAGACCAGCCCCGCGACCACCGACATGGCCACCAGCAGCCCCGCCACCGGGCGCGAATAGAAGCGGATGAAGGCGAACAGCCCGCGCGGCGGCACGCCCATCTCGCGCTCGGGATAGGGATCGACCAGGGTCTCGAAGAAGCGGAACATCGGCACCTCAGGACAGCGGGCATGCCCCCAGAATGCGCGCGCCGCCGACACCCGGCAAGGGCGCGGCGGCGCATGGGGATTACCCGCGATGTCAGGCGGGCGAAGTTACCAGGTCAGGCAGATCTTGCCGAAGTGGCGGCCGGCTTCCTGGTGGCGGAAGGCGTCGGCGATCTCGCCGAGCGGGAACTCGCGATCGATCACCGGCACCATGCCGTTGGCCTCGACGGCGCGGATCATTTCCTGCTGCTGGGTGCGGCTGCCGACGATCAGCCCCTGCAGACGCGCCTGCTTGGCCATCAGCTTGGCCGTGGGCACCTCGCCGCCGCGGCCGGTCAGCACGCCGATCAGCGAGATATGGCCGCCGATGCGTACCGCCTCGATGGACTGCGCCAGGGTGCCCGGGCCGCCCACCTCGACCACGTGGTCGACGCCCCGGCCGCCGGTCAACTCCTTCACCTTGCGGCCCCACTCGGGCTCCTCGCGGTAGTTGATGACGTGCTCGGCGCCCATCTCGCGCAGCTTCTCGAGCTTGGCCTCGGACGACGAGGTGGCGATCACCCGCGCGCCCATCATGCGGGCGAACTGCAGGGCGAAGATCGACACGCCGCCGGTGCCCAGCACCAGCACGGTATCGCCGGCCTTGAGGCCGCCGTCGCCCACCAGCGCCCGCCAGGCGGTCAGCCCGGCGGTGGTCAGGGTCGCCGACTGGGCATGGGACCAGCCCGCCGGCTGGCGGGTGAAGCAGGTCGCCGGGCGCACCACCGCCTCGCGGGCGTAGCCGTCGACGCCGTCGCCCGGCACGGTGGTGAAGTCGCCGTGGCGCGCCGGGCCGTCCAGCCACTCGGGGAAGAAGGTGGAGACCACCGCATCGCCGACGGCGAACTCGGTCACGCCCTCGCCGACCGCCTCGACCTCGCCGGCGCCGTCCGACATCGGGATGCGCCCGTCCTCGGTGGGCATCGCACCGGCCACCACGCCGTAGTCGTGGAAGTTGAGCGAGCTGGCGTGCAGGCGCAAGCGAATCTCGCCGGGGCCGGGATCGCCGGGTGCCGCCTGTTCGCCGAGTTCGAGATGATCGAGCCCGCCCGGAGCCTTGAGAGTGACGACCTGCATGCTACCTCCAGATTCAATGAATAGCTTGCTAACTTAAACCACAATGGGGGCACTCGCGCGCGCTTCAAGGCCGCTCGTGCAACTGCCAGTCGTTGTCGGTGAGCGGCTCCCCGCCATTCGGGGTGACGCGCACGGTGTCGCTCACCCCCATGCCGAAGCGCCCCGGCAGGCGCAGGCACAGCGGCAGGTGGAAGACCATGTCCGCCTCGAGCTCCCGCGCCTGGCCGCGGGCGATATATCCCGTGCCCTCGACCCAGCTGGGCGGAAACTGGGCGCCCACCGAGTAGCCGAAGACGCCGGAGAAGAAGGCCCGCTCGGCGATTCCTTCGCCCATGCCGGCGATGGCCGCCTCGCCGGCCCGGGCCGCGTCATCGAAGGTATTGCCCGGCCGCATCGCCGCGCACAGGGCCTCGAAGGCGGCCCGGCAGGCGTCGTGCAGCCGGCGCATCTCGTCGTCGGCGCGGCCGGCCACGACGGTGCTCATCATCGGCGCCGTATAGCGCTCCCAGGCCGAGCCGAACTCCAGGAACACCGGCTCGCCGGCGCCAATGGTGCGCCGCTTGTGGTTGAGGTGGATGGTGCCGGAGCGCGGCCCCACGGTGACGATGGGCTGCAGGCTCATGAACTCGCTGCCCGCCGTCAGCATCGCCCGGGCGCCCTCGGCGGCCACCGCGTCGTCGGTGACGCCGGGCGCGATGACCTCACGGGCGGCGCGGATGCCGAGCCCGGTGATTCGGGCGCTCTCGCGCAGGCAGTCGAGCTCCAGCGGGCTCTTCACCAGCCGCAGCGCATCGACCAGGGCCCCGCCGTCGTCGCGGAAACGCTCGGCGCCGAGCCGCGCCTGAAGCGGCGCCAGCACGCCGTGACGCAGCCCGGCGCTCATGGGGTCGAGGCCGATGGCGCGATGCGCCGCCAGGGTCTCGGCCAGCGGCGCGATCACCTCCTCCGGACTCTCCCAGCGATAGCCGAGCACCTCGTCGACCCGGGCGGTGACCACCGCCGGGCCGGTCTCGATGGACGGCACCTGCAGCACCAGGCGCGCGGCGTCGACCACCAGACAGGCGTGCACCGAGACCTCGAAGGTGTGATAGCCGGTGAGATAGTAGAGATCGGCGGGATCGGTGAGCAGCAGCGCGTCCAGGCCGGCCTCGGCCATGGCCTCGCGCAGGCGCCGGCAGCGGGCGTCGAGCTCGGCCTCGGGCACCGGCAGCTCGCTGCCGGCCAGGCGTTCGGCGAGGGCCTGGCGATAGGCGTGATGATCCATGCGACGGACTCCAGCGGTTGGCCTGAGGCCAGTGTAGACGCCGGCGGCGGGAAAAATCAGGGCTGTCACCGGCGCCCGCTGTCTCGTAGAATCCATGGCCGAGAACAGTCGCAACAGGAAAATGCAATGGGCAGGGCCTTCCAGAACCGCAAGGAATCCATGGCCAAGACGGCCGCCGCCAAGACCAAGGTCTACAGCAAGTATGGCCGCGAGATCTACGTCTGCGCCAAGCAGGGCGGTGCCGACCCCAACGGCAACCTGGCGCTGCGCGGCCTGATCGAGCGCGCCAAGAAGGATCAGGTGCCGTCCCACGTGATCGAGAAGGCGCTGGACAAGGCCACCGGCGTCGGCGGCGAAGACTACGAGCCGGCGCGCTACGAGGGCTTCGGCCCGGGCAACGCCATGGTCATCGTCGAGTGCCTGACCGACAACCCGAACCGCACCATCGGCGACGTGCGCACCTGCTTCAACAAGTCCAAGGGCAAGCTGGGCACGCCGGGCAGCGTCAGCCACATGTTCGACCACTGCGCCATCCTGGCCTTCCAGGGCAGCGATGAGGAAGCCGTGCTCGAGGCGCTGATGGAGGCCGACGTCGACGTCACCGACATCGAGAACGAGGACGGCCACATCACCGTCTTCGCCCCGCACACCGAGTACGCCAAGGCCAAGCAGGCGCTGATCGATGCCTTCGGCGAGCTGGACTTCGAGACCGACGAGATCCAGTTCCTGCCCCAGGCCACCACCCCGGTGGAAGGCGACGACGTGGCGCTGTTCGAGAAGCTGCTGGACATGCTCAACGACGCGGACGACGTGCAGAACGTCTATCACAGCGCCGAACTGCCCTGAGCCCGGCGGCGCGCGACGCCGCCCGCTCCAGCCAGAGGCACGCAAGAAAGCGGCCGGCTCCCGAGGGAGCCGGCCGCTGTCGTTGGCGCCTGCCGCACCGTGGACCGCGCTGCGTTTCGGTCTCCTTCCCCCTCTTCTATAGTGCTTCTCAGTAGGTCGCCGTCCCCGTCGGGGCATCCCGACGCCTCACGGCCGGCGACTGGGAAGACAGCGAGGGGCCACCATGTGCCTGGCCATCCCCATGCGCATCACCCGGATCGAGGGTGCCGTCGCCCGTGCCGCCTGCCGCGGCATCGAGCGCGACATCGACCTGATGCTGGTCCAGGACCAGCCCCTCGCGGTGGGCGACTACGTCATCGTGCACGTCGGCTATGCGTTCCAGCGCCTCGACCCGCAGGAGGCCCTGGCCACCTGGCGGCTGCTCGACGAGGCGGACGCCGCCGCGAGCGGCGAAGGGGCGGGCCATGCATGAGCTGAGCCTGTGCCGGTCGCTCGTCGACCAGGCCTGTCGGGTCGCCGAGCGGCATGGCGCCCCCCGGGTCCGGCGAGTCAGCCTGCGCCTCGGCCCCCTCTCCGGCGCCGAGCCCGCGCTGATGGAAACGGCCTTCCCGTTCGCCGCCCGCCACACCCTCGCCGAAGGGGCCCGCCTCGAGCTGATCCCCTGCCCCGTGCGCGTGCACTGCCCCGCCTGTGGCCGGGATAGCGAAGCGCTCGCCACCGACCTCGGCTGCCCCCGCTGCGGCGAGTGGCGGACCCGCCTGATCGCCGGCGACGAACTGCTGCTGGAGAGCGTGGGGCTTGCGGCCGATCCGTCACCGCGGCATGACCAGGAGGCGCCTCATGTGTGAGACCTGCGGCTGCGCCCTGCCCGACCGCCACGGCCCCGCACGCGACGACCGGACCGTCGAGGTGCTGGCGAGCCTGAAGACCCGCAACGACCGCCTCGCGCACCACAACCGCGCGCACTTCGATGCCGCCGGCGTGCTGGTGGTCAACCTGATGTCCTCGCCCGGCGCCGGCAAGACCCGCCTGCTGGAGGCCACCATCGAGGCGCTGGGGGACCGGCACCGCCTGGCGGTGATCGAGGGCGACCTGGAGACCGAGAACGACGCCCGCCGCATCCGCGCCAAGGGGGTGCCGGCGGTGCAGATCACCACCGGCAGCGCCTGCCACCTCGACGCGGCGATGATCCACGATGCCCTGCACGCGCTGTCCCTCGAGGCGCTGGACCTGCTGTTCATCGAGAACGTCGGCAACCTGGTCTGCCCGGCGAGCTTCGATCTCGGCCAGCATGCCAGCGTCACCCTGCTCTCGACCCCGGAGGGCGACGACAAGCCGCTGAAGTATCCGGTCATGTTCCGCGCCAGCGATCTGGTGCTGGTCACCAAGTGCGACCTGTTGGCGGTGCTCGACGACTTCGCCGTCGAGGCCGTGGCAGCGCATGTGCGGCGCCTCGCCTGCCCCGCCCCCGTGCTCGAGGTCAGCGCCAGTGCCGGTCGGATCGACGGCTGGCTCGCGTGGCTCGAGGCCCGCCTGGCCGAACGGCGCCGCTCCGTCTTCCACCCGGTCGCCGCCCACGCGGGCGGCGACCTCCTGACCCGGCCCCGGAGCCCGGCCTGACCCATGGCGGCGTCACCCGGCGACTGGCTCGCGCGCCTGCGCGCCCTGCCGCGGCCCGCCTCGGGGCGGCTGCGGGTGATGAACGTCTGCGGCGGCCATGAGCGCACCATCACCCAGTCCGGCCTGCGCAAGGTGCTGCCCGACTACCTGGAGCTGATTCCCGGGCCGGGCTGCCCGGTCTGCGTCTGCCCCGAAGAGGACATTCACACCGCCATTGCCCTCAGCCTGACCGAGGGCGTGATCGTCGCCACCTTCGGCGACATGGTGAGGGTGCCCTGCAACGCCCCCCGCCGCGAGCCCCGCTCGCTGCAGGTGGCGCGCGCCCGCGGTGGCCGGGTCCAGCCGGTGGCCTCGCCAGCCGAGGCGCTGGCGCTGGCCCGCCGGCATCCCGAGGCCCGGGTGGTGTTCTTCGTTGCCGGCTTCGAGACCACCACGGCCCCGGTCGCCGCCCTGTTCTCCCGCCCGGACCTGCCCGACAACCTGCTGCTGCTGCTCAGCGCCCGCCAGACCTGGCCGGCGGTAGCCCATCTGCTCGACGGCGAGCGTCCCGACTTCGACGCCCTGATCGCCCCCGGCCACGTCGCCACCCTGATGGGCGCCGACCAGTGGCGCTTCGTCCCCGAGGACCACGGCCTGCCCACCGCGGTGGCCGGCTTCACGCCGGCGCTGATCCTGGCCGGCCTGCATGCGGTGCTGGTCCAGGTCGCCGAGGGGCAAGCGCGGCTCGACAACGCCTACCCGCAGTGCGTCGGCGCCGCCGGCAACCCACGAGCCCGTGCGCTGCTGGCCGAGCGCTTCGCGGTCGGCCCGGCGCAGTGGCGCGGCATTGGCGTCCTGCCCGGCTCGGGCTATGCCTGCGGCGATGCCCTGGCCGAGCGCGACGCCCGGCGCCGCTTCCCGGAGGCGCTCGAGGCCGCCTATCGACGGCGCGGCGAGATGCCACCGGGATGCGACTGCGCGGGGGTCGTGCTGGGCCGGATCCGGCCACCGCAGTGCCGGCTATACGGCCGCGCCTGCCGCCCGGAGAGCCCGGTGGGGCCCTGCATGGTTTCCGAGGAGGGCGCCTGTCGCCTCTGGTGGAGCGGCGGCGTCACCGATCCGGAGCCGCCGGACGCGTCGCCGCCGGCCGTGCCCCTGACCGTGGAGGGCCCCGAGGCGGCGCGCCGCTGGGTGCTCGAGGGGGGCGTCCAGGGCGTCGGCTTCCGGCCCTTCGTCCATCGCCTGGCCCACCGCCTGGACCTGGCGGGACGGGTCCGCAATCAGGGCGGCCGGGTGGTGGTCGAGGCCCAGGGGCCGCCGGCGCACCTGGCGCGCTTCGCCCGCGCCCTGGTCGACGAGGCCCCGCCCCGCGCCGCTCCGCGCATCACCGAGAGCCGGGATATCACCGCCGAGCTGTCGCGCCCCTTCACGATCCTGGCAAGCGACGGCGACGCCCCCGGCCCGCTGCCGCGGGACCTGCCGGTCTGCGCGGCCTGCCTCGCGGAGATGGCCGACCCCGCCGATCGCCGCCACCGCTATCCCTTCACCCACTGCGACCAGTGCGGACCGCGCTACAGCGTGATCGAGGCGCTGCCCTACGATCGAGCCCGCACCAGCCTGGCGGCCTTCCCGCTGTGCGCCGCCTGCCGGCGGGAATACGAGGATCCCGAGGATCGCCGCTTCCATGCCCAGTCCATCGGCTGTCCCGACTGCGGGCCGCGGCTGCGCTGGGTGGGCGGCGACCGGGAGATCCCGGGCAACGAAGCGGCCCTGGCGGCGGCCGTCGCCGCCCTGGCCGAGGGCCGGATCGTCGCCGTCAAGGGCGTGGGCGGCTATCACCTGATGGCCGATGCCGGCCGTCCCGAGGCGGTGGCGCGCCTGCGCGCCCGCAAGCATCGCCCGGACAAGCCATTCGCGGTGATGTTTCCATGGACCGGCGCCGACGGCCTGGACGCGGTGCGACGCCACGCGGTCGTCGAGCCGGTCGCCGCCCGGGCCCTGACGAGCGACGAGCGCCCCATCGTGCTGGTGGCGCTGTGCGAGAAGCATAGCCTCGCGGCAGGCATCGCCCCAAGCCTCGGCGAGGTCGGCGCCCTGCTGCCCTATGCGCCGCTCCATCACCTGTTGCTGCAGGCGCTGGACCGCCCCCTGGTCGCCACCTCCGCCAATCCAGGCGGCGACCCGATCGTCACCGACGCCGCCACCGCCGAGGCACACCTCGGCAAGATCGCCGACGCCTTCCTGCATCACGATCGCGAGATTCGGCACGCCGTCGATGACGGCGTCCGCCGGGTGATCGCCGACCGGGCGCGGCCGCTGCGCCTCGGCCGCGGCGCGACGCCGCTGGAACTTACCCTTCCCGCGCCGCTGTCGGCCCCGGTGCTGGCCACGGGCGCCCACCAGAAGGCCACCCTCGCCCTGGCCTGGGGGCAGCGCCTGGTGCTGTCGCCGCACCTTGGCGATCTGGACGGCCTGCGCGCCCAGCAGGCCTTCGCGGACATGGCCGAGCGCCTTGGCGCGTCCTACGGCGTACGCCCCGAGGCCGTCCTTCACGACCGGCACCCCGACTACCACGGCACCCGCTGGGCACGGGACAGCGGCCTGCCCCGCCACGGCGTGGCCCATCACCACGCCCATGCCGCCGCCCTGTGCGGCGAGCATGGCCGCCTCGACGAGACGCTGCTGGTGTTCACCTGGGACGGCACCGGGCTGGGCGACGACGGCACCCTGTGGGGCGGCGAGGCCCTGCTGGGGCGGCCGGGCCGGTGGCGACGCCATGCCTCGCTGTTGCCCTTCGCCCTGACCGGCGGGGAGGCGGCCATCCGCGCGCCCTGGCGCCTGGCGGCCCTGCTCGGCTGGCAGGCCGGCCTCGACTGGCGCCCCGAGGGCGTCGCCGAAGACGAGCTCGCGCTGCTCCACCAGGCCTGGCGGCGGCGGCTCAACAGCCCGTCCTGCAGCGCGGTGGGCCGGCTGTTCGATGCCGCCGCCGCCCTGCTGCTGGGGCTTAACCACGCGAGCTTCGAGGCCCAGGCGGCCATGCAGGTCGAGGCCCTGGCCGAGGGGGAAGGACGGGCGCTGGCCCTGCCCCTGGCCCGCGACGACAGCGGGGTGCTGCGCGTCGACTGGCGCCCGCTGGTGCGCCACCTCGCCGACGCCCGCCGCTCGCCGGCCGAGCGCGCCGCGGACCTGCATTCGACCCTGGCAGAGAGCCTGCGCCACCAGGCCCGGGCGGCCCGCGAGGCCAGCGGGATCGCCACGGTCGGCCTGAGCGGCGGGGTGTTCCAGAACCGCCGCCTGACCGAGCTCGCCGCCGCCGGCCTGGCGGCCGACGGCTTCGAGGTACTGCTCCACGAGCGCCTGCCCTGCAACGACGCCGCCGTCAGCGTCGGCCAGGTCATCGAGCATATCGGTCGGACGACAGCGCCCGGACATCCCATGATGAGGAGCAGTGAGTGACGACGCCCGACACCATCACCCTCGCCCACGGCAACGGCGGCCGGCGCATGCGCGAGCTGATCGACGCGGTCTTCGTTCGCCATCTGGGCAATCCCTGCCTGGCCCCGCTCGCCGACGCCGCCTGGCTGCCCGACCGCCTGGCCGACGACGAGGCGCTGGCCGTGAGCAGCGACGGGGTCACGGTGCAGCCGCTGTGCTTTCCCGGCGGCGACATCGGCCGGCTGGCGGTCCACGGCACGGTCAACGACCTGGCCGTCGCCGGGGCGACGGCCCGCTACCTGACCGTCAACGCCTTCCTAGAGGAAGGCCTGTCCCTGGCGACGCTGGAGCGGGTCGTCGCTAGCCTGGCCGAGGCCGCGCGGGCCTGCGGCGTGCAGGTGGCGGCCGGCGACACCAAGGTCCTGCCCCGGGGGCTGTGCGACGGGCTCTACTTCGGTGTCTCGGGAATCGGCATACGGCCGCGCCACCTCGCCCTCGGCCCCTCGGCCATCCGGGCCGGCGACGCCGTGCTGGTCAGCGGGCCGGTGGGTGACCACGGCGTCGCGGTGATGCTGGCCCGGGAGGCATTCGGCCTGAGCGGGGATATCGAATCGGACAGCGCCAGCGTGCTGCCCCTGACCCGAACGCTGCTGCCCCTGGCGGGACTGCGCTTCATGCGCGACCCCACCCGCGGCGGGCTGGCCACGGTGCTGCACGAGGTGCGGCGGGCCACCGGCCTGGGCATCCGTCTCGAAGAGGAGCGGATCCCGATCCGCGGCGGCGTGCGCAGCGTGTGCGAGATGCTCGGCTTCGATCCCCTCTACCTGCCCTGCGAGGGTCGGGTGGTGGCGATCGTCGCCGCCGAGGCGGCCGCGGAGGCCCTGGACCGCTGGCGGGCCCTGCCCAAGGGACGCTCGGCGGCGCGCATCGGCACCCTCGTGGCGGACCACGACCGGGTGCTGCTGGTCAACGACTGGGGCGGGGAGCGGCCCCTGCTGGAGCTGGAGGACGATCCGCTGCCGCGGATCTGCTAGGCGGACCGATCGAGGCCGCCGCAGGAGGATCCATGAAGGTACAGCGCTTTCTCGCCCGGGACCGCTTCCCGTCGCTGCTCGCGCGGCTCGAGGAGGCGGGCTATGACGTCATCGGCCCCCAGGTCCGCGACCACGCCATCGTCTTCGACGCCCTGGCCTCCGTCGAGGCCCTGCCCCGCGGGATCACTGACGACCAGGCCCCCGGCCGCTACCGGCTCGCGGCCTCGTCCTCGGACCGCTACTTCGACTGGGCCACCGGCCCCCAGGCACTCAAGCCGCTGACCTTCGCGCCGCGGGAAACCCTGTGGACCAGCGAGACCCGGGACGACGGCACCCTGGTGTTCCGCGAGCGGCTCCCCGAGGCGCGCCCCACCGCGGTGATCGGCGTGCGGGCCTGCGACCTGGCGGCCCTGGCGATCCACGATCGCCACTTCCTGCATGGCGCCGCCCCCGACCCCCACTATCGGGCCCGGCGCGAGAACCTGTTCCTGGTCGCCGTGAACTGCGCGCGCTCGGCGGCCACCTGCTTCTGCACCGCCACCGGCGACGGGCCGAGGGTGACCCATGGCCACGACCTGGCGCTGGGGGAGCTCGACGACGGCTTCGTGGTGGAGGCCCATACCGACCGCGGCCGGGAACTGCTCGCCACCCTGGACACCAGCGAGGCCACCGCCGAGGCGCTCGCCGAGGTCGAGGCCGGCCTCGCACGCGCCGCCGACCAGCAGCACCGCCGCCTGCCTGCCGGCTCGCTGCCCGAGCAGCTGCAGGCAGCGGTGGCGCACCCGCACTGGCAGGACCTGGACGACCGCTGCCTGACCTGCGGCAACTGCACCGCGGTGTGCCCCACCTGCTTCTGCCAGACCCACGTCGACGCCATCTCGCTGGACGGCCGCGAGGCCAGCCACGTCCGGCAGTGGGAGACCTGCTTCAACCCCGACCACAGCTACATCCACGGCACCGTCATCCGCGCCGAACGGCCCCAGCGCTATCGCCAGTGGCTGACCCACAAGTTCGGCACCTGGGTGGCGCAGTACGGGCGCAGCGGCTGCGTGGGCTGCGGCCGCTGCATCGCCTGGTGCCCGGTGGGCATCGACGTCACAGAGGAGCTGGCCGCGCTCTCTCAGGCGCCCACCAACGCGCCGGACGAGGCGCCCGCCCCCACGCCGGGCCGGGTGCCCGGGACCGTGCCGAGTAAGGCACAAGGCCAGGCGCCCGCCCCCAACCGCCGGGAGGGCAAGGATGACTAGCGCCCTGCTGCCCCGCGAGGCCGTGGTTGTCGACCGCAAGGACGAGACCCCCGAGATGTTCAGCCTGCGGCTGCGCTTCACCGACCCCGCGGTGCAGGCCGGCTACCGCTTCGCGCTGGGCCAGTTCAACATGCTCTGCCTGCCCGGCATGGGCGAGGCGCCGATCTCCATCGTCTCCGATCCCGAGGACCGGCAGACCATCGACCACACCATCCGTCAGCTCGGCTCGCTGACCCGCAACCTGGGGCGCCTCGAGGTCGGCGACCGGCTGGGCCTGCGCGGCCCCTACGGCCGCGGCTGGCCGGCGGAATCGGCCGAGGGCACCGACCTGGTGATCGTCACCGGCGGGCTCGGCTGCGCGCCCGCGGTCTCGCTGATCGAGTTCGCCCTGCGCCGCCGCGCCCGCTACGGGCGCCTCTACATCGTGCAGGGCGTCAAGCATGCCCACGACCTGCTCTGGCGGGAGCGCTACGACACCTGGCGCCGGCATCCCGACGTCGAGGTCTATCTGACCGCCGACACCGGCGACAGCCTCTGGCCCTTCCATGTCGGTCCGGTGACCCAGTTCTTCGACCGCATCGACATCGATCCCGCGCGTTGCACGGTGTTCCTGTGCGGGCCGGAGGGCATGATGAAGGCCGTGGTGCGGGAGATGGACCGGCGCCGCGTGCCGGCCCGGCGGATCTGGCTGAGCATGGAGCGCAACATGCACTGCGCCCTGGGCGCCTGCGGGCGCTGCCAGCTGGGCCCCAAGTTCGTCTGCCGCGACGGGCCGGTGTTCTCCTGGGCCGAGGTCGCCCCCTACCTGGCCCACCGAGGCATCTGACCGGGAGGCTTGCCGATGATCACGCCGCACCGACGCCCGCGCATCGCCGTACACAAGTTCAGCTCCTGCGACGGCTGCCAGCTCGCCTTCCTCAACCTGGGCGAGCCGCTGCTGGCCCTGGCCGAGCACGTCGACATCCTGCACTTCGCCGAGGCCGGCCCGGTGGACGAGTCGGCCGAGGCCGACATCGCCTTCATCGAGGGCAGCGTCGCCACCTCCACGGACGCCGCCCGGCTGCGCGGCATCCGCGAGCGCAGCCGCTACCTGGTCACCATCGGCGCCTGCGCCACCGCCGGCGGGCTGCAGGCGCTGCGCAACCTCGCCGACGGCCAGGCCTGGATCGAGGGCGTCTACGCCAGCCCCGAGGACATCGACCTGATGGCCGACTCCACCCCCATCGCCAGGACCGTGCGGGTCGACCTGGAGCTGTGGGGCTGCCCGGTCAACGGCGAGCAGGTGCTCGGCGCGGCCCAGGCGCTGCTGGCCGGCCACCTTCCCTACGTGGATCACGCCGCGGTGTGCACCGAGTGCAAGCGCCGCCAGGCGGTCTGCGTGATGGTCGCCCAGGGCACGCCCTGCCTGGGGCCGGTCACCGGCACCGGCTGCGGGGCGCTCTGCCCGCGCTGGCAGCGCGGCTGCTACGCCTGCTACGGCCCCGCCGTCCAGGCCAATGCCGCGGCCCTCGCCAGCTACCTGGCGGACAGCGGCATGCCGCCCGACGAGATCGCCCGCCGTCTGCTGTTCATCAACAACCAGGCGCCCGCCTTCCATGATGCCGGCCGGGACTGGCAGGCCCGGGTGATCCAGCGCAGCGGCGACGAGGAGACGCCATGAACGACGACAAGCGCAGCGGGGAGATCCATGTGCCGGTCCTGGCCCGGGTCGAGGGCGAAGGCGGGCTGGAGATCCGCGTCCGCGAGGGGCGCCTCGAGACCCTCAAGCTGCGCATCTTCGAGCCACCGCGGCTGTTCGAGAAGCTGCTGGAGGGGCGCGGCGCCCAGGAGGTGATCGACGGCGTGGCGCGCATCTGCGGCATCTGCCCGGTGGCCTACCAGATGACCGCCGTGGCCGCGCTCGAGGCGATCCTCGGCATCACCCCCTCTCCCTGGGTGACGCGCATGCGGCGGGTGATGTACTGCGGCGAGTGGCTGCAGAGCCACGCCCTGCACATCCACCTGCTGGCCGCCCCGGACTTCCTGGGCTTCGACAGCGCCCCGGCCATGGCCACCCGCTATCCCGACGAGGTGCGCCGCGGCCTGCGCCTGCAGGGGCTCGGCAACGCCATCATGCAGACCTTCGGCGGCCGCTCGGTGCACCCGGTCGGCGTCTGCCCCGGGGGCTTCTTCCGCGCCCCCGACGCCGCCGCCATCGCCGCGCTGCGGGCCCGGCTCGAGGCGAGTCGGGCCGAGTCCCTGGCGCTGATCGACTGGGTGGCCGGCCTGCCGCTGCCCGAGGACGACCAGGACTTCGCCTCGGTCTCGCTGCGCCACCCGGGGGACTACCCCATCACCGCGGGACGGATCGTCTCGGACCGCGGGCTGGACATTCCCGTGGAGGCCTTCGAGCGACACGTGAAGGAGTTCCAGGTGCCCCACTCCACGGCCCTGCACGCCCTGCTCGACGGGCGACCCTACCTGGTGGGGCCGCTGGCCCGGCTCAACAACAACCTCGACCGGCTGCCGGACGCGCTGCGCGAGCGGCTCGCGGCGAACGGGATCCGCTTCCCCAGCCGCAACATGTTCCACAGCATCGTCGCCCGGGCGGTGGAGATGCACCTCGCCCTGGACGAGGCGCTGCGGCTCATCGAGGACTACGCCCCCGCCGCGGCGCCCCATGCCGAGACCACGCCCCGTGCCGGCACCGGGGTCGGCTGCACCGAGGCGCCGCGGGGCATCCTCTGGCATCGCTACGCGCTCGACGCGCGAGGCCTGGTCGAGAGCGCCCGCATCGTGCCGCCGACCAGCCAGAACCAGGCCCGCATGGAGGAGGACCTGGCCGCGGCGCTGACCCGCTTCGGTCTCGACCGCGACGACGACGCCCTGCGGCTCCACGGGGAGATGGTGATCCGCAACTACGACCCCTGCATTTCCTGCGCCACCCACTTCCTCGACTTCCGTGCCGATCGTGGATGAGCCGCGAGCGTCCGGTGCCGTGGGCCAGGCCTACCTGTTCGGGCTCGGCTCGCCCAGGGGCCCCGACCGCCTCGGCTGGCTCGCCGCCGAGCGGCTCTCCACCGAGCTGGCTGCCCGGCGCGATGTGACGGTGGACCGCCTCGGCCAGCCCAGCGACCTGTTCCTCCACCCCCTGACGGCGGGCGACCGCCTGCTGCTGCTGGATGCCATGCGCGGCCAGGGGCCGCCCGGCACGGTCATGGCCTTCTCGCCCGAGGAGCTCCCCGTGGAGGTCGGGAGCGTGTCGTCCCACGGCATCGGTTTGGCCGAGGCCCTGGCACTGGTCGAGGCGCTGGGCCTGTGCCGGGCCGGCATCCGGATCCTCGGCATCGAGATGGCGCCGGCCGGCGCCGAGCTGGGCGAGACCGCTATCGAGCGACTGCGCGAGGAGGTCCGCCGCTGGCTTGCGGCGCCCGCCGGGTCCCCCGTCGACCAATAGGGCCTCGGAGCGGAGGGCGAAACCGCTGGGCATGGAACGTGGAAAGAGCCGCCAGCACCTCGCCGACGGCCGCTAGCCCCTTCAGGTCAGATGACGCACCTCGAACCGCGCCAGCACCTCGCCCCCAGCGTCGAGCAGCTCCAGCCGGTCGGCCCGCACCCGATAGCCGGCCACGTTCTCGAGCATGGCCTGGAAACGCGGTTCGAGATCGTTGCCCGGGACGCAGGCCATGAGCGTGCTCGCCACGTTGCCGATGCTCAGGCTATCGCCCTCGCGCCGGTACTCCCCGGTCAGCCGGTTGCAGCCGCCGAAGCCCGCCAGCCGCCCCTGCTCGCCGTGGAAGACCAGGTGCGGCTCGCGCGTGCCCTCGGTCATGTCGACGGGCTCGCCGCCCAGCTCGATCAGCTTCCAGTAGCGGTTTTCCAGCGGCTCGGAGACGAACTGGCCGGTGCGCTGCACGCGGTAGTTCAGCGAGGAGTCGATGGCGTGGCCCTCGAGATCGAGCATCTCAAGGCCGTTGCCCTCGTCGACGATCCGCCACTGGCGCGGTCCCTGGTCGCCGCCCGCCAGCGTCAGGATGTCGCCGCCGGCGTTCAGCGCCCACTCCCCCTGCTCGTGAAGGCGACGCGGCTCATCGGTACCGAGGTAGACCGCCGACAGCGTGTAGACGCCATCGGGGAACAGCGAGATCTGATAGTGAATGCCCGCGCAGTCGGCGCAGGGCAGCTCGCCGCGGTAGCTGGCCGGCAGTTCGCCGAGTGCCGCTTCGGCGTCGGGGGAACGTTCAACGGCGGCGCATCCTGCCAGCCACAGCGCCAACACCAGGAAATAGGAAAACTGAAAGAGTCGTTTCATGGGCCATCGTCCTGTTGATGAGTCAAAAAGCGTGCTTTCGACCAGCGTGATGACCCAACGTTCGCCGTCAGACCGTCAACCGCTGATGCGACGGGCGCGGAAGGTGCGCCCCTTCAGGCGACCGCCGTTCAGCTGCGCCAGGGCGGACTCGGCCAGCTCGCGCTCGACGGCAACGTAGGTGCTGCGGGCGAGCACCTTGATCTTGCCGATCCGCGCCCCGTCAAGGCCGCCCTCCCCGGTGAGCGCCCCGAGGATGTCACCGGGGCGAATCTTCTGCTGCTTGCCGGCACCCAGCTGCAGCGTCGCCATGGGCGCACGCAGCGGCGCCGGCTCGCCCTTCAGGCGCGGCAGCGCCTCGGTCTCGAGAGCCTGGCCGAGGAAGTCCCCGAGCCGTTCCAGTCGATGCGTTTCGTTCTCACCGACCAGGGTGAAGGCCACGCCCTGGTGGCCGGCCCGGCCGGTGCGCCCGACGCGATGCACGTGCACCTCGAGCTCCCGGGCGATGCGGTAGTTGAACACCGCGTCGAGCGCCGCGATATCCAGCCCCCGGGCCGCCACATCGGTGGCCACCAGCACCGAGGCGCTGCGGTTGGCGAACAGCACCAGCAGCCGGTCGCGGTCCTTCTGCTCCAGGTCGCCGTGCAGCGCCAGCGCGCTGATGCCCGCCGCGTCCAGGGCGTCGGCGAGCTCGCGGGTCTCCTGCCTGGTGTTGCAGAACACCACGCTTGCGGTCGGGCGCCGGTGCAACAGCAGCAGGCGCAGGGCCTCGAAGCGCGCCGCGTCGTCCGCCACTCGGTAGAAGTGTTCGCGGATGCTGTCCTCGTCGTGGGGCTCGTCGATCGAGACCGTGACCGGGTCGCGGGTGCGCGCCTCGGCCAACGGGCGCACGCTGTCGCCGTAGGTGGCGCTGAACAGCCAGGTCCGGCGGTGCTCGGGGGTCGCGGCGATGATCGCCTCCAGGGTCTCCTGGAAGCCCATGTCGAGCATGCGGTCGGCCTCGTCCAGCACCAGGGTGTCGAGCTCGGACAGCGCCAGGCTGCCCTTGCGCAGGTGCTCCTCGACCCGCCCCGGGGTGCCGACGACGAAATGAGCGCCGTGGGCCAGCGAGGCCAGCTGCGGCCCCAGGGGCGCGCCACCGCACAGCGTCAGCACCTTGATGTTCGGCAGGCCGCGCGCCAGCCGGCGTAGCTCCTCGGCGACCTGATCGGCGAGCTCCCGGGTCGGGCACAGCACCAGCCCCTGCACCCTGAAGCTGGCCGGCACCAGCCTCGACAGCAGCCCCAGCCCGAAGGCCGCGGTCTTGCCCGAGCCGGTCCTGGCCTGGGCGATCACATCGCCTCCATCGAGCATCGTCGGCAGGCTCTCGGCCTGGATCGGCGTCATCTGCCGGTAGCCCAGCGAGTCGAGGTTGGCGAGCAGCTCGGCGGACAGCGGCAGGCGGGAGAAGGCGCCGGCGGCGACTTCAGGAGAGTGGGCATCAGTCACGGGGTGAACCTGTCTGGAACGGCATGGAAGCGGGAGGGCGACGCTACGCAGTTGCCGGCGTCGGGGCAAGCAGAAAAGTGCCGGCGTCGGGGCCAGCGGAAAGTTGCCGGCCCCGGGGCAAGTGAAAAGCGCGTCGCGCGCCCTCGCCGCCGTCTACTCCACGTGAACGGTGATGGGCTTCGAGGCCACGACCGGTTCGAAGCTCAGGTGGCGATAGTCGAGGAACAGCAGCTGCAGGGTATGGTCGCCGGGGGGCAGCCCCAGGGTGGCCTGAGTCTGGCCGCCGCCGAAGTGGCGGGTCTGCTCGGTGGAAGGCAGCGGCGCGGAGAGATCCACCTCGTCGAGGGGCGTGTCGATCAGCAGGTGGTGATGGCCGGTGTTCTCGCCCTCGGTGCCCGCCGGGGCCACCCCCATGCCCTTGAGCCCCATGCGCACGGTGACGGGGCCGCTGACGGTGGCGCCGTCTTCAGGCGTGATGAAGTAGACCTCGACATCCGAGGGCGCGGCGATGGGCTCCATCGCGTCCTGGGCGATGGCCGGTGACGCAACGATGGCCAGCGAGACGGCACATCCGGCAAGCAAATGACGCATGACGATACCTCGATAGAAGAAAGACAGAAGGAATGGAGTGTCGGGACGGTCCTTCGCCCGATGCCTGCCGGGCACGGCCATCCGCGAGCGTGACGGCTTCAGTGTAGCAATCCCTCGTCACCGGCCCGCAATCACGAACGTGGGGCAAAATCCCCGCCGCCCAGCGCCTCGCGCAGCCGTTCCGGCGCCTGGGGACGGCCGAGCAGGAAGCCCTGCAGCTCGTCGCAGCCGCGCTGCGCCAGGAAGCGCCGCTGGGCCTCGGTCTCGACGCCCTCGGCCAGCACCCGGAAGCCGAGCGCATGGGCCATGTCGATGATCGCCGTCAGCAGGGTCTCGTCATCCTCGTCGCCGGGCACGTCGGCGAGGAAGCAGCGGTCGATCTTGAGCAACTCCACCGGCAGCCGCTTGAGGTAGGTCAGCGAGGAGTAGCCGGTGCCGAAGTCGTCGATCGCCAGCCGCACGCCCATGGCGCGGATCTGATGGAGCACCGGCAGCACCCGGTCGATGTTGTCCATGACGTGGGTCTCGGTGAGTTCCAGCTCCAGCAATCGCGGGGGCAGCCCGGCATCCTGGAGGGCGTCGTGGATGTCACGGATCAGCTCGGCCGCGTGCAGCTGGCGCGGCGAGAGATTGACCGACACCGGCATCGCCGACCCGCTGGCGGCCCAGGTCGCCGCCTCGCGGCACGCCTCGACGAGCACGAAATGCCCCAGCTCGACGATCAGTTCGGAGTGTTCGGCGAGCGGAATGAACACCCCGGGCGACACCTCACCGTGCAACGGGCTGTGCCAGCGCAGCAGCGCCTCCGCCCCCACCATGCGGCGCCCGGCGATGTCGAAGCGCGGCTGATAGTGCACCCGCAGCTCGCCGTTGAGCCGCGCCTGGCGCAGCCCGGTCTCGAGCCGCAGCCGCTGCTGGTGACGCTCGTCGATGGCCGTCTCGAAGAGCACCGCCTGCTGGCGCCCCTGGGCCTTGGCCTCGTACATCGCCTGGTCGGCGTTGCGAATCAGCATCTCGGAGGTGTGGCCATGCCGACCGGCCAGGGTGATGCCCACGCTGGCGTTGGAGAAGCAGCGCGCCACCCCCAGCTCGTAGGGGGCGCTCAACGCGCCAATGATTCGCTGGGCGATCGCCCGGGCCGCGCCCTCCTGGCTGATGCCACGCACCAGCACCGAGAACTCGTCGCCGCCGAAGCGGGCCACCGTATCGCGCGCCTGCACGCAGGAACACAGGCGCTTCGCCGCCTGACGAAGCAGCTCATCGCCGATCGAATGCCCGTAGCGGTCGTTGACGTCCTTGAAGCGGTCCAGATCGATGAACAGCACCGCGACCGAGACCTCCTCCTGCAGGGCCTCGTCGAGCTCCAGCGTGAACAGGCTGCGATTGGCCAGCCCGGTCAGGGCGTCATACCAGGCCAGCCGCTCGAGGCGCTGCTCGGCCACCTTGAGCGAGGAGATATCGCTGAACAGCAGCATCTGCCGCCGCCCCTCCTCGCCGGACGGCAGCGGCGCGGCCGACACCAGCACCGGCAGGCGGGCACCGTCGGCGCGCTCGAACTCGCACTGGCCCTGCCAGCGCTCTCCGTCGGCCAGCGCGCGTTCGGCCTCCGGGTAGCGCTGCAGGAACTCGCGGATCACGATGCTGGCGCGCACCGGCGGCCGACCGCTCATCTCGGCGAAGGCGCGATTGGAGAGCAGCGCGCGCCGCTGGGCGTCGAGCACCACGATCGCCACCCCCGTCTCGGCGAACACCTGCTGGGACAGCAGCAGCTGCTCCTGGGTATGGCGCAGGTCGGTCACGTCCGCGGCCACGCCACCGATCAGATAGATCCGCCCTCGGTCGTCGCGGATCGGGAACTTGGTGACCTGATAGTGGCGCACGCCTTCCGGCGTCACGAGCGTCATGTGATGCTTGATCGGCGCATCGGTCGCGATCAGGCGCCGGTCCGTCTCTCGCGCCCGAGCGCTCGTCGCCGCGTCCAGACAGTCGGTGACGCACTTTCCGACGACCGTCGCCGGCGTCGCGTGCAGCGCCCAGGCATAGCGCTCGTTAACCAGCTCGTAGCGCCCTTCCAGGTCGCGGACGAAGATCAGGTCCGGGGCGTGCTGGATGATCCCGTCCAGATACTTGTCGCGCTCGCGGATGCGCTGGAGCATGGCCTCGAAGGCCTGCCCCACGCGATTGAACTCCTCGAAACGCCCGCCCCGGAACGGCATCGGCGTGCCGCTCTCCGGCACCGCCTCGGCGTAGCGCACCAGCTCGTCGAGGGAGCGCATGGTCAGCCGCCGCAGCAGCAGCATCAGGCCGACGCCGACCGCCGCCACCAGCAGTGCCGCGAAGAGCAGCGCCCTGATGAAGCTGTCGCGCAGCGCCAGCAGCCCGTCGTCGGGCAGCAGCAATCCGACCCGATAGGCGTCGCTGCCGCCGACCCGGAAACGATGCGCATGCCAGGTGCCCTCGGCGGAGAGGGCGGCCGGCTGCTGCGTCGCACTCATCGCGACCGCCGACGCCGTCGTCGGGGCGCCCGACGGGCGGGCATCCAGCAGCCGCCGATCGTGATACAGCAGGGTCGCCCGGGCGCCGAACAGCCGGTGCAGCTCGTCGGTGATCCAGACGCCATCGTCGAGCAGCACATACGCGCTCAGGCGGCCGACCACTCGCCCCAGCGAGGGCTCGAGAATCGGCAGGGTCAGACGCAGCAGGCTGTAAGGCACGCCCTCCCAGCGCGTCTCCAGGCTGGCCCAGGTTTCCACGGGCGTGGCGGCATGGCTCAGCGCCGCCAGCGGCAACGCCGGTGCCAGCCGGCTCGCCCCGATGGGCTCGCCGACGCCCTGCCGCTCGATCTTCAAGGCATCGAGATGTTCGCCCCGGGCGTCGGCCAGCCCGCGCTCGAGCATCGCCACCAGGCGCGCATCATCGCCCGCTTCCAGCGCCTCGAGCAGTGCCGGCGTCTCGGCCAGGGCGTGGACATAGCGGCTCAGGTCCTCGAAGCGCACCGAGATCATCCGGTCGAGGATCCGCTGATGCTGGGCATGCCACTGGTCGGCGCTCCCGCGCAGGGCCTCGCGGGCGCCGACATAGGCCGTGCCCAGCAGGGTCACGGCCACCGCCGTCAGCAGCGCCAGCAGCAGGAGCAGCAGCCACCGCGAGAAGCGCCAGGTGCCCACCTCATGGTTCCTCCCTTTCCGCGTCCGGAACGCCGCTCAGCCGGAAGGCACGCCGCTCCAGTTCGGCGATCTCCTCCGCCGGCGTGTCGCGGGTGACCAGGGCGATATCGCCGGCAAAGATCCTCGGCACCCGGGACGCCTGACCGAGCAGCACCATGCGCATCGCCTCGGCCATGGCCACGCCGTTGTCGTCGTTGATGCGCATGGCGGTCACGTCCAGGCCACCGTCCTTCAGCGCCGCGAGCTCGGCCGCGCCGCCGCCCCAGCCGTTGAGCAGCACGTCCATGCGATCGGTCTCGCGCAGCGCCCGCAGCGCCGCCAGCGCCACATCGGTGGAGCCGGCGAAGATCATCTTCAGGTCGGGGTGCGCTTCCAGGGTCTGCAGGGTGGCCCGATAGGCCTGCTCCGGGTCGCCATCGGTGTGGTAGCTGGCGACCTCCTCCAGCTCGGGGTAGCGCGCTGCCATGCGCGAGAAGGTACCGCCGCGCATGCGGCTGACGTAGCCGGACGAGAAGTGCAGCGTCATGTACTTGCCTCGATAGCCGGCCCGTTCGAGCATCCAGTCGGCGATCAGGCGCGTGCCCTGCACGTGATCGAAGCCGACATAGAGAAAGGGCGGGTCGCTCTCCCAGTCGGCCAGCGGCGTGGTGATGTTCTGCAGGATCAGGCGCGGGCGACCCAGCGCCAGTACCCGCTCGATCATGTGCAGCTGGGGCACGCTATCCAGGGTGAAGACCAGATAGTCCGGCCGCCACTGCAGGGCCATGGCCAGCTGCCGGGCCTGCAGGTCCACGTCCACCGTGGGCCGCGAGAGATAGACCTTCAGCCGGTACGGCAGGCCCAGCGCACGCAGCCGCGCCTCCAGGGCATCCAGGCTGCGCTGCCAGTAGTCGGACGCCTGCAGGGCGGGATAGATGACGGCGATGCGAATCGTGCTGCGCGGCGGGGACGTCAGCGGCAGGGCCGGCGCCTGGACCCGCCCCATGAAGTCCGCCATCAGCGCCTGCTGTTCCGGGTGTCGGTCGATGTAGTCATCGACGAGGATAGTATCGTGCGACGTCCCTGCGGCCGCGCCCGACGCAGTGGCCATCCCTAGCAGCACGACCAGCAGCCCGGCGAACCGGACGATCGATTGGCATCCGGCCATCTTCGATCCCTTGTTGTATTACCGCCCTCGCCCGCGTTCCCGATCGGGCCACCAGCTGGTCACTGTAGCGCATGACGCGGGGCGGTGGCGACGCACCAGGGATGCGCAACGTCGCCGAACCGGTCGCCTTATGCTTTTAAGATATCTCTAATTCAATGATGGAGCGCGTGGTTGGCGTCAGGCCATGGCGCCCGGCGGCGCCACGGCCAGCTGCAGGGCGATGGCGCCCATCATCAGGCCGATGGCGCCGTCGATGCCGCGCCAGGCCAGCGGCCGCGACAGCCACGGCGAGAGCAGCGCCCCGCCCCAGGCCAGCAGGCTGAACCACAGGATCGAGGCGCTGCCGGCGCCAACCACGAAGGCTGCGGCACTGTCCTGCTGGGCGCCGATGGAGGGAATCAGCAGCAGGGTGTCGAGATAGACCTGGGGATTGAGCACCGTCACCGCCAGCGTCGCCAGCAGCACCCGGACGAGGCCGGTGTCACGGGCCTGATCCGCCGCCAGGCCGGCGCGACCGGCGACGGCGCGATACAGCGCCTGGGCGGCCAGCCAGCCGAGGAAGGCCACGCCCAGCCAGCGCAGCGCCGCCAGGGTGCCGGGAAACGCCAGCAGCAGCGCGCTCATGCCGAACATGCCCGCGGTCAGCAGCAGCAGGTCGGTGCTCATGCACAGCCCCGCCGACCACCAGTGATAGCGACGCCGTACGGCCAGCCCCAGCACGTAGGCGTTTTGTGCGCCGATGGCGACGATGATCCCGCCGCACACCACCAGCCCGGCCAGATAGCTCTCCAGCATCGATCCTCCCGATCGTCCCCGGTACATGGCACGGCACCGGGCGATCCCGGGCCGTCGAGAGCGCCAGACTAGCCGCGGATCGCTATACTGAAAAATCATCTTCCTAATGCTGCATCAGTTCTGCTTATGATCGACTACAAGCTGCTCGAGGCGCTGGCCACGGTGATCGAGACCGGCGGCTTCGAGCGCGCCGGCGAGGCGCTGGGGCTGTCCCAGTCGGCGGTCTCGCAGCGCATCAAGGCGCTGGAGATCCGCCTCGGCCAGCCGGTGCTGATCCGCCATCCGCAGCTCGCGCCCACCCCGGCGGGCCGGCGGCTGCTCAACCACTACCAGCAGGTGCAGCTGCTAGAGCGCGACCTGCGCACCGCCCTGCCGACCCTGGATGCCGCCTCGCCGCGGCTGCGCATCGCCATCAACGCCGACAGCCTGGCCACCTGGTGGGCCGAGACCGTCGCCGCGCTGTGCCGCGAGGAAGGGCTGCTGCTCGATCTGGTCATCGAGGACCAGGACGTGGGCCTCAAGCGGCTGCGCGACGGCGAGGTGGCGGCCTGCCTGTGCGCCAGCGACCAGCCCATCGCCGGCGCCCGCTGCGTGCCGCTGGGCACCATGGTCTATCACCCCTACGCCACGCCGGCCTACATCGAGCGCCACTTCCCCAACGGCCCCAACGAGACGGCCTTCCGCCACGCCCCGGCGATCGTCTACGGCCCCCACGATCAGCTGCAGCACCGCTTCCTGGCCCAGTGTGGCTATCACGGCCCCTTCCCCCACCACCTCTGCCCGTCGTCGGAGGGGTTCGTGCGCATGACCAGCGCCGGCATCGGCTACGGCATGATGCCGCGGCGCCAGGTGGCCGAGCTGGAGGACGCCGGCCGCCTGGCCAGCCTGGCGCCGTCGCACTGCCTCGAGGTGCCGCTCTACTGGCACTTCTGGCGCCACAGCGGGGCGCTGCTGGAACGACTGACGAGCGCACTGGGCAAGGTGCAACTAACCTGAGCAGACGGTGCCCGGCCTCGAGCCGGCCGCCGTGTTTCCCCACCGACGGAGCCTGCCCCACGATCGATCATTCATTCCAAGCCGATAAGGAGGTTCGCATGAAGGTCTACAAGCCCGAATGGCGCTGCACCCTGAGCGTGACCGAAGGCGCGGAAGCATCGGCCAGCTGGAAGACCCGCCTCGCCTGGCGAATCCGCCGGCTGGCCGACCGCCTGGACGGCGGTGGAAGAACGATCAAGCTCCACTGTCATACCGAGCCCAGGGTGGCGCGGGAAGACATCGACGACTGCCTCGGCAAGGGCTTTCTCATGGCCCAGGGACTGTTGACCGAGCTCACTCACCAGGCCGCCTGCGAGGACATCATGCGCGATGCCAAGGCGGAACTGTTCGAGCAAGAGGCCGCCGGCCCCAAGCCCTGACCGCGCCTCGCCATCCCGCTGCCCGGCGGGATGGCGAGCGGTCATCGAATTATCGTGCTGCATTGCAACAAAACGCACTACACTGACGGTATCTCCCCCGAGAGGAGCGCCGAGATGCCGTCCACCAACGTGATCTTCGACCGCTACGTGCTGAAGTGCTGGGCCGAGGCCGCCCGCCACCGGACGCTTGCCCTGGAGGCCATCGCGGCCTATCTCGGCTGACGTCTTCGTCGCCGCCCTCCCTCGTAAGCGCTCACCAACCCGCTGTCACGCCCATGCCGGCGACCTGTGCCGGTGCGAGGTCGACGGCGGTGCCGCTCACCTCGATGCCCCCGGTGGCTGGAATCGCCACCTCGAGGCGGCTCGGGCGCCCCATGGCCTCGCCCTGCAGGAGGGTCAGGCGCGCGGGCGCCGCGAGCAGCCCGGCATCGCGCAGATAGCCGCCCAATGCCGCCGCCGCAGCGCCGGTGGCCGGATCCTCCACCACGCCTCCCACCGGAAACGGGTCTCGAGCGTGATAACGCGTCGGGCTCTCCCGCCACACCAGCTGCAGGGTCGTGAGCCCTCGCTCCTGCATCAGCGCCCGAAGCGCGGGGAAGTCGTAGTCGAGCCGATCGAGGCGCGACGGCTCTGCCGCCGCCAGCACCAGATGCCAGACCCCGGCATAGGCCAGCATCGGCGGCAGCGAGACGTCCAGCTCCGCGGCGTCCCAGCCGAGGCAGTCGAGCACCTCGTTGACCAGGGCCGCTTCCGCGGGGCGCTGCTCGGGCGTCACCGACCTCAAGGCGGCGTGCCACTCGCCATCCTGCTGCGACACCGTGACCGGCACCTCGCCGATCGCCGTTTCCAGCGTGTAAGTGCCCGCCCCGCCCAGACGCCCCAGCATGACGCCGGCGGCGATGGTGGCGTGGCCGCAGAAATCGATCTCGACCCGCGGGCTGTAGTAGCGCACGGTGCGATGTGCCCCCGAGAGCGGCGCGACGAAGGCGGTCTCGGAGTAGCCGACCTCGGTGGCAATGCGCTGCATGGTGGCCGGATCGGGCAGCGACTCACCCATCCAGACACCGGCGGGATTGCCGCCATGTGGATCGGTCGTGAAGGCGGAAAGGCGATAGAGGGTACCGGTCATGGGACGTCATCTCCTGTGAAAGGGGCCGAAGCGGGCATCGTCCGTGATGCCCGATGCCAGCGCTGGCAGCGATGCTATTCCATGCCCTGTTCCACCGGCCGCGCCCCCATCGGCACCATCAGGTGCTGATAGTCGGTGCCCTTCCACATCAGATAGGGCCCTCCGCTGTCGGGGTCGGTGGGGAAGGCGTCCAGCAGCCCCGGCGGCGCGACGATCATCAGGTGCGGCCCTTCGACCACCCACTGATTGTCATCGGTGGCTTCCATGGCGAAGGGGTCGAGATTGCTGGCCCCCGCATCGCCCGCCAGCATGTAGGCGATGCCCAGGCGATCCGCCGTGAAAGGCTCCTTGTTCTGCCAGGCCTTGGCCCAGGCCATCCAGACTTCATCCAGGCACATGGGGGCATTGCCGGCCATGTCCTGGGGCGACGGCAGGCAGGTATAGCCGTTGTCGCCCTCCTGCAGCCCCTTGCCCTCCCAGTCGATCACGGTGGCGCCTTCGACCATGCCCGGCCAGGCGGCGCTCAGGGCATCCTCCCGCTGGCTCATCGAGGCTCCTTCCTCGGCCGACACGACGCTGGCGGCGGCAGCCACGCCCGCCACGGCCAGCGCCATCCACGCGCGCTTCGATATTGCCGTCGTCATCCGCTTATCCTCCCCTCCGCTGAACCGAACGCGCAGCGTGCTTCGCTGCCTTCTCAGTCAAGCCAAGGGCGCTGCGGCGAGCCACCTGAGACGCCCCCGCCGCGACGGATGGGCCATATCAATCGAAGGCATGACGCGCGCCATCGCCACCGCGTGACAGCCGGCCGCATCCCGCCGACAATGCCGGGCTGCGCCCTTCGTTCACGTGGAGTCGTCCATGCCGCTCGCCGTCAGCCTCATCGCCCCCTCTTCCTTCACCGCGCCCGAGGCCATCGACGCCGGCATTCGCGGCCTGGAGGCGCTGGGCGTGGAGGTGCGCGTCGAGGAGCCGCTGCAGGCGCCCGAGCGCTACCTGGCCGGCAGCCGTGCGCATCGCCTGGCCCGACTGCACGCCGCCTTCGACGCCCCCGAGACCCGGGCGGTATGGGCGGTGCGCGGCGGCTACGGCGCCGCCCAGCTGATCGACGGCATCGACTGGGCGCGCCTGGCGCGGTCGAACAAGCCGCTGATCGGCTACTCCGACGTGACCGTGCTGCTCGACCACTGCCACCGCCACGGCGTGCCGGCGATCCACGGCCCGGTGGCCAAGGCGGCGGCCGGCGCGCTCGACGGCGGGGGCGACGAGCGGGACATCGTGCGCCGCCAGTTCGAGGAGACCCTGGCGCTGATCGCCGGGCCGACCACCCTCGACTATCCCATCGCGCCCTGGGCGGACGCCCCGCCCCGCCTCGAGGGCCCGGTCACCGGCGGCAACCTCGCCACCCTCGCCAGCCTGATCGGCACCCCCGCCGGCTTTCGCGCCCCGCCCGGCTCGCTGGTGATCCTCGAGGACGTGGGCGAGCCCTACTACCGCCTGGAACGCGCCCTATGGCAGCTGGTGCACGGCGGCGCCCTGGACCGGGCCGCCGCCGTGTGCCTGGGCACCTTCGAGGGCTGCCGGCCCTACGGCGACACGCCGCTCGAGGCCATCGTCGCCGAGACCCTGGCGCCGCTCGGGCTGCCGCTCTACACCGGCCTGCCCAGCGGCCACGGCCTGCACAACCGCCCCTGGCGCTACGGCGCCGCCGGGCGCATCGAGGGCGGCCGCCTGACCATCCCGGCATGAGCCCTGACGAGGCCGTCGGCAGAGGATTCAGAAAATTAGTACCAAAAAGTCTTTGACCCGGACGGGCCGGCGTGACACTGTGTCGCCAGTTGGTGAACAAGCAGCATGGTTCCAGAAGCATTCGATTCTTTTCGACCGCCTGTAATTGTATTTCTTGTTGTACCCGCTACTGATCCTGGGTAATACCAGAAACTTTACAAGGCGCTTTGCGCGAAGAGGATATTTTCATGGCTACTGGTACCGTCAAGTGGTTCAACGATTCCAAGGGTTTCGGCTTCATTTCTCCGTCCGACGGCAGCGATGACGTGTTCGCCCACTTCTCCGAAATTCAGGCTGAAGGCTTCAAGTCCCTGCAGGAAGGCCAGCAGGTCTCCTTCGACGTGACTCAGGGCAAGAAGGGCCTCCAGGCCTCCAACATCAAGGCCATCGACTGATCCTCGGATCGCGATGACCCGGCGAGCCTCCCCGGCTCGCCGAGAAAGGGCCCGCTTCGGCGGGCCCTTTTGCGTTCCGGCTCAGCCTCCCCGCTGCCACCCTCGGGGCAATGACCTACGCCGGACGCAGAACGCAAAAAAACCCGCCGACTGGCGGGTTTTTGCGTCTCGGCAGGCGGCCGCATCTCGCTCAGGCGCGGGCGCCCTGCGCGGCGGTCTCGCTGTCGTCGACGGGCCGCTCGCTCAGGCGCTCGCCCTCGCTGCGGCCGATCACGGCGGTACCGACCAGGTCGCCGGTGACGTTCAGCGCCGTGCAGCCCATGCCGACCAGGGCGTCGATGGCGGTCAGCAGCGCCACGGCCTCGATCGGCAGGCCGACCTGGGAGAACACCGTGGCGATCATCACGATGCCCGCCCCCGGCACCCCGGCGGTGCCCACCGAGATCAGCGTGCCGACCACCACGATCTGCGCCATGCTGGCCAGATCCAGCGGCGCGCCGGCCACGTTGGCGGCGAACACCGCCGAGATGGCGATGCGGATCGCCGCGCCGTCCATGTTCAGCGTCGCGCCCAGCGGCAGGCTGAAGCCGTAGAGCCCGCGGGACAGCCCCAGGCGGCGCGCGGCGTCCAGGGTCAGCGGCAGCGTGCCGGAACTGCTCTGGGTGGCGAAGGCGGTGGCCATCGGCGTGCGCGCCTCGCGGAAGAAGTGGCGCGCCTTCACCCCGAAGCCCTTGAGCAGCCCGAGATAGACCAGCAGCTGCACGCCCAGCGCCACGTAGAGCACCACCACCATGTCGCCGAGCGACAGCAGCGTGCCCACGCCCTGCTTCGCCACGGTGCCGGCGACGATGGCGAACACGCCGATCGGCACCACGTGCAGGATGCCGCTCATCACCTTGAGCGTGGCGGCGTTGAGCGCCTCGATCAGGCCGTGCAGGCGCTCGCCCAGCTCGGCGTGGGTCTCGGACTGGCGCAGCTTGGCCACCGCCAGGCCGAACACCAGGGCGGTGAAGATGATGCCCAGCAGGTTCTGGTCGGCGAAGGCCTCGACGATATTAGTCGGCACGATCCCCAGCAGCACCGAGAGGATGCCGGGATTCTCCGGCACCGACACCGAACCGGCGCCCTCGAGCGTCATGCCCTCGCCCGGCGACAGCAGGCTGGCCACGGCCAGGCCGACGACGATCGCCAGCGCCGAGGTCACCAGATAGTAGAGAAACACCTTGCGCCCGATGCGCCCCAGGCTGCCGTCGCGGCCCTGGTTGACGCCGGACATCAGGGTGAACAGCACGATCGGCAGGATGATGAACTTCAACAGCCGCATCAGCAGCTCGCCGAGCGGGGCCAGCGCCTGGCCGACGGCCGGGCCGCCGATCAGGCCAACCGCGGCGCCCAGCACCAGCGCGAGGGTGACGCGCAGGATCAGCGAGCTGTCGCAATAGCCGCGCCACAGGGGAGACAGGAAAGTGGACATCTTGACCTCTTCGGAAACGATAAGCGCCGCGGACCTTAGGCCCACGGCGCTCTGTGTGCAAAGACCAGATGGTTAGGAGCTTATAACGTCCTGCGTCTTGTGCTGGAAGTCGCTGGCGTCGTGGCGCTCGTGCAGCTGCGTCTCCGGCTCGCCGAAGGTGCGGTTGACCATGCGGCCGCGCTGCACCGCCGGGCGGGCATCGATCTCCTTGGCCCAGCGCACCACGTGCTCGTACTCGTGCACGCTCAGGAACTCGGCGGCGTCGTACAGGCGGCCCAGCACCAGCTGGCCGTACCACGACCAGACGGCCATGTCGGCGATGGTGTACTCGTCGCCAGCCAGATAGGGCGACTCGGCCAGGCGGCGGTTCAGCACGTCGAGCTGGCGCTTGGTCTCCATGGCGTAGCGGTCGATCGGGTACTCCAGCTTCTCCGGCGCGTAGGCGTAGAAGTGGCCGAAACCGCCGCCGAGGAAGGGCGCGCTGCCCATCTGCCAGAACAGCCAGTTCATGGTCTCGGTGCGTCCTTTGAGGTCGCCCGGCAGGAACTCGCCGAAGCGCTCGGCCAGGTAGAGCATGATCGAACCGGACTCGAACACCCGGATCGGCTCGGCCGGGCCATGATCGACCAGCGCCGGGATCTTCGAGTTCGGGTTGGCCTCGACGAAGCCGCTGCCGAACTGGTCGCCGTCGCCGATTCGGATCAGCCAGGCGTCGTACTCGGCGTCCTGATAGCCCAGCTCGAGCAGCTCCTCGAACAGCACCGTGACCTTCACCCCGTTGGGTGTGCCCATGGAGTAGAGCTGGAACGGATGCTTCCCGACCGGCAGCGCCTTGTCGTGGGTCGGCCCGGCGATGGGGCGATTGACGCTGGCGAAGGTACCGCCGCTGGCCTTCTCCCAGCTCCATACCTTCGGCGGAACGTACTCGTTACCTTGGCTCATGGGACCTCCTGGCTATCGGATGATGGTCGTCAGACTAACACGTGGGATCACGTTAGCATCCTATCAACCCGTTAGCGCGCATCTATCGATCGCCCGCGAGGCGATGGCCGCGTCATCACGCACAAAAAAAACCACCGCCCTCTCGGGCGGTGGCTGTCATCGTCTCGGCGGCTGAACGCGGCGTTGGTCGGAGCTTATTTCCCCGCCAGCCACTCCGCGACCTGCTTGGTGTAGTAGCTGACGATCAAGTCGGCGCCGGCGCGCTTGAAGCCCACCAGGGTCTCGAACACCACCTGCTGCTCGTCCAGCGCGCCGGCCAGGGCGGCGTACTTGATGCCGGCGTATTCGCCACCGACCTGGTAGGAGGCCAGCGGCAGATCGGTGCGCTGGCGCAGGTTGGCCAGCACATCGAGGTAGGGCGTGCCCGGCTTGACCATCAGGATGTCGGCGCCCTCGTCCTCGTCCAGCAGCGTCTCGACCAGCGCCTGGCGGCCGTTGGCGATGTCCAGCTGGTAGCCCTTGCGGTCGCCCTTGAGCTCGCTGTCCACCGCGGTGCGGAAGGGGCCGTAGAACGCCGAGGAGAACTTGGCGGAATGCGCGAGGATCGACACCTGCTCGAAGCCGGCGGCGTCCAGGCCCTCGCGGATGGCGCGCACCTGGCCGTCCATCATCGCCGAGGGCGCGAGCATGTCGGCGCCGGCGCGGGCCGCGGCGACGCTCTGCTTCACCAGGTTCTCCACCGTGGCGTCGTTGCAGACGTGGCCGTCCTCGACCACGCCGCAGTGGCCGTGGCTGGTATATTCGCAGAAGCAGATGTCAGGGATGACCACCATCTCCGGGCAGGCCCGCTTGATGGTGCGGATCATGCGGGCCAGCAGGCCCTCGTCGTTCCAGGTGTCGCTGCCCAGCTCGTCCTTGTGGCGGGAGATGCCGAACGGCATCACGTAGCGCACGCCCAGCGCGGCGAGTTCCTTGATCTCGGCCTCGACCATGGCCTCCGGGTAGCGGACGATGCCCGGCATGGCGGACACGTCCTTGGGCTCGTCGATGCCTTCCTCGATGAAGATCGGATGCACCAGGTCGTTGAGGGAGAAGTCGTGCTCCCGGACCAGATCACGAATGGCCGGCGACTGCCGCAGCCGGCGGGGACGACGCAGGGGTGACACTTCGAGTTGGCTCATGTGCATGGTTCCGCTTGTCGGCCCCTCGCGGCGCGCCTCGGCGCCGCGGCAGGGCCTGGAAATGTGGGGTCAGGCATCTACGCTAACATGGCGCCCCGTTAGCGCCCTATCAACTGCGACGCTTCGCCTCACCCGGAAAAACGCTGCTCGGTGGCCGGATCGCCCTATTCTCGCACCAGCCGCGTCAGCCGCACATCCACGGTGAGGGTGAGCGAGGTCAGCGCCGCGGCCTTCTCGCGCCCCTCGGCGCTGGCGCGGTGCAGGTGCGGCGTCATCGCCAGCAGATCGGCGATGGGCTCGGCGCCCTCAAGCTCGATGGTATAGCGCAGCGCCTCGGCGGGCCGCCGCGTGAAGCCCTCGGGCGCGGCCGCATCGTCCTCGCGGGACGGCTTCAGGCTGGGGTAGATGACCTCGCGCAGCTCGCGCAGGTGATCCGGCCCGGCCTCGACCAGCAGCAGCTCGCCGCCCGGCTTCAGCACCCGGGCGAACTCCGGATAGACGGGAAAGCCGAACAGGCACAGCACGCGGTCCAGGCTCTGCGCCTGCACCGGCAAATGGGCGTTGGTGCCCACCACCCAGGTGGCGGCCTTCTCGCGCTTGGCGGCGGCCAGCACCGCCCACTTGGAGATATCCACGCCCAGCAGCGAGAGCGTGGCCGCCCCGCCCTGCTCTTCCACCATCCTGGAAAGCTCGCGCAGATAGAAGCCCTCGCCGCAGCCGGCGTCCAGGCAGTGCAGCGTGCCGCCGGCGGGCGCTTCGGCCAGCACGGCGCGGCTGACCGCCTCGGCGATGGGCCGATAGTGGCCGGCCTCGAGGAAGCGCCGCCGCGCCGCCACCATTTCCTTGCTGTCGCCGGGATCGCGGGAGCGCTTGTTCTGCACCGGCAGCAGGTGCACGTAGCCCTGGCGGGCGATATCGAAGCTGTGCCCGGCCGGGCAGCGCCAGGCGCCGTCGCGGCGCTCCAGCGGGTCGCCGTCCAGCGGGCAGGCCAGCGCCTCGAACGATGTGGTGCTCATGGGTCGCCCATCCCCTTCCTTTGCTGCGTTCATTGCGCGCGGCATGACGCGCTCAAGCCGCTGCTGTGTTCACGGTGGCGCCATCGGGGCCCGCCCGATGGCGCGCTGTGGAGCGACATTATACGCGGGCGGCCAGCCGTCCGACGGCGGCGATGGTCTCGTCGCGCTGCTCGGCGGTCGCGCTGGGCATCAGGGTATAGGCGACGGCGATCACCGCGCCGCGATCGCCCGGCCAAGCGATGCCGATGTCGTTGGCATTGCCCTCGCCATTGGTGCCGGTCTTCTCCGCGACCAGCCACGACGACGGCATGCCGGCGCGCAGCCGGGCGTCGCCGGTCTTGCCCTCGATCATCCAGGACGCGAGCTGGTGCCGCGACGACGGCGACAGGGCATCGCCCAGCAGCAGGGAGCGAAGCGTCGTCATCATCGCCAGCGGCGTGGTGGTGTCGCGCTCGTCGCCCGCGTGGTCGTGGGTGTTCAGCGCGGGCTCGACGCGGTCCAGCCGCGTGGTGTCGTCGCCGATTTCGCGCAGGAAGGCGGTGACCGCCTCGGGCCCGCCGACGCTCTCGATCAGCGCGTTGGCCGCCGCGTTGTCGCTCCAGGCGATCGCCGCCTGGCACAGCTCGGCAAGAGTGAGTCCGGGCTCGCCCAGCCGCTGCTCGGTGATCGGCGTCCAACCGACGAGATCGCCCTCCTCGATCACGATGCGGCGATCCAGCGTCTCGCGGCCCTCGTCCACTCGGGCCAGCACCGCCGCGGCGATTAAGCACTTGCAGGTGCTGTTGAACAGGAACCGCTCATGGCCGCGATGGCTCGCCACCGCGCCGGTGGCCACGTTCATCAGCGCCACGCCTACGCGGTCGTCGGCCGAACGCTCCAGCTCACCCAACTGCCGCTCGAGATCAGCCACACCGGCGGACGTGCTGGACGAGGCGGCGAACGCCGGCTGGCCCGCCGCGATCATGGCGCCGGCGGCGCTTATCGTTCCGAGGACCTGGCGGCGTGAGAGGGTCGGCATGGTGGGGCTCCTGGGCAAGATAAGCAGAATCGGATAGAGCAGAGTAGCCGGGCGGTCAGGCGCGACGCAAAAAACACCCGCCGCTGGACGGATTCCTGTGGGACCGTCAGGGGCGGCCCCTCATTTCACGTCCCTCATTTCACACCATGCGCAGTTGCAGGGGCAGGCCGTTGGTCAGGGCCGCGGCCGAGGGGGACGTCGGCGGAATCGCCCTTTCGACAGCCGCTCGGCACCCCGGCGAAGCCCACGCCACGCACCGCCAAAGAGCTTGGCGAACAGCTCGGCCCGCAAGCGGGCATTGCGCTGCTCTAACGCTCGCATCTTCGGATCGGGATTGTGGAAGGCCATCGTCTCCTCCGCCGTCGACAGCACACTGGATGCCTAGCGTAGCAGGCACAGCGCCCATGATTGGCATGGTTATCCGACAGTCAGCCATCGATCGGGGAACATCCGGGGCCGTGCCGCCCTCCACATGACAAGATTGTCATCTTGCCGTCAGGGTTTTCACGGGGCCGAGGTGTCACGATGGCTAGACTCGTCGTGCCCACGTCCCCGCCAGTGGAGGCATCATCATGCTGATCAACATCGCCAAGCCCAGCGATCTGCGCGAATCCGATGTGACACCGGAATCCGTCTATCTCTCGCGGCGCCGCTTCATGGGCGGCATGGCCGGCCTGGGAGCGGGGCTCGCCCTGTCCGGCCGGGCCGGGGCCAGCGCCGACTATTCGGACGTGCCCAGCGGCGATGCGCCCGCCTGGCTCAAGGAAAAGCTCGAGGCCTCCCGTCGGCGCGCCATCGTCCCGGACGACACCGAGCAGGACGCGATCGCCCCGTTCGACGACGCCAGCGGCTACAACAACTTCTACGAGTTCGGCACCGGCAAGTCCGACCCGGCCCGCCGCGCCGGCGACCTCGAGACTCAGCCGTGGAGCGTGGTGATCGACGGTGAGGTGAACAACGGCGGCCGCTTCGACCTGGAGGACCTCGCCCGCCCCTCCCGCTTCGAGGAGCGCATCTATCGCCTGCGCTGCGTTGAGGCGTGGTCGATGGTGATTCCGTGGCTGGGCATTCCCCTGGCCGAGGTCATCAAGCGCGCCGAGCCCACCGGCAAGGCCCGCTTCGTGCGCTTCGAGACCCTGGTCGACCCCGAGCAGATGCCCGGGCAGCGCTCCTCGTTCGCGCTGATCGACTGGCCCTACGTGGAGGGGCTGCGCCTGGACGAGGCCATGCACCCGCTGACGCTGCTGGCCCTCGGCATGTACGGCCGCGAGCTGCCCAACCAGAACGGGGCGCCGCTGCGGCTGGTGGTGCCGTGGAAATATGGCTTCAAGAGCATCAAGTCGATCGTGCGTATCTCGCTGGTGGAGGAGCAGCCGGTCAATTCCTGGCAGCGGATCGCCCCCGAGGAGTACGGCTTCTACGCCAACGTCAATCCGCAGGTCGACCACCCGCGCTGGAGCCAGGCCACCGAGCGTCGCCTGCCCAACAGCCTGTTCAATCCCAACACCATCGATACGCGGATGTTCAACGGCTACGCCGACGAGGTGGCCGAGCTGTACGCGGGCATGGACCTGCGGGAGCACTTCTGATGACGGCGCAGGGCAAATGGCGACTGTGGCGCGGCGGCGTGTTCCTGGCGGCGCTGGCGCCCCTGCTGCTGTGGGGCTGGCAGGTCGCCCAGAACGCCGCCGGCCCCGAGCCGGGCCGCTATCTGCTGCTGAATAGCGGCCTCGGCGGGCTGTGGATGCTGCTGCTCACCCTGAGCCTGACGCCGCTCACCCGGCTTACCCGCTGGAAGGGGTTTACGCTGATCCGGCGGCAGCTCGGCCTCTGGACGCTGGCCTACGCCAGCCTGCACCTGCTCAGCTACGCCCTGTTCATCCTCGGGCTCGACTGGGCGATGCTCGGCAGCGAGCTGGTCAAGCGCCCCTACATCATCGTCGGCCTGCTCGCCCTGATCGGCTTGGTGGCCTTGGGCGCGACCTCGAACCGCTGGGCGATGCGAAAGCTCGGCAAGCGCTGGAAGCCACTGCACAAGCTGGCCTACCCCATCCTGGGGCTGATCCTCCTGCACTTCTTCTGGGGGGTACGCGCCGACCTCGGGGAGTGGACCCTTTACGCCACGGCGTCGGCCCTAATCATGGCGACCCGCCTGCCGCCGGTGGCACGACGCCTGCCCCGGTTTCGTCAGCGACTCGCAGACATCCGTTAATTGGGGTCTGTCCCCGATTGGTTCTTTCAGCAGAGGATTCAAAAATAAAAAACTATCACCCCCCCAAGGATGAATACCATGGCATCCATCAAGTTTTGAGTAGCGTATTTGTCAAGCAACCTCAAAACAGACTGAAATCCATATATTGACACCATATAGATATAAAAAAGCGGAGCCAAAACCAACCAAAACAATAAGTAAGGGAAAACAACATAGCCTACAAAGGCTAATAGGGCCATCACGCCACTAAATGACCACAAGCCAAGCCCACTATAACCCATATACTGCCTTAACTCTGAGTTACCAGTAACAATAGGAACACCTGACCAGGTCTCAAGAGCCGCCGCGGCCAGTGGCGCAACTGGCACTAAAACAAGAGGACTTTCAAAGAAAAACTTCCTCACCACCTCCCGATGGTTCATATTCCAGCCAATACAAAAGATGGTTATTGCCAAAAAAACAAAGAAAGGCCCTAGAAACTGCAATAGACTCTGACTTGCATGAGGAAAGCCAAAAATAGCAACACCCACCACAATTACAATCGCGACATTGACCTTGAATAAATATGCTTGAACATACCTAAGCACATTTCTCGTTTGCTCATCTTTTAGTGAGTGAAGAAAGTAATTTGCTCGAAAATCAATTCTATCGAAAAAGGACTTCGTTGGCTCCTTATTCACGATTGCTCGAACAGGAATATAGGCATACACGAAGAGCTTAAAAGCTGCAATTATCAGATCCAATCTTTCTCCTGGTGCATATCTAGCCCTAACATTTCAAACACCGGCGGCGTCTACGCCTTGGCATTGTGCGCATTAATTGGGGTCTTCCACACATTAGAAATCCAGCAATCAAACTAGGCTACATTCTCCTGTAGATAATCGGCAGCTTCATCCGTACTTTCGACCACTTTAAAAGCAACATCCAAATGATTAGCCACACCTTCCACTTCCTTATACCCCCTTAACCTCTTAGACTTTGAATTATAACCAAAATCCACCATCACAACTAGCGACACTTTTTTATAGTGTTCTTTTATCATACTAAGATCGAGACAAGACACTTCAGCCTTGTATATCCTACTATTCTTTTGGAAAACATAAAAATTAGCTGCAAAGCCACCATTATTGTCAGCAAAATCAAAGTTTTTCATTGCACCAAGAACGCGGAACTGCTTATCAAAAAGACCAACCAAATTTGACTTTCGCTCTAGCAACCTATCTTTTACAAATTCTGAAAAACCCTTCTTATCTTCTATATGCTCAGATGCTTTTTTGTAAAAATCTAAATAACTGAAAAATGAAACCTTCCTCAACACTCTAGAGTGCATCTCATTTAAATCATAACCTTCAACTATCTTCTTATCGCCTAAATATATACCCGGCGCTATTTCTTCATCACTAATTCTTGGGCTTCCTTTTATAAGACGGGCTGCGTACTCACAAGCATGCTTGGCTAAATTACCGACTGCATCCTTCCGGTCTCTAAAAAGAGTTTCAGAGAGTTCTTTCCTCAGCGAGCTTTTGTAAAAAACCTTGCCGTTGGAATCTTGATAGCAGATACCCACACACACTTTCTCCCCAGAATCAAGGATCAACTCCAAATATATCGGCCACCAATTGATAATAAATGAGCTATTCATACTGCCAAGCCTATTTGGTTTGTTTTGTGACTATCGCACGTTCTTCTAGACAAACTCAATATATTTCTAGATCGGTAGCAATACGTGAGCGCATCCAGTTTAAGCTTACGCTTTCCACCAACACCCAGTTTTTCATATATTGCCACAAGATCTTCCCAAAACACTCTATAAGCACAATCAGGAATGTTTTCATAGTCTCCCGATGATAAAAGTTGAAAAACCTTCCTCTCTACTCTCCTAAAGCTAATTTCACTTGCATTTTTAGCAAGCCCCCACATCCAATTATCATCACTAAGCGGAACATCCACGTCTTGATCACACAAAATATTTTCATGATCAATCAAACATATGTTTTCACCATCATACAAAATATTCTCATGATGCCTATCTTGATTAAAAATAATCTCATCAAAAATCCCCATCAAGGCAACATCGCTTTTCTTTAAGAACTCCTCCGCCACCTCATGGCATGAAAAAAAACCTCCAGAAAAATTACGACTCATATCAGGATACTGCTTAATCTCCATAGCGAAGCAATACCTACTGGAGAAAGCTTTCTCACTGGCGTATAAATTATTAACTTCAGGAATAAAAACCAAGTAAGGATCAGGCGTTGAAACATTGATTTTTTTTGCCAAGAAAGCCGCAAAAAACTCCCTAAAAGCAAACCTTGGAGGAAGAGATGGCTTAATATAAACACTGACTATCTCGCCATCTCCTCTTTCCACATCTCCCTTATAAATACCCCAAGTTGAAGACAGCTTGGATAGCTCCATTCCTGCCAAGAGAGTGCCTTCACTAAAATTCATATCTTTTTCTCTTAGTAATTTTTCCACACTTGATCACAAAAGCCAAAGAACAGAAACTTTATAACTGTCACTCAAATCATTAAAAGTTAATAACATCGCCCGTCTACTTGATGGCACTGGTTTCACAGATAACCCAGAAGACTCCCGAGTCCTTTTTAAAAATTCGCTGAAGAACTTTAAAACCTCCAGAGGCCAGCACCACAACAAGTAGTAATGACGATTATTATTTAACATACATCCACATTAGCTCAACATAGCATCAAACTTCACCACCAAGAACCAGCACTAAATATTGTAAAGCGTAATTGTGTAGAATCACAAAATAAATTGCGACACACCATTACACTCAGATAATAACCTAAGCCTCTAATTTTTCTTTTATGTTTTTTATCTCCATATGACCAGAAAGCATATAGAGTTTATTATGGCCATATTCTTTTCTCTTCTTGCGACCTTCACAAGTTTCATAAAAATCCTTTAAATAGAACACATAGTCATGACACTCCCCTCCGCTAAAAAAACACCTTCTATAGCTAGACACATCAAAAAACTCCTCATCATTTTCATCAGAACGATAAAAAAGTCGAGCATTACTCAATGTATCCGTCACATTTTTTAATGACAGTTGATCCAATGGCTCTATTAGTTTCATAGATGCATAGTCAATTGCAATTTTTACCTCTTCATCAAAATCCACATAGTACTTTTGTTTCATATACTCGTCTTGAATTATTTTATACTCAATTTCTTCGGCAGTTTTGGCATTAGAAAACTCTTTTTGCTTTTCATACGCATTGTCTATCCTCTGCTGATCAATACCGAGAGAGGACAAGATCATTCCACGTTCTTTATAGTACCTTCTATCAGGCTTAAAAATGTAGCTTTCTCTTTTATCAAGACGCTGTTGATAACCTTCATAAATTGGCTTTCCATCATACTGGTCACTCAATATTACATAAAACTGAAAAGTCGAAAAAAGCTCAACATAGCAAACCAAAAGATTAGTTCTTGAAGCGGCCGTAAATAGAATTAATGTGTGAGAGGGGTAGTGTCTAATATTTTTTTTATCCCTTTCAACAATGTCATCAAAAACACCTTTTGGATAAAACGGAAGTAGGCTGACATTATCCTTTATCTTATTCTGCTCAACATCAAGAACTAAGTTAAGAACATCTCTATCAACACCAACTCTGGAAGCAAACCCAATCGCAATTTTAGCAAAGCCTTTTTTAAAAGCCTCATCATCCAGTTCAAGAGGGTAGGTTATAACGCCAGACAAATCATCACAAACAACAATCTCAGGTTTACAACCATCATCATACCTTTCATCAACTTCCTTCCTAACCCTTTCTTTATAACTTTTTAACTGTTTTGCACTGGCATAAACAACCACTTTTGAGTTATCAGGAGAATACTTATGGATTGGCTTGACTGGAGTAACTTTAGAATCTTTCCAAAAAACCTCAACTCCACTCAGGTCATTGCCATAAGCATCTCTGTTGCTAAACACAACTCCTTTTGCAGTTCCCTTGTTATTACCCCTATCTTTTTTTATATCTAGACGAGTACAAATACTGTCAAACATCATGCTGAAAGGTGCGTCTACAGCTCTCCCCAAAATCTCACCACACGTTTCACAAAGAATATTATTACTTTTTAGCACCCCACCGATAGCCTGTTGTATGATGTGTTCATCATGTTTCATAACATCAGATTCATTGAAATGATTTCCACACAAGTAACACTTATCCATAACTCAACTTCACTGCCAATCTATATAAAAATGAGAATAAAAAATACTATATATTATAAATTTTCATCCGCCGAAAAATCCGGAGTGTCCATTCGTATCACGTCACACTCTATGGCAGGTCCAGCATTCTGGTTTGACTGAAAAATAATCCTACATAGGCGTCATAACATTAATCATTGTGCCAGTGCCATAACACGGGTAGAACCATACAAGAAGCATATCGCAGGCCACTTTGGGCTTGCAGTTAACCGCTGTTTCCATCTCGAAGATCCTATAATTTTGCGACTCAATCCAACATTACCTTCCGACTGTCAGAGCGACCCTAAACCAGACCATTTCCGAGAGTGACCGAGAGGTCAAGCAGAAAGACACGCTACCGCCCTGGGATCACATCCTTTCCCTGCGACTCCTTTCGCGTTGTGCTCTCCTGCTCCGGTCTATCGGCCACAGCCTAGGCCGCTGAAGCCTAGTTAACCTTAGCCAGATTACATTAGGCAACAAAAAAGCCTGCCGATAACGGCAGGCTTTCGTATGACGCGGGAGATGCGGCGAGGCTATGCGGCGCTCATCCGCCCTGCCCTGGCGATCACTCCCACTCGATGGTGGCGGGCGGCTTGCTGCTCACGTCGTAGGTCACGCGGGAGACGCCGGAGAGCTCGTTGATGATGCGGTTGGAGACCTTCTCCAGCAGCTCGTAGGGCAGGTGCGCCCAGCGGGCGGTCATGAAGTCGATGGTCTCCACGGCGCGCAGGGCGATGACCCACTCGTAGCGGCGGCCGTCGCCGACCACGCCCACGGACTTCACCGGCAGGAAGACGGCGAAGGCCTGGCTGGTCTTGTGGTACCAGCCGGCGTTGTGCAGCTCCTCGATGAAGATGGCGTCGGCCTCGCGCAGGATGTCGGCGTATTCCTTCTTCACCTCGCCGAGGATGCGCACGCCCAGGCCCGGCCCCGGGAAGGGGTGGCGGTAGACCATGTCGTAGGGCAGGCCGAGCTCGACGCCGAGCTTGCGCACCTCGTCCTTGAACAGCTCGCGCAGCGGCTCGACCAGCTTGAGCTTCATGGTCTCGGGCAGGCCGCCAACGTTGTGGTGCGACTTGATGACGTGGGCCTTGCCGGTCTTGCTGGCGGCGGACTCGATCACGTCCGGGTAGATGGTCCCCTGGGCGAGGAAGTCCACGCCTTCGATCTTGGCGGCCTGCTCGTCGAACACGTCGATGAAGGTGTTGCCGATGATCTTGCGCTTCTCTTCCGGGTCGGCCACGCCCTCGAGCTTGCCGAGGAACAGGTCTTCGGCGTCGGAGCGGATCACTCGCACGCCCATGTGCTGGGAGAAGGTTTCCATCACCTGGTTGCCTTCGTCCTTGCGCAGCAGACCGTTGTCGACGAACACGCAGGTCAGCTGGTCGCCTATGGCCTTGTGCAGCAGCGCCGCGACCACGGAGGAATCCACGCCGCCGGAGAGGCCGAGCAGCACGTGACGGTCGCCGACCTGCTCGCGCACGCGGGCGATCTGGTCCTCGATGATCTGGGCCGGGGTCCAGTTGCGCTCGCTCTGGCAGATATCCAGCACGAAGTGCTCGAGGATGCGCTGGCCCTGCAGGGTGTGGGTCACCTCGGGGTGGAACTGCACGCCGAAGAAGCGCTTCTCTTCCCAGGCCATGGCGGCGATCGGGCAGCTCGGGGTGGAGGCGGTCACGCTGAACTCGGCCGGCACCTGGGCGACCTTGTCACCGTGGCTCATCCACACGTCGAGCAGGCTCTTGCCGGTCTCGGAATCGATGTGGTCGGAGATGTCCTTGAACAGCGCGGTCTCGACGTCGAGGCGCACCTGGGCGTAGCCGAACTCGCGCTTGTGGGAGCCTTCCACGGCGCCGCCGAGCTGCTCGGCCATGGTCTGCATGCCGTAGCAGATGCCGAGCACCGGCAGGCCCATCTCGAACACGCACTGCGGGGCGCGGGGCGAGCCCAGCTCGGTGACGGATTCCGGGCCGCCGGCGAGGATGATGCCGTTGGGGGCGTACTCGCGGATCTCTTCCTCGGTGATGTCGAAGGCGCGGATCTCGGAGTAGACGCCGATCTCGCGGACGCGGCGGGCGATCAGCTGGGTGTACTGGGAGCCGAAGTCGAGGATCAGGATCTTGTGGGCGTGAATGTCGGTCATCTGGCCATTCCTATACGAGGCGGGCAAAACGGGGAGCGAATTTCGCGGGCCGGAAGCGAAAAGCTGGAAGCCGCCCGGCGGCGCGCTTCCAGCTCATCGTTCTACGGCGTCAGGCGGGCATCAGCCGGCACGATAGTTCGGGGCTTCCTTGGTGATCTGCACGTCGTGGACGTGGGACTCGTTGAAGCCGGCGCCGGTGATCTTCACGAACTCCGGCTTGGTGCGCATCTCGTCGATGTTGGCGCAGCCGGTGTAGCCCATGGAGGCGCGCAGGCCGCCCATCATCTGGTGGACGATGGCACCCATCACGCCCTTGTAGGGCACGCGGCCTTCGATGCCTTCCGGCACCAGCTTCTCGACGCCGGCTTCCTTGTCCTGGAAGTAGCGGTCGCTGGAGCCCTGGGTCTGGGACATGGCGCCCATGGAGCCCATGCCACGGTAGGCCTTGTAGGTGCGGCCCTGGTAGAGCTCGACCTCGCCCGGGGCTTCCTCGGTGCCGGCCAGCAGGCCGCCGACCATCACAGCGCTGGCGCCGGCCGCGATGGCCTTGGCCAGGTCGCCGGAGAAGCGCACGCCACCGTCGGCGATCAGCGGGATGTCGTAGGGCTTGAGCGCCGCGGCGACGTTGGAGACGGCGGTGATCTGCGGCACGCCGACGCCGGCGACGACGCGGGTGGTGCAGATGGAGCCGGGGCCGATGCCGACCTTGACGCCGTCGGCGCCGGCCTCGGCCAGCGCCTTGGCGGCCTCGGCGGTGGCGATGTTGCCGCCGATCACCTGGATCTGCGGGAAGTGCTCCTTGACCCAGGCCACGCGCTCGATCACGCCGCGGGAGTGGCCGTGGGCGGTGTCGACGATGATGGCGTCGACGCCGGCTTCGGCCAGGGCGGCGATGCGGTCAGGGGTCTCGGGGCCGGTGCCGACGGCGGCGCCGACCAGCAGGCGGCCGTCGCTGTCCTTGGCGGCGTTCGGGAAGGTGCGGGCCTTCTCGATGTCCTGGAAGGTGACCAGGCCGCGCAGGCGGAACTCGTCGTCCACCACCAGCATCTTCTCGACGCGGTGCTCCTGCATCTTGCCCTTGATCACGTCGAGGCCGGTGCCCTCGGCCACGGTCACCAGCTTCTCGCGCGGGGTCATGATGTCGGCCACGCTGTCGCCGTGGTTGGGCTGGAAGCGCATGTCACGCTCGGTGACGATGCCCACCAGGGTCTCGCCCTCCACCACCGGGAAGCCGGAGAAGCCGTGCTCGCGGGCCATGGCCAGCAGATCGGCCAGCTTGGCCTTGGCGCCGACGGTGACCGGGTCCTTCACGATCACGCTCTCGTGCTTCTTGACCTTGCGCACCTCGGCCGCCTGCTGGGCGATGGTCATGCTCTTGTGGATGATGCCGATGCCCCCTTCCTGCGCCATCGCGATGGCCAGGCGGGCCTCGGTCACGGTGTCCATGGCGGCGGAGAGGAGCGGGATGTTGAGGTATAGGTCGCGGGTCAGGCGTGTCCGGAGGCTGACGTCCTTGGGCAGGACCTCCGAATAGCCGGGAACGAGTAATACGTCATCGAACGTAAGAGCTTCTTGGGCCATACGTAGCATAGTCGGCAACACCCAGTGCGCTGGTGGGAGGGAGGGCGGAGAAGTTAATCAACCATTATAACGCCGGGGGCCGCTTTCCGGCAATCCGGGGAGCGATTCGCGGCCTCAGTCGTCGCGCCGGAATTCGCGCCGCCAGCGGGCCAGGAAGGCGTCGCGGCGCTGGGGGTCGACGAAGGCCAGCAGCGAGGCGTTGAGCGGGATCGGATAGAGCCGCTCGCCGACCTGGTCGCGCAGGCGCTGGGCGGTGTAGGGGCCGATCACGTCGGGGCGCACGCTGAACAGCGGCGTGTCGCCGGCCAGCACCCGCTGCCCGGCGTGGCTGAGCAGGAAGTCGAGGAACGCCTCGGCGGCGGCGGGATGCGGGGCGTCGCGATGCACGAAGGCCATGCGCATCAGCACCAGGGCGTAGTCCTGGGGCACCTGGACGATCACCTCGGGGTGGTCCTGGGCCCAGACCATGGCGTAGGAGCCGAGCAGGTTGTAGCCGAGCCAGTAGCGCCCGTCGCTCAGGCCCTCGAGCATGGCACGGGTGCTGTTCTCCAGGTGGGCGTCGACCCGCCCCATGCCGGCCACCAGGTCCCAGAAGCGCGGCGTGTAGCGGGCGTCCTGCTGGAACAGCGTGTAGCCGACGCCGCTGCCCAGCGGCGAGTAGGTGGTCACCTTGCCGGCGAGCGCCTCGCGTTCGGTGGTCAGCAGGGTGTGCAGATCGGCGTGGGTCTGCGGCGGCAGCATGCGCCGCGAGAGGTCGAGCCGGTAGGCCATGACGATCGGCTCGAAGGTGAAGCCGAACACCTCGTCGCGCCACTTGGCCCAGTCCGGCCATTGACGCGCCTCGGCGGAGTCCAGCCGCCGCGCCCGGCCCTCGTTGATCCGCGCCATCTGCCACGGCATCGCCGAGCTGATCACCACGTCCGGCGGCGGGTCGGCCGATGCCACCAGATCGTCGACCTCCAGCGTCGAGCGGTCGCGGAAATCCAGCGCGATCTCGGGATGGGCGTCGCGGAAGGCGTCGAGCAGCGGCTCGACCACCGAACGGTCCAGCGCCGCCTCCACCACCAGCGGCGTGGCGGTCTGGGCCGAGGCTACGCCTCCCAGGCCCAGCGACAGCGCCAGCAGGCCACCCACGAACCACTTCACGACACGCCGCCCTGATCTCATACGTTCCTCCCTGTCTCGTCGTCGCTGCAGCGCGGCAGCCGCAGGCGCACGATCAGGCCGTGGGGATCGCGCTCGGCAAGGCTCAGCCGGCCGTCGAGGCGCCGGGCGATGGAGTCGACGATGGCGAGTCCCAGCCCGGAGCCGTCGGTGTCCTGGCGCCCGCCGCGCTCGAAGGGCCGCAACAGCCGCTCGCGGGCCTCGGCCGGCACGCCGGGGCCGTCGTCCTCCACGTAGAGCTCGACCGCCTCGGCCTCGCACGCGAGCCCCAGGGTGATGGTGCTGCCGGGCGGCGTATAGCGCAGGGCGTTGTCGATCAGGTTGCCGAGCAGCTCGCGCAGCGCCCAGGCCTCGGCGCGCACGAGGCAGGGCCCGGGCGGCAGCTCGTCGAGCCCCAGGTCGTGGTCGCGGGCGGCCTCGCGCCCGGCCCAGTCGAGCAGCGTCTCGCGCAGCAGCGCGGCCAGGTCCAGCGGGGCGACCTCCCCCGCCTCGGCCACGTGGCGCAGCCGCGCCAGGCTCAAGAGCTGGCCGGCCAGCCGGCTGGTGCGCTCGGCGCCGTCGTGCACCGCGCCCAGGGCGGCGTGCCAGTCGGCCGGCTCGGGGCTCTTCAGCGCCAGCTCGCTGACGCTCTGCAGCCCCGCCAGCGGCGTCTTGAGCTGGTGGCTGGCGTCAGCGGTGAAGCGCAAGAGCGCCTCGCGGCTCTCGCGCTGGCGGGCGAACAGGTGGTCGAGGGTCTGGGCCAGCTCCCGCATCTCCTCGGGCACCCGGGCGTCGAGCGGCCGGGTGTCGTCGGCCTCGCGCAGGCGCAGCTGGCGGCGCAGCCGGCGCATGGGGCCGAGGGCGACGCGCAGCGCCATGGCCATCAAGACGCCGGCCAGCAGCACCATGGCCACGAAGCGGCTGACGCTGCGCTCGAACAGCTCGTCGGCCAGCGCCACCCGCCCCTCGCGGGTGTGGCCGACCCAGATCTGCACCGGCTCCTGGGAGACCCAGCCGGCCGAGTCGTATTCCCGGCCGTAGAGCCGCCAGGAGGTGCCGTCGAAGGTGGTGGTCAGGGCCCAGGGGGCGCGGGCGGCATGCGCCTGCCAGGCCGGGGCGATGATGAACGGCAGGTTGGTCGAGACCGCGTCGCCCTCGGCGTCGAGCACGGCGTAGAAGACCCGCTCCTGGTGGCGGGTGGCGAGTATCTGCAGCGCCGCGGCGGGAATCGTCACCACCGGATCGCCGTGCTGCCACTGCACGGCTTCGGCGATGGTCAGGGCGGCGGCCTCGAGCTGGCTGTCGAAGGCGCGCTCGGCGGCGCGCCGGCTGCTCCACCAGGCCTCGACCATCAGCAGCGCGCCGAGCCCGGTCACGGTGACCAGCAGCCATACCGCCAGGCGGCGCTTGAGCGAGCCGCTGACCTCGATCACCCGGCGTCGTCCTCCAGCCGATAGCCCAGCCCGCGGAAGGTGCGGATACGCAGGCCGCTGTCCTTGAGCCGCTTGCGCAGCCGGCTGACGTAGACCTCCAGGGCGTTGGTGCCCACCTCGTCGAAGCCGAACAGCCGCCGCTCCAGGATCTCCCGCGGGGTGATGCTGCCGGCGTGCAGCAGCAGGCCCTCGAGCAGCAGCAGCTCGCGGCGCGGCAGCTCCAGCGGCGCCTCGTCGAGGCTGGCGCTGCCGGTCTCGGGATCGAAGGCCAGCCGGCCGAGGCGCAGGCGGTTGTCGCTGCGCTGCTGGCTGCGCCGCAGCAGGGCCCGCACCCGGGCCTCCAGCTCGGCCAGCGAGAACGGCTTGGCCAGGTAATCGTCGGCGCCCAGGTCGAGGCCGGAGACACGATCGTCGATGGCGTCGCGGGCGGTGAGGATCAGCACCGGGGTGGTGTCGCCGCGGCCGCGCAGCTCGGCCAGCAGCTCGAGGCCGTCGCCGTCGGGCAGGCCGAGGTCGAGCAGGATCAGGTCGAAGCGGTCGTGGCGCAGCGCGGCCCGGGCCTCGGCGCAGGTGGCAAAGACGTCGATGGTGTTGCCCAGCGGGGCCAGGGCGTGTTCCAGGGAGCGGGCGATCAGTGGATCGTCCTCGATGACCAGCAGGCGCATTCGACCAATGTCTCAGACGGTAACGGGCGGGATGACAGGTTGATGAAAGGTGACGGGCCTAGCATCGCTCGGGCCATCACAGAGATGGCTCTCGAGGCAGCGCCTCGCGCCGCATAACAAGAGAACAGGAGTTCGCCATGAAGATCAACACGGCCATCCGCCACGCCTCCGGCATTGCCCTGCTGGGCGGCGCCCTGCTCGCCGGCCAGGCCCAGGCCGCCGACGGCACCGAGTGCATCGCCCCCGCCAAGCCCGGCGGCGGCTACGATCTGACCTGCCGCCTGGCGGCCAACGGCCTGCTGGCCGCCAACCTCATCGACGAGCCGATGATGGTGACCTACATGCCCGGCGGCATCGGCGCAGTGGCCTACAACCACGTCAACGGCGTGCGCAGCGATGACGACGACCTGATCGTCGCCGCCAGCACCGGCGCCGCGGTCAACCTGGCGCTGGGCAAGTTCGGCCAGTACGACGCCAGCGAAGTGCGCTGGCTGGGCGCCCTGGGCGTCGACTACGGCGCCATCGTGGTCGGTGCCGACGCGCCCTGGCAGACCCTCGACGAGCTGATGGCCGACCTGCAGGAGAACCCGGGCTCGATCGCCTTCGGCGCCGGCGGCACCGTGGGCAGCCAGGACTGGATGAAGGCCGCGCTGACCGCCAAGGCCGGCGACGTCGACCCGCGCGACCTGCGCTACGTGGCCTTCGAGGGCGGCGGCGAGGCGCTGGCCGCGCTGCTCGGCGACCACATCCAGGTGTTCACCGGCGACCTGTCCGAGCTGCAGTCCCAGCTCGAGAGCGGCAAGGTCCGCGTGCTGGCTTCGCTCTCCGAGGAGCGCATGGGCGGCCCCTACGCCGACATCCCCACCGCCGCCGAGCAGGGCTACGACGTCGAATGGCCGATCTGGCGCGGCTACTACATGGGCCCGGACGTCAGCGACGAGGCCTACCAGGCCTGGGTCGAGCGCTTCAAGGAACTGGCCGACAACCCCGGCTTCGCCGAGATGCGCGAGGAGCGCGGCCTGTTCCCGATGGCCCGCTTCGGTGACGACTTCGACGCCTACGTGAAGGACCAGGTCGCCGACTTCAAGTCACTGGCCGAAGAAGTGGGTCTGAAATGAGAATCGCCGCCGACCGACTGCTGGGCCTCGCCCTGATCGGTCTGGCGGCGTTCATCGCCGTCCAGTCCCTTCAGCTGCAGGTTCCCTTCAGCTACGAGCCCGTGGGGCCGAAAGCCTTCCCGCTGGGACTGGCGGCCCTGCTCGCCGTCCTGTCGCTGGTGCTGGTGTTCAAGCCCGGCGAGGACGGCGAGTGGCCGGCTCCCGCCCTGGCGCTGCGACTGCTGGGCGTGCTCGGCCTGCTGCTGGCCTACGCCCTGCTGTTCACCCGCCTGGGCTTCATGCCCTCGTCCTTCCTGGTGGTGGCGGCCCTGGCGCGGCTGTTCGGCGCCAGCTGGCCCAAGGCCCTGGTCACCGGCGTGCTGCTGGCCGCGGGCAGCGACGTGCTGTTCACCGCCGGGCTCGACATCGGTCTGCCCGGCGGCACCTGGCTGGCCGATATCCTCTAACGGAGCTGCGAGATGTTCGATTTCCTGATCGAGGGGTTCGGCGTCGCGCTGAGCCCCCTGAACCTGGGGCTGGCCTTCCTCGGCGCCCTGCTGGGCACCCTGTTCGGCGCGCTGCCGGGCATCGGTCCGATCAACGGCATCGCCATCCTGATGCCGCTGGCCTACACCCTGGGCCTGCCCGCCGAGTCGGCGCTGATCCTGCTGGCCGGCATCTACACCGGCGCCGAGTACGGCGGCCGCATGTCCAGCATCCTGCTCAACGTGCCCGGCGACGCCGGCGCGGTGATGACCACCCTGGACGGCCACCCGCTGGCCAAGCAGGGCCTGGCCGGCCCGGCGCTGGGCCTGTCGGCGGTCAGCTCCTTCGTCGGCGCGACCATCGCCATCATCGGCTTGACGCTGTTCGCCCCGCTGCTGGCCCGAGTGGCGGTGATGTTCGGCCCGGCCGAATTCTTCGCGCTGATGGTGTTCGCCTTCTCGTCGATGGCGGTGATGATGGGCAAGGACCCGATCAAGACCGCCATCGGCGCGGTGCTGGGCGTGCTGATCGCCACCGTGGGCGTCGACGGCGGCACCGGCGTGATGCGCTTCACCTTCGGCATGCCCGAGCTCTACGACGGCATCGACTTCGTGGTGATGATCATCGGCCTGTTCGCCATCAGCGAGATCCTGCTGATGCTGGAGCACGCCCATCGCCGCAGCGGCGAGGACGACATGCCGCCGCTGGGCCGCGTGTTCGTCAGCCTCAAGGAAGTGCTCTACTGCAAGGGCGCCATGTGGCGCTCGGGCCTGCTCGGCTTCATCATCGGCGTGCTGCCGGGCACCGGCGCCTCGGTGGCCGGCGCGGTGTCCTACACCACCGAGAAGCGCCTGTCCGACAAGGAAGGCACTTTCGGCAAGGGCGACATGCGCGGCCTGGCGGCGCCGGAGGCGGCCAACAACGCCTCGGCGGCGGGCTCCTTCGTGCCGATGCTGACGCTGGGCATTCCCGGCTCCGGCACCACCGCGGTGCTGCTCGGCGCACTGATGCTCTACAACATCACCCCGGGCCCGATGATGTTCACCGAGCGCCCCGAGGTGGCCGGCGGCCTGATCGCCTCGCTGTACATCGGCAACATCGTGCTGCTGGCGCTGAACCTGCCGCTGGCCGGCGTGTTCGCCCGGGTGCTGACCATCCCGCGCTGGGTGCTGGTGCCGGCCATCGCCATCCTGGCCTTCGTCGGCGTCTACCAGCTGCACTCCGACCTGACCGCCATCTACCTGATGCTGATCATCGGCGTGTTCGGCTACCTGCTGCGCAAGCTCGGCTTCTCGCTGGCGCCGGTGATCCTCGGCTACGTGCTGGGCGGGCTGATGGAGCAGAACCTGCGCCGGGCGCTGTCGATCAGCGGAGGCGACGCGGGTATCCTGTGGCAGTCCGGCATCTCGCTGGGGCTGTGGATCGCCGCCGCCGCGCTGCTGGTACTCCCCTGGCTACTGCCAAAGCTGCTCGCCGGTCGCAGTCGCCGCCACGCCGGCTGATCCTCGACTCGGGCCCGCTTCGGCGGGCCCGATGCGTTGTGAATGGAGACACCTCGCCTTGCCTACCCTCGCTTCCTTTCCTCTGCTGCCGCTGCTGCGCTTCCTGCCCACCCTGCTTCTCGGCACCGCCGGTGGGGCGCTGGCCTTCGCCGTCAACCTGCCGCTGCCCTGGCTGCTGGGCGCCATGATCGCGACCACCATCGCCAGTCTTGGCGGCGCACGGCTGCGCTCGCCGGGGCGCGGACGCAAGGGCGTGCTGGTGGTGATCGGGGTGATGCTGGGCTCGGCCTTTCATCAGGGACTCAAGATCGATGTGGCGGCCTGGAGCGCGAGTCTCGCCATCATGCTGCTGGCAACCGCCGTCATGATGGTCTTCTCGGTGTGGTTCTCGCGAAAGGTCGGCGGCTACTCGGTGGAAACATCCCTCTATGCCGGGGTGCCGGGAGGTGTATCGGCGGTCACCCTGATGGCATTGGAATCCGGTGCCGATTTGCGAGTGGTCGGCATGACCCATGCGGTGCGCATCCTGATCCTGCTGCTGGCCATTCCCCTGGCACTGCCGCTATTCGGCCATGTCAGCATGCCGGAGAATCGCACGGATATTGCGCACTGGCTGTGGCTGCCTAACGCGACCGATACGGCCTGGCTGGTCGCGGCGGGGCTTGTCGGCGCCTGGCTGGGCAAGCGCCTGCGACTACCCAACGCCCTGCTGTTCGGCCCGGCGCTGGCCTCGGCCGCGCTGCACCTTTCCGGGGGCAGCGATGCTGCGGTACCGCCCACGCTGATCGCCCTAGCCCAGGTGCTGATCGGCGTGTCGGTGGGCGTTCGCTTTACCGGCACCTCGCTTGCCAAGGTCGGCCACACTCTGGCGATGGCGGTGATTCAGGCCTTGGGGCTATTGGTCATTGCAGGCCTCGCCGCCTGGGGCGCCCAGCAGTTGGCCGACATCTCGATGGCCGCCGCGCTGCTCGCCTACATGCCCGGCGGCGCCCCGGAGCTGAGCCTGGTGGCGCTGTCGCTGGGTATCGACCCGGCCTTCGTCACCGCCCACCACCTGCTGCGCATCACCCTGCTGGTGCTGTGCCTGCCGCTACTGCTAAAGCGCCTCGGCCAGACGGTCGCCTAGCGGCGAGACTCGGGCATCCGCTACAGTACGGGGCGCCGGCGCTCTGCCACCGACTCTCCCCCGCCGAGGATGCCCATGCCCCCCAGCGACGATACCGCCCTCTCCGTCAGCGAGCTCAACCGCCGCGCCCGCCAGGCGCTGGAGCAGGACGTCGGCGATGTCTGGGTGGAGGGCGAGCTGTCCGGCGTCTCGCGGCCGTCGTCGGGCCACGTCTACTTCACCCTCAAGGACGAGCGCGCCCAGCTGCGCTGCGCGCTGTTCCGCACCCGCGCGCGCTTCGTCGCCGCGCCGATGCGCGACGGCGATCGGGTCAAGGTGCGCGGGCGGGTGTCGCTGTTCGAGCCGCGCGGCGACTACCAGCTGATCGCCGAGGCAGTGCAGGCGGCGGGCGAAGGCGAGCTGTTGGCGGCCTATGAGCGGCTCAAGGCCAAGCTCGACGCCGAGGGCGTGTTCGCCAATGTCCGCGCCCTCCCCTACCCGCCGCGTCACCTGCTGGTGCTCTCCTCGCCCAGCGGCGCGGCGATCCGCGACGTGCTGGCGGTGCTGGCGGCGCGCTGGCCGCTTGCCCAGGTGACGCTGATTCCGGTGCCGGTGCAGGGCCGCGAGGCGGCGCCGGCGATGATCGCTGCGCTGGGCCTGCTCAATCGCCAGTCGGCGCTGGACCCGGCCCGCGATGCCATCCTGATCACCCGCGGCGGCGGCAGCCTGGAGGACCTGTGGGCCTTCAACGACGAGCATCTGGCCCGGGCGATCTTCCATTCGCGGCTGCCGGTGATGTCGGCGGTGGGTCACGAGGTGGACGTGACGCTGGCCGACTTCGCCGCCGACCGCCGCGCGCCCACGCCCTCGGCGGCGGCGGAGCAGCTGGTGCCGGACCGCCGTGAGCTGACGCAGCGCCTGACGGCCCTGGAGGAACGGCTGGTCCGTGCCCAGCGTGCACGGCTCGATACCGAGGGCCAGCGCCTCGACCACCTGCGCGCGCGGCTGCGACATCCCGGCGAGGTGTTGGCCTTCCGCCGACGCCAGCTGGAGCAGCTGGAAGGAAGACTGCAGCGGGCCATGCAGGCCCGGCTGGAGACGGCCCGCCGCCGCGAAGCGGAGCTCGGGCGTCGCCTGGCGCTGCGCTCGCCCGAGCGCCGCCTCGAGCAGGAGACCCGACGCCTGACGCTGGCCCGTCAGCGCCTGCACCAGGCCATGCCCCGCGCACTGACCCATCAGCGCGAGCGGCTGGCCGCCGTCACCCGCGAGCTGCAGGCGGTCAGCCCGCTGGCGGTGCTGGGCCGAGGCTATGCGATCCTCGAGAACGACGAAGGCCGGGTGATCCGCCATGCGACGGATACCCGGCCCGGGGAGCGCCTGGCGGCGCGGCTCGGCGAGGGCCGGCTGGCACTGGAGGTACTGCCCGAGCCGCCCGCCAACTGAGCTTCAGCCCGTCAGGACGCCTCGCTGTGCGCGGTGCCCGGCTTGAAGGTCGAGGGCTCCAGCTCGTGGCGGGCCAGCAGCTTGTAGAAGTCGGTGCGGTTACGCCCGGCGATACGCGCGGCCTGGGTCACGTTGCCCTCGGTGATCTTCAGCACCTTGATCAGGTAGCTGCGCTCGAAGCCGGCGCGGGCGTCGCTGAAGGTCGGTAGCGCGTTTTCCTCGGCGGCCAGCGCCTGGGCGACCAGCGCCTCGGGGATCATCGGCGCGCTGGTCAGCGCCACACACTGCTCGACCACGTTGACCAGCTGGCGCACGTTGCCCGGCCAGGCGCAGCCCGCCAGCAGGTTGAGCGCCTCGCGCGAGAAGCCCTTCACGAACGGCTTGTGGCGCTCCGCGGCCTGGGCCACCAGGTGCTTGGCCAGCAGCGGCACGTCCTCGGCGCGCTCCTTGAGCGGCGGCAGCTTGAGATTGACCACGTTGAGGCGATAGAAGAGGTCCTCGCGGAACTCGCCGTCGTGCATCGCCTGGCCCAGGTCGCGGTGGGTGGCCGAGATCAGCCGCACGTCGATCGGCACCGAGGTGGTGGAGCCCAGCGGGCGGATCTGGCGCTCCTGCAGCGCGCGCAGCAACTTGACCTGCAGCGGCAGCGGCATGTCGCCGATCTCGTCGAGGAACAGGGTGCCGCCGTCGGCGGCCTGGAACAGGCCCTTGTGCTCGCTGATCGCACCGGTGAAGGCGCCCTTGGCATGACCGAACAGCTCGCTTTCCAGCAGCTGCTCCGGCAGCGCACCGCAGTTGATGGCGACGAACGGCTTGTCGGCGCGGGGGCTGGCTTTGTGGATCGCCTCGGCCATCAGCTCCTTGCCCGAGCCGGAGGGCCCGGTGACCAGCACGCTGACGTCGGAGGTGGCCACCATCCGCGCCTGCTCGAGCAGGCGTTCCATCTCGGGGCTGCGGGTGATGATCGCCTCGCGCCAGCGATCGTCTCCGTCGCTGCCGCCGGCGGCGCTGGAATGGCTCAGGGCCTCGTCGATGGTGGTGAACAGCTCCTCGCGATCCACCGGCTTGGTCAGGAAGCCGAACACGCCCTGACGGGTGGCGCTCACGGCATCGGGAATCGAGCCGTGGGCGGTGAGGATGATCACCGGCAGACCCGGCAGGCGGCGCTGGATCTCCTGGAACAGCGCCAGGCCGTCCATCTCGTCCATGCGCATGTCGGACAGCACCAGGTCCGGGTTGCCGGCGTCCAGGTGCTTGAGGGCCGCGCGTCCGCTCTCGGCGGTGGTCACCCGATAGCCGCGGCTTTCCAGGCGCATGCCCAGCAGCTTGAGGAGGCTGGGGTCGTCGTCCACCAGGAGAATGTTGGCCCCCTGATTCGGGGCTTGAGGGCTTCCGCTTGGCATCATGTTCGTGTCTCCCGCTTACTCGGTCTGCTGTCGCGAGTTGATGTTGCGCTCGATATCGGTGAGAGCGTCCAGCTTCTCGTCCAGCGCGGCCTTTTCGTCCGCCAGCGTCTGCTGGGCCTGTCGGCTTTCGTTCAGCCGCTGCCCCAGGGCGCGCCGCCCTTCCAGCTCGTTGAGCCAGTAGCGCAGCAGCGGCTGCAGCCGCGCCGGCGCGGCGCTGAGGTCGGCCTTGTAGAGTTCGGAGGCGCGATTCCACTCGCTCTCGCTGCCCCAGGACAGCACCACGGCCCGCGCCAGGCGCTGGTCGTGCGTGTCGCCGGAGACGCGCTGGAGCGTGAGGTCACGCCAGTCGCGGTCGCCCCGCTGAGAGGCGAGGCCGAAGGCCACCCATTCCTGCAGCAGGCAGGCCGGCTCGCCGAAATCGGGAATGTCGGCGTAGCAGCCGGCATGTTCCTCGACCACCGGTTCCTGGGGCTTCCCGGTCAGCTTCTCAGGCAGCCACTGGCAGCCGGTCAGGCCGACCGACAGCAGGCACAGCAGCAGGGGGCGTGAAAATGTCATGAATCGTTCCTTGCGTCGGCTGCCGCCGGAGCGGGCAGCGATGTCTGATGGTCGGCTTGCGGCATCGAGCTCGGCAGCGACAGGCGAAAGCACACCGCCAGGCGGTCGTCCTCCACCAGGGTCAGCTGGCCGTGCTGCAGGCGGGCACAGTCGGCGGCCACCGACAGCCCGATGCCGGAACCCTTGAGCGCTCCCTTGCGGCGAATGCGCCCTTGATAGAAGGCCTCGAACAGCCGCGACCGATCTTCTTCGGGAATCGGTTCGCCACTGTTGGCCACCTCGACGATCAGCCAGTCCTGGGTCGTGCGCGCGCGGATCTCCAGCTCGCCGCCGTCCTCGCCGTAGGCGATGGCGTTGGAGATCAGGTTGTCGAGGATGCGGGCCGTGGCCGTGCGATCGAGCTGCCAGGTTCGCGGCCCGTCGAAGCAGTGCACCGCCATGCCCTTCTGCTGCAGCGCCAGGTGGTGCTTGGCCAGCACCTCCTTGACCACGGTGGCGACATCCAGGCGTTCGGTCTCCAGACGCTGGCTGTGCTGCAGCAGGTTGTAGTCGAGCAGCTGCTCGATCAGCTGCTGCAGCTCGCTGCCGCTGGCGTCGATCAGATCCAGGATCTCGCGCTGGTGGTCGGTCACCTCGCCGGCCACGCCGTCGGCCAGCAGCGCCGAGCCCTCGCGCACGCTGGCGAGCGGTGTCTTGAGTTCATGGGACATGTGGCGCAGGAACTGCTGCTTCTGCTCCTCCAGCTCGTCGAGCCGCGAGGACAGCCAGTCGAGCCGCTCATCGAGGCTGACCAGTTCGGCCGGCCCCTGCACCGGCACCGGCTGCGTGCTCTTGCCGGTGTTGCCGATGCCCAGGATGCGCCGCTCGAGCTGGCGCACCGGACGCACGATCAGCCGGGTGAACAGCAGCATCAGGATCAGGCTGGCCGAGACCAGCGCGGCGGTCTGCCACCAAAGGCGATGCTGAACGGTCTCGGCGCGCTGGCGGATCACGTCCAGGCGCCCGTCGATGCGCTGGTTGGTGGCGTGGCGCATGGCCTCGGTGTGCTCGGCGAAGGGCAGGAAGTCGGTGAGCCGATTCTTGAACTCCTCCATCGGCAGCCCGGGCAGCTCGGCGAGCCGGTCGAGCTGGCCGGACAGCGCCTTGACGTCCGGGTCGTCCGGCAGCAGTTCGCGCTGCTTGGCGAGCAGGCGACGGTACTCCGCCAGGCGCTCGTCATAGATGTCGAGCAGGCTCTCCTGCTCGACCACCGCGTACTGGCGCGCGCCGCGCTCCATCTCCAGCGCCAGGGCACCCAGCGTGCGGGCACGGCGCGTCTCCTCTACGGCCTGACGGGCGCTATGGTCGGCCAGGCGCGAGAGTTCGGACAGCGCCTGACCGGCCTGGAACATCAGCACGGCCAGGGGCAGCATTACCATCAGGAAGGCGAGCAGCACCAGCTGCAGCAGCGAGCGCGGCCGCCAGCGGCGAGAAACAGCAGATGTCATGGCCAGCGTTCGGAAAAGGAGTGAGTCGGCAACCACTATCGTCTACCCGAGGATACCAGAATTCGGCCCGTCACCCGCGCCACATCGCGGCCGAACAGGCAAAAAAAAGGCCGGCATAGCCGGCCCAATACGCAGGGAACTGAAGGGGTGGAAAACCGCTCGACCGAAGACTCGGTCCGTCGCTCGATCGGTTTCCCTGAGCCCGAAGGCCCATGAAGCACCGGAATCCCGCCTCAGCTAGGGTGAGACTCCTGAGACGACGCATCGCCTCGCTTCCTCTGACGGCCCCGCCGGGGCGTGGCCGTGCAATTCATCCCCCTCACGGGGGAGAGGCATCCATGCCAGGGCATCCTTGCCCTATCGGTACCCGTCCTTGACGAAGTCGTCGGTACCGTCTCATCGCAACCTAAAGTCACACATCGCTGGAGCAGACGTTGGTCGCCGTGAGGCCAGGGGCACAGGGCAGTGTCGTCATCTGCCTCCCGGCGACCGGAAAACGGTTCGAGCCGTTTGAACCGCTTTCCGCTTGCTCACCTAATCTTTTGCCATTCTCGTGCCAGGAATCGCCACAACCATTTAAAATCAAAAACTTACACACAGAAAAAAATTGGCACGCCCTGGTCCGCCCGACAAACGCGGGATCGAGACCGCTTTTTCGTCGCCATCTGGAGACATCAATCTCGAGAAAAATAAAAACCCCTTTATAAACAGGGCACTATATCGTCTCAAATTGGCGACATCTGATCTCAGACGTGATGGCGAGGAGCGACACCAAGGGACGATAAGCGCTCAATCGAGGGGCTTGATCAGGATCTTGGACTGGCGCGCCTGGTTGTAGGCATCGCGCTTGAGGGGAGGAAGATCGTCGATGCCGGCGAGGGCGAAGCCGTGCTCGAAGAACCAGTGGGCGGTGTGGGTGGTCAGCGCGAACAGCGCCGTGAGGCCGCGCGAGCGGGCCAGGCGCTCCACCTCGCCGAGCAGCAGGTCGCCTCGGGCGCCGCCGCGATAGTCGCCGTGCACGGCGACGCAGGCCAGTTCGCCCATGCGGGCGTCGGGAAAGGCATGCAGGGCGGCGCAGCCGATCACCATGCCATCGCGCTCGATGACGACATAGTCGTCGATCTCATACTCCAGGCGCTCCCGCGAGCGAGGCACCAGCATGCCGCGCCGCTCCAGCGGCTCGAGCAGCTCCAGCAGGCCGCCGATGTCGTCGCTCTCGGCGCGGCGCAGCTGCTCGTAGCGATGCTGGGTGATCATGGTCCCCACGCCGTCGCGGGTGAACAGCTCGCCCAGCAGGGCGTCGTGATCCTGCCACGACAGCAGGTGCGTGCGCGCGACGCCATGGCGGGCGGCCCCGATGGCCGCGCCCAGGTGGCGGGCCAGCTCGTCGCCCTCCTCGGCCGCGGCCAGCGGCGGCTGAGCCTCGTCCGGCGTTAGCTGGCGACGCAGATGGCCGGCATCGTCGTACAGGCCGCTGGCCTCGCCGAGCAGGATCAGCTTGTCGGCGGACAGCGCCGTGGCGGTATGGCGCGCGACGTCGGCAGCGTCCAGGTCGAAGACCTCGCCGGTGCTGGAATAGCCCAGCGGCGGCAGCAGCACCAGCGAGCGCTGGTCCAGCAGGCCGCGGATCGCCTCGTCGCGCACCCGGCGCACCTCACCGCTGCGCTCGAAGTCGATGCCGTCGCGCACGCCCAGCGGCTTGGCCATCACCAGATTGCCCGAGACCACCGTCATCTCCACGCCGTGCAGCGGCGTGTTGGGCAGCCCCAGCGACAGCCGCGACTCAAGCCACAGCCGCTGCTCGGCGGCCACCCGCTCGACCCGGGTCATGATCGCCTCGTCGGCCACCCAGCGCCCGCGATGGCGTATCGGCGTGATGCCGTCGTCGCTCAGGGCTCGCGTGACCTGGGGCCGGATGCCCAGCACCACCACCAGGCGCACGCCCAGGGTATGCAGCAGCGCCAGGTCCTGGATCAGCTGCTCGCCTCGGCCCTCGGCCACGGCTTCGCCCTCGATCAGGATGACGAAGGTGCATCCTCGGTGCGCATTGATATACGGCGAGGAATTGCGAAACCAGTCGACGAAGGGAAAACGAGTGTCCAAGGGCCGCGCTCCGGCAGCAGGTGAAGGGAAGTGAGGGCTTCGACTATACCAGACGCGAAAAAACGGCGGCACTGTGGTGAGTGAGGTGGAAGGCGTGAGGGGTGAGGAGAAAGAGGTGAGGAGCAACGGGGATGGAGCAAGGAAAGAGACGCCGGAGGCAGTGAGGAGGCGACGCCTCACTCCTTACCCCCGGCGCCTTACCGCGTCAGCCGAACATTCCCTTGAACATGAAGAAGAACATGATCGCCAGGATGGCGCCGGCCGGCAGGGTGATCAGCCACGACATCACGATAGTGCCGATCACGCGCAGGTTGAGCGCCGCCATGCCGCGGGCCAGGCCCACGCCCAGCACCGCACCGACCAGGGTGTGGGTGGTGGAGATCGGCAGGCCGGTGCCGGAGGCCAGCACCACGGTGGTGGCGGCCGCGAGCGTGGCGGCGAAGCCGCGGCTCGGCGTCAGCTCGGTGATGCCGGTGCCGACGGTAGCGATCACCTTGTGGCCATAGGTCACCAGGCCGACGACGATACCGCCGCCGCCGAGCACCAGCACCCACCAGGGAATCAGCGAGTCGCCGCCGATCACGCCGTCGCTGTAGATCACGCCGATCACCGCGGCCAGCGGGCCGACGGCGTTGGCCACGTCATTGGAGCCGTGGGCGAAGGCCATGGCGCAGGCGGTGAACAGCATCAGCACGCCGAACACCCGCTCCACGCCGTCGAAGCCGAAGGCGTCGCCCTTGCGCTTCTCGCCGCCCACGCGGCGCTCGAGCAGGCCGCCGAGCACCATCACGCCGAGGCCCAGCAGCACGGCATAGAAGAGACTCTCGCCGAAGCCGAGATCGAGGCCGACGTGCTTGAGGCCCTTGGTCAGGGTCACCATGGCGACGATGAAGCCGACCAGGAACACGTACATCGGCACGTAGCGCTTGGCCGCGGCGAAGGGATCGCGGTTCTCGAAGATCAGATGCTGCACGGACTTGAACAGCATGAAGGCGATCGAGCCGGACATCAGCGGCGAGACCACCCAGCTGGCGGCGATCTGGCCGACCTTGCCCCAGCCCACCGCGTCCATGCCGAGACCGGCCATGGCAAAGCCGACGATGGCGCCGACGATGGAGTGGGTGGTGGAGACCGGCCAGCCGCGCATGGAGGCGATCAGCAGCCAGGTGGCGGCCGCCAGCAGCGAGGCCAGCATGCCGTAGACCAGCAGCTGCGGATCGCCCTCGAGCAGCGACGGATCGATGATGCCCTTGCGGATGGTCTCGGTGACCTCGCCGCCGGCCAGCCAGGCGCCGAGGAACTCGAAGATCACGGCGATGATGATCGCCTGCTTGATGGTGATGGCCCGGGAGCCGACGGAGGTGCCCATGGCGTTGGCCACGTCGTTGGCACCGACGCCCCAGGCCATGAAGAAACCGAAGGCACAGGCGAGGATGATGAAGATGTCGCCGTATTGCGCGATGATCGACATAGGACGGAAACCTTGTATCGGGTCAGAAGGTGGCGGTTATCGCTGCGGGAGAACCCGCTCAGTTGGCCGTCATGATCTGAAGGCGGCTGCCGACGCGCTCGGCGCGATCGGACAGCTCACCGACCCAGTCGATGATCTTGTAGAGGAACATCACGTCCACCGGCGGCAGCTCGCCCTCGAGGGCGAACAGCTGACGGCGGATGGCAACCTGCTGCTCGTCGGTCTGCTGCTCCAGGGTGTGCAGCTCGCGAATCAGCGTCTGCATCACCTCGGAGGCGTTGCGACCGAAGCCGGATTCGAGCAGGTCCTTGAGCTCTTCCAGCGCCTCGCGAGCCTGGGCCACGCAGGCCACCGAGGTGCGGATGTAATCGCGCATCGGCTGGGCGAGCACCTCGGGCATCTGCATGCTGCGACCCAGCATGATGCCGGTGATGTCACGCGCCTTGTTGGCGATCTTGTCCTGCACGCTGATCAGGTCCAGCAGGTCGGAACGCGACACCGGCAGGAACATGGTATTGGGCAGATTGAGGCGCAGCTCGGTCTTGAGCTCGTCGGCCTCATGCTCGAGTCGAGTGATCGACTCGCGCTGTCGGGCGGCTTCCTGCCAGTCCCCCTTGAGGGTGGCCTCGAAGAACGGCAGCAGGGCTTCCGCACAGTCGCTGACCTTGACGATATGAGCCAGCAGCGGCTGGAATGGCGAGCGACCGAACATCGCGGAGAAGGGATTGGATGTCACCATGGGGCATCTAGGCACTTGGAAATGGCGGCGTCAGTATAGTGACTGCCCAGGCCGACGTCATGAGAAAATCACCTAATCTTCACGAACATGCAAAGCAAGGCGGCTCCTCCATGGCAAACGAGATCGAACTCAAGCTGGCGCTGGCCCCCGCGGGCCCCGAGGCGCTGCGCCGGCATCCGCGGCTGGCCGGCCTCGAATCCCGCACCACCCGGCTGGGAAACACCTACTTCGACACCCCCGATGGCCGCCTGGAAGCCGAGCGCATGGCGCTGCGCCTGCGTCACGCCGACGGCCGCGTGCTGCAGACGCTGAAAACCAGCGGCCAGGGCAGCGGCGGCCTCTCGAGCCGCGGCGAGTGGGAATGGGAAGTGATGGGACCGGGGCTCGACCTCGCCCGGCTCGCCGACCTGCCGCCCATGCTGGCGCTGGGAGACGGCGTGCTGGGACGGCTCGAGCCGCGCTTCGCCACCGACTTCGCGCGCGAGACCTGGTGGTGGGAGCATGACGGCAACAGCGTCGAGATCGCCCTCGACCTTGGCGAGGTCCGCAGCGACGATCGCGCGGCGCCGATCCGCGAGCTGGAACTCGAGCTCAAGGACGGCGATCCGGCGGCCCTGCTCGAGCTCGCCGAGGCGCTGGCCGAGAGCGTGCCGCTGCGCCCCTCCGACACCAGCAAGGCCGCGCGAGGCGGCGCCCTGCTTGCCGGCGGCTGGACGCTGCCCGAAGGCGGCTCGGCCCCGGCCTGGCTGCACCGCGCCGTGGTCGCCCTGGACGCCCATGCCGACACCGGCGACGTCGTCTTCCGCGAGGCCGCCCGCGAGGCCTTCCAGCGGCTGGCCGAAGGGCTCGGCGACGCACGCGAGGAAGGCCGGCTGGCCAGCCATCTCGCCGCGGCACTGGCCCAGGACAACTGGCTGACCACGGACGCCGGCACACAGCTGCTCGCCCTGTCGCGGCGCCTGCCCGACGCGGTCGAGCTGGGTTGAGCTGCACCAGCAGGGACGACGCCCGCCACGGGTGAACAGCACGAGGGAACGCCGTGAATCACGACCGCTTCAAGCCCGCCGCCGGCGGCCTGCGCACCCGGGTCTTCCAGGTCATTTTCGAGTCCGACACGCCGCTGGCCAAGGGCTTCGACATCGTACTGATCGGCATTATCCTGGCCAGCGTGCTGGTGGTGATGCTGGAGAGCGTGACCCATCTGGAAGCCGCCTACGGCGACTGGTTCCGGCGCTTCGAGTGGGGCTTCACGCTGCTGTTCACCGCCGAGCTGATCATCCGCCTCTACTGCCTCGAACGCCCCTGGCACTATCTGCGGAGCTTCTACGGCGTCATCGACCTGATCGCCATCCTGCCCACCTGGCTGGCGCTGGCGATACCCGGTGCCCAGTCGCTGGTGGTGGTGCGCCTGCTGCGGACCCTGCGCATCTTCCGGGTGCTGCGGCTGATGGAGTTCGTCGGCGAGGGGCGGCTGCTGATCGGCGCCCTGGTGCGCAGCAGCCACCAGATCTTCCTGTTCCTGTTCACCGTGCTGATGCTGGTGACCATCTTCGCCTCGCTGATGTATCTGATCGAGCCGCCCGAGGCCGGCTTCACCAGCATTCCCACCGCCATCTACTGGGCCGTGGTCACCCTGACCACGGTGGGCTACGGCGACATCACCCCGGTGACGCCACTGGGCCAGGCCATCTCGGTGATGGTGATGCTGATCGGCTACGCGATCATCGCCGTGCCCACCGGGGTGTTCTCGGCCGAGGTGATCCGCTCGATCCGCGCCGACCGCTACTCCGACGAGGCCTGCCCCGGCTGCGGCTACGACCGCCACGAGAAGAAGGCCCGCTACTGCCTCAAGTGCGGCACCTGGCTCGACGAGAACACCCCCGACCCGCGCGAGGGCTCCCACGACGAACCCTCGGACGACGATACCCCGGACGAAAAAACGCCCCGGGAGTGATCCCGGGGCGTCTCGCGGGCGCGTTATCGAAGCGGCCGACTCACTCGGTCTCGAGCGGCGCGTCCCAGGTCTCCAGTTCGGCCTCGCTCCAGTCGCCGTAACCGGCGTTGGGGAACACGATCCAGTCCTGGCCGAAACGCTCGGCGTTCTGCTCGACGAGAGCGTGCTGACCGGCGAGATCGGCATCGGCGAACTCGCCGGAAAAGTCGTGCAGCGAGTCCCCGAGCTGCATCACCAGGGTGTGGCCCTCTTCCACCTTGGCGCGGCGCTCGGCCTTGGGCGGGCCCAGCAGCATGACACTGTCCTCGGACACCTGCGGCAGGTCCAGGGTCTCCAGGGTGGTGATGGTGTCGGCCTCGTTCTCCTGGTAGCGGTCGGAGACGTAGTAGATGGCCACGCCGTGCTCGTCGGCGTAATCCAGGAAGGCCTTGGCGCCGGGGATCAGACGCGGCTCGCCCTCACGTTCCCAGTGCTTCCAGGTGTCCCAGGTGGTGTAGTCGTGGCACTCGGACATGTCACGGGCCAGCAGCGCGCTGTTGTCCAGCACCGTCTCGTCGAGATCGGTGATGATCGCCGGGGCGGCATCCTCGCCCAGCGTCTCGAGGCGATCCTCGAGCCGATAGCGGGCGAGCGCGAAGCCCTGGCGCTGCAGCGCCGCCACCTCGGCGGACTGCTGCTGGTAGCGCAGGCCCATCGCATAGGCAGCCTGGGCGCAGACCATGGAATCATCGGCGACAGCCGGCGCGGCCAGCGGCAGGGTCATCAGGCCGGCCAAGGCGGCGGCACCGCCGGCACGACGGTAAGCGGACATCGGCATGGTGTTCTCCTTGTGATCGGCGCGCTCGGACACGACATCGACTCGCATCCGATTACGCCTTGTTATTGAAGAAAATCGATTCGATCATATTTTATTTTAATCAACTGTTCAAATAACACTAAAGGGCGCCACTGCCGCCCCGGCCCGAGCGCCGGCTGCCATAAAAAACCGGCTCGACCAGAAGGCCGAGCCGGTACGAAAGCGGAAGAAAGGCTTGCTCTGTCCTGGAAGGTCAGTCCTGGAAGGGAGCGACGTCGCCGCGGCCCTCGCGCACCACGGTGGGCGGCAGTTCGCGCAGGTCGATCACGCTGGTCGGCTCCAGGTGGCAGGCACCGCCGTCGATCACCAGCGACAGGTGCGCACCGAAGCGGTCGCGGATCTCCTCGGCGTCGGTCATCGGCAGTTCCTCGCCCTCGGGGATCAGCGTCACGCTCATCAGCGGCTCGCCGAGGGCATCGAGCAGCGCCCGGGTGATGTGGTGATCGGGCACCCGCACCCCGATCGAGCGCCGCTTGGGATGCAGCAGCAGGCGCGGCACCTCGGTGGTGGCGTTGAGGATGAAGGTGTAGGCCCCCGGCGTATGCGCCTTGAGCAGCCGGAACACGGCGTTGTCGACCTTGGCATAGGTGCCGATCTCGGAGAGGTCGGAGCACACCAGGGTGAAGTTGTGCTTGTCGTCCAGCGAGCGCAGCCACTTGATGCGCTCGATGGCCTTCTTGTCACCCAGGTGGCAGCCCAGGGCGTAGCCGGAATCGGTCGGATAGGCGATCACGCCGCCCTTGCGGATGATGTCGACCGCCTGGTCGATGAGGCGCTTCTGCGGGTTGTCCGGGTGGACCTGGAAGAACTGGCTCATGGGCACTCCCTGTTCTCGTGGAAATCGGACGGCGAAACGGCGCTGGTGGATCAGGCGGCGACCGCCGCTCGGTCGATCCAGGCCGCCAGCCGCGGATGGGTCCAGACCGGCGCCACCGAGGTGCGCGGCGTCGGGCTCATGCTGCCCGGGGACAGATGGCCGCCGGGAAAGTGGAAGTCGCTGCCCAGCGAGGCCATCAGCTCGCGCTCGTGCAGCTGGCGGGCCAGGTCGCGGGTGAGGTCGGCGTTCTGGAAGCCGCTGATCAGCTCGGCGGCGCGGCCGCCGGCCTCGCGGAAGTCATCCAGCAGCAGGCCGCGCTTGCGCCGCGTCAGCTTGTGACGCAGCGGATGCGCCAGCACCGCCACCCCGCCGGACTCGAGGATCCAGCGCACGCCCTCGGCGAGATGCGGCCACAGCGCCTTGATGTCCCCGGCCTTGCCGTTGCCCAGATGCTTGGCAAAGGCAGTGGACATGTCCGGCACCAGCCCCGCCGCGACCAGGGCCTTGGCGAAGTCCGGGCGGCCCAGCGGGCGGTCGGAACCGGCCTGTTCGCGGGCCCGGGCAAGGGCATCGTCGAGGCCGATCTTCTCCATGCGCTCGGCGATGGTCACCGCGCGCCGCTCGCGGGCCTCGGCCTGGGCGACGAGACCGTCGGCCAGCGCGCCGCTGGCGCCCTCGGGCAGCAGCCCCACCACGTGCAGGTTGATGCCGCGCCATTGGGTCGAGAGCTCGGTGGCCGGCAGCACGGCCAGTCCCGCGTCCGCGCCGGCACTCACCGCCTCGTCCACGCCGGCCACGGTATCGTGGTCGGTCAGGGCAATATGGGTGAGGCCGCGCTCGACGCACAGCGTCACCAGATCGGTGGGCGACAGGGCGCCGTCCGAGGCGGTGGAATGCATGTGCAGATCGACGGAGAGGGCATCGCTTCCCTCGAAGCGCGCGGGAAGTGCGGGGTTTGGCATGACGCGGGCAGGTGTCTTTGACAGAATAGACACCCATGGTGCTCGCCCGACCCACCCCGGTCAACCGAGCCACTCGCTCCCGCGGCCCTCGCCGCTCAGCCGAGGATATCCCGAGATGCTCTACGCCATCATCAGTGAAGATGTGAAAGACAGCCTGGAACGGCGCCTGGCCGCCCGCCCCGACCACCTGGCCCGCCTCGAGCAGCTGCGCGACGAGGGTCGCCTGGTACTGGCCGGCCCCCATCCCGCCGTGGACAGCGAAGACCCGGGCGAGGCCGGCTTCAGCGGCAGCCTGGTGGTCGCCGAGTTCGACGACCTGGAAAGCGCCCAGGCCTGGGCCGATGCCGATCCCTACATCATCGCCGGCGTCTATGCCCAAGTGACGGTGAAGCCCTTCAAGAAAGCCCTGCCCTAGGCCGAACCGCCTTTACCACGAAGCGAGCCGGCGGCAGCTGTCGCCGGCTCGCTTTTTGCGTCCCTCGAAAACGGCCGCGAAGCAACTTGTCAACAGGGGTTTTCCCCACAGCTTCTGTGGATAACATTGTTGAAACGCCGCGGAGTCCTGGCGCCAGCCCGGTTATCATGGCGCCGCGGCGATATCGATCACTTTTTGACCAGCCGATTCACCGCCGGAGCCGACCTTGACCGCCGCCCCCGATCATCTGCCGCCGCTGGCCGGCCTGGAGAACGCCCGCCTGGACTGGCGCCAGGACGACAGCGGCGAGAGCGCCCCGCATTCCAGCGCCTTCGACGACGTCTATTTCTCGCGCCACGACGGCCGCGCCGAGACCGAACACGTCTTCCTCGCCGCCAACCGCCTGCCCGAGCGCTTCCGCGACTGGCAGGCGCCGCGCCCCTTCGTCATCGGCGAGACCGGCTTCGGCACCGGTCTCAACATGCTCTGCGCCTGGGCCTGCTTCGACGCCCACGCCCCGGCAGGCGCCCGGCTGCACCTGGTCTCCACCGAGAAGTTTCCGCTCGCCCGCGATGACCTGGCCCGGGCGCTGACGGCCTGGCCGGACCTGGCCGAGCGCGCCGCCGCGCTGGTCGCGCAGTGGCCGGAGCCGGTGGCCGGCGTGCATCGCCTGTGGCTCGACGACCGCGTGACCCTGGACCTGCACTTCGGCGACACCACCGAGCGGCTCCAACTGCTCGACGGCGCCGTGGACGCCTGGTTCCTGGACGGCTTCGCCCCCTCCAAGAACCCCGAGATGTGGCACGACGCGCTGTTCGCCGCCATGGCCGCTCGCTCGCGCCCGGGCGCCACCTTCGCCACCTTCACCTGCGCCGGGGTGGTCAAGCGCGGCCTCAGGGCCGCCGGCTTCGCCTGGCGCAAAGTGCCGGGCTTCGGCCGCAAGCGCGAGATGCTGGCCGGCGAGATCGAGACGCCCCCGGCGGACGAACGTCGCCGCGCCACCCCCTGGCTCACACCTCCCGCGGTACAAACAGCCCGCCGCGTGGCGGTGATCGGCGCCGGGCTCGCCGGCACCACCGTGGCCGCCGCCCTGGCCCGTCGCGGCGTGGCGGTGACGCTGATCGACCGCGAGGGCCCCGGCGCCGGCGCCTCGGGCAACGCCCAGGGCGCGCTCTACGTGAAGCTCGCCGCCGACACCAACCTGCAGAGCCGATGTTATCTCGCCGGGCTGCTGCACAGCCGGCGCTGGCTCGCGGCGCTGGACCCCGACCAGGCGCTGTGGTCGCCCGGCGGCGTGCTGCAGCTCGCGACCACCGCGCGCGAGGCGCGCCGCCAGGCCCGCTTCCTCGCCAACCATCCGCTGCCGGAGCGCGTGGTGCGCGGCGTCGACGCCGAGGAGGCCGGCCGGCTCGCCGGGCTCGACCTGCCTCACGGCGGGCTGGATTATCCCCTGGCGGGCTGGGTGCGCCCGGATGCGCTGTGCCGCCGGCTGGCGGCGAGCGACGGAGTGAGCGCTTACCGGGGCGAGGTGCGCGAGCTCTCGCCCATCGCGGGAGACGACGAGGACGGCGGCTGGCGGCTGACGCTGAGCGGCGGCGACGGCGGGGGCGGGGGCAAAAACGGAGAGAACACTCTTGAGGTCGATCAGGTGGTGATCGCCGCGGCCAACGGCTCCAACCGCTTCGCCCAGACCGCCGCCCTGCCCCTGCAGCCGGTGCGCGGGCAGATCTCGCGGCTGACGCTGCCGCAAGGCGCCCCCGCACCGGCGCGGGTGGTGTGCGCCGGCGGCTACGTCATGCCGCCGATCGACGCCACCCTGACCTTCGGCGCCAGCTTCGCGCCGAACGACGCCGACGCGGCGACCCGCGAGGCCGATCACACCTTCAACCTCGAGGAGCTCGAGCGCACCCTGCCCGGCTACGCCGCCGCGCTGACTGAGGCCGGCGCCGAGCTCTCGCCGGCGGCGCTGGACGGCCGCACCGCGGTGCGCGCCGCCAGCCCCGACAAGTCGCCCTATGCCGGTCCGGTGCCCGACGCCGAGGCCTGGCGCCGCGACTATGCCGCCCTGGCCAAGGACGCCACCCTGATCCCGGCGACGCCCGGCCGCCATCACCCGGGGCTGTGGATCAGCGCCGCCCACGGCTCCCGCGGGCTCGCCAGCGCCCCCCTGTGCGCCGAGCTGATCGCCTCGCGGATCTGCGACGAGCCGCTGCCGCTGGAGGCACCGCTGGCCGATCACCTGCATCCCGGGCGGCGCGTGATCCGCGATCTGATCCGCGGCCATTGAGACGGAGAACCGCGCGCCTTCAACCGCCGGCTTGATCTGGCACCGGGCTCATATGACGGCTTGCTGATAGGCTGATATCAGGAAAGCCGGCGGGGAGACCGGGGATGCGAGGCAGGCCTTGGCGGGAATGGCTGCGATGGCAACGAGCCGGCGGGCTCGCCCCGTGCTTCATGCTGCTGGCGCTGCTCGGCGGCTGCGACGACGCGCCTGCCGGCCTGCCGGGCAGCCTGGAATGGGACCGCCTGGCGCTGCCCGCCGAGGCCTCCGAGCCGGTGCGCCGCTGGACCGTGCACAAGGGCGAGCGCGTCGCCGCGGGCCAGCTGCTGCTGGAACTCGACGGCCGGCGGCTCGAGGCCGAGCGGGAGGCCGCCAAGAGCCAGGTCGACGAGGCCGAGGCCCTTCTCGCCGAACTGCGCCATGGCCCGCGCACCGAGACCCTCGCGGCGGCCCGGGCCGAACTCGATCGCGCCCGGGCCGAGGCCCATCTGGCCGAGCTGTCGCTGCGCCGCCAGCAGGCGCTGTTCGAACGCCGCGCGGCGGCCGAGGACGCCCGGGACGCCGCCCTGGCCGAGCGCGACCGGCGCCGCGCCGAGGCCGCCGAAGCCGCCGCGCATCTCGCCGAGCTCGAAGCCGGCACCCGCGCCGAACGCCTGGATCAGGCCGAGGCAGCGGCGGCCGCGGCCCGTCATCGGCTGGAATCCCTGACGGTGAGCCGCGAGCGCCTGATCGTGCGTGCCCCGCGGCCTGGCCGAGTCGATGCCCTGCCCTTCCGCCCCGGCGACCAGCCGCCCGCCGGTGCCACCCTGGTCAGCCTGCTGGTCGGCGAGGCGCCCTACGCGCGCTTCTTCGTGCCCGCCGGCCGGCGGGCGAGTCTCGATGTCGGCGACGCCCTGCGCGTGCACGTCGAGGGCATCGCCGAGCCCTTCGACGCCGTGCTGGAGCACATCCGCCGCGAGCCCGCCTTCACGCCCTTCTATGCGCTCAGCGGCGAGGACGCCAGCCGCCTGGTGTATCGCGCCGAGGGACGGCTATCGGGCGAGCGGGCCAGGACGCTGCCGGCCGGGCTGCCGGTGCGCGTGGAGATCGTCGATGACGGCGAGCGCTGAGCCGACGGTGATCCGCACCCGGGGGCTGAGCAAGCGCTTCGGCGACACCCTCGCGGTCGACTCGCTCGAGCTCGCCGTGGCCCGCGGCGAGGTCTACGGCTTCCTCGGCCCCAACGGCTCGGGCAAGTCGACCACCCTGCGGATGCTGTGCGGCCTGCTGCGACCCAGCGCCGGCGAGATCGAGGTGCTCGGCCATCGCCTGCCCGGCGAGGCCGAGGCGCTCAAGCGCCGGCTCGGCTACATGACCCAGAGCTTCTCGCTGTATCGCGACCTCAGCGTGGCCGAGAACCTGGCCTTCCTGGCCGCGGTGCACGAGCTGCCGCGGCGCGAGGCCCACAAGCGTCGCGAGGCATTGCTCGCCCGCTACCGGCTGGAGCGCTTCCGCCACCGCCTGGCGGGCACCCTGAGCGGCGGCGAACGCCAGCGCCTGGCACTGGCCGGGGCGGTGCTGCATCGCCCCGACCTGCTGCTGCTGGACGAACCCACCAGCGCCGTGGACCCGCAGTCGCGGCGCGACTTCTGGGAGTCGCTGTTCGAGCTCGCCGACGCCGGCACCAGCGTGCTGGTCTCGACCCACTACATGGACGAGGCGGAGCGCTGCACCCGGCTGGCGATCCTCGACCGCGGCCGGCTGGTGGCCGACGACACGCCCCGGGCGCTGATGGCCGCCCTGCCCGGCCGGCCGCTGCGGGTCGAGGTCGAGCGCCCGCGGGCGGCGCGCCGCCTGCTGGAGGGCACGCGCGGGGTGCGCGAGGTCGCCCAGATCGGCGCCGCCCTGCGCCTGCTGGTGGACGACGACGCCTCACCGGAGGCGATCGCCGCCCGGCTGCACGAGGCCGGCGTCGAGGCCCGGGTCACGCCGGAGGCACCGACCCTCGAGGACGTCTTCGTGGCCGCCACTCGCCGGCGGCGGGAGGCCACGGCATGAAGGCACGCCGGCTGCTGGCCATCGTGCTCAAGGAGCTGCGCCAGCTGCGCCGCGACAAGCTGACCTTCGCCATGATCGTCGGCATCCCGGTGATGCAGCTGGTGCTGTTCGGCTACGCCATCAACGTGGACGTACGCCACCTGCAGGCGGTGGTGGTCAACGAGGCCGAGACGGCGCGCTCGCGGGAGCTGATCGCCCAGCTCGAGGCCACCCAGGTGATTGACGTGGCCGAACGGGCGGCCACCCCCGGCGAGGTGGAAGCGCGGCTGCGCCGCGGCGCGGTGGACTTGGGGCTGGTGCTGCCCGCCGATCTGGAGACCCGGCTCGAGCGCGGCGACCGCCCGGCGGTGCAGCTGATCGTCGATGGCGCCGACCCGGCGGTGCAGGCCGCGGCCCGCCAGCTGGTACGCTTCCCGGTGCCGGACGCCGAGGGCTGGACCGATCGGGTCTCGCCGGTGGAGACGGTCAACTTCTACAATCCCGAGCGGCGCGCGCCGCTCAACACCGTGCCGGGGCTGATCGGCGTGATCCTGACCATGACGCTGGTGATGTTCACCGCCATCGCCCTGGTGCGGGAACGCGAGAACGGCAACCTGGAGATGCTGATCGCCACGCCGGTGACGTCCTGGGAGCTGACGCTCGGCAAGGTGCTGCCCTTCGTCGGCATCGGCCTGGTGCAGGTGACGGTGGTGCTGGGGCTCGGCCAAGTGCTGTTCGACGTGCCGGTGCGCGGTTCGATCCTCGATCTGTACCTGGCCTCGCTGGTGTTCATCCTCGCCAGCCTGGCGCTGGGCATCTTCCTCTCGACCCTGGCGCGCAGCCAGTTCCAGGCCATGCAGATGGCGATCTTCACCTTCCTGCCGCAGATCCTGCTCTCGGGCTTCATGTTCCCCTTCGCCGGTATGCCGGCGGCGGCACGCGGGTTCGCCGAGCTGCTGCCGCTGACCCACTTCCTGCGCCTGGTACGCGGCATCATGCTGCGCGACGCGACCCTGCTCGAGCTATGGCCGGCGCTGGCCGCCCTGGCGGTCTTCACCGCCCTGATGCTCGGCGTGGCCGTCTCCCGAATGCACAAGCGGCTGGATTAAGCCTCGATCCGCCGCAGCAGGAACACCAGCGGCACGCTGAGCAGGTAGATCGCGCCCATCCACAGGAAGATGTCGTTGAAGGCCAGCACCTGAGCCTGCTCCATCACCCGCTGGGACAGCATGCCGATGGCCGCCTGGTGGGCGTCGGGCACCGAGCCGGCCAGCATCGCCTCGTAGCGGGCGATCTCGGCGACCACCACCTCGCGGCCGGTGTCGATGGCCGGGATCAGCTGGTTCCAGTGATAGTCCTCGCGCATATCGCGCACGGTGTCGATCAACGCCAGGCCGATGGCGCCGCCGAGGTTGCGCATCACGTTGAACAGCCCGCTGGCGTTGCCCACCTCGGCAGGCGGCAGGGTGCCGAGCGCGATGCGCGAGGCCGGAATGATGCACAGGATCAGCCCCATGCCGCGCACCACCTGGGGCAGGAAGAACTGCCAGAAGCCCGACTCCACGGTCAGGTCGGCGTTCATCATGGTGCCGATGCCGACCAGCAGCAGGCCGAGGAACAGCAGCCCGCGCAGGTCGAGGTGGTTGGAGAGCTGGCCGGCCACCGGCGCGCACAGGAACATCGTCATCCCGGTGACGAACATCACCTGGCCGATCTGCAGGCTCGAGAAGTGGCGTACGTAGCCGAAGAACAGCGGCATCAGATAGACCAGCCCGTAGAGCGCGATGCCGAGAATGAAGCCCATGCCGGCGCCGATGGCGAAGTTGCGGTTGGCGAAGGCGCGCAGATCGACGATCGGATGATCGTTTCGCAGCGTGCGGGCGAAGAACCACACCCCGGCCGCGGCGCAGATCAGCGACATGGTCAGGATCAGGTCGCTGGCCCACCAGTCGTCGCCCGGGCCCTCCTCGAGCACGAACTCCAGCGAGCCCAGGAACACCGCGATCAGCACCAGGCCGATCAGGTCCAGTCGCCTGGCCAGGGCGTGATTGGGGCGGTCGATGTCGAGGAAGGTCCAGGCCGCCCAGCACACCAGCACGCCGGGAATCACGTTGGCCAGGAACAGCCAGTGCCAGCTCAGCGACTCGGTGACGAAGCCCCCCACCGTGGGCCCGACCGAGGGCGCCATGGTCACCACCATGCCGATCACCGCCTGCACGCTGCCCATCACCCGGCGCGGGAAGATCGAGAAGCTCACCGCCTGGGTGATCGGGATCATCGCCCCGCCGGCGAAGCCCTGGATGGCGCGCAGCACGATCAGCTGCTCGATGGAGCCGGCCAGCGCGCAGCCGAGACTCGCCAGGGTGAAGCCGGCGCAGGAGAGCGTGAAGGCGACCCGGGTCGAGAGGATGCGCATCAGCAGGCCCGACAGCGGGATCATCACAATCTCGGCGATCAGGTAGGACGTCTGCACCCAGGAGATCTGGTCCTCGCTGGCCGAGAGCCCCGACTGGATCTCGTTGAGCGAGCTGGCGACGATCTGGATGTCGAGGATCGCCATGAACATGCCGAACACCGCGGCGATGAAGCCGAGCCGCTGCGGCCAGGGCGGCATGTCATCGGGCCGGGCGCCGGCAGCGGCCGCGGTCGCGTCGCTCACGAGCCGCTCCCGGCCTCGGCCACCTCGCGGGATTCGGCGACCCGCGGCTCGCGTTCATGCTCGGCAACGGGATCGATGTCGCGGGTATCGACCCCGGGCACCGCCGAGAGGCCGGCGCGCAGCCGGCCCAGCGCCTCTTCGGGGCCGGTGACGCGGATCTTCACCGGCACCCGCTGGACGATCTTGTTGAAGTTGCCGGTGGCGTTGTCCTGGGGCAGCAGGCTGAACTCGGTGCCGGTGGCCGGCGCCAGGCTGTCGACCACGCCCTCGTAGGTGACGTCCGGGTAGGCGTCGAGGCTCACCTCGACCGGCTGGCCGACGCGCATGCGCTCGAGCTGCGTTTCCTTGAAGTTGGCGACCACGTAGGCCGACTCGATCGGCACCAGCTGCATCAGGGTCAGCGACGGCTGCGCCAGGGTGCCGGCCTCCACGGTGAGGTTGCCGACCACGCCGGCGCGGGGCGCGCGCAGGCGGGTCTTGTCGAGCTGATGGCGGGCGTAGGCCAGATCGGCGGCCGCGGCGTCGCGCTGGGCCTCGGCCTGGCCGACCTCGGACTGCGCCACCGCCAGCTGGCGCTGCGCCGACACCAGCGCCGCCTCGCTCTCGGCGAGATTGGCGCGGGCGACGCGCAGCGCGGCCTGATCGTCCTCGCGCTGCTGGCGGGAGGCGTAGTTACGCGCGGCCAGCGAGTCGGAGCGCTCGAGGTGCTGGCGGGCCTGGTCGAGGTCGGCGCGGGCGGCGTCGCGCTGCGCCTCGGCCTGGTCGATCGCCGCCTGCTTGAGCGCCACCTGACGATGGGCCTGGGTCAGCGATGCCACCGCCACGGCCTGCTGGGCCTCGGCCTGATTCACCTGATCCCGGTAGCTCTCGTCGTCCAGGCGCACCAGCAGCTCGCCCTGCTCGACGCGCTGGTTGTCGTCCACCAGCACCTCGGCGACCCGCGCCGATAGCTCGGCGCGCACCGCCACGCTGTCGGTGCGCACGTAGGCGTTGTCGGTCTCCTCGACGAAGCGCCCGACCTGCCACCAGCCGATGCCCCACCAGATCAGCGCCGCCAGCGCGACGAGCGCCACCAGCCCGGCCACGACCCGGCCCCGCGAGCGGCGCGCGCCGGCGCCCTCGACGCTGTTCTCGCGGGAGTTCGCGACCTGCTTGTCCTCGCCTGCCATGACGCCTCCTGATGGGTGGGCAAATCACAAGTGTAATGAATGCTACACTACATGACCACCATCGCCGTGCGTCACGGCCGCGATACAATGCGCCAGTCTCACCGCCACTCGCCCCAGGAGTCCCGATGCCCCGCCACGCTCCCGACAGCGCCGATGCTTCCCTCACCCCTCGCGGCGTGGCCCGTCGCGAACGCCTGCTGGACGCCGCCCGCGACGTTTTCCTCGAGCAGGGCTACGCCGCGGCCAGCGTCAACGAGGTGGTGGCACGGGCCGGCGGCTCGCTGGCCACGCTGTACAAGCAGTTCGGCAACAAGGAGGGGCTGTTCACCGCGGCCATGGAGCGCCATATCGCCACCGCCTGGGAGGTACTGGAGGCCGGGCAGCGCGACCGTCAGGCGCCGGAGGAAGTGCTGTTCGAGCTCGGCCGGCGCATGCTGGCGCTGGTCCTGCAGCCGGGCGTGATCCGTCTGGTGAGAGGGCTGGCGTTCGAGGCCGAGCGGGTGCCCGAGCTCGGCGAGCTGTTCCTGACCCGCGGCCCCGACCGCACCCGCGCGGCGCTGGCCGATTATCTGGCCGACCAGGTCGCGCGCGGCCGCCTGACCCTCGAGGACCCGCGCGAGGCGGCCGGCCTGTTCATGGGCATGCTGCTCGGCGAGTGGCACTTCGACGCTCTGCTCGGCCGGCCGATGACGCTCGATGCCGCGCAGTGCGAGGCCCGCGCGCGCCGGTGCGTGGAGGTCTTCCTGGCGGGGACCTCGGCCTGAGCCGTCAGGCCGAGGCGGCCAGCGCCTGCAGCGCGCCCCGGTCGAGGCAGCGGTAGGTGAAGGAGGGGCGGCCGACCTGGCCGTAGTGGAAAGACTCGTCGAGCAGCTCGACCTCGGCCAGATACTTCAGATACTTGCGCACCGAAACCCGCGACATGGCGGTGGCAGGCAGCAGCGCCTCGGTGCTGAAGGCGTCGTCGTCCAGGGCCAGGATCGCCGCAGCCACCCGGGCCAGGGTCGGCACGGTCAGGCCCTTGGGCAGGTCGCCTCGGCGGCGCGGCGTGGCCGGGGTCACGGGCTGGAACAGCCGGTCGATATCGCGCTGCTCCACCTCGCCGGGCAGCTCGGCCAGCGCATCGCGGGCCTGGCGACAGGCCAGCACGGCGTCGCGGAAACGCTCGAAGGCGAATGGCTTGACCAGGTAGTCGCTGACGCCCAGCCGCCAGGCCTCGCGCACCGTGTCGAGCTCCGAGGCGGCGGTGATCAGCACCACGCCCACGTCGCGGCCGCTGCGCTGGAGGTGGCGCGCCACCTCCAGGCCGCTGCGGTTGCGCAGATAGACGTCGAGCAGCACCAGGTCCACGTCTTCGCGCTCGAGCACCTCCAGCGCTGCCGGCACGCTCTCGCACTGGGCGACCAGCTGCATGTCGTCCAGCCGGTTGAGGTACTCGACGTTGAGACGCATGACCATGGGGTCATCCTCGACGATCAGCACGCGCATCGTTTCTCTCCCTCACCACTGTTGCCCATCATTCTCTTCCCGCATCGCTCTCGTGTTGCCGCTCGAGGGGAAGCTCGACCTCGAACAGGGTGCCCCGCCCCGCCTCGCTGTAGACCGCCAGACGGCCGCCGGAAGCCTCGACCCGCTCGCGCACCGCGGCGAGCCCCAGGCCGCGACGTTCGCCCTTGGTGGAAACGCCGGCCTCGAACAGCCGTTCGCGAATGCCCGGGTCGATGCCGCCGCCGGTGTCCTGAACGTGCAGGGCGACCAGCGCCTCGTCCGCCTCCACGGTCAGCGTCACCCGCCGCTCGCCGCGCCCCTCGACGGCATCGAAGGCGTTCTCCAGCAGGTTGCCGAGCACCGTGACCAGGGTGTGGACCAGCATCGCCTCGCCGAGCTCGGGCATCGGAGTGTCGAGACGCACCTCGAGTTCCACGCCGCGCTCACGGGCCTCGCTGCGCTTGCCGAGCAGGAAGCCGGCGATCACCGGATCGGCCACGCCTTCCACCAAGGCCATGCCCGGCGCCAGGCGATGATCGTCCAGTTCGCCCAGATAGCCGCGCAGACTATCGAGATCGCCCATCTGCGCCAAGCCCAGCATCACATGACGCTGGTTCTTGAACTCGTGGGTGGCGGCGCGCAGCGCCTCGGCGTAGCGGCTGACCCCGGTGAGCTGCTCGGCCAGGGCATTGACCTCGCTCTTGTCGCGGAAGGTGGCGATGGCGCCGATCACCCGGCCGCGATGATGGATCGGCAGCCGGTTGGCCAGCACCAGCTGGCCGTTGAGGTCGAGTTCGCGATCGAGCTCGCTCTCGCCGTCTTCCCCGCCGTCCAGCATCTCGGGCAGGCCGCTGTGCGGCAGGTAATCGGCCACCAGCGCCCCCGTCGTCGGCTCGCCCAGCCCGGCCTCGGCCAGCAGTCGGCGGGCGGCCGGATTGGCCAGGGTGATACGCGCCTGGCGGTCGACCGCCAGAATGCCCTCGTGCACCGAGGCCAGCATCGCCTGGCGCTCCTCGACCAGCCGCGCGATCTGATGCGGCTCGAGGCCCAGCAGCACGCGCTTGATGGTGCGCGCGAGCCCGCGCGCCGCCAGCCCGCCGATGAGCATCAGCGCCAGCACGCCGAGGATCACGTCGCGCCGGTTGTCGGCCAGCAGCGGCGCCAGCGAGGTCAGGGTGACGCCCACCGAGACCGCGCCGACCACCTCGCCGTTCGCGGCCTGCACCGGGGCGAAGCCGCGGATGCTGGTGCCCAGGGTGCCCTCGGCCCGGGAGTGATAGGTCTCGCCGGCCAGCGCTCGTCCCTCGTCGCCGCCCTGGAAGTGCCGGCCGATACGCTCGGGGTCCGGGTGCGTCAGGCGGATCGCAGCCGCGTCCATCACCACGATGAAGTCGACCCCCAGCGCGCGCCGCAGACCATCGAGGCGCGCCTGGAGGGCACCGTCGGCGGACGGCGTGTTCCCGCCCCCGACCAGCGCCGCCTGAACCTCCGGCTCGGCGGCAATCGTCCGCGCCAGATCGGTGACCCGCGTGGCCTGATCCTGCTCCAGGGCATCGCGCAGCTGAGTCGTGAACAACCACAGCGCGAGCCCCAGCGACAGCACCACCATCACCGCGACCAGCAGCGAGATCCAGGTGTTCAGGCGCAGGCGAGGACGAGGCATGGCGAGGGCTCCAGCGGAATCGGGCAAAGGGGATTGTTGGCCGGGATTCGACCTTGGTGGCATTCCCTACACGGCGGCGGTGTGCCGTCAAGCGAGCCGCCATTTTCAATAGTTTCGGAACGCTTTAACAAGTTGCGCAATCTTGGCGCGGCTCGTGGGAAGCCTATGCTCGACGCCAGCCCTTCGCCCGGTGGCGATCAAGCCCCTCCGGACGAGTTTCGAACAACGATGCCCCGTGCTCTGCGCGTGGCCGACATCCCCAAGGAGAGCTGCCATGAGTCAATCTCTGACGGACACCGTCGCGACGCCGTCCGCGACCTCGAGCGGCTGGCTCGCCCAGCGCATCTTCGGCATGCCGCTGCCGTTCTTCGCCCTCGCCCTGGCGGTGATGGTGGCGGCGACCGCCACCGACAGCCTGCCCACCGGCATGATCGGCGCCCTGCTGGTGATGATGCTGCTCGGCGAGCTGCTGGGCTTCATCGGCGACCGCCTGCCGATCGTCAAGACCTATCTCGGCGGTGGCGCCATCCTGGCGATCTTCGGCGCGGCTACCTTCGTCTATCTCGGCTGGCTGCCGACCCCGGTGGTCGATAACGTCACCGCCTTCATGAAGGGCGGCGGCTTCCTCAACTTCTATATCGCCGCGCTGATCACCGGCAGCATCCTCGGCATGGATTCCAAGGTGCTGGTCAAGGTCGGCTCGCGCTACGCCCTGCCGCTGTGCTGTGCGGTACTCGGCGCCTCGCTGTTCGCCGTTATCGTGGGCGCCCTGCTCGGATTCTCGGTCCAGGACGCGGTGGTGGTGATCGCCATGCCGATCCTCGGCGGCGGCATGGGCGCCGGCGCGGTGCCGATGAGTCAGATCTACGAGCAACTGCTGGGCCAGCCGGCCAGCTACTACATCTCGATCCTGGTGCCGGCCCTGGCGCTGGGCAACGTCTTCGCGATCATCATCGCCGGCCTGCTCAACGGCCTGGGCAAGCGCTTCCCGGGGCTGACCGGCGACGGCCAGATGATGCCCGGCGTCGACGTCGAGGACCCCGAGCACATCCTCGACCTCGGCAAGCTGGGCGTGGGCGTCGTCGCCGCACTGACCCTGTTCACCGCCGGCCAGATCCTCGGCACCTTCATCCCGCTGCATCCCTATGCGCTGATGATCGTGCTGGTCGCGGCGCTCAAGGTGTGCGATGTGCTGCCGGCGTCGGTCACCGAGTCTGCCGCCCAGTGGTTCCAGTTCGTCGCCCGCAACTGGACCTTCGCCCTGCTGTTCGGCATCGGCATCGCCTACACCGACCTCGGCCAGGTGATCGACGCCATCTCGCTGACCTACGTGCTGATCGTGTTCGCCGTGGTCGCCGGCGCGGCCTTCGGCGCCGGCCTGGTCGGCAAGCTGGTGGGCTTCTACCCGATCGAGTCGGCCATCACCGCCGGCCTGTGCATGGCCAACATGGGCGGCACCGGTGACGTGGCGGTGCTGTCCGCGGCGCGTCGCATGTCGCTGATGCCCTTCGCGCAGATCTCCTCGCGCCTCGGCGGCGCCCTGATCCTGCTGATCTCCAGCGTGGTGGTACCGCTGCTGTTCGCCTGAGGCGAACCTCATTCCAACGACAACGGCGCCCCTCGGGGCGCCGTTTGCGTTCGAGCACTCGACTCGCGGGATCAACCTTCCTCTTCGTCGTCGGCCAGATCCCGTCCGAAGGCCCGCCACTGGGCCAGGGTCATCACCTCGGTGGTCTCGGTGCGCAGGTCGTGGGCGATGATCAGCTCGCCGCGTTCCAGCTGGAGGCGCAGCTCGCCGACCCAGCCGCTCATGCCCTCGCCGGTGTCGGTGGTGTCGTAGCCCTGGCGGGTGACGAAGGCCTCCAGCAGTCCGTCCAGGGTCTCCCCCGGCAGCATGCGATAGGGCACTTCGACGAAACGGTCTCCGCTCATGCGTCGTCCTCCTGCGTTTCCTGTGGCGTCTGGCCGCTTTCCCAGCTCGCGAGGCGCTCGATAAAGGTCGCCTCGTCGATCACCTCGACGCCGGCCTGTTCGGCCTTGGTCAGCTTGCTGCCGGCGGCCTCGCCGGCCACCAGGCAGGCGGTCTTCTTCGACACGCTGCCGGAGACCTTGGCCCCCAGCGCCTGCAGACGCGCCTTGCCCTGGTCCCGGGTCATGCTTTCCATGGTGCCGGTGAGCACCCAGGTCTGGCCTTCCAGCGGTGTGGGGCCGGCCTCGACCTCGGCCTCCTCCCAGCGCAGCCCGGCGTCGAGCAGCGCCTGGATCGTCTCGCGGTTGTGCGGCTGCTGGAAGAAGGTGTGCACGTGGGCGGCGACGATGGGGCCGACGTCGTCCACCGCCTCCAGTGCCTCGCGCTCGGCGTCCATCAGCGCCTCGAGGGTGCCGAAGTGGCGCGCCAGATTGGCGGCGGTGGCCTCGCCCACCTCGCGGATACCCAGCGCGTAGATAAAGCGCGAAAGCGTCGTCGCCTTGGCCTTCTCCAGCGCCGCCACCAGATTCTCGGAGGACTTCTCGCCCATGCGCGGCAGCGTGGCCAGGCGCTCGGCCTCGAGGGCGAACAGGTCCGCCGGGGTCTTCACCCAGTCGCGCTCGACCAGTCCATCGATCAGCTTCTCGCCGAGGCCCTCGATGTCCAGCGCCCGGCGGCTGGCGAAGTGCTTGAGCGCCTCCTTGCGCTGGGCGGCGCAGTAGAGCCCGCCCGAGCAGCGTGCCACCGCCTCGTCCTCGAGGCGCTCGATCTGCGAGTCGCACACCGGGCAGCGCTCGGGGAAGACGATCTCGCGAGCGTCCTCGGGGCGCTCGTCGAGCTGGACGCGCACCACCTGGGGGATGACGTCGCCGGCCCGGCGCACGGCCACGGTGTCGCCGATCATCACCCCGAGGCGCGCGATCTCGTCGGCGTTGTGCAGGGTGGCGTTGGAGACCGTGACGCCGGCCACCGAGACCGGCTCCAGCCGCGCCACCGGGGTGATGGCACCGGTGCGGCCGACCTGGAACTCGACGTCGTTGAGCCGCGTGATCTGCTCCTGGGCGGGGAACTTGAAGGCGATCGCCCAGCGCGGCGCCCGGGCCACGAAGCCCAGCTCCCGCTGCAGGCGCAGGTCGTCGATCTTGATCACCGCGCCGTCGATGTCGTAGCCCAAGCCGTCGCGCCTCTCGCCGAGGCGGCGGCAGTAGTCGATGATGCCATTGGCACCATGGACGACCTCGAGCTCGGCATTGACCCGGAAGCCCCACTCACGAAGCAGCGCCATCTGCTGACTATGAGTCGGCGTGTCGATATTGGAGAGGCTCGCCATATCCTGGCCAACCAGTTGATAGGCGGTAAATTCCAGCGGTCGGGTGGCGGTGACGCGCGGGTCGAGCTGGCGCAGGCTGCCGGCGGCGGCGTTGCGCGGGTTGGCGAAGACCTTGGTGTCCTCGGCGCGCGCCCGCTCGTTCATGGCCTCGAACTCGGCGTGGCGCATGGTGACCTCGCCACGGATCTCCAGTCGATCGGGCCATTCCTTGCCGCGCAGTTTCAGCGGGATCGACTTCAGGGTCCGCAGGTTGGAGGTGATGCCCTCGCCGGTGCGGCCGTCGCCCCGGGTCACGCCGGCGGAAAGCTCGCCGTTCTCGTAGACCAGGGACACGGCGGCGCCGTCGAGTTTGGGCTCGCAGCAGAAGGCCAGATGCTCGGGATCGGCCTCCAGGCGGTCGGCGACCCGTTTGGCGAAGGCCGCCAGCTCGTCCTCATCGAAGGCGTTGTTCAGCGACAGCATGGGCTCTGCGTGCTGGATCTCGGGAAAGCCGTCCGCCGGGGCGGCGCCGACCCGCTGGGTCGGCGAGTCGGGCGTCTCCAGTTCGGGATACTCGGCCTCGATCTCCTGCAGGCGGCGCAGCCGACGATCATAGTCGGCGTCGGTCATGCGCGGCTCATCGAGCACGTAGTAGCGGTAGTTGGCGTCCTCGAGCTCGGCGCGCAGACGCGCCGCCTCGTCCTGAATCGAAGGGTCGGGCTGGGTCATGTCATCCGTGTCTCGATATAAAGCGATGGCTTCGAACCTCGAACCTCGAACCTCGAACCTCGAAGCCAGCATGGCCGCCTAGCTTACCAAAGCGACGCCCCCCGGCGGGATAGCGTCGGGGGGCGTCTGAGTGCCGTGTGGCAGGCGAGCGTCTAGTTGACCTGACGATGCAGGCGATGACGCCGCTCGAACTCCTGCACCCGCTGGCGGGCAAATTCGACGGTCTGGGCGGTCATCACGCTCATGTTCTCGTCCTTCAGCTCGCCGCCGAGGTGGCGGACGATGACCATGGCGGTCTCGACCATCGCCTCGAAGGCCGCCGAGGTGTCGGTGGCGCTCGGCAGCGGCATCAGCAGGGTGACACCCGGCGTGGAGAACTCGTCCATGGCCTCGAGCGGGAAAGTCCCCGGCTTGACCACGTTGACCATCGAGAACTGCAGCGCGCTGCCGGGCTCCTCGGTCTCGAAGCGATGGAAGATGTTCATGTCTCGGCCATAGCGCAGGCCGCAGGCCATCATCAGCTCGAGCAGGGTACTGCCGGCGAAACCGGCCTCGTCACGAGCCATCACGCTGATCACGATCAGCTCCTCGGCGTCGCCGAGGGCATCGCGGGCATGAGCGTCCTGAACGTCGTGACGCAGCGCCTTCTCGAGCACCGGATGCGCACGCACCACGTCATCGCGGGGGGCCTCCTCGGCGCCGGCTTCGGCCATCGATGCCTCGCGACGCGGCGCGAACAGCGGATCGTCGTCCTCGGCCGCGGTGGCCTGGCGACGTTCGGCCTCCAGCGCCTCGGCCTCGCGCTGGCGGCGGGCCGCTTCCTCGGCCTCCTGCTGCTGGCGGGCGGCCTGTTCGCGGCGCGCCTGCTCGGCCTTTTCGGCTTTCTCGGCCTTCTCCTGCTCGCGACGCGCCTTCTTCTGGTCACGGCGCTCGGCGATGCCCTTCTGCAGCGAGGCGCCGAAGCGCTGCACGGAGGAGCCCACCTTCTTCGAGCCGCTCTTCAGCGAATCGCCCATGCCTTCCAAGTCGACCAGACGATAGTCTTCCTCATCGTAATAGCCGTCGTGGTCGGCCGGGTCTGCGACCAGCGGCTCGGCGGCCGCTTCCTGCCGGTCAGCGTCGCCGAGGGAAGGCTCGCGGCGCTCTGGCTCGGCGCTCGCTGCCGGCTCGGGCCGGCGCGCAGAAGCAGACACCGCTTCCGTCGGGTCGGGCGGCGACGCCTCGCCCTGCTGGCGGCGGAATTCCGACAGCACGCGGGACGGGCCGGGATGGTCCTGGCGTTCAAGCTTGGGTTTGGGCTTCACGCCCTGCTCCTCCGCCGGCCTGACGACGCGCGCCCCTCCGTTGGGCAGCTCCCAGTTGAGTTCCGCCTCGCGAGCCACCTCGTCGGGGTCCCGTTCGTTGCCCCCCTCGAGGTCCGAGGCGTCGTGTCCGGCCTGGTCGAGGCGCGGCACGCGGCGCTGGCGCTGCAGGCGACGCACGCCGTCGATGACGATCAGCGTCACCAGTGCCAGTCCCAGTATGATCAGCCACTCTCTAAGTTCCATGGGTCGTCATGCCTTTTTGCTAAGGCGCCATGCCTGATGGTTTCCGTGAACAGCATAGCGCGATTGCCCGAAAAAGGACCAATAATTTTGATTGTCAAGCTCGCCTTTTTGTGGCCGAACTTGCATCGGTCCTGCGCAATCGCCCTCCAAGAATCCCTTCGTCACCATGCGATGCTATCTCGCTTTTGTTCCTTGTTAACCCGTTTGCCCACGGCGTTCAAGTCCATCACGCCTCGGCCAGGGCTGCCGCTTCCTCGACACCCACCGCCACCAGGCGCGACACCCCGGGCTCTTGCATGGTCACCCCCATCAATCGCTCGGAGGCTTCCATGGCGATCTTGTTGTGGGTGATGTAGATGAACTGCACCGAGTCCGACATCTCCTTCACCAGCTTGGCGTAGCGTCCGACATTGGCATCATCGAGAGGAGCATCCACCTCGTCGAGCATGCAAAAGGGTGCCGGATTGAGCTGGAAGATCGCGAACACCATGGACAACGCGGTCAGCGCCTTTTCTCCCCCGGAGAGCAGATGAATGGTGCTGTTCTTCTTGCCGGGAGGACGCGCCATGATCGCCACACCGGTCTCCAGCAAATCGTCGCCGGTCAGCGTCAACCATGCGGTCCCACCGCCGAAGACCTTGGGGAAAAGCGTCTGCAGACCGACGTTGACTCGCTCGAAGGTATCGCGGAAGCGGGTCCGGGTTTCCTGGTCGATGCGACGGATCGCCCGGTCGAGGGTCTCCAGCGCCTCGCTGAGCTCGCGGTGCTGGGCCTCCAGATAGTCGCGCCGCTCGGCCTGCTGGTCGTACTCCTCGATGGCCGCCAGGTTGATGGCGCCCAGCCGGCGAATGCGCTCGCCGACCTCCTCGAGGCGGGTCTGCCAGGCCGACTCGGTGGCGTTGGGATCGAGCTCCTCGGTCAGGGCATCGGCATCATGGCCCAGTTCCTTGAGCTGCTCGTCCTGGGTCTCTGCCTTGAGCGCCAGCGCCTGGACCTGCATGCGCGCTTCCTGCAGCCGCTCGCGGATGCCCTCGAGCTGGCGCTCGTGGCCCTGGCGACTCTGCTCGTCCTCGCGCAGCCGCTCCACCAGCTCGGCGGCCCGTGAGCGCGCCGCGTTGAGCTCGCGCTCCTCGCGCTCGCGGCGGTGCAGCAGCTCCTCGAGGCGCTCGCGGCGCTCCTCGTCCGGCTCGTGCAGCCCCTCGCGGGCCTCCTCGAGTTCGGCGCAGCGCAGCTCGAGACGCTGCCGGGCCTCGCCGGCACGCCCCTGCTGCTCGGCCAGGCCGGCACGCTCTGTGGTCAGCCGCTGATGCTCCAGCGCCAGCCGCTGGGACTGCTCGGCCAGCGGCTGGCGCTGACTGCGCAGCTGGGTCAGGCGCTCCCGGGCCTGCTGACGCGCCCGCTCCAGGCGCTCGCGGGTCTCGGCACCGCGTTCGAGGCGCTCCATGGCCGCCTGCCAGTGCTCGCGGGTCTCCTCGATCGCCAGCCGAGTCTCCTCGGCCGACTCGGCCAGCCCCTCGATCTCCTCGGCAAGCTCGCCGGCCCGTCCCTGCAGGTGCTCGAGCCGGCTGGCCAGGCCACTGTCCTGCACCGCCAGCTGCTGGCGCTGCTGCTCGAGATCGCGCTCCTCGAGGCGCACCGCCTCGAGGCTCTCCTCGGCCTTCTCGACGCGCTCGCCGGCCTCGGCCAGGCGTGTTTCCTGGGCCTCGAGGCGCTCCTCCACGGCGGCGAGCTCCTCGCGCACCTCGGCCTCGCGACGGCGGCTGACCAGCAGCGCGTCCGGGCCTTCGTCATGGCCGCGGTGACGCGCCCAGCCGTCGCCGACCCACAGCCCGCAGGCGGTGATCAGGCTCTCGCCGGGGGCCAGGGTGGCACGCTCGGCCCAGGCCTGCTCGCGGCTGTCCACGCAGCGCACCCCGGCGAGCCACTGGGCCGCGGCGCCGGCGCCCGACACCTTGGCGGCCAGGCTGCCGGTTGGGGCCTCGCGCTCGGCGTCCTCGAGCAGCCCCAGCTCCGGGGCCAACTCGAGGGGCAGCACGCCGTCGCCCTCGGACAGCGAGGCCAGACGAGCGCGCAGCCAGGGCGCCAGCACCCAGGACACGACGTCCTCCCAGCCGCCCTCGACCTCGAGGCGCTCGCCGAGGCGCGGCGCCTCGGCCAGTCCCCGGGCCGCCAGGTGCGCATCGAGGGTCTCGTCATGATCGGCCAGTGCGGCCTGGATCAGCGCCTCGAGCGAGGCCAGCTCGCCCTGCAGGGTGCTGCGACGCTGGCGATCGGTCTCGCGGGCGGCCTCGGCCTCGCGCACCGACTCACGGGCGGTGTCGCGATCGGCCTGCCACTGCTCGCGCCGTTCCTCGCGTTCGGCCAGACGCTCCTCGAGCTCGGCCAGGCGCTCGGCGACCTCGGCGCGCTGAGCCTCGAGGCCGGCGATGTCGGGCAGCTCCTCGCGCTGCTGGCGGCGCTTGCGGGCGTCGCCCTCGAGACGCTCCAGGGTCGCCTCCTGCTCGCGCAGGCGGTCCTGGGCGCGCTCGGCCTCGCGGCTGTCGACCTGCCAGGTCTCGCCGAAGGCTTCCCAGTCGGCGTCGGCCTGCTCGGCCAGCGGCTCGGCCTCCTCGAGGGCGGCCTCCAGCTCGGCCAGGCGCTCGGCGACCTCTTCCTGCTCGGGGCCCAGGGTCTCGAGGCGCTCGTCGAGGCGCATCAGGCGCTCGCCGTCGTCCTCGCCGAGGCGGTCGAGGTCGGCGAGCTCGCGGCGGGCGGCCTCCAGGTCCTGGGCCAGCTGCTGGTCCCGGGAGCGGGTGTGCTCCAGGTCCTGCTCCAGCCGGGCGATGGCGGTGGTGGTCTCATGGAAGCGGTTCTGGTAGCCCTCGAGCTCGGAGGCCAGGCGGTCGTGCTCGGCGCGGGCCTCCTCGAGGCGCGTCTCGCACTGCCTGAGGCCCAGCACCTCGCGCTCCACCGAGGTCTCGAGCTCGCGCACGCGGCTCTCCTCCTCGCCCTGGCTGGCACGCAGGGCGCGGCCACGCAGCAGCGCCAGCTCGCCCTTGAGCCGGTACTCCTCCTGCTTGAGGGTCTGGTAGCGGCGCGCCGCGTCGGCCTGGCGCTTGAGGCGCTCGAGCTGCTTGTCGAGCTCCTCGCGGATGTCCTCCAGACGCTCCAGGTTCTCCTGGGTGCGGCGCATGCGGTTCTCGGTCTCGCGGCGGCGCTCCTTGTACTTGGAGATGCCGGCGGCTTCCTCGAGGGTGGCGCGCAGCTCCTCGGGGCGCGACTCGATCAGCCGCGAGATCATGCCCTGGCCGATGATGGCGTAGGAGCGCGGCCCCAGGCCGGTGCCGAGGAACAGGTCGGAGATGTCCCGGCGGCGGCACTTCTGGCCGTTGAAGAAGTAGGTGGACTGCGCCTCGCGGGTGACCTGGCGCTTGACCGAGATCTCCGCGTACTGGGCGTAGGGACCGCCCATGGTGCCGTCGCGGTTGTCGAACAGCAGCTCGATGGAGGCCTGGCCCACCGGCTTGCGGCCGGTGGAGCCGTTGAAGATGACGTCGGTCATCGACTCGCCGCGCAGGGTCTTGGCGGAGGATTCCCCCATGACCCAGCGCACGGCGTCGATGATGTTGGACTTGCCACAGCCGTTGGGACCGACGATGGCGGTCATGTTGCCGTCGAAGGGCACGGTGATGGGGTCGACGAACGACTTGAAGCCCACCAGGCGTATCGACTTCAGTCGCATGCGTTATTCCACGATGGTGTCGATGATCAGTTCTACCGGGTCGCCGTCGCTCGCGCCGACCGCTACCGCGGCGTGGCGCCCGACCAGGTCACCGGGCTGCGGGTCGGCCTGTCCGCTGGCCGAGACCCGTGCCACCAGACGTGCCTCGTCGACCTGGGACAGCCGGGCGATGGGCGCCATGGCGTCGCCGTCGTCGAGGGTCAGGACGGTCGGCAGCGCGCCCAGCGTGGTGCGCGCCACCGCCAGCGGCGGCAGTTCGCCGGCGGTGTCACGGGCCACCACGAACACCGCGGTGCCCGGGGCCAGACGATCGACCAGCTCGGGCGCCAGGCTCACACGCACGCGGATGCTCGCGCCCTCGGCGGCGTTCGGCTTCTGCTCCAGGCGGCGCTGGGCGGTGCGGATGCCCTGGCGCAGCGCCTCGGCAGACTCGGCGTCGTTCATGCCGGCGATGGCCCGGCGCCAGCGGTCGATGGCGGTCTCGTAATCGGCGTTCTCGAAGGCCTCGATGCCGAGCAGGCCGAGCACCGTCGGCTGGGCCGGATCGGCGGCCAGGGCCTCGTCGACCAGCGCCTGCACGCCCGGCGTCAGCTCACGGCCGGCGGCAAAATACCGCAACTGGGCCAGTTCGGCCAGCAGCCAGGGACGACGCCCCTCGAGCGCGAGCAGCCGGGTCAGGGCGTGGTCGGCCTTGTCGACACGCCCGCTGTCGCGATACAGCGGGTACAGCGAGCGCCAGACGTTGGGATTGTCGGGCTGACGCGCGGCCTCGGTTTCCAGGCGCTGGAGCAGCTGCGGCAGCGACGCCTCGGGATCGGCCATGGCCTGCTGCTGGAGACGATACAGCGCCAGGTCGCCCTCGGCGCCCTCCCAGCGGTACCAGCCGGCGCTGGCCACCACCAGGACGACCATTGCCAGCGGCACCAGCCAGCGCCCGGCGCGGGCCGGCTTGAGCGGCGAGCGTGACGCCGCCGCGGTGTCGTCGAGCAGGCTGCGCTCGAGCTCGAGGCGATCCTCGTCGAAGCGCGCGTCGTCGATCTCGCCGCGCTCGCGGGCCGCCGCCAGGGAGGCCAGCCGACGCCGATAGACGGCGACGTTCTGCCGATTGGTACGGTCGCTGGCCTCGTCGTCGGACAGCGCTCGGGCCACGGCGCCGGCGCGGCGCAGCGGCAGCACCAGCAGCCACAGCGCCGGCACCAGCAGCAGGGCGAAGGCGATCCACAGTGCCGTCATCGATCGTCCTCCCGCTCGAGCAGGGCATTCAGCCGGGCTCGCTCGTCGTCGTTCAACGCCCTGGCCGAGGCCCGCCGGCGCGCCCGCACCAGCAGCGCCACCAGCAGCCCGCCGCCGAGCACCAGCGCCACCGGCAGCCCCCACAGCAGCAGGGTGCGGCCCTCGAGGCGCGGGTTATAGAGCACGTAGTCGCCGAAGCGACGCACCATGAAGTCGACGATCTCCTTGTCGGAACGTCCCGCCTGCAGCTGCTCAAAGACGCGCTCGCGCATGTCGCCGGCGATCGGCGAGTCGGAATCACCGATCGCCTGGTTCTGGCACTTGGGGCAGCGCAGGGTCGACGTCAGCGACGCGAAGCGATCGCGCATCACCGGGTCGTCGAAGTCGCGCACCTCGATGGCGGCCTGCGCCAACGCCGGCCCCAGCAGGGCCAGCAACAGCAGCACGCGGATCAGTCCTGCCATTTCGTCACCTCCGGCAGGATCACCTGCTCGACATCCCGAGGAGAGATATAGCCGGTGTGGTGATAGCGGATCACGCCCTCGGCGTCGACCAGAAAGCTCTCCGGCGCGCCGTAGACGCCGAGATCGAAGCCCAGGCTGCCCTCGGGGTCGAACAGGCTGACCTCGAAGGGGTTGCCGAACTCGGCCAGGAACTCGCGGCCCTTCTCGCGGGTGTCCTTGTAGTCGACGCCCACCAGGCGCACGCCGCGGTCGGCGAGCTCGAGCAGCTGGGGCATCTCCTGCTTGCAGGTCGGGCACCACTCGCCCCAGACGTTGACCAGGGTGACCTGCCCCTGCATCAGCGAGTCGTCGAGGGTGCGGCCGGGGTCGCCCAGGGTGGTCAGCGAGAACGCCGGAAAGGGCCGCTCGACCAGCGCCGAGTCACGCTCGGCGGGATTGATCGACAGCCCACGGTAGAGGAACACCGTCAGCACCAGGAAGCCGGCCAGCGGCAGCAGCAGCAACAGACGACGCTTCATGCGTTCACCTCCCGGACGTGGCGTTCGGGATCGGGCGCGGTAGCGGCACGCCGGTAGCGGCGGTCGATCACCGCCAGCACGCCGCCCAGCGCCATCAGCAGCGCGCCCAGCCACAGCCAGCGCACGAAGGGCTTGACCTGGATGCGCAGCGCCCAGCTGCCGTCACCCAGGTCCTCGCCCATGGCCACGTAGAGGTCGCGGAACAGCCCAGGACGCAGCGCCACATCGGTCATCGGCATGCCACGCGCGAGGTAGACGCGCTTCTCCGGGGTCATGGCGAAGCTGCGCTCGCTGTCGCCGCGCCGCACCTCGAGGCGCGCGGCGTCGGCGACGTAGTTGGGCCCGCGGCGATGGCCGAGGTCGGTCATGGCGAAGGTGTAGCCGGCCACTTCGACGCTGTCGCCCACCGCCATGCGCACGTTGCGCTCCACGGCATAGTTCGACACCACGGTGACGCCGACGATGGTCACCGCCAGGCCCAGATGGCCCAGCACCATGCCCCAGTGGGCCAGCGACAGCCGCCGCAGGCCGGCCAGGCGTCCTTCACTGTGGCGGCTCTTGTCCCACAGGTCGCGTACCAGCGGCAGCACCACCCACAGCGCCGCCACCAGCCCCAGCGTGACCTTGAGGTTCCACTCGCCGCCGTAGACCAGCGGCGCCAGCAGCCCGATGACCAGCGCCGCGGCGCCGGCGAGCCACACCCGGCGGGCCAGCTCGCGGGCCCGGGTGCGCTTCCAGTTCGACAGCGGGCCCAGCCCCATGAACAGGCACAGGATCACCGTCAGCGGCACGAACAGGGTGTTGAAATAGGGCGGGCCGACGCTGATCTTGCCCAGGTTCAGGGCGTCGAGCAGCAGCGGATAGACGGTGCCGAGCAGCACGGTGACCGTCATGATCACCAGCAGGATGTTGTTGACCAGCAGCAGCGCGTCGCGGGACAGCCAGGTGAAGCCGGCGCGCTGGCTGACCCGCGGCGCGCGCAGGGCGAACAGCAGCAGCGAGGCACCCACGGTGATGCCCAGCAGCACCAGGATGAACAGCCCGCGGGAGGGGTCGTTGGCGAAGGCGTGCACCGAGGTCAGCACCCCGGAGCGCACCAGGAAGGTGCCCATCAGCGACAGCGAAAAGGTGGAGATCGCCAGCAGCACCGTCCAGCTCTTGAAGGCACCGCGCTTCTCGGTCACCGCCAGCGAGTGGATCAGCGCGGTGCCGGCCAGCCACGGCAGCAGCGAGGCGTTCTCCACCGGGTCCCAGAACCACCAGCCGCCCCAGCCCAGCTCGTAGTAGGCCCACCAGCTGCCCAGCGCGATGCCTACCGAGAGAAACGCCCAGGCGACGTTGGTCCAGGACCGCGCCCAGCGGGTCCAGGCGGCGTCCAGGCGGCCGCCGAGCAGCGCGGCGATGGCGAAGGCGAACACCACCGAGAACCCCACGTAACCCATGTAGAGCATCGGCGGGTGAATGATCAGGCCGACGTCCTGCAGCAGCGGATTCAGGTCGACGCCGTCGGCGGGCGGATTGGGCAGCAGCCGAGCGAAGGGGTTGGAGGTGATCAGCACGAAGGTCAAAAACCCGGTGGACACCAGCCCCATCACGCCCAGCACCCGGGCCAGCATGTCGCGGGGCAGCTCGCGGGAGAAGCGGCTGACGGCGAAGGTCCAGGCGCCGAGGATCAGGCTCCACAGCAGCACCGAGCCCTCATGGTTGCCCCACACCGCGCTGGCCTTGTAGTACCAGGGCAGCAGCGAGTTGGAATTCTCGGCCACGGTGGCCACGCTGAAGTCGTCGAGCAGGAAGCTGGCGGTCAGGCAGGCGTAGGCAACGATCAGGAACAGGAACTGCCCGGCGGCCATGGGCCGGGCATAGGCCATCCACAGCGGCCGCCGGGTGGCCGCGCCGGCCAGCGGCACCGTGGCCTGCAGCGCGGCCATCAGCAGCGCGATGATCAGCGCGAAGTGGCCGATTTCGGGGATCATCGGGGTCAGCATGGCATCTCCAGATCAGTCCTCGGCCGCGGGCCGTTCACCCACCTCGGCGGCCTTGTCCTGGTAGTCCTCCGGCGAGTAGCCGGCGTCTTTCAGGGCCTGGGCGACCTCGGGAGGCATGTAGTTCTCGTCGTGCTTGGCCAGTACCTTGTCGGCACGAAGCCAGCCCTCGGGCTGCAACTCGCCCATTACCACCACGCCCTGCCCCTCGCGGAACAGGTCGGGCAGGATGCCGCGGTAGCGCACTTCCAGGTCCTCGACGTAGTCGGTGACCGTGAAGGTGGCGGCCAGGCTGTCAGGATCACGGGCCACGCTGCCCTTCTTGACCATGCCCCCGGCGCGGATCTGTCGCTCCAGCGGGGCCTTGCCCTCGGCGATCTGCACCGGGCTGAAGAACAGGTTGATATTGCTGCGCAGGGCATAGAGCGTCAGCCCCACGGCCATGGCGGCCAGCGTGACCAATCCCAGGATCGCGTAGAGTTTCTGCTTGCGTTTGGCTCTCATCGGGGCGCCCTCTCATCGTGGGAAGCATCGGCCACCTCGGCCTGACGCCGTTCGCGACGGACGCGGCGCGCGAGGTCGCGCATCACCCGCCGGCGCTCGGCCCGGGCATGCCAGCCCACGCCCAGCAGCAGCGCGACGGTGGCGCCGTAGGCGCTCCAGACATAGGGGGCGTGCCCCCCCATGGCGAGGAACTCGGACAGCGACTCGAAGGCCATCAGTGCCCCTCCTCGATCAGCTCGCGCACCCAGCGCTTGGACGACTCCCGGCGCAGGATCTCGCTGCGGGTGCGCGTCAGGGTCACGGCGATGAAGAAGGCATAGAAGCCGAGCACCATGAGCAGCAGCGGCAGCCACATCGAGGCCGGCATGGCCGGCTTCTCGGTAATCGAGAAGCTGGCCGTCTGATGGAGGGTGTACCACCAGTCCACCGAGAACTTGATGATCGGGATGTTGATCACGCCGACCATGGCCAGCACCGAGGCCGCCCGGGCCCCGCCGTCGCGGCTGGCGAAGGCGCCGCGCAGAGCGATCACGCCGATATAGAGGAACAGCAGGATCAGCATCGAGGTCAGCCGCGCGTCCCACTGCCACCAGGTGCCCCAGGTGGGCACACCCCAGACGGCGCCGGAGAACAGCGCCACGAAGGTCATGCCGGCCCCCAGCGGCGCCATCATCGCCGCCGCCATGTCGGCCAGCTTGATCTTCCAGACCATGAACACCAGACCCGCCACCGCCATGGTGACGAAGATCGACTGGGCGAGGAAGGCCGCCGGCACGTGAACGTAGATGATGCGAAAGCTGTTGCCCTGCTGATAGTCGGCCGGCGCGAAGGCCAGCCCCCAGACACCGCCGACCAGGATCAGCGCCACCGCCGCCAGCCATAACGGCGGCAGCCACCGCTCGGTGATGGCGTAGAAGCTCCTGGGAGAGCCGAGCTTGTGAAGGAAGGCCCACATGATGCCGTCGAAACCTCAACCGTTGAGACTGATGCGCAGCGCCGCCGCGATCGCGAAGGGCGAAAAGATCAGCGCCGCCGCCAGCAGGGCGCCGAGAATGGCCAGATGGGCGGCCACGTTGCCGCCCTGGATCGCCGCCTGCACGGCACCGGCGCCGAAGACCAGCACCGGAATGTAGAGCGGCAGCACCAGCAGCGAGAGCAGCACCCCGCCCCGGGCCACGCCGACGGTAAGCGCGGCACCGATGGCCCCGATCAGGCTCAGGCTGGCGCTGCCCAGCGCTAGCGACAGCGCCAGCACGCCGTAGCTGCCTGCCGGCAGCGACAGCATCACGCCCAGCAGCGGCGCCATCAGCGCCAGCGGCAGCCCGGTCAGCAGCCAGTGCGCCGCCACCTTGGCCAGGGCCAGCACCGACAGGGGCTGGGGCGAGAGCAGCAGCTGCTCCAGGCTACCGTCCTCGGCATCGTCGCGGAACACGCCGTCCAGCGACAGCAGCGCCGCCAGCAGCGCCGCCACCCACAGCAGGCCCGGGGCAATGGTCGCCAGCAGCGAGGCCGCCGGTGAGATGCCGATCGGAAACAGCGTGATCACCAGGGCGAAGAACGCCAGCGGGTTCAGCACCTCGCCAGGGCGGCGCAGCCGCAGCATCAGATCGCGATGCAGGGTCGCCCGCCAGGCGATCGCGAGTCCGACCGATGCTTCACCGGCTTCGGGCAGCGGGGCCGTCCGCGACTCAGCCTTCGACATCGCCGCCCCCCTCGCCCAGCGCCAGGCGGCGCAGGCGCGTCGAGGCTCGCAGCTCGTGATGCGTGGTGACCAGCACGCCACCGCCGCGCTCGGTGTGCGCCTCGAGGCGCGCCTCGAGGGCGATCACACCGTCCCGGTCGATGGCGGTGAAGGGCTCGTCGAGCACCCACAGCGGACGCGGCGTCAGCTCCAGCCGGGCCAGCGCCACGCGGCGCTGCTGCCCCGCGGACAGCTGGGCGGCGGGCAGATCCTCGAAGCCGGCCAGCCCGAACCGCTCTAGCGCCGCCAGGCGCGTCGGCTCGTCGCCACGTTCGCCGGCCAACGCCTGGTACCAGGCGAGGTTCTCCAGCGGCGTCAGTGCCGTCTTCACGCCCGGGGCATGGCCCAGATACAGCAGATTGGCGAGGAAGTCGCGTCGCGCCCGGCGCAGCGGCGCGCCGTTCCACAGCACCTCGCCCTCGTGGTCCATCAGCTGGCCGGAGAGGATCTTGAGCAGGGTGGTCTTGCCGCTGCCGTTGGGCCCTTCGACGCGCAGGATCTCACCGGCGCGGATCTCCAGATCGAGATCGCGAAACAGCCAGCGGTCGTCTCGCTCACAGGCCAGCCGTCGGGCTTGCAGACGCAGGCTCAAGGCACTCTCCAGGCACGGGGAACATGGCCAGAAACTCTACACGGAAAGGGTTTTCATAGCCAGCCAGGCCCGGCCCGCGGCACGGCATGCCAAGTGGCATCGATCATGCGTGGAAACGTCGCCCTTGCCAGATGCCGACCGCCTGCTATGCTGGCCAAGTACTGTATGTATCAACAGTCACCGCCGACGGGAGATGCCGCGCATGTCACTCGCCCCTCAGTACCTGCTCCGCCAGCCCAATCTGCCCATCGCCGAGTCCTGGGCGCCGCTCGATGACCGCGACCTGGTCGAGGTGCCGCTGCTGGGCAGCGTCGCCGCCGGTGTGCCCATCGACGCCTGCATCGATGCCGGCAGCGTCGAGGTGCCGAGGCGCATGGTCAAGCGCAACACCTATGCGCTGCGCGTGCGCGGCGACTCGATGATCGATTGCAACATCTTCGACGGGGATGTGATCATCATCGAACGTCGCGAGAGCGCCGAGAACGGCGAGACCGCGGTGGTGATGATCAATGACCAGGAGGTCACCCTGAAGAAGCTCTACATCGAGAAGTCCGGCGTGCGCCTGCAGCCGGCCAACGAAGCCATGCCACCTATCTACCTGAAGAACAGCGACATTCAGGTACTGGGGCTGGTGATGGGCGTGGTGCGACAGACGGACCTGGCCGCCTGATGCGCTACCCCGTTCCCGACCTGCCCGCCGGCGAATGGCGCGAGACCGAACTCGAGGTCGAGAAGAGCCGCTTCATCGCCTGGGTCTGTCATGCCCCGGACGCCGCCGCCTTCGAGGCGCTGCTCGCCGCCGCTCGGCGCACGCACCCCAACGCCAGCCACCACTGCAGCGCCTTCATCGCCGGCCCGCCCGGCGAGCAGAACGCCATCGGCTTCTCCGACGACGGCGAGCCCGGCGGCACCGCCGGGCGGCCGATGTACCAGGTGCTGGAAGGCGCCGGTATCGGCCAGGCCGGCTGCGTGGTAACCCGCTACTTCGGCGGCACCAAGCTCGGCACCGGCGGCCTGGCCCGCGCCTATGGCCAGGCGGTAAGCGAGGCGCTGGAGACCCTGCCGACCCGCGAGGTCACCGAGCGCGACCCGCTGCGCCTGAAGGTCGACTTCGCCGGCGAGGCCCAGGCCCGGGCCTGGTGCGCCGAGCGCGACGTGCCGGTGGACGCCGCCGACTATGCCGCCGACGGGGTGGTGCTGACGCTGGGCTGGCCCCGGGACACCGAGCGCGACCTCTCAGCGCTCACCTCCCGCCTCAAGGGACGCCTCGCGATCCTCGACCCCGACACCGCCTGACGCCGCCCGCTCGGCGGCCTCCACCCCTTTCGTCACGCCGATATAGCGCGCCCGCTTCTCCGGCCTTAGGCGCGCCAGGTCCACCGCTACCAGGCCGTCGGTGCAGTAGCCGAAGGCGGTGTCCACGCCGAAGGCCAGAAAACGCGTGCCGCCGGGTTCGGTGACCTCCGTGTACTGCTTGTAGAGGGCCGGCACGCTGGCCCCCAGCGCCTGCAGCCCGTGGCGCAGATGCTGGAAGTCCTCCCTGGCATCGTCACCGCGAAACAGCCGTGCCGCCTCCTGTTCCCCGGCCGGCGAGAGCCGCCAGGGCGCCCGCGGCCGTATCCGGCTGTCGTCGTCCCCGTGGTAGTGGCGGTAATAGCTCACCAGCAGCTCCTTGGCCAGGGCCGGCAGATGGTTGGGCAGGGTCACCGGCCCGAACAGCCAGCGCACCTCGGGATGGCACCGCAGGTAGGCGCCGAGACCGACCCATAGATAGTCCAGGCTGCGACGCCCCCAGTAGCGCGGCTGAACGAAACTGCGCCCCAGCTCCAGCCCATGACGCCACTGTGACCAGGGCGCCTGCTCCAGGTGGAAGATGGTCGCGCTGTAGAGCCCCTCGATGCCGTGACGCTCGAGGATTCGCCCCACCTCGCCGAGCCGGTAGGCGCCGGCAATCTCCAGGTCGCGGTCGTCCCACAGCACCAGGTGGCGGTAATAGGCATCGAACTCGTCCAGGTCGCGCTTGCGGCCGGTGCCCTCGCCCACCCGGCGGAAGGCGACCTCACGCAGGCGTCCGATCTCGCGCATCACCGCCGAGTCAGGATGGCTGTCGACCAGCAGGATGCGCTTGCCGTCGGCCGTCTCGCCCAGCGACTCGGCCTCGCGCAGCTCCTCGCGCAACGCCTGCCGGGGCTCGGGGCGGGCGATGCCGGTCTCGCCGACGAACACGCCGCGCTTGCCTCGCCCCAGCCGGTAGACGTGCTTGCGCAGCAGCTTGAGCTTGACCGGCGTGGTCAGGTCATCGCGATCGAACTGCGCCAGCGGGATCGGCCCACCGACCCTCAGCGCGATATGGCGCCCGCGCTGGCGAAACATCTCGTCGGGCAGCAGCAGGGGTCCGGCCTCGCTGCGCAGTGAGGTCAGCGCATAGAAATGTGCACTGTTGCGGCCACGCACGTGAACCGGCAGCAGCGGCGCATTGGTGCGCCGGGCGGCGTGCAGGAAGCCCGACTGCCACTTGCCGTCGCGCACGCCGCGCAGCCCGGCGCGGGAGACCTCGCCGGCGGGAAAGACGATCACCGCCCGCTCCGCCTCCAGCGCCTCGGTCATCTGGGCGAGGCTGCGACGCAGCCCGCGCCGCGAGAGGTTGTCCACCGGCACGATCGCCTCCGACAGCGGCGCCAGCTGCAGCAGCAGGTCGTTGGCCAGGACGCTGACGTCGGGGCGCACCTCGGCCACCATGCGCAGCAACGCCAGGCCGTCCAGGGCGCCGAGCGGATGATTGGCGACCACCACCACCCGCCCGACCTCGGGAATCTGCTCGCGATCCTTCGATGACAGCGTGTAGCCGACATCGAGATGCTCGAACACACGGTCGATGAACTCGCACCAGCCGAGCTCACCGTGCCGGGCCAGGAAATCGTTGATCTCGCGCTCGTGCACCAGGCGCCGCAGCCCCGCCACCAGCGGCCCGAACAGCCAGGGCGGCCGGGCCGCCAGCTTCGGAGCCTTGTCGCGCAGGGCCCGCTCGATATCGATCATGCCGTCCCCTCCTCGCCGAACGCCGTCGCGGCGCCGTTACGCTCAGGCTAGGGTCGGCAGGTGACAGGAAGATGGCGCGTCGTCGGCAGCTTCGACGCCTCCGGCGACACGGGCATGTTGCAGCGGCGCGTGGAGCGTATAAGCTGCCACCCTCCCGCATGATCGCAATGGCAACAGGGTAGGCGCTGACGAGATGGAGTTACTGCACCCCGGCCGTATCGGCCTGGCCCCCATGGAGGGCGTGATCGATGACGTCACCCGCGACCTGCTGACGCGCATGCCGGGCTTCGACTGGACGGTCACCGAATTCGTGCGCGTGGTCGACACCCGACTGCCGCCGAGGGTCTTCCACCGCCACTGCCCTGAGCTGACCGCATCGCTGCCGCTCACGCCGGCCGGCGTGCCGGTACACCTGCAGCTGCTGGGTTCGGACCCGGCGGCGCTGGCCGCCAACGCCCGCCAGGCGCTGACACTCGGCGCCAGCAGCCTGGACCTGAACTTCGGCTGCCCGGCCAAGCTGGTCAATCGCCACGACGGCGGCGCCTCGCTGCTGCGCGACCCGCGGCGGGTGCATGCCGCCGTGGCCGCCGTCCACGACGCCGTGGGCGACGCCATTCCGGTGACCGCCAAGATCCGTCTGGGCTTCGACGACCGCCGCCTGGCGCTGGCCTGCGGCCGGGCCGCGGAAGATGCCGGCGCCCGCCAGCTGGCGGTGCATGCACGCACCCGTCGCGAGGGCTACCGGCCGCCGGCCCACTGGGAGTGGATCGGCCGCATCCGCGCCCGGCTGTCGATTCCGGTGATCGCCAACGGCGACATCTGGACGCTGGAGGACTACTGGAAGGCCCGCACGCTGTCCGGCTGCCCCGACGTGATGCTCGGCCGCGGCGCCCTGGCAGACCCCGGCCTGGCGCCCCGCATCCGCCACTGGCAGGCCACCGGCGAACGCCTGCCGGCCACGACATGGCCCGAGCGGGCGCGGGTGCTGAGCGACTATGCGGCCGCCAAGCGCTGCGTGCTGCCGGGCAAGATCGTAGTCTCGCTGCTCAAGCAGTGGCTGAATCACATGCGCAGCCGTGATGAGGAAGCGGCGCGTCGCTTTCAGGCTCTGCGCCGGGTCACCGAGCTGGACGATTTCCTCGCTGGCCTTGCAGCCACAAGCGCCCTGCCCGCCGCCACGAGTGCCTGACCCCGACCAGGAGCGAACCGTCCATCGAACGCGAACATAAAAAAAGGCGCACGTCGCAATGCGACGGCGCCTGAACGATCACGGACACCGACCCCTCTATGGGCACGGCGATCCGGCTAGCAAAAAAGAGAATACGAAAAGCAGAAGACCCGCTCTCGCAAGGAGAGCGGGTCCGGTATCTGGCGCGCCCGGGAGGATTCGAACCTCCGACCACCTGATTCGTAGTCAGGTACTCTATCCAGCTGAGCTACGGGCGCTGAATGCAATGAGATATCTCACCGCGGAGATGATGAAGCATCATCCGGTAGAAGATGGCGCGCCCGGGAGGATTCGAACCTCCGACCACCTGATTCGTAGTCAGGTACTCTATCCAGCTGAGCTACGGGCGCATACCTTCTTGTCAATGATGGCGGAGAGGGAGGGATTCGAACCCTCGAAGAGGCTATAAACCCCTTACTCCCTTAGCAGGGGAGCGCCTTCAGCCACTCGGCCACCTCTCCCTCATCGACAGGTGCGTATCCTACCGATACGCCTGGGGTTTGTCCAGAGGGTCCGGCATTTTTTCTTGCCTGCCGGACTCACCTGCCGGACAGCGGGCACTCAGCTCCCCGCTTCGTCGTCGACATCCTCGTCGGTTCTCTCGCGCTGAATGCGCTGATAGATCTCCTCGCGATGCACGGCAACGTCCTTGGGGGCATTGACGCCGATACGAACCTGATTCCCCTTGACGCCCAGCACGGTGACGGTGATGTCATCGCCGATCATCAGGGTTTCGCCGACACGGCGGGTCAGAATGAGCATGACTGATCTCCTTCTCAGACTTCTGACTGCGGGATGCTCGTCCGCGGTACAGGGAGCCGGCTCCCGCCCGACGCCCCCTGTCCGCAGGCTTCGCCCATGACACCCTACGAGCTCGTTGAATGAAAGCTCACTTCGGATCGACCACGGGTTTCCCTACAAGCGTAGAAGCTGACGGCAGGCTACGACGCCTTATTCGCTTTCGATGTCGTCCTTGTCCAGGCCGAAGGCCTGATGCAGGGCGCGCACCGCCAGCTCCATCTGCTTCTCGTCGACCACCACCGAGATCTTGATCTCGGACGTGGACACCATGCGAATGTTGATGTTCTCTTCAGACAGCACGCGGAACATCTTGGACGCCACACCGGCGTGGGAACGCATGCCGACACCGACCAGCGAGACCTTGGCGATCTTGTCATCGCCTTTCACTTCGCCCTCGCCCAGCGCCGGCAGCACCTGATCCTCGAGGATGCGCAGGGTCTGCTTGTAGTCGCCCTTGGCCACGGTGAAGGTGAAGTCGGTGTAGTCGCCGGCCGGCGCCACGTTCTGCACGATCATGTCGATCTCGATGTTGGCATCGGCGATCGGACCGAGAATCTTCGAGGCCACGCCCGGCACGTCCGGGGTGTTGAGCAGGGTCAGCTTGGCCTCGTTGGCGGTGAAGGCGATACCGGAGATCAGCGGTTCTTCCATGGAGTCCTCGTCTTTGTCGGAATCTGCAACGATCAGGGTGCCGGGGCCGTCCTCGAAGCTGGACAGCACGCGCAGCGGCACGTTGTACTTGCCGGCGAACTCGACGGCGCGAATCTGCAGCACCTTGGAGCCGAGGCTGGCCAGTTCCAGCATCTCTTCCACGGTGATGGTGTCCAGGCGCTGGGCCCGGGAGCAGACGCGCGGGTCGGTGGTATAGACACCGTCGACGTCGGTATAGATCTGGCACTCGTCGGCTTTCAGCGCCGCGGCCAGGGCCACGCCGGTGGTGTCAGAGCCACCGCGGCCGAGGGTGGTGATATTGCCCTCCTCGTCGACGCCCTGGAAGCCGGCGACCACGGCCACCTGGCCGTCGTCCAGGTCCTGGCGCATGTCGTCGGTCTCGATGCGCTGGATGCGCGCCTTGGTGTGGGCGCTGTCGGTCATGATGCCGACCTGGGAGCCGGTATAGGAGGTGGCCGGCACGCCGAGCTTGTGCAGGGCCATGGTCAGCAGCGAGATGGTGACCTGCTCACCGGTGGACACCAGCATGTCCAGCTCGCGCGGGGTCGGCTCGTCGTTGATGTCGTTGGCCAGGCCGATCAGGCGGTTGGTCTCGCCGCTCATGGCGGAGACCACGACCACGACCTGATGGCCGGCGTCACGGAAGCCCTTGACCTTCTCGGCCACGGCCTTGATGCGCTCCACGGAGCCCACCGAGGTACCGCCGAACTTCTGTACGTATAGTGCCATGCGTCGTTGTCCCTCTGTCGATTTAGCATTGGAATGAATGAAAGGTCGCGAGGCCGGATACACGAGGGGCCGAAGACGCTGCCGCCTTCGGCCCCGGAACGCCTAGAGCGCCGCCTCGACCCAGGCCGGGACGCTCTCCAGCGCCGCCGGCAGGGCCGCGGCATCGCTGCCGCCGGCCTGGGCCATGTCGGGTCTGCCCCCGCCCTTGCCGCCGACCTGCCCGGCCACGTGATTGACCAGCGCGCCGGCCTTGACCCGGGCAGTGAGATCGTCGGTGACGCCGGCGATCAGGCTGACCTTGCCGGCCGACTCGTCGGCCACGCCGAGCACCACGATGCCGGAGCCCAGCTTGTTCTTGAGCTGGTCTAGCATGCCGCGCAGCTCCTTGCCCGAGACGCCCTCCAGGCGCTTGGCCAGCACCTTGACGCCCTTGACCTCGCGGGCCTCGTCGAGCAGGTCGTTGCCGGCGGCGCTGGCCAGCTTGGCCTTGAGCCGCTCGAGCTCCTTCTCCAGGCCGCGGTTGCGCTCGACCAGCGACTCGACGCGCTCCTCGACCTGCTCGGGCTTGGCCTTGAGGCGCTCGCCGATGCGCGCCACCCGCGCTTCCTGCTCGCGGAAGTAAGCCAGCGCGCCCTCGCCGGTGATCGCCTCGATGCGGCGCACGCCGGAGGCCACGCCGGCCTCGCTGACGATATGGAAGCAGCCGATGTCACCGCTGCGCCGAACGTGAGTGCCGCCGCACAGCTCGATCGAGAAGTCGTCGGCGCCGATGGTCAGCACCCTCACGCTGTCGGCGTACTTGGCCTCGAACAGCGCCGCGGCGCCCTTCTCCTTGGCCTCGTCCAGGGTCATGTGCTCGATGCGGGTGTCGGCGTTGGCCAGCACCTGCTCGTTGACCAACCGCTCGATCTCGGCCAGCTGCTCGGCGCTGACCGGCTCGAAGTGGCTGAAGTCGAAACGCAGCCGCTCCGGCGTCACCAGCGAGCCCTTCTGCTGGACGTGATCGCCGAGCACGATGCGCAGTGCCTCATGCATCAGGTGGGTGGCCGAGTGGTTGCGCACGCTGGCCGCGCGCAGGCTGGCGTCGACCTTCGGCGTCACCTGGGCACCGACCGAGAGCTCACCTTCGAGCAGCACGCCGTGATGCAGGTGGTGGCCGCTCTGCTTCTGGGTGTCGGTGACCAGGAAGCGGCCGCCCTCGAACTCCAGGTAGCCGGTGTCGCCCACCTGACCGCCGGACTCGGCGTAGAACGGCGTGCGGTCGAGCACCACCATGCCGCGCTGCTCGACCTCGAGGCCGGCCAGCGGGTTGCCCTCGCGATCGACGATGGCGGTGACCGTGGCCTGGTCCTCGAGGCGCTCGTAGCCGGTGAAGTCGGTCTCGCCCTCGAGATCGAGCGCCGCCTCGTAGTCGGCGCCGAACTGGCTGGCCGCCCGGGCGCGCTCGCGCTGGGCCTCCAGCTCGCGCTCGAAGCCGGCCTCGTCGAGGCTCACGCCGCGCTCGCGGCAGACGTCGGCGGTCAGATCATAGGGGAAGCCATAGGTGTCGTAGAGCTTGAACACCGTCTCGCCCGACAGGGTGTCGCCCTCCAGGCCGGCCAGCGCCTCCTCGAGCAGGCCCATGCCGTGATCCAGGGTGCGGGCAAACTGCTCCTCTTCCTTGAGCAGCACGCGCTCGATCTGGTGACGCGCCTCGCGCAGTTCGGGATAGGCCCCGCCCATCTCGGCGTCCAGCGCGCCCACCAGCTTGTGGAAGAAATTGCCCTTGGCGCCCAGCTTGTGACCGTGGCGCACCGCGCGGCGGATGATCCGGCGCAGCACATAGCCACGACCCTCGTTGGAGGGCAGCACGCCGTCGGTGATCAGGAAGGCGCAGGAGCGGATATGGTCGGCGATCACGCGCAGCGAGGGCGTGGAGGTGTCGTCGTGACCGGTGGCCCGGGCCGCCGCCTCGAGCAGGTTCTGGAACAGGTCGATCTCGTAGTTCGAGTGCACGCCCTGCATCACCGCGGCGATTCGCTCCAGGCCCATGCCGGTATCGATGGACGGCTTGGGCAGCGGATGCATCTCGCCGGCCGCGTCGCGATCGTACTGCATGAACACCAGGTTCCAGATCTCGATGTAGCGGTCGCCGTCCTCCTCGGGGCTGCCGGGAGGACCGCCCCAGACCTCGGCGCCGTGATCGAAGAAGATCTCGGAGCTCGGGCCGCAGGGGCCGGTGTCGCCCATCTGCCAGAAGTTGTCCTCGTCGAGCTTGGAGAAGCGCTCCGGATCGATGCCGATCTCGTCCTTCCAGATGCGCTCGGCCTCGTCGTCGCTGACGTGGACGGTGACCCACAGCTTCTCCTTCGGCAGGCCCAGCACCTCGGTGAGGAAGGTCCAGGCGAAGCCTATGGCGTCGCGTTTGAAATAGTCGCCGAAGCTGAAGTTGCCCAGCATCTCGAAGAAGGTGTGGTGGCGGGCGGTGTAGCCGACGTTGTCGAGATCGTTGTGCTTGCCGCCGGCGCGCACGCAGCGCTGGGCCGAGGTGGCGCGGACGTAGGGGCGCGGGTCGCGACCGAGGAAGACGTCCTTGAACGGCACCATCCCGGCGTTGGTGAACAGCAGGGTCGGGTCGTTGCCCGGCACCAGGGAGCTGGACGGCACGATGGTGTGGCCCTGCTCCTCGAAGTAACTCAGAAAGGCCTGTCTGATGTCTGCGCTTTTCATGGGGTATCCGTGGCGATAGGCATGGTGGCCCGCAGGACGGGCACGGCAGCCATCATCGGACTGCCACCCGGGGCGTTCGCAAAGGGACCCATTATAGCGCAGTCGTCAAGCGACTAAAGAGCGGGGCGTTCAGGCGTCGTCCCAGGCATGCGCCATGGCATGCCGGAGCTGGTCGAAATCGAAGCCGCGCCCGGCCAGGAAGCGCTCGCGACGGGCGCGCTCCTTCGGCCCCTCGCCGGGGCCGGAGAAGCGCCGCCCAAGGGTTTCGGCGGCGAGTTCGAACCAGTCGACCTCGCCGCCGGCCTCGTCGAAGGCCGCCCGAGCGGTGTCGGCGTCGATGCCGCGCCGCGAGAGCTCGGCGCGGATGCGCACCGGGCCCTGACCGCGGGCGACCCGGGAGCGCAGGAAGCTCTCGGCGAAGCGCGCATCGGACTGCAGCCCCTGCTCAACGAGCTCGTCCAGACAGGCCTCGACCGCCTCGGGCGAATGATCCTTGGCGGTCAAGCGGTTGCGCAGCTCGGCCCGGGCGTACTCGCGCCGGGCCAGCAGGCGGATGGCGTCATCACGAGGCGTGGCGTCGGCCTCGCGCGCAAAGCCGGACATGGCTTAGAGCAGCTCGTCGCCGCCCGCGTCCCCGCCGGCTTCGGCCTTGGCCTCTTCTTCCTTGGGCTCCGGCGTGGACAGCAGCTGGGCACGGATCTGGCTCTCGATCTCTTCCATGATCGCCGGGTTGTCCTCGAGGAACTGAGCGGCGTTGGCCTTGCCCTGCCCGATCTTGCTGCCCTGGTAGCTGTACCAGGCGCCGGCCTTGTCGACCAGGCCGCACTGCACGCCCAGGTCGACCACCTCGCCGGCGTGGTAGATACCCTTGCCGTAGAGGATCTGGAACTCGGCCTGACGGAACGGCGGCGAGACCTTGTTCTTGACCACCTTGACGCGGGTCTCGTTGCCGGTGACCTCGTCGCCCTGCTTGACCGAGCCGGTGCGGCGGATGTCGAGGCGCACGCTGGAGTAGAACTTGAGCGCGTTGCCGCCGGTGGTGGTCTCGGGGCTGCCGAACATCACACCGATCTTCATGCGGATCTGGTTGATGAACACCACCATGCAGTTGGCGTTCTTGATGTTGCCGGTGATCTTGCGCAGCGCCTGGGACATCAGACGGGCCTGCAGGCCGACGTGGGAGTCGCCCATCTCGCCCTCGATCTCGGCGCGCGGGGTCAGCGCCGCCACCGAGTCGATGATGATCACGTCGACGCCGCCGGAGCGCACCAGCATGTCGCAGATCTCGAGCGCCTGTTCGCCGGTGTCCGGCTGGGAGACCAGCAGGTCGTCGAGATTGACGCCGAGCTTCTCGGCGTAGCTCGGGTCGAGGGCGTGCTCGGCGTCGATGAAGGCGCAGGTCTTGCCCTGTTTCTGGGCCTGGGCGATCACCGACAGGGTCAGGGTGGTCTTGCCAGAGGATTCCGGACCGAAGATCTCGACCACGCGGCCGTAGGGCAGGCCGCCGATGCCCAGGGCGATATCCAGCCCCAGGGAGCCGGTGGATACCGACGGCATCACCACGCGCGGGGTATCGCCCAGGCGCATCACGGTGCCCTTGCCGAACTGGCGCTCGATCTGGGAAAGCGCGGCGTTGAGCGCCTTGGAACGATTGTCGTCCTGAGCCATGAGAGTCTCCTAAGCGATCGCCGTGACGCACGGCGATGACGAAACATTGTCAGAATGACGGCACAACGGCCGCCGAAAATCACTGTATGACTGCACAGTAGTATGACGAAAAAGCGGCCGCTCGGCCACCCCGAACCGACCGCATCGGCCGAGGCCGGACTAGCCGTTTTCCAGCTCGTCGATCAGCCCCTGCAGGGCGACGTTCACGGCCTGATCACGCACCGCGTCGCGCTCGCCGGCGAAGTGGCGACGCTCGGTGCGCACCCGCCCCGGGGCGCCCCAGGCCAGCCACACCGTGCCCACCGGCTTCTCGGCGCTGCCGCCGCCGGGGCCGGCCACGCCGCTGATGGCCACGGCCAGATCGGCGCCGCTCTCGGCGCAGGCGCCGGCCACCATGGCCTCGACCACCTCGTGACTGACCGCCCCGACGCGCTCGAGCAGCGCCTCGGGCACGCCCAGCAGGCGCGTCTTAGCGGCGTTGGAATAGGTCACGTAGCCGGTCTCGAAGTAGTCCGAGCTGCCAGCGATCTCGGTGATGGCATTCGCCACCCCGCCGCCGGTGCAGGACTCGGCGGTGGCGACGCTCGCGCCGCGCTCGCGGCACAGCGCGCCGAGGCGTTCGGCGAGACGGCGCGTCTCGGGCGATACGGACATCGGCTTCTCTCCAGATTCTCGCATGCGGCCGGTCGCCACGGATCACGATACGCGGGCGCCAGGGACAGATCGTAGAGGGGGTCCTATGCCAGGGATGGCATCGGTAGCGCCCATGGACGGGTTCACAGCGCCCCCTCGCAGATCTGTCGCCGGATCAGCCCGCCGCAACGACGGCAACGCTGGCTCCGAGGTTGTCTTGATGCCCCTGACGAAGGCCATCCTTGGGCGTAGAATACTGGCTTTGTCCGCGAGATGCATGGCACCTCACGCCATCCCCATATCCGCGTTTCTCACCGTCTCCACCGCCAGCCAGGGAAGCCCATGTCACAGGCCAGCACCAAGCCGCACACGCCGATGATGGCCCAGTATCTGAAGATCAAGCGCGAGCACCCCCAGGTGCTGCTGTTCTACCGCATGGGCGACTTCTACGAACTCTTCTTCGACGACGCCAAGCGCGCCGCGGCTCTGCTGGACATCACCCTGACCCAGCGCGGCCAGTCCGCCGGCCAGCCGATTCCCATGGCCGGCGTGCCCTACCACAGCGCCGAGGGCTATCTGGCGCGCCTGGTCGCCGCCGGCGAGTCGGTGGCCATCTGCGAGCAGATGGGCGACCCGGCCGCCGCCAAAGGCCCGGTGGAGCGCAAGGTGGTGCGCATCGTCACCCCCGGCACCCTCTACGACGAGGCACTGCTCGACGCCCGCCGCGACAACCTGGTGGTGGCGATCCATCCCGCCGGCGAGCGCTGGGGGCTTTCCTGGCTGGAACTCTCCAGCGGGCGTTTCAGCGTGCTCGAGGTGGAAGGCGAGGCCGAGATGCTGGCCGAGCTGACCCGCCTCGATCCGGCGGAGCTGCTGGTGGCCGAGAGCCTGAGCCTTCCGCCGTCGCTCGAGGAGCGCCGCGGCCTGCGCCGCCAGAGCGACTGGCTGTTCGATCTGGAATCGGCCACCCGCACCCTGTGCGACCAGTTCGCCGTGCAGGACCTGCGCGGCTTCGGCTGCGCCCACCTGGAGGCCGCGCTCACCGCCGCCGGCGTGCTGATCGACTACGCCCGCGACACCCAGCGCTCGCAGCTGCCCCACGTCACCGCCATCGGCGTGGAGAGCCGCGACGACGCCGTGGTGATCGACGCCGCCAGCCGCCGCAACCTGGAGATCGACGTCAACCTGGGCGGCGGCAGCGACAACACCCTGGCCAGCGTGCTCGACACCACCGCCACCGCCATGGGTTCGCGGCTGCTCAAGCGCTGGCTCAACCGCCCGCTGCGCGACCGCGACCAGGTCGGCGCCCGCCAGGCCGCCGTGGCCGCCCTGCTCGACCGCGACGGCTTCCTGCCGCTGGGCGAGACGCTCAAGGCGATCGGCGACGTGGAGCGCATCCTGGCCCGGGTGGCGCTGTACAGCGCCCGCCCCCGTGACCTGGCCCGACTGCGCGACGCCCTGGCCGCCCTGCCCGAACTCGAGGCCGAGCTCGCCGAGTACGACGACGGCACCGCCCTGGACGAGCTCAGGCGCCATATCCGGCCCTATCCCGAGCTCGCCGACACCCTGAGCCGGGCGCTGATCGAGAATCCGCCGGTGGTGATCCGCGACGGCGGCGTGATCGCCGAGGGCTTCGACGCCGAGCTCGACGAGCATCGCGGACTGGCCGAGCATGCCGGCGACTATCTGGTGCAGCTTGAGACCCGCGAGCGCGAACGCACCGGGCTCGCCGGCCTCAAGGTCGGCTACAACCGGGTGCACGGCTACTACATCGAGATTCCCCGCGCCCAGGCCCGCGAGGCGCCGGTGGATTACATCCGCCGCCAGACGCTGAAGAACGCCGAACGCTTCATCATCCCCGAGCTCAAGGAGTTCGAGGACAAGGCGCTGTCGGCCAAGTCCCGCGCCCTGGCCCGGGAGAAGCTGCTCTACGACGGCCTGCTCGACGACCTCAACGCCGAACTGGCCCCGCTGCAGGCCACCGGTCGCTCGCTGGCCGCACTGGACGTACTGGCCGCGCTGGCCGAGCGCGCCCGCTCGCTGGACCTGGCGCGCCCGGCGCTGCCGGAGGCCCCGGGCCTCGACATCCGCGGCGGCCGCCACCCGGTGGTCGAGCGGGTCAGCGACTCGCCCTTCGTGCCCAACGACATGGTGATGGACGACGAGCGGCGCATGCTGGTGATCACCGGCCCCAACATGGGCGGCAAGTCCACCTACATGCGCCAGGCGGCGCTGATCACCCTGCTCGCCCACACCGGCAGCTTCGTGCCGGCCGACAGCGCGAGCATCGGCCCGGTGGATCGCATCTTCACCCGCATCGGCTCCTCCGACGACCTGGCCGGCGGCCGCTCGACCTTCATGGTGGAGATGACCGAGACCGCCAACATCCTGCACAACGCCACCGACCACAGCCTGGTGCTGATGGACGAGATCGGCCGCGGCACCAGCACCTTCGACGGCCTCTCGCTGGCCTGGGCCAGCGCCGAGCACCTGACCCGCACCCGCGCCTTCACGCTGTTCGCCACCCACTACTTCGAGATGACCGCGCTGGCCGAGCAGGCCGCCGGCGTGGCCAACGTGCACCTGACGGCGGCCGAGCATCGCGACGGCATCGTGTTCATGCACCGGGTCGAGGACGGCCCGGCCAGCCAGAGCTACGGCCTGCAGGTCGCCCAGCTGGCCGGCGTGCCCCAGGGCGTGATCGCCCGGGCGCGGGAGAAGCTCGCCACCCTGGAGCAGCAGGAGGTCGACCAGGGCCAGCGCGCCCCGGCAGCGCCGCTCGAGGGCGAGGCCTCGCCCCAGCAGGCTGACCTGTTCGCCAGCGCACCGCACCCGGTGGTGGAGAGCCTCTCGGGGCTGGCGCTGGACGAGCTCAGCCCGCGCCAGGCGCTGGAGTGGCTCTATCATTGGCAGGAGAGCCTGTAAGGCCGATACCGCCGGCGGCACTCGCCGCCGGCTTGACGGACCACCGCTTGCGGGGAAGATAACGGGCCGACTAGAATGGTCCGATCAAGCGCTACTTATTATAAAAAAGAAAGTTTTTTATAACCCAATTCGACATTCAAGACCGACCGGCCGCGGCGCACCCCGGCCTCGAGGAAGGGAGACTGGCATGACATTCGTCGTCACCGAAAACTGCATCAAGTGCAAGTACACCGACTGTGTCGAGGTCTGCCCGGTGGACTGCTTCTACGAAGGACCCAACTTCCTGGTGATCCATCCCGACGAGTGCATCGACTGCGCGCTGTGCGAGCCCGAGTGCCCGGCCGAGGCGATCTTCTCGGAAGACGAGTTGCCGGAAGGACAGGAACAGTTCATCGAGATCAACGCCGAGCTGGCGGAGACGTGGCCGAATATCACCGAGAAGAAGGACCCGCTGCCCGACGCCGAGGAGTGGGACGGCAAGCCCGGCAAGGCCGAGCAGCTGGAGCGCTGATCGCCTGACGCCACGCCCGCGCACGACGCCTGGACACGACAACGCCGAATGTCTCTCGACATTCGGCGTTGTCGTGTCATGCTGCGATAAGGAGAACACTAAGGCAAAGAAGGCGGCCCGAGGGCCGCCCGCTCCTAGCCATCCTTGAGCGGTTCCTTCCGCTCGAACTCCTGTAGCCTTCCCTGCCCGGAAACGGCATCCTGCCGTACCAAGCTCGGCTTGAGACTGCATCCCGTGGCGTCCTGCCGGGAGAGACTCCGCTCTCCCTTGTCCCGCTGTTCATTCTGGCAGCCTTGGGAGAGTTCTCAACCGGGCCCCTGCCCGTCGGCCATAATCGCATCACCGGCAGCAATTTTTGAAAATTCTTCAAAAACAAAAAGATAGAAAATACCGGCGCCATAATGGCGCCGGTATTAGCAGGCAAAATGTCACGGATCTCGCCGGGGGCGTGTAGGCGATTTCCTACACGGCGGACGCCGTCGGACCCGCTTACTGACCCTTGATGGCCGCTCGGCCCGGGTAGTCGACGCGCTCGCCGAGCTCCTGCTCGATCACCAGCAGGCGGTTGTACTTGGCGACGCGGTCGGAGCGACACAGCGAGCCGGTCTTGATCTGACCCGCGGCGGTGCCCACGGCCAGGTCGGCGATGGTGGTGTCCTCGGTCTCGCCGGAGCGATGGGAGATCACCGCGGTGAAGCCGGCGTCCTGGGCCATCCTGATGGCGTCCAGGGTCTCGGACAGGGAGCCGATCTGGTTGAACTTGATCAGGATGGAGTTGCCGATCTGCTCGTCGATGCCGCGCTTAAGGATGCGGGTGTTGGTGACGAACAGATCGTCGCCGACCAGCTGCACCTTGTCGCCGATCTTGTCGGTCAGCGCCTTCCAGCCGTCCCAGTCGGACTCGTCCATGCCGTCCTCGATGGAGACGATCGGGTACTGCTCGCTCAGCTCGGCCAGATAGTCGGCGAAGCCGGCGGCGTCGTACTGCTTTCCCTCGCCGGAGAGATCGTAGACGCCATCCTTGTAGAACTCGGAGGAGGCGCAGTCGAGGGCCAGGGTGATGTCGCGACCCAGCTCGTAGCCGGCGTCGGACACAGCCTGCTTGATCACCGCCAGGGCCTCGGCGTTGGACGCCAGGTTCGGCGCGAAACCACCCTCGTCGCCCACCGAGGTGGACAGACCGCGTGCGGACAGCACCTTCTTCAGGGCGTGGAAGATCTCGGCGCCCATGCGCAGGCCTTCGCGGAAGCTCGGCGCGCCCACCGGCTGGATCATGAACTCCTGGATGTCGACGTTGTTGTCGGCATGCTCGCCGCCGTTGAGGATGTTCATCATCGGCACCGGCATGCGGTACTGGCTCGGCTGGCCGTAGAGCTCGGCGATATGCGCGTAGAGCGGCGCGCCCTTGGCGTTGGCGGCGGCCTTGGCGGCGGCCAGCGACACGGCGAGGATGGCGTTGGCGCCAAGGTTCGCCTTGTTGTCGGTGCCGTCGAGCTCGAGCATGGCCTCGTCCAGGGCACGCTGATCACGCGCGTCCATGCCGACCAGACGCTCACGGATCACGCCGTTGGCGGCCTCCACGGCCTTCAACACGCCCTTGCCCAGGTAGCGGGCCTTGTCGCCATCACGCAGCTCGAGGGCCTCGCGGGAGCCTGTAGAGGCACCGCTGGGGGCACAGGCCGTGCCCACGGCACCGCTCTCCAGGCGCACTTCGGCCTGAACGGTGGGGTTACCGCGGGAATCGAGCACCTCGAGGGCGCGAACATCGACGATCTTGGTCATGTTGTCTCGTCCTTAATGAGTCAGCGTTGAGTGAATCAGCGTTGGGTCAGGAAATCTCGAGCGGCGCGAAGCCCTTGACCAGCTCGTCGAGCGCCTTGAGCTGGGACAGGAAGGGCTCGAGACGATCGAGCGGCAGGGCGCAGGGGCCGTCGCACTTGGCGTTGTCCGGATCCGGATGGGACTCCAGGAACACCCCGGCGAGCCCCACGGCCACGCCGGCGCGGGCCAGCTCGGCGACCTGGGCGCGACGGCCGTCGGCACTGTCGGAGCGCCCGCCCGGGCGCTGCAGGGCGTGAGTGACGTCGAACAGCAGCGGGTAGCCGGTCTCTTTCATCTCGCCGAAACCGAGCATGTCGACCACCAGGTTGTTGTAGCCGAAGCTGGTGCCGCGCTCGCACAGGATCAGCCGGTCGTTGCCGGCCTCCTCGCACTTGCGCAGGATGTGGCGCATCTCGTGAGGCGCCAGGAACTGGGGCTTCTTGATGTTGATCACCGCGCCGGTCTCGGCCATCGCCACCACCAGATCGGTCTGGCGAGCGAGGAAGGCCGGCAGCTGGATGACGTCGGCCACTTCGGCGGCGGGCGCCGCCTGCCAGGGCTCGTGCACGTCGGTGATGATCGGCACGCCGAAGCGTTCCTTCACCTCGGCGAGGATCTCGAGACCCCGGTCGAGACCGGGGCCGCGGAAGGAGTGGATGGAGCTGCGGTTGGCCTTGTCGAAGCTGGCCTTGAACACGTACGGCATGTCGAGCCGGCCGGTGACCTCGACGTAGGCCTCGGCCACCTCGAGAGCCAGCTCGCGGGATTCCAGCACGTTCATGCCGCCGAACAGCGTCAGCGGCTGGTCATTGCCGACCCGGAGGCCGGCAATGTCGATCAGGCGTTCCGGGACGGACATGACGCTCACTCCTGTGGGGTGCTCTGGGCGCGGGTGCGCGCCGCCTTGTGCTCCAGCGCCGCATTCACGAAGCCGGTGAACAGCGGATGGCCGTCACGCGGCGTGGAGGTGAACTCCGGGTGGAACTGGCAGGCCACGAACCAGGGATGATCGGGCAGCTCGACCATCTCCACCAGCGAGCTGTCGACGCTGCGACCGGAGACCACCAGGCCGGCCTTCTCGAGGTCGGCGACGAACTGGTCGTTGACCTCATAGCGGTGGCGGTGACGCTCGACGATTTCCTCGTTGCCGTAGGCCTCGCGGGCCCTGGAACCGGACGCCAGATGGCAGACCTGGCCGCCCAGACGCATGGTGCCGCCCAGATCGGAGGCCTCGTCGCGCAGCTCGATCTTGCCTTCCGGGCTCAGCCACTCGGTGATCAGACCCACCACCGGGTGCTGAGTGTCGTGGGTGAACTCGGTGGAATTGGCGTCGCTCCAGCCGGCCACGTGGCGCGCGAACTCGATCACCGCGACCTGCATGCCGAGGCAGATGCCGAGATACGGGATGTCGTTCTCGCGGGCGAAACGGGCCGTCTGGATCTTGCCTTCCACGCCGCGCTCGCCGAAGCCGCCGGGCACCAGGATGGCGTCCTTGCCGGCCAGGCGTTCCGGGCCATGACGCTCGATGTCCTCGGAGTCGATATAGTCGATGTTGACCTTGACCCGGGTCTGGATGCCGGCGTGCACCAACGCCTCGTTGAGCGACTTGTAGGCGTCGAGCAGCTCCATGTACTTGCCAACCATGGCGATGTTGATCGACTTGAGCGGATTGAGCTTGGCGTCGAGCACGCGGATCCACTCGGACAGGTCGGCTTCGCTGGCCTCCAGGCGCAGCTTGTCGCAGACGATCTCGTCGAGACCGTGCTGGTGCAGCATCAGCGGAATGCGATAGATGGTATCGGCATCCTGCAGCGGGATGACCGCCCGCTCCTCGACGTTGGTGAACAGCGCGATCTTGCGGCGCTCGGTCTCCTCGAGCTCGACCTCGCTGCGGCAGATCAGGATGTCCGGCTGGATACCGATCGAGCGCAGCTCCTTGACGCTGTGCTGGGTCGGCTTGGTCTTGGTCTCGCCGGCGGTCTGGATGTAGGGCACCAGGGTCAGGTGCATGAAGATCGCCCGGCTCGCGCCCAGCTCGCTGCGAATCTGACGGATCGATTCGAGGAACGGCAGCGACTCGATGTCGCCCACGGTGCCACCGATCTCGACCAGCGCCACGTCGGCGTCCTTGCCGCCCTCATAGACCCGACGCTTGATCTCGTCGGTGATGTGAGGAATCACCTGCACGGTGCCGCCCAGATAGTCGCCGCGGCGCTCCTTGCGCAGCACGTGCTCGTAGACGCGCCCGGTGGTGAAGTTGTTGGCCTGGCTCATCTTCGTGCGGATGAAGCGCTCGTAGTGGCCGAGATCCAGGTCGGTTTCCGCCCCATCCTCGGTGACGAACACCTCGCCATGCTGGAAAGGACTCATGGTGCCCGGATCCACATTGATGTAGGGATCGAGCTTGAGCATGGTGACCTTGAGGCCCCGTGCCTCGAGAATCGCCGCCAGCGAAGCCGACGCGATGCCCTTGCCAAGAGAGGACACAACGCCGCCGGTCACGAAGATATATCGTGTCATGGAGAACCTGTCGAAACGTGATCGGTAGGCCCGGCAGGAAGCCGCGCCAGGATGGGACGACAGAATAGCAGAGTGCGGCCCCCGGCTCAATTTGGGCTGCAAGCTGCAAGCTGCAAGCTGCAAGCTGCAAGCTGCAAGCTGCAAGCTGCAAGCTGCAAGCTGCAAGCTGCAAGCTGCAAGCTGCAAGCTGCAAGCTGCAAGCTGCAATTCAGCAGCGTGAGATCGCCCAGAGCCAAAGAAAACCCCGAAGGCCTGACCTTCGGGGTTTCTTGTAGCTCGGCGCTTGTAGCTCGGCGCCTAGACGTCCAGGTAGTCGAGGATGCCCTCGCCGGCCTGGCGGCCTTCGTACACGGCGGTGACCACCAGGTCGGAGCCGCGCACCATGTCACCACCGGCGAAGATCTTCTCGTTGGTGGTCTGGAAGGCGTAGGCACCCTGCTCCGGCGCCTTGACCCGGCCCTTCTCGTCGACCTCGATGCCCACGGTCTCGAACCAGGGCGCCGGGCTCGGCTGGAAGCCGAAGGCGATGACCACGGCGTCGGCCGGCACCACTTCCTCGGAACCCGGCACCACCTCGGGACGCTGGCGACCGTTCTCGTCCGGCTCGCCGAGGCGGGTACGCACGACCTTCACGCCCTCGACCTTGTCCTCGCCGACCACCGCCACCGGCTGGCGGTTGAACAGGAATTCCACGCCCTCCTCGCGGGCGTTGGCGACTTCCTTGCGCGAACCGGGCATGTTGTCCTCGTCACGACGATAGGCACAGGTCACCGCGGACGCCCCCTGACGGATGGCGGTGCGGTTGCAGTCCATGGCGGTGTCGCCGCCACCGAGGACCACGACCTTCTGGCCTTCCAGCGAGACGAAATCCGCCGGGTCCTTCTCGAAGCCCAGGCAGTGGTTCACGTTGGCGATCAGGTAGTCGAGCGCCTTGTGCACGCCCGGCAGATCCTCGCCCGGGAAACCGCCCTCCATGTACTTGTAGGTGCCCATGCCGAGGAACACCGCGTCGTACTCCTCGAGCAGCCTGTCGAACGGCATGTCCTGACCGATCTCCACGCCCAGGCAGAACTCGACGCCCATCTCCTCGAACACGGCGCGGCGCCGCTCCATCACGGTCTTCTCGAGCTTGAACTCGGGAATGCCGAAGGTCAGCAGGCCGCCGATCTCGGGATTCTTGTCGAACACCACCGGCTTGACGCCGTTGCGCACCAGGATGTCGGCGCAGCCGAGGCCGGCCGGGCCGGCGCCGATGATCGCCACCTTCCTGTCGGTCCAGGTCACCCCGGACATGTCCGGACGCCAGCCCATGGCAAAGGCGGTGTCGGTGATGTACTTCTCCACCGAGCCGATGGTCACCGCACCGAAGCCGTCGTTGAGGGTGCAGTCGCCCTCGCACAGGCGGTCCTGCGGGCACACCCGGCCGCACACCTCGGGCAGCGAGTTGGTGCGATGGGAGAGCTCGGCGGCCTCCAGGATGTTGCCCTCGCTGACCAGCTGCAGCCAGTTGGGGATGTAGTTGTGGACCGGGCACTTCCACTCGCAGTACGGGTTGCCGCAGTGGAGGCAGCGATGCGCCTGGGTCGCGGCGTCCTGCGGCTGGAACGGCTCGTAGATCTCGGCGAACTGCTTCGCCCGGGTACGCGCGGACTTCTTCTCGGGGTCCTGGCGACCCACGTCGATGAACTGGAAGTCGTTGTTCAGACGGTTGGCCATGTTATTGCTCCTCTCTGCAGGCTTACTCGGGACGCCGACGGGATTCATCCAGCAGGCTGGCGAGGCTCGCCGCCTTGGGCTTCACCAGCCAGAAATGGCGGATGAAGTCGCTGAAGTCCTCGAGGATGTCGCGGCCGCGCTGGGAGCCGGTCTTCGCGACGTAGTCCTCGATGATCTCCCTCAGGTGTCGCCGATGGGCCTCCATGGCCTCGGTGTTGACGCGGTGGATCTCCACCAGTTCATGGTTGTACTTGTCGACGAAGCTGCGGTCCTCGTCCAGCACGTAGGCGAAGCCGCCGGTCATGCCGGCGCCGAAGTTGACGCCGACCTCGCCGAGCACGGTGATCAGGCCACCGGTCATGTACTCGCAGCAATGGTCGCCGGCGCCCTCGATCACCGCCTGGGCGCCGGAGTTACGCACCCCGAAGCGTTCGCCAGCGGTGCCCGCGGCATAGAGCGTGCCGCCGGTGGCGCCGTAGAGGCAGGTGTTGCCGATGATCGCCGTCTTGTGGCTCTCGAAGCCGCTCTCGCGGGGCGGCACGATCACCACTTCGCCGCCGTTCATGCCCTTGCCGACGTAGTCGTTGGCGTCGCCCTCGAGGTAGAGGTTGAGGCCGCGGGCGTTCCACACGCCGAAGCTCTGGCCGGCCACGCCCTTGAAGCGCGCGGTGACCGGGGCGTCCTCGAGGCCCGCCTCGCCGTGCTGCTTGGCGATGGTGCCGGAGATCAGCGCGCCGACGGAGCGGTCGCAGTTGGTGATCGCGAAGTCGAACTCGCCGCCGGACTTGTCCTCGATGGCCGACTTGAGCGCCTCGAGCACTTCCTGGTTCTTGGCCCCCGGATCGTGCGGCACGTTGCGGCTGACCTGGCAGAACTGCGGTGCCTCGGCGGGCACGAAGTCGTTGGTCATCAGCGGCGACAGGTCCAGGCGACGCTGGGAGTCGGTCACGCCCTCGATCGCCTCGAGCAGGTCGGTGCGGCCGATCAGCTCGGTGAGCTGGCGCACGCCCAGCAGCGCCATCAGCTCGCGCACTTCCTCGGCGATGAAGCGGAAGTAGTGCTTGACCATGTCGACGGTGCCGCGGAAGTGCTCGTCGCGCAGGAACTGGTGCTGGGTGGCGACGCCGGTCGCGCAGTTGTTGAGGTGGCAGATGCGCAGGTACTTGCAGCCCAGCGCCACCATCGGCGCGGTGCCGAAGCCGAAGCTTTCGGCGCCGAGGATCGCCGCCTTGATCACGTCGAGACCGGTCTTCAGGCCGCCGTCGGTCTGCAGGCGGATCTTGTCGCGCAGGCCGTTGATGCGCAGAGCCTGATGGACCTCGGGCAGACCGAGCTCCCAGGGGCTGCCGGCGTGCTTGATCGAGGTCAGCGGGCTGGCCGCAGTGCCGCCGTCATAGCCGGACACGGTGATCAGGTCGGCGTAGGCCTTGGCCACGCCGGTGGCGATGGTGCCGATGCCGGGCTCGGAGACCAGCTTCACCGACACCTGGGCGCTGGGATTGACCTGCTTGAGGTCGAAGATCAGCTGCGCCAGGTCCTCGATGGAATAGATGTCGTGGTGCGGGGGCGGCGAGATCAGCGTCACGCCGGGCACCGCATAGCGCAGCCGGGCGATCAGGCCGTTGACCTTGCCGCCGGGCAGCTGGCCGCCCTCGCCGGGCTTGGCGCCCTGGGCCACCTTGATCTGCAGCACCTCGGCGTTGGCCAGATAGGCCGGCGTGACGCCGAAGCGCCCGGAGGCGATCTGCTTGATCTTGGAGCTGCGAACGGTGCCGTAGCGCGCCGGATCCTCGCCGCCCTCACCGGAGTTGGAGCGGCCGCCGGCCTCGTTCATGGCCTGAGCCAGGGCCTCGTGGGCCTCCGGCGACAGCGCGCCCAGCGACATGCCGGCGCTGTCGAAGCGCGGCAGCAGGTCCTCGACCGGCTCGATCTCGTCCAGCGGCAGCGTCGTCTCGGCGGGCTTCAGCCGCAGCAGGTCGCGAATGGTGGCCGGCTCACGGTCGTTGACCAGGCCCGCGAACTTCTTCCACTTGGCGTAATCGCCCTCCTGCACCGCCTCCTGCAGGGCCTTGACCACGTCCGGGTTGTAGGCGTGGTACTCGTGGCCATGGACATACTTCATCAGGCCGCCGTGGGAGATGCTCTTGCGCGGCGACCAGGCGTCCCTGGCCAGCAGTTCCTGCTGCAGCTGCAGCTCGGCGAAGCCGGTGCCCTCGATGCGCGAGGCCATGCCGGTGAAGCACAGGTCCATGACCTCGGAGGCCAGACCCACCGCCTCGAACAGCTGGGAGCCGCGGTAGGAGGCCAGGGTCGAGATACCCATCTTGGACAGGATCTTGAACAGGCCCTTCTGCAGCCCCTTGCGATAGTTCTCGCGGGCGTCGGCCGGATTGCCGACCAGCTCGCCGGTGCGATGCATGTCGGCCATGACCTGGTAGGCCAGCCACGGATAGACCGCGGTGGCCCCCACGCCGAACAGCACCGCCATCTGGTGGGCGTCGCGGGCGTAGCCGGTCTCGACGATCAGGTTGACCCGCGGACGCAGCGCCAGACGACCCAGATGATGATGCACGGCCCCCACCGCCAGGGCGGCGTGAATCGGCAGCTGGCCCCTGGCCACCTCGGCGTCGGACAGCACCAGCAGCACCTTGCCGTCGCGGGCGGCCTGGGCGGCCTCGTCGCACAGCGCCTGGATCGCGCCCTGGAGCCCGACGGTCTCGGGATCGTAGGCCAGCGACAGGGTATGGCTATTGAAGGCCGGGTCCTCGTGGTTCACCAGAGCGGTGAACTTGCGCGGCGACAGCACCGGCGTGGTCAGCACCAGGCGATGGGCGTGGTCCGGGGTCGCCTCGAAGACGTTGAGCTCCGCGCCGATGCAGCTTTCCAGCGACATCACGATCGACTCGCGCAGCGGGTCGATGGCCGGGTTGGTGACCTGGGCGAATTTCTGGCGGAAATAGTCGGTCAGCAGGCGATGCTTGCCGGACAGCACGGCCATCGGCGTGTCGTCGCCCATGGAGCCGACCGCCTCCTGGCCGCTCTCGGCCAGCGGGCGCAGCACCTGGTCGCGCTCCTCGAAGCTGACCTGGAACATCTTCTGGCGCACTGCCAGGGTCTCGGCATCCATGTTCTGGAATCGCGCCAGCTCGGTCAGCGCGGACTCCAGGTAGCTGGCCTCCTGCTTGAGCCAGCGCTTGTAGGGATAGGCCGACTTGAGGCGCGAGTCGATGTCCTCGGTGTGCAGCACCTCGCCGGTCTCGGTGTCCACGGCCAGGATCTGGCCGGGGCCGACGCGACCCTTGGCCACCACGTCCTCGGGCTTGTAGTCGTAGGTGCCGATCTCGGAGGCCAGGGTGATGTAGCCGTTCTTGGTGATCACCCAGCGCGCCGGGCGCAGGCCGTTGCGGTCGAGCATGCACAGCGCCTGCCGACCGTCGGTCATGACCACGCCGGCCGGGCCGTCCCACGGCTCCATGTGCATGGAGTTGTACTCGTAGAAGGCGCGCAGGTCGCCGTCCATGATCTCGACGTTCTGCCACGCCGGCGGCACCATCATGCGCACCGCGCGATGCAGCTCCATGCCGCCGGTCAGCAGCACTTCCAGCATGTTGTCCATGCTCGAGGAGTCGGAGCCGTTGGTGTTGACGATCTCGTCGAGCTCGGCGATGTCGGGCAGGCGCTCGCTGACGAAGTTCTCCTTGCGCGAGTTCGCCCAGCCGCGGTTGGCCTCGATGGTGTTGATCTCGCCGTTATGGGCCATCATCCGGAACGGCTGGGCCAGCGGCCAGCGCGGCGCGGTGTTGGTGGAGAAGCGCTGGTGGAAGACGCAGATGGCGGTTTCCAGGCGCTCATCGCCCAGGTCACGGTAAAAGGCCGGCAGGTCGACCGGCATCACCAGGCCCTTGTAGGAGACGACCTCGGAGGACAGCGAGCTGACGTAGAAGTCCTCGTCGTCGCGCAGCGCCTGCTCGGCGCGGCGGCGGGCCATGAAGAGCTCGACGTCGAAGGTGTCAGCGGCCGTTTCGCCGGGCTCGACGAACAGCTGGCGAATGCGCGGCAGGCAGTCCAGCGCCATGGGGCCGCAGACGCTCGGGTCGACCGGCACGTCGCGCCAGCCCTGTACCTTCAGGCCGCGGGCCTCGAGTTCGCGCTCGAGGGTCTCGCGCGAGTGCGCCTCGCGGGCGTCGTCGTCGGGCAGGAAGATCGAGCCCACCGCGAAGCGTGCTCCCAGCTCGACGCCGAGCGCCTCCTTGGCCGCGGCGCGCATGAAGGCCTCGGGCATCTTCAGCAGCAGGCCGCAGCCGTCGCCGGTCTTGCCGTCGGCGGCGATGCCGCCGCGGTGGGTCATGCAGGTCAGCGATTCGATGGCGGTCTGCAGCAGATCGTGACTGGCCTGGCCCTCCATGTGGGCGATCAGACCGAACCCGCAGTTGTCACGAAACTCGCCGGGTTGATGAAGACCTCTGTTCATGGGCGTGCCTCAGGTTGAAAGGGTGTACTTCGCAGTTTCTTATGATATATTTAAAGGTTTTTCTTGTTGTTTGACGCCTCGATTGCGGCATCAAAACTGCGCGGCAAAAGGCTCCACAGAATAGCCACGCCCCCTCGTTCGCGCAATGCCACCCCGCCGCCGCCCTAGCAAAAACCTTCGACAAATCCGCAACTTGTCTAAGCGATCAATAAAAAAATCACGCTAACTCAACGAGTTGCACGCTACCGACGTGGAACATTCACGGCACGACACTCTGGTTAGACTTTAGTCGCAACCATCGCTCAAACCCCATACCGATACTGCATACGGCATACAGATTCACGCATTTCAGCCTCGCGCACGCTCCCCGACACCCCCGGAAACGACGACGCCCGCTGCCGAAGCAGCGGGCGTCGAGGCACGCACGATGACGAAGCGAGCGATCACTGCCGGGGAAAGGCCTGCAGCAGAGCCGCCAGGGTCTCGCGCGGCGTCTCGTCATGAATGCAGGCGTCACCGAGCCGCCGCAGCAGGATCAGCCTCAGCCGCTCATCGAGATTCTTCTTGTCGAGGCGCATGATCGCCAGGAAGTCGTCGACGCCCATGTCGGCCGGCGCGGCCAGCGGCAGGCCGGCCGCCGCCAGCACCTCGCGGACCCGCCCCACCTCGGCCTCCGACAGCCAGCCCAGACGCTGCGACAGCTCCGCCGCCATCAGCATGCCCGCGCCGACCGCCTCGCCGTGCAGCCAGCGACCATACCCCTGGTGCGTCTCGATGGCATGGCCGAAGGTGTGCCCCAGATTGAGCAGCGCCCGCACGCCCTGCTCGGTCTCGTCCTCGGCGACGACCTCCGCCTTGAGGCTGCAGCTGCGCTCGATGGCTCCGGCCAGCGCCTCGCCATCGAGGCTCCGCAGCGCCGTCATGCTCGCCTCCAGCCAGGCCAGGAAGTCGGCATCGCGAATCAGCCCGTACTTGATCACTTCGGCCAGCCCGGCCGACAGCTCGCGCCTCGGCAGCGTCGCGAGCGTGTCGGTATCGATCAGCACCGCCCGGGGCTGCCAGAAGGCGCCGATCATGTTCTTGCCGCGCGGATGGTTGACCCCGGTCTTGCCGCCCACCGAGGAGTCCACCTGGGACAGCAGCGTGGTCGGCACCTGCACGAAGGCCACGCCGCGCTGATAGCAGGCGGCGGCGAAGCCTGCCATGTCGCCGATCACCCCGCCGCCCAGCGCCACCAGGGTGCAGCGCCGGTTGAATCCGGCCTCGAGCAGGGCGTCCCAGATACGCTCGACGCTGGCCAGGGTCTTGGTCGCCTCGCCGTCCGGCAGCACCACCTCGCGCACGACGAGATCGTCGCCCAGGCCGGCCTTGAGCCGCTCCAGATACAGCGGCGACACCGTCTCGTTGGTGACGATCATCACCTGGCGGCCGGCCAGGTGCGGCCGCAGCCACTGCGGGTCGCCCAGCAGGCCGGAACCGATATGAATGGGATAGCTGCGCTCGCCCAGCGACACCGTCAGGGTGCGCCGAGCCTCATCGGATGGAGTCATGTTCATGCCTTGCAATGCAGGGGATCGATCAGCCGCTCCACGCGACGCACGATCTCGTTGACCACGGCGCGCGGGCCGCGACGATCCGTGCGTACCACGATGTCGGCGGTGGCCCGATAGAGCGGATCGCGCAGCTCGAACATCTGCTCGAGCACCTGGGCCTTGTCGTCGCGCTGCAGCAGCGGACGATTGCGATCCTTGGCGGTGCGCCGGAGCTGCTGCTCGACGGTGGTGAAGAGATAGATCACGGTGCCGCTGTCGCGCAGCATGCGGCGGTTCTCCTCGCGCAGCACCGCGCCGCCGCCGGTGGCGATGACCACGCCCTCCCGCGCCGACAGCTCACCGATCATCTGCGTCTCGCGCTCGCGGAAGCCCGCCTCGCCCTCGACGTCGAAGATCCACGGAATGTCGGCGCCGCAGCGATCCTGAATCTCATGATCGCTGTCGTAGAACTCTCGGGACAGCTCGGCCGCCAGAAGGCGGCCGATGGTGCTCTTTCCGGCCCCCATGGGGCCGATCAATATCAGATTGGGTAGTGCCGGCATCAGCGAATCGCCAGGTTGTCATCCAGTATTCGGGGCGTGATGAATACCAGCAACTCTACCTTATCGTTGGAGTCCTCGGTATAGCGGAAGAGGTTTCCGAGCACCGGGATGTCACCCAGGAAGGGCGTCTTGAACAGGCTGCGCACCTGCTCGGTGGTCAGGATGCCACCGAGCACCACGGTTTCGCCGTTGTTGACCAGCACCTGAGTGGTGATCTCGTTGGTGTCGATGGCCGGCGCGCCGTTGTAGGACTGGTCGGCCACGGTATCGTTGTTGATCGCCAGATCCATGATGATGCGGTTGTCCGGCGTGATCTGCGGTGTCACCTCCAGCGACAGCACCGCCTCCTTGAACTCGGTGTCGGTCGCCCCGCTGGAGGTCGACTCCTGGTAGGGGATCTCGGTGCCCTGCTTGATCACCGCGGTGCTCTGATTGGCGGTGATCACCCGCGGCTGGGAAATGGTCTGGCTCTTGCCTTCGCTCTCGAGCGCGCGCAGCTCCAGGTCGAGCAGCACGTCACCCGAGAGATAGCCGAAGCTGAAGGCCGTGGACGGGTTAACCTGACTCCCGAGGTCCACGGACAGCCCGCCGTTGTCGGCCACGCCGGAGGATGCACCGCCGGCGTTGAGCCCGTTGGGTGAACTTCCCTCGTTGTTGGACAGCCCCCAGCTGACGCCCAGCTCGCGGGCGGCGCTGTCGCGGGCGATCACGATGCGCGCCTCGATCTGCACCTGACGTACCGCCACGTCGAGTCGGTCCAGGGTGTCCATGATGTTGTCGATCTGCTCGGCGGTGTCCTGAATCAGCAGGGTGTTGGTGCGCGGGTCCACGGCGACGCGGCCGCGATCGGTCAACAGGCCGAAACCGCTCGCCCCGCCGCCGCTGCTCTCGCCGCGCAGCAGCTGAGCCAGATCCGAGGCCTTGGCGTACTTGACCTGAATGTACTGCGTTTCCAGCGGCGCCAGCGTCTCGAGCTGCTCGCGGGTCTGCAGCTCGAGCTGCTCGCGGGCCGCCAGCTCCTGGGCCGGCGCCACCACGATGACGTTGCCCTCCTGACGACTGGCCAGACCGTGACTCTTGAGCACCAGGTCCAGCGCCTGATCCCAGGGCACGTCCTGCAGGTTGAGCGTGACCCGGCCGGTGACGCTGTCGCTGGCCACCAGGTTCAGCCCGGTGAAGTCGGCGATGATCGCCAGCACCGAGCGCACCTCGATGTCCTGGAAGTTGAGGGTGATGCGCTTGCCGGAATAGGGGAACTGTTCGCGCGTCTGACGCTCGCGCTCCTGGGCCGTGACCGGCTGGGCCGAGATCGTCAGCTGGCGGCCGCTCTGGGTCGACAGCATGGCGAAGTCGCCGCTGCCCTGGATGTCGAGCGTGACGCCGTCGCGGCCGGTGCGCGGCGTGATGCGGCGCAGCGGCGTGCCGAAATCGGTGACGTCGTAGACCTGATCGAGCGAGGCCGGCAGGCGTACGCCGTTCAAGCGCGCGACGATGTCCGAACGCCCGCTCTCGCTGACCCGGGCGTCCACGCCGCTGCGGTCGAAGGTCACCACCACGCGCCCGGCCCCGTCGTCGCCGCGGCGGAAGTCGATATCGGTGATGCTCGGACCGGCCATCGTCGTCGCGCGGGCCGACGCCGAGCCCGAGGACGTCGAGGTCGTGGCGGAACGGGTGGCGACCGGCGCGGACGACGCGGCGCTGCCGCCGATCGACAGCTTGAGGCGATTGCCCTGCTGCGAGGTGTCGTAGGGCAGCGGGCCGTCCAGGTCGAACACCAGCCGCGTGCGGCTGCCCGCCTCCAGGGCGGTGACTCGCTGAACGCCGCCGACGCCCAGCGCCTGGCGACGGCTCGCCAGGCCGCTGCGGGTATCCATCAGATCGATGGTGAGCCGCGCCGGGTCGTCGAGACGATAGCCCCGCACCTCGGGCACGCCGCCGTCGAAGGACAGGTCGATTTCCAGGGCGCCGCCGGCACCCTGACGGTAATCGAGGTCGGTCAGCGTCGACGCCGCCAGAGCGGAGGTGGAGACCACCAGCATGGCCAGGGCCGCGAGCGCTCGTATCATCGATGTCATGGTTCCTTCCCCCTCAAGGCCCCGCCTACGCCGGGCGAGCTTGCTCGTGTTGTCTATCCATCCAGCGACAGCTTGGTACTGCGCTCGATCCAGCCGCCGCGCCCGGTGGGCACGATCTCCACCAGCTGCACCGAGGCCGCGGTGATGCTAACGATGCGGCCGAAGTCCGAGCCCATGTGGTCACCGACGCGCAGCCGATGCACGTTGCCGCCCGGCGCCCGGACCAGCGCCGAGGGCGCCCCATCGATCGTCAGGGTCCCCACCAGTTCGAGCTGGCCGAGATCATAGGCCTCCAGCGGCTCACGCGGCCGCGAGGTGTCCGGCGCCAGGTCGGCATCGCCCTCCGGCAGGTCGCGACTCTCGGGAAGCCGCGCCTGGAAAGGACTTCGGCGATCGGCGAAGCGGTAATCCACGGAGTGATAGACCGGCATCGGCGGCAGCGGATCAAGCGTCAGCTCGCCGGGGTCGGCCTTCAGCGAGGCCAGCCGCTGCTCGAGGTCGCCGGTATTCGCGTCGCCGCAGGCCCCGAGCATCAGCACCAGCCCCGCCAGCCCCGCACCGCGCAGCCAGGTCATCATGGCGCCTCCTTCTCGTCGGCCGACGCTTCCGGCGGGCGATAGCTGTAGGTCCGCGCCAGCATCGACAGCTCCAGGCGTCCGTCGTCGGCGGGCTCGAGCGTGAAGTCGTGCTGCGTGACGATGCGTGGCAGATCGGCGACAGCGGCGATGAAGGAGCCGATGCGGTGATAGTCGCCACGCACCTGGATATCGAACGGCCGCTCGACGTAGAACTCCTGCTCCACGGGGCTGCGCAGACGAATGGCATCGATGGTCAGCTGGTTGTCGATGGCCGCCTCGCTGATGTCGTCGATCAACGACGGAATCTCGGGGCCGCTCGGCAGCATGCCCACCAGCACGCCCAGGCGACCGTCCAGCGCTTCCACCTGCTCGCGCAGCGCCGGCAGGTTGGCCGCCTGGGCCGCCTTGCTGCGATAGTCGCGCAGCAGGCGGGCCTCCTCCTGACGCGCACTCTCCAGCTCCTGGGCCTTGGGCGCCGCCAGATACCAGTAGAGGCCGGCGAAGGTCAGCCCGGCCACCAGCAGGCAGCAGAACAGCTGCAGCAGGAAGGGCCAGCCACCGGCTTCCTTGATGTCCAGCTCGCCCAGCTCCACGTCCTTGAGCCGACGCCATTCGGTGGACAGATTCATTGCGCCACCTCCTTCTTCCCGGTCTCGCCGCCGTCGCCCGGCATATGCTGGTCGACGCTGAGATCGAAGCGTCGCTCGCCCTCCTCGGCCTCCACCTCGGACAGCACCGGCACGTCGAACACCGGCGAGGCTTCGAGGGCGCGCAGCTGGGCGGAGACCCGGCGGTTGTCGTCGGCCATGCCGCCGAGGCGGAGCCGATCCCCCTGGCGCTGAAGGCTGGCGTAGTGCACGCCGTCCTCGAGGCTGGAGGTCAGGGCATTGAAGACGTACACGGTCTGGGGGCGCCTGGCCTGCAGCGCCTGCAGCACCTCGATGCGCCGCTTGAGCGTCTCGAGTTCCGACTCGTACTGGCTGACGGTACGGATGTCCCGATCCAGTTCGGCGGTACGCTCGCGGATCAGCGTGTGGCGCTGCTGCTGGGCCGCCAGCTGCTGCCCGTAGTACCAGGTCATGCCGTAGCCGCCCCCCAGCCCGATCAGGGCGACCAGCGCCAGGGCCAGGTAAAAGCGCTTGCTGCGCCGCTGGCGCTGCGCCTCGCGCCAGGGCAGGAGATTGATCTCGATGGTCATCCGCGCGCCCTCATCGCCAGCCCGCAGGCCGTCAGCATGGCCGGCGCGTCGCCGGCCAGGGTCTGGACGTCGACCCGCGAGCTCATCTTCATGCGCCGGAAGGGGTTGGCGATCACCACTTCCATGCCGGTCTCCTCGGCGAGGCGGTCCGCCAGGCCCGGCAACACGCCGGTGCCGCCGGCCAGGACCATGCGCCGCACCTCCTGCTTGCGGCCGGCCGTGTAATAGAGCTGCAGCGAGCGCCCGACCTGCTGCACCAGGGTATCGAGAAAGGGAGCGAGCACGCTGCGCTCATAGTCGTCCGGCAGCCCGCCACGCTTCTTGGCCAGACCGGCCTCCTCGAGGCTCAGCCCGTAGCGGCTGCGGATCTCCTCGGTCAGCGCCCGCCCGCCGAACACGGTGTCGCGGCTGTAGGTGATGCGCCCGTCGCGCAGCACGTGGAAGGCGTTCATGTTGGCCCCGATATCCACCAGCGCCACGCCGCCATCCTGGGCACCGCCCACGGGCAGCTGGGACACGAGCTCGGTGTAGGCGCGCTCCATGGCGAAGGTCTCGACGTCGACCATGGCCGGCGACAGCCCGGCCTGGCGCACGGCCTCGGTCAGCTGGCTGACGTCCTGCTGACGGCAGGCGACCAGCAGCACGTCCTGCTGATCGCCGTAGCGATCATTGAGGCCGAGCCGCTGAAAGTCGAAGGCGACTTCACTGAACGGAAAGGGGATGTGCTTGTCGGAGTCGAGCTGGATGCGGGTCTCGATCTCGTCGTCGGACAGGGTGGCCGGCAGGGTCAGCGTCTTGGTGATCGCCGCGCTGGCGGGCACCGCCACGGAGACGCGCTGACTGGTCGGCTTGGCATGGTCCACGGCGCGCTTGAGGGCGTCGACGACCTCGCCCATGTCGCGGATGCGGCGCTCCACGACGGCGCCCTCGCGCAGCGGACGCACGGCGTAGCTCTCGACGCGATAGCTGCCGCCGACCCACTTGAGTTCGATGAGCTTGACGGTCGCCGACGTGATATCGACCCCGATGAGCCCCTTGCCGGATGCCCCGATTCGCATCTAGCTCATGCCCCCGACTGATCCTGCTGCGTTTGACGTCTCGTTATAATAATGTGCCTGCCCCAACCGCGGCATCAGGCATCATCATGCCACTCCTGTAATCCGAGGTTACATGATATTTCCTGATCTCACACGAAAGGGTGTCGCCAGACGTCAACGCTGGTGGTCACGTTGACGCCTTCCTATAATGGCCGGCGAATCTCGGCCCCCATTCGACCCCGCCGCCCTGCACTCGCTCACAGCATGGATACCGCTTTTTCATGAAGTTCATCAGAACCCTGGCCTTTTCGGCATTCTGGCTGCTGGTTTCCCTGTCCACCGCCTCGGTGCTGGCCGTGGCCGGGGCCGCCCTCTACTTCGCCCCCGGCCTCCCCGACGTGCGCCAGCTGCAGGATTTCGAGCTGCAGACACCGCTGCGCATCTTCACCCGTGACGGCAAGCTGATCGGCGAATACGGCGAGGAACGCCGCCAGCCGGTGACCTACGATGAGATCCCGCCGACCATGGTCGATGCCTTGATGGCCGCCGAGGATGCCTCGTTCTTCGATCACCACGGCGTCGATCCCAAGGGCCTGGCCCGCGCCGCGGTGGAACTGGTCAGCAGCGGCGGCAACATCCAGTCCGGGGGCTCCACCATCACCATGCAGGTCGCACGCAACTACCTGCTGACCCTGGATCAGACCTTCACCCGCAAGATCCGCGAGATCCTGCTGGCCCTGCAGATGGAGCAGATCCTCAGCAAGCAGCAGATCCTCGAGCTCTACGTCAACAAGATCTTCCTCGGCCATCGCGCCTACGGCATCGCCGCCGCCGCGGAAGTCTACTATGACAAGCCGCTCGACGAGCTGACCCTGGCCCAGCAGGCCATGATCGCCGGCCTGCCCAAGGCCCCCTCCGCCTTCAACCCGCTGGCCAACGCCGAGCGCGCCCTGATCCGCCGCAACTGGATCCTGTTCCGCATGCGCGATCTCGGCTACATCGACGAGGCCGACTACGACGAGGCCGTCCAGGCACCGATCACCGCCCGCCGCCACAAGGCCCAGGCCGAGGTCACCGCCGACTACGTGGCCGAAATGGCGCGCCAGTACGCCGTCGACCACTTCGACGACGCCTACACCGGCGGCTATCGCATCACCACCACCCTGGACAGCAAGCTCCAGCCCATGGCGCGTCAGGCCCTGGCCAACGGCCTGATCGCCTACGACACCCGCCACGGCTGGCGCGGCCCGGAGCAGACCGACATCCCGCGCAGCCTGGCGGAAGCCCAGGAGAACACCGACCGCGCCGGGCTCGAGGAAGAGCTGGCCGAGTCGCCCGAGGTGATGGATACCGCCCGTCAGGCCGCCGAGCGCAGCCAGACCGAAGTCGACGGCATCGACGGCGACGTCAGCAACTGGCTGCAGGTGCTGGATCGCACGCCGGTGCTGGGGCCGCTGGAACCGGCCATCGTGGTCTCCACCGAGGGCCGCGAGATGCGCGTGCTGGCCGCCGGCGGCGAGGTCCGGACGCTCGACTGGGACGGCCTGAAATGGGCGCAGCCCTATCGCAACGCCCGCTACCGCGGCGCGGCGCCGAATGCCGCTGCCGACATCGCCAGCCCCGGCGACCTGGTGCGCATCCTGCAGCGTGAGGACGGCAGCTGGCGCCTGTCCCAGCAGCCCGACGCCCAGGGCTCGCTGGTGGTCATGAATCCCAACAGCGGCGCCATCCTGGCCCTGCAGGGTGGCTTCGACTACGACGCCAGCAAGTTCAACCGCGCGCTGCAGGCGCGCCGCCAGGCGGGCTCGATCTTCAAGCCCTTCATCTACCTGGCCGGCCTGAACAGCGGCGACGTCACCCCCGCCACCGTCATCAACGACGCCCCGGTGGTGATGGAAGACGGCAGCGATCAGCTGTGGCGCCCCAACAATTCCGAGGGCGATTTCCTCGGCCCGACCCGCCTGCGCGTCGGCCTCGCTCACTCGCGCAACCTGGTCACCATCCGCCTGCTCAAGACCCTGGGCCTCGAGCGCACCATCGACTTCCTGGTCAACTTCGGCTTCGACCCCGACCGCCTGCCTCACGGCCTGTCGCTGGCCCTGGGCACCACCAGCCTGACGCCGCTGGAGATGACCCGCGGCTATGCGGTGCTGTCCAACGGCGGCTTCGCCATCGAGCCCTGGCTGATCGAGAAGATCACCCGCGGCGAGGAGCGGACCGTGATCCAGGAGGCCGACCCCGCGGTAGCCTGCCGCGAGTGCGCCCCCGACCAGGAGACCGTCGAGCGCGACGGCAAGACCTATCGGGTCGCACCGCGCGTGGTCGACCCGGCAGCCGACTACCTGATCCGCGACATGCTGCGCGACGTGGTCGAGCACGGCACCGCCCGCCGCGCCCTGGCCCTCAATCGCAGCGACATCGTCGGCAAGACCGGTACCACCAACCAGCAGCGCGATGCCTGGTTCGCCGGCTTCAATACCGACCTGGCGACCACCGTCTGGGTCGGCAAGGACGACAACAGCTCGACCGCCGAGTACGGCTCCCAGGCCGCCCTGCCGATCTGGATGGACTTCATGAAAGGCGCCCTCGCCGGCACGCCGGAGCGCTGGCCCGACAAGCCGGACGACGTGGTCACCCGACGCGTCGACCCGGACACCGGCCGCCTGCTTCACGACGACCAGCCCGGCGGCATGCAGGAGCTGTTCCGCGCCGATCACCTGCCCGACTATCAGCCGCGCCGCGTCGATCAGGCAGTGGAACAGGAGAGCGGCTCACAGGGCACCGGCGCCTACGAAGCCATCTTCTAGGCACGACCCGCAGTCCGACCCCAGCCGGCGAGCCCCCGTCTCGCCGGCTCCCCACGGCTTTTTCCACCGAACCCATCACGAGAAATCACCATGCGCTTCAAGGTGATGCTCAGCTGCTGTCTGGGCCTACTGCCACTGGCGAGCCATGCCCTGGCCTCCCCCTTCTATGCCCCGCCGGCGCCGGAGGAGGACTCCCCGCCCCTGACCGGCGAGGCCGAGCTTGGGTTTACGCACCTCCAGGGCAACACCAACAGCCAGACCCTGATCGCCAAGGGGCGACTGACGTGGCTGAACGGCGCCTTCACCCACAGCCTGCGCGGCGAGGCCCGACACGTCACCCAGGATAACGAGACCAGCGCCGAGCAGTACCTGGTGGCGGCCCGCGAACGCTACGACATCGAGGGCCCCCACTACCTGTTCGGCTTCGCCCGCTGGGAAGACGACCGCTTCAGCGGCTACGACTACCAGGCCACGGTGATCGGCGGCTACGGCCGCCAGGTGCTGGACAACGAACGCCACGTGCTGTCGCTCGAGGCCGGCCCCGGCTATCGAGTCGACAGCGTGACCGACGACCGCGTCCAGCGGCTCGGCGTGGTCTACGGCGCCATGGACTATCGCTGGCACTTCTCCGATACCGCCGGCCTTTCCCAGGAACTGTCGCTGGAAGGCACCGATCGCAACCTGACCACGCGCTCGCTTTCGGCCCTGACGGCGCGGCTCAACGCCCACCTGGCGCTCAAGCTGTCCTACGAGATCAAGCACAACACCCGGCCGCCCGACACCGCCACCGCGCGCACCGATCGCATCACCAACGTCTCGCTGCTCTACGACTGGTAGGCCGTCGAGGCGCTGTTTTTCGATGCGTCCTCCAGACGCGACGACGCCGGCCCGAGGGCCGGCGTCGTCGTTCACTGCCGCGCTGAAGGCGATCAGCCGCCGTAGACGTCGTCCACGGTCTTCAGCGGATAGTGCGAGGGATAGGGCTTGCGCGCCACGCCGGAGTCCACCGCCGCCTGGGCCACCGCCGAGGAGACCCGCTCCAGCAGCCGCACGTCCACCGGCGTCGGCAGGATATAGTCGCGTCCGAAGCTCATGCTCTCCGCCTCGTAGGCCTCCAGCACCGACTGGGGCACCGGCTCGCGGGCCAGATCCTTGAGTGCATGCACCGCGGCGACCTTCATTTCCTCGTTGATGCGCGTCGCCCGCACGTCCAGCGCGCCGCGGAAGATGAACGGGAAGCCCAGCACGTTGTTGACCTGGTTCGGGTAGTCGGAGCGACCGGTGGCCATGATCACGTCGGGACGCGTCTCGCGGGCCAGGTCCGGATGAATCTCCGGGTCCGGGTTGGTGCAGGCGAAGACCACCGGATTGTCGGCCATCTTGCGGATGTGGTCGGCATTCATCAGGCCGGGGCCGGACAGGCCGATGAAGACGTCGGCGCCGTCGATGGCGTCGTCCAGGGTGCGCTTGTCGGTGTCGACCGCGAACATCGCCTTGTACTGATTGAGATCCTCGCGGCCGCTGTGGATCACCCCCTTGCGGTCGAGCATCACCAGATTCTCGGCGCGGGCGCCGCAGGACACCAGCAGCTTCATGCAGGCGATCGCCGCGGCTCCGGCGCCGAGGCAGACGATCCTTGCCTCTTCGAGAGACTTGCCGGCGATGTCCAGGGCGTTGAGCATGCCGGCCGCGGTGACGATGGCGGTACCGTGCTGGTCATCATGGAACACCGGAATGCTGCACTGCTCGATCAGCGCGCGCTCGATCTCGAAGCACTCCGGCGCCTTGATGTCCTCGAGGTTGATACCGCCCCAGGTATCGGCGATGCGCGCCACGGTGTCGATGAACGCCTGAGGACTCTCGGCGTTGACCTCCAGGTCGGTGGAGTTGATGCCGGCGAAGCGCTTGAACAGCACGCCCTTGCCCTCCATCACCGGCTTGCTGGCCAGGGCGCCCAGATTGCCGAGCCCCAGGATGGCGCTGCCGTCGGAGATCACCGCCACCAGATTGCCCTTGCCGGTATAGAGGTAGGCATTCTCGGGGTCCTGAGCGATCTCGCGCACCGGCTCGGCCACGCCCGGGCTGTAGGCCAGGGCGAGATCACGTGACGTGGCGGTCGGTTTGGTCAGCTCCACCGACAGCTTCCCGGGAATGGGCTTTGCGTGATAGTCCAGTGCCGCCTGTCTCTTCGCGTCTGTCATGCTCAGGATCCGGTATCGAATGATAGGAAAGGCCGACGAGATTATAAAAAAAACTTCCACTTCTCAACTTAGTAAAGTTACACAATCTAGCAACCCCATTCGCAGACGTTCGCTACCATTTGCCGAAACTTATATTTGAGCAGCTCGCTATAAAGAATCCCTTATCGTGAGCGGCGCACCGAACGCCGGACACAAAAAAACCCGCCTCGAGGGCGGGTTTCTTCGGATACGTCCGAGGCCGGCGAGGACTCGCCGGCGACGCATCAGCGCTTGATCGCGGCACCGAAGCGCTTGTTGAAGCGCTCGACGCGGCCACCGGTGGTCGCCTGCTTCTGCTTGCCGGTGTAGAAGGGGTGGCACTGAGAGCAGACGTCCAGGGACAGATCCTGATCGTTGGTGGTGCCGACCTGGAAGGTGGCGCCGCAGGAGCAGGTCGCGCTGACCGTCTTGTAATTCGGGTGGATACCTTGTTTCATCTTGAGCCTCGCTACGCTGTATGCCGCCACCTGATCCCATGCCAGGCACCGCATACGGATTGTCTGAACGTTCAAACCGGGCGCCGCTCCACACCGAGGGTGACGCGGCGGCCAAGTATTCTAGCAGAGCCGTCCTCGGAGGCCAATTGTCCGTTTCCTCCCCCGCCGTGCTGGGCGTTGCCGTGCCCTCCCCGCTGCGCCGTCTGTTCGACTATCGCCCCGCCGGCGCGCCGCCGGAAGGCGGCTGGCAGCCGGGACTGCGCGTGCGGGTGCCCTTCGGCCCGCGCCGTGTGATCGGCGTGGTGATGGAGTGCCGCGAGACCAGCGACCTGCCGCTGGCCAGGCTCAGGCCGATCGACGATCGCCTCGACGACGCTCCCCTGCCGGCGGACTGGCTGTGGCTGTGCCGCTTCACCGCCCGCTACTACCAGCATGCCCCCGGCGACACCCTGCACCAGGCGCTGCCCGCGCTGCTGCGCCAGGGGCGCGCCCTGGAGGCGCGCACCCGGGAGCGCTGGCAGGTCACCGAGGCCGGCGCCAGCGAGGCCCCGGAAAGCCTCGCCCGGGCGCCGCGCCAGGCCGAGCTGCTGGCCATGCTGCGCCAGCATCCTCAAGGGCTGCTCGCCCAGGCCATCTTCGCCCAGTCCTTCACCCGCCCTCAGCTCCAGGCCCTGGAGAAGAAGGGACTGGTCACCCGGCGCGAGGAGCCGCGCACCGGCCCCGCCGACGCCGGGGGCCCGCTGCTGGCCGAGCCTGTGCTGCCGCTCAACCGCGAGCAGGCCGCCGCCCTCGCCGCCCTGCGCGAGGGGCTGGACGCCTATCATCCCTGCCTGCTGCACGGCGTCACCGGCAGCGGCAAGACCGAAGTCTATCTGCAGCTGATCGAGGCGGTGGTCGGCCGCGGCCGCCAGGCCCTGGTGCTGGTGCCCGAGATCGGCCTGACGCCGCAGACCCTGGCACGCTTCAAGCGCCGTTTCCGGGTACCGGTGGTGGCGCTGCACTCCGGGCTCACCGATCACGAGCGACTCGACGCCTGGGAGGCCGCGACCAGCGGCCGGGCGCCGATCGTCATCGGCACCCGCTCGGCAATCTTCACGCCACTGGCCGCGCCCGGCGCGATCATCGTCGACGAGGAGCACGACGGCTCCTTCAAGCAGCAGGAGGGGCTGCGCTACCACGCCCGCGACCTGGCCGTGGCCCGCGCCCATCATCACGGCATCCCGCTGGTGCTGGGCAGCGCCACGCCGTCGCTGGAGACCCTGCACCGCGCCCAGTGCGGCGATTACCGCCATCTGCGCCTGACCCAGCGCGCCAGCCGCCATGCCCCGGCGCGCCTGGAGCTGACCGACCTGCGCGGCCGCACCCGCCGCGGCGGGCTGATTCCCCCGGTGCTCGAGGCCATCGAGGAGACCCTGACCGCCGGTCATCAGGTGCTGGTGTTCATCAACCGCCGCGGCTTCGCCCCGACGCTCAGCTGCCACGCCTGCGGCTGGATCGCCGAGTGCACCCACTGCGACGCCCGGCTGACGCTGCATCGCCAGCCGCCGCTGCTGGCCTGCCATCACTGCGATCATCGCCAGGCCCTGCCCGATGCCTGCCCCGACTGCGGCAGCGCCGACCTGCGACCGCTGGGCAGCGGCACCGAGCGCACCGAGGAGACCCTGGCTGAACGCTTCCCCGACGTCCCGGTGCACCGCATCGACCGCGACAGCACCCGTCGCCGCGATGCCCTCGAGCAGACCCTCACCGAGGTCCGCCGCGGCGAGGCCTGCCTGCTGGTGGGCACCCAGATGCTGGCCAAGGGCCATCACCTGCCCCACGTCACCCTGGTGGTCGTGGTCAACGCCGACGCCGGCCTCTACGCCAGCGACTTCCGCGCCCTGGAACACAGCGCCCAGCTGCTCGAGCAGGTGGCCGGCCGCGCCGGGCGCGCCGCCCATCCGGGCCGCGTGCTGGTGCAGACCATGCACGCCGACGACCCGCATCTGCGGCTGCTCTCGGCGCGCGGCTACGACGCCCTGGCCGAGCAGCTGCTAGAGGAACGCCGCGTCGCCGCCCTGCCGCCGTTTCGCTTCCTGGCGCTGCTGCGCCTGGAAGGCGCCCTGGAGGCGGCCGTCACCGAGCTCGGCGGCCGCGCCGCCGAGGCGCTGCGCGCGCACCTGAAGGCACGAGGGCTGGACGTGGACTGCCTGGGCCCGGTGCCGGCGCCCATGGAGCGCCGCCAGAACCGCTACCACCTGCAGGTGATGCTCGGCGCCGACAAGCGCAGCCGACTCCACGAGGCCGGCGCCTGGCTGATCGCCTGGCTGGAGGCCGAGCCCGCAGCGCGGCGGGTGCGCTGGTCGCTGGATATCGATCCGCAGACGCTGGCGTAACGATAGGGGCGAGGGGCGAGGGGCGAGGGGCGAGGGGCGAGGCAATAGCTTAAGCCCGAAGCCCGAAGCCCGAAGCCCGAAGCCCGAAGCCCGAAGCCCGAAGCCCGAAGCCGAGGCTAGGGTTTAAAGCCCGCGCGCAATTGTCGATAATGTGCGGCCAAATGCCCGCCGACGGGCGTTCGACCCGCCCGCGCCACAGGACATCAGATTCCCCATGAAAGACACCATCATCTCCCTGCTGGAGGGCGCCCTGGACGAACTCAAGCGCCAGGACGTCCTGCCCTCCGAGCTCGCCCCGACCATCAAGGTCGACCCGACCAAGGACAAGGCCCACGGCGACTACGCCACCAACCTGGCGCTGATGCTGGCCAAGCCCGCCGGCAGGAAGCCCCGCGAACTGGCCGAGGCGCTGGTCGAGGCGCTGCCGGCAAGCGACGCCGTGTCCAGGATCGAGATCGCCGGCCCCGGCTTCATCAACTTCTTCGCCGCCACCGACGCCGCGGCCCAGGTCATCCGCCAGGTGCTGGACCAGGGCGACACCTTCGGCCGCAGCCTCACCGGCCAGGGTCAGAAGGTCCAGGTGGAGTTCGTCTCCGCCAACCCCACCGGCCCGCTGCACGTCGGCCACGGGCGAGGCGCGGCCATCGGCGACAGCATCTGCCGCCTGCTCGAGGCGGTGGGCTATGACGTCACTCGCGAGTTCTACTACAACGACGCCGGCGCCCAGATCGCCAACCTGGCGCTCTCGGTGCAGGCCCGTGTGAAGGGCATCGACCCCGAGGACGACGGCTGGCCGGCCGACGGCTACCGCGGCGGCTACATCATCGACGTGGCCAACAGCTATCTGGCCGGCGACACCATCCACGCCGACGACCGCCACGTCACCGGCGCCGCCGACCCGGACGATCTGGACGCCATCCGCGAGTTCGCCGTGGCCTACCTGCGCCGCGAGCAGGACCTCGACCTGCGCGCCTTCGGCGTCGAGTTCGACGTCTACTTCCTCGAGTCCTCGCTGTACCGCGACGGCAAGGTGGCGGCCACCGCCGAGCGCCTCGCCGAGAAGGGCCACACCTACGAGCAGGACGGCGCCACCTGGCTGCGCACCACCGACTTCGGTGACGACAAGGACCGGGTGATGCGCAAGCAGGACGGCCACTACACCTACTTCCTGCCCGACGTGGCCTATCACCTCGACAAGTGGCAGCGCGGCTTCACCACCGTGATCAACGAGCAGGGCGCCGACCACCACTCCACGGTGACCCGCGTGCGCGCCGGGCTGCAGGCGCTGGAGGCCGGCATTCCCCAGGGCTGGCCGGACTACGTGCTGCACCAGATGGTGATGGTCACCCGCTCCGGCGTGGAGGTGAAACTCTCCAAGCGCGCCGGCAGCTACGTCACCGTGCGCGACCTGATCGACGAGGTCGGCCGCGACGCCACGCGCTTCTTCCTCGCCGCACGCCGCGCCGACTCCCAGTTGACCTTCGACATCGACCTGGCCCGCTCGCAGTCCAATGACAACCCGGTCTACTACGTGCAGTACGCCCACGCCCGGGTGTGCAGCATGCTGCGCAAGGCCGAGTCCGCCGACCAGGCGTTCGACCATGCCCAGGCCATGGATCACCTGGCGCGCCTCGAGGCCGAGCAGGAAAAGGCGCTGATGAATCGCCTGGCCCGCTACCCGGAGGTGGTCGCCCACGCCGCGGCCAGCCGCGAGCCGCAGCAGATCGCCCAGTATCTGCTCGATCTCGCCGCCGAGTTCCACACCTGCTACAACGCCGTCAAGGTGATGGTCGAGGACGACGCCCTGCGCAACGCCCGCATGGCGCTGTTCCTGGCCGCCCGCCAGGTACTGCGCAACGGCCTCGACCTGATGGGCGTCGGCGCCCCCGAGGAGATGTAAACCATGGCCAGCCGCAAGCCCGCCGCCAACGGCCGCAAGCGAGGCGCCACCAGCTCCCGCAAGGCCCCCGCCAAGTCACCCGCTCCGCGGCGCGGCGTGCCCGGCTGGCTCTGGGGGCTGGCCGGACTGGTGGCCGGCTTTTTGATCTCGCAGCACCAGCACGGTACCGCGCCCTGGCAGGACGGTCCGGATACTTCCCCGGCGATGACCGCGGGCGAGAGCCAGGGTCAGTCCGGCGGCCAGTCGCCGGCGGACGACGAGCCGCCGATGCCGACCTTCGAGTTCTACACCCTGCTGCCGGAGTCCGAGGTCATCGCTCCCGGCGAGCAAGCGGCCTCCTCCACAGCCACGCCGCCCCCGCGGCCGGCCAAGGAGGAGGACGACGACGATGGCGGCGACACCGGCGCCGAATCCGTCTCGGCCGATGACCCCATCGCCCAGGTGATCGCCGCCAACAGCGCGCCCGCCGAGGATACGACGCAGCGCGCCGAGGACGGCAAGCGCTACATGCTGCAGGCCGCCTCCTTCCGCGAGACCCGCGACGCCCGCCAGCTGGCCGGCCGGCTCAAGGACTTCGGCCTGCTGGCCAAGATCAGCGAGGTCCAGACCGGCGACGGCGCCACCTGGCACCGGGTCCAGGTCGGCCCCTACCGGGATCGCCGCGAGCTGTCCCGGGCGCGCGATCTGATGGCGACCCAGGGTATCGAGCCGCTGCTCATCCAGCTGCAGTGACGGCGCGGCGGTTGAATTCCCGGCCGCCCGCCCATACCTCTTCCTCCAGCTCACAAACGGCGCCGCCCCTCGCGGCGCCGGTGGAGAATCGCTGTGCGATGCGGCCGGCGGTGCGACGCTCAACGTCACCCTCGCCCGCCTCGCCCTCGCTCAGCCGTTCCAAAGTCATCGGGAGCCGAAGGCCCCCACAAGGAGAGTCTCCTCCATGACCACGATCGTTTCCGTGCGTCGCGGCGACCAGGTGGCGCTGGCCGGCGACGGCCAGGTGTCGCTGGGCAATACCGTCATGAAGGGCAACGCCAGCAAGGTGCGTCGCCTGTATCGCGGCCAGGTGCTGGCCGGTTTCGCCGGCGGCACCGCCGACGCCTTCACCCTCTTCGAGCGCTTCGAGGCCCAGCTCGAGAAGTATCAGGGCCATCTGACCAAGGCCGCCGTGGAGCTGGCCAAGGAATGGCGCACCGACCGTGCCCTGCGCCGCCTCGAGGCGCTGCTGGCCGTGGCCGACAAGAACGCCTCGCTGATCATCACCGGCAACGGCGACGTGGTGGAGCCCGAGCGCGGCATCATCGCCATCGGCTCCGGCGGCAACTTCGCCCTGTCCGCGGCCCGCGCGCTGCTCGAGAACACCGAGCTTTCGCCCCGCGAGATCACCGAGAAGTCGCTGGAGATCGCCGGCGACATCTGCGTGTTCACCAACCACAACGTCACGCTGGAAGAGCTCTGATCATGACCCAGATGACCCCGCGCGAGATCGTCCACGCCCTGGACCAGTACATCATCGGCCAGCAGGACGCCAAGCGTGCCGTGGCCGTGGCGCTGCGCAACCGCTGGCGCCGCATGCAGCTCGACGACGAGCTGCGCCAGGAAGTCACGCCCAAGAACATCCTGATGATCGGCCCCACCGGCGTCGGCAAGACCGAGATCGCTCGCCGCCTGGCCAAGCTGGCCCGCGCGCCCTTCATCAAGGTCGAAGCGACCAAGTTCACCGAAGTGGGCTACGTCGGCCGAGACGTCGAGTCGATCATCCGCGATCTCACCGAGGCCGCCATCAAGCTGGTCCGCGAGCAGGCCAAGGAAGAGGTCGGCCATCGCGCCGAGGACGCCGCCGAGGACCGCATCCTCGACGCCCTGCTGCCGCCGCCTCGCGGCCAGGAGAACGAGCCCCGCACCGAGAACGCCACCCGCCAGTCGTTCCGCAAGAAGCTGCGCGAGGGTCAGCTCGACGACAAGGAAATCGATATCCAGGTCACGCCCCAGGGCCAGGGCCTCGATATCAACACCCCGCCGGGCATGGAAGAGATGACCAGCCAGCTGCAGAACCTGTTCTCCAGCATGGGCAAGCAGCAGACCGAGACACGCCGGGTGACGGTCAAGGACGCCTTCGCGCTGCTGCGCGACGAGGAGGCCGGCAAGCTGGTCAACGAGGACGACATCAAGAGCCGCGCCATCGAGGCGGTCGAGCAGCACGGCATCGTGTTCCTCGATGAGCTCGACAAGGTCGCCAAGGGCAGCGCCAACTCCAGCGGCGGCGAGGTCTCCCGCGAGGGCGTGCAGCGCGACCTGCTGCCGCTGATCGAGGGCTCCACCGTGTCCACCAAGTACGGCATGGTGAAGACCGATCACATCCTGTTCATCGCCTCCGGCGCCTTCCACCTGTCGCGCCCGTCGGACCTGATCCCCGAGCTGCAGGGACGCCTGCCGATCCGCGTCGAGCTCGACGCCCTGACGCCGGACGACTTCAAGCGCATCCTCACCGAGCCGTCTGCGGCGCTGACCCGCCAGTATCGGTCGCTGATGGCCACCGAAGGGCTGGACGTGACCTTCACCGACGACGGCATCGCGCGCATCGCCGAGATCGCCTGGAAGGTCAACGAAGGCACCGAGAACATCGGCGCCCGCCGCCTGCACACGGTCATGGAGCGCCTGCTCGAGGAGGCCTCCTACCAGGGCGGCGACATGGGCAGCCCGCTGACCATCGACGCCGCCTACGTCGACTCCCAGCTCGGCGAGCTGGCGATGGACGAGGACCTGTCGCGCTATATCCTCTAAGCCACGAACGACGAGCTTCGGGCTCCAGCGGCTCGAAGCTCGAAGCTCGAAGCTCGAAGCTCGAAGCTCGAAGCTCGAAGCTCGAAGCTCGAAGCCAGGAGTCTCATCATGACGGCCCCGATTCCCACCAAGGTGCACTACCACAAGCAGGCCCGCGAGCTGGAGCTGACCTATGAAGGCGGCGAGAGCCACCGGCTGTCGGTAGAGTACCTGCGCGTCTTCTCGCCCTCCGCCGAGGTGCGTGGCCACGGCCAGGGGCAGGAGACCCTGCAGGTCGGCAAGAAGCACGTCGGCCTGGCCAACATCACCCAGGCCGGCCGCTACGCGCTCAAGCTGCACTTCGACGACGGCCACGACAGCGGCCTCTACAGCTGGGACTACCTGCACGAGCTGATCGAGCACCAGGAGGCCAACTGGGCCGACTACCTGCAGCGACTCGAAGACGCCGGGGCCTCGCGCGAAGCGCTGGGCATCGAGATCAAGCAACTCTAAGCGTCGGCACGGCTCCAGGGGCGTCCCAAGATGGTCGGGGCTGACCTGCCGAAGGACCTTCGAGGGGCGCTATGAACCCGTCCCTGGGCGCTACTTTGGCCATCCATGGCCAAAAACCCCCTCTACGCCCCTTCAGCGGCGCCCCTCCTGCCAGCATCCGGCAGATCAGCCCTCCGGCAACCGCCTCCGTCGTCAAGACAAGGCCCCCCGGGGGGCGCTACAATGCGGCCCAACACGCGGGGCCGCCGGCCTCGCCCCCATTGTGCAGCTGACCCGGGAGCCTCCCTCGCATGACCCCCAGCGACAAGCGCACCACACACTTCGGTTACCAGGAAGTTCCGGTCGACGAGAAGGCCTCCCGCGTGGCCGACGTCTTCCACTCGGTGGCCGCCCGCTACGACGTGATGAACGACCTGATGTCGTTCGGCATCCACCGGGTGTGGAAGCGCCTGACCATCGAACGCGCCGGCGTCCGCCCGGGCCACAGCGTGCTCGACATCGCCGGCGGCACCGGCGATCTGACGCTGAAGTTCTCGCGTCTGGTCGGTCCCCGGGGGCGCGTGGTGCTGGCCGACATCAACGAGTCGATGCTGCGGGTCGGGCGCGACAAGCTGCTCGATCGGGGCGTCGGCGGCAACGTCGAGTACGTCCAGGCCAACGCCGAGACCCTGCCCTTCCCGGACAACACCTTCGACTGCATCACCATCGCCTTCGGCCTGCGCAACGTCACCGACAAGGACGCCGCGCTGCGCTCCATGGCGCGGGTGCTCAAGCCCGGCGGCCGGCTGCTGGTGCTGGAGTTCTCCAAGCCCGACAACGCGCTGCTGAGTCAGGCCTACGACCAGTACTCCTTCCGACTGCTGCCGCGGATGGGCGAGCTGGTGGCCGGCGATGCCGAGAGCTATCGCTACCTCGCCGAGTCGATCCGCATGCACCCCGACCAGGAGACCCTGAAGGGCATGATGGAGGACGCCGGCCTGGAGCGGGTCGAGTACACCAACCTCACCGGCGGCATCGTCGCCCTGCACCGCGGCATCAAGCTGTGAGGACGAGATGGCGCTGACCCCGACCCTGCTGCTGGGCGGCCTCGAACGCAGCCTCAATGCCCTGCTGGCCCGCGACCCCGCTGCCCCCGCGCGATTGGAACGCCTCGCCGGACAGCGCCTGCTGGTGCGCCTCGAGTCTCCATCGCTGGCCCTGGCCCTGGTCTATCACGCCCAGGGCGTGGACCTGATGCGCCAGGACGACGAGCCTGAGAACGCCTTCGATGCCGTCGTCGAACTCGACCCCGAGACCCTGGGCGAGCTGCTCGGCGGCGCCTCGGTGGAACGGCTGATGTTCCAGGGCAGGCTCGCGGTGCGCGGCCATATCCCGCTGCTCGAGGCGACCCGCGACCTGCTGCTCGACCTCGACCTGGACTGGGAGGGCGAGCTGGCCCACTGGCTCGGCGATGTGCCCGCTCACAGCCTGGCCGAGGGCATTCGCAGCCTCGGTCGCTGGGGCCTGCGCACCCGTCAGGAGCTGTGCGCCGACGTCTCCGAGTACGTCTTCGAGGAGGCCCGGCTGCTGCCCGGCCGCCACCAGTTCGAGGGGGTGCGCGACCACCTCACCGAGCTGGAAGTTGCCACCGACCGCCTCGAGGCGCGCCTCGAGCGACTGCGCCGACGCCTCACCACCGAGGGAGACGGCGCATGATCCGGCGGCTCGCGCGCATCGCCTGGGTGGTCACCCGCTATCGCCTGGATACCCTGATTCCCCGCGAGCGGCTGCCCTGGTGGCTGCGCGGCCTGCTGGCCCTGTCGCCGCTGCGGCTGGTGCCGGTAGGCCAGCGTCCACGCGGCGAGCGGCTGCGGCTGGCGCTGGAGACCCTGGGGCCGATCTACGTCAAGTTCGGCCAGGTGCTGTCGACCCGGCGCGATCTCTTCCCCGACGACATCGGCGACGAGCTGCGCCGCCTCCAGGACCAGGTGCCGCCCTTCCCCGGCCATCTCGCCCGCGGGCTGGTCGAGGATGAGCTCGGCATGCCGCTGGAGCAGGCCTTCGCCGAGTTCTCGCCCGAGCCGCTGGCCTCGGCCTCGGTGGCCCAGGTCCACGCCGCCCGGCTGCCCGACGGCGAGGAGGTGGTGGTCAAGATCATCCGCCCCGGCATCGAGCGCGTCATGCGCCAGGACATGGCGCTGATGTACCGGCTGGCCGCCCTGCTGGCACGCGTCCCCGAGGCGCGCCGGCTGCGTCCGGTGGAGGTCGTGCGCGACTACGAGTCGACGCTGTTCGACGAGCTGGACCTGACCAAGGAAGCGGCCAACACCTCCCAGCTCAAGCGCAACTTCAAGGGCTCGCCGCTGCTGTTCGTGCCCTCGATCCATTGGGAACTGACCCGCCGCCGGGTGATGGTCCAGGAGCGCATCCACGGCATTCCGGTGGCCGACCTCGAGGCGCTGGAGGCCCAGGGCACCGACCTGCGCCGGCTGGCCGAGCGCGGCGTGGAGATCTTCTTCACCCAGGTGTTCCGCGACAACTTCTTCCACGCCGACATGCACCCGGGCAACATCTTCGTCGCCCGCGAGACGCCCTGGAATCCGCAGTACATCGCCATCGACTGTGGCATCGTCGGCAGCCTGACCCGCGAGGATCAGGACTACCTGGCGCGCAACCTGCTGGCCTTCTTCCACCAGGACTACTACGAGGTGGCGGCGCTGCACATCGAGTCGGGCTGGGTCAGCGAGGACACCCGGGCCAATGAGTTCGCCGCCGCGGTGCGCACCGTGTGCGAGCCGATCCTCGAGAAGCCGCTCAAGGACATCTCCTTCGGCCAGGTGCTGCTGGGGCTGTTCCAGACCGCCCGACGCTTCAACATGGAGGTCCAGCCACAGCTGGTGCTGCTGCAGAAGACCCTGCTCAACATCGAGGGCCTGGGCCGCCAGCTGTATCCGGACCTCGACCTCTGGGCCACCGCCAAGCCCTACCTGGAGGACTGGATGAAGGAGCGAGCCGGGGCCCGCGGACTGTGGGAATCGATGAAGCGCCAGGCCCCCGAGCTCTCGCGTCAGCTCCCGGAACTGCCGGTGCTCGCCCACCAAGCCCTGGCCCGGGCCGAGCACGGCCACCAGCAGCGCCAGCGCCAGAGCGAGGCCATTGGCGCCATCCAGCGCCGCCTCGAAGGGCAAAGCAGGCGCCAGCGCCGCCTGCGTCTGGGGCTCGTGATCGTGGCGCTGGCACTCGCCTGGCAGCCGCTGGTCCAATGGGCAGACGGCCAGCCTTGGCCAGTGCTCGGCGCGGCGGCCATTGGCGCGGTGCTGCTGGCCTGGAACTGATTCAACCACTGCAACGGAAACGTCTCATATGAGCGATATTCTCGACCGCCTCGACGAGGTCCTGACCAGCCGCCGCCAGGCCGCTCCCGACGACTCTTACGTGGCCAGCTTGCATCACAAGGGCCTGAACAAGATACTCGAGAAAGTCGGCGAGGAAGCTACCGAGACGCTGTTGGCGGCCAAGGATGCCGAGCGGGGCGACGAGGCGGCACGTCAGGCGCTGGTCGCCGAGACGACGGACCTGTGGTTTCACAGCCTGGTGATGCTGTCCCATCTGGGATTGAGCCATCGCGAGGTCCTCGACGAACTGTCCCGCCGCTTCGGCCTTTCCGGCCACGACGAGAAAGCCGCGCGGCGCCAATAAGACAACGACGCCGGACTCCGGCGCAGCAACCTGAGGAATCTCCTATGTTAGGCGGCATCAGTATCTGGCAACTCCTGATCGTCCTCGGCATCATCATCCTGATCTTCGGCACCAAGAAGCTGCGCAACGTCGGCGGCGATCTGGGCGGTGCGGTCAAGGGCTTCAAGAAGGCCATGAACGACGAGGACAAGGGCGAGGACGGCGACAAGCCCCAGGCTCAGGTGCGCCACGACGACGAGGGCGAGACCTACGACGTCCACGCCGAGCGCAAGGCCGAGGAATCGGAAGAGCGCAAGTAAGCCGCCATGTTCGACATCGGCTTTCTCGAACTCCTGATCATCGGCGTGGTGGCGCTGCTGGTGCTGGGCCCCGAGCGTCTGCCCAAGGCCGCCCGCACCGCCGGGCTGTGGATCGGCCGCATCAAGCGCACCGTCTCCGGCATGCAGCGCGAGATCAACGCCCAGCTCGAGGCGGAAGAGCTGCGCCAGAAGCTCAACGAGCAGCAGAAGAAGCTCGACGAGGGCATCAACCGGGTCAAGCGCGACGTCGAGCGTACGGTCGAGGACACCGACGCTCGCGACGAACGGCCGAGCGCCGAACGCCGCGAGCCGTCCGAGGCCTCTTCCGAGCAGCGCCTCGACGACGCCACGGGCACTGCCCGCCGGCAGGCCGATGACTCCGACGCCCACGAGGACGCTTCTACCCGATGAGCCAAACCGACGACTCCCAGGGGCCCGGCCAGGGTCACGCCCCGCTGATCGAGCATCTGGTCGAGCTGCGCTCGCGCCTGCTGCGTGCGGTGATCGCCATCCTGATCATCTTCCTTGGCCTCTACGCCTTCGCCAACGACATCTACGCCTTCGTCGCCGAGCCGCTGATGGCGCTGCTGCCGGAAGGCTCGCAGATGATCGCCACCGAGGTGGCCTCGCCGTTCCTGGCCCCCTTCAAGCTGACCCTGGTGGTGGCGGTGTTCATCGCCGTGCCCTTCGTGCTGCACCAGGCCTGGGCCTTCATCGCCCCGGGGCTGTACGACAACGAGAAGGCGCTGGCGCTGCCGCTGCTGGCCTCCAGCGTGGCGCTGTTCTATGCCGGTGCCGCCTTCGCCTACTACGTGGTCTTCCCGCTGCTGTTCCAGTTCTTCACCCAGACCGGGCCGGAGAACGTGGCGGTGATGACCGACATCAACCAGTATCTCAACTTCGTGCTCAAGCTGTTCTTCGCCTTCGGCGTGGCCTTCGAGATCCCGATCGCCACCTTCCTGCTGATCCTCACCGGGGCGACCACCGCGGAGAGCCTGGCGAAGAAGCGCCCCTATGTGGTGCTGGGCTGCTTCGTGATCGGCATGCTGATGACCCCGCCGGACGTGGTCTCCCAGAGCCTGCTGGCGGTGCCGATGTACCTGCTCTACGAGGTCGGCCTGCTGTTCGGCCGCCTGGTGCGCCGCAAGCGCGAGAAGGATGCGGCCGACGGCGAGGCGTAAGCTCGAACCTCGAAAGCAAGCCGATAAAAACGCCTCCCTGGCCAAGCCAGGGAGGCGTTCTTCTTCCCGCTTCATGCTTCCAGGCGCGACGCGCCGCTCTTCCCGCTACTGACTCCGCACACCCGGGTCAGAGATCCATCAGCTCGTCGATGCGATCCACCAGCTTGAAGATGCCGGTGGCCGCCTCGCCGAGGCGGGTGGCCAGCATGTAGGCCGGCGTCGTGACCACACGGTTCTCGAAGTCGACCACGATATCCTCCACGCCGCAGCTGCGATGCAGGCCGCCCATGCTGCTGATGGCGCCTGCCACGCCCGGATCGTGACCGATGGTCACGGCGATGCCCGGCCCCAGCAGACGCGGCACCATCACCGGCGCGATGCACATCAGGCCGATCGGCTTGCGGTCCTCGTGGAACTCGGCCAGAGCCTCTACCAGGCCCTCGTGGATCACCATGTCGGCACCGGCCTCGGCGAAGTTGGAGAGGTTCTTGGCCGCGCCGAAGCCGCCCGGCAGGATGACCGCGTCGAAGTCGTCGGCCTCGAGCTCGGCCAGAGGAGCGATCTCGCCGCGTGCCAGGCGCGCCGACTCGGTCAGCACGTTGCGTCGCTCCTCGACCGTCTCGCCGCTGCGATGATCGACCACGTCGTGCTGGTCGATGTCGGGGGCGAAGCAGCGATAGCCGATCCCCAACTGGTCCAGACGCAACAGGGTCAGGGTGGTCTCGTAGATCTCAGAGCCATCCTGGACACCACATCCCGACAGAATGACCGCCACCTGCTTGCTCATTATGCGTCTCCTTGTGCGCCCCCCACCGATCGTCGACGGGGCCGATGAACATGAAGCCACCACTTTAGAGAGTCGCCGGGAGCGCGACAAGACGCGTCTTCCGGCGCCAAGGCGCACTGATATACTCGAAGGATCGTCATCGCCCGGTGACCGTCATCATTCTGTCATCATCGGCTACCAGACTTGCTGCTGGCGGCCAAGAACGCTTCGGAGAGAACGCCTTGAGCTTCACCGGCGCACGCCAGTATCCCGCCACGCGCACGCGGCGCATGCGACGCGATGACTTCTCGCGCCGTCTGATGCGCGAGCACACCCTCACCGCCGCCGACCTGATCTGGCCGGTGTTCGTGCTCGACGGCGAGGCGAGGCGCGAAGCGGTGCCCTCGATGCCAGGCGTCGAGCGACTGTCGCTGGACCTGCTGATCGAAGAAGTGCGTGAAGCGCATGCCCTGGGCATTCCGGCGCTGGCCCTGTTTCCGGAGGTGGAGCCGGCGCTGTAGAGCGAGCTGGCCGAAGAGGCCTACAGCGCTTCAGGGCTGGTCCAGCGCAGCGTACGTGCCCTCAAGGAGGCCATACCCGACCTCGGCATCATGACCGACGTGGCGCTCGCTCCTTACACCAGCCACGGACAGGACGGCATCCTCGACGCGGCAGGCTACGTGCAGAACGATCGCACCGTGGCGACGCTGCTCAAGCAGGTGCTCTCTCACGCCGAGGCCGGCGCCGACATGGTGATGGTCAAGCCGGGCATGCCCTATCTGGACGTGGTGAGGCGCCTCAAGGACGAGCTCAGGGTCCCGACCTTCGCCTACCAGGTGAGCGGCGAATACGCCATGCACGACCACGGCTGGCTGGACGCCGATGCCGTGATGCTCGAGTCGCTGACGTGCTTCAAGCGCGCCGGCGCCGACGGCATCCTGACCTATTTCGCCAAGCGAGCGGCGAGACTGCTCGACGGTTAACCGCCGGACGGGATACCCCTTCCGGCCGACGACAGGGTAACCCCATGGACGACTCTCGTAGCCCCGACACGCCCGTCACCCCTGAGCCCGCCGCGGGAGGCGAGCTTCCGAGCGAAGCCCCTGCGCCGCGCATCAACCAGACGCGCACCGGCATCAAGCCCAAGGCGCTGCCGGATCCCGAGGCCGATCTCGCCGATCCCGGGCTCTACTTCAACCGCGAGCTCTCGCATCTGCAGTTCAACGTGCGGGTGCTGGAGCAGGCGCTCGACGAGGCCCACCCGCTGCTCAACCGGCTGATGTTCCTGCTGATCTTCTCCTCGAACATGGACGAGTTCTTCGAGATCCGCGTGGCCGGGCTGAAGAACCAGATCATGGTCGGAGACGCCTCCTCCGGCGCCGACGGCCGCTCGCCGCGCTCGGTGCTCAGCGAGATCTCGCAGATCGCCCACGAGCAGGTGGATCGCCAGTACCACATCCTCAACGACACCCTGCTGCCCGCGCTCGAGGCCCAGGGCCTGCGCTTCCGCCGCCGCGGCGACTGGACCGAGGCCCAGCGGACCTGGGTCCGGGACTACTTCGAAAGCGAAATCATGCCGGTGATCAGCCCCATCGGCCTCGATCCCTCGCATCCCTTCCCGCGCCTGGTCAACAAGAGCCTCAACTTCATCGTCGAGCTCGAGGGCAAGGACGCCTTCGGCCGCGAGGGCGGCCTGGCGATTCTGCCCGCCCCGCGCTCCCTGCCGCGGGTGATCGCCCTGCCCGAGGCACTCTGCGAGGAAGGCTTCACCGAGTATGTGTTCCTGTCGTCGATGATTCACGCTCACGCCGAGGAAGTGTTCCCCGGCATGAAGGTGACCGGCTGTTACCAGTTCCGACTGACCCGCAACGCCGATCTCTCGGTGGACCCGGAGGACGTCTCGGACCTGGCCTCGGCGCTGCGCGGCGAGCTGCTCTCGCGCCGCTACGGCAGTGGGGTGCGTCTCGAGGTGGCCAACAACTGCCCCGACGAGCTGACCGAATTCCTGCTCAAGCTGTTCAAGCTCGAACAGGCCGATCTCTACCGGGTCAACGGTCCGGTGAACCTGACCCGCATGATGTCGGTACTGGGCGAGGTGGAGCGCCCGGAGCTGTGCTATCGCGCCTTCACCCCCGGCCTGCCCAAGGCGCTGCGCAAGCGCGACAGCGTGCTGCAGGCCACGGCCGAACAGGACATCCTGCTGCATCACCCCTTCCACTCCTTCTCGCCGGTAGAGGAAATGCTGCGAGAGGCCGCCCGCGATCCCGAGGTGCTGGCCATCAAGCAGACCCTCTACCGCACCGGCGCCGACTCCCCCATCGTCAATGCCCTGGTGGAGGCCGCCGGCAACGGCAAGGAGGTCACGGTGGTGATCGAGCTGCGGGCGCGCTTCGACGAGGCGGACAACCTGGCGCTGGCCTCGCGACTGCAGGAAGCCGGCGCCATCGTCATCTACGGCGTGATGGCCTACAAGACCCACGCCAAGATGATGCACATCGTGCGCCGCGAGAAGGGCCAGCTGCGCCACTACGCCCACCTCGGCACCGGCAACTACCACTCCAAGACCGCCAAGCTCTATACCGACTACAGCCTGCTGACCGCCGATCCGGTGCTGTGCGCCGACGTGCACAAGGTGTTCCAACAGCTCTCCGGTATGGGCCGGGCGCGCAAGATCGAGAAGCTGCTGCACGCGCCTTTCACCCTCCATGAGCGGCTGGTGGCGATGATCGACCGCGAGGCCGAGCACGCCCGCAAGGGCAAGCGTGCCCACCTGATCATCAAGTGCAACTCCCTCACCGAGCCCAAGCTGATCCAGGCCCTGTATCGCGCCTCCCAGGCCGGGGTGGAATGCGATCTGATCATCCGCGGCATGTGCTGCCTGCGCCCTGGCCTGCCCGGCATCTCCGAGACCATCCGGGTGCGCTCGATCATCGGCCGTTTCCTCGAGCATACCCGGGTGTTCCACTTCCATAACGACGGCAAGCCCGAGACCTGGGGCTCCAGCGCCGACTTCATGGCCCGCAACATGTTCCACCGGGTCGAGACCTGCTTCCCGCTGCTCGACAAGAAGCTGGCGGCCCAGGTGCGCAAGGACCTGGAGACCTACCTGGTCGACAACTGCCAGAGCTGGCTATTGCAGCCCGACGGCACCTACGTCAAGCAGACGCCCGGCGACGCCGCCCCGATCAGCGCCCAGGAGACGCTGCTCTACGCCTACGCCGCCCACGCCTGAGCCACAGCGCAAAACGCCCCGTCCTCTTATGAGGACGGGGCGTTTTTCAGCGAGGGGCGAGGTGCGAGGTTCAGTATCCCTTCACGCGAGGCCTGGTCGTCGCCGGCGTTTCTCGCCCCCAATGAAAAAAGCCCCGACCTCTGATGAGGCCGGGGCTTTTCCGGGATAAGTGCCTGACGATGACCTACTCTCACATGGGAACTCCCACACTACCATCGGCGCTGAGCGGTTTCACTGCTGAGTTCGGCAAGGG
>NZ_JALMEW010000004.1 GCF_023094245.1 Halomonas getboli | reverse complement strand
TCGGCGATGTACGCCGCCAACCACCTCGAGGGCGTGGCCGCCATCGCCTGCATGACCTCCACCGGCTACACCCCGCTGATCGCCTCGCGCATCCGCTCCGGGCTGCCGATCGTCGGCCTGGCACACAATCCGATCGCCCAGCGGCGCATGGCGCTGTATCGCGGTGTGATCTCGCTGCCCTTCGATACCAGCGAGATGGACGCCGCCGAGCTCAACGACCGCGCCATGGCGCTGCTGGTGGTCCGCGGCGTGGCCGAGCCGGGCGATCACGTGATCCTCACCCGCGGCGATCACATGAACGCCCACGGCGGCACCAACACCCTCAAGATCCTCGACGTCAACGAGCGGCATCGCGCCGGTTAGTGCGAAAACGTCGATGGTGAACCGGTGATCGTGGCTTCGCCTGATATCGCCCCGACCGTTGCCGACGGTCGGGGCATTTTCTGTATACAATGTCGGGATGCGATATAGTCACCCATCCGCCCACACGCGACAGTCCGCGCGGACGATCAGGAGACCCACGTCATGAGCCAAGCCTGGCACGAGGAGTTGCAGGCCGAGGTCAAGAGCGGTGCCCGCGTCGGCGACCGCGATATCGCCGACAAGGTGCGCCGAGCGGTGCTGATGCAGCGGCTGCCGCCGGGCACCAAGCTGCCCGAGGTGACGCTGGGCGAGGTGTTCGGCGTCAGCCGCTCGGTGGTGCGCAAGGCGCTGACCCGGCTGGCCTCCGAGCACGTCGTCGACCAGCGCCCCAACCAGGTGGCGCGAGTGCGGGCGCCGAGCATCGAGGAGACCCGCGAGACCTTCGCCGCCCGGCGCCTGGTGGAAGGCGAGGTGGTCGCGCTGCTGGCCGGCACGCTGTCCGCCGAGACGCTGGACGCGCTCAAGATCCAGGCGAGGGAAGAGACCGAGTCCTATCGCCGCGGCGACGAGCCGGCGCGCATCGAGCACTCGCTGAACCTGCACCATCTGCTGGCCGAACACTCGCCCAACCGGGTGCTGGGCGGCATGCTCACCGACCTGGTGCTGCGTACCTCCATCGTGGTGGCGCTCTACAAGCGTTCCGGGCTCTCGTCCTGCTATCAGGAGGCCCAACACGACCGGCTGGTCGAGCTGCTGGCCGCGGGCGAGGCGGAAGCCGCCCGCGGCGCGATCCACGATCACCTGTTCGGGCTGGAGGCGCTGCTGGATCTGAGCCCGCGGGAATCGAGCATCGATCTGAAGTCCATCCTGGGCCAGTCGCCCGCGATCTGAGACCGTTCTCCGTCGACGTTTCAGGCGTCGCCTCTGGTATCCCAGACGACACCGCCGCGCCTCTTTATCGAGAGGCGCGGTGGTGTCGTTTTGCGTCGAGGGCCCCGCCGGCGGCGGGGCGGGTGGCGTCAGGCGCGGGAGGCCGCCTCGGTGCCGGCCCGGGCGCGACGCCCGCGGAAAGCGATCAGGAACAGCACCAGCACCGCCAGGGCGAACGCCGCCGGGAACAGCCAGATGCCTTGCCAGTCGTGGCCGCCGCTGGCCAGCGCGTAGTGGTCGGTGACCTGGCCGGCGATCCAGAAGCCGATCAGCATGCCGACGCCGTAGGTGGCCAGGGTGATCATGCCCTGGGCGGCGCTCTTGAACTGCTCGCCGGCCTTGGCATCGGTGTAGATCTGCCCGGTGACGAAGAAGAAGTCGTAGCAGATGCCGTGCAGCGCGATGCCCAGCAGCAGCAGGTAGAGCTGCCCCTCGGCGTCGCCGAAGGCGAACATCGCGTAGCGCAGCGCCCAGGCCAGCATGCCGATCAGCAGCGTCTTCTTGATGCCGAAGCGGCCGATGAACAGCGGCAGCAGCAGCATGAACAGCACCTCGGAGGCCTGTCCCAGGGTCATCTTGCCGGTGGGATTGGCCACGCCGACCTCGGCCAGGAAGGGGTTGGCGTTCTGGTAGTAGAAGGCCAGCGGAATGCAGATCAGCACCGAGGCGGCGAAGAAGATCGCGTAGTTGCGGTCCTTCAGCAGCGACAGGGCATCCAGGCCGAGCACCTCGCGCAGGCCGACCCGACCGCTGGCCTTGGGCGGGGTGGCGGGCAGGGTGAAGCTGTAGACACCCAGCGCCAGAGAGGCGATCGCCCCCATCAGGAAGGTGTTGCGCAGCAGGCCTTCACCGATGCCGGCGGCGGAGTCCCAGGCGAACACGTAGCTGATGCCGAGGCCGGCGGCGATCCAGCCGAGGGTGCCCCACACGCGGATGCGGGCGAACTCGGTGGCCGGGTCGCGCAGCTGGTGGAACGAGACCGAGTTCACCAGCGCCAGGGTCGGCATGTAGAGGATCATGTAGGCCAGCACCAGCGGATAGAAGGCCGCGAAGTCCTCGGCCAGGTAGAGCCCGACCATCAGCGCCGCGCCCAGCAGGTGGAGCACCCCGAGCAGGCGCTCGGCGTGGAAGTAGCGGTCGGCGATCAGGCCGATGATGAAGGGCGCGATGATCGCCCCCCAGGACTGGGTGGCGAAGGCCATCCCGATCTGGCCGCCGCTGGCTTCCAGGTTGCTGGCCAGGAAGGTGCCCAGGGTGACGAACCAGCCGCCCCAGATGAAGAACTGCAGGAACATCATCAGGCTCAGGCGTGAGCGTAGCAGTGACATGGCGTTTTCCTTCTCGTGAGGCTTGTTCTTGTGAGGCACGTTCTTGTGAGGCGTGTGGCGTGCTCCTGTCGGGGCGGGTGCTAGCGCGCCAGCCCCAGGATGCGGCGATTGCGGGCCGGGCTGGTGTCCTGGCCGGCGAAGTCGTCGAAGGCGCGCCCGGCGCGGGTGATCAGGTGCTCGGTGATGAAGGGCGCACCTTCGGCGGCACCCTGGGCGGCGTCCTTCAGGCAGCACTCCCATTCGAGCACCGCCCAGCCGTCGAAACCGTACCGGGTCAGGCGGCTGAAGATCCCCTTGAAGTCGACCTGGCCGTCGCCCAGCGAGCGGAAGCGCCCGGGGCGATCGACCCAGCCCTGGTAGCCGCCGTAGACGCCGCTGCGCGCGTCGGGGGTGAACTCGGCGTCCTTGACGTGGAACATGCCGATACGCTCGTGATAGCGGTCGATGAAGCCCAGGTAGTCGAGCTGCTGCAGCAGCAGGTGGCTCGGGTCGTAGAGGATCCTGGCCCGCGGATGATGCTCCACCGCCTCGAGGAAGCGCTCGAAGGAGGCGCCGTCGTGCAGGTCCTCACCGGGATGAATCTCGTAGCACAGGTCGACCCCGGCCTCCTCGAAGGCGTCGAGGATCGGCCGCCAGCGCCGGCCGAGCTCGGCGAAGCCTTCTTCGACCAGTCCGGCGGGGCGCTGCGGCCAGGGATAGAAGAACGGCCACAGCAGGGCGCCGGAGAAGGTGGCGTGGGCCTTGAGTCCGAGCCGCTGGCTGGCCTTCGCCGCCAGCTTGAGCTGGGCGATGGCCCACTCGGTGCGGGCCGCGGGATCGCCGTGCAGCTCGGCCGGGGCGAAGCCGTCGAACAGCTCGTCGAAGGCCGGGTGGACCGCCACCAGTTGGCCCTGCAGATGGGAGGAAAGCTCGCTGATCTCGACGCCGGCCGCGGCGCAGCGGGCCTTGAGCTCGTCGCAGTAGGCCTGGCTCTCGGCGGCGCGCTCGAGGTCGATGAAGCGTGGATCGTGGGTCGGCAGCTGGATGCCGCGATAGCCCTGCTCGGCGGCCCAGCGGGCGATGGCGTCGAGGTCGTCGAAGGGCGCCTCGTCGCCGATGAACTGGGCCAGGAAGATCGCCGGGCCGCGGATGCCGGAAGGCGTGTCGCTCATGAAAGGTTCCCGTTCAGTCGATGGAGGGCAGGTCGGTCCAGCGGCTGCCGCCGGCCTGGCTCTGGGTGACCGCCTCGATGAAGGCCATGCCGCGCAGCCCCGAGGCCATGCCGGGCACGCCGGCGATGTTGCCGCGGTCGCCGCGTCGGATGGCGGAGGCGGTGTCGCGGTACAGGTTGCCCAGGGCTTCCAGGTAGCCCTCGGGGTGGCCGCCTGGCAGGCGCAGCCGCGACAGGGCCGCGTCGACCAGATCCGGCTGGTCGATGCCGGCACGCAGCACGCGCATCGGCGCGCCCTGCGAGCGGTGGATCAGGCTGTTGGGCTCCATCTGGCGCCATTCCAGGGCACCGTCCTCGCCGTAGAGGCGCAGCTTCAGCGCGTTCTCCTCGCCGGTGCTGACCTGGCTGGCCATCATGGTGCCGCTGGCGCCCTCGGCGGTGCGCAGCAGCACGTCGCCGTCGTCGTCCAGCCGTCGGCCGTCGACGTGGCTGCCGAGCGAGGCGCACAGCGACGCGACGCGCTGGCCGGAGACGAATTCGGCCAGGCCGAAGGCGTGGGTGCCGATGTCGGCCATGCAGCCGCTGGGGCCGGCCAGGGTCGGGTCGGTGCGCCAGCCGGCCTGCTTGTTGCCCTGGGCCTCGAGGGTCTCGCCGAGCCAGCCCTGGGGATACTCGACGTGGATCTTGCGCAGCCGGCCGAGCGCGCCGGCTTCGACCATGGCCCGGGCCTGCCACACCATCGGGTAGCCCAGATAGGTGTGTGCCAGGCCGTACAGGCCGCCGTGCTCGCGCCAGGTGGCCTCGAGGCCGCGGGCCTCGTCCAACGACAGGGCGGCGGGCTTCTCGCAGAAGACGTGGAAGCCGGCGGCGAGGGCGGCTTCGGCGATCGGCACGTGCAGGTGATTGGGGGTGACGATCACCAGCAGCTGCATGCGCTGGTCGGCGGGCAGGGCGCGCTCGCCGTCCAGCAGGCTTTGCCAGTCCGCGTACAGGCGCGATGCCGCCACGCCGCAGGCGGCGCCGGTGCGGGTATTGTTGTCGCCGTCGCGGCTGAAGGCGCCGCAGACCAGCTCGAAGTGGCCGTCGAGGTTGGCGGCCAGGCGATGGACCTGGCCGATGAAGGCGCCTTCGCCGCCGCCGACCATGCCCAGGCGGACTCTCGGGGTGGGGGACATCGATCGCTCCCGGATCGTGGGTGAATAGTGGTGATGTAACCGGTTACATGCTGTGTTTCGCAAAGTAGGGGACCCGGCGTGGGTCGAGCAATGCGACCAAAGGCTATGCGCCCAATGTCTAGTGCGTGCCGGACGCCGCGCGCAAACGCCGCCATGCCGGGGCTTGTAGGGCGATCGATGCTGTCGTGAGGGTAGTGCTGGATGGGTTGCTCCATTGCGGCACGAAGGGTGATGACCTAAATAGTGTAACCGGTTACATGGCCGATGGAGTCGGCCTTGGCTCGCCACTGAGTCCACTCGACACGGAGACACGCCCTCATGAACACCAGCATCACACGCCCGCTTGCCGCCTTTCGCCGCCGCACGCTGCTGGCCTGCCTGGGGGCCGCGCTGGCGGCGCCGGGGCTGGCCCATGCCCAGCAGACGGATTCGTCCCGGGCAGAGGCCGCCTCGCCGGTGGCCGCCCAGATGTACACCCTGCGCGACTTCGGCTCACTGGAGCAGCAGTTCGCGGCCGTCGAGCGCGCCGGCATCGCCTCGGTGGAACTGGTCGGCGACCAGGGCGTCGAGGCCGACGAGATGAATGCGCTGCTGGCCGAGCACGAGCTGTCGGTCAGCTCCAGCCACGTGCCCCTCGACGACCTGCGCCACGATCTCGACGACGTCGTCGCCTTCCACCGGGCGATCGGCAACGACACCCTGGTGATTCCCTACCTGGCCGAGGACGAGCGCCCCGACAGCGCCGAGGGCTGGCGGGCGCTCGGCGAGCAGATCGGCGGCCTGGCCAGCCGACTGGCCGAGGACGACATGCGCCTGGCCTATCACAACCACGACTTCGAGATGCGGACCTTCGACGGCCGCACGGCGCTGGAGATTCTGATGGAGGCCGCCGGGCCCGAGGTGATGGGCGAGGTCGACCTGGCCTGGGTGGCCCGCGGCGGCCAGGACCCGGCCGACTATCTCGAGCACTTCGACGGCCGGCTGTTCGCGATCCACGCCAAGGACAATGCCCCGGCCGGCACCGCCGAGGAGCAGCGCGGCTTCGCCATCATCGGCCAAGGCGTCCTTGACTGGGACGACATCCTGCCCGCCGCCCGCGAGGCCGGGGCCGAGGTCTACGTCATCGAGCACGACCAGCCGAAGGATGCCCAGGCGGTACTGACCGAGGGCAACCGCTTCCTCGAGGCGGCGCTGTCGGCGCCGGCCGAGTGATACCCGCCGGCGGAACCGCTCGAGGCTGTTCCGTCGACAGGTCTTTGAGGGAGCGCTGTGAACCCTTCCCTGGGCGCTACCGATTCCATCCCTGGAATAGGACCCCCTCTGCGACCTGTCCCCGGCGCCTCTCGCCCGGATGACGCCAGGCCGGAGCGAAACGGCATAACGACAAGGATAGGGAGACCGATCGTGGCAGATCATCATTACGACGCCATCGTGGTGGGCTCGGGCATCAGCGGCGGCTGGGCCGCCAAGGAGCTCACCGAGAAGGGACTCAAGGTGCTGCTGCTGGAGCGCGGCCGCAACATCGAGCACATCAAGGACTACCACAACGCCCACAAGGAGGCTTGGGACTACCCGCACCGCGGCGAGCCGACCCGGCAGATGAAGGCCGACTATCCGGTGCTCAGCCGCGACTACCCGCTCAACGAGCAGACTTTGGGCATGTGGGCCGACGAGCGGGCCAACCCCTACGTCGAGCGGCAGCGCTTCGACTGGTTCCGCGGCTATCACGTGGGCGGTCGCTCGCTGCTGTGGGGGCGCCAGAGCTACCGCTGGGCGCCGACGGACTTCGAGGCCAACCAGCGCGAGGGCGTGGCCGTCGACTGGCCGATCCGCTACGAGGACCTGGCGCCCTGGTACGACCACGTCGAGCGCTTCGCCGGCATCGCCGGGACCCGCGAAGGGCTGGATATCCTGCCCGACGGCGAGTTCCTGCCGCCGATCCCGCTCAACCGCGTCGAGAAGGACGTGGCCGCGCGCCTCCAGCAATCCTTCGGCGGCCGCCGCCATCTCATCCACAGTCGGACGGCCAACATCACCCAGCCCAAGCCGGAGCAGAACCGGGTCAACTGCCAGTTCCGCAACAAGTGCTGGCTGGGCTGCCCCTACGGCGGCTACTTCAGCACCCAGTCGGCGACCCTGCCGGTGGCCATGGCCACCGGCAACCTGACCCTGAGGCCCTTCTCGATCGTCACCCAGGTGCTCTACGACAGGGACCGCGGCCGTGCCCGGGGCGTCGAGGTGCTGGACGCCGAGAACGGCCAGACCTATGAGTACACCGCCGATCTGGTATTTCTCAACGCCTCGACCTTCAACTCCACCTGGGTGCTGATGAACTCGGCCACCGACGTCTGGCCGGGCGGGCTCGGCAGCAGCAGCGGCGAGCTCGGCCACAACGTCATGGACCATCACTTCCGCGTCGGCGCCAGCGGCGAGATCGAGGGCTACGAGGACACCTACTACTTCGGGCGACGCCCCGCCGGCTTCTACATCCCGCGCTTCCGCAACGTCGGCGACGACCGCCGCGACTACCTGCGCGGCTTCGGCTACCAGGGCTCGGCCAGTCGCGAGCGCTGGGACCGCGAGGTCGCCGAGGTCAGCCACGGCGCCGAGCTCAAGCAGGCGCTCAGCCAGCCGGGCGGCTGGAGCATCGGCATGACCGCCTTCGGCGAGATGCTGCCTCGCCACGCCAACCGCATCTCGCTGGACCACGGCGTCACCGACGCCTGGGGCCTGCCGGTGCTGGCGATGGACGTCGGGCTCGGCGACAACGAGCGCGCCATGCGCCGCGACATGGTGCAGGACGCGGTGGACATGCTCGAGGCCGCCGGAGTGCAGAACGTGACGCCCGAGGAGGGCGACTACGCGCCGGGCATGGGCATCCACGAGATGGGCACCGCGCGCATGGGGCGCGACCCCGCCACTTCGGTGCTCAACGCCCACAACCAGGTGTGGGACGCGCCCAACGTCTTCATCACCGACGGCGCCTGCATGACCTCGTCGTCCTGCGTCAATCCATCGCTGACCTACATGGCGCTGACCGCCCGGGCGGTCGACCACGCCGTGCGCGAGCTGAAGAGGGGGAACCTGGCATGAATCGCCGCGAACTGCTCAAGATGATCGCCGCCGCCACCGGCACCGCGCTGGTCGGCGGCCAGGCCCTCACGGCCTTCGCCGGCGGCGGGGGCGAAGAGGCACTGACGGACGCGGACGTGCGTCTGCTCGACGAGGTGGCCGAGACCCTGCTGCCGCGCACCGATACCCCGGGAGCCAAGGACGCCGAGGTCGGCGACTTCATGCGGGTGTTCGTTCGCGACTGCTATACCGCCGAGCAGCAGGCGCGGTTCCGCGACGGCATCGCCCGGGTCGAGGCGCACAGCCGCGCGGCCCACGGCGCCGGCTTCCTGGCCCTGGACGCGCCGCGCCGCGGCGAGGTCGTCGCCGCGCTGGACCGCGAGGCTCGGGCGCGGCTGGAGAGCGAGGCCCGGTCGCAGGCGGAGACGCAGGGCGAGCCTCAGGGCTTCACCCTGATCAAGCAGCTGACCCTGTTCGGCTTCTTCACCTCGAAGGTCGGCGGCACCGAGGTGCTGCGCTACGTGGCCGTGCCCGGCCGCTATGACGGCGACCTGGCCTACGAGCCCGGCGAGCCGGCCTGGGCGACGACCTGAGCGCCTTCGAACCCATCCAGGCGCGGGCGGTATCGCCCGCGCGGCTCACGCAACGAGAGGAAACACCTTATGCACAAGCGAGTTTCCGCCGGCGCGCTGATGACCGGGCTGGTCACGCTGGCCGCCCTGGCGTCGACCGCCAACCAGGCCGACGCGCCCAGCGACGCCGAGCGAGCGGCCAGGACGGAGGTCTGGGCGCCGGCGCCGCCGGTGGTGGCGGCACCGGCCGGCGGCGTGCCGTCGGACGCCGTGATGCTGTTCGACGGCACGGACCTGTCCGCCTGGGAAGGCGAGGCGGGTGGGCCGGCCGAGTGGCGGGTCGAGGACGGCGCCATGACGGTGGTGCCCGGCGCCGGCGGCATCCGCACCCGGGAGGCGTTCTGCGACGCCCAGCTGCACCTGGAGTGGCGCACCCCGGCCGACACCGACGGTGTCGACGGCCAGGATCGCGGCAACAGCGGCATCTTCCTGCAGCAGCGCTACGAGGTGCAGGTGCTGGATTCCCACGACAACCCCACCTATGCCAACGGTCAGGCGGCCTCGATCTACAAGCAGCACATGCCGCTGGTCAACGCCTCCCGGGGGCCGGGCGAGTGGCAGGCCTACGACATCCTTTACACTGCGCCACGCTTCGACGAGGACGGCGAGCTGGACGCGCCGGCCCACGTCACGGTGCTGCACAACGGCGTGCTGGTGCAGCATCACGCCACGATCCAGGGCACCACCGAGTGGATCGGCGCGCCTTCCTACGACGAGGCCCACGGCTGCGCGCCGCTCGCCCTGCAGGATCACGACGCGGCGGTGAGCTTTCGCAACGTTTGGATCAGAAGGCTCTAAGGATATCGCCGGCCGCATGCGATAAGCTGGGGCGTCCGCCGCGGCCGGTTCGTCGGGCGAGTTGGCGCGGCGGATCGTGTCGCATCGAGAAGAGGACGCATGTCCAATATACGCAAGGTCGCCGAACTGGCGGGCGTCTCCGTGGCCACGGTGTCGCGGACCCTCAAGTCGCCGGATATCGTGTCGCCGGCCACCCGCGACAAGGTGCGCCGAGCCATCGAGGCCTCGGGCTATCGCCCCAACCAGATGGCCGTGCAGTTCCGCTCCCGGCGCAGCCACAACCTGGCGGTGCTGGTGCCGACCATCGCCAACACCTTCTTCGCCCGGGTGATCGCCGGGGTCCAGCAGGCGGCCCGCGAGCAGGGCTACGGCGTGCTGCTGTGCAACACCCTGGGGCAGGAGGAAGACGAGATCCAGTACGCTGGCATGGTGGCCGCCCGCCAGGCCGACGGCGTCATCCAGCTGCGCGCCTTCAATCCCTTTCCGGACGATGCCGTCGAGCCGGGCCGGCCGCTGCCGATGGTCAACGCCTGCGAGGTGCTCGACGACGCTCCCTGCCCGACGCTGCGGATCGACAACCGGGCGGCGGCGCGTACCCTCACCGAGCATCTGATCGCGCTGGGCCACCGGCGCATCGCCATGATCCAGGGACCGCGGCGCAGCCCGCTGACCCGCGATCGCGTGGCGGGCTATCGCGATGCGCTGGCGGCCGCGGGCATCGCGCCCGACGAGACCCTGCTGTGTCCCGGCGACTTCACCCCGGCCTCCGGGCATGCGGCGGCGGGCAGCCTGCTGGCCGTCGAGGCGCCGCCGACCGCGATCTTCTGCGAGAGCGATGAGATGGCCATCGGCGCCATCAGCCGCCTCCGGCAGGCGGGGCTGTCGGTGCCCGCCGACGTCTCGGTGGCCGGCTTCGACGATATCGCCTTCGCCTCCTATAGCGACCCGGCGCTGACCACCATCGCCCAGCCCGCCGAGGCCTTCGGGCGCCGTGCCGTGGAGATGCTGATCGATATCCTGGAGGGGCGCGGCGAGATCGAGTCCAGGGTCGTGCTCCCCCACGAGCTGGTGATTCGCGACAGCACCTCGCCGCCGCGCGACTGATCCCGGGACCGCGGGGTGCGCCATCGGCTACCCTGTTCGGCAACCGCGCCGCATCTCCCTGAGAGGAACGTCATGAACCCGATTCGCCGCCGCCTGCTCCAGGCCTTGTCCTGTCTTCCCCTGGCCGCTTCCTGGCCCGGCCTCGCCATGGCCCAGGAGGCGCGCCTGCCGCGGGTGCCGCTGACGGTGCACGGCGAGGCGGGCCCTCGGCGGCTGACCGTCGAGGTGGCGCGCCGCCTGGCCGAGCGGGCCCAGGGACTGATGGGGCGCGAGCGTCTGCCGCAGGACGCCGGCATGCTGTTCCTCTACGACCGCACTCAGCCCTCGCGCAACGGTTTCTGGATGTATCGCACCCTGATTCCGCTGGACATCGCCTTCATCGACGAGGCCGGGCGCATCGTCGATATCCGCCGCATGGAGCCCTGTGTGTCGGAGTCGGCCGGTGACTGCCCGGTGACGCGCCCGGATGCCTCCTATCGGGCGGCGCTGGAGGTCAATGCCGGCGTCTTCGAGGCCCACGGCATCCGGATCGGCGACTGCGTCAGCTGGCCCGGCGACGGCGGTGAATGTGTCCTCGACGAGTCCCGGCCTCGTGCTCAGGCTGCGCCGGGCGGCTGAATCGCCGGCGTCATTCTGCTGCCCGGCGTGAGAGGCGGCCACGGAAGCGCACCACGATCAGGGCGATGCCGGCCACCACCAGGCCGCCGCCGATCAACTTGTTGGGGCCGAGCGGGTCGCCCAGCAGCAGCATGCCCAGCGCCACGGCCAGCACCGGCATCAGCAGCATCAGCGGCACCACGCGGTTGACCGGATGGCGCCGCAGCAGGCCGTACCAGATGCCGTAGGCGACGATCGACGACATCACCGCGGTGTAGAGCACCGCCCCCCAGCCTCGCCAGCCGGCCTCGGTCAGGGCGGCCCAGTGCGCCTGCTCGAACCACCAGGACCCCAGCGCCACCTGCGGGGTGGCGAACAGCGCGATCCAGCCGGCCAGTGCCATGGGCGGCACCGGCGGGCCCTGCTTGATCAGCAGCTGTGACACCGCCCAGGCCAGGGCACTGGCCAGCAGCAGGGCGGTGGGCAGCGGGGCGGGCAGCGTCGGGCCGCCGGCCAGTACCACCACGCCGGCGAACGACAGCAGCAGCCCGGCCAGCCGCCGTGGCCCCAGCTTCTCCTTGAGGAAGATCACCGCCAGCAGGGTGGCGAAGGGCGTGCCCATCTGCACCAGCAGCGCGCCGGTGCCGGCCTCGGCCTGACCGAGGCCGATGAACAGCAGGGCGAAGTGCAGGGTGCCGAAGGTCACCGACAGCAGCGCCAGGAACGGCAGCCGCTCGCGGGGCATCGGATGGAAGGGCACCAGCAGGGCGGCCACCAGGGCGAAGCGAAGCGTGGTCAGCAGCAGGGGCGGAAGCTCGGTCACCCCGAGCTTGATGACGATGATGTTGAGTGCCCAGATGACGATGACGCCCAGTCCCAGGGCCAGGTCCTTGAGTGGCACGGCGCTTCCTTGATCGGTCGTGGAATGAAGCCACAGCCTATCAGGAATCACCGTGCCCGTTTGGCTGGCGCCTGCTGTGAGGCGCGCCGAGCCGACGCTAGAACGTCCAGCGAATCATGGCCTGCGGCAGCGACTCGTCGGTGTCTTCGAGGCCGAACTTGTTCTGCCAGTGCTGATATTCCATTCCCACGCCGAGGTGGTCGGTGGCGTGCCAGACCAGCTGCGGCTGGGTCAGCACCTGGGCCTCGAGGTCGCCCTCCTCGGTGATGACGTCGATGAAGCCCTCGAAGCTGAAGTCGGCACTGCCCAGCCGGAACGGCGCGTTCCAGGCCGCCGTGTACTGCATCGAGCTGCCCTCGGCGGTCTCGTCGTCGCGATAGAAGGCGTACACCTTGAAGAAGTTGAAGCCCGGCATCGCCACGTCGGCGGAAAGGCCCGCCATGTGGGTGGTCTTGCGCACGGACGCGTTGCGGTCGATGTCCAGCTGGCCGGTCAGGTAGACATCGGTCAGCGGGCCGACGGATAGATCGAGGCCGATGACCTTGCCGATGTTGCCGCGCAGGTTCCACTCCGCGTGGGTGCTGCCGTAGTCCTGCTCGCCCTCGCGGCCCTGATCCATGTTGGTGAAATCGGCGAAGAAGAAGCTGTCGCCGTAGGTCCAGCCGCTGGCGTTGGCGATGGTGAGGATGGCGTGCTCGGCGTTGTCGATGCCGAAGCCGGCGTCGGCGGTGTCCTCGTAGTCCCAGCCGTAGAGCGCCTCGACCTTGGTCGTGCTGTAGACGGCGGCGCTGGCGCCCTGGGCCGCGAACAGCGTGGCGGCAGCGAGGGCGAGCGGGGCGGTGGTCTTGATGGGCATCCGGGATCTCCGTTGTTGGTGATTGTGGTGGAGTTGGCGATGCATCGCGTGTCGCGCCGGCTTTCCGGGCACTGTCTGGCGGCGCCTTCTTGGTGTGGCCTCCATCGGAGGAGAGAAGGACGGTCCGCCGGATAGGGCACGACCATTTTGTATCCAATAATGTTCATCATATTGGATGGTTATTGTGGACAGTGATTGAGCGTTTATAGAGATTAGTGGCGACGTTATCAATGTATTTTTGTATACATTTTTGCGTTTTCTGCGCCGTGTCGACCAACGTCGACCCTTGTCGTGGCGGGGGGTAGCAGGCATATTGCTTCGTTGCGAAACACCAATAACGCCGATAACCGCTCACGCAGCGGACACAAGGACACGACATGCCCACCTCCCGCTCCCTCGGGCGTTTCGCCGCCGTTCTGGCCGGCGCCGCCCTGCTGACTTCGACGCTGACCGCCCAGGCCCGCGAGCTCTCCGTTTCCACCGTGCTGCCCGACGCCTTTCCCTGGGGGCAGGCCGCCCAGAAATGGGCCGACCTGGTGGAAGAGCGCTCCGGCGGCGAGCTGACCCTGCGCGTCTATCCCAACGCCCAGCTGGTCAGCGGCGACCAGACCCGCGAGTTCTCCGCCATGCGCTCCGGGCTGATCGATCTGGCCGTGGGTTCGACCATCAACTGGTCGCCCCAGGTGCCGGCGCTCAACCTGTTCTCGCTGCCGTTCTTCCTGCCCGATACTGACGCCGTGGATGCGGTGACCGGCGGCGAGGCCGGCGAGATGATCTTCTCCGCCATCGAGGACAAGGGCGTGGTGCCGCTGGCCTGGGGCGAGAACGGCTTCCGTCAGCTCTCGAATTCCAGCACCGACATCGACGCGCCGAGCGATCTCGAGGGGCTGAAGATCCGGGTGGTGGGCTCGCCGCTGTTCCAGGACACCTTCACCGCACTGGGCGCCAACCCGACCCAGATGAGCTGGGCCGACGCCAAGCCGGCGCTGACCACCGGCGCCGTGGACGGGCAGGAGAACCCGCTGTCGGTGTTCGACGTCGCGCGCATCGATCAGGTCGGCCAGTCCCACCTGACGCTGTGGAACTACATGAACGACCCGCTGGTGTTCGCCTCCAATCGCCAGGTGTGGGACTCGCTGACCGAGGACCAGCGCGCGATGCTGCGCGAGACCGCCGTCGAGGCCGGCGCCTGGGAGATCGCCAAGACCCGCGAGGAGGAGGCCGGCCGGCTGGCGGCGATCCGTGAGCGCGGCGTGACCGTCACCGAGCTCGACGACGACCAGTACCAGGCCTTCGTCGAGGCGACCGACAGCGTCCACGACGAGTGGGTGCCGCGGATCGGCGAGGAGATCGTCGAGGCCGCCCGCCGCGACATCGACGCGCCCTGAGGCGCGCGCCGACTCCGTGAGACGTCGCCCGGCCCCGGCCGGGCGACGTCGTGTGTTCCCCTCCGCCAAGAATCGTCGTCAAGAACCCCTGCCATGAAACGTCCCGATGCAAGACTCGAGCGCGTGCTCGCGACCCTGGCCATCCTGATCATCGGCCTGATCAGCCTGGCCAACGTGGTGGTGCGCTACGTCACCGACGCCTCCTTCGCCTTCACCGAGGAGTTCTCGGTGTTCCTGCTGGTGCTGCTGACCTTCGCCGGCGCCTCGGTGGCGCTGCGCCGCCATCGCCACATCCGCATCGGCCTGCTGGAGCGCGCCCTGCCGCCGGGGCCGCGCCGCGCGCTGATCCTGTTCCAGGGCCTGTGCGGCCTTGTCGTGCTGGGGCTGGTGGCCTGGTTCGGCGCCAAGACGGCGTGGCAGGAATACCGCTGGGAGACCCTGTCGCCGGGGCTGGGGCTGCCCCAGTGGTGGTACCTGGTGTGGCTGCCGCTGCTGGCCGGGCTGATGCTGTGGCGCCAGTGCCAGCAGACCCTCGACCGCCTGCGCGGAGGGCTCGACGATGAGTCCTGATCTGTGGATGCTGCTGGCCTTCGCCGGCCTGCTGATCGCCGGCGTGCCGGTGGCCTTCTCGCTGGGCTTGTCCGGGGCGGTGGGCATCGTCGCCGGGCTGTCGCCGTCGATGCTGGCCACGCTGGGCACCAACACCTACAACAGCGTCGCCAAGTACCCGCTGATCGCCATTCCGCTGTTCATCCTCACCGGGCTGATCTTCGAGCGCGCGGGGGTGGCGGCGCGCCTGGTGCGCTTCGCCCAGGCGCTGATCGGCCCGCGCCACGGCGGCCTGGCGCTGGTGGCGGTGCTGGTGTGCATGATCATGGGCGGCATGAGCGGCTCCGGCCCGGCCGATGCCGCCGCCGTGGCCATGGTGATGCTGCCGAGCATGACCCGGGCCGGCTACCCGAAGCCCTTTTCGGCGACGCTGATCGCGGCCTCGGCCTCCACGGCGATCCTGATTCCGCCCTCGGTGGCGCTGATTCTGTATTCCATCGTGGTGCCGGGGGTGGACCTGCGCGCACTGTTTGCTGCCGGGCTGTTTCCGGGCCTGCTGGCCGGGGCGGCGCTGCTGGTGCCGGCCTGGTGGCTGTCGCAGCGTAACGGCTGGGAGGCGCCCGGCGAGGTGGCGCGCCCGCCGCTCGGCGAGAGCTTCCGCCAGGCGATCCCGGCGCTGTTCGCCCCGGTGCTGATTCTCGGCGGGCTGCGCTCTGGGCTGTTCACTCCCACCGAGGCGGCGGTGGTGGCGGTGGCCTACGGCGTGGTGGTGGGCCTGTGGCTGACCCGCGAGCTCGGCTGGCGCGACCTCTGGCAACTGCTCGGCGAGGCCGCGGTGATTTCCGGGGTGGTGATGCTGATCATCGCCCTGGCCGGCATCTTCGCCTGGGCCGGCACCATGCTGGGCACCTTCCGCCACCTGGCGGAGTGGGTGATCGGGCTGTCGGACAACGGCACCCTGCTGCTGGTGCTGATCATGCTGGCGGTGCTGGTGGCCGGCATGCTGCTGGACGCCATCTCGATCTATCTGATCATGATGCCGATCCTGGTGCCGGTGATGCAGCACTTCGGCTGGAACCCGGTGTGGTTCGGTATCCTGCTGGCGATGAACATCGCCATCGGCCAGTTCACGCCGCCGGTGGCGGTCAACCTGATGGTCACCACCGAGGTGGCGCGGGTGCGGCTGGAGCAGACCGTGGGCTGGGCGCTGGTGTTCGTGGCCGCCATGGCCTGCGCCCTGGGGCTGGTGGTGATCTTCCCGGGGCTCGCCCTGTGGCTGCCGGGGCTGCTGGGCTACAACCTCTGAGTCAGTCGTCGGCCAGGGCCTCGAGGGTGCGTTGATGCAGGTCGGCGCTGGCGGCGTCGAACAGCACGAAGCGCACCCGCCTGACCGCCGGGCAGTGCGGCAGGACGGTCAGCACGGTGGACAGGGCGATGCGCGCGGCCTCGGCGGCCGGATAGCCGAAGGCGCCGGTGGACAGCGCCGGGAAGGCGAGGCTCGTGATGTCGTGCCGCTGGGCCAGTTCCAGGGCGTTGCGATAGCCATCGGCGAGCAGCGTGTCGGAGGGCTCGTCGACGCCGTAGACCGGCCCCAGGCAGTGGATGACGTAGCGGTTGGGCAGGCCGAAGGCGTCGGTGATCACGGCCTCGCCGGGATGAATCGGCGCCAGCGGCGCGCAGGCCTCGGCGAGCTCGGGGCCGGCGGCGCGGTGCAGGGCGCCGGCCACCCCGCCGCCGCTCACCAGCCGGGCGTTGGCAGCGTTGACCACCGCCTCGACGTCGTCCTGGCGGGCGATGTCGCCCTGGCAGCACTCGATGCGTGACGCGCTGGCGTTCATGTCGCAATCCTCCTCGGCAGGCTCCCTTCCAGTCTGGCGTCCGCCTCGGCCGGCTGGCAAGCCGGCGACGAGCGGCGCCGGCCGTTCGACGGCCTTGACGATGCGGCGTTGACAGCGACGCCGAGCCCCAAGCGTTGACGGCATCTACACTGGGGTTGAGGCAATAAATATCATCTGACAGGCGTTTTTTCGCTAAAGTAGAGCTTGTCGATACGATCGCGCTGGTCCAGGATGCGGCCCGCGATCAAAAGCCTTACCCAACAACGTCAAAGAGGTGCGTCAATGAAACGCCATGCTTTCTCTTCTGCCGTCTTCTCCGGCGCGCTGCTGAGTGCCGCCATGTTCGCCTCGCCGGCCATGGCTCAGGATGAGGAACAGTTCATCACCATCGGCACCGGCGGTCAGACCGGCGTGTACTATGTGGTCGGCCAGTCCGTCTGCCGCCTGGTCAACCGCCTCGAAGACGCCAACATCAAGTGCAACGCACCCTCCACCGGCGGCTCCGTGGCCAACATCAACGGCATCAAGTCCGGTGAGCTGGACATGGGCGTGGTGCAGTCCGACGTGCAGTACCAGGCCTACAACGGCACCGGGAACTTCGACGGCGAGCCCTATGACAAGCTGCGCGCCATCTTCCGCGTGCACGGCGAGCCGCTGACCATCCTGGCCCGCGCCGACTCCGGCATCGAGACCCTCGACGACCTGGAAGGCAAGCGCGTCAACATCGGCAACCCGGGCTCCGGCCAGCGCAACACCATGGAAGTGGTGATGGACGCCAAGGGCTGGACCGAGGATTCCTTCTCGCTGGCCTCCCAGCTCGACGCCGCCGAGATGGCCTCCGCCCTGGCCGACAACAACATCGATGCCATGGCCTACGTGGTCGGCCACCCCAACGGTGCCATCCAGGAAGCCACCACCACCGTCGATTCCCGGCTGATCCCGCTCAACGACGAGGACATCCAGGGCATCGTCGACGAATATCCCTACTACTCCAAGTCGGTGATCCCGGGTGGCCTCTACAAGGGCAACCCGGACGACGTCGAGACCTTCGGCGTGGCGGCCACCTTCGTGACCGATTCCGACACCAGCGATGAAGTGGTCTACCAGACCGTCAAGGCGATCTTCGACAACTTCGATCGCTTCAAGCAGCTGCATCCGGCCTTCGCCAACCTGGATCCGCAGGAGATGGTCACCCAGGGGCTGTCGGCGCCGCTGCATGAAGGGGCCGCGCGCTACTACCGCGAACAGGGCTGGATCGAGTGATTGCCAGCCGCTGACAAGCGTTATTCGCCAAAGGATGCGCGGCCCTCGCCGAGGGCCGCGCTTTGCGTTTGTAAGAGGCAGAAGTGAGCAAGCAAGAGATCGTCGTGCACTTCATGTGTCACCGTCACCAATCAGGGCACGCTTATGACTGACGACAAGACAAGGGCGCCGGGCGCCGAGGTCGATCTGGAGGACATGGTCGCCTCCAGCGACTCGGGGGCGCGCAAACCGGCCGGAACGCCGGGCAAGCTGCTGGTGGGTGTGGCTGCGGTATGGTCGCTGTTCCAGCTGTGGATCGCCTCGCCGATCCCCTTCACGTTAGGCTTCGGGGTCTTCAACGCCACCGAGGCGCGTTCCATCCATCTGGCCTTCGCGCTGTTCCTGGCCTACATGGCCTATCCGGCGCTCAAGCGTTCGCCGCGGGATCGCATCCCGCTGATGGACTGGGTGCTGGCCTTAGCCGCGGCCTTCTGCGGCGCCTACATGTTCATGTTCTATGAGCAGCTGTCCCAGCGCCCCGGGGCGCCGATCACCCAAGACGTGATCGTCGGCATCGTGGGCCTGGTGCTGCTGCTCGAAGCGACGCGCCGCGCCCTGGGGCCGCCGCTGATGATCGTGGCGCTGGTGTTTCTGGTCTACAGCCTGGCCGGGCCCTGGATGCCGGGCATTCTCGCCCACGGCGGCGTCAGCCTGCAGGGGCTGGTCAACCACCAGTGGCTGACCACCCAGGGCGTGTTCGGCATCGCGCTGGGCGTGTCGACCAGCTTCGTGTTCCTGTTCGTGCTGTTCGGCGCCCTGCTCGACAAGGCCGGGGCCGGCAATTACTTCATCAAGGTTGCCTTCTCGCTGCTGGGTCACTACAAGGGCGGGCCGGCCAAGGCCGCGGTGGTGGCCTCCGGCATGACCGGGCTGATCTCGGGCTCCTCGATCGCCAACGTGGTGACCACCGGTACCTTTACCGTGCCGATGATGAAGCGGGTCGGCTTCTCGGCCGAGAAGGCCGGCGCCGTGGAGGTGGCGTCCTCGGTCAACGGCCAGATCATGCCGCCGGTGATGGGCGCCGCGGCCTTCCTGATGGTCGAGTACGTCGGCATCTCCTACGTGGAGGTGATCAAGCACGCCTTCCTGCCGGCGTTGATCTCCTATATCGCGCTGGTCTATATCGTCCACCTGGAGGCGCTCAAGGCCAACATGCAGGGCCTGGAGAGCAGCAATCCGCCCAAGCCGCTGGTGCGCAAGGCGGTGGGCTTCCTGGCCGGGCTGTTGCTGATGATGATCACCGCGCTGGTGGTCTACTACGGCCTGGGCTGGCTCAAGCCGGTGCTCGGCGACGCCACCCCCTGGGTGGTGGCCGTGGTGCTGGCGGCGGTCTACGTGGGCCTGCTCAAGGTGGCCTCGCGCTATCCCGAACTGGAGCTCGACGATCCCAACGAGCCGGTCTACAAGCTGCCCCAGACCCGGCCCACGGTGATGGTCGGCCTGCAGTACATCCTGCCGGTGGTGGTGCTGATCTGGTGTCTGATGGTGGAGCGCCTGTCGCCGGGGCTGTCGGCCTTCTGGGCCACGGTGTTCATGGTCTTCATCATGATCACCCAGCGGCCGATCACGGCCATGTTCCGCCATCGCAGCAATCTCGGTGCGGACATCCGCGAGGGCTTCCATGATCTCTGGGACGGCCTGGTCACCGGTGCCCGCAACATGATCGGCATCGGCATCGCCACGGCCACGGCGGGCATCATCGTCGGCGCCGTGTCCCAGACCGGCGTGGGCCTGGTGCTGGCCGACGTGGTGGAGATTCTCTCCATGGGCAACCTGATGCTGATCCTGCTGTTCACCGCGGTGCTCAGCCTGATCCTCGGCATGGGGCTGCCCACCACCGCCAACTACATCGTGGTGTCGGCGCTGCTGGCGCCGGTGATCGTCCAGCTCGGCGAACAGAACGGGCTGCTTGTGCCGCTGATCGCGGTGCACCTGTTCGTGTTCTACTTCGGCATCATGGCCGACGTGACGCCGCCGGTGGGGCTGGCCTCGTTCGCCGCGGCGGCGGTGTCCGGGGGCGATCCGATGCGCACCGGCTTCCAGGCGTTCTACTACAGCCTGCGCACCGCGGCGCTGCCGTTCCTGTTCATCTTCAATACCGACCTGCTGCTGATCGACGTCTCGCCGCTGCAGGGCGTGCTGGTGTTCGTGGTGGCCACGGTGGCGATGCTGATCTTCGCCGCCGGTACCCAGGGCTTCATGCTCACGCGCAGCCGCTGGTACGAATCGCTGCTGCTGCTGCTGGTGGCCTTCACGCTGTTCCGCCCGGGCTTCTGGATGGACATGATCCACGATCCCTATCGCGACGTGCCGCCGGCGCAGTTCGTCGAGGCGTTGGGCAATGCCGACCCCGAATCCTCGCTGCGCATCCAGATCAGCGGCCTGGACGCCTACGGCGACCCGATGACCACCTACATGACCCTGCCGGTGCCGGAGGGCGAGACCGGCGAGGATCGCCTGACCAACCTGGGGCTGATGCTCAACGTCGAGGACGGCAAGGCCATGGTCGACATGGTCACCTACGGCAGCGAGGCGGCGAAGCTCGGCTTCGACTTCGACCAGGAGATCATCCAGGTGCAGGCGCCGGTGGATCGCTGGACCAAGGAGTGGATGTGGATTCCCGCCTTCCTGGTACTGGCCCTGGTGGTGATGCTGCAGCGGCGGCGGCGCGATCGTGGCGCCAAGCCGGTCTCTGCCTGATGGAGGTGACCCATGTATAGCAAGATCCTGTTGCCGGTGGACCTCAACGAAGAGGCCTCCTGGTCCAAGGCGCTGCCGACGGCGCTGGCGCTGTGCAAGAGCTTCGGCGCCTCGCTGCATGTGGTGACGGTGATGCCGGACTATCGCATGCCGCTGGTCGGCGCCTATTTCCCCGAGGACTTCGCCGCCAAGGCGCACGAGGAGGTGACGAAGGCGCAGCACGAGTTCATCCAGCAGCACGTGCCGGATGACGTCCAGGTGCAGAGCGTGATCGTCGACGGCTCGCCGTGGGAGGCGATCATCAAGGCGGCCAGGAAGCTCGACGTCGACCTGATCGTCATGGCCTCCCATAACAAGCGCAAGTTCGCCGATTACGTGCTCGGCCCCAACGCCGAGCACGTGGTGCACCACAGCAAGATGTCGGTGATGATCGTGCGCTGATCCCCGTGGGTCGCCCGCGACGCCCACGTCCCCGCCCGGGGGCGTGGGCGTCGTCGTTTCGCAGAGGCGTCGATGATCCGAATCACGGCGCAGTGGCGGGGGAGCGGCTAGAGTAACCAGATGAGTCGGGACTCAGCGGCGTCAACGGGGGTGTCACCATGTGTGCAGCAGCCACGAAGCACGACGACAAGCCGGACGTCCACGTGCGTATCCGCATTCGACCGGTCGGCATGGACAAGCCGCGCACCTGGCTGGTCGAGGGCTTCGAGGACTTTCGCCGCGCCAGGTCGGTGAGCCTGGTATATGGGATGTTCTGGGTCGGGCTCAGCCTGCTGGTCACCGCCGGGGCCATGCGGCTGGGGCTATGGCACTGGCTGCTGCCGCTGATCGCGGGCTTCATGTTCCTCGGCCCGCTGGTGGCGGTGGGCAGCTATGGCATCAGCCGCGCGCTCGAGGACGGGCGCGAGCCGACCCTGGGCGACGCCTTCGGCGCCGGAGCCGGCCATGTCGGCTCGCTGGCGATGATGGGCGTCATGCTGATGATCTTCTTCCTCGCCTGGATCCGCTTCGCCACGCTGCTGTTCGCGCTGTTCTTCGGCCTCGGCGCGCCCGATCCGGCGACCCTCTACCTGACCCTGCTGACCACGCCGGAAGGACTCGGCATGCTGGCGCTGGGTACGGCGATCGGCGCGCTGCTGGCCTTCGGCGCCTTCGCCATCAGCGTGGTGGCCATCCCCACCCTGATGGACCAGGACCTGACCTTCATGGAAGGCATCGAAGCCAGCCTGCGAGCGGTGGCCCGCAACCTGCGCCCGATGATGCTGTGGGCCGCCATCATCACCGGCGGCGTGCTGATCGGGATGGCGACCTTCTATATCGGCCTGGCGCTGGTCCTGCCGGTGCTCGGCCATGCCAGCTGGCACGCCTACGAGGACCTGGTGCGGATCGAGCGCGATACCGAAGAGGGCGGCTGAGTCGGCGGCGGTTAACCCCGTACCTGACCCTGTCATCGGATTCGCGTACTCTTGGCGCCGAGACTGCTACCCCCGGAGCCACGATATGCGCATCCGTCGCCTCCTGCCGCTGATGCTGGCCCTGCTGTGCTGGACGAGCGCCGTCCAGGCGGCATCGGCCGATTTCGCTTCTTCTTCCCCCGACACGCCGCTGCTGGCGCCACCCGAGGGTCCCGTGCTGCTGACCGTCAGCGGCGATATCTCGCGCACCAACGGCGATGGCGTGGCGCGCTTCGATCGCGCCATGCTCGAGGCGCTGCCGGGCCGCACCATCGAAACGCATACGCCCTGGCATGAGGATGTCGGACGCTACCGGGGACCGCTGGGCGAGGCGATCCTCGAGGCGGTGGACGCGCATGGCGATCAGGCCCGCGTGGTCGCGCTCAACGGCTTCGAGGCCGAGGTGCCGGTCAGCGACTTCCGTCGCTACGGCGTCATCCTGGCGATGAAGCGCAACGGCAAGGCCATGCCGATTCGTCGCTTCGGCCCGCTGTTCGTGCTCTATCCCTTCGATGAGCGGCCCGAGCTGCTCAACGAGACGATCCGCTTCCGCTCGGTCTGGCAGGTGTCACGCATCGAGATCCACTGACCGACGAGGAGCCACCGGTGCGCTACTACCCGCTGCGTCTCAAGTTCGGCGTCGTCTCGGCGCTGCTGCTGTTCGTCGCCGCCATCCTGCTGGTGGGGCTGGTCGCCTGGCGCCAGGACAGCCTGGTGTGGCGGGTCGGCGGCGACACCGTCTGGCACGCCTACAAGCTCGACCGCGACGCCATCGAGCTGCGCAGCTATCTGGCGCTGAACGAGCCGAGCCCCGAGGCGCTGGAGGAGGTGCGACTGCGCTTCGAGCTGCTCTACAGCCGATTGACGCTGCTGCGCGGCGGCAAGATCGCCGACCTCATCGGCGACATTCCCGGCTCCGATCGTCTGGTCGACGAGATCGAACGGCAGCTGCAGGCGCTGGACGCACGGCTTCAGCCCCTGGACGGCCTGGACGAGGCGACGCGCCGGGCGCTGATCGAGCGGCTGGGCCGGCTCAGTCAGCCCGCCGAGCGGCTGATCATCACCGTCAACGGCCACCTGGCCGAGGTCGAGACCCAGGAGCGCGAGCGCCTGCAGTGGCTCTACGGCCTGCTGCTGGCGCTGATTCTGGGCATGAGCGTGGCGGCGATGCTGGTGGTCACCTTCCTGTTTCGCGAGGCGCGGGACAACGCCGAGGCGCGCCGCGCCCTGGAATCGCTCAGCCGCGAGCTGGAGGCCACGGCGCGGCGCGCCGAGTCGGCCAGCCAGGCCAAGTCGGAGTTCCTGGCCACCGTCAGCCACGAGATCCGCACCCCGCTCAACGGCGTGATCGGCATGAGCGACCTGCTGGTGGAGCAGACGCTGCCCGAGCGGGCCCGCCACTACGCCGATACCATTCACGAGAGCGCCAGCCGCCTGATGGAGCTGATCAACGACATCCTGGACTTCTCCAAGATCGAGGCCGGGCGCCTGGAGCTCGAACACCGGCCCCTGGCCCTGTCGGAGCTCGTGGAGGGGGCGGTGTCGCTGTTCCGCCCCCACGCCGAGGCCCGTGGCCTGCGCCTCGAGAGCGTCATCGACCCGGCCCTGCCGGCCCATGTCGTCGGCGATCCCGGCCGTCTGCGCCAGGTGCTGTTGAATCTGCTGTCCAATGCCGTGAAGTTCACCGACGAGGGCGAGGTCCGGGTCGAGGTGTCGCGCGACGGCGATGATCGGCTGCGCTTCGCGGTGGTCGATACCGGCTGCGGCATCACCGCCGAGCAGCAGGCACGGCTGTTCGAACCCTTTCGCCAGGGCGATCCCGGCACCGCGCGCCGCTTTGGCGGCAGCGGCCTGGGGCTGGCGATCAGCAAGCGGCTGGTGGAGGCGCTGGGCGGCGAGATCGGCATCGACAGCGAGCCGGGGCAGGGCAGCCGCTGCGGGTTCTGGCTGCCGCTGGTCGCGGCCAGCGCGCCGCGCGATGAGCCGACGTCGGCGTCGCCGAGCGCGGGGCCGATCCTGCGCGACGCCCACCTGCTGGTGGTCGAGGACAACCCGGTCAACCAGCAGGTGGCGCTGGCCATGCTCACCAAGCTGGGCTGTCGCGCCAGCCTGGCGAGCTCCGGCGCCGAGGCCTTGGCCAGCGTCGCCCGGGAGCGCTTCGATCTGGTGTTCATGGACGTGCAGATGCCGGACATGGACGGCCTGGAGGTCACCCGGCGCATTCGCTCCCGGGGCGGCTGGCTGGCCGACATGCCGATCGTGGCGATGACCGCGGGCGGCCCGCTGGGCGACCAGGCGCGCTGCCTGGCGGCGGGCATGAACGGCTATCTGGCCAAGCCGCTGCTGCAGGCCTCGCTGCTCAAGGTGCTGCAGCGCCATCTGACCTGTCAGGGCCTTGGCGCGGCCCCGTCGCACGCCGAGGCCGAGTTCGCCGCTCCCTCGCCCGCGCTGGACGACGAGGTGGTGACGGCGCTGCACGAGAGCCTGGACGCCGAGGCCCTGAGCGCGCTGGTGGCGCGCTATCGTCAGGAGGCCTCGGATCATATCGCGGCGCTGGTCGAGGCGATCGAGGCCGGCGAGGCGGAGTCGGCCCAGCGCCTGGCGCACCAGCTCAAGGGTGAATCCGCCGCCCTCGGCGCGGTGCGGGTGGCAGCGCTGGCCGCGCGCCTCGAGCATGCCGCCCGGGACGACGCCCTAGCGGGCGAGGCGACGACGCTGATGGCGCTACGCGAGCGGCTGGACGAGGCCCTGGCGGCGCTGGATAGCGAGATCGCGGCGGGGTGAGGCCGGGCGTTCGGCGCCACGAAAGGCGTCGCGCCTCATGCCATCCGCGCATTGTGGCCGCCGGCGGCGCCCGCCTACACTTCGGCCATTCCGTCCCCGAGAGGCCGCCATGTCCGATCTTCCCGCCGCCGTTTCGTCGCCGCGCACGGCCGCCAGCGACAGCCGCGACCCCGAACGCGCCGCCGCCGAGCTGGCCGAGGCGCTGGCCGGCCCCGAGCTCGGCTTCGTGCTGTTCTTCTGCAGCGCCGACTATCCGCTGGCGGCGCTCGGTGAGGCCCTGGAGCGCGCCTTCTCGCCCGTGCCGCTGGCCGGCTGCACCACCGCCGGCGAGATCACCCCCACCGGTTACGGTCGCGGCTGTATCGTGGCCATCGGCTTCGACCGCGACGACTTCGCCATCGCCTGCGCCCGTATCGCCGACCTCGACGCCTTCGCGCTGCCCCAGGCGCAGCGGCTGGTCGACGGCCTGCTGGCCGACTGCCGGCGCCGGACGCCCGGTGCCGAGGCCCGGCCCTTCGTATTGACGCTGCTCGACGGCCTCTCCAGCAGCGAGGAACAGGTGCTGGCGACCCTCGAGGCCGCCCTCGGCGGCATCCCCAGCTTCGGCGGCTCGGCCGGTGACGACAACCGGCTGAGCCACACTCATGTCTACGCCGACGGCGGCTTCCACGACGCCTCGGCGGTGGTAGTGATGATCGCCAGCCGCCGACCCTTCGAGGTCTTCACCACTCATCACCTGCGTCCGCGCGGCGAGAAGCTGGTGGTCACCGCGGTGGATCGTGAGCGGCGGCGGGTGCTGGAGCTCAACGCCGCGCCGGCTGCCGAGGAATACGCGCGTCTGGTGGGACGGCCGGTGGCCGAACTTGACGCCGGCGTCTTCGCCCGCCATCCGCTGGCGGTACGCATCGGCGAGGCCTACTACGTGCGCTCGATTCAGCGGGTCGACGACGACGGCGGGTTGCGCTTCTACTGCGCGGTGGAGAACGGCCTGGCGCTCACCGCCATGCGGCCGGCGCCGATGCTCGATGAGCTCTCCGGCGTGCTGGATCGGCTGCAGCGTCGTCTCGGCCCGCCGGCGCTGATTCTCGGCTGTGACTGCTTCCTGCGGCGCCTGGAGCTGGAGGCCCTCGGCCAGCTCGACGACGCCTCGCGGCGGCTGGCCGAGGCCCGGGTGGTGGGCTTCAACACCTATGGCGAGCAGCACCAGGGCATGCACATCAACCAGACCTTCACGGGGGTGGCGATTGGATCTCGGCGCTGAACCGCCGGCCTTCGTGCCGGCCACCGAACGCGAGCGGGCGCTGGCGGAGGAGAACGCCCGGCTGCGGCGCATCTGCGGCGCGCTGATCGAACGGGTGGAGTCCGCCGGCATGGCCGGCGGCGCGCCGTACGGCGCCTTCGAGCATGCGGTGCTGCTGGCCGAGCAGGTACGCGAGCGTACCGACAGCCTGCATCGCACCCTGGAGGCGCTGGAGGAGGCCCGCGCCGAAGCCGAGGCGGCCAACCACTCCAAGACACGCTTTCTGGCTGCGGTCAGCCATGACCTGCTGCAGCCACTGAACGCCGCACGGCTGTTCGCCAGCGCCCTGGAGGATCAGGCGCTGCCCGAGGCGGCGGCGCGTCAGGTCGGCCATATCGGCCGTTCGCTCAGGGACGTCGAGGCCCTGCTCGGCACACTGGTGGATATCTCGCGGCTTGACGCGGGCGTGCTGACCCCGGATGTAGCGGCCTTCCCGGTGGCCGAGCTGCTCGACGTGCTGGCCGAGGAATATCGTCAGCTGGCCGGCGCCCGGGGACTCGGCTTCCGCTATGTGCCGAGCGAGGCCGTGGTCGGCTCCGACCTGGCGCTGCTGGCTCGGGTGGTGCGCAACTTCCTGACCAATGCGCTGCGCTACACCGAGCGGGGCCGGCTGCTGCTGGGCTGCCGGCGCCGCCCCGACGGCCTCGAGATCATGGTCGGCGACACCGGGCCCGGCATCGACGAGGCCCAGCAGCAGGCGATCTTCCTCGAGTTCCGCCGCGCCGTGGCACATCCGGCCGAGGGCGATCGCGGCCTGGGGCTTGGGCTCGCCATCGTCGATCGTATCGCCGCCATGCTCGACCATCCGCTGCGGCTGGTCTCGCGACCCGGGCGCGGATCGCTGTTCTCGATCCGGGTGCCCTATGGCCGGCGCCGCGACCTGCCGGCGGCGGAGACGCTGCCGGGGCTGGCCGATCTCTCCGGGGCCCGGGTCTGGGTGCTCGACGACGATCCGGCGATCCTCGAGGGCATGACGGCGCTGCTGGAGGGCTGGGGCTGTCGGGTGCGCTGCGCGGCCACGCCGGCGGCGCTGGAGGCGCTGAGCCGCCGCGAGCGCGCCGACCTGCTGCTGGTCGACTATCACCTGGCCCCGGGCGATCCGGACGGGCTCAGCGTGGCGGACCGGCTGCGCCGGCACCACCCAGGGCTCGGCGTAGTGGTGATCACCGCCAGCCACGACGGCGAGCTCAGGCAGCGGGCGCGGGAGTGCGGCTGCGATTGCCTGCTCAAGCCGGTGAAGCCGCTGCGGCTGAGGCTGCTGATAGCCCATCGGCTGGAGGCCGAGCGCGGTCAGTCGCGGGGTTGAAGGCGCGCCAGCCGGGCGGCCAGATCGGCCTGGTCGGCGGCCAGGATGGCCTGCACCCGGCTGCCGACGTTGAGCTTGCGCAGGATCGCCGAGACGTGGGTCTTGACCGTGGTCTCGGCGATGTCGAGTTCGCGGGCGATCACCTTGTTGGCCTCGCCGCGGGCGAGGCGGGCGAGCACCTGGAGCTGCTTGTCGGTGAGGGCGTCCAGCGGCGAGGGCGCGTCCGGCGCGGCGGGGGCGAGGAAGGAGTCGTGGTCGGCCGCGGGTGTCGCCGGTGGCCGGCGCATGATGTCCGGCGGCAGGTAGATCTGGCCGCCGAGCACCTGGCGCAGGGCCTCGAGCATCGCCCGGCGCGGCGTCGACTTGGGAATGTAGCCCACCGCACCCAGGGCGATCGACTCGAGGATCAGGTTGCGTTCACGCTCGGCGGAGATCACCACCACCGGCAGCGCCGGGCAGGCCTCGCGCAGGCGTTCCAGCCCGGCCAGCCCCGCGGCGTCGGGCAGGCCCAGGTCGAGCAGCAGCAGATCGATGTCTTCCTCTTCCTCGGCGATGCCCTTGAGAGCGTCGTCGAGGCTGTCGGCCTCGAGCAGCCGGCAGCCGGGCAGGCCGGCACGGATCGCCGCGCCGATCGCCTCGCGAAACAGCGGATGGTCGTCGGCCACCATCAGGGTATTCATGCGGGACTCCTTGGGTCGCTCGGCCGCCTGCCTGTCGCCCTTCGGGTCTCCTACCGAAGGAGGAGGCGCTCTCCTGCCATCGCAGTATGTCTCAGACGCCGTGACTGGCCAAGACTGGGAGGGCACTCACATAACCACAACAGCGGGAGACACGCCATGATCTACGCCAACCCCGGCAGCCCCGAGGCCTTGGTCAGCTTCGACGCGCGCTATGGCAACTACATCGGCGGCGAGTTCGTGCCGCCGGTCAAGGGCCAGTACTTCGACAACGTCAGCCCGGTCAACGGCAAGCCGTTCTGCGAGATTCCCCGCTCCAGCGCCGAGGACATCGACAAGGCGCTGGATGCCGCTCACGCCGCCGCCCCGGCCTGGGGCAAGACCTCGGCCACCGAGCGCGGCAATATCCTGCTCAAGATCGCCAATCGCATCGAGCAGAACCTCGAGCTGCTGGCCGTGGCCGAGACCTGGGACAACGGCAAGGCGGTGCGCGAGACCCTGAACGCCGACCTGCCGCTGGCAGTCGACCACTTCCGCTACTTCGCCGGCTGCATCCGCGCCCAGGAAGGTACCGCGGCGGACATCGACGCCAACACCGTGGCCTATCACTTCCATGAGCCGCTGGGCGTGGTGGGGCAGATCATCCCCTGGAACTTCCCGATCCTGATGGCGGTATGGAAGCTGGCACCGGCGCTGGCGGCGGGCAACTGCGTGGTGCTCAAGCCCGCCGAGCAGACCCCGGCCTCGATCCTCAAGCTGATGGAGCTGATCGGCGACCTGCTGCCGCCGGGCGTGGTCAACGTCGTCAACGGCTACGGCGCCGAGGCCGGCCAGGCGCTGGCCACCAGCACCCGGATCGCCAAGATCGCCTTCACCGGCTCGACTCCAGTGGGCTCGCACATCCTCAAGTGCGCCGCCGAGAACATCATCCCCTCGACCGTGGAGCTGGGCGGCAAGTCGCCGAACATCTACTTCGCCGACATCATGAACGCCGAGCCCGAGTTCATCGACAAGGCCGCCGAGGGTCTGGTGCTGGCCTTCTTCAACCAGGGCGAGGTGTGCACCTGCCCGTCGCGGGCGCTGATCCAGGAGGACATCTACGACGCCTTCATGGCCAAGGTGATGGAGAAGGTCGCGACCATCACCCGCGGCAATCCGCTGGACACCGACGTCAAGGTTGGCGCCCAGGCCTCCCAGGAGCAGTTCGACAAGATCATGTCGTACATGGAGGTGGCCCGCGAGGAAGGCGCCGAGTTCCTGACCGGTGGCGACAAGGAGAGTTTCGATCCGGCCTATGACAGCGGCTATTACATCCAGCCGACCCTGCTCAAGGGCCACAACAAGATGCGCGTCTTCCAGGAGGAGATCTTCGGCCCGGTGGTGGCGGTGACCACCTTCAAGGACGAGGAAGAGGCGCTGGCCATCGCCAACGACACCGAGTTCGGCCTCGGCGCCGGGGTCTGGAGCCGCGACATCAACGTCGCCTTCCGCATGGGCCGTGGCATCCAGGCCGGCCGGGTGTGGACCAACTGCTACCACCAGTACCCGGCCCACGCCGCCTTCGGCGGCTACAAGAAGTCCGGCGTCGGCCGCGAGACCCACAAGGTCGCCCTCGAGCACTATCAGCAGACCAAGAACCTGCTGGTCAGCTACGACACCAATCCCCTCGGCTTCTTCTAGGAAAGGCTGACGTATCGCTGCGCCGGGACATGGCGCAGTCCTTTCCGGGAAGCCCCGACCCCGGGCATCGAACCCGGGGCATTCTCCCCTGACGCAGCCCGCCCGCCGCCCCATGGCGGCGGGCGCCCCCTATCCGTTGTTGAGGAGAAAGTGACATGGACAGCACGATGCAAGCCGCCGTGGTGCGGGCCTTCGGCGAGCCGCTGAGCCTCGAGGAGGTCGAGGTGCCGCGGCCCGGGCGCGGCGAGATCCTGGTCAAGGTGGCCGCCTCCGGCGTCTGCCACACCGATCTGCACGCTGCCCACGGCGACTGGCCGGTCAAGCCCGAGCCGCCCTTCATTCCGGGGCACGAGGGCGTCGGCCACGTGGCCGCAGTGGGCGAGGGCGTGACTCATCTCAAGGAAGGCGACCGGGTCGGCGTGCCCTGGCTGTATTCCGCCTGCGGCCACTGCGAGCACTGCCTGGGCGGCTGGGAGACCCTCTGCGAATCGCAGCAGAATACCGGTTACTCGGTGAACGGCGGCTTCGCCGGCTACACCCTGGCCGATGCGGGCTACGTGGGGCGTCTGCCTGACAACGCCGACTTCCTGGAGATCGCGCCGGTGCTGTGTGCCGGCGTGACGGTCTACAAGGGCCTCAAGATGACCGATACCCGCCCAGGCCAGTGGGTGGTGATCTCGGGCATCGGCGGCCTCGGCCACATGGCAGTGCAGTACGCCCGGGCCATGGGGCTCAACGTCGCCGCAGTGGACATCGACGATGACAAGCTGGCGCTGGCCAGACGCCTGGGCGCCAGCGTGACGGTCAACGCTCTGACCACCGATCCGGCGGCCTACCTGAAGCGCGAGATCGGCGGCGCCCACGGCGTGCTGGTCACCGCGGTCTCGCCCAAGGCCTTCGAGCAGGCCCAGGGCATGGTGCGCCGCGGCGGCACCATCTCGCTCAACGGCCTGCCGCCCGGTGACTTCCCGCTGCCGATCTTCGATACCGTGCTCAACGGCATCACCGTGCGCGGCTCCATCGTCGGCACCCGCCAGGACCTGCAGGAGGCGCTGGACTTCGCCGGCGAGGGCAAGGTCAAGGCCACCGTGCATGCCGACAAGCTGGAGAACATCAACGACGTCTTCCAGCGCATGATCGCCGGGAAGATCGAAGGGCGGGTGGTGCTCGACATGCAGTAGTCGTCCGGTTCGTCCGTGGGCCCTGAACGAGGCGGGGCGCGACTCGGGTCGCGCCCCGCCTTTTTTGCACCCGTGCTGGCTCGGGACGAGGGCTTTTCCGGCCGCGCGGCACGAGCGTCAGGGAGACGCGCGTGACTGCCAGGCCTGGGTGCCCCACAGCGGCACGCTGCTCAGGGCATGCTTGAAGCTGCCGCTGCTCTCCTTGGTGGTGTAGGCCAGGTACAGCAGCGACTGGCTCTCGGCATCGTAGATGCGGCGCAGCTTCAGGCTCTTGAACAGCACGCTCTGGGAGCGGCGGTAGAGCAGCTCGCCGGACGGCGAGGTGTCGATGTCGGTGAGCATGTCCGCGGTGATCGGTCCGGTCTGGCGGCAGGCCAGGCTGGTGTCGGATGGATCGGCCAGGTCCAGGTCGGCGTCGATGTTGCTGAGATGGCAGGTCACGCCGGGAATCTTGGGATCGACGAGGCTCTCGATCTTGATGTCCTTGGTGGTGAACAGGCCCAGCGAGACGTCGCCGACCTCGTGGTCGTTGCCGCAGCCGGCGAGCCCTGCCAGGAGCAGGCCGATCAGGGTGGTACGCAGTATCAACACGTCAATGTCCCGTCAGGTCTCGTCGCCGAACTGGCTCAGGTCCAGGGGGTGGCTGTGGCCCAGCCACATGGCGCCCTGGGTATGGTCGAAGCGGTCGTCGCCGGTGCCCAGGTGCACGAAGACGTCCAGGTCGCCGCGGTTGAGCGCCAGCCAGGGCACGATCTCGCCGAAGGCGTCGGCGGCGAAGGACAGCTGGCAGCTCCACAGCGGGTGGGGGCCCACCGGGCGCTCGTGGAAGCGGCCCACCCGGATCTCGAAGCGCGCGGCGGCGGCCTCGGCGACGCGGCGCGCCTCGGCCAGGCCGGCGGCGTCGCAATAGTAGAGGTGGGCGTGATAGTGGCGGATGCGGGCCGGGTCGAGCGGGGTGGGATCGGACATGGCGGCGTTCTCGCGAGGCAAAACCTCAGCCTACCGTAGCCGGGCGCCGGCTTCACCGCCACCGCACCCGCCCGTTGCCCATGGGCACAAACGACGACGGCGACCCGAGGGTCGCCGTCGTCAGGGCACGGAGCGTCAGGCTCAGGCCGGGTTGAGGTCCTGGGGCGGCTCGCCCACCGAGCCCGGCATCGCCTGGACGTTGCCGTTCTCCTGGCCGGCCCGGGCCAGGAAGTAGAGATGGCTCTCGTACTCGGTGACCACGTTGTGGATCACCTGGGCGCGGCTGTAGCCGTTGAGGTCCTGCTCCAGGCCGCCCTCGTTGAGGTAGACGTCGAAGCGCACGTAGTAGTCGTCGTCCACCGGCAGGAAGCTCGGGGTGCGCAGGCGGTGGGCCCGCACCTGGTAGACGAAGCTGGCGGCGTCGTCGAAGTCGACCTGCAGCGTCAGCTGACGCAGCGGCTCGCCCTCGACCTCTTCCTCGGTCACCGTGGCCGACTGGCCGCGGCTCACGAGCTCCTCGGCGAACTGGTTCAGGGCCGGGCGGATGGCGTGCTCCAGGGTGGCGGCGGCGCCGGCCCGGTTGGAGGTGTCCAGGGCCCGGTCCAGCCGCTCGCGCCAGTCGCCGCCGGGCGCCATGCCGCCGACCTGCCGGCGGGTGTCGGCCTTGGTGCATTCCAGCTTCAGGGCGCGGGTCATGCCGGCCATGATGGCGAAGATCACCAGCGAGAAGGGCAGGGCGGTGATCACCACCGCGCTCTGCAGCGCCGAGAGGCCACCGGCCATCAGCAGCGCCACGGTCACCAGGCCGATGGTGGCCGACCAGAACACGCGCAGGCGGATCGGGGCGTCGTGGTTCACGTCCGACAGGATGGAAGTGAAGTTCGCCAGCACCAGGGCGCCGGAGTCGGCGGAGGTGACGAAGAACACGATGCCGAGGATCGTCACCACGGAGGCGGTGATGCCGATGTACGGATACTGCTCCAGGAAGGTGTAGATGGTGGTCTGCGGCGCATTCAGCGCCTGCTGGCCGAGTTCGGCGAGGCCGTGGTTGGCGACCATGTCGATGCCGCTGTTACCGAAGATCGACATCCAGGCCATCATGAAGCCGAGCGGCAGCAGCAGGGCGCCGAAGATGAACTCGCGGATGGTGCGGCCGCGGGAGATGCGGGCCAGGAACAGGCCGACGAAGGGCGTCCAGGCGATCCACCAGCCCCAGAAGAAGATGGTCCACCAGCCCTTCCACTGCTGGGCATCGGCACCGGCGTAGGCGTAGGTGTCGAAGCTCTTGGCGACGAAGCTGCTCAGGTAGTCGCCGGCGTTGAGCACCATCGCGTCGAGCAGGTGCAGGGTATCGCCCGCGAACAGCACGAACAGCAGCAGTGCCATGGCCAGCGCCATGTTGAACTCGGACAGCCGACGGATGCCCTTCTCGACCCCGGTGATCACCGAGATGGTGGCCAGGATCATCACCAGCACGATCAGCACCACCTGGGTGGTCAGGCTCTCGGGCACGCCGAACATGAAGGTCAAGCCGTAGTTCAGCTGCATCACGCCGATGCCGAGGCTGGTGGCGATGCCGAACACGGTGGAGATCACCGCGGTGATGTCCACGGCGTTGCCGATCGGGCCGTTGATGCGCTTGCCCAGCAGCGGATAGAGGGCACTGCGGATGGCCAGCGGCAGGCGATGGCGATAGCTGAAGTAGGCCAGCGCCATGCCCATCAGCACGTACATGCCCCAGCCGGACAGCCCCCAGTGGAGGAAGGTCTGGGGCACGGCGGCGCGCAGCGCCTCGGCGCTCTCCGGCTGCAGATCGGGCGGCGTCAGGTAGTGTGATAGCGGCTCGGCGACGCAGAAGAACAGCAGGTCGATGCCGATGCCGGCCGCGAACAGCATCGAGGCCCAGGACACCAGCGAGAACTCGGGGCGTGCATGGTCCGGGCCGAGGCGGATGTTGCCGACGCGGGAGCAGCCGACGACGACGACGAATACCAGGTAGGCCACGGCGGCCAGCATGTAGTACCAGCCGAAGGTGTCGCTCACCCAGGCCAGGGCGGCGTCGAAAAAGGCGCCGGCCTCCTCGGTGAACGTCATGGTCAGCACCAGGAAGACCAGGATGCCTGTCACGCTGCCGTGGAAGACGGTGCGATTGATGCGATCTCGTCGCTCGGGATGGGCGGTGTTATCCGACATTCGCAAATGACTCCTGTCGCAGGGGCGACTCTTTTTTGAATGAACGTTCAAATAAAATACGCACATCCCTCGGAGGCTGCAAGTTGCCGGCCGTAAAGGCGAATCAAAATTAGTGTTCAGGGACGAAAAAGCCCGGCCAAGGGCCGGGCGTTGAGGGGAGTCAACTTTTTGAAATGGAAGCGTTATTCGGCGTCGCCATGCGGGCCCGGCTTGCCGTGATGGCCTCGCTCGCCGCGATGGCCGGGGCCGTCATGGGGCGGTCGCATGGCCTGTTCCAGTTCGCCGATCTGCTCCTCGGTCAGCAGCTCGCTCAGGGCCTCGCGGTGCTCGTCGCGCAGTGACAGCCAGGCCTGGCGGCGCTCGTCTCGGGAATCGAACGTCCGCTGCTGCAGCGCCTTGGCGTTGTCCATGAAGGACTGGCGCAGCTCGTCGAGGGACTGGCGGGTCTCATCGTTCAGGTCCCAGCCGTCGATCACGGCGTCAACGCGCTCCTGCCTGGCCTCACGCATCTCGGCGCGGTGCTCCTGACGCATCTCCTGGCGGGCCTCGTCGATGGCTGCGCGTTGCTCGTCATCGAGGATGCCGTCGATCTGCTCGCGGTAGTCCTGGTTCAGTTCGCGGAGGGCATCGCGGTGCTGCTGCTCGGCCTCGGCGAGCTCGTCACGCGTCTCGGCGTCGATGCCGGCTCGCTCGAACAGCGCCTCGCGCTGCTCGGCGTGGAAGCCGCCCGGCTGGGGCTGGCCGTGGGGCCCGCCCTGGCCGGCGCTGGCGGAGAACGCCAGCGGCGCGATGGCGGCGGCGAGCAGGGCGGGGGCGAACAGCTTGCGGGTCAGGTGCGTCGGTTTCATCTCGGGCAATCCTCTTGGCCTCGAATGGACACCCTCACTGTCGCTCCCGGGCGTGCAAGCGGTTTGCAGCCAGCGTGCAAACTTCGAGGACGCCGTCCGACGCGCGCCCTGGAATCACTCCTCCGGCTGGTACTTGTAGCCGACGCCGTAGACCGAGCGGATGATCTCGCGCTCGGGCCAGACCTCGGCGATCTTCTTGCGCAGCTTCTTGATGTGGCTGTCCACGGTGCGCTCGGAGACGATGCGGTGGTCGCGATACATGTGATCCATCAGCTGTTCGCGGGAGAAGATGCGCCCGGGGGAGTGCATCATCACCCGCAGCAGCTGGAACTCCACCGCGGTCAGCGCCAGGTCGTGGCCGTCGGCCAGCGCCCGCCAGCCCTCGTCGTCTAGGCTCAGCTGGGCCTCTTCCGGTGCCTCCTCCGGCGCGGTGGCGGCGCGGCTGCGGCGCAGCACGGCGCGGGCCCTGGCCACCACCTCGCGGGGGCTGAACGGCTTGCAGATGTAGTCGTCGGCGCCGAGCTCCAGGCCCAGCAGGCGGTCGACCTCCTCGACCCGAGCGGTGAGCATGATGATGGCGACCTTCGGCCAGCGCTGGCGGATCTCGCGGCACAGCGTCAGGCCGTCGGTGCCGGGCAGCATCAGGTCCAGCAGCACCAGTTCGGGCAGCGTCTCGCGCTCCTCCAGCCAAGGCAACACGGCGTCGCCGTGCTCCACATGATGCGGCGTGAAGCCGCTGCCCGTCAGGTAGTCGGCCACCAGGCGGGCGATCTTGGGTTCGTCCTCGACGATCAGGACGGTATCGGTCGCGAGTTCCGTTGTGCTCATGCGTCTTCCTCCCTGAGCTGATGATCGGCGATGGCGGGGAAGGTCAGGGTCCAGCATAGCCCGTCGAGCGACGAGGCACTGGGCGTCATCTCGGCGCCGTGGGCGCGGGCCAGGGCCATGGCGATCGACAGGCCCAGGCCGCTGCCGCCGCTGGCGCGGTTGCGCGAGCCCTCGACCCGGTAGAGGCGCTCGGTGAGCCGCGGCATCTCCGCCTCGGGCACGCCGGGCGCGCTGTCCTCCCAGCACAGCCGGTAATGGTCGCCTACGTGAGTCAGCGTGACCCTCAGCCGTCCTGGCGTATGGGTGTAGGCGCAGGTGTTGTCGAGCAGGTTGGTCCACAGCTGGCGCAGGCGCTGGGTGTCGCCACGGATCCAGGCCGGGCCGGTGATGTCGGTCTCGAGCGTGATGTCGGCATCCTTGAGCCAGGTATCGGCCTCGTCGAGGCGGTCGCCCAGGCTGGCAGCCAGGTCCAGCGGCGCCAGCTGTACCTCCAGGGCACCGGCGTCGCTCTGCGACAGCAGCCGCAGGTCGGCCACCAGGCGCTCCAGCTGGCCGACCTCCTGACCCAGCGAGCCGAGGCTGTCCAGATCCAGCGGGCGGATGCCATCCTGCATCGCCTCGATCTCGCCGCGCAGCACGGCCAGCGGGGTGCGCAGCTCGTGGGCGATGTCCGAGACCCAGCGGCTTCGGGCCTCGCGGCTGGCCTCCAGGGTGGCGGCCAGCACGTTGAAGTCCCGCGACAGGCTCGACAGCTCGTCGCGACCGCGCTCGGGCAGCCGAATGCTGTAGTCGCCCTCGGTGAGGCGGCGCGTGGCCAGCATCATGCCGCGGGCCCGGCGCCCCAGCCACCAGGACAGCCCGCCGGCGAGCAGCAGCGAGGCCAGCCCCAGGGCGACGACGATGATGGTCAGGTTGCGCCGCTGCTGCGAGAGGAAGATGCGATCCATGCGTGCCATCAGCTGCTGCGGCGGCCGATAGCCCAGGGTGCCGACCCGCTCGCCGCCGCTGAGGATCGGCAGCCAGCGCAGCTCCGCGGCTTCCAGGTCGTTGTCCGGCGGCAGGCCGATCACCGGCAGGCCGTTGGCGTCGTGGAGCACGAAGTCCTTGGGATCGCCGAGGCCGCGCTCCAGGCCCTCCGGCGGCGCCTCGCCGGGCCACAGCTGGCGGCGCACTACGTGACGCCAGGCCCGCGGCGACTGGCGCAGCCACTGCCAGTCGCCGCGCCGCGCCCACTCGTCGGCGAGCCCGGTGGCCAGGGTCTCGGCGCGCTGGGTCTGGGTACGGTCCAGATACTCGATGAAGCCCTGATCGAGGCTGCGCGACACGGCGATGAACACCAGCCCGGCGATGGCGACGTTGACCACCAGAATGATGGCGAACAGCTTGACCCCGAGTCGGGACACGGCCGGGTTCAGGGCGTGGCGAAGGGACATGGCACGGGCTCTTGGCGGCAGCGGCAAAGAGGCCCAGCGTAGCGCAACGAGCCGGCGGGAGGATGCAATTCCGGTGCAAGTCCCTTCAGGGGCAGGTCTCGCCGACCAGCAGCTCGGTGGTGAGCAGGCGGGACGTGGCCGCTTCCAGCCCCAGCACCGTGCGTGCCGCGATGCGCCCCTTCTCGACGCTGTCCTGGCGGACCGTGGTCAGTCGCGGCGAGCGATACTGGCCCTCGGCGATGCCGTCGAAGCCGGTGATGCGCAGGTCCTCGGGAATCCGCAGGCCGCGCCGTTCGGCCAGGGTCAGCACCGTCAGGGCGATACGGTCGGACATGCACAGCAGCAGGTCGGGCCGCTCGGCGTCGGGAAGGTCGAGGATCGCCTCGATCACAGGCGTGCAGACATCGAAGGTGTTCTCCTCGATGTTCCACATCGGCACCGATGCGGGGTCGAGGCCGCACTCGTCGAAGGCGCGATAGAAGCCGTCCAGCCGCGCGCGAGTGATGGTCTGATGTGCCGACAGCAGCGCCTGGTCGGCGTCGATGCGGCCGTTGCAGGCCCGTTCGGTGAGGCGCAGGTTGATGATGCCGGCGCGGCGCGGCGGCGTCTTCAGCGCATGACGGGCGATGGCGTGAGCCGCGGGCTCGTTGTCCACATGGACGCTGGCCCGGCCCTCGATGTCGAAGTCCACCGCGACCTGGGGGCGCTGCGAAGGCAGGTCGCCGAGCAGCGCGGGGCTGGGCATCAGGCCATAGACGATGAAGCCGTCGGCGATGCTCGCCGAGTCCGGCATTCGGTCGTTGGCCTGTCGCCCCGACAGCAGCAGCAGGGTGTGGCCGTGGGCGTCCAGCACCTCGGCGATGCCCGACAGCAGCTCGCTGGCCACGGCATCGTTGAGGCTGTAGGTCAGGCTCTCGGCGAGCAGCACCGCGACGATCTGCGAGCGGCCGGTGCGCAGGCTACGGGCCTTGGCGTCGGGGCCGCGATAGCCCAGGCGCCGAGCCTCCGCGAGGATCCGCTCGCGCAGGGCGTGCGAGAGCTGATCCGGGCGGTTGAAGGCGTTGGACACGCTGGCCGTGGACACCCCGAGGTGACGGGCCAGCTCCTTCAGGGTGATACGGCGTGACGAAGGCACGGGAAGGCTCGCTGTCTGAATCGATTTAGTTAGGCGCCTAGCATAGCCGCCCATGGTGACGATGAACAGCCGCCGCCGCGCGGCGGCGTCCGAATCAGGAGAGGTCCAGCCAGGCGGCGGCACCGGGGGACAGACGCAGGGCACCGCCCTGCCGCTGGGGCGTCGGCATGCCCGGCAGGTCGAGGACATGGCCGTGCTCGAGGCCGGCGGCCAGCCCGTCGAGGGCGATATCAGACGGGGTGTCGCCATGGCCGAGATGGGCCAGGCACAGCAGTCGCCGGTCGCCAAGCGTGCGGATCACGCCGAAGACGCCGTCGGGCAGCGCCTCGGGGGCGATCAGCCGCTGGTCGCCGCGGCGCAGGACATCGCTGCCGGCGCGCTGCTTCAGCAGTCGGCGAACCCGATGCAGCAGGCTGTCGGTGTCCTGCGCCTGGCGCGTGACGGCCAGCGGCCGATGGCGCGGGTCGACCGGCAGCCAGGTGGCGACGCCGTGGTCGGAGAAGCCGCCGTTGGCGGTCTCGTCCCAGACCATCGGCGTGCGGCAGCCGTCGCGTCCCTTGACCTCCGGCCACAGGTTGATGCCGAACGGATCCTGCAGATCCTCGAAGGCCAGTTCGGCCTCAGGCAGGCCCAGCTCCTCGCCCTGATAGAGACACAGGCTGCCGCGCAGTGAGCAGAGCACCGTCAGCGCCAGCAGAGCACGCGCCTGGCCCCAGCTGCTGGCGCTGCGCTCGACGTCGTGGTTGGAGAGTGCCCAGCACGGCCAGGTGTCGTCGCCGAGCTCACGGAAGCGGGCCAGCACCTCATGGAGCTCGCGTGCGTCGCCGGTACTGTCCAGCAGGTCGAAGGTGTAGGCCATGTGCAGTCGCGAGTCGCCGGCGGTGTAGGCGGCCATGGTCGGCAGCGGATCGTTGCCGCCGATCTCGCCCACGGTGGTCGAGCCGGGATATTCGTCGAGCAGCGCGCGAACACGCTCGAGGTAGGCCAGGTTTTCCGCTTGCTCGATGTTGTGCTGCTGGAACTGATAGCTCTGGGGGTTGCCGGGCTGGACCCGCTCGCGGGGCATCGGCGGGTTGTCGGTCAGGGCGCGGTCGTGGAAGTAGTAGTTGACCACGTCGAAGCGGAAGCCGTCGACGCCGAGCTCCAGCCAGAAGCGCAGGTTGTCGAGCTGGGCCTGCTGTACCTCGGGATGATGGAAGTTGAGATCCGGCTGGCTGGGCAGGAAGTTGTGCAGGTAGTACTGCCGGCGCCGGGCGTCGAAGGTCCAGGCGCGACCGCTGAAGGCCGCCATCCAGTTGTTGGGCGGATTGCCGTCGGGCTCGGGGTCGGCCCAGACGTACCAGTCGGCCCTGGGATTGGTGCGGTCCTGGCGACTCTCCTGGAACCAGGCATGCCGGTCCGAGCTGTGCGACAGCACCTGGTCGATGATCACTCGCAGCCCGAGCTCGTGGGCGCGGTCGACCAGGGCGCGGAAGTCGTCGAGGGTGCCGAACATCGGGTCGACGTCGCGATAGTTGGCGACGTCGTAGCCGAAGTCGTCCATCGGCGAGGTAAAGAAGGGCGACAGCCAGATGGCGTCGACATGGAGGCTCGCCACGTGCTCGAGCCGCGAGGTGATACCGGGCAGATCGCCGATGCCGTCGCCGTTGGCGTCCATGAAGCTACGCGGATAGATCTGGTAGATCGTGGCGCCGCGCCACCAGTCGTGCCGGGCGTCCCGACGTCGTTGGGAAAGCGTCATGCAAGGATACCTTTCGCTGACAGGGAGTGGCCGCCCGGCCGTGGCGTCTGTGGCCGGGCGGCAGGAAGGGGCCTACCAGCCGCGCCGGCCGAGACGCTCGAGTTCGCGGCCCAGCTGCTGGACCGCGCTGGCGCCGTCCAGCTCGCCGGAGAGCACCTGGTGGGTGCGGTTGAAGAAGGCGTTGGAGACCCGCGCATAGGCATCGCCGGTGACGGTGGCCGGACGCGGCACGCCGTTGGCGAGGGTCTCGTAGAGATCGCTCATGGAGGGGTTGCGGGCCAGCACCTCCTCGTCTTGGTAGAGCGCTTCACGGGTGGGGTTCATGCCCTTCTCCAGGGCGTGGGCCTTCTGCTGCGCGGGGGAGGTGATGAAGGCGGCCAGATCGGCGGCCAGCCGGGGATGCTCGGAATAGCGCGACACGGCGAAGTTCCAGCCGCCGAGGGTGGCGGCGGGCTCGCCCTCCGGGCCGCGGGGCAGCGGCGCCATGCCGATCTTGCCGGCTACCTCGCTGCCCTCGCCGTTGGCCAGCGACCAGACGTAGGGCCAGTTGCGCAGGAACAGCGCGTTGCCGGACTGGAAGATGCCGCGGGTCTCTTCCTCGGTGTGGTTCAGCGCGCCCTCCGGCGCGATGGTGCCGATCCAGGAGGCGGCCATGTCCAGCGCCGCGGCGGCGCGGGGATTGTCGATGGTGACGTCTCCCTGACCGTCGACCAGGGTGCCGCCGCCGTAGCTGGCGACCCACTCGAGAGCGTTGCAGGTCAGTCCCTCGTAGGCGCGTCCCTGGAAGCTGTAGCCCCAGAAGTCGTCGTTGCCACCCTCGCGCTCGGCGGTCTGGATGAACCGGGCCGTCTCGGTCAGCTGCTGCCAGGTGGTCGGCACCTCCCGGTCGTATTTCTCGAGCAGATCCTTGCGGTAGTAGAGCAGGCCGGCGTCGGTGTACCAGGGCAGCGCGACCAGGCGGCCATCGACGGTGTTGTTGTCGATCAGCGCCGGAAAGAAGCCGTCGGTGGCGTCCTCGGGCAGGTACTCCGAGAGATCGGCCAGATGGTTGCCCAGCATACCCGGCCAGACGATATCCACCATCAGCACGTCCACATCGCTGGATTCGCTGCCCAAGAGCTGCTGATACAGCGACAGCTTCTCCGTGGTGCCGTTGGGCGTGGAGACGACCTTTACGCTGTTGCCGGTCGTCTCGGCCCAGAGCCGGGCCGCGGTCGGGCAGTAGTCGGCGGCATCGCCGGAGCCGCAGGCGATGGCGATCTCGGTGGCGAGCGCGGGCCCGGCGGCCAGCGCCGAGCCGCCGAGCAGCAGGCCGGCGATCAGTGGGCGATGCGGGGTGAGCAGGCGAATCGATGTCTTCATGGGATCCTCGTCTTGTCGTTGTTGGGGCCATGCCGTCATGTCTTGCCAGGAGGGGGCCTCCCGGCATCGACGCTCAGGGAGCGGGTGTCCAGCGGACGTCGTCCGGGCAGCGGGCGATGGCGATGCCGCAGGAGGGAAGCGTCAGTCGGCCATCCCGCCAGACGCCGTTGATCATCACCGGCGCGTCGTCGAGGGCACAGGCGCTCCCGGGAGCGTCGAGTTCGCGGGTCGCGTCGGCGAAATTGAGCGCCACCAGCAGCCGCTCGTCGCCATGCACCCGCTCGAGGCAGATGACGTCGTCGCGCAGCGGGTGGTAGCGGATCTCGCCCTTGACCAGGGAGGGGTGCCGGCGGCGGAAGGCCAGGAAGGCGCGGGTGGCGTTGAGCAGCGAGTCCGGATCGCGCTCTTGACGATCCACGGCCAGGGCGCGGTGGGCGTCCGGCAGCGGCAGCCAGGGTGAAGCGCTGGAGAAGCCGCCGTGGGGCGCTTCGGCCCGCCAGGGCATGGGGGTGCGGCAGCCGTCGCGTCCCTTGTAGCTCGGCCAGAAGGTGATGCCGGCCGGGTCGACCAGCTGCTCGAAGGTGAGCTCGGCCTCGGGCAGGCCCAGCTCCTCGCCCTGATAGAGGCAGACGCTGCCGCGCTGGGTGAGCAGGAAGGCGAGATAGAGCCGCAGCCTGGCGGCCTCGCCCTCGGCGCCCCAGCGGGTAGCGAGGCGGGTGACGTCGTGGTTGCCCAGCGCCCAGCACGGCCAGCCGTCGCCGATGCGGGCCTCCATCTCGGTCAGCGGTGCCAGCAGGTCCTCGGGCGCGGCCTGCTCGGTGAGCAGGTTGAAGGAGTAGCACATGTGCAGCCGGTTGCCGCCCCGGGTGTAGTCGGCCATCACGCCCAGGGCATCGTCGTCGCCGACCTCCCCGACGCTGGTGGTACCGGGATACTCGTCGAGCAGCGCGCGCAGCCGTTCGAGGAAGGCCAGGTTCTCCGGCTGGGTCTTGTCGTACAGGTGGCGCTGGTAGCCGTAGGGGTTGTCGGGGCGTACCCCGATAAAGCCCTCCACGACCTCCTCTCTGGGAGGATTATCCCGAAGATCGCCGTGGGTGCAGAAGTTGATGGCATCCAGACGGAAGCCGTCGACGCCGCGTTCCAGCCAGAAACGTACCTCGCCGAGGATGGCTTCCACGACTTCCGGATTGCGGAAGTTGAGGTCCGGCTGCTCGGCCAGGAAGTTGTGCAGGTAGTACTGGCAGCGGCGGGTGTCCCACTGCCAGGCGGAGCCGCCGAAGATGGCCTGCCAGTTGGTGGGCGGGGCGCCGTCGGGCTTGGGATCGGCCCACACGTACCAGTCGGCCCTGGGATTGTCGCGGCTCTGGCGGCTCTGCTGGAACCAGGGATGCTGGTCGGAGCTGTGGGACAGCACCTGGTCGATGGTGACCTTGAGGCCGCGGGCATGGGCCGCCTCGACCAGGCGGTCGACGTCCTCGAGGGTGCCGAACATCGGATCGACGCCGCGATAGTCGCTGACGTCGTAGCCGAAGTCTTTCATCGGCGAGGTGAAGAAGGGCGACAGCCAGATGGCATCGACGCCCAGAGAGGCGATGTAATCGAGCCGGTCGATCACGCCCTGCAGGTCGCCGATGCCGTCGCCGTTGGTGTCCAGAAAGCTGCGCGGGTAGACCTGGTAGATCACCGCGCCGCGCCACCAGTCCGGCTGGTCGTCGCGTCGAAGGGGAGTCAGCGGCATACGAGTCTCCGGGGACGAGAGCCGAGGCTCCCGTCACGGTGAGAAGAGTAAGGGGAAATCCGGGGCCGGATCAGGCGGCGCGGCGCTGTCCGATCATCGCCAGGGCGCGGTCCTGGCCGTCGAACAGGTGGACGTGCTCGAGCTCCGGCACCAGCGCCACGCGCTGGCCGATCGCCCAGCGGCTAGGGGCCTCGCTGCGATGGATCAGCAGGGTGTCGCCGGCCTTGGGCTCCAGGTAGACGTAGACCTCGTTGCCCAGATACTCGACGTTGACGATCTCGAAGGCGTTGTCGCCCTCGGCTTCGGCCAGGCGCAGGTGCTCGGGACGCACGCCCAGCGTCAGCTCGGCGCCGGGAGACTCGCCGCCGGCGTCCTGGGGCAGGGCCAGTTCGCCGAGCCCCGCCGCCTGGATCTTGCATCCCTGGTCATCGCCACCCAGGAGCTCCGCCGGCATGAAGTTCATGGTCGGCGAGCCGATGAAGCCGGCCACGAATTTGGTGGCGGGCTGCTGATAGAGCGTCTGCGGGCTGCCGACCTGCTCGATGCGCCCGGCGCGCAGCACCACGATCTTGTCGGCCAGGGTCATGGCCTCGACCTGGTCGTGGGTGACGTAGACCATGGTCGAGCCCAGCCGATGGTGAAGGCGGGCAATCTCGTTGCGCATCTGCACGCGCAGCGAGGCGTCGAGGTTGGACAGCGGCTCGTCGAACAGCAGGATGCGCGGTTCCCGCGCCATGGCCCGGCCCATCGCCACGCGCTGGCGCTGGCCGCCGGAGAGCGCCTTCGGCTTGCGCTCGAGCAGCTCCTCGAGCTGCAGGATGCGGGCGGTCTCCATCACCCGCTCGTGGACCGTGTCGCCGGCGGTCTTGGCCAGCTTGAGGCCGAAGGCCATGTTCTCGTAGACGGTCATGTGCGGGTAGAGCGCGTAGGACTGGAACACCATGCCCACGCCGCGTTCCCGGGGCGGCAGGTCGTTGACCACGTCCCCGGCGATCTTCAGGTCGCCGTCGGTGATCGATTCCAGCCCGGCGATCAGCCGCAGCAGGGTGGACTTGCCGCAGCCCGAGGGGCCGACGAAGACCACGAACTCGCCGTTGCCGATCTCGAGGTCGACGTCCTTGATGATATGGGTGTGGCCGAAGACCTTGTTGAGCTTGTCGAGCGTCACGCTTGCCATCTTGCGACTCCTCGCCGGCCTCTCGGGGCCGGCTTTCTTGTCGGGTGTTATCGGTCGAGCTGAAGAAAGGCCGCCTGATAGGGCGGCAGCGTCAGGGTGTCGTCGTCGAGCGAGGCGTCGAAGCCATGGCCGGTGAGCGGAGGGCCGGACATGGGCAGCGTCGTACTCATGGGCTCGCCGCCGAGATTGAACACGCACAGCAGGCGTTCGTCGTGCCCTTCGCGGATGAAGCCGAGCAGGTCGTCGCCGACGTCGACCAGTTCGAGGTCGCCGTCGATCAGCGCCGGGTGTTCGCGGCGGAAGGACAGCAGGCGGCGTGTGGCATTGAGCACCGAGTCGGCGTCATCCTGCTGGCGCGCCACGGCCAGCGGCAGGTGGCGTGCGTCGATCGGCAGCCAGGGCTCCACGGTAGCGGTGGTGAAGCCGGCCTGGGGCCCGTCGGTCCAGGGCATCGGTGTGCGGCAGCCGTCGCGGCCCTTGAATTCCGGCCACAGCACCTTGCCGTAGGGATCCTGGAGGCGCTCGAAGGGCACCTCGGCTTCGGGCAGGCCGAGCTCCTCGCCCTGGTAGAGACAGACGCTGCCGCGCAGCGACAGCACCATGGCCAGCGTCACCTTGGGATAGGCCAGCGGGTCCTCGTCGGCGCCCCAGCGGGTCGCGCTGCGCACCACGTCGTGGTTCGACAGCGCCCAGCACGGCCAGGCATCGCCGGCCAGTCGCTGGAAGCGTTCGATCACCTCGCGGATATAGGCCGGCGAATGCGGTTCGTTGAGCAGATCGAAGCCGTAGGCCATGTGCAGCTTGTCGCCGCCGGCGGTGTATTCGGCCATGCGTTCGAGCGGGCTGTCGTCACCGATCTCGCCTACCGTGGTGGTCCCCGGGAACGCGTCCATCAGCGCGCGCAGCTCGCGCAGGAAGTCGAGGTTCTCCGGACGGCTGAGGTCATGCACGTGGCGCTGCCAGGTGTAAGGGTTGCTGTCCGGGGCGCCGAGCGTCTTGGCCTCGCCCGCCGGCACCGGCGGGTTGTCGGTGAGTTCGGCGTCGTGGAAGTAGAAGTTGACGGTGTCCAGGCGAAAGCCGTCGACGCCGAGCTCCAGCCAGAAGCGCAGGTTGTCGAGCTGGGCCTGACGGACCTCGGGATGGTGGAAGTTGAGGTCCGGCTGGCTGGCCAGGAAGTTGTGCAGATAGTACTGCCGGCGCCGGGAGTCGAAGGTCCAGGCCGAGCCGCCGAAGATCGACAGCCAGTTGTTGGGCGGCGTGCCATCCGGCTTGGGGTCGGCCCACACGAACCAGTCGGCCCTGGAATTGGTGCGGTCCTGACGGCTCTGCTGGAACCAGGGATGCTGGTCGGAGGCATGGCTGATCACCTGATCGATCATCACCTTCAGGCCCAGCTCGTGGGCCCGTGCCAGCAGCGCCTTGAAGTCGTCCAGGGTGCCGAACATCGGGTCGACGTCGCGGTAGTCGCTGACGTCGTAGCCGAAGTCCTTCATCGGCGAGGTGAAGAAGGGCGACAGCCAGATGCCGTCGACGCCCAGGCTCGCCACGTAGTCGAGCTTCTCGGTGATGCCGGCCAGGTCGCCGATGCCGTCGCCGTTGGCGTCCATGAAGCTGCGCGGATAGATCTGGTAGATGACGCCGCCGCGCCACCAGCTCAGGTTGTCTTGCATGGTCATGGTCCTTGATGACATGAGGCTCAGCCCTTGACGGCGCCGGCGGTGAGGCCGGAGACGATGCGGCGCTGGAAGATCATTACCAGAATCACCAGCGGCACGGTGACGGTGACCGAGGCGGCCATGATCGGGCCCCAGGGCAGCTCGTGCTGGCTGCCGCCGGAGATCAGGGCGATGGCTACCGGCACGGTGCGCTGGTCGTCGGTGAGGGTGAAGGTCAGGGCGAACAGGAACTCGTTCCAGGCGGCGATGAAGGCCAGCAGCCCGGTGGTGGCCATGGCCGGCCACATCAGCGGCAGAAACACGCGAGTGATGGTGACCCAGGGCGTGGCGCCGTCCATGATCGCGGCTTCCTCCAGCTCCATGGGCAGCTGGCGCATGAAGGTGGTCAGCACCCAGACGGTGAAGGGCAGGGTGAAGATGGTGTAGCTCAGGATCAGCCCGCCCGGATTGTTGTAGAGGTTCAGCGTGCGGATCACCTCGAACAGGCCGGAGAGCACCGCCACCTGGGGGAACATCGACACGCCGAGGATCGTCAGCATCACCGTGGTGCGACCGCGGAAGCGCACCCGGCCCAGGGCATAGGAGGCGGTGATGCCCAGCAGCAGGGCGATGGCCACCACCGACACCGCCACCAAGATGGAGTTGAAGATGGCCCGTACGAAGCTGCCCTCGCTGAAGATCGCCACGTAGTTGGAGAAGTCCAGCGACGACAGCCAGAAGTCGACCCGGAACAGCTCGCTGGACGGCTTCAGCGAGGTGATCACGGCGTAGTAGAAGGGAAAGATGGCGTAGACCATCACCACGGCGATCAGGGCGTAGAGGCCGACGCGCTTGGCGAGCTTGATGAGCTGATACGGGTTCATTGATCGACTCCCAGTTGACGGCGGCCCAGGTACAGATAGATCACCACGGCCAGGGCGATGATCAGGAACAGCAGCGTCGAGGCGGCACTGCCATACCCCACGTCCTGGAATTCCACCAGCTGCTGGCGGGCGTAGATCGACATGGTCATGGTGCTGGTCGAGTTGGAGGTCAGCACGTAGATCACGTCGAACACGCGCAGGGCATCGAGCAGGCGGAAGATCACCGCCACCAGCAGCGCCGGGGTGATCAGCGGCAGGGTCACGCGGAAGAACACCTTGACCGGATGAATGCCGTCGACCTCGGCGGCCTCGTAGCAGTCCTTGGGCAGCATCTGCAGGGCGGCCAGCACCAGCAGGGCGACGAAGGGAATGGTCTTCCACACGTCGACCATGATCACCGCCCACATGGAGAGATCGGCGTCGGCGGTCCAGGCCAGGGGCGCGTCGATCAGTCCCAGCGCCATCAGCAGGTGGTTGATGATCCCGAACTGGTCATTGAGCATCCAGGCCCACATCTTGGCCGAGACGATGGTGGGGATGGCCCAGGGAATCAGCACCGCGGCCCGCACCAGCATGCGGCCCTTGAACTCGGCGTTGAGCAGCAGGGCGACGATGATGCCGAAGACCACCTCCAGCGACACCGACACGACGCTGAAGTAGACGGTGTTCCACACCGAGGTCCACCACACGGGATCGGTGAGCAGGCCGTACCAGGCGCCGTCGTCGTAGACCAGGTAGTTCTCGAGGCCGATGAAGGTGGCACCGGCGGTGTCCGACAGCGAGGCATCGGTGAGGCTCAGGTAGAAGGTGCGGAGCAGCGGCCAGCCGGCCACCAGGGCCAGCGCGACCAGCATCGGCGCGAGATAGCTCCAGGCGGCGCGGACCCGCTGGCGGCGTACCTTGGTGCCGCGGTAGCCCGCCCGGGGGCGACGCCGTGCGGGCGTCGCCTGTTCGGTGATGGGTGTCGACATGGTGGGCCTCCCGGATTACCAGCGACGACGCTTGATGCGCGACAGCTCGCCGTCCAGCTGCGAGACCGCCTCGGCGCCGCTCTGATCGCCGGACAGCACCGCGTGGGCGGCGTTGAAGAAGGCGTTGCTGACGCGGCCGTAGTTGTCGCCGGTGACGGCGGAGGGACGGGCCACGGCGTTGGTGAAGGTGTCGTAGAGGGTGCCGAAGAAGGGCACCGCCTCGAGCACCTGCTCGTCCGCGTAGAGCGAGGTGATGGTGGGGTTGTAGGCTGCCTCGATGGCGCGGCGTTTCTGTTCGGCCTCGCCGGTCAGGTAGGCCACCAGCTCGGAGGCGAGTTCGGGATTCTCGCTGTATTTGGATACCGCCAGGTTCCAGCCGCCCAGTGCGGCCGCGCTCTCGCCATTCGGCCCATGAGGCAGCTTGATGACGCCGACCTTGCCGGCCACTTCGCTGTCCTCGCTCTGGGCCAGCGACCAGGCATAGGGCCAGTTGCGCATGAACACCGCATTGCCGGACTGGAAGATGCCGCGGGCCTCTTCCTCGGTGTAGTTGAGCGCCCCCTGAGGGGTGATCTCGCCGATCCAGCCGGCGGGCAGGTCGAGCGCCGCGGCGGCGTTCGCGTTGTCGATGGTGATCTCGCCGTCGGCGTCGACGATGGTGCCGCCGCCCTGGCTGGCCACCCACTCCAGGGCGTTGCAGGTCAGCCCCTCGTAGGCGCGGCCCTGGAACACATAGCCCCACATCTGGTCGTTGCCGGCCTGGCGCTCGGCGGCCTGGACCTCGGTGGCGATATCGGTCAGCTGCTGCCAGGTCTCGGGCGGCGCGAAGCCGTATTGCGCCAGCAGATCCTTGCGGTAGTAGAGCACGCCGGCATCGGTGAACCAGGGCATCGCCACCAGCCGGTCATCGATGGTGTTGTTGGCGACGATGGCGTCGAAGTGGCCGGCGGCGGCGTCCGCGCCGAGGGTCTCCTTCAGGTCGAGCAGGTGGTTGGCCAGCAGGCCCGGCCAGACCACGTCGATCTGCAGCACGTCGATATCGCCGGAGCGGGCCGACAGGATCTGCTGGTAGAGCGACAGCCGCTCGGTGGAGGAGTTGGGGGTGGAGACGATCTCGACCTCATGGCCGGTCTCGGCCTCCCAGGCTTCGACACCCTGCTGGCAGAGCTCTAGCTCGGCGCCCACCGCGCCGCAGGAAATGGTCAGCTCGGCCGACAGGGCCGGGGTGGCGCATGAAGCGCCCAGCAGGGCGAGTCCAGAGAGAACCAGGGATTTGCGTTGCATGGCATATCCTCGTCGCTTGTTGTTGTCGGGGTCGGCATGACGATGACGAGAGCGATGCCGACGCGTCTTAATCGTTTAAGATTTGACGCTCAGTTAAGCGACGAGACGTCCGTGGCGCAACCTAGACTTTGGTCGTGAAAAAGCCGTCCATGGGCGCCAAATGTCGTTTAATTACTGTTTTTTTGAGGATTGCATTGGCTTTTAGACATAAGTCGGGTGTTTTTCGTGTTTTATTCCCACTACCGTCTGAAACGATTAAGTTCGGACGCGCCGTGTTGCCCATGGTCGGGTCGCGCGGGCTTGCCCCGGACGCAATCGAGATCTCACGCGACAACAACAAAGGCATTGATCACGATGACAATTCCGACCCAACGCCCGCGCAAGTCACCGCTCGTCATGGCCGTTGCCGCCGCCGCCCTGAGCGCCAGCGGCCTGGCCAGTGCCCAGACCTCGAGCGACCTCGAGTCCCGCCTGGCCGAACTCGAGCAGCGCATCGTCGCTGCCGAACAGCGTGCTGCGGCCGCCGAACGCCGCGCCGACGAGGCCGAGCAGGAGATGGCAGAGCGCCTGTCCGGCGAGGAGCTGGAATCCCGGCTGGCGGCCGTGGAGCGCCAGGCCAGCGGCGAGGAAGGCTTCTCCTTCAACGCCTATGCCCGCTCGGGGCTGCTGATCGGTGACGGTGGCAAGAGCGCCGAGGGCGGCCCCTATCTGACGCCGGCGGGCGCCCAGGGTGGCGCCGTGGGGCGTCTGGGCAACGAGCCGGATACCTACGCCGAGGCCGTGCTGAACTACAAGATGCGCTTCGATAACGGCGCCAAGGCCCACTATCGCACCATGATCGCCGACGGCGTCGAGACCAGTAACGACTGGACGTCCGACGAGTCCAGCCTCAACGTGCGCCAGGTCTACGTCGAACTCAGCGATCTGCCGAGCTTCACCGGGCCCTTCGAGAATGCCTCCATCTGGGCCGGCAAGCGCTTCGACCGCGACAACTTCGATATCCATTGGATGGACAGTGACGTCATCTTCCTGGCCGGTACCGGTGGCGGCATCTACGACATGCAGCTGGCCGACAACTGGACGTCGAACCTGTCCCTTTACGGACGTAGCTTCACTGACTTCCCGGTCGACAGCATGAACCCGGTAGAGGACACCGGCAGCACCGATAACCTGATTCTCACGTCCAACAACTACTTCGGAAACTGGCAGTGGATGGTCAGCGGCATGAACGCCACTGACAACGACGAGCGCATGACCGAGGGCAACGTCGATGCCGCGGATGACGGCGTCCACACCATGGTGGCCTATCACGGCGACAGCTTCTTCGGCCTGAGCGACGGCAGCTTCAAGGCGGCGGTACTGCACGGCGAGGGGCTGGGGGCCGAGACCAAGAGCCTCGGTTCCAACGGCGACCTGAGCGAGGATGCCACCGCGACCCGCCTCGCGCTGTACGGCACCACCTATCTGGCGCCCAAGTGGCGCGTGGCGCCGGCGATCCTGGCCGAGACCAGCGAGGATCGCTATGTCGAGGGCGACCAGTATGACTGGGCGACCTTCAACGTGCGCCTGGCCAACGAGCTGACCGAGAACTTCGAGATGCAGTACGAGGGCAGCTACCAGTGGATGGACCTCGACCCCCAGGGGTACAGCAGCCGGAATGCCGTCGAGGGCGGCTATACCAAGCTCACCGTCGCCCCGACCTTCAAGCCCCAGGTGGGCGGCTTCTGGCAGCGTCCGGAGATTCGCCTGTTCGCTTCATGGAGCGACTGGGACGAGGAGCTCAACGACTATTCCGCGGATGATGCCTTTGGCAGCGACGGCTTCACCGGTGACGAGTGGACCTTCGGGGTGCAGAGCGAGATCTGGTTCTGACGCGAGGGCTCCGACCGAGCGCTGTTTCGATGCTTGCCCGCGACCTCGGTCGCGGGCGTTTTCGTTGTGGCCTGCAGCGTCAGCAGGAACAGGATCAGCGGCGTGAAGACAGAGAGCGCAGCGAGAGGATGGTGTCCGAGGACAGCGTTACAGCGTCAGCAGAAACAGGATCAGCGGCGGCGAGAGCAACGAGAGGATAAAGCCCGAGACCACCGCCACCGGCACGCAGCTCACGCCGCCGTGCTGCTGGATGACGGGAAGGGTGAAATCCATCGAGGTGGCGCCGCCGTAGCCGATGGCCAGCGCCGGATGGCGGCCGATCACCAGCGGGATCATCACGAAGGCCAGCAGCTCGCGGCCCAGGTCGTTGAAGAAGGCCACGCCGCCGAGCAGCGGGCCGAGCGCGTCGCCGATCAGGATGCCGGACAGCGAGTACCAGCCAAAGCCGGCGGCCATGGCCAGGCCCTCGTTCCAGCGCAGGTCGAGCAGCGGGGCGGCGAGCAGCCCGCCGAGCAGCGAACTCGCCCCCAGGGCCACGGCGATGGCCAGCCCGTGGCGGTTGAGCAGGATCTGCCTGAGCGGCATGCCGGAGTTCCTGAGCTGGCAGCCGATCAGCGCCAGCAGGGCGTAGAGCACCCATTCCGAGAGGCGTCCGGCCCAGGCGAAGGGCGCCTCGGCGGCGCCGAACAGGGCATGGATCGTAAGGCCGAGCACGATGCCGGCGACCACCACCCCGACCAGCGCCAGCGAGCCGGCCATGGCGGCCAGCTTGCTGGTAGGCGCGCCGGCCACGGCGCGACCGGGGTCGACCTCGAGGCTCAGCCGACGCGACAGCCAGCCCAGGGCGGCGAGATTGCAGGCCGAGGTCACGGCGAGCAGCGCCAGGGCCTGGCCGCCCATGCGCGAGAGCTGGCCGCCGAGGTCGTCGAGCCCGGCCAGACTTACGCCCATCAGCAGCAGGATGGCGTAGATCGAGGCGTTGACGCCGCGGTTGATGGCCGCCATGACGGCGTCGCGATGCACCCGGACCAGGTAGCCCAGGATCAGCGGCAGCAGGACGATCAGCAGTCCGGAGAGCATGGCGAGAGTTCCTTCTCTTCGTGTCGTTCGGGCCGTCGGCGACGGCCAAAACCGCCCACTCTAGCAGCTTGCCGCCGCCATGGCAGCGGCGTCAGTCGTCGCCGAACCGGGTCAGCGATAGCCGGCTCTTGCGCTCCCCGTCGCGATAGTAGTCCATGCCCAGCAGCAGGCCCGGACGCCGGGCGTCGAAGGTCATCTCCATGCGGCGATCGTCCTCGTCGGGCTCGGTGAGGGCCACGTGCACCGCCTCGAAGTGCCCGGCCGGCAGCGTCACGGGGTCGCGGTCCAGCACCCGGTAGTCGAGCCGCTTCTCGCGACCGCGGTGATCGCGGTAGCGCAGCCGGCCCTGACCGTCGGCGTCGTCGATGACGCGCCGGGCCAGCGCCACCAGCGCGCTCTGGCGGTCGGGCAGCGGGGCGAGAGCGGCGTCGTCCAGCGAGTAGGAGCGGCGGATGCCCAGCAGCGAGTAGCCGGCGGCGTAGTGCAGCGAGTGGATGCGGTCGGCGTCGAGCCGGAAGCGGCCCCATTCGTGGCCGCTGGCGCCGGGCAGGCTGGCGCGCATCTCGCTCTGCCAGTGGCCGGTCTCGTGTGCCAGGCGGTGCTGGATATCGACGTCGGGCCAGCCCGAGACTTCCAGGTGGTAGCGGGCGTCGAAGGGCCGGGGCGCGGTGGCGGCCAGGCTCGGCAGGGCGGTGAGGCACAGCGCCAGGCCCAGCAGCCGGGCGCGGCGCGGAAGGAGAATCGGCATCGGGCAGTCCTCGCGAGGCAAGAGGGCATGGTTCGATTGAGAGGGCGCGGCGGCCGTCGGGTTCCCCGCCGACATGCTCGACGGCCTTGTCGATGGCTATCTCGATGACATGTCCGAATCGATGACATGGCCGAGTCATCGGCGAGCGGTTAGGCTGGCGAGGCAGGCTCCCATTTTCGTCTTTCACAGGAGGTGTTGTCATGGCCAGACTGCTGCTTATCGCCGGCGACTTCGTCGAGGACTACGAGATCATGGTGCCGTTCCAGGCCCTGCAGGCCATGGGCCATCAGGTGGAGGCGGTGTGTCCCGACAAGCGCGAGGGCGACAGTATCCGCACCGCCATTCACGATTTCGAGGGCGACCAGACCTACACCGAGAAGCCGGGGCACAACTTCACCCTCAACGCCACCTTCGCCGAGGTCGCCGCCGACGACTACGACGCGCTGGTGATTCCCGGCGGCCGGGCGCCGGAGTACCTGCGCCTGGACGAGCGGGTGCTGGAGCTGGTGCGTCACTTCTTCGACGCCGACAAGCCGGTGGCCGCGATCTGCCACGGCGCCCAGCTGCTGGCCGCCGCGGTGTCGCTGGCCGATTACCGGGTCTCGGCCTATCCCGCCTGCGCCCCGGAGGTGCATCTGGCCGGCGGCGATTATGCCGAGATCGGCATGGACGAGGCCATCGTCAGCGGCAAGCTGGTGACCGCCCCGGCCTGGCCGGCGCATCCGGCCTGGCTGGCACGCTTCAACGAGCTGCTGTAAGGAGTGGCGCTGGAGTCAGGAAAACCGTCATGGCGCCTCGCCGGCCTGGCGGGCGAGGCGCTCGGACAGCGTGACCGGATAGCCGCCTTCGCCCTCGAGTGGCGCTAGCCGGCGCAGCTTGGCCGGCAGGCGCTCGAGGTCCCGGGCGACCCGCTCCCGGGCGGTGTCGGCCGCCGCCATCGCGTCTGGCGCCGCCTGACCGTTCACCACGCAGGGCACCAGCAGCGGCGTCGCGTGCTCCACGCGCTCGTCGCGGCCGGCGATGACGTCGCCGATATAGCCGCCGTGGGCGTCGTGGCGGCGGAACACCTGCTTGCGCCCGGGCAGATTGATCTTGCCGGGGGAGTGCTTGATCGTCGGTTCCCCGGCGTATTCCACCAGCTTGTAGGACAGGTCGATGACCGGGGCGTCGGCGGCCACGCCCATCCGGGTGCCGACGCCGAAGGCGTCGATCGGCGCGCCGTCGGCCAGCAGCGCCTCGATGGCGTGCTCGTCGAGGCCGCTGCTGGCGACGATCTTCACCTCCGCATGACCGGCTGCGTCCAGCAGCGCCCGGGCGTCGCGTGCCAGCTCGCCCGGGTCGCCGGAGTCGAGCCGGATGGCGCCGACCTCCAGTCCCGCTTCCTCCCGCATCAGCGCGATCAGCTTCTCGACGCCGGCCAGGGTGTCGTGGGTATCCACCAGCAGGGTGGTGCCGGGATAGTGGCGGGCGAAGGCGCGGAAGGCCTCGCGCTCGCTGTCGTGGGCCAGCACATAGCTGTGGGCCATGGTGCCGTTGAGCGCCAGGCCGTGGCGCAGCCCGCCGAGCACGTTGCTGGTGCCGGAAAGCCCCGCCGCGCGATAGGCGCGCACCCCGCGCACCGCCGCGTCCACGCCGTGCATGCGGCGCAGGCCGAAGTCCACCACCGGCCGGCCACGGGCCGCCATCACCACGCGCACCGCCTTGGAGGCCAGCACGGTCTCGAGCTGCACCAGATTCATGATCAGGCTCTCGAGCAGCTGGGCCTGGGCGATGGACGCGTCGACTTCCAGCAGCGGCTCATCGGCGAACACCGGCGTGCCCTCGGGCAGCGTCCAGATGTCGCCCTCGAAGCGCCAGTCGGCCAGCCAGTCGAGGAAGGCCGGCTCCAGATGATCGACCTCGGCCAGCCTGGCCAGGACGCGATCGGTGAAGCGCAGCCGGCTGACCCGTTCGGCGGCGTACTGCTGGCCGCAGGCGAGCATGAAGCGCCGCTCGGGCGGCAGCCGGCGGAAGTACAGGCTGAAGGTGGCCGATTCTGCCATGCCCTCCTTCCAGTAGGCCTGGGTCATGGTCAGCTGGTAGAGATCGGTGAGCAGCACCAGCTCGTCGTCGTCGACGCTCAGCGGGGCGATATGGCTCATGCTGGTGCCCCTCATGGCATCACCGCGGCGCCGGCCTCGGCGAAGGCGGCCCGACAGTCGGCCACGGCGTCCGGGTCCACCGCCGCGCTGAGCGATTCGAGCAGCCATGTCTCGAAGCCCGCTTGCCTGGCGTCGAGCACCGTGGCGCGCACGCAGACGTCCAGCGCCAGGCCGCAGACGATCACCCGGGTGACGCCGCGTTCGCGCAGGTAGCCGGCCAGGCCGGTGCCGTCGAAGGCCGAATAGGCGTCGGCGTCGAAGGCGGTGGCCTTGCTGACGCGCAGGGTGGCGTCGTCGAGATCGAGGTCAGGATGGAAGGCCGCGCCCGGGGTGTCCTGCACGCAGTGCACCGGCCAGGGACCGCCGCGGTGGACGAAGCTGACGTGGTCGATGGGGTGCCAGTCCCGGGAGGCGATGATCAGCGCGTCGCCCGTCCGGGCGGCGGCGATCTCGGCATTGATGCCCGGCACCAGGGCGTTGCCGCCGGCGACGGCCAGGGCGCCGCCCTCGCAGAAGTCGTTCTGCATGTCGACCACCAGCAGCGCGTCCGTGGGGCCGTATTTCACCTGGGTATGAGGCATCGGCTCCTCCTTCGAGGTCGGTGACGTCTCCTCTTCAGCGTATGCCCTGCGCCGGTGTTCGTGTAGGGGGGAGGCCGGGCTCACAACGTAACGCGGGGGCCCGAAGGCCCCCGCGGATCGTCGTGCGTGGCGGTCGAGCTCAGTTCGTGAGTGCGTCCGGCAGCGCGTAGGCAATGACGTAGTCGCCGCGATCCGGCGACTGGCGCGCACCGCCGGCGGAGATGACGATGTACTCCTTGCCCGTCTCCGGCGACCGATAGGCGATCGGCGTGCCCTGGCTGCCGACCGGCAGGCGAGCCTTCCACACTTCCTCGCCGGTGGCGGAGTCGAAGGCGCGCAGCCAGTAGTCCTGGGTCGCGGCGAAGAAGGTCAGGCCGCCCTGGGTGGTCAGCGAGCCGCCGATGGTCGGCATGCCGACCGGCATCGGCAGGCGCAGCTTGGTGCCGAACATCACGGTGTCCTGGATGGTGCCCAGCGGCACCTCCCAGTTGACCGACTGGGTCTTCATGTCGATTGAGGTCAGGGTGCCGAACGGCGGCTCCTGGCAGGGAATGCCCAGCGGCGACAGGAAGCGGTCCTTGACCACCGAGTAGGGCGTGCCCTTGAGCGGCACCGCGCCCATGGCCGCGTTGACGGCCTCGCCGCCGTCGGAGGCCGCGGCGTTCTCGTCCTGCGGTTCCATGTGGACCCACAGGCCCAGGCGCATGTCGTTGACGTAGAGCGTCTGGGCGGTCGGGTCGTAGGAGAAGCCGCCCCAGTTCATGCCGCCGAGCGAGCCCGGGAAGGACAGCGAATAGTCGGTGTCCGGTGCGGTGAACAAGCCGTCGTAGCGGTAGCCCTTGAAGATGTAGCGACACATCAGCTGGTCGAAGGGCGTGGCGCCCCACATGTCCGCCTCGGTCAGGTGCTGGGCGCCGATCTGCGGCATGCCCACGGAGACTGGCTGGGTCGGAGCGTATTTCTCGTTGGGGATATTCGCCGGCTGAACTTTCTTGTCGATGACCTCGGTCAGCGGTTCGCCGGTCAGGCGATCCAGCACGAAGATCTGGCCGACCTTGGTGCCGAAGGTCAGCGCCGGGGTGGTCGATCCCTCGCCGTCGGGGAAATCGATCAGCGTCGGCTGCATCGGCACGTCGTAGTCCCAGAGGTCATGGCGCACCGTCTGGTAGTGCCACTTCTCTTCGCCGGTGGTGGCGTCAAGCGCCAGCATGGTGCCACCGTATTCCTCGTCTTCCGGCGTGCGCTCGGCACCCCACAGGTCGATGGCGGCGTTACCGACCGGCATGAAGATCGTGTTGGTGGCGGGATCGTAGGTCATGGCGGCCCAGACGTTGGGCGTCGAGCGCACGTAGGTCTCGCCGCCGCTCGGCGCGTCACGTTGCTCCGGGTTGCCCGGATCGAAGGCCCAGCGCATCTCGCCGGTGATGACGTCGAAGCCGCGCATCACGCCGCCGGGCATGTCCAGGGCGACGTTGTCGGCGACGCGCCCGCCGACTACCACGGTGGTACCGGCCACGGTCGGCGCCGAGGTCAGCGAGTACAGCGGCGCCTCGGCGTTGCCCAGCCCGGCTTTCAGGTCGACGGTGCCGCCGTCGCCGAAGCCTTCGCATAGCTCGCCGGTCTCGGCATCGAGGGCTACCAGCTCGGCATCGATGGTGTTCATGAAGAGCCTGCGGCGACAGGCGCTGGCATCTGCCGGCAGCGACGGCTCGGGGACCGGTGAGGCATCGCCGAGGGTGGGTTGCTTGACCGGCTTGTCGGCATCGAAGTAGGCCAGCCCGCGGCAGCGCACCCAGGTCTTGGTGTCGGTCGGGAACGCATGGCGCCAGTTCTCCTCGCCGGTATCGGCGTCGACGGAGATGACGGTGTTGGAAGAGGTGCAGATATAGACCGAGTCGCCGATCTGCAACGGAGTCGTCTGGTCCTCGAATCCGGCACCCGTCGGGCTCAGCGGCGTGTCGCCGGTATGAAAGGTCCAGGCGACCTCCAGCTCGTCGACGTTGTCACGATCGATCTGGTCGAGAGCGGCGAAGCGGCTGCCGCTGCCATCTGAGCTGTAGTGATCCCAATCGACCTGGCGATCGGTGTCGGTGACCGGTGTCTGGCCGGTGGCGGCCACGCCATTGTGGATGCCGTGGGGCTGGAACATGCCCCAGACCATGGCCACGATCGCCACCAGGGTGGCACCTGCGGCGCCGAGCGCGACGCCCTTCTGGGGCCGACGCCCGGCGCGCCGAAGGATCAGCGGCTGGACCAGGAACAGCACGAACAGCGCGCAGACGAAGGTGAACAGGCGTGCGTGCAGCGCCCAGAAGTCGAGGCCGGCCTCCCAGAAGGCCCAGGCCACGGTCGCCAGGAAGGCGACCACGTAGATGCCGAGTGCCCGGGTGCCGCCGCGGACGATCTCGACGCCGGTGGCCAGCAGCGCCAGGCCCATCAGCAGGTAGTACCAGCTGCCGCCGCGGCCGATCAGCATGCCGCCGCCGACGGCGAGCCCCAGCCCGAGCAAGGCGAACACGGCGCCTATGAGAATCAGTAACCCCTTGATGGGCGGGGATACCCCCCGTTTCGTATCGTTCATGCCTCGCATCCTTCCGGTGATTAGGCCTCTCATTTTAAGTCACCGGGAAACACAAGGCGATTGAATTAGTTTGGAAGCTATCAAAATAGTCGGGTGGATCACCCCACGTCTGCCGACCCTGGAATCAGTAGCCGGCGTCGGGATCGATGGTCTCGATCTCCTCGCCGGCTGCCATGGCGCGCAGCGCCTCGGCCACCTGGTCGAGTGCCTCGCCGAGCGGCGTGGGGCCGGCCATATGCGGGGTGACCAGCACCCGCGGATGTGACCACAGCGGGCTCGATGCCGGCAGCGGCTCCTCGGGGAAGGCGTCGAGCAGCGCGCCGCGCAGCCGGCCTTCGGCCTCGCCGTCGCCCAGGGCGTCGAGCAGCGCGGCCTCGTCGATCAGGCTGCCGCGCCCCGGGTTGATCAGGCTGGCGCCCTCGGGCAGGGCGGCCAGGGCCTCGGCATCGATGATGCCGCGGGTCGCGGGCGTGCCGGGCAGCAGCAGCACCAGGCTCTTCACCTCGGGCAGCAGGTCGCGCAGGCCGTCGTCGCCGTGATGGCAGGTCACGCCGGGCAGCGATTTCGGCGAACGGCTCCAGCCGTGCACCGGGAAGCCGTCGTCGACCAGCGCCTGCGCCACCCTGGCGCCGATGGCGCCGAGCCCGAGCACGCCCACCGGCCAGTCGGCCTTGTCGACCGGCGGGCTCTCGCGCCACTCGCCGCGGGCCTGCTGGCGGCGGTAGCGGTCGAAGTCGCGCTGGAAGTGCAGCACCCCGTAGCGCGCGTAGTCGGCGATGGGCCCCGCCATGCCGGCGTCGCGCAGCTTGACGATGGGCACGCCTGCGGGCAGGGCGGGGTTGCCCAGCAGTGCATCGACCCCGGCGCCGAGGTTGACGATGCCCTTGAGCGCGGTGAGCTCGCCGAGCAGCTCGGCAGGGGGCTTCCAGGCCGCCAGATAGTCGGCGCGGCGGCGCTCGTCGGCGGGGGCGGCACTGGTGAGGATCTCGGCCTCGGGCAGGCGTTCGGCCAGGGCGTCGCGCCAGGCCTCGGCGGCATCGGTATGGACCAGGACTCGCATCGGCGTTCTCCCTCGGGTCAGTAGATGATCTGCATCGGCGGCGGGGCCTCGTCGAGCAGCGCGGCGAGGCGCGACAGGGCGCCTTCCAGGCGTTCGAGGTCCGGCTCGGCGCCGAGGCTCAGGCGGATGCGCCGCGGCGCCGGGGTCTGCTCGACCATGAAGGGCGTGGCGGTGGTGACGGCCATGCCCTCCTGCTCGGCCTGCTGCTGCAGCTCCTCGGGCCGCCAGGCGGCGGGCAGCGACAGCCACAGATGCAGGCTGGAGGGGCGGGCGCTGACGTCGTGGCCGTCGAGCAGGCGGCTGGCCAGGCGCTGGCGCTCGTTCAGCCGCTGGCGCTGTTCGTCGGCCAGCTGCGCCAGGGTGCCGTCGGCGATCCAGGCGTCGGCCAGCTCGAAGATCAGCGGCGTGGCCATCCAGGTGGTGGCGCGCATGCGCGGCAGGGTGTGGTGCAGCTGACCGCGGGGTACGCTGAGATAGCCGGCGCGCAGCCCCGGCAGGGTGACCTTGGTCAGGCTGGTGACATGAAAGCACAGGTGCGGCAGCCGGGCGGCAAGCGGCGTCAGCCCCGGCGGCTCGAGCAGGGCATGGACGTCGTCCTCGATCAGCCACACGCCGTGGTGATCGAGCACCCGGGCCACGGCATCGCGCCGGGCCTCGTCCATGGTTGCCCCGGTGGGGTTGAGCTGGGTGGGCGTCAGGCACACGGCGCGGGGACGCAGGCGCCGGCAGGCCAGGTCGAGGGCTTCGGGAATCACCCCGCGCTCGTCGATGGCCACGCCGCGCAGCTGGAAGCCCAGGGTGCGCGACAGGGCGATCAGGCCATGGTCGGTGAGCGCCTCGGTGAGCACCAGGTCGCCGTGCTGGACCACGGTGGAGATGGCCAGCATCAGGCCATGGGCGGCGCCGTTGCAGAGTACCCGGTCCTCGGGGCCGCCCGGCACGCCGAGGCGCTCGGCCAGCCAGTCGCTGGCGCGCTCGCGCTGGTGGAGCAGGCCGGCGATGGGGCGGTTGGCGGCGATCACCTCGGGGCGCAGCTGCTCGGCCAATGAGGCCAGGGTCTCGCGAAAGCGCAGCTGGTGACCCGGCGTGCACACCGGGTGGGCGATGGAGAGGTCGACCAGCGTGCTCTCCTGGCGCGGCTCCTGGCCGCGCAGGTAGGCCGACTCCCGGGCGTCGTCCAAGGCGTTGATCCAGGTGCCGCTGCCGATCCGCGACTGCACCAGGCCCATCTTCTCGGCCTGGGCGTAGGCCCGTGAGACGGTCTGCACGCTCACGCCCAGCGTCTCGGCCAGCCGGCGATGCGGCGGCAGTCGGGTGCCGGGGGCGAGCTCGCCCTGGCGGATCGCCTCGGAGAGGGCCCGGGCGATGGCCAGGTACTTGGGACCGCTGTCCTGAAGAAAGGGTGTCAGGTCGATTGTCATGATCCAATAAAGCCTTTGACCGTCGGCCAAGTGGGGGTGCTAGTATCGGCAGAAAGACATTGACTGAAATTGTCATGCATTGTGCTGTCATCAATCATGACAATTCAAGCGGCCCCTCGCATGGCCGTCAACCGCCTTGGCGCCCCGGCATCTCCAGGAATGGAGGTGGCCGGTATCGGTGACGTGATCGTTGGACGAGCGATTTCATGATTCAGGTTTCCCTTCCTTTCACCCGCGAGGAATATGCCGGCCGACTGTGGAAGGTCCGTGCCGAAATGGCGAGCCGTGGCATCGACGTGCTGATCATCAGCGACCCCTCGAACATGGCCTGGCTGACCGGTTATGACGGCTGGTCCTTCTACGTGCACCAGTGCGTGCTGCTCGGGCTCGAGGGCGAGCCGGTGTGGTACGGCCGGCGCATGGACGCCAACGGGGCGCTGCGCACCTGCTGGATGGACCCCGAGAACCTCACCTACTACCCGGATCACTACGTGCAGAATCCGGACATGCACCCCATGGAGTATCTGGCCCAGTCGATCATGCCCGATCGCGGCTGGCACCAGGGCGTGGTAGGCATGGAGATGGACAACTACTACTTCTCGGCCAAGGCCTATCAGTCGCTGTTGCGCGAGCTGCCCCACGCCCGCTTCATGGACGCCAACGGCCTGGTCAACTGGTGCCGGGCGATCAAGTCGGCCCAGGAGATAGAGTACATGCGCATCGCGGCGCGCATCGTCGAGGGCATGCATTCGCGCATCCTCGAGGTGATCGAGCCGGGGCTGCCCAAGAGCAAGCTGGTCTCGGAGATCTACCGGGTCGGCATCGAGGGCTGGAAGGACGAGCACGGCAAGGTCTACGGCGGCGACTACCCGGCCATCGTGCCGATGCTGCCCACCGGCAAGGACGCCGCCGCGCCGCACCTGACCTGGGACGACACGCCGTTCCGCGAGGGCGAGGGCACCTTCTTCGAGATCGCCGGGGTGTTCAAGCGCTATCACGCACCCATGTCGCGCACCGTGTTCCTCGGCCGGCCGCCGGCGGAGTTCGTGCGCGCCGAGTCGGCGTTGCTCGAGGGCATCGAGCACGGCCTCGAAGTCGCGAAACCCGGCAACCGCACCGCGGACATCGCCATGGCGCTGGGCGCGGCCATGGACAAGTACGGCTTCGACCGCGGCGGCGCGCGCTGCGGCTATCCCATCGGCATCAGCTATCCGCCGGACTGGGGTGAGCGCACCATGAGCCTGCGCCCCTCCGACGAGACCATCCTCGAGCCCGGCATGACCTTCCACTTCATGCCCGGCCTGTGGGTCGACGACTGGGGCCTGGAAATCACCGAGAGCATCCTGATCACCGAGGACGGCTGCGAGACGCTGGCCGACTTCCCCCGCCAGCTGTTCGTCAAGTAAGGAGCATCCCATGAGCAAGCGACCGAGCCCCATCGCCGCCACCGTCGACTTCGAGGCCGACGGTGTCCAGCACGGCTTCCTCAAGCTGCCGATCTCCAACGACGAGTCGGCCTGGGGGGCGGTGATGATCCCGATCACCGTGGTCAAGAACGGCGAGGGCCCGACCGCGCTGCTGACCGGCGGCAACCACGGCGACGAGTACGAGGGCATCACCGCGCTGCAGAAGCTCTCGAGCTCGCTCGCCGCCGAGGAGGTCAGCGGTCGGGTGATCATCGTGCCGATGATGAACACCCCGGCGGCCCAGGCCGGCAAGCGCACCTCGCCGATGGACGGCGGCAACCTCAACCGCAGCTTCCCCGGCGACCCGGACGGCAGCGTCACCGAGAAGATCGCCGACTACTTCACCCGCATTCTGGTGCCGATGAGCGATGCGGTGCTCGACCTGCACTCCGGCGGCCGCACCCTGGACATCGTGCCTTTCGCCGCTTCCCACGTGCTCGACGATGCCGACCAGCAACGCCGCGCCCTGGACGGCGCCAAGGCGTTCGGCGCCCCCTACGCCATGATCATGTTCGAGCTCGACGCCGAGGCGCTGTTCGACACCGCCGTGGAGCGCCAGGGCAAGGTGTTCGTGGCCACCGAGCTCGGCGGCGGCGGCACTTCCACGCCGCAGAGCCTGGCCATCACCGAGCGCGGCATCCACAACTTCCTGGTTCACTTCGGGCTGGTCGAGGGCGAGATCGAGACGCCCGCCGAGCCCCAGGTCTATCTCGATATGCCGGATGCCAGCTGCTACGTGCAGAGCGAGCATTCCGGGCTGCTCGAGCTGACGGTGGCGCTGGGCGAGACGGTGGAGAACGGCCAGGTGATCGCCCGGGTCTACGACATGACCCGCAGCGGTGCCGTGCCCATCGAGTACCGCGCCGAACGCGACGGCCTGCTGATGGCGCGCCGCTTCCCGGCCAACGTCAACATGGGCGACACCATCGCGGTGATCGCTGAGGTGGTCGATTCGCTCGACGCCGATCAGCCCCAGCGCCAATGAGCGACGGCCAGGCAAGGCGAACAGCGCCGAAAGCGCGGAGTTTACGAGGGGGAAATGAGCATCTTGAGACGCTGTTCAACGCGGCATGGCCGAGCGCAATCAGCTGGGATGGTGGTCTGACATGAAGCTCGATCGTTACGACCTCAAGATCCTCGAGATCCTGTCCCGCGACGGGCGCATCACCAAGTCGAAGCTGGCCGAGGCGATCAACCTCTCGGTCAGTCCCTGCTGGGAGCGGGTGCGGCGGCTCGAGAAGGCCGGCGTCATCGAGGGCTACGGGGCACGGATCAACCCGGCCGTGTTCAAGCCCCGCACGCCGGTCTGGGTGCAGATCGAGCTCAAGACCCACAACGCCGAGAGCTTCGCCCGCTTCGAGGCCCTGGTCCGCGACACCCCGGAGGCCACCGAGTGCGTGGCCGTGGGCGGGGGCGTCGATTACCTGGTCAAGTTCGAGGCCGCTTCCATCGATGCCTACCAACGCCTGATCGACGCCTGGCTGATGTCCGACGTCGGCATCGAGCGCTATTTCACCTACATCGTCACCAAGCGCGTCAAGCGGCCCGACAGCGGATTTGCCGTCGGCGACTTCGTGTCCGACTGAAGACGGCAGGCGGCGTCGTTCCTGCTGCGTTGATTCGCCCCGCCGCACGTGGCATAAGCTAGAGGAGCGGTGGGGTTTCCCCCACGCCGGGCGATCCCTCCGGCGTAGCACGATGCGTGGCGCCGGCCGCCTGCAGTGATTCGAGATCGCCTGACGCAGAGGGTATGACATGTCCTACTTCACGATTGCCGGTGTCCAGATGCACGCCCTGCATCACGGCGACAATACCGACGCCATGCGCCATCGCATCGAGGTGCTGATGGGCCGCTTTCCCCAGGTGCAGATGGTGATGTTCAGCGAGCTGATGCCGATGGGCGCCTCGCCGCATCACGCCCAGCCGCTGCCCAGCCATGCCGAGGCGGTGTTCTGCCACCTGGCCGAGAAACACCGCATCTGGCTGATTCCGGGCTCGATGTTCGAGCAGGCCGGTGACGCCATCTATAACACCCTGTCGGTGATCAACCCTCGGGGCGAGGTCGTGTCGCGCTACCGCAAGATGTTTCCGTTCCGTCCCTACGAGGCCGGCGTCGAGAGCGGCGAGGAGTTCGTCGTCTTCGACGTGCCGCAGGTGGGGCGCTTCGGCGTGTCGATCTGCTACGACATGTGGTTCCCCGAGACCACCCGCACCCTGGCGGCGATGGGCGCCGAGGTGATCCTGCATCCGACCATGACCGATACCATCGACCGCGACATCGAGCTGTCGATCGCTCGGACCAATGCCGCGGTCAACCAGTGCTACTTCTTTGACATCAACGGGGCCGGGGCCATCGGCAACGGGCGTTCCATCGTGGTCGGGCCGTCCGGCGACGTCATCCACCAGGCCGGCACCGGCGAGGAGATCATGCCCGTGGAGGTCGATCTGAGCCGCGTGCGTCGCGAGCGCGAGACTGGCCTGCGCGGCCTGGGGCAGCCGCTCAAGAGCTTCCGGGACCGGCGCGTCGACTTCACGCTGTATCGCCACGAGAGCGGCTCCTCGCCCTTCCTGGATACCCTGGGGCCACTCGAAAAGCCACAACGAACTAATATTGAGGAGTACTGACCGTCTCGCAGGAACAATTCCGGAATTGAGGAGCCCCCATGTTCGCCCGAATCCTCGATGGCCTGCGTCGCCTGTTCCATTCGTCCGCGGCCGCCGGTGACGCCGGCGGCGACCAGCCCGAGCGTTCCGCCCCTGCCGCGGCGGGACGCGGGGCTTCCGAAGACCCTCAGGGAGCGACCACGATGAGCAGCAAAATAACAAGCATTGCCGATGTCCGTCGTCATTTTCTCAACAACAAGCGGCCGATCTATTTCATCTCGGCGACCAACTTCAACCTGCTGGGAATCGGCGACTGGGTCGGCAACTTCCGCCACATCAACTACATCGACTGCTTCGACCGGCGCCAGCGCAACGTCTTCGTGCCCCGGGAGAAGTTCCCCCGCGACTTCGAGGGCATCGAGGACATCAACAACTACCTCCTGGAGCACAAGGAGGTGATCGATTTCATCCAGTCCCGCGCCCAGGGCGACGACGGCGGCATCGCCACCTTCCTGATGTTCGACGAGCACACCGAGGAGATTTGCGACCAGCTGGGGCTCAAGGTCGCCTTCCCGCCGGCGGCGCTGCGCTCGCGCATGGACAACAAGATCGAGACCGTGCGCATCGGCAACAAGGCCGGCGTGCCCAGCGTGCCCAACGTGCTGGCCAAGGTGGGTAGCTACCAGGAACTGCTCGACGTCAGCCGCGAGCTCGGCACCGACCTGGTGGTGCAGACCGCCTACGGCGACTCCGGGCATACCACCTTCTTCATCGCCAGCGAGGACGACTACTACAAGGTCGCCGAGGAGATCGAGGCCGAGCCCGAGGTCAAGATCATGAAGCGCATCAACTGCCGAGGCTCGGCCATCGAGGCCTGTGCCACCCGCAGCGGGACCGTGGTCGGCCCGCTGATGACCGAGCTCGTCGGCTTCAAGTCGCTGACGCCCTACAAGGGCGGCTGGTGCGGCAACGAGATGTTCGCCGGGGCCTTCAGCCAGACGGTGCGCGACAAGGCCCGGGAGTACACCTTCAAGTTCGGCGAGGCGCTGCGCGAGGAGGGCTACCGGGGCTACTTCGAGCTCGACTTTCTGATCGACATGGACGGCGGCGACGTCTATCTCGGCGAGCTCAACCCGCGGGTCACCGGGGCCAGCTCGCTGACCAACGTGGCGGCCTTCGCCCACTCCGATATCCCCTTGTTCCTGTTTCACCTGCTGGAGTTTTCCGACCAGGATTTCGATCTCGACATCGCCGAGATCAACGAGCGCTGGTCGCATCCCGACAGCATCGACAGCTGGAGCCAGCTGGTGATCAAGCACACCGAGGAGAGCGTCGACCTGCTCACGGCGGCACCGGCCTCCGGGGTGTGGCGAATGGAGTCGGACGGCAGTATCGCCTACGACCACTACGACTCCCATCCCCACGCCGCCGAGAACGAACGCGAGGCCTTCTTCCTGCGCATCAGCGGCGAGGGAGACTTCCGCTATGAGGGCGCGGATCTCGGCATTCTGATCACCCGCGGGCGGCTGATGGACGACGACTTCCAGCTCACCGAGCGGGCCAAGGCGTGGATCGAGGGCATTCGCGGCCAGTTCGCCGGCCAGCCCCTCCAGGACCCGGTGGTGGAAGAGATCGCCGTCAGCCATGCCATCGGCGGCGGCAACTTCAAGATCCTATGAGCGGGAGACACCACCCCGGCCCGCCACCGGGCAGGACGCCCTGGGGCGGGCCGGACAAGATGCTGGACTTTCGCACCGTACGGGAGGAGGCACCGGGTCCCAAGTGGCAGTCGCTGTTCGACTACCACTGGCCGGCCTACGAGCAGTGGTATCTGAGCGAGGGCGAACGCGAACGGCCCGCCTACCTGGCCTGCTTTAACGCCCTGCGACGCCACATGCCCGAGCTGGTGGGCACCTATCGGAGCCTGTGCGAGCTGGCCGGGGGAGGCGATCTCAGCGCTCGCTTGCTGAGCCTGTATCGTCCGCCGGCCTATATCACCGGCTGTTCCCAGGCAGTGCTGGCCCGGCCGTCCGCGACGGTGCTGGCCCGCAACTACGACTACCCGCCGGAGCTGTGCGAGGGCACCATCCTCTACAGCCGCTGGAACCAGCGCCGGGTCATCGCCATGTCCGATTGCCTGTGGGGCGTGCTCGACGGCATGAACGACGCCGGGCTGACGGTCTCCCTGGCGTTCGGCGGACGCAAGGCGGTGGGCGACGGCTTCGGCGCGCCGATCATACTGCGCTACGTGCTGGAGACCTGTGACGACGTGCATCAGGCTTCCGAGGTATTGGCCCGGGTCCCCACGCACATGGCCTATAACATCACGGTTGCCGACCGGGCCGGCCGTTACGTGACGGCGATGATTGCGCCCGATCGCCGGGCCAGCATCCGCCGCGTGCCGGTGGCCACCAATCACCAGAAGAAGATCGAGTGGTATGCCCATGCCCTGGCGTCGGAAACGCTGATCCGCGAACGCCAGCTATCGATCCTGGTGGACGACGAGAGCACCAGCGAGGCGCGTTTCGTGTCTGCCTTCGCGGCGCCGCCGCTGTTCCGTCACGATTACGGCCGTGGCCTGGGGACCATCTACACCGCCGTTTATCGTCCGGCCGAGGGGCGAGCCAGCTTCCGTTGGCCGGGGCTCGCCCTTGAACTGGGCTTCGACGACTTTCCCGAGGAGCGCATCACCGTGCGCTACGGGGCGCGGGGGCTCTATACGGGCTGAGAGGGTGTTTACAAAAGTCACGAGCGACGGCAAGACAAGGCGAAATCATCCGAAAAAGCGGAGTTTACGAGCTGGTAAATGAGCATTTTGAGGCTGATTTCAACGCCGTATGGCCGAGCGTAGTAGTTTGTAAACACCCTCTGAACGGGTGCAGAACAAGAGCCATGAGGGGACCGCCATGCACGAGAGCAGCCATACCGAAACGTCATATACCGCGTTGGGCTTTTACCACAAGATTTCCCAGCTGCGCGCCGATACCTGGAACGCGCTAAAGCGCGATCTCGGTCATCTGGTGCGCCTCAAGGACGAAGGTGGCGAGCGCCAGTTGATCAAGGCGATCGACGTCAAGCTCACCCGCCTGGAGATCATCGAGGACTACCATGCCTTTCCCTCCAAGGAGGACTTCCGGCACATATGGGCGCTGTTCGACCGCGAGGAGTACGTGCTGCTCGAGAAGGTGGTCAAGCGTCTGGTGCGCGCGCTGATCAGCGAGTCCTACCGGCGTCGCCACGTCGACCTGAGCGAGACCGATGCCGACGCCGAGGACCTGGAGACCCTGGACGCCCTCAACCAGCTGCGACGCGGCCACCCGGCCTCCAACAGCTCGGCCCAGCCCTATTTCGAGCTGCTGATCGTCGACAACTGCTCGCCACAGGAAGAAGAGGTGGTCCGCGAGGCCTTCCACAACCTGCGCCGCCCCGAGGACCGATTCGTCTACGACGTGGTCACCGCCCGCAGCTTCGAGGACGCCCTGATCGCGGTACTGGTCAATCCCAACATCCAGGCCTGCCTGATCCGTTTCGATTTCCCCTTCAAGTCGAAGTACAACCTCAGCGCCCTGCGCGGCTACCTCGAGGGGCTGTCCGAGCAGTCGCTGGAGACCCATTCGGAGGCGGAGCGCAGCATCCTGCTCAGCTCGATGATCAACGAGCTGCGCCCCGAGGTGGACCAGTTCCTGGTTACCAGCGGCGACGTGGAGGCCACGGCGAGCCGCGACCTGCGCTTCTTCAAGCGGATCTTCTATCGCGAGACCGACTATATCGAGCAACACCACACCATCCTGCGCGCCATCGACGACCGCTATCGCACGCCCTTCTTCGACGCCCTGCGCGAGTACAGCAAGAAGCCCACCGGCGTCTTCCATGCCATGCCGATCTCGCGCGGCAAATCGGTGACCCGCTCGCACTGGGCGGGACACATGATCGACTTCTACGGCATCAATATCTTCCTGGCCGAAACCTCGGCGACCTCGGGCGGTCTGGATTCCCTGCTGCAGCCCTACGGGCCGATCAAGAAGGCCCAAGAGTATGCCGCCCGGGCCTTCGGCGCGCGGCAGAGCTTCTTCGTCACCAACGGCACCTCCACGGCCAACAAGATCGTGGTCCAGGCGCTGATCAAGCCCCGCGACATCGTGCTAGTCGATCGCGACTGTCACAAGTCCCACCACTACGGCATGGTGCTGGCCGGTGCCCACGTCAGCTACCTGGATTCCTATCCGCTCCACGACTACTCGATGTACGGGGCGGTGCCGCTGAACGAGATCAAGAAGACCCTGCTCGAACACAAGCGGGCCGGGACCCTCGACAAGGTGAAGATGCTGTTGCTGACCAACTGCACCTTCGACGGCGTGGTCTACAACGTGCGGCGGGTGATGGAGGAGTGCCTGGCGATCAAGCCGGACCTGGTGTTCCTGTGGGACGAGGCCTGGTTCGCCTTTGCCTCCTTCAACCCCACCTATCGCCCGCGCACCGCCATGCACGCGGCGCGTACGCTGCGCGACCGCTATCGCAGCGAGGCCTATCGGGAAGAGTATGCGGCCTGGAAGGCCGAGTTCGACGCCCTCGATCCCGAGGACGACGCCACCTGGCTCGACCGGCCGCTGATGCCCGACCCCGACCTCGTGCGCATCCGCACCTACGCCACCCACTCGACCCACAAGACCCTGACCTCGCTGCGTCAGGGGTCGATGATCCATGTCTGGGACCAGGACTTCCGCCAGAAGGTCGAGGCGCCGTTCCACGAGGCCTACATGACCCACACCTCGACCTCGCCCAACTACCAGATCGTGGCCTCGCTGGACGTGGGCCGGATGCAGGCGGAGATGGAGGGCTTTGAGCTGGTGCACGCCCAGGTCGAGACGGCGCTGTCGCTGCGCGAGCAACTCTATACCCAGCCGCTGCTGCAGAAATATTTCCGGGTGCTCAAGAACAGCGACATGGTGCCCGCCGCCTACCGGGAGTCGGGGGTCGAGTCTTACTACGACCCGGTCACCGGCTGGAACCAGATGGAGGAGGCCTGGGCCCGCGACGAGTTCGTGGTCGACCCCACCCGGGTCACCATCGCCATCGGCGCCACCGGGGTCGACGGCGATGCCTTCAAGAACGAGTACCTGATGAACAAGTACGGTATCCAGATCAACAAGACCTCGCGCAACACCGTGCTGTTCATGACCAACATCGGCACCTCCCGGGGGGCCATCGCCTACCTGCTCGACGTGCTAATGAAGATCGCCAGGGAACTCGAATACCGCTGGGAAGAGAGCAGTCGTCCCGAGCGCAAGATCATCGAGCGCCGCGTTCACTCCCTGACCCAGGAGCTGCCGCCGCTGCCGGATTTCAGCCGCTTCCACGACGGCTTCCGGCGCGGCGCCGAGACCCAGGAAGGCGACATCCGCAGCGCCTACTTCCTGAGCTACGACGAGGAGAACACCGAGTACCTGAGCTTCGTCAACGGCGAGCTTCAGGCCCAGATGCGCGCGGGGCGGGACGTGGTCTCGGCCAGCTTCGTGATCCCCTATCCGCCGGGCTTTCCGGTGCTGGTGCCGGGGCAGGTGGTCAGCGAGGAGATCCTGCATTTCCTGCAGGCCCTGGACGTCAAGGAGATCCACGGCTATCGCCCGGAACTGGGTCTGCTGGTGTTCACCGAGGCCACCCTGGCCGAGCCTCCGGCGTACTGAAGGCGGCACAAAAAAAATCGCAACTCTACGGCGCCGGAACGAAAAATCGCCTCGTTCCCGGCGCCTGACTTCAAAAACTCCCGCCCGCCTTCCTGCCTTACCCTGACACCATCACGCGGCAACCGCCGCGGAGCCATGTCATCGCCGATACGATCCTGCATCGGCGTTTCAGGGGAGGTGCTTATGACGCTGTCCAACATGCTCGACGACCCGCGCCTGTTCCGGCAGTACGCCTATGTCGACGGCAAATGGACCCACGGCGACGAGGGCCGCGAGGACGCGGTCGTCGATCCGGCCACCGGCGAGTTGCTGGGCCATATTCCGCTGCTCGAGCCGGCCCAGATCACTGCCGCCGTGGACGCCGCCGAGGCGGCCTACGTGCACTGGCGGGCGCTGCGCGCCGACGAACGCTGCGAGCGCCTGCTGGCCTGGTACGACCTGCTGCAGGCCCACCGCGAGGATCTGGCGCTGATCATGACCCGCGAGCAGGGCAAGCCGCTGCCGGACGCCCGCGGCGAGGTCGAGTACGGCGCCAGCTTCGTGCGCTGGTTCGCCGAGGAGGGCAAGCGTACCTTCGGCGAGACCATCCCCAGCCACATCCCCAACGCTGCGCTCGGCACGCTCAAGGAGCCGGTGGGCATCGCCGCGCTGATCACGCCATGGAACTTCCCGCTGGCGATGATCACCCGCAAGGCCGCCGCCGCCATGGCCGCCGGCTGCCCGGTGATCGTCAAGCCGGCCCACGAGACGCCGTTCTCGGCGCTGGCGCTGGCCGAACTGGCCGAGCGGGCCGGCATCCCGGCCGGCATCTTCAACGTGGTGCTGGGCGACGCCGCCGAGGTCTCGAAGCTCTTGTGCGATGAGGATCGCATCAAGGCGCTGTCGTTCACCGGCTCCACCCGCGTCGGCCGGCTGCTGATCGAGCAGTGCGCCCACACCGTCAAGCGGGTGTCGCTGGAGCTCGGCGGCAACGCGCCCTTCATCGTCGGCCCGGACATGGACCCCAAGGAAGCGGCCTTTGCTGCGGTGGCGGCCAAGTTCCAGACCGCCGGTCAGGACTGCCTGGCGGCCAACCGCATCCTGGTGCACGAATCGATCCACGACGACTTCGTCGAGCAGTTCGCCGAGCGCATGGCGGCGCTGACCGTGGGCAACGGCCTGGACGGCGAGGTCGACCTGGGTCCGCTGATCCACCGCCAGGCGGTGGAGAAGGCCGCGTCCATCGTCGACGACGCCGTCTCCCGCGGCGCCAGTCTGGTGGCCGGCGACCAGAATCAGGCGCCGGGCGAGAACTTCTTCATGCCGACCCTGCTGACCGGGGTGACGCCGCAGATGAAGGTCTGGCGCGAGGAGAACTTCGCCCCGGTAGCGGGCATCACCGCCTACCGCGACGACGACGAGGTCATTGCGATGGCTAACGACACCGAGTACGGCCTGGCGGCCTATGTCTATACCCATGACATCCGCCGCATCTGGAAGCTGCTGCGGGCGCTGGAGTACGGCATGGTCTCGGTCAACTCGGTGAAGATGACCGGCCCGCCGGTGCCCTTCGGCGGCGTCAAGCAGTCGGGCCTGGGCCGTGAGGGCGGCGTGACCGGCATCGACGAGTATCTGGAGACGAAGTACTACTGTCTCGGCGCCCTGGGTTCCGTTTCCGGGAGCTAGCTTTATCCGGGAGCCTGCTGCGCTCGACCATACGTCGTTGGATCCTGTCTCGGGCGCGAGTCCGATCGAACATGCTCATTTACAGAACGTAAACTCCGCTGTTCTCTCCAGGATCCGCCTTGTCTGGTCGTCGCTCGCAGAGCTCTCTTGTATTGAGGCAGAAGTTTTTCAGCAACCCGTGCCCGAGCGGCGCGGGTTCAGGAACAGAGGACCGGCGGTGGCCGGTCCTGACATAACGAACGACGAACATCCTCCCCGCCGGAGTCGGGGAGCCTAACTGGAGACACGCATGACCACCCATCAGGATCTGATCGATCGCGACCGCAAGGTGACCTTCCACGCCTCCACCCACCTGCGCGACTTCGCCCACGGCGACGCGCCGGGCCGCGTGATCACCGGCGGCAAGGGCATCCATATCGTCGACAAGGACGGCCGCGAGTTCATCGACGGCTTCGCCGGCCTGTACTGCGTCAACATCGGCTATGGCCGCACCGAGGTGGCCGAGGCCATCTATCAGCAGGCCCTCGAGATGTCGTACTACCACACCTATGTGGGGCACTCGAACGAGCCGCAGATCGCCCTGTCCGAGAAGATCCTCGAGCTGGCCGGCCCCGGCATGTCCAAGGTCTACTACGGCATGTCCGGCTCCGATGCCAACGAGACCCAGCTCAAGATCGTGCGCTACTACAACAACGTGCTCGGTCGTCCGCAGAAGAAGAAGGTCATCTCGCGCATGCGTGGCTACCACGGCTCCGGCATCGCCACCGGCTCGCTGACCGGTCTCAAGGCCTTCCACGACCAGTTCGACCTGCCGATGAACGGCATCCTGCACACCGAGGCGCCGTATTACTATCACCGCGCCGCCGAGCAGGAAGGCATGACCGAGCGCGAGTTCTCCAGGCACTGCGCGAGCAAGCTCGAGGAGATGATCCTGGCCGAGGGCCCGGACACCGTGGCCGCCTTCATCGGCGAGCCGGTGCTCGGCACCGGCGGCATCGTGCCGCCGCCGGAAGGCTACTGGGACGAGATCCAGGCCGTGCTGGCGAAGTACGACGTGCTGCTGATCGCCGACGAGGTGGTGTGCGGCTTCGGGCGCATCGGTGCCGACTTCGGCAGCCACCACTACGGCATCAAGCCGGACCTGATGACCACCGCCAAGGGCCTGACCAGCGCCTATCAGCCGCTGTCCGCGGTGATCGTCGGCGACCGCGTGTGGCGGGTGCTGGAGCAGGGCACCGGCGAATATGGTCCGATCGGCCACGGCTGGACCTATTCCGGCCACGCCCTGGGCTGCGCCGCCGGCCTGGCCAACCTGGAGATCATCGAGCGTGAGGGCCTGACCGCCAACGCCGCCGAGACCGGCGCCTACCTGCAGCAACGCATGGCCGCTACCTTCGGCGACCACCCGATCGTCGGCCAGGCGCGCGGCGTCGGCATGCTGGCCTCGCTGGAGTTCTCCGCCGATCCGGAGAAGCGCGCCCACTTCGACCCGTCGCTCAAGGTCGCGCCGCGCATCGCCGCCGCCGCCCTCGAGGAGAACCTGATCGCCCGCGCCATGCCGCAGGGTGACATCCTCGGCTTCGCCCCGCCGCTGGTCGCCACTCGAGACGAGATCGACGAGATCATCGCTCGCACCGAGCGCGCGGTGAACAAGGTCACCGACGAGCTGGTCCGCGAAGGCGTGCTGCAGACCGCCTGATCGCGCTCGCCTTCCACGAACGCCGCGGCCTCGCCGCGGCGTTTCTCGTTGACGCTTCCCTCGCCCCTCGCCCCTCGTCTCCTTCCCCCTCGCACCTCGCCCCTCGCACCTCGCATCTCACTCCTTCCCCCTTCGTCCCCTTGTGCCCGGCCCGATGCTGGCCCAGTCTTGGAAAGGTTTATCGTGTGGAGGAAGACGCCCATGGCGACGCTACTGGCCTTCGATGTCTATGGCACCCTGATCGACACCCATGGGGTGGTCACCGAACTGGAGGAACGCCTCGACGAGCCGTCGCGGGCGGCCGAGTTCTCGCGCCGCTGGCGCGACAAGCAGCTCGAGTACAGCTTCCGTCGCGGGCTGATGGGCGCCTACGTGGACTTCGCCCGCTGCACCCGCGAGGCGCTGGAGTACACCGATCGCGCGCTCCAGACCCGGCTCTCCGAGGCCGACAAGGATCACCTGATGGGCAGCTACGGCCGACTGCCGGCCTTCCCCGAGGCCGAGCAGGCGCTGGCGCGGCTGGCCGAGGCCGGCGTCAGCTGCGTGGCCTTCTCCAACGGCAGCCAGGAGGCGGTGACCCGGCTGCTCTCCGCGGCCGGGCTGCGCGACCGCTTCGAGGAGATCGTCAGCGTCGACGAGGTGAAGCGCTTCAAGCCCGATCCGGCGGTCTACTTCCATCTGCGCCAGCGCCTCGAGGCCGAATCGGCCGACACCTGGCTGGTCTCCAGCAATCCCTTCGACGTGATCGGCGCGCGCCATGCCGGCCTCCATGCGGCCTGGGTGCGGCGCAATCCCGAGGCGCCGTTCGACCCCTGGGGCATCGAGCCGGACGTCACCGTGGCCGACCTGGAGGCGCTGGCCGACTACCTGGTGTCGTGATCGTCGCCGGGTCGGTAGCGCTCGCCGACCCGGTGCAGCAGCGTGAACTGTCGCTCACAACGCCGGCAGGCGCCGCAGATCGCCAGATGAAACCGCAGCGACAGCCGCTCGCTCCGGGTCAGCGGCCGGTCGAGCGCGAGCGACATCAGGCGCGTGGCCTGCTTGCACTTCATCATGGGGTGTCCTCCTCAAGCCAGCCGCGCTCGAGACAGGCCCGCAGGCGCAGGCGGGCGCGGTGCAGCATCACCCAGCAGTTGCTCTCCCCGATGCCCACCGTCCGGCAGATCTCGTCGGTGGACAGCCCCATCAGCTCGCGCAGCGAGAACACCCGGGCGAGGTGCTCCGGCAGGGCGATCATGCAGGCGTCGAAGACACGCCAGAAACGCTCGCTCTCGAAGGTCGCCTCCGGCTCGCCCCAGCTGCGTGGTCGGGCCTCGAGATTCCAGTGGCCGTCGCGGTGGAACTGGCGGTCGACGGCGTCGTCGGTGTCTTCGTCCTCCAGCGGCGTCCAGCGGCCCTGGCGCTGCTGGGCGCGCATCAGGTCGAGGATCTTGTGCTTGAGGATGCCGAACACCCAGGTCTCGTAGCCGGACCGGCCGCGGAAGCTGGCGTTCTTCTCCAGCGCCGCGGCCAGCGCCTCCTGCACGGCGTCCTCGGCCTGGGTGCGATCGCGCAGATGCATCAGCGCGAAGGACACCAGGCGCGGGCGCACCGCGGCCAGGCGCTGTCGGCGTTCCTCGTCGGAGCGCTCCTCATGGGGGCGCTCCTTATCGGGGAACTCGTGGTCGGCCGGATCGGAATGAGCGGTCACCGTGTCTCCTCGTCGTCCATGTCCTCGTCATGTTCCCAGCCTAGTGCCCGGGCGCCGTGAGCGTGATCACGCGTCCGCCGGCGGCCTCGGCGTCTTCCCGGTCGTGGGTCACCATCAGGGTCGGCAGGCCCCGCTCGCGCACGCGAGCGAACACCAGCCGGCGCATCTCGTCGCGCAGCGCCGCGTCGAGCCGCGAGAAGGGTTCGTCGAGCAGCATCGCCCGTGGCTCGGCCAGCAGCACCCGCATCAGCGCCACCCGGGCGCGCTGGCCGCCGGAGAGCGTCTCCGGGTCGCGGTCGGCGAAGCCGGACAGCCCGATATCGGTCAGCGCCGCGTCCACCCGCCGGCGTCGCTCGGCCCGGCCGTCGCCGGCGGGCAGCCCGAAGGCCAGGTTGCCGCCCACGCTCAAGTGGGGGAACAGCAGCGGGTCCTGGAACAGCAGCCCCAGCCGGCGCCGCTCCGGCGGCGCGTCCGTCAGGTCGTCGTCACCCAGCCGGATGCGCCCGCCGGCCTCGAAGGCCGGCGCGAGGAAGCCGGCGACCTGGGCCAGCAGGGTCGACTTGCCGACGCCCGAAGGGCCCATGAGGGTCAGCACCTCGCCGGGGGCGATGCGGGCGTCCACGGCCACCAGCGGGCGGCCGCTCCGTGTGATGACGACGTCGTCGAGGATCAGCGGGCTCGGTTCGGGCATGGCGTGGCTCATGTCGCGGTGGAATCAGAAACGCGATGGTGAAACAGCCACCGCGGCAGGCCGGCGGCCAGGATGAAGCCCAGCGCCGGCAGCGCCAGCTGGCCCAGCGCGAAGACCGCGGTCAGGCGGCGGTCGCCGCCGCTGGCCAGGCTCACCGCCTCGGTGGTCAGAGTCGCCAGCCGGCCGCCGCCGAGCAGCAGGGTCGGCAGATACTGACCGACGCTGACGGCGAAGCCCACCGCGGCGGCTGCGCCGATCGGCGCGGCCAGCAGCGGCAGCCTCACCCGCCAGAACACGCGCGCCTTCGAGGCGCCGAGCGCGGCGGCGACCTGGCCCCAGCGCGGGTCGAGCCGTCGATAGCTCTCGGCAAGCGTCAGGAACACATAGGGCAGCACGAACAAAGCATGGCCCAACGCCGCCGCCAGCCAGCCGGCGGCCAGCCCCAGTTGGGCCTGCCACTGCACCAGGCCGTAGAGGAAGGCCACCGGCGGCACCAGCAGCGGCAGGTAGAGGATCAGCTGCGTCCTCGGCGCGAGCGTTCTGCGGCGCAGGGCCTCGGCCTCCAGGCAGCCGATCGCGAGCGCCAGCGCCAGCAGGGTCGAGGCGAGCCCCAGACTCGCGGTGTGGGCCAGCGGCGTGGCGCCAGACGCGAGTCCCTGGCGCCAGGCGTCGAGTGTCATCGGCGAGGGCCAGGCGGCGGGAAAGGGCCACCAGCCGGCCAGCGACCACAGCAACAGTCCCAGGAGGCTGGCGCCCAGCATCAGGATCGAGAGCGCGGTGAGCCCGGCGGCCAGCGTGCGCCCGAGCCGCTCGCCGCGGGCGCGTACGCCGCCGATCAGCCAGCCGGCGGCGAGCCTAGCCACCAGCCGCTCGGCCAGCCACCAGGCCAGCAGCGACAGGGCGGTGACGCCGAGCTGCAGCAGGGCCGCGGCCGAGGCCTGGAAGCGCAGCGCCAGGTCGGGATCGTTCAGCCAGCGCACCACCGCCACGGCCAGCGTCGGCGGCGTCGAGGGGCCGAGGATGATCGCCACGTCCACCGTCGAGCCGGCGAAGGCGATCACCGCATAGACCGGCAGGCGGATCAGCGGATAGAGCCCCGGCAGCACCGCGCGCAGGAAGGCGTTGAGCCGCCCGTAGCCCAGTGATCGCGCGACTCGGAGGCGCTCCTCGGCGCGGCACTGGGGCAGGGCGGCGAGGCTCATCAGCAGCAGGAAGGGCACCTCCTTGAGCACCAGCCCGGCGATCAGCGCTAGCCCTGCCGGGTCGCCGGGAAACAGGTAGTCTGGCGGCTGCTCCCAGCCGCTCGCCCAGGGCGAGACCAGTCGGCTGGCGAGCCCCGAGGGGGCGAGCAGGAAGGCCAGGCCGATGGCCGCGGCGGCATGGGGCACCGCCAGCAGCGGCGCCAGCAGGCGCTGCACCCAGCGCAAGGGGCGGGTGCCGAGGAAGGCGCCGAGAAACAGCGTCACGATGGCGAGCGCGATCACGCTGCTGGCGAGCCCGGTGACCAGGCTCAGGCACAGCATGTCGGCCAGGCCCGGAGCCTGCAGGAGGGCGCGCCAGGGGGAGAGCGTCAGGGTCTCGCCGCCCAACGCAGGCAGCCAGCCGAAGGCCGGCGCCACCACGCCGACGAGCCCCGCCGCCACCGGCAGGCTCAGCAGCGCCAGGGTCAGGCCCGGGAAGGGGCGGATCGCCCGCTCGAACGGCGTCATCGGCTCCAGCCCCAGCTCGAGATCCGGGAGGCGTCTGCCGGCTCAGCCGTCGCCATAGCGCGCCTGCCAGCCCGCCTCCAGGGCCTCCGTCCAGCTGGGGTGCGGCTCGGGCAGCAGCCGTCCCAGCGCCTCGGGCGGCAGCCGGGCGGAGGAGGCGTCGTCGACCTCGAAGGCCGCGCGCTGCTCGGGCGTGAGGGCCTCCATGTCGAGCACCGTGGGATCGCCCCAGACGTCGATGTCCTGCTTGCGGGCCTGAGCCTCGGGCGAGAGCAGGAAGTTGGCCAGCACCATGGCTCCGGCCTTGTGAGCGGCGTTGAAAGGAATCGCCACGAAGTGCACGTTGCCCAGCGTGCCGTCGTCGAGCACGTAGCTGCGGGTGCTCGGCGGCAGCCGATGGACGGCCACCGCGGCGGCGGGCTCGGACGGGTTGAAGGTGAAGGCCAGCGACAGCTCGCCGTCGCCCATCAGCCGCTTGAGCTCGGGGCCGCCGCTGGGGAAGTCGCGGCCTTCGCGCCACAGGTGCGGGTGCAAAGCGTCGAGGAAGTCCCACAGCGGGGCGGTCACCGCCGCCACGTCGTGGGCCGAGGCCGGCTCGGCCAGCACGCTCGGGTCCTCGGTCAGCTCGATCAGCGCCTGCTTGAGGAAGGTGCTGCCCAGGAAGTCCGGCACCAGCGGATAGGTGAAGCGCCCGGGGTGGGCGCGGGCCCAGTCGAGCAGCGCGGCCATGCTGCCCGGCGGCGCCTCGACGCGCTCGGCATCGAAGTAGAAGGTCAGCTGGGCCTTGCCCCAGGGCGCCTCGAAGCCCTCGGTGGGCAGGGTGAAGTCGGTGATGACCTCGGGATTGGCCTCCGGGGCGGTCAGGGCGAAGTTCGGCAGGCGCGAGGCGAAGGGGCCGTAGAGCAGCTCGTGGCGCTTCATGGCGGCGAAGTTCTCGCCGTTGATCCACACCAGGTCGATGGCGCCATCATCGACGTTGCCGGCCGACTTCTCGGCGATCACCCGCGACACCGCGGCGGCGGCGTCATCGAGCTTGACGTGCACGACCTCCAGGTCGAAGCGCTCGCCCATCTGCTTGGCGACCCAGTCGATGTAGCGATTGATGGTGGCGTCGCCGCCCCAGGCGTTCCAGTACACGGTCTGGCCCTGGGCCTCCGCCTCGACGTCGTCCCAGGATGCGGTCCCCGGCGCCGGCTGAGCGCTGGCCTGGGGCGCGGTCAGCGCACCGGCGAGCGACAGCGCCGCGCCCAGCAGCAGCGGCAGAAAAGGGGGCCAGCGTGTCGGCGAGCGGCGTGAGGGCATCGGGGCTTCCTTGTCGATATAGAGAGGCGATAAGAGAGACGTCGAGAGCGACGTGAGGCGGCCCAGGTCTGTCGTGGCCGCGCCGTCTTCCTTACGGCGCCACCAGCATAGCGCGGCGAGGCGTTGCCCTCTCGGGGCGATGGTAAACGCAGGCCCCTTATGTGCGGTGACGGCGTCTACACTGATCGGCAGGCCCTAGGTTCTGTACGAAAACTGTCTGCGCTCGCCCATACGGCGTTAAAAATCGGCTCAAAGTACTCATTTACACCACGCAAACTCCGTCTTTTCACCGATTTTTGCCTTGTCTGTGCATCGCTCGCCGACTTTTCGCACAAAACCTAATGCGTTCCGTCGCTATGGCCTGTCCCCATTCCGAGATCGAGGCGAGGTTGCCATGATGTCCCGGTCGTCCCTGCCGCATCGCGTGCTGTTCTGGTTCAGCCTGGCCTGCCTGCTGCTGGGCGGGATCGCCGCCTGGCATGCCGCGGCGCAGCAGCAGCGCGACACGGCGCTGGTGATGACCCTCGACGGCGCCATCGGTCCGGCCACCGGCGACTATTTCCTGCGCGGCCTGGATATCGCCGCCGAGCGCGAGGCGCGTCTGGTGGTGGTGCAGCTGGATACGCCCGGGGGGCTCGACGCCTCCATGCGCGACATGATCTCGGCGATGCTGTCCTCGGAGATTCCCGTGGTGTTCTACGTTTCGCCCGGCGGCGCCCGGGCGGCCAGCGCCGGCACCTACCTGCTCTATGCCAGCCACGTGGCGGCCATGGCGCCGGCCACCCATCTGGGGTCTGCCACGCCGGTGCAGATCGGCGGCGGGGGCGGGCTGCCCGGCATCGGCGAGCCTGACGAGCCGAGCGCACAGGATCCGGCGGCGTCCGGTGGCAAGGACAAGTCGGCCGCCGCGCCGGCGTCGACCGAGGGCGACGAGGCCCAGGCGACGCGCGACGGCGTCGAGCCCAGCGAGGACGGGCAGGCGACCGAAACGGAGGCGCCCAAGCGCCGCGGCGAGACCGCCATGGAGCGCAAGGTGCTGGAGGACGCCGTGGCCTATATCCGCTCGCTGGCCGATCGCCACGGCCGCAACGCCGACTGGGCCGAGGACGCGGTACGCGAGGCGGTCAACCTCACCGCCCGGGAGGCGCTGGAGCGGAACGTCATCGACGTGCTGGCCACGGACCTCGACGACCTGTTCGCCCAGCTCGACGGCCGCGAGGTGGTGATGGAGAACGGCACCCTCACCCTGCAGACCGCGGATCTCGTCGTCGAGCGCTTCGATCCCGACTGGCGCACCCGGCTGCTGGAGGTGATCACCACCCCCAACGTGGCCTACTTCCTGATGATCATCGGCTTCTACGGCCTGATCTTCGAACTCGCCAACCCCGGCAGCCTGGTGCCGGGCACCATCGGGATCATCTGCCTGCTGCTGGCGCTGTTCGCCTTCCAGGTGTTGCCCGTCAACTATGCCGGCCTGGCGCTGATCCTGGTGGGGCTGGCGCTGATCGTCGGCGAGGCGCTGATGCCCAGCTTCGGCATCCTGGGCATCGGCGGCATCGTGGCCTTCGTGATCGGATCGGTGATGCTCATGGACGCGGATACCCTGAATATCTCGCTGCCGCTGATCGGCGGCGTGGCTCTGGTGGCGGCGGGCCTGATGCTGTGGGTGATGACCCGCTTCCTGGGCCTGCGCCGGCGCACGCCGCGCACCGGCCAGGAGGAGCTGATCGGTAACGAGGCGGTGGCGCTGGAAGACTTCCAGGGGGAGGGCCACGTACGGCTGCGGGGAGAGCGCTGGAATGCCCGCAGCGGGGCCTCGCTGCATCGCGGCCAGACGGTGCGGGTGGTCGCCATCGAGGGTCTCACCGTGGAGGTGGAGCCGCTGGAGGCGTCCGTCGGTGAGGCCTGATATCGCGTGATGTCTCGACCCCGAGATCGATACGCCCTGGGAACCGATACGTTCCTGAAACCGAAAGGAGACACGACATGCTGATTTCCTATCTCGTGCCGGTGGTGCTGGTATTGATGCTGATCGCGGCCTCGATCCGTATCCTGCCGGAGTACAAGCGCGGCGTGGTGTTCTTCCTGGGACGCTTCCAGGCGGTGAAGGGGCCGGGGCTGTTCATCATCATCCCGGGCATCCAGAAGATGCAGGTGGTCGATCTCAGGGTGATCACCATGGACGTGCCGGAGCAGGACGTGATCTCCCAGGACAACGTCACGGTGAAGGTGAACGCGGTGCTCTACTTCCGGGTGGTGGACCCGGAGCGGGCGATCATCCAGGTCGAGCACTACGTCAACGCCACCAGCCAGCTGGCCCAGACCACGCTGCGCTCGGTGCTCGGCAAGCACGACCTCGACGAGATGCTCTCCGAGCGCGACCGGCTCAACGACGACATCCAGGAGATCATCGACGCCTCGGCGGAGAGCTGGGGCATCAAGGTGGCCAACGTCGAGATCAAGCACGTCGACCTGGACGACAGCATGATCCGCGCCATCGCCCGCCAGGCCGAGGCGGAGCGCGAGCGGCGCGCCAAGGTGATCCACGCCGAGGGCGAGCTGCAGGCCTCGAAGAAGCTGCTCGAGGCCGCCAACGTCATGTCCGGGAATCCGATGGCGCTGCAGCTGCGCTATCTGCAGACCATGAGCGACATGAGCAACAAGAACGCCTCGACCATCGTGGTGCCGCTGCCCATCGACCTGTTGGACGCCTTCAAGTCGATGACCGGCGCCGTCGGTGACAAGGGCAATCAGTGATGGCAGGCGGCATGGACAGCCATCGTGTCCTCGGGGCTGATCCGTCGACAGGTCTGAGAGGGGCGCTGTGAACCCATCCGTGGGCGCTACTTTTGCCCTGCGGCGCTCTCGCATCCTGCTTCGCTTGCAGGACCGGTGCAGGCCATCCTTGGCCAACCCGTTCGGCGAGAATCGCCTCACCCATGGCAAACACCTCCTCTACGACCTGTCCCCGGCGCCCCTCGTTGATCTTCGGGTCTCGCCGGATGCAGCGATCCGGCGTGTCTGGTAGACTTGCGCGCTTCCGACGGGCGGCCCGAGACGGGTGCCGCCGATCCAACGCAAGGGAACCGATATACCGTGATGCCCTCTCGTTCCGGGCTGGCCACGCCGCCCTAGTATTTCCCTCCCGAATTCGGGCCGCGATGACGTCGTCATGATGTCATCGCGGCCGGGCATCGTCCCGATGTCCTGGGCGCCCCGCGCCCGTCTAGTACCGTCAGCCTCTTTACCATGGCGCCACCGCGCGTTCGAGACGCCACGGCGTCGGCCTCCTCGCGATGCCGGGAAGGGCTGCGCACGACACGACCCCGACGCCTCTACGGCCCAACCACCACCCTCGACTGGACCGCAGCATGACTCGATCCCTCAAGCAAGAATGGTTCTCCAACATCAAGGGCGATCTCCTGTCGGGGATCGTCGTCGCCCTGGCGCTGATCCCCGAGGCCATCGCCTTCTCGATCATCGCCGGCGTCGACCCCAAGGTCGGCCTCTATGCCTCCTTCTCCATGGCGGTGATCATCGCCTTCGCCGGCGGCCGGCCGGGCATGATATCGGCGGCCACCGGCGCCATGGCGCTGTTGATGGTGACGCTGGTCAAGGAGCACGGACTCCAGTACCTGTTCGCCACCACGCTGCTCACCGGCGTGCTGCAGATCGTCGCCGGCTACCTGCGCCTGGCCGACCTGATGCGCTTCGTCTCGCGCTCGGTGGTGACGGGCTTCGTCAACGCCCTGGCGATCCTGATCTTTATGGCACAACTTCCTGAATTAACAGGGGTGACATGGCATGTGTATGCCATGACCGCGGCGGGCCTCGGCATCATCTATCTGTTCCCCTACGTGCCGGTGATCGGCAAGGCGCTGCCGTCGCCGCTGGTGTGCATCCTGGTGCTGACCGCCGTGGCCATGGCGACCGGGCTGAACATCAACACCGTGGGCGACATGGGCGAGCTGCCCGACACCCTGCCGGTGTTCCTGTGGCCGGACGTGCCGCTCAACCTCGAGACCCTGACCATCATCTTCCCCTACGCCATCATGCTCACCGTGGTGGGCCTGCTGGAGTCGATGATGACCTCCACCATCGTCGATGAGCTGACCGACACCGAGAGCGACAAGAACCGCGAGTGCAAGGGCCAGGGCATCGCCAACATCGGCACCGGCCTGCTCGGCGGCATGGCAGGCTGCGCGATGATCGGGCAGTCGGTGATCAACATCAAATCCGGCGGTCGCGGGCGCCTGTCCACCCTGTTCGCCGGCGTGATGCTGCTGATCATGGTGGTGTTCCTGTCCGACTGGGTGTCGCAGATTCCCATGGCGGCCCTGGTGGCGGTGATGATCATGGTCTCCATCGGCACCTTCAGCTGGACCTCGATCCGCGACCTGAAGAAGCATCCTCTGTCCACCAACATCGTGATGCTGGCCACCGTGGCGGTCACGGTCAGCACCCACAACCTGGCCATGGGCGTGTTCGTCGGCGTGCTGCTGGCCTCGCTGTTCTTCGCCAACAAGGTCGGCAACATCCTCTACATCGGCGTCGAGGAGGCCGATGCCGGCAGCCGCCGCGTCTATCGGGTGGTGGGCCAGGTGTTCTTCGCCTCCTCCGAGCGTTTCGGCCGCGCCTTCGACTTCAAGGAGAGCGTGGAGAAGGTCACCATCGACCTGTCCCGGGCGCACTTCTGGGATATCACCGCCGTGCAGGCGCTGGACATGGCGGTGATCAAGTTCCGCCGCGAGGGCACCGAGGTCGAGCTGGTCGGCCTCAACGAGGCCAGCGCCACCATCGTCGACCGCTACGCCATCCACGACGACCCGGAAGCCGTCGAGAAGCTGATGGGCGGCCACTGAGCCGCACCCGACATTCACCAGCACGGGCCGGCGAGCGTGCCGGCCCCGCACATCGCGACAAGGAATGACGACATGTCACAGAAGGTCTACTGCATCGCCCAGTTCCAGCCCAAGCCCGGCCGCGAGGCCGCGGTGTTCGCCGCGCTGCAGGCGCTGGAGCCCAACGCCCATCGCGAGGACGGCTGCCTCCAGTACACCGTGACGCGCCACGTCGATCACCCCAACGCCCCGGGCGAGAGCTACCCGATCGTCTTCCACGAGATCTGGGCCAGCCGCGAGGCCTTCGAGGCGCACTGCAACCGCCGTGAGATCCAGGCCTTTTTCTCCGCCCAGGTCGAGGCCGAGGACGGCGACGTGGCCGACGCCAACGTCTGCGTCTACACCGACGAGCCCCAGGACTTCGACGCGCCGCGGTTCTGAGCCCGACGGGCGGGCCCTAGGCAGGGCCCGCCGGATGGGGTAGAACTCAGAGACGCGACAACGACACACGCCGGCTTCAGGACACACAGATGACAGAACAGGTGATGGCCGCCATCGACGGCTCGCAGTTTTCCGAGGGCGTCTGCGACTACGCCGCCTGGGCCAGTCAGGCGCTCGAGGCGCCGCTGACCTTCCTGTACGTGGTCGACAACCACCCGCAGACCGCCGAGGCCGATCTCTCCGGCAACATCGGGCTGGGCTCCCGCGAGCACCTGCTCGAGGAGCTCTCGCAGCTCGACGAGCAGCGCGCCAAGGTCGCCCAGGAGCAGGGCCGGCTGATGCTCAAGGCGGCCAAAGAGCGAGCCGTCGAGGACGGCGTCGCGGAGCCCGCTGGCCGCCAGCGCAACGGCACCCTGGTCGAGACCCTCGCCGAGCTGGAAGACGAGATCCGTCTGCTGGTGGTGGGCAAGCGTGGCGGGGGAGCTGGTCAGGACAGCGAGCACCTGGGCTCCAACCTCGAACGGGTGGTGCGCGGCCTGCATCGGCCGATCCTGATGGTGCCTCAGGCCTTCAAGCGCCCCGAGAAGGTGATGATCGCCTTCGACGGCAGCAACACCACGCGCAAGGGCGTCGAGCTGCTGGCCAGTAGCCCGCTGTTTTCCGGCATCGCCTGCCACGTGGTGATCGTCGGCGCCGAGACCGGCGACAACCGCTCCCAGCTCGACTGGGCGCTTGCCACCCTGCGCGAGGCCGGCCACGAGGCCGAGGGCGCGATTCGCGCCGGCGAGGTCGAGGAGACCCTGCGTGCCTACAAGCAGGAGCACGACATCGACCTGGTGGTGATGGGCGCCTACGGCCATTCCCGCATCCGCCACCTGCTGGTGGGCAGCACCACCACCGAGATGCTGCGCCACGCCAGCGTGCCGGTGCTGCTGCTGCGCTGAGCCGCGTCTCGCTCGTTCGGGCCCCGCCATGGCGGGGCCTTTTTATGCCACCGCGACAAGGAGTCATGCATGAGCTATCGCACTCTGCTGAGGGACCATCGGGGGCTGCTGGGCATCGCCTTGCTGGCGATGTTCTCGTCGAGCCTGGGTCAGAGCTTCTTCGTCGGCCTGTTCCAGGCGCCCATCGCCGAACGGCTGGGCTTCTCCGCCGGCGAGTTCGGCACCGCCTATTCGCTGGTCACCCTGGCCGCCGGCTTCGCCGTGCTGCGCCTGGGGCCCGCCATCGACTGGGTGGCGCCGCGCCGCTTCGCGCTGGCCATCCTGGCGGCGCTGGGCATCGGCATCCTGCTGCTGACCGCCTCGCCCTGGTGGCCGCTGGGGCTGCTCGGCCTGGGGCTGGTGCGGCTATGCGGCCAGGGCATGATGAGCCATCTCGGCAACACCCTGGCCGGGCGCGAGTTCGAGGGGCTGCGCGGCCGTGCCCTGGGGCTCGCCGGCATGGGGCTGATGCTCGGCGAGACCCTGCTGCCGCCGCTGGTGGCGGGGCTGCTGGTGTGGCTCGGCTGGCGCGAGCTGTGGTGGACGCTGGCCGCGGGGCTGGCGGCGCTGTGGACGCTCACGCTGGTGCGGGCGCCCTGGCCCGAGGCGCCGGGGGCGCGGCCGGACCGGGCCGCGGCGGCGCAGGGGCCGAGGCCGTTTCGCGACGCTCGCTTCTGGCGCCTGCTGCCGCTGCTGATGACTCTGCCGGTGGCCATGACCGGGCTGTTCATCTACCAGGCGCAGCTGACCGCCTCGATGGGCAGCTCGCTGGCGGTCTATTCCCTGGCGCTGACCGGCATGGGACTGTCCAAGCTGCCCGGGGCGCTGCTCGGCGGCCACTGGGTGGATCGGCTGGGGGCGGTGCGCCTGGCCCGGCTCTATCTGTTGCCCTTCGCGCTGGGGCTGGTGCTGGCGCTCACCCAGGGTGGCCACCTGGCGATCTGGGCGCTGATGGTCGGCGGCGGTCTCGCCATGGGGGCCCAGGAGTCCATCGCCACCAGCCTGCTGGTGCGCCTGTGGGGCGCCGAGCACCTGGGGCGGGTGCGCGCCACCCTGAGCGCGGCCATGGTCTTCTCCACCGGCATCGCCCCGGCGGCGCTCGGCGTGGCCCTGGATCTGGGGGCCTCCTTCTCGCTGGTGCTGGCCGGCATGCTGACGCTGCTGGTCGGCGGCTGGTGCCTGGCCCAGGGCGTGCTGCGTCAGGCCGCCGACGCCTGACGGGCCATCAACCGGCCCAGCAGCCGGTCCAGCGACAGCGCGCCGGGGCCGCGCAGCAGCAGGGTCAGCAGTCCCGTCGCCCAGAGGCCGTGGGTCACCCAGGCCTCGGGATAGACGAAGGTCTGGATCATCAGCGTCATGATCAGCAGGCCCAGGGCGGCCAGGCGCGTCGCCAGGCCCGCCCACAGCAGCAGCGACAGCCCGAACTCGGCCAGCGTCGCCAGCCAGGCGGCGAGCACCGGCGAGATCAGCGGCAGGGCGTACTCGTGCTCGAAGAGGAAGAAGGTGCTCTGGGCGATCGAGAAGCCGTCGACCTTGGTCAGCGCCGAACGGAAGAAGACGCTACCGAGCACGATGCGCGCCAGCAGGGCCACGAGATCGACGGGCAGTCGGTCGAGGGCCGGCTCGAGGCGACGATAGTAGAGGCGCAGCGGCATCAGCAGGACGTTCATGGGGCGGTCTCCTCATCCGGCTCGTCATCACTGGGCGCGGCATGGCGCTCGCAAAGCGCGCCGAGGCCGAGCAGGGTGCCCAGTGCCTCGCCGGCCGCCGTCTCGCCGTGGGGCTCGGCGACTGCCGCCAGCGCGTCGCCCAGGTGCGCGCCCGGATGCTCCCGAAGCCTGCGATACAGCGAGGCGGTGACGGCGTCGACGGGCGTCAGCAACACGCGCTCGCCGCGGCGTACCGCCAGCCAGTCCTCCTCGCCGGCGACGACGGATTCGACCGGCGCCTCGCCCCGCTCCAGCCGCTGCCACAGCGCACCCACCGCGAAGCGACAGCGCACTCGCCGCGTGGCCGGCCGCGGCGTCACGCACAGGCGTGCCGGGTCGGGAGGCTCGGCCAGTCGGGCGGCGTCCAGGGCCGACGCCTCGACGGCATGGCCGACGTCCAGCCGGGCGCGCTCCAGCCGGCAGACGTCGCTCACGTAGCGATGGCCGGCCAGCGGCGGAAGATCGTCGAGGAAGTCGGCGAAGCCGGCGCCGTAGCGAGACAACCTCGGCTCCTCGGGCAGATGATCGCGGGCGAAGTCGCCGGCCGCGGCGGCGAAGTAGCGCGGGCCGAGCAGCGTCCGGGTATGGGGAAAGGCGCTGGCCAGCGCCTCGATCAGGCTTTGGCGGACGTTGTTGCGATAGACGTCGAGCCCGGCGGGCCGGCCCAGCTCGGCGGCCCTGTCGTTGCCGGGCGCGGCATCGAGGGCGCGTAGGGCGGCGGCGAAGCGTCGCTGCCACTCGGCCAGGGCGCTCATGCGGGCATCCTTGTCGGTTCCCGAGAGGCGCGGGCACGATGGGTGCGGGCCAGCTCGGCCTCCGCCAGCCAGCGCTCGAGGGTCGGCACCTTGGTGTCCCACTCGATCAGGGTCGGCGCCTCGGGGGCGGCGGATGCCCAGCGGCGATACAGCGACCAGACGGCCTCGGTGACCGGGCTGCCGTGATCGTCGATGCGCAGCGGCGGCTCGACGGCGGTGTCGAGGCTATGGCCGGCCAGATGCATCTCTCCCACGGCGTGCCAGGGCAGGGCGGCCAGGTAGGTGTCGAGGTCGCGCCCCAGGTTGTGGGCGCTGATATAGGCGTTGTTGAGATCCAGCAGCAGCCCGCAGCCGGTGCGGGTTACCAGCTCGGTCAGGAAGTCGGCCTCGTCGAGGGTGTTGATCGGGATCGTCACGTAGAGGCTGGGGTTCTCGATCAGCAGCCGGCGCCCCAGGGCCTGCTGGACGATGTCGATGTTGCGGACGAGCAGCGCCAGGCTCTCCTCGGTCAGCGGCACCGGCAGCAGGTCGTTGTAGCAGTGGCCGTCGAGCCGGCTCCAGGCCAGGTGCTCCGAGACCAGCGCCGGCGATAGCCGATTCACCAGCTCGACCAGCCGGGCGAGGTGCGCCGGGTCGGGGCGCTCGGCGCCGCCCAGCGACAGCCCCACGCCGTGTACCGAGAGCGGATAGCGCTTGGCCAGTTCAAGGAGCTCCTCGCGGGCGGGACCACCCGCGGCCATGTGGTTCTCGGCGTGCAGCTCCAGGAAATCCGCCGCCCGGGAGGCGGCGAGCAGCGCCTGTGCATGCTGTGGCTTGAAGCCGATGCCCACGGCAGTCGGCGCCAGCGGGGGCGTCAGGGACGGTGACATGGCGATCTCCTCGTCAGCGCCGGCCCGCCGCATGGCGGGCCGGCATGGCCATCAGGGACGCTCGATCTCGCTCAGGCTGCCCATGCCGTGGGGCGTCTCGATACTGGTGCAGGTGCCCTCCGGCACCAGCGTCCAGGCGTTGCCCTGGTAGTCCACGGTGGAGGTGCCGGCGCATGTGGTGCCCGGGCCCGCCTTGCAGTCGTTCTGGCCGGCGAGGGCCACGCCGTAGCACTTCTCCATGGCCTCTCCGTCCTGGGCCTGGGCGGCGCTCATGGCACCCGCCTGGGCGATGGCGGTGGTGAACACGGCGGCCAGCATGGTGGAACGCTTCATGGGGTCTCTCCTCTGAGATGTCGGATGCGCCTCGCGACGAAGCACCGATGCGCCCCTCTTTGTCGTGCCATCGGGGAAAGGCTTACAGCGCGATCGGGCGTGACACCATCGAAAGAAGGGAAAGAAAAGATGAGCAGCCAGCCAAGTGGTAGATATTTCTGCAATATGATGAAAAGTTGGTTTATATAACTTTATATACGGAAGACTTTGGTTGGCATGACGCCCCGCTTGGCGGCGTGCTGCGTTAAGATCGTGGGCCTTTTTTATCGACTTCAGGAGCGATGCCATGACCATCCAGCGCCATGACACCAAGGCCCGCATGAGCCGGGCCGTGATCCACCGCGGCGTGGCCTACCTGTGCGGCCAGGTGGCCGGCCCCGAGGCTCGCCAGGGCGATATCACCGCGCAGACCGAGAGCATGCTGGCCCGCGTCGACGGCCTGCTGGCCGAGATCGGCTCCGATCGCGAGCACCTGCTGACCGCCACCATCTATCTCAAGGACGGCGGGGACTTCGCCGCCATGAACGCCGTGTGGGACGCCTGGGTGCCGGAAGGCCATGCCCCGGCGCGGACCTGCGTCTGTGCGCCTATGCCGGCGGACGAGCTCAAGGTCGAGATTACCGTCACTGCGGTGGTGAAGGACGCCTGAGCCGGTCTTCGACCCGGCGTCCATGAGCGATGAAACGCAAAAGGTCGACGCATGATGCGTCGGCCTTTTGCGTTGGCGGGACTGCGTGGCGAACGGATCAGCGCAGGCAAGGGTCTTCCAATGGCACCTCGCGCGGCCGCAGGCGGCGCGAGAGGGCATCCACGGCGATATTGAGCCCGGCGGTGACCAGCAGCAGGAAGGCCGCCGTATCGAACATCAGGTACTGGAAGTTCTCGTCGATGTAGTAGCCCAGGGTGGACACGCCCAGCATGCCGAGGATCGCCGTCTCGCGCAGGATCACCTCGGCGCGGTAGTAGAGCAGCGCCAGCAGGCTCGGATAGACCCGTGGCAGCAGCTCGTAGGCCAGCCGGCCCGAGGCGGGCAGCCCCGGCATGCCGGGCTCCAGGGCGTCGGCGTGGCGGGCGGCGAGGAAGGCGATCAGGGCGCCGTTGTGCAGCGCCAGCGCCAGCCAGGCGGGCAGCATCGAGGGCCCGAGCAGCAGCAGGAAGACGAAGGCCAGCAGCAGCTCCGGCGTCGAGCGCAGGAACACCAGCAGCCCGCGGCCCGCCAGCCGGCTGGCCGGGTGGCCGAAGTGGCGGCTGGCCAGCGGCCACAGCGCCAGCGCCACCAGCAGCGCGCCGACGGTGCCGAGCAGCGCCAGCAGCAGGGTGTGGCCGATCGCCGGGCCGAGGTCGGGCACGCTGGCGAACCAGTCGGCCAGACCCGCCCAGTCGCCGGCGAGCAGCGGCGCAGGCCACAGGTCCTGGCTGACGAAGCGCCACAGCAGCCCGCCGTCCACCGCCGGCCAGGGGCCGAGCAGGAAGGCGCCGCCGACCAGCAGCAGCGGCACCAGCCGCCGGTGGCTCCACCAGGGCAGGGTGGCGATCAGCAGGTAGAAGCACCACAGCAGGGCGCCGGCCTCCGGATAGCGGGCCTCGCGGAAGGCGGTCTCGAGCTGGAAGCCCAGCGTCGGCAGGCCGACGAAGCCCAGCAGCACGCTGGCGCGCAGGCCGCACTCGAAGCGGTAGCGGGTGTAGGCGGCGAGCTGGGCCCAGGCCAGCGGCAGCTCGGCGTAGAGGAAGCGCGACAGCCGCCCGACGCCGGGTGGCAGGGCGTCGCTCGGCGCGCGCGGGGTCTGCTCGAGGATCTCGGCGAATACCTTGGCGAAGATACCGGCGTAGGGAATCGCCAGCGCCGCCAGGGCGGTCAGTGCCGAGAGCCCGAACACCTGCAGGAACAGCAGCGCCCAGAACAGCTCGTGGATGGCGCGCACGAAGGCGCAGCCGGCGCGCACCAGCCGCGAACGGGCGAACAGCAGCGCCAGCGGGAAACCCAGGACCACCCCGGCCAGAGTGCCCCACAGCGCCACCGAGACCGTCAGCCCCAGGGCGTGGAAGGGCGACTCGATGGCGGTGACATCCGGCCAGGCGAGGCCCTGGATCATCCGACCGAGCGTCGCCCAGGGGTCGCGGGTCACCACCGACAGATCGGCCAGCGGCAGCACCAGCACCGCCAGGGCGATCAGTGTCAGGGTGTGGCGGGCCAGGCGCGGGCCGGTGGCGCGGCCGGCCAGCCAGCCGGGCCGGCGCGGCAGGGTGGTGGCGGTCATGCGCGCCCCCGCGAGCAGGGCAGGGTCTCCGGCGAGGGGAGCGCAGGCTCGGCCGCCGCGTCGCTCGCCGCATGGGGTTCGGCATCGGGATAGAGGGCGTCGAGATCGGCCAGGGTCAGGGTGTCGGACGGCGCGTCGATGACGATGCGGCCGTCGCGCACGCCCCATACCCGGTCGAAGTGAGTCAGCGCCAGCTCGCGCTGGTGCAGGGCGATCACGCTGGTGGTGTGGCGCTCGTCGATCAGCCCCAGCAGGCGCCGCGCCTGGTGCGGGTCGACGCTGGCCACCGGCTCGTCGCCGAGGAACACCTCACGCGCCTGGTAGAGCGCGCGGGCGATGGCGGTGCGCTGACGCTGTCCGCCGGACAGCTGCCCCACGGGGCGTCGCATCAGCTCGGCCAGGCCGAGCAGCTCGCACAGCTCGGCCACTTCGCCCCAGGGGCCGCGCAGCGGTCGCACCAGGTTCCACAGGTTGGCCAGCGCCGAATGCTCGGCCAGCCGGCCCATGTAGATGTTGTGATAGACCGCGAGCCCCGGCACCAGGCCGTGATGCTGCGGACACCAGGCGACCACGCCGCCGAGCTGGGCGCGCAACGCCGCCAGCAGGGTGGACTTGCCGGCGCCGCTGGGGCCGAGCAGGGCGACGCGCTCGCCGCGGGCCAGCCGCAGGCATACCTGCGGCAGCACCACCCGGTCGCCATGGCCGAGGTCGACGCCGTCGAGCGTTACCAGGGTCTCGCTCGGTTGGCTCATCAGCGCAGCAGGCCGAGCGCTTCCGCCACGTCCTCGATCGGCGCGTACATGGCGTTATCGGCGGGGATGAAGGCCGAGCGCGGGAAGCTGTCGAGCAGCTCGGGCTCGTCCATTTCCAGCAGCGCCTCGCGCACCTTGTCGGAGAAGCCGTCGCCGAAGCGCTCGTCGGCGTCGCCGCGAATGGTCCACTGGTAGTCCGGATAGGTCGGCGTGGACCAGATCACCTTGACCTTGTCGGTGTCGACGCGGCCGTCCTCCACCGCGGCGTCCCACACCGCGTAGTTGACCGCGCCCAGCTGGTAGGTGCCGGCCTCGACCAGCGAGATGGTACGGGTGTGGTCGCCGGAGAAGCCGACCCGTGAGAAAACCTCATCCGGCGCCTCGTCGAAGCGCTGACGCAGATAGTAGTCAGGCATCAGGCGCCCGGAGGTGGAGGTGCGCGAGCCGAAGGTGAAGCTCATGTCCTCGACCGCGTCGGGCAATTCGTCCCCTGCATTCAGCCCCGTCGACTCATGGGCGATGAAGTAGGTCTTGAACGCCGCGTCCTCGGCGCCCTGGGCGATGGCCTGGGAGCCCGGCACCAGACGGCGCGCCTGCACGCCGGACAGGCCGCCGAACCAGGCCAGCTGCACCTGGTCGTTGCGGAAGGCGGTGACCGCCGCGCCGTAGGACTTCACCGGCACGTATTCCACGTCCACGTCCAGCTTCTCCTCGAGGTAGTCGGCGACCTTGGAGAAGCGCTCGACCAGCCGCGACTGGTCTTCGTCGGGAATGGCGGTGAAGCGGAAGGTGTCGGCGGCCGCACCCTGAGTGAACAGGGCGAGGGCGGCGGCGGAAGCGGCGATCCAGCGCATGGGCGGTCTCCTGGAAGGAATCGGAAGGGGGCTATTGTTGTGGCTGGTGGCGGGCATGGCAAGTCCGTCGACCGGGAGCCATTGGACCAAAGGCGCATGACGCGGGGGTATGGTTGGGCTTACACTCTGGCGATAAATGTCAGACATTTTGCGCTGGCGTCACTCAGCCATGGGGAGCGATCGATGAGTCTCGAGGCACTGGGCCCGCATCAGGGCGATGCCGATGCGCTGGCGCGGCGACTGGCCCGGGCGCTGCTGGGCGGCGACTGGCAGCCCGGCGACGTCTTCCCCAAGGAGCTGGACATCGCCGCCCGCTGCGCCGTCAGCCGCAACCTGGTGCGCAATGCCCTGGCCAGCCTGACCGCCGCCGGCCTGCTCGAGCGCACTGCCGGGCGCGGCACCCGGGTGCGCGAGGTCGGCGACTGGCATCTGCTCGACCCGCAGATGAGCGACTGGCTGGTCGGCCTGGCGCATCCCCAGCCGCAGCTGGTGCGCGAACTGCTGGCCTTTCGCTACTCCGCGGAGCCGGTGGTGGCGGAGCTGGCCGCCCGCGCCGCCGGTCCCGACGACCTGGCCCGCCTCGAAGCGGCCTTTCGCGGCATGGCGGCGACCGCCGACGCCTCGGAGCAGGCCGGTCAGCACGTGGAGTACGACGTGGCCTTCCACGAGGCCATCTACGAGGCCAGCCATAACCTGATCTGGCGCCAGATGGGCCACCTGCTGCGGCCGTCGATCCTGGCCCTGGTGCAGCACTCCCAGCGTCCCGCCCGCGGCGACGACGGCCTCGGCGACAGCCTTGAGCGCCACGGCGCGGTGCTCGAGGCGATCAAGGGCGGCGACGGGCCGCGCGCCGCTCGGGCCGCCCGCGAGGTGCTGGGCCGCACCGCCCGCGACCTGGGCGTCGACACCGAGACCGGCGCCCGCGCCGACTGAGTCGACGGATTATCCGCGGTCGCCCTGCGGCGGCCGTTCCCGCTTGACCGTTCATGCTTTCAGAAAGGAGTTTTCCATGAAGATCACCCGACTCAAGACCTGGCAGGTGCCGCCGCGCTGGCTGTTTCTCAAGATCGAGACCGACGAGGGCGTCTACGGCTGGGGCGAGCCGGTCATCGAGGGGCGTGCCGCCACCGTCGAGGCTGCGGTCCACGAGCTGTCCGACTACCTGATCGGCCAGGACCCGCACCGCATCGAGCACCTGTGGAACACCCTGTACCGCGCCGGCTTCTACCGCGGCGGGCCGATCCTGATGAGCGCCATCGCCGGCATCGACCAGGCGCTGTGGGACCTCAAGGGCCGCGACCTGGGCGTGCCCGTGCACCAGCTGCTGGGCGGCGCCGTGAGGGACAAGATGCGCATGTATGCCTGGACCGGCGGTGACCGGCCGAGCGACGTGGGCGAGGGCGCCAGGGCGCTGGTCGACCAGGGCTTCACCGCCTTCAAGATGAACGGCACCCCGGAGCTGCAGATCGTCGACAGCCATCGCAAGGTCGACGAGGCCGTGGCGCGGGTCGCCGAGGCCCGCGAGGCGGTGGGTCCGGACGTCGGCATCGGCATCGACTTCCACGGCCGCGTGCATCGGCCCATGGCCAAGGCGCTGCTGCGCGAGCTGGAACCCTTCCACCCGATGTTCGTCGAGGAGCCGGTGGCCCCCGAGCATCTGCCCTGCCTCAAGCACATCGCCGGCGGGCTCGGCTATCCGCTGGCCACCGGCGAGCGCCTGCATACCCGCTTCGAGTTCCGCGACCTGCTGGCCGACGGCATGATCGACATCGTCCAGCCCGATCTCTCGCACTGTGGCGGCATCAGCGAGGGCCTGAAGATCGCCGCCCTGGCCTCCGCCCATGATGTGGCCATGGCCCCGCACTGCCCGCTGGGGCCGCTGACGCTCGCCACCTCGCTGCACGTGGATGCGGTCAGCCACAACGCCTTCATCCAGGAACAGAGCATGGGCATCCACTACAACAAGGACAACGACGTGCTCGACTACCTGGTCGACAAGTCGGCGCTCGGCATCGAGGACGGCTTCTGCGCCATTCCCCAGGGGCCGGGGCTGGGCGTGGAGATCGACGAGGCCTTCGTCGAGGAGCGCGCCAAGGTGGGCCATCGCTGGCGCAACCCGGTGTGGACCCACGACGACGGCTCCATCGCCGAATGGTAAGCGAGGCCGAGATGACGCAAGCGATTTCCACGCGGCTGGCCTGGGTCGCCGTCGACTGGGGCTCCAGCAACCTGCGCGCCTGGGCCCTGGGCGCGGGCGGCGAGGTGCTGGCCGAGGCCGAGGCCGCCCGCGGCATGCTGGGCCTGTCCCCGGCCGATTATGAGCCGGCCCTGCTGGCCGTCATCGGCGACTGGCTGCCCACCCAGGGCCGCGTCACGGTACTGGTCTGCGGCATGGCCGGCGCCCGTCAGGGCTGGCGCGAGGCGCCGTACCGGCCGGTGCCCACCGCGCTCGACGCCCTGGCCGAGGGGGCGGTGCGCCCGGCCGTCGAGGACGCTCGCCTCGACGTGCGCCTGCTGCCCGGCCTGTGCCAGGGTGCGGACGCCGGCGGCTTCGACGTGATGCGTGGCGAGGAGACCCAGCTCGCGGGGCTCGCGGCCCTCGCGCCCGGCGTCTCCGGCCTGGTTTGCCTGCCCGGCACCCACGCCAAGTGGGCGACGCTCGAAGACGGCCGCGTGCAGGGCTTCCACACCTACCTGACCGGCGAGCTCTATCGCCTGCTGGCCGAACGCTCCGTGCTGGCCCACTCGCTCTCCGAGGACGATCTTGAGGACGCGGCCTGCCGCGAGGCCTTCAGCGCCGCGGTGGCCGAGGCGGCCGCCGCGCCGGAGGCCTTCACCCGGACGCTGTTCGGGCTGCGCGCCATGGACCTGCTCGACGACGCCCTGCCGGCCGGCGAGGCCCGCGGCGCCGTGCTGGCGGCCAGGCTCTCCGGGCTCGCCATCGGCCTGGAGCTGGCCGGTGCCTGCCGTGATCTCGACGCGGGCCAGAGCGTGCGGCTGATCGGCGGCGAGGCGCTATGCCGCCGCTACGCCCTGGCGCTCTCGGCGCTGGGCTACTCGAGCGAGATCATCGCCAACCGGCGCGCGGTGCTGGCCGGCCTCGGCCTGGCCCACACCGCCCTCGCGTCCGCTGTCCCTGACCATGACTGAACAGGAGTCTCGTCCCATGTCCCTTCCGCTGATCGGTATCCTGCGCGGCATCACCCCCGACGAGGCCGTCGACGTCGGCGAGGCGCTGCTCGCCGCCGGCCTCGACCGCCTCGAGGTGCCGCTGAACTCCCCCGAGCCGCTGGAGAGCATCCGGCGCCTGGTCGAGGCGCTGGGCGATCGCGCCGCGGTGGGCGCCGGCACCGTGCTGACGCCCGAGCAGGTGCGCGACGTGCATTCAGTCGGCGGCCGGCTGATCGTGTCGCCGAACTGCCGCCCGGCGGTGATCGAGGAGACCCGCCGGCTGGGCATGGCGTCCTATCCCGGCATCGTCACGCCCTCCGAGGCCTTCGACGCCCTGGACGCCGGCGCCACGGCGCTCAAGCTGTTCCCGGCGGTGCAGGTCGGCCTCGAGGGCATGAAGGCGGTGCGCGCGGTGCTGCCGGCGGGCGCCGAGCTCTATGCCGTGGGCGGCATCGGCGTCGACAACTTCGCCCAGTGGCGGGCTGCCGGGGTCGACGGCGCCGGCCTCGGTAGCGCCCTCTACAAGCCGGGCCTCGGCGCCGACGAGGTCGGCGAGCGGGCGCGCCAGCTGGTCGAGGCCTGGCAGGCCGCGGGTCCGGCAGTATGAACGATGTGGTGCGTGTGGCGGCGGCCAGCGGCTGCGAACTGGGCGAGGGGCCCCAGTGGCACGCCGCGTCCGGCCGCCTGGTGTGGTGCGACATCCTCGGCCAGCGGCTGCACTGGGTCGAGGTGGCAAGCGGCGAGAGCGGCGTGTTCGACCTCGATCACATGGCCTCGCTGGCCGCGCCGCTGGACGACGGTGGGATGCTGGTGGTAGGCGAGGATCGCCTGAGCCGCCTGGATCCCGCCTCCGGCGCCATCGAGCGGCTGATGGGCTTCGAGGCCGACAACCCCGTCACCCGCAGCAACGACGCGCGGGTGGATCGTCACGGCAGCCTGTGGCTGTCGAGCATGGGCAGGGGCGCCGAGGACGGTGCGGGCAGCCTCTACCGGCTGCATCGCGGCGAGCTTTCGCGGCTCCGAAGCGGGCTGACCATTCCCAATGCGATCTGCTTCTCGCCCCGGGGCGAGGTCGCCCACTTCGCCGACACGGCGCGCGGCATCGTCTATCGCTGGGCGCTGGACGCCGAGGGCTGGCCGGTCGGGGAACCCGAGCCCTGGGTGGACTTCACTCGGCGTGAGGGCAATCCCGACGGCGCGGTGATCGACGCGGCAGGTGCCATGTGGCTGGCGCTGTGGGGCGCCGGCAAGGTGGTGCGCCTGGACCGCGAGGGCCGCGAGATTGACGCCATTTCCCTTCCCACTTCCCAGCCTTCCTGCCCGGCCTTCGGTGGCCCGGGGCTGGCCTCGCTCTACATCACCACCGCTCGCGAGGGCATGAGCGCCGCGCAGCGGGCCCGCGAGCCCGGGGCCGGCGACCTGTTCGTCGCCGATCTTGCGGTGCCGGGGCTCGCCGAGCCGACGCTGCGTCTGGGGTGAGGCTTTAGCGCCGGGAAACGACGAATGGGAGGAGCTCTCCGGCGACAAGCTTATGCGAGGGCGCTGTGAACCCTTCCCTGGGCGCTACTTTTGACATCCTTGTCAAAAACCCCTCGCGCCAGCTTGTCCCCGGATGGGCTGTGTCGTGGTAGGGATAGCCCTCAGCCTGCGTCGCCCATCGGATAGCGGGTCTCGCGCAGGCTGTCCTTGATCTTCTTCAGGTGGGGCAGGAAATCCTCGCCGCGGCGCAGGGTCACGCCGGTGGCCAGCACGTCGATCAGCGCCAGCTGGATCATGCGCGAGGTCATCGGCATGTAGTGATCGGTGTCCTCCGGCGCCGAGACCGCCAGGGTCTCGGTGCACTCGTCGGCCAGCGGCGAGTTTGGCGCGGTGATGCCCAGCACCACGGCGCCGTTGTTGCGCGCCAGCTGGGCGATGTCGACCAGCTCGCGGGTGCGGCCGGTGTAGGACAGGATCACCACCACGTCGCCGGTGTGGCAGGCGGCGGCGATCATGCGCTGCATCAGCACGTCGATATAGGCCGACACCGGGATATTGAAGCGGAAGAACTTGTGCTGGGCGTCCTGGGCCACGGCGCCCGAGGCGCCCAGGCCGAAGAAATGCAGCTGCTTGGCCTGGGTCAGGTAGTCGACCACCCGTTCGACTCGTGCCGGGTCGACCTCGCGCCGGGCGATGTCCAGCGCCGCGATGGTGGCGCCGAAGATCTTGCCGGTGTACTCGGCCGCGGCATCGCCGGGCTCCACCGCCTGGCTGACATAGGGCGTGCCACCGGCCAGACTCTGTGCCAGCTTGATCTTGAAGTCCGGATAGCCCTTGGCGTCGAAGCTGCGGCAGAAGCGGTTGACCGTGGGCTCGCTGACCGAAGCCGCATGGGCCAGACTGGCGATGCTCATGCTGGTGGCGGCGGTCGGGTCGGCGAGGATGACGTCGGCGACCTTGCGTTCGGATCGGTTGAGCTCATCGAGGCGACGGCGAATGCGGTCCAGCAGATCGTGACTGACCATGCGCGAGGGAGTCTCCGTGAGGCGGTAGCGGCGTCGGTCGCCGCCGGTGTGTCGATATGATGTGGTGATTTAACTACATTATGTCCACTATCCTAGCGCGCGCGGGCGGGTAACGGCCAGCCGTGACCGCTCGGGCCTCTCCATAATTAGTAGTAAATTTACAGAATTTTTTGGAGATGGTCGGCGCAATAGGCTAGTATTTTGTTAATTTAACCAGATGAGGGTGGTCATGAGCCAACACAAGCGGCCCCAGGAAGGACGCTCCTTCGGCGATTTCGGCACGGCAATCGATCTGGCCCTGTTCGGTGCGCTCGGCGATCTGGCCCAGCGCAAGCTCTTCCCGGCGCTCTTCCATCTGGAGCGCGAGGGGCTGCTCGATCCCGCCACGCGGCTGCTCGGGCTGGCCCGTCAGGAGCTGGACGTCGACGCCTTCAAGGCGCGCGTCGAGAAGTCCCTCAAGACCTACGTCAAGGCCGAGGAGCTCGACCGCGAGGCGCTGGCCCGCTTCATGGCGCGACTCGACTTCCTGCAGCTCGACTTCACCAAGCCTGAGGGCTATGCCGGCATCCGCGAATGGCGCCAGGGCGCCGAGCAGCCGATGGTGGTCTATCTGTCGGTGGGTGCCAAGATCTACGGCGACATCTGTCGCAATCTGGACGCCAGCGGCAGCCTCGACGCCACGAGCCGCGTGGTGGTGGAGAAACCGATCGGCTTTGACCTCGCCTCCTCGGCCGAGGTCAACGACGCCATCGGCGCGGTGTTCGACGAGTCGAGCATCTACCGCATCGACCACTATCTGGGCAAGGAAACGGTCCAGAACCTGATCGCGCTGCGTTTCGCCAACCCGCTGTTCGGCACTCAGTGGAACCAGAACCATATCTCCCACGTGGAGATCACGGTGGCCGAGAAGGTCGGCATCGAAGGGCGCTGGGGTTACTTCGACGAGGCCGGCCAGCTGCGCGACATGGTACAGAACCACCTGCTGCAGCTGGTGTGCCTGATCGCCATGGATCCGCCGGCCAACCTCGACGCCGACGCCATCCGCGACGAGAAGGTCAAGGTGCTCAAGGCGCTCAAGCCGTTCTCCGACGAGATGCTGGGGCGCGACGTGGTGCGTGGCCAGTACATCGGCGGCACCATCGACGGCCAGTCCGTGCCGGGCTACCTCGACGAGGAGGGCGCCAACACCTCGAGCCACACCGAGACCTTCGTGGCGATGAAGACCGAGGTGGCCAACTGGCGCTGGGCGGGCGTGCCGTTCTACATCCGCACCGGCAAGCGCATGCCGAGCAAGATGTCGCAGATCGTCATCCACTTCCGTCAGCAGCCGCACTACATCTTCGATCCCGACCAGCGCGATCTGGCCGCCAACAAGCTGGTGATCCGCCTGCAGCCGGAGGAGGGCATCGCGCTGGAGGTGCTGACCAAGGACAGCGGCCTGGACAAGGGCATGCGCCTGCGCCGCGGCCCGCTGCATCTGGACTTCAACAGCGCCTTCCCCAAGGCGCGGATCCCGGACGCCTACGAGCGCCTGCTGCTCGAGGTGATGAAGGGCCAGCAGTACCTGTTCGTGCGCCGCGACGAGGTCGAGCACGCCTGGCAGTGGTGCGACAGCCTGATCGAGGCCTGGAACAACCGCGCCGAGCCGCCGCGCCGCTACCCGGCCGGCTCCTGGGGGCCGGTGGCCTCCATTGCCATGATCACTCAGGACGGCCGCAGCTGGTATGAAGACTACTGAGACCGGCAGGAACGAGGACGATTGAGATGAGCCAATCCCGTGAGCAACTGGCCCGGCAGCTCGCCGAGGCCGTGGCCGAGGCCCTGAGGGCCGATCTGGCCGAGCGCGAGCGCGCCCTGCTGGTGGTGTCCGGCGGTTCCACCCCGGTGCCGTTCTTCGAGGCCCTGGCCGCCATGGAGCTGCCCTGGTCCCGCGTCGACGTGACCCTGGCCGACGAGCGCTGGGTCGCCGAGGATGCCGAGGACAGCAACGCCCGCCTGGTGCGCGCCCACCTGATTCAGGGGCCGGCCGCCGCGGCCACCTTCGTGCCGCTGACCAGCGCCGCCGCCACGCCCGAGGAGGGCGTGGCCGAGGTCAGCGAGCGCCTCGCGGCCCTGACCTGGCCGGCCAGCGTGGTGATTCTGGGCATGGGCGGCGATGGCCACACCGCCTCGCTGTTCCCCGACAGCCAGGAGCTCGGCCTGGCGCTGTCCACCGCCGATTCGGTGGTAGCGGTGCGCACGCCGAGCCAGCCCCAGCCGCGTATCACCCTGAGCGCCGACCGGCTGCACCGCTGCCCGCGCCACTTCCTGCACATTACCGGCGAGGAGAAGCGCGCGGTGCTGGGCCGTGCCCTGGCCGGCGACGACACCCGGGCGCTGCCGATCCGCGCCTTCCTGGCCGGCCCGCTCGGCATCTACTGGGCGCCCTGAGCCCCGGACCCCTTTCTGGAGCCATGACCATGACCATCGACAAACAGCTGCCTTCCACCCGCACCACCGAGATCGACAGCATCTGCCTCAAGGCCGAGGTGATCCCGGTGCTCGCCATCCAGCGCGTGGAAGATGCCGTGCCGCTGGCCACCGCCCTGGTCGAGGGCGGCCTCAGCGTGCTCGAGGTGACCCTGCGCACCGACTGCGCGCTGGAAGCCACCCGCCGCATCAAGGAAGCGCTGCCCCAGGCCAGCGTCGGCATCGGCACCGTGCTGACGCCGGCCCAGTATCGCCAGGCCGAGCAGGTCGGCGCCGACTTCGTGGTGACCCCGGGCACCACCGAGGCGCTCTATCGCTACGGCGTGGAAAGCCCGGTGCCGATGCTGCCCGGCGTGGCCACCGTCTCCGAGCTGATGATCGGCTGGCAGTACGGCTATCGCCGCTTCAAGTTCTTCCCCGCCGAGGCCAGCGGCGGCGTCAAGGCGCTCAAGGCCTTCGCCGGCCCGATCTCCGAGGCGCGCTTCTGCCCGACCGGCGGCATCAGCCTCGACAACGCCGGCGACTATCTGTCGCAGCCCAACGTGATGTGCGTGGGCGGCTCCTGGCTGACGCCGAAGTCGCTGGTCGAGGCCGAGGACTGGAATGCCATCCGCCGGCTGGCCCAGGAGGCCGCGGAGCGCTTCCACCACTGAGTTTCCTTATCGAGCCCATCGGGTTCTCTCTCGACAGCCATTGGCTGTCCTTGTGCCCCGGCCTTCGCGGCCGGGGCTTTTTTGTGGTGCACCACGGGCAGGCGGGAGAGCACGTGCCGCGTCCACGGCGGTGCGCTGCCCGTGCTCCCGGGGTATCGACATACGTCTTGGTCACGTGAAATCAGCGTGATGGAGAGGTTGGAAAAAGTTGGCCCGCCGCTTGCTTTGTCTGGATGACGTCGCCTGCGTCGCGGCGCCAGTCCTTTCGACAACACGAGGAAGCGACCCATGAACGATATCGCCCCGCTTACCCTGCTTGCCCAGGATCGGCTGACCCTCGCCAGTGGCCTCGAGAGTCGGGATCTGCAGCGCTACCGCCGGCTCGCCCGGGCGCTGGCCAGGCGTCACGCCGACATCAGCCGCGTGGTGGCCGATCTCGGCGCCGAATGCGAGCAGCAGCTCGAGGCACTGACCCAGGCCGCCGAGCGCATGGAGCTGAGCGCCTGCGTCAGCCGCGACGAAACGCCCGCGATTCCCCCGGTCGAGGCCATGGGCGTCGACCAGGCGCTGACGGAGGCGCTGGACGCCGCCGACGAGGCTAGCCGGCTGTCGCGTCTGCTGCTGGACACCAACGCCACGCCGGAGCTCGAGACGGCCCTGCTGGCTTTCGCCCGTCACAAGCAGCAGGAGTGCAGCCAGCTACGCGAGTGTCTGGCGGTGCATGTGAAGTAGTTTGTTCCCGGTACAAACGAGGACGCCCCCGACAGGCCGTTCAGCGGCCTGTCGGGGGCGTCCGTCATTCTGAAGGTGGAAGTGCGGGCGTTGTATCAGCCGGGCGTCAGGCGCCGGCCTCGACCGCCACCGCTTGGTCGCCACGCTTGAGCGCCGCATAGCCCAGGCCGGTGATCAGGCTGCCGGCCAGGATCGCGATCAGGTAGCCGATCACCGGCGTGATGGCGTTGGGGATCAGCAGCACGAAGATGCCGCCGTGGGGCGCCATCAGCTTGGCGCCGAACAGCATCGACATGGCCCCGGTCACCGCGCCGCCGACCATGCTGACCGGGATCACCCGCAGCGGGTCCTTGGCGGCGAAGGGAATCGCCCCCTCGCTGATGAAGCACAGCCCGAGCACGAAGGAGGCCTTGCCGGCCTCGCGCTCCGGTTCGGAGAACTTCGACTTGGCGACGAAGCTCGAGATGCCCATGCCGATCGCCGGCACCATGCCCGCGGCCATGATCGCCGCCATGGGCGCATAGGTCTCGGAGGCCAGCAGGCCGACGCCGAAGGTATAGGCGGCCTTGTTGACCGGGCCGCCCATGTCGAAGCACATCATGGCGCCCAGCAGTCCGCCCAGCAGCAGGGCGTTGGTGGAGCCCATGTTCTCGAGGAAGGTGGTCAATCCGGAGAGGATCGCCGCCACCGGCTCGCCGACGATGTAGATCATCACAAGGCCGGTCACCAGGCTCGCCACCAGCGGAATGATCAGGATCGGCTTGAGCGACTCGACGCTGGCCGGCAGCTTGACGTAGCGGGTCACCGCCTTGGCCACGTAGCCGGCGAGAAAGCCGGCCAGGATGCCGCCGATGAAGCCGGCGCCGATGTTGGAGGCCAGCATGCCGCCGATCATGCCCGGGGCGATGCCGGGGCGGTCGGCGATGGAGTAGGCGATGTAGCCGGCCAGCACCGGCACCATCAGCGCGAAGGCCGTGCCGCCGCCGATCTGCATCAGCGCCGCGGGCAGGGTGCCTTCCTCCTTGAACGCCTCGATGCCGAACACGAACGACAGCGCGATCAGCAGGCCCCCGGCCACCACCATCGGCAGCATGAAGGACACCCCGGTCAGCAGGTGCTTGTAGACGCCCTTCTCCTTGAGGCTCTTCCTGGTCTCGCCGCTTCCTGTCGCCGGGGCGCTGCCGTCCTCCACCGCGGCCTCGGCCAGCGCCGCCTCGATGGTCGGCTTCGGCTGCTTCAGCGCGCTGCCGGTGGAGGTGCGATAGATCCGCTTGCCGGCGAAGCGGGTCGGGTCGACCTCGATGTCGCAGGCCAGGATCACCACCTCGGCGTCGCGGATTTCCGCGTCGGTCAGCTGGTCCTGGGCGCCTACCGAGCCCTGGGTCTCGACGCGGATGGGATGGCCCAGCGCCTTGCCGGCCTCGGCCAGGGCCTCCGCCGCCATGAAGGTATGCGCGACCCCGGTGGGGCAGGCGGTGACGGCGACGATCGGCCTCGCGCCGGGCGCGCCGGTCTCGGGCGCCGGTGTGGCATGGGTCTCGCCGCCGGGCACGAAGGCCTCGGCCTCGCGCCGGGCGCGCTCGAGGAAGCCGCCCGGGTCGGGCAGCGCCTGGTCGATGGTCGCGCGGAACAGCGGCTTGCCCTTGAAGCGCTGCGGATCCGGCACGTGGTCGGCGGCCACGATGACGAGATCGGCGGCGTCGATGGCCTCGGCGGAGACCGGCTGCACCGGCGCAAGCTCGCCGTGCATCTCCACGGTGGTCTGCCAGCCCAGCCGCTCGGCGGCCTGCTCGAGGCGCCGGGCGGCGAGGAAGGTGGTGGCCATGCCGCTGGGGCAGGCGGTGATGAGGATGGCGTTCATGCGAGGGCTCCCCCGGCGTCGTCGCCGCCAAGGCGGTGGACGCGCGTCTGTTGTTGGAGTGACGGGAAATCGGTGGCGCGGGCATCGCCCACGCCGACATGGCGGACCGCCTCGGCGGACAGCGCGGTGGCCAGGCGCAGCGCCTCGTCGGGCGCGTGGCCCTCGAGCACGCCGTGCAGCAGCGCGGCCAGCAGGGTGTCGCCGGCGCACACGGTGCTGGCCACCGTCATGGCCGGCGGCAGCGCCTGCCAGGCGCCGCGGCGGCTGACCCACAGCACGCCCTCGGCGCCGGCGGAGATCACGGCCTCCTCGATGCCGGCCGCATGCAGGCGGCGGGCGGCCGCCAGGCGTGCGGTCTCGCTGTCGAGGGACGTGCCGGCCCAGGCGGCGAGCTCCTGCTCGTTGGGCTTGACCGCGCTGGGGCCGGCGGCGATGGCGGCCTCGAGGGCCGGGCCGCTGGTATCGACCCACACCGGCAGGCCGGCGCCGCGCAGCCGCGCGATCAGCTCGGCCAGCGCCTCGGGCGTGACGCCGGGCGGCAGGCTGCCGGCGATCACCACCGCCTCGGGACGGCGGGCGTCATCGGCGGCCAGCGTCTCGAGCCGGTCGAGCAGGGCCTGCCAGGCGGCATCGTCGATGGTCGGCCCCGGGCCGTTGACGTCGGTGACCCGGCCGTTGGCCTCGGCCAGCTTGGCGTTGATGCGGGTCTCGCCGGGCACGCGCAGGAAGGCGTCCTCGAGCCCCGCGGCCTCGAAGGCGCGCAGGAAGGGGCCGTCGTTGTCGGCGCCGAGGAAGCCCGAGACGCAGACGTCGTGGCCGAGGGCCGACAGCACTCGGGCCACGTTGACGCCCTTGCCGGCGGCTTCCAGATGGGTGGCGCTGGTGCGGTTGACCTCGCCGGGGGCCAGGCGCTCCAGCGACACCGAGAGGTCCAGCGCGGGGTTCAGGGTCAGGGTCAGCAGGCGAGCCATCAGCGGGCCTCCAGGGCGTCGCGGACCGCCTCGCCGGTGGCCTGGGCCAGCGCCAGCGCGGCCTGGCCGCGGGCCTCGTCGAGGTCGAACTCGCGCAGCCGGGCCTTGACCAGCGGCACCTGGCGGGCGCTGACCGAGAGCTCGTCGACGCCGAGGCCGACCAGCACCGGCACCGCGGTGGCGTCGCTGGCCAGCTCGCCGCACACCCCGACCCACTTGCCCTCGGCGTGGGCCGCGGCCACGGTCATCTCGATCAGTCGCAGCACCGACGGGTGCAGGCCGTCGGCCTGGGCCGAGAGCTCGGGATGGTCACGGTCGATGGCCAGGGTGTACTGGGTCAGGTCGTTGGTGCCGACCGAGAAGAAGTCGACCTCGGCGGCCAGGGTCGGCGCCAGCAGGGCGCTGGAGGGCACCTCGATCATCACCCCGAGCTGGACGTCGTCGCTGCGCTCGCCGACCGGCAGCTCCGCGAGCAGCCGGTCGAGGATGGCGCGGGCGGCGCGGAACTCGGCCACGTCCTTGACCATCGGCAGCATGATGCGCAGCGGCCGGGCGTCGCGCTTCGGCTCGGCCGAGGGCGCGGCGGCCATCAGCAGCGCGCGGAGCTGGGTCTCGAGCACCTCGGGTCGGGTCAGCGCCAGGCGGATGCCGCGCAGGCCGAGGAAGGGGTTGCTCTCCTGGGGCACCGGCCAGTAGGGCAGCGGCTTGTCGCCGCCCACGTCCAGGGTGCGGGCCACCAGCGGGCGGCCGTCGAGGGCGTCGAGGGCCTCGCGGTATTCGCCGATCTGGGTCTCGAGGTCCGGCAGCGAGGCGTGGGCCATGAACACGAACTCGGTGCGCAGCAGGCCGACGCCCTCGGCGCCGCGCTCCACGGCATCGGCGGCGTGGGCGGTGTTGCCGAGGTTCGAGGCCACTTCGACGCGATGGCCGTCGCGGGTCCGGGCCGGCTCGAAGCGGGCCTCCCAGGCCTCGGCCTCGCGGCGGCGGCGCTCTTCCAGGCGCTGCTCGGCGGCCTGGCGGCGCTCGGCGGCGGGAGCCGGGGTCACCCGGCCGCGCTCGCCGTCGAGGATCAGCTCGGTGCCATTGTCGAGCAGCAGGATGCGCTCGCCGGCGCCGACCACGGCGGGGATGCCCAGCGCCCGGGCCAGGATGGCGCTGTGGGCGGTGGCGCCGCCGCGGGCGGTCAGCAGGCCGCGCACGCGGCTGGTGTCGAGGCGCGCCACGTCGGACGGGCCGATGTCGTCGGTGACCAGGATGTAGGGATGATCCGGCGGTTCGGGCAGCTCGACCCGGCACAGGATGCCCAGCACCCGGCGGCCGACGTCGCGCAGGTCGGCGGCGCGCTCGGCGAGCAGCTTGTCGGCCAGGCGCTCCTGGGCCTGGGCGGCGGTGTCGATGGCCTCCCACCAGGCGGCCTCGGCGGAGGCGCCCTCGTCGATGCCCTCGCGGGCGGCCTGGTGGAGTTCCGGGTCGCCGAGCATCTCCTCGTGCATCGACAGGATCTGCGAGACCTCGCCGCCGCGGGCGTGCTGGATCAGCGCCTCGAGCTGCTCGCCGCCCTCGCGGATGGCCTCACTCAGGCGGCGACGCTCGGCGGCCGGGTCGGCGGCGCGGGCCGGATAGTCGAAGCTCGGCGTGGTCAGCACGAAGGCCGGGGCGATGGCCAGGCCCGGCGAGGCGGCCACCGCCGGGTGGGCGACGTCGTCGGCCAGCGGCTCCAGCGCCGGGGCGTTTTCCGGCTCCGTGGCCACCGGCTCGCGGTAGGCGTCGAAGGGCTCGACGTGCTCGCCGAGGCCGTCCTCCACGGCCCGGCAGATCGCGTCCAGGGCGGCCTCGGCGGTGTCGCCCTCGGCGGTGAAGATCAGCTGCTGGCCGCGGCGGGCGCCGAGGTTGATGACCTTGGTCAGGCTGGCGGCCGAGACGGCCTCGCTGCCGCCCTCGGCCAGGCGGACGCGGACCGCGGTGCCCTGGGCGCGGGCGACCTGGACCAGCTGCTTGGCCGGGCGGGCGTGCAGGCCGTGGGCGTTGAGCACCGTGGCCAGGCGCTGGCTGGCGGCGGCAGACTCGCCGGCCAGCCGCGCCAGCAGGGCGTCGGCGTCGAGCCGGTGCAGGGTCTCGGGGGCGTCGCTCTCGAGCAGCGCCAGGATGCGCTCGAGCAGGCCGCGGTGGGCCTGGCCCTGGGCCGCCAGGCAGAACACGCCCTGCACCGGGGCGCCATCGGCCTGCAGCGGCTCGGCCGGGGTCGCCAGCGCCAGCGCCGGCACGCCGACGCCGCGGTCGCTGGTTACCAGCCACAGGCCGCGGCCCAGGGCGCGCGGGGCGGCCTCGGCCACGGCGGCGACGAAGGCGGCGTCGACGCAATCGGCCTGGCGCAGCCGGGCGGCGCCGGCCAGCGCCAGCTCGTGATGGTCGCGGGCGGGGAAGCCGAGGCACAGGGTGTCGGCGTCCAGCCGGGCCTCGACCACCGCCTTCGACAGCAGCTCGGCGATCTCGGCGGCGCGCTCGGCGCCGGCCAGGCGCTCGGCGATGCCGTCCTGGTCGAGCACGTGGGTCAGCTGGCGCAGGATGTCCAGGTGCTCGTCGCTCTGGGCGGCGATGGTCACCAGCACGTGGACGCGTTGGCCGTCGTGCCACTCGATGCCCTCGGGGAACTGCAGCACGCGCACGCCGGTGGCGCGCACGTGCTCGCGGCTCTCCGGGGTGCCGTGGGGGATGGCGATGGCGTTGCCGAGGAAGGTCGAGGACTGCGCCTCCCGGGCGTGGAGGCCGTCGCGATACTCGGGGGCGACCAGCCCGGCGGCGTGCAGCGATTCGGCGGCCTGATCCAGCGCATCGCGCCAGTGCTCGGCCCGGCAGCCGAGCAGGACGTCATCCTGGCGTAGGGTCAACATCGATGTCTCCGGTTCGTCGGGGGCGACGCCGGGCCATTCCATGGTTCCCGGGGCGTAGCGGTGGCTTGTGCGGGTAAGGTGAATCGTGTCACCTTCGATAGGACGAATGCTGGAATGCTTGATCCGGCTTGGCAAGTCTTAACGCCTACGACTTTGGCAGGGGATGGTGGCGCGGCGCTCCCGCGTAGAATGCCACGTCCAGTTCAGGGGGGATCCATGACGCTCGCGGAAATCGCTCGACTGGCCGGGGTATCGCGCACCACGGCCAGCTATGTCATCAACGGCCAGGCCGAGAAACGACGCATCAGCCAGGACACCGTCGACCGGGTGATGGCGGTGGTCGAACACCATCGCTATCGGGTCGATCCCCAGGCGGCGGCGCTGCGCCGCGGCTCCAGCCGCACCCTGGGGCTGATCGTGCCCGACCTGGAGAACGTGACCTACGCGCGGCTGGCCAAGCGGCTGGAGCGGGGCGCCCGGGAGGCGGGCTACCAGCTGCTGATCGCCGGCTCCGACGACCGGCCGGAGGTCGAGCGCGACCTGGCGCTGGCGCTGCGCGCGCGGCGCTGCGAGGTGCTGATCACCGCCAGCAGCCTGCCCATGGACGATCCCTTCTACGCCGAGCTGCAGACCGAGGGGCTGCCGGTGGTGGCCGTCGACCGCGGCTTCGACGCCGAGCGCTTCGCCAGCGTGGTCAGCAACGACGCCGAGGCCGCCGAGCGGCTCGCCGCCTCGGTGCTGTCGCCCGAGATGTCGCGGGTGGTGTGGCTGGATGCGGTGCCCTGGCTGTCGATCACTCAGGAGCGGCGCAGCGGTTTCCAGCGGGCGCTGGCCGGGCGCGAGGCGGCGGCCCTGGTGCTGTCCGGCGAGCGCTACGATCGCGCCGAGGGCGCGCGGCTGATGCGTCGGGTCATCGACGAGCACGGCCTGCCGGACGCGCTGGTCACGGCGTCCTATTCGCTGTTCGACGGCGTGCTCGACACCCTGCTCGAGGCCGGCGGGCTGCCGGCATCGCTGCGCCTGGCGACCTTTGGCGACAGCCGGCTGCTGGAGTTCCTGCCGGTGGCGGTCAACTCCGCCGAGCAGGATCACGACCGCATGGCCGAAGCGACGCTGGACAGCGCGCTGGCCGCGGCCCGGGGCGAGTGTGCCCCGGGGCGGCGGGCGGTGCCGCGGCGGATGCGCTGGCGCGCGGGGGCAGGGGGGCAGGGCGCGGCCCGCTGAGGCGCTCCGGGCGCCATTGTACCGGCGGCACAGGCTTGCGATGATCGCCGTTGATCAATGCCGAGCGGGAAGTGTCGAGTGGTGGACAAGTTCGAGGTAAAGCTGGATCAGGCCGCGCGAGCGGCCTGGCTGTCCTATGTTGGCGGCCGTACCCAGGACGAGATCGCCGCCCAGCTGGGGGTCTCGCGACCCGGGGTCCAGCGGCTGCTGGCGCTGGCCCGTCAGGAGGGGCTGGTCAAGGTCCATGTCGACCACCCGATCGCCCACTGCATGGCCCTGGCCGAGGCGATCCGCGACCGCTTCGGCCTGGCGTTCTGCGACGTGGCGCCCGCCGACGCCGAGCCGGGCGACGGCGGAGCGCGCTACCTGGCGGTGGCCGCCGCCGAGCGCCTGGCCCGCTATATCGACCGCAGCGAGCCGCTGACCCTGTCGCTGGGGACCGGGCGCTCGGTGCGTGCCACGGTGGAGGCGCTCAGCCGCATCGACCGCCCCCAGCATCGCTTCGTGTCGCTGGTCGGCAACGTGGCCCGCGACGGCTCGGCCAACCGCTATGACGGCGTGATGATCCTGGCCGACAAGACCGGCGGCGAGCGGTTCCTGCTACCCGCGCCGGTGGTCGCCGGCTCGGTGTCCGAGAAGGAGGCGCTGCGCGAGCAGACGCTGTTCAAGGCCATCACCGAGGTGGCCCGGCAGGCCGAGGCCGCCTTCGTGGGCGTGGGGCGCATCGATCGTCGCGCGACCCTGTTCCAGGACCACTTCATCAGCGAGGCCGAGCTCGACGAGCTGATCTCCGGCGGTGCGGTCGGCGAGTTGCTCGGCTGGCCGATGAACGCCCGGGGCGAGCTGGTCGACTGCTCCACCAGCCGCCGGGTCACCAGCCTGCCGCTGGAGATGTTCCGCGAGCAGACCCTGGTGGCGCTGGCCGGCGGGCGCGACAAGGGGCCCGCGATCCTCGCCGCGCTGCGCGGCGGCTGGCTCAAGGGCCTGGTCACCGACGAGCACGCCGCCCGCTACATCGTCGAGAGCGAGATGGCCTCTCGCTAGCGCAACGGCATCGCCGTCGCGCTTCCCTCCCGTGTGTTTCCGCGCCGCCGCTCGACGTCGTCGACGGTGTTCGGCGCGCCCTTGCCCTAAAGTCTAAGCCGCGTGTCTTTGCTTTTTTCGGGGCACTATTCGATCATTTGATCACGCGATGATTTTAATGATCAAAACGGCATCGCGAGTCCATAACAACACAAGTCCCTCATCAGAGGAGCCAGCCATGCCCCTTTCACGCGCCTTTCCCCTTGCCGGCGTGGCCGCCCTGGCGGCCACCGCGGCCCAGGCCGAGACGATCACTGTGGCCACCGTCAACAACAACGACATGGTGATCATGCAGAGCCTGAGCGATGCCTTCGAGCAGTCTCATCCGGACATCACCCTGGACTGGGTGGTGCTCGAGGAGAACGTGCTGCGCCAGCGCATGACCACCGATATCGCCACCGGTGGCGGCCAGTTCGACGTGATGACCATCGGCACCTACGAGGTACCGATCTGGGCCGAGCGCGGCTGGCTGACGCCGCTCGACGACCTGCCCGCGTCCTATCAGGCCGACGATCTGCTGAAGTCGGTGCGCGACGGGCTGAGCGACGACGACGGCGTCCTCAACGCCCTGCCGTTCTATGCCGAGAGCTCGATGCTCTACTACCGCAAGGACCTGTTCGAGCAGGCCGGCATCGAGATGCCCGAGCAGCCGACCTGGCAGCAGGTCCATGACTGGGCCGCCGAACTCAACGACCCGGACAACGAGACCTACGGCATTTGCTTGCGCGGCAAGCCGGGCTGGGGCGAGAACATGGCCTTCGTCTCGACCCTGGTGAACACCTTCGGCGGTCGCTGGTTCGACATGGACTGGGAGCCGCAGATCGACTCGCCGGCCTGGCAGGAGGCGATCTCCTTCTACGTCGACCTGCTCGACAGCTACGGCCCGCCCGGGGCCAGCTCCAACGGATTCAACGAGAACCTGGCGCTGTTCTCGCGCGGCAACTGCGCCATGTGGGTCGATGCCACCTCGGCGGCGGGCAAGCTCTACAACCCCGAGGAATCGACCGTGGCCGACCAGCTGGGCTTCGCCCCGGCGCCGGTAGCCGAGACGCCCAAGGGCTCGCACTGGCTGTGGTCCTGGGCGCTGGCGATTCCCGCCTCGTCAGATGCCAAGGACGCTGCCCGTGAGTTCATCACCTGGGCGACGTCGCAGGACTACGTCGAGCTGGTCGGCGAGCGTGAAGGCTGGACCAGCGTGCCGCCCGGAACCCGCGTTTCCACCTACGAGAATCCCGAGTATCAACAGGCCGCGCCGTTCGCCGGCTTCGTGCTCGACGCCATTCAGGGCGCCGATCCGCGGGATTCGAGCCTGGAACCGAACCCCTACGTCGGCGTGCAGTTCGTGGGCATTCCCGAGTTCCAGTCGGTCGGCACCCAGGTCGGCCAGATGGTGGCCTCGGCGCTGACCGGCGAGACCACGATCGAGCAGGCCCTGCAGGCCGCCCAGCGCGCCACCCGTCGCACCATGGAACGCGCCGGCTACTTCGACTGAGCCGTGCGGACCGGCCGGGGCAACGCGCCGGCCGTTCGTTGCCCACCTTCCGCTTTTCCCTGGGGTAGACCATGAACAAGACCCGAGCCTCCGGACGCACGGTCGGAGGGCTGCGCACCCTCTTGCTGCAGGCGCCGGCCGTGTCTCTGCTGTTTCTGTGGATGATCGTGCCGCTGGCGATGACCGTGTGGTTCTCGCTGCAGCGCTACAACCTGCTGATGCCGGGCATGACCGGCTTCGCCGGCCTCGAGAACTACGAATACCTGTTCACCGACCCGGCGCTGTGGTCGGCCATCGGCACCACGCTGCTGCTGGTCGGCTGGGTGCTGGCGATCACCGTAGTCGGCGGCACCCTGCTGGCGGTGCTGTTCCAGCAGGAGTTCCTGGGCCGCGGCATCGCCCGGGTGCTGGCCATCTCGCCGTTCTTCGTCATGCCCACGGTCAGCGCCCTGATCTGGAAGAACATGATGATGCACCCGGCCAACGGCGTGCTGGCCTGGCTGGCCGAGTCGCTGGGCCTGCCGGCGGTGGACTGGTTCTCGTCGCTGCCGCTGACCTCGATCGTGATCATCGTCGGCTGGCAGTGGCTGCCCTTCGCGCTGCTGATCCTGCTTACCGCCATGCAGTCGCTGGACGATGACCAGGTCGAGGCGGCGCGCATGGACGGCGCCGGACCGATCGCGATCTTCTTCTTCATCACCCTGCCGCACCTCAAGCGGGCGATCAGCGTGGTGATCATGATCGAGATGATCTTCCTGCTGACCATCTTCGCCGAGATATTCGTCACCACCTCGGGCGGCCCGGGGCTGGCCACCACCAACCTGGCCTACCTGATCTACATTCGCGCGCTGCTCGACTTCGACGTCGGCATGGCCTCCGCCGGCGGCGTGGTGGCGATCGTGCTGGCCAACATCGTCGCCGTCTTCCTGGTCCGCATGGTGGCCAGGAACCTGGACAACTGACGCGGGAGCGCCCACATGACGACGAAAACCCAATCGATGAGCGCCGCCGGCGCGACCCGGGCAGCGAACGGCCCGCGCTTCGGGGCCCTGAGCAGCCGCCGCCTGTGGCTGACCGTGCTCGGCTGGACGGTCGCCGGAGTAATCTTCTTCCCGATCTTCTGGATGGTGCTGACCGGCTTCAAGACCGAGGCCGAGGCGATCGCCGATCCCAGCCTGATCTTCTCGCCGACCCTGGACAGCTATGCCGAGGTGCAGAGCCGCGCCGACTATCTCCACTTCGCGCTGAACAGCGTGGTGGTGTCCTTCGGCTCGACCCTGCTGGCGCTCGTGATCGCCATTCCCTCGGCCTACGCCATGGCCTTTCTGCCGACCAAGCGCACCAAGGGCACCCTGCTGTGGATGCTGTCGACCAAGATGCTGCCGCCGGTGGGGGTGCTGGTGCCGATCTACCTGCTGTTCCGCGACTTCGGCCTGCTCGATACCCGTACCGGGCTGGTCATCGTCTATACCCTGATGAACCTGCCGATCGTGGTGTGGATGCTCTACACCTTCTTCAAGGACCTGCCCAGGGACATCCTCGAGGCCGGTCGCATGGACGGCGCCGGCACCCTGCAGGAGGTGTGGTATCTGCTGCTGCCGCTGACCCTGCCGGGCATCGCCTCCACCGGGCTGCTGGCGGTGATCCTGAGCTGGAACGAGGCCTTCTGGAGCCTCAACCTGACCTCCTCCCAGGCGGCACCGCTGACCGCCTACATCGCCTCCTTCTCGAGCCCCGAGGGCCTGTTCTGGGCCAAGCTCTCCGCCGCCTCGACCATGGCTATCGCGCCGATCTTGGTCTTTGGATGGCTCACCCAGAAACAGATGGTTCGCGGCCTGACCTTCGGCGCCGTCAAATAACGAGGATTCCCCTGATGTCCACGCTCCAACTCAAGCAGATCACTAAGAGCTTCGGCGAGACCGACGTCATCAAGGGCGTCGACCTCGAGGTCAACGACCGCGAGTTCGTGGTCTTCGTCGGCCCCTCGGGCTGCGGCAAGTCGACCCTGATGCGGATGATCGCCGGGCTCGAGAACGCCACCTCCGGCGACATCGTCATCGACGGCCAGCGCGTCAACGAGGTGGGCCCCGCCGATCGCGGCCTGGCCATGGTGTTCCAGAGCTACGCGCTCTATCCGCACATGACCGTCGAGGACAACATGGGCTTCAGCCTGCGCCTGGCCGGCGTGCCCAAGGCCGAGCGCCGCCAGAAGGTGCTGGAGGCGGCCCGCATCCTGCAGCTCGAGCCGCTGCTGGACCGCAAGCCCAAGGCGCTCTCGGGCGGCCAGCGCCAGCGCGTGGCGATCGGCCGCGCCATCGTGCGCAACCCGAGCATCTTCCTGTTCGACGAGCCGCTTTCCAACCTCGATGCGGCGCTGCGGGTGCAGATGCGCATCGAGCTGGCGCGACTCCATGAAGAGCTCGACGCCACCATGATCTACGTCACCCACGACCAGATCGAGGCCATGACCATGGCCGACAAGATCGTGGTGCTGCAGGGCGGCGTGGTCGAGCAGGTGGGCTCGCCGATGGAGCTCTATCACCATCCCCGCAACCGCTTCGTGGCCGGCTTCATCGGTTCGCCCAAGATGAACTTCCTGCCCGTGGAAGCCACCGAGGCCGGTGCCGAGGGCGTCAGCGTGCGTCTGCCCGGTGGCGATGTCGCCCGGGTGCCGGTGGCCGGGGAGGGCGTCTCGCCGGGCACCGCCCTGGAGCTCGGCATCCGCCCCGAGCACCTGGTGCTCGACGACCAGGGGCCGCTGCGCGGCGAGATCCAGGTGCTCGAACGCCTGGGCGGCCAGACCTCGCTCTACGTGGCGATGGGCGAGCAGACGGTGACGATCATGGCCGACGGTGACGTCGCCCACCGGGTGCGCGACGAGGTGCGCTTCGGTTTCGAACCCGGCCGCGCCCATCTGTTCGCCGCCGATGGCCTGGCCCTGCCGAGCCTCGAGGCGCATCCGCTGGCCGGGCTGAAGCGCCAGGACAACCGCCTGGCCTCGGACGCCGGCAGCGAGTGAGGAGCATGTCGATGGAGACCCTGATCTTCGACTGCGATGGCGTGCTGGTCGACAGCGAGACCATCGCCGAGGCTACGCTGATCCAGCGGCTCGGTGCCTGGCTGCCGGACGTCGAGGTGGAGGCGGTGCTGGCCCAGGCGCTGGGCATGACCACGGCCGATATCCTCGCCCACCTCGAAGGGCTGAGTGCCCATCGCCTGCCGGTCGGCGCCCTGGGCCGCCTCGACGACGAGATCGAGGCGCGCCTGGCCGACGAACTGCGCGCCATCGACGGAGTCGCCGAGGCCATCGCCGCGCTGGACCTGCCGCTGGCGGTGGTCTCCAACAGTCGTCGCCAGCGGGTGTTGGCGTCGCTCGAGACCACCGGGCTCGCGGCGCGGCTGGGCGAGGTGCCGATCTTCACCGCCGACCAGGTGGAAAGGCCCAAGCCGGACCCGGCGGTCTATCGCCACGCTGCCGCGCGACTCGGACGGGCTCCGGAAGACTGCCTGGCGGTCGAGGACAGCGTCTCCGGCGTCATCGCCGCTCACCGCGCCGGCATGACGGTGATCGGTTTCGTCGGCGCCAGCCACGTCTCGCCGGGCCAGGCCGGGCGCCTGAGCGAGGCCGGGGCCTGGCACATCATCGCGCACATGGACGAGCTGGTCGCCCAGGTCCGGTACTGGCGCGAGGCGCGCCGGCCGGCCGCGGGCGGCTGAGGCGTCGCCTCCGGGCATTTTCATCGAGGAGCACACATGAAACTCAACGACAGGGTCGCCGTGATCACCGGCGGCGCAAGGGGGATCGGCCTGGCCATCGCCGAACGCTATCTCGCCGAGGGTGCCCGGGTGGTGGTGGCCGACATCGACGCGGCGGCCATCGACGCCGCCGTGGCCGCCCTGGACGGCGGCGAGCGGGTGCGCGGCATCCGCCTGGACGTCTGCGACCGAGCCTCCATCGACGCCATGGTCGAGGAGGTCGTCGGCCACTTCGGCGGCATCGACATCCTGGTCAACAACGCCGCGGTGTTCGACATGGCGCCGGTGCTCGAGGTTACCGAGGCCAGCTACGACCGGCAGTTCGCGGTCAACGTCAAGGGCGCCTTCTTCACTCTGCAGGCGGTGGCCCAGGCGATGGTCGACCGCGGCCGGGGCGGCAAGATCATCAACATGGCCTCCCAGGCCGGCCGCCGAGGCGAGCCGCTGGTCAGCATGTACTGCGCCTCCAAGTCGGCGATGATCAGCCTGACCCAGTCCTGCGGCCTGGCGCTGATCGAGCACAGCATCAATGTCAACGGCATCGCCCCGGGCGTGGTCGACACCCCGATGTGGGACGAGGTCGATGCGCTGTTCGCCCGCTACGAGCAGCGTCCGCTGGGCGAGAAGAAGCGCCTCGTCGGCGAGGCGGTGCCCTACGGCCGCATGGGCCGGCCGGAGGATCATGCCGGCGCCGCGGTGTTCCTGGCCAGCGACGACAGCGATTACGTGGTGGCGCAGACGCTCAATGTCGACGGTGGCAACTGGATGAGCTAGGCGTATTCGAAAACTGGCTGCGCTCGACCATACGGCGTTAAAAATCGACTCAAATTGCTCATTTACAGAACCGTAAACTCCGCTTTTTCGTCGATTTTTGCCTTGTCTGGTCTTCGCTCGCTGCCTTTTCGAACTCGCCTGATGCCTGCGTCTTGAAGTCGGGAAACAGCAAATGAATCCGAATATCCATGAGGTAGCCGAGCGGGTGCTGGCGGCGGCGGGGGAGAGTCGGCGCTTCATCGTCGCTCTGGCCGGGCCGCCGGCCGCCGGCAAGTCGTTCCTCTCGGGCTGGCTGTGCCGCGAGCTCAATGCCCGCCGGCCCGGCAGCGCCGCGGTGGTGCCGATGGACGGCTACCACTACGACAACGCCGTGCTCGAGCCCCGGGGGCTGGTGCCCGTCAAGGGCGCGCCGGAGACCTTCGACTGCGACGGGCTGCGCCACGACCTCGAGCGCATCCGCTGCGCCGACCGCCCCGTCGCGGTGCCGGTGTTCGACCGGCCGCTGGACCTGGCGCGGGCCGGCGGCCGGCTGATCGCCCCCGAGCATCGCCTGGTGATCGTCGAGGGCAACTACCTGCTGCTCGACCAGGGCCCCTGGCCCGCACTGCGCGAGCTGTTCGACATGACGCTGTTCCTCGAGGTGCCCGACGAGCTGCTCGAGGCGCGTCTGATCCAGCGCTGGCGGGAGATGGGCCAGGACCCGGCCGGCGCCCTCGAACGCACTCGCCACAAGGACATGCTCAATGCCCGGCTGATCAAGACCGCGTCGGTGACCGCCGATCTGCACTGGTCCGCCGGCGATTGACCGTCGCTCACTCTACTCTGATTCGACCGCACCACGCGGCAGGAGCCTCCTTCATGACACGACTCGCCACTGATCATCTCGACCGGCTGGATGACCGGGTAGCCACGCCGGCCTATGACCGTGCCGCCGTGAGCGCCGGTATCGTCCACTTCGGGGTGGGCGGCTTCCATCGCGCTCACCAGGCCATGTACCTCGACGAGCTGATGAGCCGCGGTCAGGCGCTGGACTGGGGCATCGTCGGCGTCGGGGTGATGCCCGGCGACCGGCGCATGCAGCAGGCGCTGGCCTCCCAGAACCATCTCTATACCCTGGTGGTCAAGCACCCCGATGGCCGGTACGCACCGCGGGTGATCGGCTCGATGATCGACTATCGCTATGCCTCGGACGACCCCGAGGCGGTGATCGAACTGATGGCCGACCCGGCGATCCGCATCGTCTCGCTGACGGTCACCGAGGGCGGCTACAACTTCCATCCGGTGACGGGCGAGTTCGATCTCGACAACCCCGACGTGCGCCACGACCTGGCCGAGCCGGCCGCGTCGCGCACCAGCTTCGGGCTGATCACCGAGGCGCTGGCGCGGCGCCGCCAGCGCGGTCTCGGCCCCTTCACGGTGATGTCCTGCGACAACATCCAGGGCAACGGGGAGGTGGCGCATCGCATGTTCACCGCCTTCGCCCGGGCCCGGGACGCCGAGCTCGCCGCCTGGATCGAGGCCGAGGTGCCGTTCCCCAACTCCATGGTCGATCGCATCACCCCGGTGACCACCGCCGACGACATCGATGAGCTGGCCGTGCGCTTCGGGGTCGAGGACGCCTGGCCGGTGGTCTGCGAGCCCTTCACCCAGTGGGTGCTCGAGGATCGCTTCGCCGCGGGCCGCCCGGCCTTCGAGGCGGTCGGCGTGCAGGTGGTCGAGGACGTCGAGCCCTATGAGCTGATGAAGCTGCGGCTGCTCAACGCCAGCCACCAGGCGCTGTGCTATTTCGGCTATCTGGCCGGCTACCGCTATGCCCACGAGGCCTGCGCCGATCCGCTGTTCGTCGACTTCCTGCTCGGCTACATGACGCACGAGGCGACGCCGACCCTGGCGCCGCTGCCCGGCGTTGACCTGGACGCCTATCGCCGCACACTGATCGAGCGCTTCGCCAATCCCGAGGTCAAGGACACCCTGGCCCGCCTCTGCGCCGAGAGCTCGGACCGCATCCCCAAGTGGCTGCTGCCGGTGATTCGCGAGCAGCTCGCCCGCGGCGGCGAGCTGCATCGTGCCGCGGCCGTGGTGGCCAGCTGGGCGCGCTACGCCGAGGGCGTCGACGAGGCCGGCGAGCCGATCGAGGTGGTCGACCGCCTCAAGGACGAGCTGATGTCCATTGCCGGCCGGCAGCATGATGCCCCGACTGCCTTTATCGACAACCGCGAGCTGTTCGGCGACCTGGCCGAGCAGGCACGCTTCCGCGAGGCCTACCTGTGGGCGCTGGAGCGCTTGCATCGCCACGGCGCACGCGCCACCCTCGAGGCCCTGGCAGAGCGAGAGGGCTGACGATGTACATCGGCGTGGACTGTGGCACCCAGAGCACCAAGGTGGTGGTGGTCGATATCGACGGCGGGCGAATCCTCGGCGAGGCGAGCCGCCCCCATCGGCTGGACGCCGGGGAGGGCGGGCGCCGGGAGCAGGACCCCGCCGACTGGATCGAGGCCTTTCGCGGCGCCTTCCATGACGCAGTGGCCGGCGCCGGCATCGATGCCGGCGCGATTCGCGCCATCGGCGTCTCCGGCCAGCAGCACGGGCTGGTGGCCCTGGACGCCGCGGGCGAGCCGGTCTATCCGGCCAAGCTGTGGTGCGACACCGAGACCGCCGAGCACAACGCCTCCCTGGTCGATCGCCTGGGCGGTGAGGCCGGCTGCCTTGACCGACTGGGGCTGGTGCTGCAGACCGGCTATACCGCCTCCAAGCTGGCCTGGCTGCGCGAGCGGCATCCCGAGGCCTATCGGCGCATCTCCACCCTGCTGCTGCCCCACGACTATCTCAACTTCTGGCTCACCGGCGAGCGGGTCGCCGAGGCCGGCGACGCCTCGGGCACCGGCTACTTCGATACCCGTGCGCGGCGCTGGCGTGAGGACGTGCTGGCCGAGATCGCCCCCGAGCTCGACCCGCAGCGGGTGCTGCCGCGGCTGATCGAGTCCCGCGAGCCGGCCGGCACGGTGAGGCCCGCGCTGGCCCGTGAGCTGGGGCTGGCCGAGGGTGTCGTGGTCGCAAGCGGGGGCGGCGACAACATGCTGGGCGCCATCGGCACCGGCAATATTCGCCCGGGGCTGGTGACCCTGAGCCTCGGCACCTCGGGCACGGTGTGCGCCTACTCGCCCGAGCCGGTGCTGCCCGACGACGCCCAGGTGGCCAACTTCTGCGCCAGCCACGGCGGCTGGCTGCCGCTGATCTGCACCATGAACGTGACCTCCGCCACCACCCGGGTACGCGAGCTGTTTGGCCTCGACCTGGCGGCCTTCGGCGAGCGGCTCGCCGCCGCGCCGATCGGCGCCGAGGGCGTTACGGTGCTGCCGTTCTTCAATGGCGAGCGGGTCCCGCCGCTGCCGCTGGCCACCGGCAGCTTCCTGGGGCTGACCGGCGTCAACGCTACCCAGGCCAACCTGTGTCGGGCGGTGGTCGAGGGCGCGACCTTCGGCCTGCGGTACGGCCTCGAGCGGCTCGGCGGGCTGGCTCGACAGGCCAGCGAGATTCGCCTGATCGGCGGCGGGGCGAAGAGTGCGGTGTGGCGGCAGATGGTCGCCGACATCCTCGGCACCCCGGTGATTTGCCCCGCGGTCACCGATGCCGCCGCCCTGGGCGCGGCGGTCCAGGCGGCCTGGTGTGAGGGCGGCCGCGACGACAAGACGCCCGAGGCCTCGCTGGAGGCGCTCTGCGTCCGGCTGGTGCATCTCGACGAGAGCTCCCGGGCGTCGCCCGACGCCGAGCGCGTCGCGGCCTACGAAGCGGTCTATGCGCGCTATCGCCGGGCGCTGGCCGACCATCACGGCGTGATGGCCTGATCCCGCGCATTGCCTCGGCTCCCCAACGAACGACGCCCGATGACGAAAACCGTCATCGGGCGTCGTCGCGTCCGGGGGCGCTCAGACCGAGGCGAGATCGTCCCGGGTGGGCAGGGCGACGTAGCTGCCTGGGCGGGTCACGGCGTGGGCGCCGCAGCGGCAGGCGAAGGCCAGGGCATCTTCCAGGCGTTCGGCGTCCTGGTGCCAGCCTTCGGCGAAGCCCCGTTCGGACAGGCCGGCCAGCAGCCCGCCGATAAAGGCGTCTCCTCCCGCCGTGGTATCGACGGGAGCGACCTTCGGCGGGGCGACCGCCAGCGACAGTCCGGCGCCGAGGGCGCGCACCGGGCCGCCGCCGTCGGTGATCACCGCCAGCTTGACGCCGGCCGCCAGGCGTTCGGCCAGCCAGTCGTCTTCGGGATGATCGCCGCGCAGGTCGTCCACTTCCTCGCGGGACAGCTTGAGCAGGTCGGCGCAGTCGAGCAGCCGGGTGACCAGGGCGCTGTCGGCGCGGCCCTCGGCCCAGAGGTTGTGGCGCAGGTTGGCGTCGACGCTGACCAGGCAGCCGGCCCGGGCCGCCATCTCGGCCATCGCCAGGGTGGTCTCGGCGATCTCCGGGTCGGTCAGGCTGTTGCTGCACAGGTGCAGGATCGCCGGTTCGGCGAACACCCCGGCCGGCAGGTGCTCCAGGCGATAGAGCAGGTCGGCGGCGGGCGGCCGGTAGAAGTCGAAGGTGCGCTCGCCGTCGGCGTCGCGGGAGACGAAGGCCAGCGCGGTGCGTGCCTCGCGGGTGCGCGTCACGCCGGAGACGTCGACGCCCTGCGCCGAGAGCTCGGCGGCCAGGAAGTCGCCGAAGTGGTCGTCGCCGAGCATGCCGAGGAAGCGGCTGGGCACGCCGAGGCGTGCGCAGGCCACGGCGACGTTGGCCGGGGCCCCGCCGGCATAGGGCGTGAAGGTCTCAGGCGCGCGGTCGTCGGCGTCGCCCAGGCGGCTGGAGAGCATGTCGACGAGGGCTTCACCGAAGGCGATAACGGGCAGCATGGTGGGGGTCCTTGTGATGAAGGGGGCGGGCTCAGGCCACCTCGTGGCCGCGAGCGGCCTCGAGCAGGGCGAACCAGGCCGGACGCGACAGCTCGAGCGAGGCGTCCCGGTACAGCGTCTCGATGCGCTCGGGCTTGAGGCTGCCGATCACCGGCAGTGGCCGCCCGGGCAGGGCGCGCAGCCAGGCCAGGGCCAGTCCGGCGGGGCTGACGCCGTGGGCCTCGGCCTGGGCGCGCAGCAGCGGGGCCGCGGGGCCATCCAGCGCTCGGCCGCCGCCCAGCGGCGACCAGGCCATGGGGGCCTGGCCGTCGCCGATCACGGCATCGTAGAGGCCGTCGAACAGCGGCGCGCTATGGTCGAGCGACAGCTGCAGCTGGTGGGCCGACAGGCGCTCATGCATGCCGGCCTGCAGCCGGCGCCAGGCCTCCGGCAGGAAATTGGAGACACCGGCGGCGCCGATCTTGCCGGCGGCGATGGCGTCGTCCAGGGCGCGGCCGGTGGCCTCGGCGTCCATCAGCGGGTCGGGGCGATGCAGCAGGAAGTGGTCCAGGCGCTCCACGCCCAGCCGTTCGAGGGAGGCGTCGATGGCTCGGGTCACGTAGGCCGGCGAGCTGTCGTAGTGCTTGACGGCGAATGGCGAGGCGTCGCGCTCGGGCGTGACGATATCGGTCTTGGTCACCACCCGCACCCGGCGGGCGAGCCCGGGGCGGGCGCGCAGCGCGTCGCCGAACAGCCGCTCGCCGGCGCGGTTGCCGTAGATGTCGGCATGGTCGAACCAGTGCAGGCCCTGGTCGAGGCGCGCCTCGATCCAGTCGGCGAGGGCGTCGGGGGCGTGCAGGGCCGGCGCCTGGTGCAGGTTCATCATGCCCAGCGCGAAGGGCACGTCGAAGATCGAAGTGGGGCTCATGCGTCTGTCTCGAGCGAGAGGGTCGTGCCCAGCAGGTGCTGGGCACCGGGCACCAGCCACACCGGATCGAGCCGGGTGTTGGCGGACTCGACGCACAGGAATCGCCGGCCGGCGGCCTCGGAGGTGTCGGCCGGGCGTTCGTCGCCGGGGTGCCAGACCACGGCGGAGTCGCTGCCCTGGCGGGCGATGCGCAGCCGGCGCTGGCCGTCGTCGAGCGTGAGCTCGGCGTTGGTGTGGTAGATGCGGTCGAGGCCGCCGCGCACGCCCAGCTCGCCCTGCTGCTCGCGCTCGGCGAAGTCGGCGAGCTTGTCCAGGTAGCGGGCGCCGGCCAGCCCCTCGACGCGGCAGGCCCGGGCGTCATTCACCGCCAGGTAGCTGTGCAGGGCGCCGGTGATCTTCACCGGGGTCTCGCCGCGGTGCTCGGTGATCAGCTCCACGTGCAGGCGGTTGGCGTTGGCCTGGATCACCGCCCGCGGCACCAGCTGGGAGTGCAGGCGCTCCAGCGGCGATAGGTGCAGCTCGATGCCTTCCTCGTGCTCGTCCACGGCGTCGAGGCGCCAGTCGGCCTTGCGCGCCGGGCCGTGCATCGGACCGGAACGGTCCTCGGACTCGTCGGCGGTGTTCTCGTCGGCGAACCACGGCCAGCACAGCGGAATGCCACCGCGGATGGCGCCGGGCAGCGCCTGGGGCGTGGGCGTGACCCAAAGCCAGCCGCCGGCCACCAGCGCTTCCTCGCCTTCGCCGCTCGTAGCGTCCGCGCCTGCGGCTGTCGCGTCCTCGGGCGACACAGAAGCGCCCGTGGCTCGCGCGGCATCGGGCGCGGAAGCAGAGCCTTCAGCGGTCGCGTCTTCGGGCGACACTGGTAAAAAGTGAAGCACCTGGGCGCCCTGAAGCGACACCACGAGCTCACCCCAGGCTTCGTTGGCCAGCCACACCTCGCGGCCGGCCCATTCGGCGCGGCGCTGTCCATCGGTGGCGTCCAGCAGGGCGCGCAGGGATGCGGGAATCATGCGATCTCCTCCATCGGGCCGATCGACGCCTCGGCGTCGACGTGTTCGGCCTCTTCCGTCGAGTTACTCGACCTCTTCGTTGTGCAGGGCCTCGGCGGCGCCCAGCAGCCCCGTCCAGGGGGCGGTGACCACCTTGACCGGAATGTCGGCGTTGTAGCCGTGCATGCGGCCCTTGTCGGCGAAGGCCTCGCGGAAGCGGCTCCGCGGCAGCCAGTCGAGCAGCCGCGGCAGGATGCCGCCGCACAGGTAGACCCCGCCCCGGGCGCCGAGAGTGAGCGCGGCATCGCCGCTGACGTCGCCGAGGATCTTCAGAAAGCGCAGCAGGGTATCACGGGCGATGGGGTCTTCGCCGGCCGCCTCGGTGACGTCGGCGGGGGTGGCGTAGCGCGGGTTGGCGCCCTTCAGCGAGCAGTGCGCCAGGTAGAGATCGAGCAGCCCCTGGCCGCACAGCAGCCGCTCCACGGAGATGCGGCCGTAGCGGTTGCGGAAGTGGCGCAGCAGGTTGTGTTCGCGCTCGTCGGTGGGGGCGAAGGTCACGTGGCCGCCCTCGGCGGGCAGTGGAATCCAGGCGTGGCGGCCGGGGAAGACGCCGGCCACGCCGAGCCCGGTGCCGGGACCGATCACCAGCCGGGCGGCGTGGGGCATCGTGACTCCGGGCTGGATCTCGACCAGTTCGTCATCGGCCACGTGGGGCACGCCCAGGGCCTGGGCGGTGAAGTCGTTGATCGGCTTGAACAGCTCGAGCCCCAGGGCGTCCTTCACCTCGGCGCGGGTGAACGACCAGGGGTTGTTGGTCATCTTGATCCGCTCGCCGTGGGTCGGGCAGGCGAAGGCCAGGCAGGCCTCGCGCGGGGCGGCATCGCCCGTGGCGCCGACCCGTTCCAGGTAGTCGCGGATGGCCTCGACCAGGCCGGGATAGTCGGCGCAGGGCAGGCTCAGGATGTCGTGGGGCGCGAAGGCCCCCGGGGTCACCAGGGCGAAGCGGGCGTTGGTGCCACCGATATCGCCGATCAGTGCGGGTCGGGTCATCGTTAATTCGTCTCTCAATCAGTCACGCCAGCCGGGCCGGGTGCCACGCTCTCGATAGCCACACCGATCAGTGCGGGTCGGGTCATCGTTAATTCGTCTCTTGCAAACAGTCGCGGGAGCGGGGCCTGGTTCCCCACTCCCGATAATGGGGCCGATCATGTAACGCTCGAAGCGGTTCCGTCGACAGGTCTGCGAGGGGCGCTGTGAACCCATCCCTGGGCGCTATTTTTGCCCTGCGGCGCTCTCGCATCCTGCTCCGCTTGCAGGGCCGGTGCTGGCCATCCATGGCCAGCCCGTTCGGCGAAACTCGCCTCACCCATGGCAAAAACCCCTCTACGACCTGTCCCCGGCGCTTCTCGCTGCGTCACAACGGTGCGCACCGATGGCGCCGGTGGTGCCTCAGGCGTCTTCGTCGTGGATCTGGCCGGCCTGGCGGGCCAGGTCGTCGGCCTCGAAGCCGCCGAACACCCCGGCGCCTTCCTCGCCGCGCATGGCCAGGTGGCGGAAGCCGCCGAACAGCTCGCGGCCGAGGCCGACGTGGTAGTGGTCCAGCTCGGCCACCCGCTGCTCGCGGTCGGCCCAGGTCGCGGCGTCCACCTTGGCTTCGAGGGTGCCGGCGTTGGCGTCGAGGCGCACGATATCACCATCGCGCAGTTTCGACAGCGGTCCGCCGTCCAGCGCCTCGGGGCTGATGTGGATCGCCGCCGGGACCTTGCCGGAGGCGCCGGACATGCGGCCGTCGGTGACCAGCGCCACCTTGTGGCCGCGGTCCTGCAGCACGCCGAGGAAGGGCGTCAGCTTATGCAGCTCGGGCATGCCGTTGGCCTTGGGGCCCTGGAAACGCACCACGGCGACCACGTCGCGGTCCAGCTCGCCGGCATCGAAGGCCGCCTTGAGCTCGTTCTGGTCCTCGAAGATGCGCGCCGGGGCCTCGACCACGCGATGCTCCTGCTCCACCGCGGAGACCTTTATCACGCCGCGGCCCAGGTTGCCGTCGAGCACGGTGAGACCGCCGGTGGGGGCGAAGGGCTCATTCACGCCGCGCAGCACCTCGGTGTCGAGGCTGGTCTCGGGGCCCTCGCGCCACACCAGCTTGCCGTCTTCCAGGAACGGCTCCTGGGTGTAGGCGGTCATGTCGGTGCCGAAGGCGGTGGGAATGTCGCTGTGGATCAGGCCGGCGCCGATCAGCTCGCGGAACAGGTAGCTCATGCCGCCGGCGGCCTGGAAGTGGTTGATGTCCGCCTGGCCGTTCGGGTAGACCTTCATCAGGCTTGGGGTCACTGCGGAGAGGTCGGTGAAGTCGTCCCAGGTCAGGGTGATGCCCGCTGCCGCCGCCATGGCCACCAGGTGCATGGTGTGGTTGGTGGAGCCGCCCGAGGCCAGCAGGCCGACCACGGCGTTGACGATGGCGCGCTCGTCGATCTGCTGGTAGAAGGGGCGATAGGTGCCGCCGGGTTCGGTGTTGCGGATCGCCTGCTCGGTGGCGAAGCGGGTCAGCGCCTCGCGCATCTCGGTGCCCGGGTTGACGAAGGAGGTGCCCGGCAGGTGCAGGCCCATCATCTCCATCATCAGCTGGTTGGAGTTGGCGGTGCCGTAGAAGGTGCAGGTGCCCGGGCTGTGGTAGGACTCGGACTCCGCCTGCAGCAGGTCGTCGCGGCTGGCCTTGCCCTCGGCGAACAGCTGGCGCACGCGGGCCTTCTCCTTGTTGGGCAGGCCGCTCGGCATCGGCCCGGCGGGCACGAACATGGCCGGCAGGTGGCCGAAGCGCGCCGCAGCGATGAACAGCCCCGGCACGATCTTGTCGCACACGCCGAGGTAGAGCGCGGCGTCGAACATGTTGTGGGACAGCCCCACGGCGGTGGCCATGGCGATCACGTCGCGGGAGAACAGCGACAGTTCCATGCCCGGCTGGCCCTGGGTGACGCCGTCGCACATGGCCGGCACGCCGCCGGCGAACTGGGCGGTGGAGCCCATGTCGCGAGCCGCGGCCTTGATCGTCTCGGGGAAGGTCTCGAACGGCTGGTGGGCCGAGAGCATGTCGTTGTAGGCGGAGATGATGCCCAGGTTCGCCGCGTTCATCAGCTTCAGCGAATCCTTGTCCTGGCTGCCGCAGGCGGCGAAGCCGTGGGCCAGGTTGCCGCAGGAGAGCTCGCCGCGGTGGACGCCGCGACGATGCTGGTCGGCCATGCGCTGCTCGTAGAGCGCGCGGCGCTCGGCGCTGCGCTCGCGGATGCGCTGGGTGACCTGCTGGACGGTGGCGTTGAGTGGCGTGGAAGCTTGAGCCATGGGGCACCTCGGCAAGGAAAGGGAAGGAAACGTTTTCGTAAGTTTAACAAAAGTATCGCCCAGAAGTCGGGGGCGAACCGGGGTATACGGCTATAGTTGTAATTAACTTACCATGCAAGGGGCGTCGAGGCGCCCCTGTCTCTGTACAAGAGTGTGTCCCCTCGCGATGTCATCAAGGGTAGGTGTTGCGCCGGCCGTCGTCAGCCGGCCCGGCCGGGAGAAATCATGAAGCGACTGCGTCTCGTCGAGCAGTCCGCCGTGGCCGACGTGCCGGCGGCGGCCTGGAACGCCCTGGTGGGCGACGATCACCCCTTCCTGCGCCACGAGTTCCTGCACGCGCTTGAGGCCAGCGGCGCGGCGAGCGCCGACAGCGGCTGGACGCCTCGCCACCTGACGCTGTGGCGCGGCGAGGCGCTGGTCGGGCTGCTGCCGTACTATCACAAGCAGCATTCCTACGGCGAGTATGTCTTCGACTGGGCCTGGGCCGACGCCTGGGAGCGGGCCGGCGGACGCTATTATCCTAAGGGGCTCAGCGCCATTCCCTTCACTCCGGCCCCGGGGCCACGGCTGGCGCTGGCCGCTGACGTCGACCCGCTCGAGGCGCGTCGCCTGCTGGCCGAGCGCTGGGAGGACTCGACGCTGTCGAGCTGGCACCTGCTGTTCGCCGAGGAGGGCGAGGTCGCCGCCTGGCGCGAGGCCCGGCCCGAGCTGATCGCCCGGGCCGGGGTGCAGTTCCAGTGGCAGGACCGCGGCTACGGCGACTTCGACGGCTTCCTCGCCGCCCTGACCTCCAAGCGGCGCAAGGCCATTCGCCGCGAGCGGCGCCGGGTCGCCGAGCAGGGGCTGACCCTGCGCCGGCTGGAGGGCGAGGCGATCGGCGAGGCCGATCTGGCACACTTCTATCGCTGCTATCAGATCACCTATCTCGAGCGCGGCCAGCAGGGCTATCTCAACCGCGACTTCTTCGCCCGGCTGCGCCGCGAGATGCCCGAGGCGCTGGTGCTGGTCCAGGCGCGTCTCGAGGGACGGCCGGTGGCCGCGGCGCTGTGCCTGCAGGGCCGGCGCACGCTCTACGGCCGCTACTGGGGCAGCGAGATCGAGGCCGACGGCCTGCACTTCGAGGCCTGCTACTACCAGGGCCTGGAACACTGCCTGGCCCGGGGGCTGACTCGCTTCGATCCCGGCACCCAGGGCGAGCACAAGCTGGCCCGCGGCTTTGCGCCGCGGCGGCTGACCTCGCTGCACCATATCGCCGATCCGCGCCTGCGCGCCGGGGTGGCGCGCTTCTGCGCCGAGGAGGCCGAGCACGTGGCGGCCTACGTCGCGGCCGCCGAGCGGGCGCTGCCGTTTCGCCTCGAGGACGGTGCCTGACGCCCGTCAGATGGCGGGGTTTTGATGGATGAGGCGGCCCGGGGAAGATGGCATACTAGCGCCCTGAATTCCCTGGTGACGGACCCTCTTCATGCTCAAGTGGCTGGCCATCGTGCTCATCGCCCTCCAGGCGCTGTTGCAGTATCGCCTGTGGCTCGGCGAGGGCGGACTGCGCGAGCTGGCCGAGGTGCGCCAGCGGGTGGACCGCCTGGAAGCCGAGAATGCGCCGCTGCGGGCGCGCAACGAGCGGCTCGCCGCCGAGGTGGTCGACCTCAAGAACGGCCTCGACGCCATCGAGGAGCGCGCGCGCAGCGACATCGGCATGGTGCGCCGCGACGAGCAGTTCTTCTGGGTGCCCGACGCCGACCCGGCCGAGGAGGCGCCGTGAGCGAGCGACTGTGGCTGGTGGTGCCCGCCGCGGGCCGCGGCCGGCGCATGGGCGCCGCGCTGCCCAAGCAGTACCTGCCGCTGGCCGGGCGCACGGTGCTGGCCCGGACCCTGGCGCGGCTTCACGAGGCCTTCCCCGAGGCGCGGCTGTGCCTGTGCCTGGACCCCGACGATGCCCACTTCGACCCGGCGGCGGTGCCCTTCGCCGACTGGCGCCGGATGCCCGGCGGCGCCGAACGCGTCGATTCGGTGACCCACGCCCTGGCCGCCATCGCCGACGAGGCCGAGGCGGGCGATCCGGTGCTGGTCCACGACGTGGCCCGGCCCTGCGTGCGAGTCGACGACCTGCGGCGGCTGGCGGCGGCGGTGGCCTCAGATGCCGTGGGCGGGCTGCTGGCCGCGCCGGTGGCCGACACCATGAAGCGCGACGACGGCGACGGCCGGGTCGGCGGCACCGAGCCCCGGGACGGCCTGTGGCATGCGCTGACGCCCCAGGGTTTCGGCTACGGGCTGCTGCGCCGGGCGCTCGCCGAGGCCGCCTCACGCGGCGTCGCCGTCACCGACGAGGCCTCGGCGGTGGAGGCGCTGGGCCTCTCGCCGCGGCTGGTGAGCGGGCGCCGCGACAATCTCAAGATCACCCATCCGGAGGATCTGGCGCTGGCCGAGGCGATTCTCGCCGCCCAGGAAGCACCTGATTCCTCCGCCGACAGGAACGACACCGCATGATGCGAATCGGCCACGGCTTCGACGTCCACCGCTTCGGCGAGGGCGACCACCTGCGGATCGGCGGCGTCGCCATTCCCTTCGATCGCGGCTTCGTCGCCCACTCCGACGGCGACGTGCTGCTGCATGCGATCTGCGATGCCCTGCTCGGCGCCTGCGCGCTGGGCGACATCGGCCGCCACTTCCCCGATACCGATCCGGCCTGGGCCGGCGCCGACAGCCGCGAGCTGCTGCGCCGGGTGGTCGCGCAGGTGCACGCGGCGGGCTATCGGGTCGGCAACCTGGACGCCACGGTGATGGCCCAGGCGCCCAAGCTCTCGCCCCACGTCGAGGCCATGGCCGAGGCCATCGCCGCCGATCTGGCGGTGGCGCGCGGGGCGGTCAACGTCAAGGCGACGACCACCGAGCGGCTGGGCTTCACCGGCCGCGGCGAAGGCATCGCCGCCGAGGCGGTGGTGCTGCTGATGCGGGAGCGCGGCGATGTCTGAGGCGCCGCAGGACAAGGCACGGCAGGACAAACAACAGGCCGCGGCGATCGTCTGGCCGCCGAGCTGGCCGCGGGTGCTGGACGCGCGTTTCGGCGCGCCGCGCCCCGGCGGCTATCGGGCCACGCCGGAGGACTTTCAGGTCGAGGAGCAGCTCGGCTTCGAGCCGGAAGGGCAGGGCGAGCACCTGTGGCTGTGGCTCGAGAAGCGTGACCTGACCACTGCCATGGTCGCCCGCCGCCTGGCCAGGGCCTGCGAGGTCACCCAACGCGACGTCGGCTACGCCGGCATGAAGGACCGCCACGCGGTGACCCGCCAGTGGTTCTCGGTGCATCTGCCCGGCCGCGACGCGCCCGACGACCTCGAGGCGCGGCTGGCCGATCTGCCGCTGACGCTGCTCGAGGCCACCCGGCATCCGCGCAAGCTCAAGCGTGGCGTGCACGCCGCCAACCGCTTCCGCCTGCGCGTTACCGGCGAGGCGCTGGAGGACCCGCACCTCGCCGAGCGCTGGGCCTGGCTGTGCCACCACGGCGCCGCCAACTACTTCGGGCCGCAGCGCTTCGGCGCCGACGGGCGCAATATCCACCGCGCGGCCGGCGTGCTGGCCCGGGGCTGGCGCAAGCGTGACGACCGCGAGGGCATGCTGCTCTCCGCGGCGCGCAGCTACCTGTTCAACGAGCTGCTGGCCGCGCGAATCGCCGACGGCAGCTGGGCCACGCCGCTGCCCGGCGAGGCGGTGATCCTCGACGGCTCGTCGAGCCAGTTCGTGGCCGAGACCGTCGACGACTCGCTGATCGAGCGCGCCGAACGGCTCGACCTGCACCCCAGCGGCGTGCTCTGGGGGCAGGGCGACTCGGTGGCCCAGGACGATGCCCGTGCCCGCGAGCAGGCGCTGGCCGAGGCGCATCCCGCGCTGTGCGACGGCCTCGTGCGCGCCGGGGTCAAGACCGCTCGCCGGCCGCTGCGCCTGCGACTGGCCGCCCCGCGGCTGGCGCCCGGCGAGGGCGAGGCCTGGTTCTCCTTCACGCTGCCCCGCGGCGCCTTCGCCACCGCCGTGCTGCGCGAGCTGATCGCCCACCCGACCCTGAGTTTCCATACGCCCCGGCCGGGGCCCGAGCAAGGAGCCGCGGATGCGTCGACTGCTGCTGTCCAATGATGACGGGGTGCATGCTCCGGGCCTGCGCGCCCTGCATGACGCCCTGGCCCCCCACGCGCGGCTGCGCGTGGTGGCCCCCGACCGCGACAAGAGCGGTGCCAGCAACTCCCTGACCCTGACCCGTCCCCTGGCGCTGTCGACCCTGGACAACGGCTTCTACAGCGTCGACGGGACCCCGGCGGATTGCGTCTACCTGGGCGTCAACGGCGTCTGGGAGGAGCGCCCGGACCTGGTGATCTCGGGCATCAACCACGGCGGCAACCTGGGCGACGACGTGCTCTATTCGGGCACCGTGGCCGCCGCCATGGAAGGCCGCAACCTGGGCATGTCGGCGATCGCCATGTCGCTGGTCGGCCATCGCTACTTCGAGACCGCCGGACGGGTGGCGGCGAGCCTGGTCGGCGCCGCCGATCGGCTCTCGCTGCCGCCGCGCAGCCTGCTCAACGTCAACGTGCCGGATCTGCCCTGGGAGGAGATCCGCGGCCTCCGGGTGACGCGCCTGGGCTATCGCGGCCCGGCGGCCGAGCCGCTGGAGGTGCTCGACCCGCGCGGGCGCAAGCGTTACTGGATCGCCGCCGTGGGCGAGAGCGCCGACGACGGCGAGGATACCGATTTCGCCGCCGTGGAGGCCGGCTTCGTGTCCATCACGCCGCTGCAGCTCGATCTGACCCGGCATGCGGCGCGCGACGACGTTCAGGAATGGCTGGATGCACTCACCTGATTCCCGCCGCCGGCTGCGACCGGAGCTGCTGAAGGGCGTCGGCATGACCTCCCAGCGCACCCGCGACCGCATGGTCGAGCGCCTGGCCCGGCAGGGCATCGCCGACCGGCGGGTGCTGGAAACCATGGCCGAGGAGCCGCGCCACCTGTTCCTCGACGAGGCGCTGTCCCATCGCGCCTACGAGGACACCTCGCTGCCCATCGGCCACGGCCAGACGCTGTCACAGCCGTGGATCGTGGCGCGCATGACCGAGCTGGTCCGCGAGGAAGCGCCCGAGCGGGTGCTGGAGATCGGCACCGGCTCGGGCTACCAGACCCTGGTGCTGGCGCGGCAGGTGGCGGAACTCTGGTCGGTGGAGCGAATCAATGCCCTGCACCGTCGAGCCGGCGAGCGGCTGCGACTGCTGGGCGTGCACAACGTTCACTTGCGCCTGGCCGACGGCGGTCACGGCTGGCCCGAGGCCGCGCCCTTCGAGGTCATTCTGTTGACCGCCTGTGCCAAGGCGTTGCCCGAGCCGCTGCTGGCCCAGCTGGCCGACGGCGGAGTGATGATCGCCCCGCTGGCCGAGTGTGACGGCCGCCAGTGGCTGGTGCGGGTGCGTCGCCAGGGTGACCGGTTCGAGAAGGAACGCCTGGAGCCAGTACGCTTCGTGCCGCTGCTGGAAGGTGTGATCCGATAAGTCGATGCAAGCGCCGATTCGAGCGTGGCCATGTCTCAGTGTTTTCTAGGGAGTAAGTTCTTGAAGCGTCAATTAGGCCTCTTGCTCAGGGGTGCCGGGATGGGCGCCGCCGATGCGGTGCCCGGCGTCTCCGGCGGTACCATCGCCTTCATTACCGGCATCTACGAGGAGCTGCTGCTGACCGTGCGTCGTTTCGGCCCGAGCGCCTTCGTTGCCTGGCGCCGCGGCGGCCTGCGCGGGCTGGCCACGCATCTCAATCTGGGTTTTCTGCTGCCGCTGCTGGCCGGCATCGCCGCCAGCCTGATCAGCGTCGCCCACCTGGTGGTGTGGCTGATGGCGGATCAGCCGCTGCTGCTCAACGGCTTCTTCTTCGGCCTGGTGGCGGCCTCGGCGCTGGTGGTGAGCCGACATCCCGCCGACTGGCGCTTCTGGCACCTGCTGCCGCTGGCGGTCGGCCTGCTGCTGGCTCAGCTGCTGCCGTCGCTGATGCCGCTGATCGGCAGCCTCGGCAGCCCCGAACTGGTGCTGGTGGCCGGCGGTGCCCTCGCCATCAGTGCCATGCTGCTGCCCGGCGTCTCGGGCAGTTTCCTGCTGCTGACCATGGGCCTCTATGGCCAGGTCATGGAGGCCATTCGCGGGTTCGAGCTGGGCACTATTGCGCTGTTCGGCGGCGGTTGCCTGATCGGCGTGTTCGCCTTCTCGCGACTGCTGTGCTGGTTGCTCGAGCGATTTCATGCCGCCACCCTGCAACTGCTGGTGGGATTCATCCTCGGTTCGCTGCCGGTGCTGTGGCCCTGGCGCGAGCTGGTGAGTTACCAGCTTTCCCCGGATGGCCAGATGATTCCCCTCGATTACCGTTATCTGACACCCTCGGCATTCACCGAGGTCACCGGCGAGCCCGCCCAGCTCGTCGCGGCGGTCGCGCTGATGCTGGCCGGTGCCGCCCTGGTGTGGGGCATCGGCAGGACCCAGAATGGCGATCATAGCGCCGCCCTGGGCGGCCGACACGAGGACAAGGAGGAAGGTTCCGATGCATAAGGTTTTGCTGATTTCAGGGCTGGCCCTGACCCTGGCGGGCTGCGCTACCTCTCGCGAGGCCCCGCCGCCGGTGCAGGTTCAGGATCTGTCGGCCAGCCGCGCCGCGGATCGGCCGGCCAGCTACACCGTCGAGGCCGGCGACACGCTCTACGGCATCGCCTGGCGCCATGACATGGACTACCGCGACCTGGCGCGGCTCAACCATATCGAGCCGCCCTACAGCATCCAGCCGGGGCAGCAGCTGTCGCTGGGCGGCAGCGCCTCCGCCGGCAGCGGTGAGTCCGGCACCGGCGTGAGTGCCACGGCCGCCGCCGCCGGTGGGGCCGTGGCGACCGGCCTCGGCGGCGAGAGCCAGGACGACGGTTCGCTGGACTGGCTGCTGCCCGACGGCAGCACCGAGCGCAGCGGCGGCGAGGCGCAGGCCGAGACGAGCGCTGGTGAACAGGCCAGTAGCGCCGGGCCGGGCCCGGTCTACGATCCCGACAGCCCCGGTGCCGATGGCAACCTGAGCGAGAGCGATCAGGCCGAGCGCCAGCGTCGCGAGGAGCGCGAGCAGGCGACGGCGGAAGGCGACGTCGCGGCCGAGCAGACCGACGCCGAGACGGGTTCCCAGGAGCCGCCCCAGGCCGATGCCGGCACCCAGGTGGCGGGCGAACCGGCGTCCAATGACAGCGAACAGCGGACCTATACGCCGGTGGACGACGTCCCCTGGCAGTGGCCCGCCGATGGCCAGGTGGTCGGCAATTTCGGCGAGGGTGGCAGCATCACCGCCGGCATTGATATCGAGGGGCAAAAGGGGCAACCTGTCAAGGCGGCCGGGCCGGGAATCGTGGTCTATGCGGGCAGTGGCGTACGCGGGTACGGCAACCTGATCCTGCTCAAGCACAACGATGAATTCCTGAGCGCCTACGCCCACAACGACAGCCTGCGGGTGAAGGAAAACGACGTTGTCGAGACCGGCGAGGTGATCGCCACCATGGGCGACAGCGACGCCGAGGATGTCAGGCTGCACTTCGAGGTGCGCAAGGACGGCCAGCCTCAGGATCCGCTGGAGTATCTGCCAAAGCGTTGAGCCCAAGCGTTGAAGGAAAGGGTCGCCAAGCCGCTCGTGTCAGCAAGGCAACACAATACAATGACAACCTCTGACATCGATCGTTTCGGGCATGACACGGTGCTCGATACAACCATGGGGTAACAATCGATGAGCATGCTTGAACGGGACCTGAACGAGGTGGACATGGAGTCGGCCGAAGAAGCCGGTGAGCAGGAGGTCGAGCTCGAGAGCGCCGCGCCCGATGATGCGGACGCGGCCTTCGAGAAGGCGCTGAGCCGTGAGGACCGCCACTATCACCACAGCCTCGATGCCACCCAGATCTATCTCAACGAGATTGGCTTCTCGCCGCTGCTGACGCCGGAGGAGGAGGTCTTCTACGGCCGCCTCGCCCGCAAGGGCGACCCCGCCGGCCGATCGCGGATGATCGAGTCCAACCTGCGGCTGGTGGTCAAGATCGCCCGGCGCTACCTCAACCGCGGCCTGACCCTGCTCGACCTGATCGAGGAGGGCAACCTGGGCTTGATCCGCGCGGTGGAGAAGTTCGATCCCGAGCGCGGCTTCCGCTTCTCGACCTATGCCACCTGGTGGATTCGCCAGACCATCGAGCGGGCGCTGATGAACCAGACCCGCACGATTCGCCTGCCGATCCATGTGGTCAAGGAGCTCAACATCTACCTGCGGGCGGCCCGCGAGCTGACCCAGAAGCTCGACCACGAGGCCACCGCCGAGGAGATCGCCGATCACCTCGACAAGCCGGTAGAGACGGTCAAGAAGATGATGGGGCTCAACGAGCGGGTCTCCTCGGTCGACTACCCCGTGGGCGCCGAGAGCGACAAGCCGCTGATCGAGACGCTGACCGACGACAACGACCTGGGCCCGGAATCGACGCTGGTGGACGGCGACGTCAAGCAGCACGTCGACGACTGGCTGGCCGAGCTCACCGACAAGCAGTGCGAGGTGGTGGTACGCCGCTTCGGCCTGCGTGGCCACGAGGCCTCGACCCTCGAGCAGGTCGGCGAGGAGATCGGCCTGACCCGCGAGCGGGTGCGCCAGATCCAGGTCGAGGCGTTGAAGAAGCTGCGCCGCATGCTCGACAAGCAGGGGCTCGACCTCGACGCCATCTTCGAGTGACCCTTCCTTCCTAGAGACGATTGACCAGCGAAAGCCAGGGCTAAGCCCTGGCTTTCCGCGTTTATGGCCGAGCTGGGTGTAAAAATCTGCTTTTTCATGAAAAAGCAGTAATAAATATGGTTATTTGAAAATATTTTGGTCGTCAGGGCCGTGAAAACGGCGCCGGTTTGCAAAATAATGGTGGTTTTGCCCACTTGCCTGGAGACGCCCCGCATGGCCCGACCGCTGCGCGCCGATATCGACCTGGATGCCCTGCGCCACAACTATCGTCTGGCTCGTGAGCTGGCGCCCCACAGCCAGGCCGTGGCGGTGCTCAAGGCCGATGCCTATGGCCACGGGGCCGTGGCCTGCGCGCGGGCCCTGCAGGAGCTGGCGCCGGCCTTCGCCGTGGCCTGCATCGAGGAGGCCGAGGCCCTGCGCGAGGCGGGCATCGACGAGCCGGTGGTGCTGCTGGAGGGCATCTTCGAAGCCAGTGAGCTCGAGCGCGTCGAGGCGCTGGGGCTGTGGTTGGCGGTGCACAGTGACTGGCAGCTGGATGCACTGCTGGCGCACCGCCCGGCGCGGCCGATCCCGGTGTGGCTGAAGGTGGACTCCGGCATGCACCGGCTGGGCTTCGCTCCCGAGCGGGCCGAGGCGGCCTGGCGGCGGCTCAGCGAGGCGCCGGAGTGCGCCACCGACCTGCACCTGATGAGCCACTTCGCCACCGCCGACGCCGTCGATAGCGCCTATTTCCGCCGCCAGTCGACGCTGCTGGCCACGCTGGCCGAGCGGCTCGGCGCGCCCACCTGCCTGGCCAATTCCCCGGCCACCCTGGCGCGGCCCGAGGCCCACGGCGCCTGGAATCGCCCCGGCGTGATGCTCTACGGCAGCGATCCGCTGGAGCAGGCCAACGCCGCCAGCCGGCGGCTGGCGCCTGTGATGACGCTGCGCTCCGAGATCATCGCCGTGCGCGAGCTCGAGGCGGGCGAGCCGGTGGGCTACGGCGGCCGCTGGACGGCGCCGGGTCCCTCGCGCGTCGGTGTGGTGGCCTGCGGCTATGGTGACGGCTATGACCGCCATGCCGTCGACGGCACGCCGGTGCTGGTCGACGGCCGGCGCGCGGCGATCGCCGGCAAGGTCTCGATGGACATGCTGATCGTCGACCTGACCGAGCTGCCCGAGGCGGGCATCGGCAGCGAGGTGGTGCTGTGGGGGCGGGCGGCGAGCGGCGAGGTGCTGTCCGTGGACGAGGTGGCCCGTCACTGCGACACCATCAGCTACACCCTGCTCACCGGGGTGCTGCCACGGGTGCCAAGGCGCTATCATGGGGGCTGAACCCGAGCAAGAGCGCCCCATGTCCAAGGACGAGACCGAGACAACGACCTCCTTCGCCCACCCCCGCTACTGGCCGACCTGGCTGTCCATCGCCGCCATGTGCGTTGCCGCCTGGCTGCCCTGGCGGCTCAAGCTCTGGGTCGGCCGGGCCATCGGCCTGGCCGCCTGGCGGTTCGCCGGGCGGCGGCGGCACATCACCGAGACCAATATCCGTCTGTGCTTCCCCGAGCTGGACGAGGCGCAACGCGCGCGGCTGGTGCGCGAAGCCTTCATCGCCAACGGCATCGGCATCCTGGAAACGGCCACCGGCTGGTGTCGTGATCCGGAGCACCTTCGTCACCGCGTGACCTTCAAGGGCCAGGAGCACATGGCGCGCGCCCAGGCCCAGGGCAAGGGGGCGCTGATCATCGGTATCCACTTCTCGACCCTGGATCTGGGCGGGGCGCTGCATTCGCTGTTCTTCCCCGCGGACGTGGTCTATCGGCCCCACGACAACCCGCTGTTCGAGCGCTTCATGACCCGTGCCCGCTCGCATATCTTCGGTCGTGCCATCGACCGCCACGACCTGCGCGGCGTGGTGCGACGGATCAAGAGCGGCCACAACGTCTGGTACTCGCCGGACCAGGATTTCGGCCGCGATGCCAGCGTCTTCGCGCCCTTCTTCGGCGTCGAGGCGGCGACCATCAAGCTCACCGCCAAGATCGCCCGCATGACCGGTGCGCCTGTCATGCCGCTGATCTTCCATCGCAATCCCGACGACCGCACCTACACCCTGGAGTACCTGCCGCCGCTGGAAGATTTCCCCTCCGGCGATGACGTGGCCGACGCCACCCAGGTCAACGCCGTCATCGAGGCCGCCATCCGCCGCCATCCCGAGCAGTACTTGTGGCTGCATCGGCGCTTCAAGACCCGCCCGAAGGGCGAGCCCAAGCTCTACTGAGTGTCGTCGCCAATCCCCGGCAGCTCGCGGGGCAGTGCCAGACGGTGCCGCCCCCGGGTCAGCCGGTCGCCGACGAAGGCCCGGTCCATCGGGTGGCGGGAGATGCGGTCGAGCCGTGCCACAACGCGTTCGGCCATGGCCTGGAGAGCGCTGAGTCGTGGGCCGTCGGCCTCGAGTGACAGCGCCTTCAGGGCCTTGAGCAGCCCCAGCAGCACGCTCTGATCGTCGCCGCCGTAGTGCAGCAGCGGCACGAACAGCCGGTGCAGCAGGCTGTCGAAATCCTCCAGCGGCCAGGTCACCCGCAGCCGCTCCTGCTCGTCGAGCAGCGCGTCGGGCGGCTGCCAGGCCAGATGATGCCGCAGCAGGTCGGTCAGTCGGTGCAGGCACAGCCGCGCCGTGCCCGGATCGTTGATGCCCGGCGACAGGGCCTTGAGCGCCACCTCCATCAGCTGCGTCATGCCGTGCACGTAGTGCTCGCTCACCGATTCGCCGTCCAGGCAGATCAGGCATTCCCATAGCGCCTCCTCCCAGGCCTCGTCGGGCGCTCGCTCGGCCTCCAGTACCGCCAGCGGGGCGCCCTGAATCAGGTAGTCGCCGAAGCGGAAGCTCAGATGCAGCCGGCCGTCCAGACGTGCCGCCAGGCGCGCCATGGCGGCGAGATCGGCGCCCTGCACGTAGCCCTCCCGATGCATCCTGATCTCGTGGCAGGGCGGGCGCGGCAGGGCCGGCGTGTCCATGCAGCGCCAGCGCTCGCCCCGCTGACACGCCTGCTGGCGGCGCATGGCGTGCAGCGTGGCGTCGTGCAGGCCGCCGATCACCGCATCGACCTGCACCGACTGCGAGGCGCCGTGGATGAAATAGACGAACAGCCCCAGGCAGTGCACGACCAGAATGCAGGCCAGATAGACGGCGGGCGCCATCCAGCCGCGGGCGTCGTCTGGCGCCATCAGCAGCAGGAGCAGCAGCAGGATGGTGCCGAGATAGTGGCCCAGCACCCACTGGTGGCGACGCTCGCCGATCAGCCCGAACACCAGCTTGTGGGAGAAGTTGCCGCCGGCCTGGGAGAGGATCGACATGACCATCGAGAAGCTGAACACCATCAGCGAGATCATGCCGCCGAGCAGGGCGGTCATCAGCCCGCGGGCGCCGTCCGGCAGCGGCGGGATCCAGGGCGCTAGGCCGTCGGGAAAGCCGACGTCGAGGGTGGTGCTGAGCAGGATAAGAAGCCCCAGCAGGCCGTAGCTCGCGGCGGCCAGCGTCGGCAGGTAGGCGATGCTGCTGGCGAAGCGCCGCAATAGCTGAACGGGGTGCAGCAGAAGCGTCGGTGACATGCCCGGTCCTCGCGCGGCCACGATGACGGCGGCCGCCGCTTGCCGGCATCCCGCCCTGTCTTCTTATGGCGGTTCGGCCCGGCGCTGTCCAGCGCCGGGGCCAACGCAAAAACCCCACGACCGCGAGATCGTGGGGTTGTCTTTCAGCTGCAAGCTTCAGCCCGCGCAGCGGGCGTTCTTACGGCTCCGGCGAAGCCGGTCAAGCGTCGATGCGCTTGTACTTCATCCGATGCGGCGTCTCGTCGCCGACGCGCTTCTTGTGATCCGCCTCGTACTCGGTGTAGTTCCCTTCGAAGAACTCCACGTGCGACTCGCCCTCGAAGGCGAGGATGTGCGTGGCGATGCGGTCGAGGAACCAGCGGTCGTGGGAGATCACCAGGGCGCAGCCGGGGAAGGCCAGCAGGGCTTCTTCCAGGGCGCGCAGGGTCTCGATGTCCAGGTCGTTGGACGGCTCATCGAGCAGCAGCACGTTGGCGCCCTGCTTCAGCGTCTGGGCCAGCTGCAGGCGACCGCGCTCGCCGCCGGACAGGTCCGACAGGCGCTTCTGCTGGTCGTTGCCCTTGAAGTTGAAGCGGCCGACGTAGGCCCGCGAAGAGACCTCGTAGCCGTTGATGTTGAGGATGTCCTGGCCGTCGGACACCGCTTCCCAGACCGTCTGCTTGTTGTCGAGCGCGTCGCGCAGCTGCTCGACGTAGGCGATGTCGACGGTCTCGCCCTTGACCACCTCGCCGGTGTCCGGCTGCTCGGTGCCGTTGATCAGTTTGAACAGGGTCGACTTGCCGGCGCCGTTGCCGCCGACGATGCCGACGATAGCGCCGGGCGGAATCGCGAAGTCCAGGTTCTCGTACAGCAGCTTGTCATCGAAGGCCTTGGACACGCCGTGAAACTCGATGACCTTGTCGCCCAGGCGCGGGCCGGGCGGAATGTAGATCTCGTTGGTCTCGTTGCGCTGCTGGAAGTCGCCGGACTGCATCTCCTCGAAGCGGTTGAGACGCGCCTTGCTCTTGGCCTGGCGGCCCTTGGCGTTGGAGCGCACCCACTCGAGCTCGTGCTTGATGGCCTTCTGGCGCGAGGCTTCCTGCTTGGCTTCCCGCTCCAGGCGCTGCTCCTTGGCCTCGAGCCACTGGGAGTAGTTGCCCTCGAAGGGAATGCCCTCGCCGCGGTCGAGCTCGAGGATCCAGCCGGCCACGTTGTCGAGGAAGTAGCGGTCGTGGGTGATCGCCACCACGGTGCCGCTGTAGTCGTGCAGGAAGCGCTCGAGCCAGGCCACAGACTCGGCGTCCAGGTGGTTGGTCGGCTCGTCCAGCAGCAGCATGTCGGGGCTGGAGAGCAGCAGGCGGCACAGCGCCACGCGGCGGCGCTCGCCACCGGAGAGGTTGCCCACCTGGGCCTCCCAGGGCGGCAGGCGCAGGGCCTCGGCGGCGACCTCGAGCTTGCGCTCCAGGTTGTGAGCGTCGGCGGCCTCGATGATGTTCTCGAGGCGGGCCTGCTCGGCGGCCAGGGCGTCGAAGTCGGCGTCCGGCTCGGCGTAGGCGGCATAGACGCCGTCGAGTTTTTCCTGGGCCTCCTTGATGGCGCCCAGTGCCTCTTCCACGGTCTCGCGAACGTTCTTTTCGTCGTCGAGCTCCGGCTCCTGGGGCAGGTAGCCGACGTTGATGCCCGACATCGGGCGGGCCTCACCCTCGAATTCGGTGTCGACGCCGGCCATGATGCGCAGCAGGGTCGACTTGCCCGCGCCGTTGAGGCCGAGCACGCCGATCTTGGCGCCGGGGAAGAAGGACAGCGAGATGTCCTTGAGAATCTGTTTCTTGGGCGGAACGACCTTGCCCACCCGATTCATGGTGTAGACGTATTGCGCCATGGAATCTCACTAATGGTTGGAAAAGCGGGTTGTGGAGTGCGGGTTGGAGGTTTTGAGTGCGGACTCCGCTGGCCCACGATGATAGAGCCCGCACCCCGGAAAGGCCAGCCGGCCCCCTCACTCCTCTTCGTCGAGATCCCAGTCGTCGTCGATGCGGCGCCTCAGGCGTCGCTCCTCGAGCAGCGCCTCCAGACGGCGCCTGGCCTGCAGCTGCTCGGCGCGGCTGGCCGGTCGGGCGCGGCGATAGTCGTCATCGTTGACGGCCTCGTCGTGGTCGTCGTCATAGGCGTCGTCGTGAAGGGGTGCTTCGTGATAGCTGTTCTGGCGCATGCGAGGTCCTCCCATGGCCGGCCGCGCGGGGCGGCGAAACGGATCCGACACCCCGCGTTGCGCGAGGCCCCAGGGCGCCGCTGTCGGGCACCTGACGGCTATATAAGGCGGGACGCGATGCGATGCAAGTCTCCCGTGCGACATGGCGTGTCGCACGGGGGCGGAGAGAGGGAAATGACGCGTTCGGCGGGGCTCGACGAGGGGCTCAGGACAGGCCGTGTTCGGCCTTGAGGCGGGCCAGCTCCTGCTGGGCCTCGACGCGGGCGGTGACGTCCTTCTGTACGCCGATGAAGTAGGTCAGCTCGTCCTGTTCGTTGAACACCGGGGTGATCGACAGTTCGTTGTAGAACAGGGTGCCGTCCTTCTTGTAGTTGCGCAGCACTTCCTGGCAGGGGCGACCTTCGGCCAGCGCCTGGCGAATCGCCGCCAGTGCCGGCTGGTCGCGGTCGTCGTTCTGCAGGAAGCGGCAGTCGCGATAGAGGATCTCGTCGGTGCTGTAGCCGGTCAGGCGCTCGAAGCCCTGGTTGACGTAGATCAGGATGTTCTCGTCGCCTTCCTGTTCGGCGACGACGATGCCGTCCTCGGAGGCATCGACCATGCGTTCGAGCAGGTCCGGGCTGATCATGGCGGGGCGTTTCATCGAGGCATTCCTGTCGCGAAATCGGGGTGGGCCGCGCCGCATGCGCGGCCCCGTTGCAAAATATCATGGCCAGCCGATGGCCGGATTTCAACGCCGGGCGCGCTCATTCCACCTCCGGCAGGCGCTGGGCGCTGGCCGCGGCGGCCAGTGAGGTAGCGGCCAGCCCCAGCAGCAGGGCGCCGCTGCCGAGCCACTGGGCCAGCGCACCGGCGAGCCCGCCGACGATCAACATCAGCACACCGGTCAGAGTGTTGGAGAGCGCCACGTAGAGGGCGCGATCCTCGGCACCGGCCAGGTCGACGACATAGGTCTTGCGCCCCAGCCGGGCCCCGGCGTGGACGATCACCAGCAGCGCGTAGAGCGCGGCGTAGGGCCACACGCTGGCGGTCCAGGACAGCGGCAGCCAGGCCAGCAGCGCGCCGGCCGCGCAGCACGCGGCGGTACCCAGGGCGGCGGTGCGCATCACCCGGCGGCTGGAATCGTCGGCGCGCTTGCCCCATACCGGGCTCGCCACCATGCCGGCGATGCCGGAGACGATCACCAGCACGCCCAGGCCGCCGAGCTCTGTGCCGCTCTGGCGCTGGCCGAGCAGCGCCACGTAGGGCAGCGCCAGGGCGCTCGACAGCAGCAATGCGCGGGACAGGTTGAAGTGGCGGAAGGCGCGATCCTGGCGCAGCAGGCGCAGGCCCTCGCGCAGCGTCGAGGCGATGCTGTCGCCGCCTTCCGAGGCGCCGGGCACCTCGTGGATGCGCGCGGCGCACAGCCCGTTCAATGCCCAGCCCAAGGCGGCCACGCCCAGCAGCGCGGCCAGGGCGATCTCGCCGGGGCGGTCGCTGAACAGCATCAGCACCACGCCGGCGGCCAGGGTGGCGGCGCCGGCCAGGCTGCCGCTCCAGCCCATCAGGGTGCCGCGGCGCTGCTTGGCGATGGTCTTGCCCAGCACGTCCTTGGTGGCGATCGACGACAGGCCCCGGGCCAGCGACAGTACCACCAGCACGGCGAGCACCAGGGCGCCGCCGGGCCCGCCCTGGCCGAACAGCGCCAGCAGGGCGAGGGCGGCCGCGGCCAGCGCCTGGAGCAGGGCGCCGACCACCCACACGCCCTTGCGCTCGGGGCGGCCGCGGATGAAGCCGGCCACGAACACCTGGGGCAGCAGGGCGCCGGCCTCGCGGATCGGCACCAGCAGCCCGACCATCCAGATCGGTGCGCCGATCGCGCCGAGCAGCCAGGGCAGCACCAGCCGGGCGCTGGCCAGCTCGTCGGCCAGCTTGTTGCCCAGCGATGCCATCAGATGAAGGAAGAAGTTGCGTGGCTGCTCCTGGCAGGCCTCGTCGGGGATGTCCTTGCACATCCGGCTGTCCTCGTCGCCGGTCAGCCGCTCGTAGAGGCGGGTCTGGCTGATCTCGGGGGCGGCCATGGGGGCTCCTCGCTGGTAGGATGAAGCGCTTATTGTTGCGACAGGAAGGGCATCGTGTCACGTATTCGCATTCACTACTGTACTCAATGCCAATGGCTGCTGCGCAGCGCCTGGTATGCCCAGGAGCTGCTGTCGACCTTCGGCGAGGACCTCGAGGAAGTCAGCCTGGTACCGTCCCACGGCGGCTACTTCGAGATCTTCTGCGACGACGAGAGCCTGTGGGAGCGCAAGCGCGACGGCGGCTTTCCCGACAGCAAGACGCTGAAGCAGAAGGTGCGCGACCGCCTCGACCCCGAGCGGAACCTGGGGCATATCGATCGGTAGTCTCGAGGGGCGAGGGGCGAGGGGCGAGGGGCGAGGAGAATACGCGGTTCTCGCTGAGCCCGTGACCGGTAACGAACGACAGGGAGAGCTTATGACAACGGATCGTCGTGCCATGCTCTACGGGCTGGGCGCCGTGGCGCTGTGGTCCACGGTGGCCACCGCCTTCAAGGTGGCGCTCGAGCGGATGACGCCGCTGGAGCTGATGTGGCTCGCGGCGCTGGTGTCCTGGGCGCTGATCGGCGCGCTGGTGGTGCACCGGGGTCTGCTCGGCGAGGCGCTGAGGCGCGGCTGGCGCACCGCGGCCTGGGCGGGGCTGATGAATCCGGTGGCCTACTACCTGGTGCTGTTCGCCGCCTACGATCGCCTGCCGGGCCAGGAGGCGATGGCGCTAAACTACACCTGGGCGCTGGCCATGGCGCTGCTGGCGGTGCCGATCCTCGGCCAGCGCCTCACGCTCGTGGATGCGCTGGCCGGCCTGGTCGCCTACGCCGGGGTGTGGGTGATCGCCACCCGCGGCGCGGTATTCGACGTGGCCTTCGCCGATCCGCTGGGCGTGGGGCTGGCGCTGGTCTCGACGCTGATCTGGGCGCTCTACTGGCTGCTCAATGTGCGCGATCGTCGCCCGCCGCTGGTGGCTCAGTGGCAGAACTTCAGCGTCGGGGTGCCGGTGCTGACCGGGCTGCTGCTGTTCGGGCCGGGGCTTCAGTGGCACGGCCTCGACGGGCTCGCCGCCGGGGTCTACGTGGGGCTGTTCGAGATGGGCATCGCCTTCGTGCTGTGGCAGCTGGCGGTGGGCACGGTGTCGCGCACCGCCAAGGTCTCCAACCTGATCTTCCTGTCGCCGCCGGTCTCGCTGATGCTGCTCTACCTGGTCGTCGGCGAGCCGATCCTGCCCTCCACCCTGGTCGGCCTGGTGCTGATCCTCGGCGGACTGGGGCTTCAGCAGTGGCAGAAGGCCCCGGCATCGCCGGACGACGCCTGAGCCAGGCTCTGCTTTGCGCCCGGAGATCCCGCGGCCAGGGCCTCGCGAGGGCGCTATGAACCCATCCTTGGGCGCTCCTTTGGCCCTGCAGCGCTCTCGCATCCCGCTCCGCTAGCAGGACCGGTGCTGGCCATCCTTGGCCAGCCCGTTCGGCGGAATCCGCCTCACCCATGGCCAAAAACCCCTCGCGATGCCCTGTCCCCGGTCTTCCTTGCTTAGTCTCGTAGGGGCGATAAGCGCCAGCGCATCGCCCGACCGGGTCGGACGGATCCACCGAGCATGCTTCGCTCCTCACTCCTCACTCCTCACTCACCACGCGCCGCCAGCGCCACGCCTTCCTCTTCCAGCAGCGGCGCCAGCGCCGGCCAGACGTTGTCGAGCAGCGCGGGCTGGGCGGCCGCCGTGGGATGGATCCCGTCGTCCTGCATCAGGGAATCGTCCAGCGCCACGCCCTCCAGCAGGAAGGGCACCAGCGGTACCTCGTAGCGCTCGGCGAGATCGTCGTAGACTCCGGTGAAGGCGTCGCGATAGGCCGGCCCGTAATTGGGCGGGATGTCGATGCCGAGCAGCAGCACCTCGGCGCCGGAGGCCTGGCTTTGTTCGATCATGCCGGCCAGGTTGGCGCTCATCTGCGAGGGCGGCAGGCCGCGCAGGCCGTCGTTGCCGCCCAGCTCCAGCACTACCAGGTCGGGGGCGTGCTCCTCGAGCAGCGCCGGCAGCCGCGTCGCGCCGCCGCTGCTGGTCTCGCCGCTGATGCTGGCGTTGATCACCCGGGCCTTCCCCTCCAGCCGCCGGGCCAGCAGACTGACCCAACCGGCCTCGCGCTCGATGCCGTAGGCGGCGCTCAGGCTGTCGCCCATTACCAGCACCCGCGGGCGCTCGGCGGCCGCCGCCGGGGCGGCCGCCAGCACCAGCAGCGTCCACAGCAGGCACGCCGTCAGGACGCCATGGGCTCGACCAACAGGGATGCGCTTTCTCATGACCGACCTCATGTCCGACTCCTCGCCAGCAAATCTTCATCCTATTCTACGCGCCGCCCACCTGACCAAGCGGGTGGAGAGCGGCGAACGCTCGCTGACCATTCTGAGTGATCTCGCCCTCGAGGTGTTCCCCGGCGAGACGCTGGCCATCCTCGGCCAGAGCGGGGCAGGCAAGTCGACCCTGCTCGGCCTGCTGGCCGGGCTCGACGCCCCCAGCGGCGGCGAGCTCGAGCTGTTCGGCGAGCCCCTTGGTGACCTCGACGAGGACGGCCGCGCCGGGCTGCGGGCCGGGCGGGTCGGCTTCGTGTTCCAGAACTTCCAGCTGCTGCCGACCCTGACCGCGCTGGAGAACGTGCTGCTGCCGCTGGAGCTGGCCCCGAACGGTGACGCCGAGGCCCGTGCCCGCGACTGGCTCGGCCGGGTGGGGCTCGGCGAGCGCCTCGACCACCTGCCCAAGCAGCTCTCCGGCGGGGAGCAACAGCGCGTGGCGCTGGCCCGCGCCTTCGTCACCGGCGCCGAGCTGGTGTTCGCCGACGAGCCCACCGGTAACCTCGACCCCGCCACCGGCGAGCACATCATCGACACCCTGTTTACCTTGAACCGCGAGGCCGGTACCACCCTGGTGCTGGTCACCCACGACCTGGCGCTGGCGCGGCGCTGCGACCGCTGCCTAAGGCTCGCCGACGGACGGCTCGAGGCGATCGAACGCGAGGGGGCCTCGGCATGAGCGGGGCGCGCACTCAGCGGCTGCGTCACGTCGTGGGCCTGTCGTGGAAGGGGCTCAAGCGCGACCTGCGCGCCGGCGACGTGCGTGCGCTGTTCCTGGCGCTGACCCTGGCGGTGGCCGCCGCCACCATGATCGGTTTCTTCCTCGATCGTCTGGAGCGCGGCCTGACCCGTCAGGCCGGCCAGCTGCTGGGCGGCGACGTGGTGCTCGAGCAGTCGCGGCCCTTCGATCCCGAGCTGCGCCGCGCCTTCGAGGACGCCGGCCTCGCACTCTCCGACCAGGTCGACATGGTCTCCATGGTCAGCGCCGGCGAGGCCTTCCAGCCGGTGGGCGTCAAGGCGGTGGACGACGCCTATCCCCACTACGGCGCGTCCGTGGTCGATCGCGGCGCGGGCCCCGAGGCGCTGCCCCGGGGGCCCGAGCGCGGCACGGCCTGGATCGCGCCGCGCCTGGCGCAGCTGCTCGACCTCGCGCTCGGCGACACCCTGCGCCTGGGCCAGGCCGAGCTCACGGTGAGCGGGGTGATCGAGCGCGAGGCCGATCCCTCGGCCGGCTTCTCGAGCTTCAATCCGCGGCTGATGGTGCACGTCGACGATCTCGAGGCCACCGGGCTGATCCAGCCCGGCTCGCGCATCGAGTACGAGCTGCTGGCCGCCGGCCCGCCTGAGGCGGTGGAGGCGATCACGCCTCGGCTCGAGCGGCTGCGCTCGCAGGGCATGCAGGTGCAGGACGTGCGCCGCGACCGGCCGCGGCTCGGCAGCGCGCTGTCCCGGGCCGACCGCTACCTGAGCCTGGCCGGGCTGGCCGCGGTGCTGCTGGCCGGGGTGGCGGTGGCCATGGCCACACGGCGCTACGTGGAGCGCCACCTGGACACCGCGGCGCTGCTGCGCTGCTTCGGCGCCCGTCAGGCCGAGCTGGTGCGTCTGTTCGCCCTGCAGCTGCTGTGGCTGGCGCTGGCGGCCTCGGCGCTGGGCGCGCTGTTGGGCCTGGCCGGTCAGGCGCTGCTGCTGGCGCTGCTCGGCCAGTTGCTGGCGGTGGAGCTGCCGCCGCCGGGGCTGGTGCCGCTGGCGCTCGGCGTGCTGACCGCGCTGGCGGTGCTGGCCGGCTTCGCCGGGCCGACCCTGCTGCGCCTGCGGCGGGTCAGCGCGCTCAAGGTGCTGCGCCGCGAGCTGGACCCGCTGCCGGCCTCCGCCTGGTGGGTGGTGAGCGCAGCGGCGCTGGTATTCGGCGCGCTGCTGTGGCTCTACTCCGGCGATCCCGTCCTGTCGCTGGCCTTGCTGCTCGGCGGCGGCCTGGCGCTGGCGATCCTGTGGGGCCTGGGCGGGCTGCTGCTCGGCGGCGTGCTGGCGCTGTGCTCGCGGCTGCCGGCGCGCGGTGGGGCCGGATACCTGCAGGCGCTGCGCCTGGGCGGGCGCCAGCTGGGGCGTCGGCGTGCCGCCAGCCTCGGCCAGCTGCTGGCCTTCTCGGTGGCGCTGTTCGCCATGGCGATGATCGCCCTGGTGCGCGGCGACCTGCTCGATGCCTGGCGCGAGCAGCTGCCCGAGAACACCCCCAACCAGTTCGCCATCAACATCCAGCCCGGCGAACGTGACGCCTTCGCCGCGGCGCTGAACGAGGGCGCCGAGTCGCGCAGCGATCTTTACCCCATGGTGCGCGGCCGGCTCACGGCCATCGACGGCGTCGAGCCCCGCGAGGCGGTGCCTGCGGAGGCGCGCGGCGACAACTCGCTGCGCCGCGAGCTCAACCTGACCTGGCGCGCCGACCTGCCGGAGGGCAATCGGCTGGTGGCGGGGGAGTGGTTCGACCCAGAGGCGGCGTCGGGCGGTGAGGCCTCGACGCCGGTGCCGATCTCGCTGGAGAGCGGCCTGGCCGGACGGCTGGGGCTCGAGCTCGGGGACGTGCTGACCTTCACCGTCGGCAGCGCCACCATCGACGGCGAGATCACCAGCCTGCGCGACCTGGACTGGGACAGCTTCCGGCCCAACTTCTACGTGATCTTCCCGCCGGGCGTGCTGGAGCGCTTCGGCCACAGCTACATCACCGCCTTCCACCTGGCGCCCGACGAGCGCGCGCTGCCGGGCCGGCTGGTGCGCGACTTCCCCGGCGTCACCCTGCTCGACGTGGAGGCAATCCTCGAGCGGGTCCGCGAGGTGCTGTCGCAGGTCACCCGGGCGGTGGAGCTGGTGCTGGTGCTGGTGCTGCTCGCCGGAGTCAGCGTACTGCACGCCGCCCTGGCCGCCAGCCTGCCGGTGCGCGCCCACGAGGCAGGCCTGCTGCGGGTGTTCGGCGCCGGCGACCGGCTGCTGCGGCGGGTGCAGGGCGCCGAGTTCGCGCTGCTGGGGCTGGCCAGCGGCCTGCTGGCCGCGGCGCTGACCGAGCTGGCCGCGGCCGGGCTCTACGGCGGCTGGCTCGACCTGGCGCCGCGCTGGCATCCGGCGCTGTGGCTGGCGCTGCCGCTGGGCGGGGCGCTGCTGGTCGGCGCCATCGGTCAGTGGCTGTCGCGGGGCATCCGGCACCGGGCGCCCGCCGAGAGCCTGGGGCTACTGGGCGAGGCATGAGGATGATGGAATGAAGGAATCGCTGCGCTATGCACTGCTCGAGGCCCAGCTGGAGCTGGCCCGCCAGGCCTCGCGCTCGGTGGTGCTGGTGGTCACCGGTCACGCCGCCGCCGGCAAGACGGCGCTGATCAACGAGCTCAACCATCGCCTGGAGAATCGCCTGACCGAGGTGCACGCCCTGGCCCCCAGCAGCGAGGAGCGCGAGCGCCCCTACTGGTGGCGCTACTGGCGTCGCCTGCCGGCCCGCGGGCGGGTCGGCGTGTTCGTGCACGGCTGGTACGGCGATGCGCTGTTCGCGCGCACCGAGCAGCGCCTGGGAGAGGGCGCCTTCCGCGATCGGCTGGCCGAGATCCGCGCCTTCGAGGCCGAGCTGGCCGCCGAGAACGTGGCGATCGTCAAACTGTGGCTGGACATCGACCGCGACGTCCAGGGGCACCACCTGAAGGCGCTGTGGCACGACCCCGAACGGGCCTGGCAGGTCAAGGATCACGACTGGCAGCGCCATTTCCAGTACGACGCCCTGGACCGGCTGGGCCGCGAGATGCGCGAGGCCACCGAGGCCGATCATGCGCCCTGGCACCGCCTGGCCGGCGGCCCCGACGAGACGCCGATCAAGGCCCTGGCCCACCGGCTGGTGGCGGCCATGGCCGGCCCGCTGCCCGAGGTCGCGCCTCCGCCCTCCCGGCCCAAGGCGGGCAGCGGGGCGCCGCCGCGGCTGGCGGACCTCGACGTCGCGATGCCCGAGGCCATGGACAAGGCCACCTACCGGGAGCGCCTCACCGAGGCCCAGGCCCGGCTGGCCGGCAACGCCCGCGAGATCCAGCGCCGGCGGATTCCCGTGGTGCTGGCCTTCGAGGGCCAGGACGCCGCCGGCAAGGGCGGCTGCATCCATCGCCTGACCTCGGCGCTCGACGCCCGCCAGTATCGCGTCCATCGCATTGCCGCGCCCAGCGACGAGGAGCGCGCCCATCCCTGGGCCTGGCGCTTCTGGCGCCGGCTGCCGCTGGACGGTCGGGTGGCGATCTTCGACCGCTCCTGGTACGGACGGGTGCTGGTGGAGCGCGTCGAGGGCCTGGCCGAGCCGGCCGCCTGGCGCCGCGGCTATGACGAGATCCGCCGCTTCGAGCGCCAGCTGCTGGCCCACGGTGCGGTGCTCGGCAAGCTTTTCCTGGCGGTCGACAAGGACGAGCAGCTGCGCCGCTTCCGTTCGCGCGCCGAGACGCCCCACAAGCGCCACAAGCTCACCGCGGAGGACTGGCGCAATCGCGAGCGCTGGGACGACTACCGGCGGGCGATCGACGACATGTTTGTGCATACTCATGACGTCGACGGCGGCTGGGCCCTGATCGACGCCAATGACAAGCGCCGCGCCCGTCTGGCGGTGCTGGACCACGTCAACCGCCTGCTCGAGGCGCGTCTCGCCGAACCGCGCTGACGCCCGCAGGCGCGATCACCAGGGAGGTGAATCTCATGCGCAAGCCCTTGATACGCCAGTTCTTCATGTCTAATCCCCCGTCGCGAGCCGCGGCGCTCGCCGCCGTTCTCGCCGCACTGCCATGCGGCCTGGCCCAGGCCGATGCCGAGCGCCTCGAGGCCGACCTGCGCGAGCGCTTCGCCGAGGCCGGCGAGTTCTCGGTCGGCGAGGTCTCCGACAGCCTGCTCGGCGGCGAGACCCGCGCCGAGGACCTGAGCCTGGTCGAGGCCGACGGATCGCGGTTGGACGTCGCCCGCTACGTGGTCAAGGGCGACTACGAGGATCCCGAGGCGATCGTCATGGAGGGGCTGAGGCTCGAGCGGGCCGGCCGCGATGCGGGCGTGCTGACCGCCGACCGGCTGCGCCTCGACGGTCCCGGCGGGCCGCTGCCCTGGGGCGAGGGCCGGCTGGGCGATGCGGCCTTCGAGGCCGACGGGCTGAGCGCCGAAGGGCTGCGCCTGGCGCTCGAGTCGGCGGTGATCACCTCCGCCGACGGTAAGAAAACGCTGAGCCCTCAGGTGCCGACGAGCGGCTGGCTGTCGGCGCAGCGGCTCGAGGCCGAGAGGCTCACGGCGACCGGCGTCGGCCGCCTGGAGATGAGCGGCATCGAGGGCCACGCCGAGGGGGTCGAGGACGTAGGCGCCGGCGATCTCACCCTGTCTTCGCTGAGCCTCGAGGGCCTGAGCCACCCGCCGGGCGATCCCGAGGCGGCGACGTTGGACAGCTTCGAGCTGAACGACATGTCGATCGTCGCCGATCATCTGGTGGCCGATCTGGCGCGATTGAGCGTCGACGGCGACATGCACGACGGTGAGGGCAGCGCCCGGCTCGAGGCCCTCGACGTCGACCTGGCACGGATGATCGAAATGGCGCCGCCCGACGAGCGCACCGAGCTGCGCCTGGCCAGCAACGTGCTGACCGGCGGCAGCGGGCAGCTGCGCCTGGACGCCGAGTTCGACGGCCGCTGGGAGGCACTGGGCCAGAAGAGCCTGCTGTCCGGTGACGGCACGATCACCGCCGCCGACGCCTTCCGCTGGACGTTCGACAGCGAGCTGCCGGTGCGCCTGCCCGAAGGCGTGGAGCCGGAAGCCTATCTGGCCGAGATGCGTGATCTGAGCGGCGTGACCCTGCTCGGCGGGCGCATCGAGACGACGCTCGGTGACCTGGGGCTGTTCGGTCGCATGCCGGCGGTGATGGCCGCCAGCCGCGGGGTGAGCGAGGCCGAGTTCCTCGATCAGGCGCGTACCCAGGCCAAGGGCTTCGGCACCATGCTCGGCCCGGAATTCGGCCAGCTGCTGGACGGCCTGGTGGACATGATGGCGGGGCGGGCCAGCGAGCTGACGGTGGCGTTGACCCTGCCGCCGGAGAGCGACGCGGACGTGCTCGCCGCCGACCCGCTGGGGCTGCCGAGCAAGCTGTCGATGGAGGTGGAGTCGCGCTGAGCCGCACGGCGGGAGAGCCTTCAGAATTACTGAAGCGCACATGAGAAATCATGGGGCGCCGCATGACGGGGTTTCATGTGAAAGCCGTCATACGCTGGGGTATGATGGCGGCCTTCGATTTCTCCGTTGATGCGAGGTTTCCCGCCGATGTTCAGCCGTGACATGCAGATTGCCGGTTTCGATGATGCCCTGTTCGATGCGATGCAGAAGGAAAGCACGCGTCAGGAAGCGCACATCGAGCTGATCGCTTCCGAGAACTATGCCAGCCCCCGCGTCATGGAGGCCCAGGGCAGCCAGCTGACCAACAAGTACGCGGAAGGCTATCCCGGCAAGCGCTACTACGGCGGCTGCGAGTACGTCGACGTGGTCGAGCAGCTGGCCATCGACTACGCCAAGGAACTGTTCGGCGCCACCTATGCCAACGTCCAGCCGCACTCCGGCTCCCAGGCCAACGGCGCCGTCTTCCAGGCGCTGGTCACGCCGGGCGACACCGTGCTGGGCATGAGCCTGGATGCCGGCGGTCACCTGACCCACGGCGCCAAGCCGAACTTCTCCGGCAAGCACTACAACGCCGTGCAGTACGGCATCGACGAGAACGGCCGCATCGACTACGAGCAGGTCGCCGAACTGGCGCGCGAGCACCAGCCGAAGATGATCATCGCCGGCTTCTCCGCCTATTCCCAGATCATCGACTGGGCCAAGTTCCGCGAGATCGCCGACGAAGTGGGCGCCTACCTGCTGGTCGACATGGCCCACATCGCCGGCCTGGTGGCCGCCGGTGCCTACCCGAGCCCGCTGGCCCATGCTCACGTGGTCACCACCACCACCCACAAGACCCTGCGCGGCCCGCGCGGCGGCCTGATCCTCTCCGCCGAGGGCAATGCCGACATCGAGAAGAAGCTGCAGTCCGCGGTCTTCCCGGGCATCCAGGGCGGCCCGCTGGAGCACGTCATCGCCGCCAAGGCGATCTGCTTCAAGGAAGCCATGGCACCCGAATTCAAGACCTACCAGCAGCAGGTGCTGAAGAACGCCAAGGCCATGGCCGGCGTGTTCATCGAGCGCGGTTTCGACATCGTCTCCGGCGGCACCGAGGATCACCTCTTCCTGCTGTCGCTGGTCAAGCAGGGCGTGACCGGCAAGGATGCGGACGCCGCCCTGGGCCGCGCCCATATCACCGTCAACAAGAACGCCGTGCCCAACGACCCGCAGAGCCCCTTCGTGACCTCCGGCCTGCGCATCGGCACCCCGGCGGTGACCACCCGCGGCTTCACCGAGTCCGAGTGCGGCGAGCTGGCCGGCTGGATCTGCGACATCCTCGATGTGCTGGCCAAGGGCGAGGACACCTCCGCCATCGAGGCCGAGGTCAAGGGCAAGGTCGAGGCCGTCTGCGGCCGCCTGCCGGTCTACCGCTGATCGGCGCCTGATCCAGGCCCGACGCGCAAGAGAGCGCCCCGTCCCGGTTCGTCCGGGGCGGGGCGCCTTGCGTTTCGGGCGCTGGAATCGAGACCTTCAATCGGCGATGGCGAGGCAATAGGCGGCCGCGAATCCCGCCTGTTCGACGCTTCGGCGTGGGCTGACAGGCGTTAGGCTTGGCGCTCCGCCACGTCATTGCCGAGTCGAGCCATGCAGCATCCCCGCGGCCTGTCCCGCCACGAGTCCCTCCTGCCGGATCACCGCCACGACGAGAGCGGTCACGGCTGGGTGGTCAGCTACATCGACGTGATGACCCTGCTGGTCGCGCTGTTCGTGCTGATGATTGCACTGACGCATCGCACCGATGCTGCGGCGCCGACAGCAGACGAGGCGACGATCGTCGAGGTGGCCGAACCCGGCAGCGCCTCGCGCCGCCTCGGCGTGCCGCTGCCGGCGGAGCTGAGCCAGGCCATGGAGGCGCCGTCGGCACCGGTGATGCGCGAGGGACTCAGGCCATCGGCGATCTCGGCGGCGCTGGGCGTGGCCGGGCTGCCGTCGCGGGTGGTCGTGCCAGCGCCGCCCGCGCTGCTGGCTCGCCAACAGGCCGTCGTCGATGAAGCCGAGCCGATGCCGAAGCTGCCGATGCTGGCGTTGCCCGAGGGCCTCGACCGTGAGGCGCCGCTGGCCGACTACATGGTGATCCTCACCGACAGCCTGCCCGACGGCGTGGCGCTGGCCCCGGAGGCCGTCGAGACCCTGACCCTCGCCGCCCGCGAGGTCGCCGAGGAGGTGGCCGATGCGCCCTATCTGCCGGACCTCGACGGCATCGAGGCGTCGCGGGTGCCGGAGGGCATGCGGCTGCGAGTCGAGGACCGGCTGCTGTTCCCCTCGGCCCAGGCCGAGCTCACCGACGAGGGACGGGCGCTGGTCGCCGAGCGGCTGCGCGAGGTGGTCGCCGAGCATCCGGGGGAGGTCGAGGTCCAGGGCCACACCGACAGCCGGCCGATCCAGACGTCGCGCTTCCCTTCCAACTGGTCGCTGTCCAGCGCCCGGGCCATCGCCATCGTCGAGGCGCTGATCGAGGCCGGCATCGATCCCCAGCGCCTGCGCGCGGTGGGGCTGGCCGATACCCGGCCGCTGGCCTCCGACGACACCGCCGAGGGCCGGGCCCGCAATCGCCGAGTGGAAGTGGTGATCCAGACGCGCTGAGCGAGCGTGGCCTGCCAGCGATCGAGTTGGTGATCCAGACGCGCTGAGCGAGCGTGTCCTACCAGCGATCGAGCATGGCGCGCAGGTCATTGGTCAGCGGCAGGCTGAGCTGGGTGGCGGCCAGGGCGTTGCCGTCGCCGACGCGCACGATCCGCAGCGTCAGGTAGAGTCGCTGCTCGCCCACGGCGTAGGTGCCGACCAGCAGCGAGCGGGCGCCCTGATCGATGCCGAGGCGCTGGGCCAGGCGCGACAGCATCAGTTCGCCGGTGTACTCCTCGATGTAGAGCCGGCCGCGCAGACGCACTTCGCGCACCCGCAGCCCGGCCTCGGTGAGCTCGGCGGCGACGATCTCGCTGGCCAGCCGGCCCAGGGTCGAGGAGCGGTTCAGGTCGTCGACGTCGACCACGGTGGTGGGAATCAGCGGGTCATAGTTGGCCAGCTCGGGATGGGCCGCCATCAGCGCCGACGTCGCCTTTTCCAGCGCTTCGTCCAGCCGCTCCGGCGGCGGCGTCGGCGCGTCCGCCAGTCCCGCACAGCCGCTCAGGGCCAGGCTCAGGCCGAGCGCGACGAAAGGGCGGAACAGGGGGCGGAGCGAGGTAATGAGCGATGCGAGCATGTGGGGCTTTCCCTTGAGCGTGACCTGACGAGCCCGTGGCGGGCCTCCTGTCGGCTATCGGCCGCGGCGTCGATGACTTGAGCCAAGGCGCGGGTGGCGCGGCTTGGTTATGCTCGAGGAAGACCCAAGGGCGCGGACGGGAGGTGGGCATGTCGAGCTTGACCTTTCTGGGGGCGGTGGGCGAGGTCACCGGCTCTCGCTATCTGCTCGAGGTGGACGGGGAGACTCGCTCCCATCGTCTGCTGCTGGAGTGCGGCCTGCATCAGGGCGGCCGCGAGCTCGAGGGGGCCAACGCCGTGCCCTTCGGCCGACTCGCCGACGAGCTCGAGGCGGTAGTGCTTTCCCACGGCCATCTCGACCACGCGGGGCTCTTGCCCAAGCTGGTGCGTGAGGGCTATCGGGGGCCGATCCACTGCACCGCCGAGACCGCCGAGCTGCTCGAGATCATGCTGGTCGACGCCGCCTTCGTGATGGCCAAGGATCTGGAGTGGGAGAACCGCTGGCGTTCGCGGGCCGGCAAGCCCGTCCTCGAGCCGCTGTATGACGAGGACGACGTGGCCCGCACCCTGGCCCAATGCGAGCCCCATCGCTATGGCCAGCCGGTGGCGCTGCCCGGCGGCGTCACTCTGGTGTTCCGCGATGCCGGCCATATCCTCGGCTCGGCGGTCGTCGAGCTTTCGATCCCCTCCGGCGGCCAGCAGCGGCGGCTGGTGTTCTCCGGCGACCTGGGCAACCCCGACTCGGTGCTGATGAAGGACCCGGAGAAGGTCCACGATGCCGATGTGGTGCTGATGGAGAGTACCTACGGCGATCGCGATCATCGCCCCCGCGACGACACCCTCGAGGAGTTCCGTCAGGTGCTCGAGGAGGCCCACGCCGACGGCGGCAACGTGCTGATCCCGGCCTTCGCCGTGGGGCGCACCCAGGAGATCCTCTATCACCTGAGCGTGCTCTTTCACGCCGGGCATCTGCGCCAGCAGATGGTGTTCCTCGACAGCCCCATGGCGATCCGCGTCACCGAGCTCTACGCCCGCAAGCGCCAGGCCCTCGATCCCGAGGACCTGAAGGTGCTCAACGTCGCCGCCCACGGCGATCCCGACCAGTACCTGCCGATCCTGCGCCTGACCCGCAGCGTGGAGGAGTCGATGGCCATCAACCGTCTCCACGGCGGAGCCATCATCATTGCCGGCTCGGGCATGTGCACCGGCGGACGCATCGTCCATCACCTGCGCTGCAACCTGGAACGCGAAAGCACCCGGCTGGTGATCGTCGGCTTCCAGGCCGAGGGCACCCTGGGCCGCCAGCTGGTCGAGGGCGCCGAACGCGTGCGGGTGCTGGGCGAGGAGCTGGCGGTCAAGGCCCGGGTGCACACCCTGGGGGGCTTCTCGGCTCATGCCGGCCAGCGCGAGCTGATCGGCTGGGCAGGCGCCTTCCATGATCGGCCCCGATTCTTCCTGGTGCACGGCGAGCCGGGGGCCCAGCGGGCGCTGCTGGCGGCCCTGGCCGAGGCCGGCATCGAGGCGGAGATGGCGACCTACCGCCAGCGCATCGAGCTCTGAGCCATGTCGGAAAAGTGGCTGCGCTCGGCTATGGCGCTGCGCTATCGGGCGATGCGCTGGATATGAAAAATAAATCTAACGTTAGAACAAAATATCTTGTTATGCTGCGGTCATCGCCCACCGGCATCGAGACGCACCGCGTCCCTCGATTGCCACTCTTCGCTGTCAACGGAGGCGCTCCATGTCCCAGCAGCCCATCGTCACGGCCTTCTTCGACGAGCCCACCAACACCTTCAGCTACGTGGTCCGCGATCCGGACTCCACGGCCTGCGCCATCCTCGATTCGGTGCTCGACTTCGACTACGCCGCCGGACACACCGACGTGCGCTCGGCTGATGCGATCATCGCCTTCGTCGAGCGCGAAGGGCTCAGCGTCGAATGGGTGCTCGAGACCCACGTCCACGCCGACCACCTCTCGGCCGCGCCCTACCTGCACGAGCGGCTCGGCGGCCGCACCGGCATCGGCGCGCGCATCGTCGAGGTGCAGGAGATCTTCGGCAAGGCGTTCAACGCCGGCACCGAATTCGCCCGCGACGGCAGCCAGTTCGATCGCCTGTTCGAGGAAGGCGACACCTTCGCCATCGGCGGCCTCGAGGGCCGGGTGCTGCACACCCCGGGCCACACCCCGGCCTGCCTGACCTACGTGATCGGTGACGCCGCCTTCGTCGGCGACACCCTGTTCATGCCCGACTACGGCACCGCGCGCTGCGACTTCCCCGGTGGCGACGCCCGCACGCTGTTCCGCTCCATCCAGAAGGTGCTGTCGCTGCCCGGCGAGACGCGCCTGTTCCTGTGCCACGACTACGGGGCGCCGGACCGCGACGAGTTCCAGCACGAGACCAGCGTGGCCGAGCAGCGCGCGCACAACATCCACGTCCACGAGGGTGTCGGCGAGGACGACTTCGTGACCATGCGCACCGAGCGCGACGCCACACTCGGCATGCCGCGGCTGATCATCCCCTCGGTGCAGGTCAACATGCGTGCCGGCGAGATGCCGCCGGCCGAGGACAACGGCCAGGTCTACCTCAAGGTGCCGCTCAACCGTTTCTGAGCCGCCGCTCGACCCCACTAACGCCACCAGGAGAGCGCCATGCCTCATCCGACCTCGGAATCTCCGTCACGCCGCCACGACGTCGTCGTCATCGGCGGCGGTGCGGCGGGCATCGCCGTCACCGCCAGCCTGCTCAAGCGTCGCCGCGACCTGGACATCGCCATCGTCGAGCCCGCCGAGATGCACAGCTACCAGCCCGGCTGGACGATGGTCGGCGGCGGCGTGTTCTCGCCCGAGATCACCCGCCGCCCGATGGACGAGGTGATCCCGCGCCGTGCGACCCGCTACGCCACACGCGTCGAGGCCGTCGACCCCGAGGCCGCCGAGGTGACCCTGGCCGACGGCCGCCGGCTCGGCTACGTCCGGCTGGTGGTGGCGCCGGGGCTGGTGCTCGACTGGGGCGCCATCGACGGCCTGGAGGAAACGCTCGGCCAGAACGGCGTGACCTCCAACTACCGCTTCGATCTGGCGCCCTACACCTGGTCGCTGGTGCAGTCGCTGCAGGGCGGCCGGGCGCTGTTCACCCAGCCGCCGATGCCGATCAAGTGCGCCGGCGCGCCGCAGAAGGCGATGTACCTGTCCTGCGATCACTGGCGGCGCGAGGGTCGGCTGGGCGACATCGAGGTGCGCTTCTGCAACGCCGGCGGGGTGCTGTTCGGCGTGCCGGACTACGTGCCGGCCCTGCAGCGCTACATCGACGCCTACGGCATCGAAGCCGGCTACGGCGAGCGGCTGGTGGCGGTGGACGGCCCCTCGCGCACGGCGCGCTTCGTGGTCGGCGGCGAAGACGGCGAGCATGAGGAGGAGTGCGGCTTCGACATGCTGCACGCGGTGCCGCCGCAGCGCGCGCCGGGCTTCATCGCCGAGTCCGGGCTCGCCAACGGCGGCGGCTGGCTGGACCTGGACGCCGAGACGCTCCAGCACGTGCGCTATCCGGCGGTGTTCGGCCTCGGTGACGTCAGCGGCACGACCAACGCCAAGACCGCGGCGGCGGTGCGCATGCAGGCCCCGGTGGTGGCCGAGAACCTGCTCGCCTCGTTGGACGAGACCCCGCTCAAGGCGGCCTACACCGGCTACGGCTCCTGCCCGCTGACCGTGGAGCGCGGGCGCATCGTGCTGGCCGAGTTCGGCTACGGCGGCACGCTGCAGCCGACCTTCCCGCGCTGGGTCAACGACGGTACCCGGGCCACCCGCCGCGCCTGGTGGCTCAAGGCCAAACAGCTGCCCTGGCTGTACTGGAACCTGATGCTCAAGGGCCACGAATGGCTGGCCGCGCCGGCCCGGCGGGCGCCGAAGGTGGACTCCGACGACGTCCGGAGCGCCAGCGGACGATGATCCCGTCACGCTGGATTCCGCTGATCGGCTGGCTGCACGGCTACCGCCGTGAGTGGCTGGCCCGGGATCTGGTGGCGGCGGTGATCGTCACCCTGATGCTGGTGCCCCAGGCGCTGGCCTATGCGCTGCTGGCCGGCCTGCCGCCGGAGATGGGGCTCTACGCCAGCATGCTGCCGCTGGTGCTCTACGCGATCTTCGGCACCAGCGCCAGCCTGGCGATGGGGCCGGTGGCGGTGATCTCGCTGATGACCGCCTCGGCGCTGGCCGGCATCGCCGCGCCCGGCAGCGCCGAGTACGTGGGGGCGTCGCTGGTGCTGGCGGCGCTCTCTGGCCTGCTGCTGGTGGCCATGGGGCTGCTGCGGCTGGGTTTTCTCGCCAACTTCCTGAGCCATCCGGTGATCTCGGGTTTCGTCACCGCCTCGGGGTTGCTGATCGCCGCCAGCCAGCTGCGCCACCTGCTCGGCGTCGAGGCCTCGGGACAGACGCTGATCGAGACGCTGGTGGCGCTGGGCGGTGCGCTGGGGCAGGTCAGCCCGGTGACGATGCTGATCGGCTTCGGCGCCTGGGGCTATCTGCTGCTGTGCCGGCGCTATCTCGAGGGCGGGCTGCGCCGGCTGGGGCTGTCGGCCACGGTGGCCGACCTCGCCGCCAAGGCCGCGCCGGTCTCGGCGGTGATCGTCACCGCCCTGCTGGCCTGGGCGCTGGGGCTCGGCGAGCGCGGCGTGGCGCTGATCGGCAAGGTGCCGGGCGGCCTGCCGTCGCTGGCGCTGCCGAGCCTCGAGCCGGGGCTGTGGTCGAGCCTGCTGGGACCGGCGGCGCTGATCAGCCTGGTCGGCTTCGTGGAGTCGATCTCGGTGGCTCAGACCCTGGCCGCCAAGCGCCGCCAGCGCATCGACCCGAACCGCGAGCTGATCGCCCTGGGGCTGGCCAGCGTGGGCACCGGCGTCAGCGGCGGTGCGCCGGTGTCCGGTGGCTTCTCGCGTTCGGTGGTCAACTTCGAGGCCGGCGCGGCCACGCCGCTGGCCGGCGCCTTCACGGCGCTGGGCATCGCCGCGGCGACGGTGACCCTGACCGCGCCGCTGGCGTTCCTGCCCAAGGCCACGCTGGCCGCCACCATCATCGTCGCCGTGGGCTCGCTGATCGACCTGCGGGCCATCCGCCGTACCTGGGCCTATTCCCGGGCCGACGGCGCGGCCATGCTGGCCACCCTGACGCTGACCCTGGTGCACGGGCTGGAGAGCGGTATCCTGGCCGGCGTGGCGCTGTCGCTGGGGCTGCATCTCTATCGCACCAGCCGACCGCACAGCGCGTTGGTGGGGCGGGTGCCCGGCAGCGAGCACTTTCGCAACGTCGAGCGCCACGCGGTGGAAACCGACGAGCATCTGGCGATCCTGCGGGTCGACGAGAGCCTCTACTTCGCCAACGCGCGCTATCTGGAGGATACGGTGATGGCGCTAGCGGCCCGCCAGCCGGACCTGCGCCATATCGTGCTGGCCTGCCAGGCGGTCAACGTCATCGATGCCTCGGCGCTGGAGAGCCTGGAGGCGATCAATCGCCGGCTGAAGGACGCCGGGGTGGCGCTGCACCTGGCCGAGGTCAAGGGACCGGTGATGGATCGCCTGGCGGAGACCGACTTCTGCCACGAGCTCGGCGGCCGGGTATTCCTGAGCACCTTCGATGCCTGGCAGGCGCTGCATGGCAACGCGGCCACGGCGGAAGACACGCAACGCATGCTGATGGAAAAGGAGACATGACGGTGGACATGACGGCGAGCCTTCACGGCCTGATCGGCGGGGTGCTGATCGGCCTCTCGGCTACCTGGCTGATGATAACGCTGGGGCGCATCGCCGGGATCAGCGGCATCCTCGGTACCCTGATCACCGCGCGCCCGAAGGGCGACAGTGGCTGGCGGCTGGCCTTTTTGCTGGGGCTGCTCTCGGGGCCGGCGGTGGTGATCCTGGCCGGCGGTGGGCTCGGCAACGTGGCGGGCCAGGCCGGGGCGGTGATCGGCGCGCCGGCCGGCGGGGTGGCGACGATGCTGGTCGCCGGCCTGCTGGTGGGCGTGGGCACCGGCATCGGTAGCGGCTGCACCAGCGGTCACGGGGTGTGCGGCCTGGCCCGGCTGTCGCCGCGCTCGATGGCGGCGACCCTGGTGTTCCTGGCGGTGGCGGTCGTTACCGTGTTCGTGGTCCGGCACGTGATGGGAGGTGGCGCGTGAGATCCGTGATGGCCTATATCGCCGGGCTGCTGTTCGGGCTCGGGCTGGCGATTTCCGGCATGACCGACCCGGCGCGGGTGCTCGGCTTCCTCGACGTCGCCGGCGACTGGGACCCGACCCTGATGTTCGTGCTCGGCGGCGCCGTGGTAACCAACTTCTTCGGCTATCGGCTGGCCATGCGGCGGCCCAATCCGCTGTTCGCCAGCGCCTTCCAGCTGCCCACCCGGCGCGATCTGGACGGCCGGCTGCTCGGCGGCGCGGCGCTGTTCGGCGTCGGCTGGGGGCTCTCCGGCTACTGCCCGGGGCCGGCTTTCGCCTCGGTGTCGGGGCTCACCCTGCCGCTGGCCGCCATGCTGGCGGCCATGGTCGTCGGCTGGTTCATTGCCCGGCGGGTATGAGTCGAATCAGGGACGTGGTCCGAGAATCTCGGTCAGCGTGTCCTGTTGGGGCATGCCCTGGGCGGTCTTCAGCAGGCCGTCCTGGCGATAGACGATGCCCGGGGTGGCGACCAGGCTGAGGCCGTCCATCAGGTTGTGGTTGTCCTGCAGGGCCAGTTCCAGACGGCGGGGCAGGGCATCGAGGACCTCGACCGGCTCGCCGCCCTCGTGGGCGGCCAGCGCGGCGGAGGGATCGTCGGCGGCCAGCAGCGAGACCGCCTTGCGCGGGCTGTCGGCGGCGAGGATGCCGACCATCACGTGGCGCAGCTGGACCTTCCCGGCCTCTACCCAGGGGCGAGCGGCCTGCCAGAACTGCCGGCAGTAGGGGCAGTTGGGATCGGTGAACACGTAGACCACGCGGTCGGCGTCGTCGCGGCCGTCGGCGATCCAGGCGCTGTCCGCCAGCTCGGCCCAGGTCTCGGCGTCCTGGGGCGCGCGCACCAGCCTGTCCAGTGGCGCCTGTGACAGGTTCTGGCCCTCGGCGTCCACCAGGTTGCCGATCACCGCATGCTCGCCGTCCTCGGTGACGAACACCGTCATCGGCCGGCCGCCGGCGCTGGCGGCGTAGCCGGTCAGCCCGTCGGGCGCCTCGAAGCGGCCGTGTATCTCGAGGCCCTCGGCCTCGAGAGCCTGGAGCGGGGCGGGGAGTTCGTCGGCGGACGCCGCGAGGGGCAGCAGCAGGGTGGCCGGCAGCAGGGCGCGGGGCAGGGTGCGCATGGCGATCCTCCTTGAAAGGGTGGCCCTCTGCTGACAGCGATGTGGCTCCGGGGTTCGCTGGGGCTTCGAGGCCAAAACCGTTACAATGCGGCGACACTCGTCCCCGACCCGGAACCCTGCTTATGCACTGTCCCTTCTGTGGCGCCTCCGACACCCGCGTGACCGATTCCCGACTGGTCGTCGACGGCGATCAGGTGCGGCGGCGGCGCCAGTGCGCGGCCTGCGGCGAGCGCTTCACCACCTACGAGACCGCCGAGCTGGTGATGCCGCGAGTGATCAAGGGTGACGGATCCCGGGAGCTGTTCGACGAGGCCAAGCTGCGCGCCGGCATGCTGCGCGCGCTGGAGAAGCGGCCGGTGAGCGCCGAGTCGATCGAGGCCGCGGTGGAGCGCATCCGCCAGACCCTGCGCGCCCGCGGTGAGCGCGAGATTCACGCCCGGGACGTCGGCGAGGAGGTCATGCACGCCCTGAAGCGCCTCGATCAGGTGGCCTATATCCGCTTCGCCTCGGTCTATCGCCGCTTCCAGGACATCGACGAGTTCCGCGCCGAGATCGACCGCCTGGCCCAGGAGCCGAGCTTCCAGCCCGACGGGTCCGGTGAATCATGAGCGCCGTGGCGCGTTCTCCCGAGAGCTGGATGGCTCGCGCCCTGGTGCTGGCCCGGCGCGGCCTCTATACCACCGATCCCAACCCGCGGGTGGGCTGCGTGCTGGTGAAGGACGGCCGCCGGGTCGGAGAGGGCTGGCATCAGCGTGCCGGCGAGCCCCACGCCGAGGTCCACGCCCTGCGTGACGCCGGCGAGGCCGCCCGCGGCGCCACCGCCTACGTGACCCTGGAACCCTGCTCCCACCACGGCCGCACCGGGCCCTGCGCCGAGGCGCTGGTCGCGGCCGGCGTGGCGAAGGTGATGGTGGCGATGCGCGACCCCAACCCGCTGGTGGCCGGCAACGGCATCGCGCGGCTGCGCGAGGCCGGCATCGAGGTCGAGGTCGGCCTGCTCGAGGCCCAGGCTCGGGCGCTGAATCCCGGCTTCGTCGCGCGTATGGCCGAGGGTAGGCCCTTCGTGCGGCTGAAGATGGCGATGAGCCTCGACGGCCGTACCGCCATGCGCTCCGGCGAATCCCAGTGGATCACCGGGCCCCGGGCGCGCTGCCAGGTGCAGCGGCTGCGGGCCCGCTCCAGCGCGGTGATCACCGGCGTCGAGTCGGTGATCTTCGACAACTCCCGGCTGACCCTGCGCGCCGAGCAGCTCGAGCTGCCCGACGCCGAGGCGATCGCCGCCCGCCAGCCGCTGCGGGTGGTGGTCGACTCCCGCCTGCGTCTGCCCGAGGCGGCGGCCTGCCTGCGCGAGCCGGGGCGCACCCTGGTGGCCACCGTCGAGGGCCACGACGCCGAGCGCCGCGAGCGCCTCCAGGCCGCCGGCGCCGAGGTGCTGGCGCTGCCCGCGGGCGAGGGCGGACGCGTCGATCTGGCCGCCCTGCTGGCGCATCTGGCCGAGCGCGAGGACGTGAACGAGGCGCTGCTCGAGACCGGCGCGACCCTGGCCGGCGCCATGCTGGACGCCGGGCTGGTCGACGAGATGCAGCTGTTCGTCGCCCCGACTCTGCTCGGCGGCGAGGCACGTCCGCTGTTCGCGCTGCCGGGCCTCGAGACCATGGCCGAGCAGAAGCCGCTGGAGATTCTCGACATCCGCGCCGTCGGGCGTGACTGGCGCATCACCGCACGTCCCGCCTGAGCCTGCCGCCGCCCGCGTCGGGCCATTTCGAGGACGCCGGCGGCCGCTCGATGGGCGCCGCCGGGCGAGCCACTACTAGCGCCGGCGGTCGCGCCACGGTACCCTGACGCGGTTTCGAGTGGGCGACGCCCGTCGGCGACTTCGGTGTCGTCGCGTCGCGACGGCCGCAGCAGAGTCAATGGAGATTCCATGGAGCACTCCTCCGCAGGGGGGCTGGCCCCCATCGCCGAGCTGATCGAGGACATTCGCCAGGGGCGGATGGTGATCCTGATGGACGATGAGGATCGCGAGAACGAGGGCGATATCATCATGGCCGCCGAGAAGGTGGAGGCCGAGCACATCAACTTCATGGCTCGCCACGCCCGCGGCCTGATCTGCCTGCCGATGACTCGCGAGCGCTGCGAGCGCCTGCAGCTGCCGCTGATGGTGCGCGACAACGGCTCCGGCTTCGGCACCAAGTTCACGCTCTCCATCGAGGCCGCCGAGGGCGTCAGCACCGGAATTTCCGCCGCCGACCGCGCGCGCACCGTCCAGGCGGCGGTGGCCCGCGACGCCGAGCCGACCGACATCGTCCAGCCCGGCCATATCTTCCCGCTGATGGCCGAGCCCGGCGGCGTGCTGCGTCGCGCCGGCCACACCGAGGCGGCCTGCGACCTGTCGGCCCTGGCCGGGCTGGACCCCAGCGGCGTGATCTGCGAGGTGATGAACGAGGACGGCAGCATGGCGCGCCGCCCCGAGCTCGAGGTCTTCGCCCGCGAGCATGGGTTGAAGATGGGCACCATCGCCGACCTGATCCACTATCGCATCCACAACGAGCAGACCGTCGAATCGCTGGAGTCGATGCCCGTGCAGACGCCCCACGGCGAGCTGATGCTGCATGTGTTCCGCGACCGCATCCAGGGCGCCCATCACCTGGCCCTGGTCAAGGGGCGGCCGCACCCCGAGGCACTGACCACGGTACGCGTGCATCTTTCCAATGTGATGCGCGACCTGCTGCAGCTGCAGAAGGGCGAGCACGACAGCTGGACCGCCCATGAGGCGATTGCCGAGGTCGCCCGCGCCGAGCACGGCGTCTTCGTGCTGCTCGACGACGGCCGCCCGTCGCAGGATCTGCATGACCTGCTCGAGGTCTTCCTCGAGCGGCGCCGGACACCGCGCACCACCGATTCCGACGGCGCCGGCAACTACCTGACGATCGGCACGGGATCGCAGATCCTGCGCGAGCTGGGCGTGGGCCGCATGCGCCTGCTCAGTTCGCCGTGGAAGTTCTCGGCGCTTTCCGGCTTCGACCTGGAAGTGGTCGAGCGCCTCGAGCCCGGCCAGACACCGGCCGCCGAGGGTAACGACGGCGCCTGACGCCTTCATCTGACATCTCGCCGGGGCGTCGTCCGTCGTACGCCCCGGCGATTCCGTTTTCATCGGGTTCAGCAGGAAAGAGACCATGCAACCGATTTCCCAAGTCGAAGGCAGCTTCGTCAACGTCGATGGCCGCTACGTGATCGTGGTGGGCCGCTTCAATCATCATGTGGTGGACAGCCTGGTCGAGGGCGCCGTCGACAGCCTGGTGCGCCACGGCGTCGACGAGGAGAACATCGACATCGTTCACACCCCGGGTGCCTGGGAGCTGCCGCTGGCCATCAAGCGCGTGCTCCAGGTGGTCCGCCCCGAGGCGGTCATCGCCCTGGGCGCGGTGATCCGCGGTGGCACGCCGCACTTCGAACACGTGGCCGGCGAGTGCAACTCGGCCATGAACCGCCTGCAGCTCGAGTTCGATACCCCGGTGGCCAACGGCGTGCTGACCGTCAACTCCATCGAGCAGGCCATCGAGCGCGCCGGTACCAAGGCCGGCAACAAGGGCACCGAGGCGGCCATGGCGGCGATGGAAATGGTCTCGCTGCTGCGCCGCTTCGGCGAAGGGGAGAATGCCTGATGAGCGAACAGCGTCGCGAGCCTTCCAAGGCACAGCTGGCCCGTCATGCGGCCCGTGAGCTGGCCGTCCAGGGTCTCTACCAGTGGCAGCTGACCGAGAAGCCGATCGCCGCCGTCGAGGCCGAGTTCCGCAGCCAGATCGCCGATGACGACCTGGAAGATCACGAGAACTGGCACAAGGTGATGGGCATCGCCGACCTGGCACTGTTCCACCAGCTGCTGCACGAGGTGGCGCGCAACCGCCGCGAACTCGACGCCGCCATCGCGCCGCTGCTCGACCGTCGCCTCGAGGACCTCGACCTGATCGAACTGGCGATCCTGCGTCTGGGCGCCTACGAGCTCGCCAAGCGCCCCGAGGTGCCGTACCGCGCGGTGATCAACGAGGGCGTCGAGCTGGCCAAGTCCTTCGGCGCCACCGAGGGGCACAAGTACGTCAACGGCATCCTCGACAAGCTCGCCGCCAAGCTGCGCGGCGCCGAGGTCTCCGCGCGTCGACGCTGAAGGCCTCGAACCGATGTCCAGCGAATTCGAGCTGATCGCCCGCTATCTCGCCCCGGCGCCCGCCGGCGGCGGCGCCGGCGTGAGCCTCGGTGTCGGCGACGACTGCGCGCTGCTCGCGCCCACGCCCGGCATGCGGCTGGCGGTGAGCGTCGACACCTCGGTGGCCGACGTTCACTTTCCCGCCGGGGCCCCGGCCGACGCCATCGGCCATCGGGCGCTGGCGGTCAGCCTCAGCGACCTGGCCGCCATGGGCGCCCGGGCCCGCTGGTGCCTGATGTCGCTGACCCTGCTCGAGGCCGATGAGGCCTGGGTCGCGGACTTCGCGGCCGGCTTTCATGCGCTGTGCGCCGCCGCCGGCGTGGCGCTGGCCGGCGGCGACGTCACCCGCGGCGAGCTGGCCGTGGGCGTGACGGTGATGGGCGAGGTGCCCGAGGGGCTGGCCCTGACCCGTGCCGGTGCCCGGCCCGGCGAGGTGTTGGCGGTGACCGGTGCCCTCGGCGGCGGCGCCGGGGGCCTGGCCCGCTGGCAGGCCGGCGAGCGCGACTGCGACGACGCCCTGCTGCGCCGCTATCTACGCCCCGAGCCGCGGCTCGGAGCTGGCCTGGCACTGCGCGAGCTGGCTTCGGCGGCGATCGACGTCTCGGACGGCCTGCTGGCCGACCTCGGCCATCTGTGCACGGCCTCCGGCGTGGGCGCGGCCCTGACGCCGGAGGCGCTGCCGCTGGCCGAGGGGCTGGCGACGGCACTCGGCGACGACGAGGCTCTGCACGCGGCCCTGCGCGGCGGCGACGACTACGAACTGCTAGTGACGCTGCCCGAGGCGCACCTCGAACCGGCCCGGGCGCGGCTGGCGGCCGAGGGGCTGGCGCTGACCGCGATCGGCCGGGTGAGCGAGGCCCCCGGCATCACCGGCGCGGTGCCGGACGGCGCCGCGGGCTGGCAGCACTTCTCAGGAGACACGCCATGAACCGCGCCCCCCAGAGCGTCTGGCATCGGCCGGTCCACTTCCTCGCCTTCGGCTTCGGCAGCGGCGCGGTACCCTTCGCCCCGGGCACCGTCGGCACCGTGGCGGCCATTCCCTTCTACTGGCTGATGTCGGAGCTGCCCCTCGGCTGGTACCTGATCGTGGTGGCGATCACCTTCGTGTGGGGCGTCTGGCTGTGCGACAAGACGTCTCGCGATCTCGGGGTCCACGACCACTCGGGCATCGTCTGGGACGAGTTCGTCGGCTACTGGCTGACCATGACCGCGGTGCCCTTCTCCTGGGAGGCCGCGCTGTGGGGCTTCGCGGTGTTCCGGGTGTTCGACGTCTTCAAGCCCTGGCCGATCCGCTGGGCCGACCGCCGCGTGGCCGGCGGCTTCGGCATCATGATCGACGACGTCCTGGCCAGCGCCTACGCCTGGTGTACCATGCACCTGTGGTTCTGGCTCCACTGAGCTCGGAGGCGTATCGGCTCGGGGCAGGGCGTCTCGGCGACAAGGAGTGAGTGATGCGCAAGGAGCGCTTGATCGTGCCGGTGCTGGCGATGCTGGCCCTGGCCTGGGCGGTGGCCCAGACCCTCTCCGGGCTGCTGTTCGAGCGCGAGCTGGCCCGGGCCGTCGAGGAGCTCCAGGCCGACGGCGAGCTGCGGGTGAGCCGCAGCGATATCGAGCGCGGCTGGCTGACTTCTCACGGCGTCATTCATCTGTCGCCGCTGTTGGGTAACGCCTGGCACCTCGATCTCGTCTACCGGGCCCGACACGGCGTGCTGGAGACCCGGCTCGACGGTACCCTGCGCCCGCATCTGGGCGAGGCGACCGAGGCCTCGTCGGGGGCCGCCGGCGCGCCGCCGCAGTGGGAAGCCCACTTCCGCCCCTATTCCTCCACCCTCGATGCCACCCTGGAACTGGCGCCGATCGTCTTCCAGCAGCAGGCGCGCACCCTGACCCTGCAGGGCGGCCGCGTCGCCGTGCACGGCGACGTCGGCGACTGGCGGCTGCGCGCGCGGCTGGCGGAGCTGCGCCTCGATGACGGCGAGGCCAGCCTGAGCGCCGGCCCGCTGGTGCTGGAGAGCCGCTTCGCCTACACCCAGGGCGCCTATCATTTCAATCAGAACGATCGCTTGCGCATCGAGGACCTGGCCTGGCGCTCGCCGGAGCTGGCCTTCGACGCCGGCGAGATCACGCTGCAGACGAACACCGTGCTGGACGCCGAGGAGCTGCGCTTGAAGGGCAGGCTCGACGTCGGCCAGGTGCTCTCGGGCGACGAGGTGCTGCTGACGGGGACGCTCGCCGGCGAGCTCTCTCGCATCGATGCCGATGCCCTGCGTCGGCTGGGCAACCTGCTGCGTCATCAAGCGACGCGCGGCCAGCTTGACGCGGGCGAGCGCCCGCCGGAGGAAGCGCTGACGCCGGTGTTGCGCGAGCTGCTGGTCGATTCGCCGCGGCTGGACATCCTCGACGCCGACCTGGACAGCCCCATGCTGGGGCTGTCGCTCACCGGCAAGGGCGTGCTGGTGTTCGACGCCCGCGACCTCGATGCCCTGGAGCCGCTGGCGCTGAATACCGACACCGAGCGTGCGGCCTGGCGCCAGCGGCTCGACGGCGACTTCCTGTGGCAGGACCTGCCGCCGGTGATCGCCCTTGGCCTGGGGCTGCCGCTGGACACCCGAGAGCTGCAGGTCGACGTGGTACGCGGCAAGGTCAGACTCAACGGCCGGCCACTGCCGCCGGTGCTCGAACGGTGGCGATGACTTGAAGTTCGGCGCCGTCGCCCGCATTCCGAAGACATCACGGGTCGCGATGTCCCGTTCCTTCAGGATGAGGTACGCATGAGCGAAGACGATCAGCGCTATGAACAGGACGGCCTGGAGTGGGTCGAGGCCGAGACGGAGGACGAGCTGGAACTCGACGAGGGCGCCGGGCACGCGGTGGTGCCGGCCAGCGATACGCTCCCCGAGCGCCTCTACCTGCTGCCGATCCACAATCGTCCCTTCTTCCCCGCCCAGGTCCAGCCGCTGGTGATCAACCGCGAGCGCTGGGAGGACACCATCGGCCGGGTCGGCAACACGCCGCATCACATGGTGGGCCTGGCCTTCGTCGGTGAGGCCGGGGTCGAGGACCTGAGCCCCGGCGACTTCCCCGAGATGGGCACCGCGGTCAAGGTGCACAAGCTGCAGGGCGAGGATTCGCAGCTGCAGTTCATCGCCCAGGGCATGCGCCGCTTCCGCATCCAGCGCTGGCTCTCCAAGGAGCCGCCCTACCTGGTCGAGGTCAGCTATCCCCGCGAGCCGGTCGACGCCGAGGACGAGGAGACCCGCGCCTACGCCATGGCGCTGATCAACGGCATCAAGGAGCTGCTGCCGATCAACCCGCTCTACGGCGAGGAGCTCAAGCACTATCTCAACCGCTTCAGCCCCCACGAGCCGGGGCCGCTGACCGACTTCGCCGCGGCCATTACCTCGGCCAAGGGGCCGGAGCTGCAGGACGTGCTGGAGTCGCTGCCGGTAATGGAGCGCATGCAGAAGGTGCTGCCGCTGCTGCGCAAGGAGATCGACGTCGCCCGGCTGCAGAGCGAGATCAGCGAGCAGGTCAACGCCCAGATGCAGGAGCGCCAGCGCGAATTCTTCCTGCGCGAGCAGCTCAAGGTCATCCAGCGCGAGCTGGGCATCTCCAAGGACGATCGCGAGAACGACGTCGACACCTTCCGCGGCCGCCTGGCCGACAAGGCGGTGCCGGAGCGGGTCCAGGAGCGCATCGACGACGAGCTCGACAAGCTCTCGGTGCTGGAGACCGGCTCGCCGGAGTACGGCACCACCCGCCACTACCTGGACTGGCTGACCTCGCTGCCCTGGGGGCTGACCAGCTACGACCAGCTCGACCTGGGCCACGCCAGGGAGGTGCTCGACCGCGATCACGACGGCCTGCAGGACGTGAAGGAGCGCATCGTCGAGTTCCTCGCCGAGGGCACCTTCAAGGGCGACGTCGGCGGCTCGATCCTGCTGCTGGTGGGCCCGCCGGGCGTCGGCAAGACCTCGGTGGGGCGCTCCATCGCCGAGGCGCTGGGCCGCGAGTTCTATCGCTTCTCGGTGGGTGGCATGCGCGACGAGGCCGAGATCAAGGGCCATCGCCGTACCTACGTCGGCGCCATGCCCGGCAAGCTGGTGCAGGCGATCAAGGAGGTCGGCGTCGAGAACCCGGTGATCATGCTCGACGAGATCGACAAGCTCGGCCAGTCGTTCCAGGGCGACCCGGCCTCGGCGCTGCTCGAGGTGCTCGATCCGGAACAGAACGTCGACTTCCTCGACCACTACCTGGACGTGCGCCTGGACCTGTCCAAGGTGCTGTTCGTGTGCACCGCCAATACCCTGGATTCGATCCCGGCGGCGCTGCTCGACCGCATGGAGCAGATTCGCCTGTCCGGCTACATCGCCCAGGAGAAGATGGCCATCGCCAAGCATCACCTGTGGCCCAAGCTGCTCGAGCGCGACCGCATTCCCAAGAAGCGCCTGAACCTCACCGACGCCGCGCTGCGCCAGGTGATCGAGGGCTACGCCCGCGAGGCCGGGGTGCGCCAGCTCGAGAAGCAGCTGCACCGCATCGTGCGCAAGTCGGCGGTCAAGCTGCTCGAGAACGACCAGCAGACGGTCAAGGTCTCGGTGAAGAACCTCGAGACGTTCCTCGGCGCGCCCACCTTCCGCAAGGAGAAGGTGATGAAGGGCGAGGGCGTGGTCACGGGGCTGGCCTGGACCGCCATGGGCGGCGCGACCCTGTCGGTGGAGGCCGGCAAGGTGCACGCCCTGGACCGCGGCTTCAAGCTCACCGGCCAGCTCGGCGACGTGATGAAGGAATCCGCCAACATCGCCTACAGCTACGTGCTGGGCCATCTCGGCGAATATGGCGCCGACTCGGACTTCTTCGACTCCGCCTTCGTGCACCTGCACGTGCCGGAGGGCGCCACGCCAAAGGACGGTCCCTCGGCCGGCGTGACCATGACCACCGCGCTGCTGTCGCTGGCCAGGCACAAGGCCATCGACCGGCCGCTGGCGATGACCGGCGAGCTGACCCTGACCGGTCACGTGCTGCCGGTGGGCGGCATTCGCGAGAAGGTGATCGCCGCCCGGCGCAGCGAGATCTTCGAGCTGATCCTGCCCGAGGCCAATCGCCGCGACTACGAGGAGCTGCCTGACTACCTCCGCGAGGGCGTCACGGTGCACTTCGCGGGGCATTATCGGGATGTGGCGAAGGTGGTGTTCGGCTCGTGAGGCGCGAGGGGCGAGGGGTAAGGAAAAAGGAGTAAGGTGGCAAGCGTCCCGCGCAGACCTGTCGCCGGACAAGCCCCGGATAACCCCATCCCTCCGTAACGCGTCCGCCGATGGCATAATGGCGGGCGCGTTTGCGTGTCCGATCCTCCACTCTTCACTTCCCACTTCTCGAACAACAGGAATGTCCATGGCTCCCAAGGTTCATGCCACCGGTGTGGCGCTTGCCACGCTGCTGGTCGCCGGCGTCGCGCAGGCCGGCGAGACCCTCACCGTCTACACCTACGATTCCTTCGTCTCCGAGTGGGGGCCGGGGCCCGGCATCGAGGCGGCCTTCGAGGCGCGCTGCGACTGCGATCTCGAGTTCGTGGCGCTGCCCGGCGGCGTCGACATCCTCCAGCGGCTTCGCCTGGAAGGGCAGGACACCGCCGCCGATGTGGTGCTGGGCCTCGACATGAACCTGCTGGCCGAGGCCCGCGCGCTGGACCTGCTGACGCCCCACGGCATCGACACCGGCGCCCTCGACCTGCCGATCGTGTGGAACGACGATACCTTCGTGCCCTACGACTGGGGCCACTTCGCCTTCGTCTACGACACCGAGCAGCTCGCCGAGCCGCCACACAGCTTCGAGGCGCTGCTCGACGCCCCGGACGACGTCAAGGTGATCCTTCAGGACCCGCGCACCAGCGTTACCGGCCTGGGGCTCTTGCTGTGGATCAAGAAGGTCTACGGCGAGCGTGCGCCCGAGATCTGGGCGCGGCTCAACGAGCGCGTGTTGACCGTCACCAACGGCTGGAGCCAGGCCTACTTCTCGCTGTTCATGAACGGCGAGGCGCCGATGGTGCTGTCCTACGCCACCTCGCCGGCTTACCACATGGCCGTCGAGGGCACCGACCGCTACCAGGCCGCCGAATTCGACGACGGCCACTACCTGCAGGTGGAAACGGCCGCCCGGGTGGCGAGCAGCGAGCATCCCGAACTCGCCCGCGAGTTCCTGGCCTTCATGCTGATGCCGGACTTCCAGCGCCATATTCCGCTGGGCAACGTCATGCATCCGGCCGTCGACCTCGGCGACGAACTGCCCGGGGTCTATGACCGGCTGATCCAGCCCGAGAGCCTGACCTTCACGCCGGAAGAGGTGCAGACGCACCGCCGCGAGTGGCTCCGCGAGTGGCGCAACGCCGCCGCCCGATGAGCCCCACCACGCGCTGGGCCACGCATTCGCGCTGGCCCCTGGGGGCCGGCATCGTCGCGCTCGTCGCGGTGGCGGGGCTCGGGCTCGGCAGCCTGGGGGCGCTGCTGTGGCAGGCTCGCGAGCTGCATCCGGCGCTGCTGTGGCAGGAACCGTGGCTGGCCGCCGTGCTGCGCTTCACCCTGTGGCAGGCCAGCCTCTCCACGCTGCTCTCCATCGGCCTGGCGATCCCCGTGGCGCTGGCGCTGGCCCGGCGGCCGCGCTTTCCCGGCCGACGCCTGCTGCTGCGGGCCATGGAGCTGTCGCTGGTGATCCCGAGCCTGATCGCGCTGTTCGGGCTGGTCGCCGTGCACGGCCGGCGGGGCTGGCTGTCGCCGCTGCGCGACTGGCTCGGCGGGCTGCCGGACGACTACCTCTACGGCCTCTCCGGCATCGTGCTGGCGCATCTGTTCTACAACCTGCCGCTGGCCGCGCGGCTGATGCTGCAGGCCCTCGAGCAGGCGCCGCCGGCCCAGTGGCGGCTGGCCGGACAGCTCGGGCTCTCGCGTGGCGCACTGTGGCGTGCGCTGGAGTGGCCGCGGCTGGCGCCGCTGCTGCCGCGCCTCGCCGCGCTGGTGTTCACGCTGTGCTTCACCAGCTTCGCCATCGTCATGACCCTGGGCGGCGGGCCGGCGTCCTCGACGCTGGAGGTGGCGCTCTACCAGGCGATGAAGTTCGACCACGACCTGGCCCTGGCCGCACTGCTGGCGCTGACCCAGCTGGCGATCTGCCTGACGCTGTGGCTACTCGCGCTGTCCCGCGGCGGCACGCCGTCGCTGGCGGTGGGGGCTCGCTCTGGCCGTCCTGGCGGGCGCTGGTGGCGCCGCGACGCCCAGGGCGTCTCGCGTCTCACCGATGCCTTCTGCCTCACCGGCCTGGCCGCGCTGCTGTTGCCGCCGCTGGCGGCGGTGCTGGTGGCCGGCGTGCTCGGCCTGCCCGAGATGCCACGCGGCGCGAGTCTCGTTCCCGCGGCGATGCGCAGCCTGTCGATGGCGCTCGGCGCCGGGCTCGGCGCGCTGGCGCTGGCCGTGGCGCTGCTCGCCGGGCGCCAGTGGCTGCGCGACCGGCGTCGGCCGCTGCTGGCGGCGCTGATGGAAGGCGGCGGTCAGCTGATCCTGGTGATCCCGGCGCTGGTGTTCGGCACCGGGCTGTTCCTGCTGCTGCGGCCGCGGCTCGGCAGCGGCTGTGAGGGCTACGCCCTGGTGGTGCTGGTCAACGCCTTCATGGCGCTGCCCTTCGCCATGCAGGTGATCCGCGGCGCGCTGCCGGGGCTCTCGGCGCCGGAGCGGCGGCTGGCCGACCAGCTCGGAGTGCGCGGCATGGCCCGGCTGCGCTGGCTGCAGTGGCCGCGGCTGCGCCGCCCGCTGGCGCTGGCACTGGCCTATGCGATGACGCTGTCACTCGGCGACTTCAGCGTCATCGCGCTGTTCGGCAGCCCCGCGGCACCGACCCTGCCGATGCTGCTGTTCCAGCAGCTCGGCGGCTATCGCTGGCAGGGGGCGGCGGCCACGGCGCTGCTGTTGCTGGCCCTGGTGGCGCTGCTGTTCGCCGCGCTCGACCGCCTGACCCGACACCCGCCGCGCCACCGCTGGCGGGCCGCTTCGCCGCAAGGACGCTCCGATGCTCGACTGCCATGACCTGACCTTCCACTACACCCGCTGCGACCCCGGCGAGATCCCCGATTTCTGCTTTTCCTTCGCGCTCGCGCCGGGGGAGTGCCTATCGGTGGAGGGGCCGTCCGGCTCCGGCAAGAGCACCCTGCTGGCGCTGCTGGCCGGCTTCCTCGAGCCCGGCGGCGGGCGGCTCGACTGGACGGGGGAGGACCTGCTGGCGCGGCCGCCCTGGGAGCGCGGCATCACCACCGTCTTCCAGGAGCACAATCTCTTCGACCACCTGCCGGTGTGGCTCAACGTGGGGCTCGGCCTGGCGCCGGACATGCGGCTTTCCCGGGAACAGCAGGTCCGCATCCGCGAGGGGCTCGCCGAGGTCGGGCTGGAGGGGCTCCACGACCGGTTGCCCGACGAACTCTCCGGCGGCCAGCGCCAGCGGGTGGCGCTACTGCGCGCGCTGCTGCGGGGTGCGCCGCTGCTGCTGCTCGACGAGCCCTTCACCGGGCTCGACGACGCCACCCGGCGCGGGCTCTGGGAGCTGGTGCGTCGCCAGAAGGCGGCCGGCGTGGCGGTGCTGCTGGTCAGCCACGACCGCGACGACATCGAGGCCCTGGCCGACCGCCGCTGCCGGCTCGAGGGTGGGCGGCTGGTGTGATCCCGGTGCCAGGCAGGACGTCACGGTGACGCATGGCGTCTTGCGGCGCTGAACGCGTCGCTTGATGCCGGCTTCATCCCCTGATCTCCGCAATGACTTCGCCGGCCTCGCTCAGTCCCGTCTCGGTGAAGCCGAGGCTGGCGTAGAAGTCCCGGGCGACCCGGTTGGTGGGCACATAGCAGATCGTGATCCGTTCGAAGGGCCCCTTCGCCCGGATTTCGTCCAGCACCCCCTGCATGGCCTTGTGCCCGATGCCTCTTCCCTGGTGGTGCCGGTCGATCATGAGGCGGAAGATGTTGTAGGCAGGCGGCCTGTCGTCGTGGTCGAAGGACTCATACATGAGAAAGCCCACGACGTCTCCGTCACAGTAGATGGCGCGGGGTCGATAGGTCGGATGGAATTTCGACTCGGCGATGGAATACAGGTTGTCGGCGACATAGCGGCGCTGCGATGCCGCCACCTCCAGCGCGATGATGGCATCGAAATTCTCGCGAGTGACGTCCTTCAGTGCTATTTCCATCAAGGCTGCCTCCAGACGGGGCATGAGATTCCGCACTGGCGGATGCCGCGCGACCGACCGTGCCGGTTCCGGTGTGCCGGTATCTCCGGGATCTCACGGCTTGCCCCCAGTCCGGTGAGCTCGACGCACCGGCGGTGGTCGAGTGAGAGCGCGGGGCGATGGATGCCCCGTGACAGGCAAGCCGGGGCTGCCCGAGGACGACAGGGTCGATGTCCCATGCCGACAGTCTACTACGAAGCGGCCTGCCCATCCGTCGCTGCGACCGGTCGCGTGACACGCCCAAGGTCGCGAGGAGGGAAGCGATCCATCCCCTCGACGAGTGGCCTGCGCGCAACGCGAGTCAGCTCGGAGGGGGACCGACGAAGGCGCCGCGGTGAAAGGCCGCCGCGGCCTCGACCTCGGCGATGCCACGCTGTCCGGGTTCCGGCGGCTCGTCGCCGGCCAGCACCCGAAGCACCGACCTGACGCCGCGTGACAGCGAAATCAGGTTGTAGCCGCCCTCCAGCACGAAGACCAGGCGGCCCTCGCAGTGCCGGCGGGCCAGGGTCTTGAGCAGGCCGGTCATGGCCGCGAAACCGTCATAGGAGACCGTCAGGGCCAGGTCATGGCTATGCGGATCGAAACCGGTCGAGACCAGGATCAGGTCGGGCTGGAACCACTCGGCCGCGGGTACCAGGATCTCGTGAAAGGCCTTGAGGTAGGCGGCATCGCCGGCGTCGGCGGGGAGGGGAACGTTGACGTTGGTGCCATCCCCCAGGCCAATGCCGATCTCCTCGATGCCCCCCGTGCCGGGATAGAAGGGGGCGGCGCGGTGCAGGTCGAAGAACAGCACATGGGGATCGGCCCAGAAGATGTCCTGGGTGCCGTTGCCGTGATGGGCATCCCAGTCGACGATCATCACTCGCTCGCAGCCCAGGGCGATGCGGGCATGAGCGGCGGCCACCGCCACGTTGTTGAACAGGCAGAAGCCGCGGGCCCGCACCGGCTCAGCGTGGTGGCCGGGAGGTCTCACCAGCGCGAAACTGCTCTCGGCCCTCCCCGCGACGACGGCCTCGACGGCGGCGATCGCCGTGCCGGCGGCCACCTCGGCGGCGTCGACGCTGCCGGGTGACACGGCCGTGGTGTCCACGTCCAGCCAGGCGCTCTGGCCGCGAAGACCGAAGATATGGTCCAGATAGGAGGTGGTGTGTACGCGCCCCAACTGCTCGCGTGTCGCCGCCGTGCCTGACTCGAAGGCCACGCCGGCCACCGGTTCGAGTTCCAGCAGATGCCGGATGGCGGTGAGCCTCGCCGGGTGTTCCGGATACTTCCAGGGGACACCCAGCCCCGACAGCAGCCTGCGGATGCGGTCATCCATGCGCCCCGGCAAGAATGGCGCATCGATGTCCGGCTCGTGGGCCAGCATCCGCTCGTCGTAGAAAGCGATCACGCGGTTCTGTTCGGCCATGTCGAAGGCTCCTGTGGCGCTTGACATAGCGGTGAGGCGGTTCCCACCGCTGACTACAGAGTATCAGGGTCCTGCATCGAAGGGGGCAATCAGCACGCGGTGATCCGCTCGGGCGCCCGGCCGAGCCCGCGGCGGCCGGGTGCGACGCTCCCGGGGCAGCGCGGGCCTAAGAGGGTCTCGCCGATTGCCCGGCCATGGCCTGCGGGCACGACCGCGCCTGGGCGAGCGCTACCGGTGACCGGCGTGAAGCCGGCGGCGCTGGGGAGCGAGGCGCTGGCCTGGCGGCCGGGGGCATGACAGAATCGGCGCTCTGGACACCAAGACCGCCCGGGCCTCGACGATGCGTGCGAGACGCCTTCGCACGCACGCGCGAGGCCACGGGCGGCGGCAGCACATCAAGAGGACACCATGCCCGAGTATCGTTCCCGCACCACCACCGCCGGCCGCAACATGGCCGGTGCCCGCGCCCTGTGGCGCGCCACCGGCATGAAGGACGACGACTTCCACAAGCCGATCATCGCGGTCGCCAACTCCTTCACCCAGTTCGTGCCCGGCCACGTCCACCTCAAGGACATGGGCCAGCTGGTGGCCCGCGAGATCGAGAAGGCCGGCGGGGTGGCCAAGGAGTTCAATACCATCGCCGTGGACGATGGCATCGCCATGGGTCACGACGGCATGCTCTACTCGCTGCCGAGCCGCGACATCATCGCCGACAGCGTCGAGTACATGGTCAACGGCCACTGCGCCGACGCCCTGGTGTGCATCTCCAACTGCGACAAGATCACCCCCGGGATGCTGATGGCCGCCATGCGCCTCAACATTCCGGTGATCTTCGTCTCCGGCGGCCCCATGGAGGCCGGCAAGACCAAGCTGCTCGACCACGGCCTGGACCTGGTCGACGCCATGGTCATGGCCGCCGACGACTCGGTGGACGACGAGACCCTGAGCGAGGTCGAGCGCAGCGCCTGCCCGACCTGCGGCAGCTGCTCCGGCATGTTCACCGCCAACTCCATGAACTGCCTGACCGAGGCGCTGGGCCTGGCGCTGCCGGGCAACGGCACCCTGCTGGCCACCCACGGCGACCGCCGCCGGCTGTTCGAGACCGCCGGCCACCGCATCGTCGAGCTGGCCAAGCGCTACTACGAGGGTGACGAGGCGCACCTGCTGCCGCGCGCCATCGGCGCCAAGCCGGCGTTCAAGAACGCCATGACCCTGGACATCGCCATGGGCGGCTCCACCAACACCATCCTGCACCTGCTGGCCGCGGCCCAGGAGGCCGGCATCGACTTCGACATGGACGACATCGATCGTCTGTCCCGCGAGGTGCCGCAGCTGTGCAAGGTGGCGCCCAACACCCAGAAATACCACATCGAGGACGTGCACCGCGCCGGCGGCATCATGGCGATCCTCGGTGAGCTGGACCGCGCCGGCGTGCTGGATACCCGGGTGCCCACGGTCTACGGCGACAGCCTGGCCGAGGCCCTCGAGGAGTGGGACATCATGCGCTCGCCGAGCGCCGAGGTCGTGGAGTTCTACAAGGCCGGCCCCGGCGGCATCCCGACCCAGACCGCCTTCTCCCAGAGCGCGCGCTGGCCGAGCCTCGACGGCGACCGCGCCACCGGCTGCATCCGCGACCTCGAGCACGCCTTCTCCCAGCAGGGCGGCCTGGCCGTGCTCAAGGGCAACATCGCCCTCGACGGCTGCGTGGTGAAGACCGCCGGCGTCGACGACTCGATCCTGGTCTTCGAGGGCCCGGCCCACGTGGTCGAGTCCCAGGACCAGGCGGTGGAGCACATCCTCGACGGCAAGGTGGTCGAAGGCGAGGTGGTGGTGATCCGCTACGAGGGACCGAAGGGCGGCCCGGGCATGCAGGAGATGCTCTACCCGACCTCCTACCTGAAGTCGAAGGGCCTGGGCAAGGCCTGCGCGCTGCTCACCGACGGCCGCTTCTCCGGCGGCACCTCGGGCCTGTCGATCGGCCACGCCTCGCCGGAGGCCGCCGCCGGCGGCGCCATCGGCCTGGTCCAGAGCGGCGACATCATCCGCATCGACATTCCCAATCGCAGCATCGACGTGAAGCTCTCCGACGAGGAACTCGCCGAGCGCCGCCGGGTCGAGGAAGCCCGCGGCCGCGACGCCTGGAAGCCGAGCATCCAGCGCGTGCGCAAGGTCTCCGCGGCGCTCAAGGCCTATGCGCTGCTGGCCACCTCCGCCGACAAGGGCGCGGTGCGCGACCTCTCCAAGCTCGACTGAGCTTTCGGGCCCCGGCGATGGCCGGGGTCCGCCTTCCTCCAGGCCCGCTTTCACCCCCACAAGACTCGATACAGCAGGGAAGCCACGCAATGAAGACCCAGACCCTCAACGTCGGCCTGATCGGTTTCGGCATGGCCGGTCGCACCTTTCACGCGCCCTTGATCCAGACCGCGCCGGGCCTTGAGCTCTCCGCCGTGGTCTCCAGCGATGCGGAGCGGGTCCAGGCGATCTATCCCGAGGTCACGGTGCACGCCAAGGCGGCGGCGCTGTTCGCCGACCCGGAGATCGATCTGGTGGTCATCGCCACGCCCAACGAGACCCACTTCCCGCTGGCCAAGGCGGCGCTGGGCAAGGGCAAGCACGTGGTGCTCGACAAGCCGTTCGCCGTCTCCCTGGCCGAGGCGCGTCAGCTCAAGGTCCAGGCCGATAACGCCGAGCGCCTGCTCAGCGTCTTCCACAACCGTCGCTGGGACAGCGACTTCCTGACCCTCAAGACGCTGCTCGACGAGGAGCGCCTGGGGCGGGTGGTCGAGGTGGAATCACGCTTCGACCGCTTCCGCCCGACGGTGCCCGACCGCTGGCGTGAGCAGCATCGCCCCGGTAGCGGTATCTGGTTCGATCTGGGCCCGCACCTGCTCGACCAGGCCCGGGCGCTGTTCGGCATGCCCCGGGCCGTCCTGCTGGAGCTTGCCACCCTGCGCGACGGCGCCGAGATCGACGACGACTTCCAGGCGGTGCTGGAGTACGACCATCTGAGGGTGGTCCTCAAGGCCAGCACCCTGGTGGCCGAGCCCACGCCGCGCTGGCGGGTCAACGGCACCCGCGGCAGCTTCGTCAAGTACGGCCTCGATCCGCAGGAGGAGTGGCTCAAGGGCGGCGAGATTCCGCAGCCGGCCTGGGGCATCGACCCGGCGCCGGGGCGGCTGACGCTGAACGAAGGGGAGGGCGACGAGGTCACGCTCGTGCACCACGAGGTCGAGGGCGTGCCGGGCGACTATCGCGCCTACTACGACGGCATCGCCCGCACCCTGCTGCGCGGCACGCCGCCGCCGGTGACCGCCGATGAGGCGCTGGACGTGATGTGCCTGCTCGAGGCGGGGCTGGACAGCTACCGCCAGGGGCGCTGGGTCAAGCTCAAGGAGGGCGGCAGCCTGCCGCGCCGGCTGCACGCCAAGGGCTGAATCGCGTGCCGCTGCCCCGGCACATCGGGGCAGCGGCGCCACTTTCTGGTGCCTACCAGAGGCTCGGGCTGGTGCTCTCGGTGCGTACCTTGTCCCGGGCGATGTACAGCGCCGCGATGGCCCGCGCCTCGTGGAAGTCCTCCCGCGCCAGCAGCGCGCCGATCTCGTCGATGGCGTGGGTCTCGACGATCAGCGGCTCCGGCTCGTCGCCGGGCAGGCGCCTGGGGTAGAGGTCCGTGGCCAGCATCACCTGCATGCGGTGGCGCATGTAGTTCGGCGCCAGGGTCAGCTCCACCAGCGGCTCCAGGCGATGGGCGCCGAAGCCGCACTCCTCCATCAGTTCTCGATTGGCCGCGGTGACCAGGTCCTCGCCGGGATCCACCAGCCCCTTGGGCAGGGTCAGGGCGTAGTCCTCGACGCCGGCGGCGTATTCGCGGATCAGCAGCACGTGCTCGGGGTCGGGCATGGCCACGATCATCACCGCGCCGACGCCTCGCCCGGTGCCGCCCAGCCGCTCGAAGGTGCGCTCGGCGCCGTTGGAAAAGCGCAGCTCCATCTCCTCGACGTGGAACAGCCGGCTGCGGGCGACGCTGCGCCGGGCCAGGACGTGCGGCTTGTGGGGGGCATGGTCGTCGGTCATGGGATCTCCGGTCGTTCGGCGTCTGTCTTTCCCTGAGGATGCCGGTCGCAGGCGTCCGATCAATCCCGCCAATCGGGGCGATAGCCCGGGTCGGTCGGGCGCTGGAATGCGTCCTCGGCATCGTTTGGGTACACTACCACGTCTTTCCCCCGGCGGACGTCTCCGCGGCGCCGTCGACCCGACCGAAAGGCGTCCATCCCTAAGGAGTCCCATGATCGACTGGCGTGCCATCGATACCGTCCTTCTCGACATGGACGGCACCCTGCTGGACCTGCACTTCGACAGCCACTTCTGGCTGGAACACTTGCCGCGCCGCTACGCGGAGCTGCACCGGCTCGACGAAGCGAGTCAGGAGGCGATCCGCGCGCGCATCCTGCGCGAGCAGGGCACGCTCAACTGGTACAGCCTGGCCTACTGGAGCCGCGAGCTGGACGTCGACATCGTGGCGCTCAAGCGCGAGGTTCAGCATCTGATCGGCCTGCGCAGCGACGCCCTGGACTTCCTGCGCTGGCTGAAGCGCGCCCATCCGCGGGTGGTGCTGGCCACCAACGCCGACCGCGAGAGCCTGGCGCTGAAGCTGCCGCTGACCGGCCTCGAGGACTACGTCGACGCCATCGTCTCCTCCGCCGATCTCGGCGTGCCCAAGGAGGCCCAGGAATTCTGGTTCTTGCTGCAGGAGGTCGAGCCCTTCGACCCGGCCCGCACGCTGTTCATCGACGACAACGCGGCGGTGCTGGAGAGTGCCCGCGAGTACGGCATCCGCCACCTGCTGGGCATCAAGCAGCCCGACAGCCGGCGGCCCGAGAAGGAGCTCGAGGAGTTCATTGCCCTCGACCGCTTCGCCGCCATCCTGCCCGGGGAGCGGCCCGGCGACGGGGAGGACGCATGAGCGGCGTGCGTCTTGACAAGTGGTTGTGGGCGGCGCGCTTCTTCAAGACCCGTGCGTTGGCCAAGAAGGCCATCGAGGGCGGCAAGGTGCACTACAACGGCGGTCGCGCCAAGACCAGCAAGGCCGTGGAGATCGGCGCTCTGATCCGCGTGCCCCAGGGCTGGGACACCTGGGAGGTCGAAGTGGTGGCGCTCTCCGAGCAGCGCCGCGGCGCCCCGGAGGCCCGCGAGCTCTATCGCGAGACCGCGGAGAGCGAGGCGCGGCGGACCAAGGAAGCCGAGAGCCGCCGCCAGGCCAATCAGGCCATGCAGCATCCGCTCAAGCGCCCCGACAAGAAACAGCGCCGCGAGATCAAGCGTTTTATGCGGGGTGAGTGAAGCGTGAGGGGGAGGGGCAAGGCGTGAGGCGCCTGTGGCATCCCCTTGCTCCTCACGCTTTGCCCCTTACTCCTCACGCTTTACCCCTTACTCCTCACCTCCAACCAGGCAAGCATCATGAACGACCAGATTCAGCGTTTCCTCTTCGAGGAGACCAACGTCCGCGGCGAGATTGTCACCCTCCAGGAGGCGCACGCCGAGGTCATGGAGCGCCACGACTATCCGCCGGCGGTGACCCGCCAGCTCGGCGAGCTGCTGGCCGCGGTGGCCCTGCTCACCGAGACCATCAAGCTCGACGGCACCATGAGCATCGAGGTGCGCGGCGATGGGCCGCTGTCGCTGCTGATGGCCGAGTCCAATCCCGGCGGCGAGCTGCGCGCCATCGCCCGGCTCGACGAGGACGCGGCGATTCCCGCCGAGGACGCGAGCTTCGCCGAGCTGCTGGGCGAGGGCAAGGTGACCATCACCCTGGACCCGCGCGAGGGCCATCGCTACCAGGGCATCGTGGCGTTGACTCGCGACAGCCTGGCCGGTTGCCTGGAAGACTACTTCGCCCAGTCCGAGCAGCTGCCGACCCGCCTGTGGCTGGCCGACGACGGCACGCGCGCCGCCGGCCTGCTGCTGCAGCGCCTGCCCGACGAGGCGCAGAATCAGGACGACGACGCCTGGGAACGCACCGTGCACCTGGCCTCGACCCTGACCGACGCCGAGCTGCTCGCGGTCGAGCAGCGCGAGCTGCTGCATCGCCTCTATCACGAGGAGACCGTGAGGGTCTTCGAGCCCAAGGCGCTGCGCTTCGCCTGCACCTGTTCCCGCGAGCGTATCGCCGGCGCCCTGCTGTCGCTGGGCAGCGAAGAGCTGCGCGACATCCTCGCCGAGCAGGGCGGCATCGCCACCCAGTGCCACTTCTGCCATACCCGCTACGAGTTCACGCTCGCCGAGGTGGAAGCGATGCTCGACGACCCCGAAGGCCCGCCGCCGACCGTGCACTGAGGCCCAGGCGGCGGCGCGATGCGTCGCCGTCAATATCGTCGAAGTAGTAGTAAAATTACGAAAAAAGTGGTGGATCTGACGGCATTTCCTGCCGCTCGACTTGTTTGCCATACTGCCCCGCATCCCCTCCGTGTTCCGGTCGCCGCTGTCACAAGACGGTCAACCGCAAGCGGCCGCCGGGAGGGGATGAGACCGCATCGCGGACGCCCGGCAAACGAGAGAGAACGGCCTCCGGCCCAGGAAACGCCACATGACAACGACACAGCACGCCACGGCCCACCTCAACCTGTCCAGCGCCGAACTGATCGAGCGGGCGCTGGCCCGCGGCGAGGGCCGCCTGTCCGCCCAGGGGGCGCTGGTGGTCAATACCGGCGCTCGCACCGGGCGCTCGCCGAAGGACCGCTTCATCGTCGACGAGCCCTCGACCCGGGACGCCATCGACTGGGGCAGCGTCAACCGGCCCTTCGACGCCGAACGCTTCGAGACCCTGTGGACGCGTGTCGAGTCCTTCCTCGGTGACGGCGAACACTATGTCTCCGAGCTGCACGTGGGCAGCGATCCGGGCCACTATCAGCCGGTGCGGGTGACCACCGAAACCGCCTGGCACAACCTCTTCGGCCGTACCCTGTTCGTGCGTCCCGAGGCCTTCAATCCCTCGTCGAAACCCGAGTGGCGCATCCTCAATGCCCCGGGCTTCGAATGCGACCCGGCCCGGGACGGCACGAACTCCGACGGCTGCGTGATTCTCGACTTCGCCGGCCGGCGGGTGCTGATCGCTGGCATGCGCTATGCCGGCGAGATGAAGAAGGCGATGTTCTCGGTGCAGAATTTCCTGCTGCCCGAGGTCGACGTGCTGCCCATGCACTGCAGCGCCAATGTCGACGAGAACGGCGAGACCACGCTGTTCTTCGGCCTCTCCGGCACCGGCAAGACGACCCTCTCCGCCGATCCGGCGCGCTACCTGATCGGCGACGACGAGCACGGCTGGGGGCCGGGCACCGTGTTCAACATCGAGGGCGGCTGCTACGCCAAGTGCATCGACCTTTCGGCCAAGAACGAGCCGGTGATCTGGAACGCCATCCGCTTCGGCACCGTGCTGGAGAACGTGGTGCTCGACGAGGGCCGGGTGCCGGACTACGCCGACGACCGCCTGACCCAGAACTCCCGCGCCGCCTATCCGCTCGAGCACATCGACAAGCGGGTCGCCGAGAATCGCGCCGGCGAGCCCAGCGCCATCGTCTTCCTGACCTGCGACATGAGCGGCGTGCTGCCGCCGGTCTCGGTGCTTTCGCGGGAGGCCGCGGCCTACCACTTCCTGTCCGGCTACACCGCCAAGGTGGGGTCCACCGAGATGGGCGCCTCCGAGGGGCTCGAGGCGACCTTTTCCACCTGCTTCGGCGCGCCCTTCTTCCCGCGGCCGGCGCGGGTCTATGCCGACCTGCTGATCAAGCGCGTGGAGGCTCAGGACGCCGAGGTCTATCTGGTCAACACCGGCTGGACCGGCGGCGCCTACGGGGAGGGCGGCGAGCGCTTCTCGATTCCCACCACCCGCGCCATCATCGATGCCATCCAGTCCGGGGCGCTGCGCGGCGTCGAGACCCGCCATCTCGAGGGACTCAACCTGGCCGTGCCGACCGCCGTGCCCGGGGTGGATGCGACGCTGCTCGACCCGCGCGAGACCTGGGCCGACAAGGCCGCCTACGACCGCCGCCGCGATGACCTGGCCGCGCGCTTCGTCGACAACTTCGCCAGGTTCGAGGGCGTGAGCCCGGCGATCGTGGCCGCGGGACCGAGGCCCGCCTGAAGCCGACGAGCCCGCGCTTCGGCGCCGTGCTCCGGAGGGCGTCGCCGAGTGGCGGCGCCTTCCGCTACTTTTTCGATAGGGAACGAGCCGTGCGAGTAAGGATGCCGCGCCGGGCACGACACAAGGGTGTCCCGTCACAACGGAGGCGCAACATGAAACGACGTAATTTTCTGGGGCTTGTGGGGCTCGGCGGCCTGGCCGGGCTGGTGCCGGGTCTGGTCCAGGCGCGGCCCAAGCTCGATCTCGAGCGTGCGCCGGACATCGCGCCGCTCGAGCTCAGCGAGGCCGAATGGCGCGAGCGCCTGTCCGAGGAGCGCTTCGCGATCCTGCGTCAGGCCGACACCGAGCCGGCGCATTCCAGCCCGCTGGACAAGGAGACCCGCGACGGCGAGTACCGCTGCGCCGGCTGCGACCTGACGCTCTTCACCAGCGACATGAAGTACGATTCCGGCACCGGCTGGCCGAGCTTCTTCACCCATGTGGAGGGGCATCTGCTTACCGAGCTCGACCTGGTGATGCTGATTCCGCGCACCGAGTACCACTGCGCCCGCTGCGGCGGCCATCAGGGCCACGTGTTCGAGGACGGCCCCGAGCCCACCGGGCTGCGCTGGTGCAACAACGGCCTGGCGCTGCGCTTCGTGCCGGCATAGCCGGGCCCGGTTTTGCCGAGAGCCTGAAGCTGGAACAACGCTCGCTGCGCGGGGGCGAGTGGGAAGCGTGAAGAAACCCCGTGACGTGGGGCAGGGTAATGCTGCCTCGCTCCTCGCACCTGCCGGCATCGCAGGCGGTGTGATACCTTGTCGCGATCGTCTGTCCCGGATTGCCAAGGATTACATGGACGCACAAGCCAAGATCATCGATCGTCTCGCCGAGGAGCTCGGCGTTCGCGGCCCCCAGGTGGCGGCCACCGTGGAGCTGCTCGACGGCGGGGCCACCGTTCCCTTCATCGCCCGCTATCGCAAGGAAGTCACCGGCGGGCTCGACGACACCCAGCTGCGCCAGCTGCATGAACGGCTGGGCTACCTGCGCGAGCTGGAGGAGCGCCGCGAGGCGGTGCTGGCCAGCATCGACGAGCAGGGCAAGCTGACGCCCGAGCTCACCGCCAGCATCCGCGCCGCCGACACCAAGCAGCGCCTGGAAGACCTCTACCTGCCGTATCGCAAGAAGCGTCGCACCAAGGCGCAGATCGCCCGCGAGGCCGGCCTCGAGCCGCTCGCCGACGCGCTGCTGGCCGACCCTTCGCTCGACCCCGAGGCCGAGGCCGCGAACTATCTTCGCGCCGCCGACGGCGACATCCCGGCCATCGAGGATGCCAAGGCCGCGCTGGACGGCGCCAAGCAGATCCTGATGGAGCGCTTCGCCGAGGAAGCCGAGCTGGTCGGCCGGCTGCGCGAGCGGCTGTGGAGCGACGGCGAGCTGTCTTCGCGGGTCATCGCCGGCAAGGAGCAGGAGGGCGCCAAGTTCTCCGACTACTTCGAGCACGACGAGCCGCTGGCCAAGGCGCCCTCGCACCGGGCGCTGGCGATGTTCCGCGGCCGCAACGAGGGAGTGCTGGCGCTGACCCTGCGCCTGCCCGGCGAGGAAGAGGCCGCCGTGCATCCGGCCCAGGTAGCGATCGCCAGGCACTTCGAGATCGCCGATCACGGCCGCCCCGCCGATCGCTGGCTGGGCGAGGTGGTGCGCTGGACCTGGCGGGTCAAGCTCTACACCCACCTCGAGACCGAGCTGATGGGCCGGCTGCGCGATCGCGCCGAGCTCGAGGCCATCGAGGTGTTCGCCGCCAACCTCAAGGACCTGCTGCTGGCCGCGCCGGCGGGGCAGAAGGCGACGCTTGCCATCGACCCGGGCCTGCGTACCGGCTGCAAGGTGGCGGTGGTCGACGCCACCGGTCGCTTCCTCGAGCACGCCACCATCTTCCCCCACGCGCCGCGCAATCAGTGGGACGAGTCGCTGGCGGTGCTGGCGCGGCTGGTGAACAAGCATGACGTGGCCCTGGTGGCGGTGGGCAACGGCACCGCCAGCCGCGAGACCGACAGGCTCGCCGGCGAGCTGGTCAAGGCGCTGGCGGGCAAGCAGCGCCTCTCCAAGGTGATGGTCAGCGAGGCCGGCGCCTCGGTGTACTCGGCCTCGGAATACGCCGCCCGCGAGCTGCCCGAGCTCGACGTGACCATCCGCGGCGCGGTCTCCATCGCCCGCCGGCTTCAGGATCCGCTGGCCGAGCTGGTCAAGATCGAGCCCAAGTCGATCGGCGTCGGCCAGTACCAGCACGACGTTTCCCAGGTGCAGCTGTCGCGCAGCCTGGAGGCGGTGATCGAGGACTGCGTCAACGCCGTGGGCGTCGACCTGAACACCGCCTCCAGCGCACTGCTGTCGCGGGTCGCCGGCCTGAACGCGGGGCTTGCCGAGAACATCGTCGCCCGCCGCGACGCCGAGGGCGCCTTCGCCAGCCGCAAGCAGCTGCTCGACGTCAGCCGCCTGGGGCCCAAGACCTTCGAGCAGTGCGCCGGCTTCCTGCGCATCATGGGCGGTGACAATCCGCTGGATGCCAGCGCCGTGCACCCGGAGGCCTATCCGCTGGTCGAGCGCATCGCCCAGCAGAGCCAGCGTGAGCTGGGCGGGCTGATCGGCGACAGCGCGACCCTCAAGGCCCTCAAGCCCGCCGACTTCGCCGACGAGCGCTTCGGCGTGCCCACCGTCAGTGACATCCTCAAGGAGCTCGACAAGCCGGGCCGCGACCCGCGCCCCGAGTTCAAGGCGGCGGAGTTCCGCGAGGGCGTCGAGACGCTCAAGGACCTGGAGCCCGGCATGGTGCTCGAGGGCAGCGTGACTAACGTCACCCACTTCGGCGCCTTCGTCGACATCGGCGTGCATCAGGACGGTCTGGTGCATATCTCGGCGCTGTCCGACAAGTTCGTCGAGGACCCGCGCTCGGTGGTCAAGGCCGGCGACATCGTCAAGGTCAAGGTGATGAGCGTGGATCTGGAGCGCGCCCGCGTCGGGCTCTCCATGCGTCTCGACGACCAGCCCGGCGAGGACGGCCAGCCGACCCGACGCGGCGGCGCCGGCGAACGCCAGGGCCGGAAGGCCCCGCGCAAGGGCGGCCGAGACAAGGGGCAGGGCGGCAAGGGTGGCGGCCAGGAGGATGGCCAGCTCGGCGCCCTGGGCGCGGCGCTGCTCAAGGCCAAGCGTGACCGTTAGGAGGCGAGGAGTGAGGAGTGAGGGGCGAGGAGTCGGATCCCTAGGGCATCATCCTGCCGCCTCGAACCTCGAACCTCGAACCTCGAACCTCGAACCTCGAACCTCGAACCTATTAGCCGACTTACCTTGAATCGCCGAGTTTCGGCACCATAATCTGAGGTCTTTGCGGGTGCCGCGGCGCCCGAAACGTCCACCGGGACGCCGGCGTCGGCGTCCCCGACACGGGGTGATCACCTTGTCCGAACCGCTTTCCCCCCACATCGAGCGCCTCGGCCGGCTGGCCGACCAGGGGCGTTTCGGTCGCCTGCGCCGCGGCATCGAGAAGGAAGGGCTGCGCGTCGACGACGCCGGGCGCATCGCCCAGAGTCCCCATCCGCGGGCGCTGGGCTCCAAGCTCACCCATCCGCACATCACCACGGACTATTCCGAGTCGCTGCTGGAGTACATCACCCCGGTCTACAGCCGCCCGGAAGACGCCCTGGACTTCCTCGCCGACCTGCATCGCTTCACCTATCGCCGGCTGGGCGAGGAGCGCATCTGGCCGGCCAGCATGCCGGCCCGGCTCGACGGCAACGACAGCGTGCCGATCGCCGACTACGGCGACTCCAACGTGGGGCGCATGAAGCACGTCTACCGCCGTGGCCTGGACGTGCGCTACGGACGCATCATGCAGGCGATCGCCGGCGTGCATTACAACGTTTCGCTGCCTGACGACCTGTTCGCGCTGCTGCGCGAGCTGGACGGCGAGGGCGAGACGGCGATGCAGGACTATCGATCGGCGCGCTATTTCGCGCTGATTCGCAACTTCCGCCGCCACAGCTGGCTGCTGCTGTATCTGTTCGGCGCTTCGCCGGCGGTCGACCGCAGCTTCCTGCCCGATGGCCGAGTGCCGGAGGGGCTCGAGGCCCACGGCGACGAGACCCTGGTCTCGCGCTACGCCACCAGCCTGCGCATGTCCGACCTGGGCTATCAGAACAAGGTGCAGGAGCAGCTCAAGATCTGCTTCAACTCGCTGTCGAACTACGTCAACACCCTGCGTCACGCCATCTTCACGCCCTGGCCCGACTATGAGGCCCGCGGCGTGCGCGTGGGCGACGAGTGGCGCCAGCTCAACGCCAACATCCTGCAGATCGAGAACGAGTACTACAGCGACATCCGGCCCAAGCGGGTGGCGCGTCACGACGAGACCCCCAGCCAGGCGCTGGAGGCCCGCGGAGTGGAGTACATCGAGGTACGCTGCCTGGATCTCAACCCCTTCGATCCGCTGGGCATCGATGCCGACCAGAGCCGCTTCATCGATGTCTTCCTGCTGTGGTGCCTGCTCACCGACAGCCCCTGGATCTCCGACGAGGAGTGCGAACACCTGGACTTCAACCGCCGCCTGGTGGTGTCCCGCGGGCGCGATCCCGAGCTGCGCCTCGATCATCACGGCGCCAAGCGTTCGATCGCCGACTGGGGTGGCGAGATCTTCACGGGGCTCGGCGAGATCGCCGCGCTGCTGGATCGCCTCGAGGACGGCACGCCCCACGCCGACGCCCTGGCGGCGCTGGCGCCGCGCCTCGAGGACCCGTCGCTGACGCCGTCCGGCCGACTGCTCGAGCGCCTGGAAAATCGCGATGAGGAATTCGTCGAGGCGGTGCTGGCGCTGGCCGGCGAGCAGGGCGAGCGCCTGCGCGAGGAGCCCATCGAGCGCGCCCGCGAGGCGCTGTTCGACCAGCTGGTGGAGACCTCCCACCAGCAGCAGGGCGACATCGAGGCCGCCGACGTCGCGTCCTTCGCCGACTTCCTGGCCGACTACTTCGCCCGGGCTCGCGAGTCTCGCGCCTTCAGCCCGCTGCGTTCGGGAGGTGCGGCATGATCGATACCCTGCGCGAGGCGCGCGTGCGCTGCTGGAGCCTGGCCGGCCTGGCCTTCTGCGTGCTGATGATGGCGGTGGCGCTGGGCCTGGAGCACATCGTCGGGCTCGAGCCCTGCCCGCTGTGCATCTTTCAGCGGGTGGCGGTGATCTCGGCCGGCGTGGTGTTCGCCGTGGCGGCGCTGCACGACCCGCAGGGCCGCCTCGGCGCGGCGCTCTACGGGCTGCTCTCGCTGCTAGCGGTGGGCACCGGCATCGGCCTGGCCGGGCGTCACCTGTGGCTGCAGTCGCTGCCCGCCGATCAGGTGCCGAGCTGCGGTCCGGGGCTCGACTACATGTTGGAAGTGTTGCCCTTGCAGAAGGTGATTTCCATGGTGCTCAGCGCCTCGGGCGAGTGCGCCGAGATCAGCGCGCGTTTCCTGGGGCTGTCGCTGCCGGGCTGGACGCTGATCGGCTTTGTGGTGCTGGTGCTGGTGCCGCTGGGCCTGCTGTGGCGGTCGCTGCAGACTCGCCACGGCTATCGTTGGTCGGGAGATCCGTCGCAGGATTGACAGCGCTCGCCCCAGGGAGGACTCTGAGGCTTCGGGCCCGGGGCCTGGGTGTCCGAGGTCGGTTCCATCGAGCGAGGGAAGCACCATGCTGGAAGACTGCAAGAGCGCACAGGAACGCTGGGGGGGCGTCCACAGGCTGATCGATCGCTGGCTCGGCGAACGGCGCACGCTGCTGCGTCACTTCGAGGAGCTCAAGGCGGCCTGCGACGCCGAGCTCGAGGCGATCACCAAGCCGCGCATCGACGCCTTCAGCGAACTGCTGATGGACTACATCAGCGCCGGGCACTTCGAGATCTATCCCCAGCTCAAGGCCGAGGCCGAGGCCTTCGAGGATGATGATGCCCTGGGGCTCGCCGAACGGCTGCTCGAGCGCCTCGAGATGTCCACCGAGCTGGTGCTTTCCTTCGACGAGGACTACGCCACGCCGGTGCGCTGTCAGCATTACCTGACGCGGCTGCCGGCCTGGCTGGAGCGTCTGTCCAAGGGGCTCTCCGAGCGCTTCTCGCTGGAAGATCGCCTGATTGCCCGGCTGCACGCGGTACACGCCCCCGCCGCTCAGGCCTCCAGCGGCGCCTGAGGGCAGCGCGGCCGCGCCTGCTGCGCAGGTCGAATTGAGTTTTGTGCACCGCAGGCATACCATTTCCCTCGGTTTAGATCCCGGCCGGGCCGCTCCGTCGCCCCGGCCGATCCTCACGGCGACAACCGAAGGAGCCACGATGAAAGACCCCGTCCGTATTGCCATTACCGGCGCAGCCGGCCAGATCAGCTACTCCCTGGCCTTCCGCATCGCCTCCGGCGACATGCTGGGCAAGGACCAGCCGGTCATCCTGCAGCTGCTCGAGATCACCCCGGCCATGGACGCGCTCAACGGTGTGGTGATGGAGCTCAACGACTGCGCCTTCCCGCTGGTGCAGGACATCGTCGCCTCCGACGACCCCAACGTCGCCTTCAAGGATGCCGATTTCGCCCTGCTGGTCGGCGCCCGTCCGCGCGGTCCGGGCATGGAGCGCAAGGACCTGCTCGAGGCCAACGCCGCGATCTTCTCCGCCCAGGGCAAGGCCCTGAACGACGTCGCCAGCCGCGACGTGCGCGTGCTGGTGGTGGGCAACCCGGCCAACACCAACGCCCTGATCGCGTCCTGCAACGCGCCGGACCTCGATGCCGGCCAGTTCACCGCGATGATGCGTCTGGACCACAACCGCGCCCTGACCCAGCTGGCCCAGAAGACCGGCAAGCACAGCACCGACGTCGAGTCGATGATCGTGTGGGGCAACCACAGCGCTACCCAGTACCCGGACCTGGCCCACTGCAAGGTGGACGGCAAGCCGGCCCTGGAGCTGGTCGAGCGCGACTGGTACGAGAACGACTTCATCCCCACCGTGCAGCAGCGCGGCGCGGCCATCATCAAGGCCCGCGGTGCCTCCTCCGCGGCTTCTGCCGCTTCCGCCGCCATCGATCACATGCGTGACTGGGCGCTGGGCAGCGACGGCATCGTCAGCATGGGCATCCCGGCCGACGGCAGCTACGGCATCGAGCCGGGCATCATGTATTCCTATCCGGTGGTCTGCAAGAACGGCAAGTACGAGATCGTGCAGGACCTGGCGATCGACGACTTCAGCCGCGAGCGCATGACCGCCACCGAAACCGAGCTGCGCGAAGAGCGCTCCGCGGTGGAGCATCTGCTGGGCTGACACCAGCCGTAAGCTTGAAGCGTGAAGCTGTAAGAAAACCCCGCACGGCATGGCCTGTGCGGGGTTTTTATTTGTTTTTCTTCCAGGCGCGAAGCGCCGCTCTTCCTGCTTCGAGCTTACAGCTCTGAGCCGGCTCAGTCCCGCAGGCTGATGATCCGCCAGCCGCGCTGCTCGGCGGTCTGGCGCAGCGAGGCGTCGGGATCCACGGCCACCGGGTGGTCGACCTGCTCCAGCAGCGGCAGGTCGTTGTGGGAATCGCTGTAGAACCAGGCGTCGTGCAGGGAGGCGTCCCGCTCCTCGAGCCACTGTGCGAGGCGCGTGACCTTGCCTTCGCGGAAGCTGGGCACGCCGCTGACGCGCCCGGTGTAGCGGCCATCGACCATCTCGGGCTCAACGGCGATCAGGTCGTCGACGCCCAGGCGTTCGGCGATGGGGCCGGTGATGAAGCGGTTGGTGGCGGTGACGATCAGCAGGGTGTCGCCGCTGGCCCGGTGGCGAGCGATCAGCTCCTCGCCGTGGGGCAAGATATGCGGCTCGATCTTGCTGGCCATGAACTGCTGGTGCCAGGCCGTCAGCTGCGCCGAGGAGTGCTCGGCCAGCGGCTTGAGGGCCACCGCCAGGAACTCCGCCATGTCCAGGGTGCCGGCTTCGTAGTCGGCCATGAAGCGGTCGTTGGCCTCCTTGTAGGCCACCGGGTCCACGGCGCCCTGCTCGAGCAGGAACTCGCCCCAGGCATGGTCGCTGTCGATGGAGAGCAGGGTGTTGTCCAGGTCGAAGATGGCGAGGCTCACGGCTTTCCTCTTGTTGGTCGTGGCGCGCGCCGCTGTCCCGGCGCGTCGGTGGCGATGTCTCGTCGAGCCCGGAATTATGGCAGATGCGCCCGGCCCCTACGAGCGCGGCCCCCATTGGCGTATTGATACGCTTCACGGCCTTGTGGAAGAATGCAGTGAAGACTGGATTCATAAGGTGAAGTCCGTGATCGACGCAGATGGCTTTCGCCCCAACGTTGGCATCATCCTCGCCAACGACGAGGGGCAACTGCTATGGGCGCGTCGGGTGGGGCAGAATGCCTGGCAGTTTCCCCAGGGAGGCATCAAGGCGAACGAGACACCGCAACAGGCACTGTTTCGCGAACTTTACGAGGAGGTCGGCCTGACGGCCGACGACGTCGAGGTGCTTGCCTGTACCCGAGGCTGGTTGCGCTACCGCCTACCGCGCCGCATGGTGAGAACGCGTTCACGCCCGGTATGCATCGGCCAGAAACAGAAGTGGTTCCTGCTCAGGATCCGCTGCGGCGAGACCCGCATCAGCATGGATGGCGGTGCGGCCAAGCCCGAGTTCGATGGCTGGCGCTGGGTCAGCTACTGGTATCCGCTGGGCCAGGTGGTGCCCTTCAAGCGCGAGGTCTATCGGCGCGCGCTGCGTGAACTGTCGCCGCGCGCCCAGCGCCTGGCCCTGGGGCATGGCTGACGCCACGACACGCGCCGGGGACGGCCCCGGCAACACCCTCAGCGAGGCATGACAACAATGGACAGCAAGACGCCGATGCTCGAGGTGCTGCGCCGCATCATCCTGGAGGTCAACGGGGCTCGCAATCTGGACGCCGCCCTGTCGACCATGGTGCGGCGCATCCGCAAGGCCATGCGCACCGACGTATGCTCCTTCTACCTCTTCGATACCCAGCTCGATCGCCTGGTGCTGATGGAAACCATCGGCCTGCGCACCCAGGCCGTGGGCCACGTGAGCCTGCCGGTGGGCGAAGGGCTGGTCGGGCTGGTGGCCCAGCGGGAGGAGCCTCTCAACCTGGAAGATGCCCGCGCCCATCCCTTCTTCCGCTACTTCGAGACCACCGGCGAGGAACGCTACTCCAGCTTCCTCGGCGTGCCGATCATCCACCAGCGTCGCATGCTCGGCGTGCTGGTGGTCCAGCAGTCCGACAAGCGCCGCTTCGACGAGGCCGACGAGGCCTTCCTAGTGACCATGGCCGCCCAGCTGGCCGGTGTGCTGGCTCATGCGCTGGCTACCGGCAGCCTGACCCGACCGTCGCTGCCCGGCGGCCAGGCCACCTTCACCGGGGTGGCGGCCTCGCCGGGCATGGCCATCGGCGAGGCGGTGGTGATCGCGCCGCCGGCCGACCTCGACAGCGTGCCGGACCTGATTCCCACCGATGAAGAGTACGAGATCGCGCGGCTCAAGGAGGCGATCGGCCGGGTGCGCGACGAGATACGCGCCGCGGGCGAGCGCCTGGCCAACCGCATCTCAGCCCAGGAGCTGGCGCTGTTCGATGTCTACCAGCAGATGCTGGGCGAGGCGGCGCTGTCCCAGGAGGTGGTCAAGCGCATCCGCGAGGGGCAGTGGGCCCCCGGCGCGCTGGCCGACGTGGTGCGGCGCCACGTGCAGTACCTGGAGCGGGTGAACGATGACTACCTGCGCGAGCGGGCGGCCGACGTGCGCGACCTGGGGCGGCGCGTGCTCGCCCACCTTCAGGAAGACACCGCCTCGACGCCCGCCGTCTATCCCGATCATACCGTGCTGGTCAGCGACGAGATCAGCGTCGCGATGCTCGGCGAGGTGCCGCGGGACAAGTTGGCCGGCATCGTCTCGGTGCGCGGCTCCAGTACCTCCCACGTGGCGATCGTGGCGCGCGCCATGGGCATTCCCACGGTGCTGGGCATGGTCGACCTGCCGCTGCCGCGGCTCAACGGCGCGCGGCTGGTGCTCGACGGTCATCGCGGGCGGCTGTTCGTGCGCCCGAGCCCCGATATCGAGAGCCACTACGAGGGCCTGATCGAAGAGGAGCGGGCGCTCGCCGAGCTGCTCGAGCACGAGCAGGACCTGCCCAGCCGCACCCCGGATGGCCACGACGTGCCGCTGCTGGTCAACACCGGCTTGGCGGTGGATGCCATGGCATCGCTCAAGTCGCGGATCGGCGGGGTGGGACTGTATCGCACCGAAGTGCCGTTCATGATCACCGAGCGCTTTCCCGGTGAGCAGGAGCAGACCAAGCTCTATCGCGAGCAGCTCGAGGGCTTCGCCCCGCTGCCGGTGGTGATGCGCACCCTGGACATCGGCGGCGACAAGGATCTGCCGTACTTCCCCATCGAGGAGGCCAATCCCTTCCTCGGCTGGCGCGGCATCCGCGTGACTCTCGATCATCCCGAGGTGCTGATGGTCCAGCTGAGAGCCATGCTGCGGGCCTCCCAGGGGCTCGACAATCTGCGCATCCTGCTGCCGATGATCACCAACGTCGACGAGGTCGACGACGCCCTGCGCCTGCTGGAGCGCGCCATCCGCGAGCTCGGCGAGGACGGCGTCGAGGTGGCCAGGCCCAAGGTGGGCGTGATGCTGGAGGTGCCGGCGACGCTCTACCAGCTCGATGCGCTGGCCGAGCGGGTGGACTTCTTCTCGGTGGGCAGCAACGACCTGACCCAGTACCTGCTGGCGGTGGATCGCAACAATCCGCGGGTGGCGGATCTGTACGATGCCTGCCACCCGGCGGTGCTTTCGGCCATGGCGCGCCTGGCCCGCGAGGCCACGGCGCTGGAGATGCCGATCTCGGTGTGCGGCGAGCTGGCGGCCGATCCGGCCGGAGCGCTGCTGCTGATGGGCATGGGCTTCGATGCGCTGTCGATGAACGCGCCGAGCCTGCCCAAGGTGCGTGCCGCCATCCGTCGCGTCAGCCAGACCTCGGCCCAGGCGCTGGTCGATGAGGTGCTGACCGAGTCGTCGCCGGTGGGCGTGCGGCGGCGCCTGGAGGGGCGGATGCACGAGTGGGAGCTCTCGCACCTGCTGCCGCCCAAGGACGCCTGAGCGCTCAGCGCCGCGAGACGGCCGCCAGGGGCGGCGTCACGAGCGTCTCCCGACGCTCGCCCAGCGCGATGCCGTTCGGCCCGAAGCGCCGCTCGCCCAGCGTCAGCCGGCCATCGGCGTGCCACTCCAGCCAGCTGGTGGCCCGAGTGCCATAGTCTTCACCGACGATGAACGCCGCCGAGAGGCGGCGTTCGAGTTCCTGCCCCACGCCGGTGTCCGGCAGATGGGCGTCCTCGGCCTCGCGGGGGTCGGCGAAGCTCGCCAGGGCATCCTGCGGCCAGCGGCCGTCTGTCAGGCTGTGTTCGAGTCCGCGGCGCGCGGCGACCAGCTTGGGCCAGGGCGTGTCCAGCTCGGCGTTGGAAAGGCCGTGCAGACCGGCGCCTAGGCGCTCTAGCTGGATGCCGCCGCGGCCGCGATGCAGGTACCAAAGCCGTCGGCCGTCGCCGGCCAGCAGGTTGAAGCCGGCATAGCGGCGGGCCTCGCCCGCGGCCAGCTCGCGCAGCCAGCCGGTCAGATCGTCGCGTTCGAGGGCCGAGCGCACCAGGGCGCCGCGGCTCGTCGCCCGTTCGGGCATCGGCAGGTCGGGATCGCGCACATTGGTCACGGCGGCGAAGCGGCCACGCCGGTGAGCGGCGAGCCAGCCACCACCGGCTTGAAGATCGCGGCCGCCGACGATGCCGGGGGCGTCTTCCCAGGCGCCCATCGGCGCCGTCGGGCGGGCGTGGAATTCGTCACGGTTGGCCACCAGTCGCAGGACGATGGGGCCATCGGGGCGGTGGTCGAGGGCGATCAGACACATGGCGCCAGCCTACCCCGCCCGCCGAGGCTCGGGAAGCCCCGTCATGACAGGGATGGCCCGGCATCGTACACTCTGCTGACGCCAATCGACGCGGTACAGGGATGACAATGAGTGTCGAGAAAGACAAGGAGCGGGCCTGGTCACGTCTGGTCACGCCGATACTGTGGCCGGTGCTGGTCCTGCAGGTGGTGCTGGTCGGGCTATGGCTGATCGTAGGGCTGAGCGGCCGCTGGCTGGTGCTTTCGCCGGCGTCCTGGGGCGACACTGTCTGGTGGCTGCTGGTGCTGGCGATCGGCAGCGGCCTCAATGTGACGGCCTTCCTGATGCTGCTGCGCCAGCGTATCCGCAGCGAGGAGGCCCGGGTCGAGGCGGCCTTCGCCCGGCTGGGCGAGCGGCTGCGCGCCGGCGGTGGCGACGATGCCTCAGGTGCCGGTCGTCTGGACGCAACCCATCTTCCCCTCGAGCGGCGGTTGGAGGCCGTGGCGGAGAGCTGCGATGCCATGGCCAAGCGCTGGCAGGCCGAAATCGAGGCCGTGCGCGGCGTGGAGCGCCGCCTCAATGACGATCTTCAGGCCCAGCGTGGTCAGCTGATGCGCCTTGAAACCGGTCGCGTGCGCGCCCAGGAGGAATCGCGGCTCAAGTCCGACTATCTCAGCCACCTGCAGCAGATGCTGCGTCCGCTGATGGACGCGGTGTCGGAGGTGCTGCAGGGCGAGCGCTGGAAGCGTCCCGACGGGGATGATGAGCGCGCGGCCATCGAAGGGCTTCAGGAGCGGCTGGCGGAAACCGCGGTGCTGCTGGAGAACCTCGGCGATGCCGACGCGACGGGGGCGCCCACGGGGCCGCCGGCCACGGTGCGGGTGCTGGTGGTTGACGACGGCCCGGTCAATCTGATGCTGGCGCGCAAGGTGCTGGAGGGGCAGGGCGTCGAGGTGGTGACCGCCACCAGCGGCCGAGAGGCGCTGGACAGCCTGGAGACGACGGCCTTCGACCTGGTGTTCCTGGATATCTACATGGCCGACATGGACGGCGTGGAGACCTGCCGCGCCTGGCGCGCCCGTGAGGCCGAGCGGGGCGACGGTGCGCGCAGCGTGATGGTGGCACTGACGGCCAATGCCGGCGAGGCGGACCGCCAGCGCTTCCGCGAGGCCGGCATGGATGACTATCTGGCCAAGCCTTATCGCCCCCAGGACCTGCTGGATCGCGTCCATCACTGGCTGCCCGGTCGTCTGCTCCGGGAGAACGACGCATGAGCGCGCTGCTGATCTGGATGGGCTATCTGCTGCTGGGCGGCCTGGCCGGGACCCTGGCCGGGCTGTTCGGCATCGGCGGCGGACTGGTGATCGTGCCGGCGCTGGTATTCGCCTTCGACCTGCAGGGCCTGTCGCCGGACGTCGTCATGCACCTGGCGGTGGGCACCTCGCTGTCGACCATCGTGGTGACCGGCGCTTCCTCGGCCTGGGGCCACTATCGACGCGGCAGCGTCCAGCGCGACTGGTTCCTGGCGCTGTTGCCGGGGCTGGTGCTGGGGGCGATCGCCGGCGTGTTCGTTGCCGGCAGCCTCTCCGGTGGCGCGCTGGGTACGCTGTTCGGCGTCTTCCTGCTGGCGGTGGCCGCCAAGATGGCGCTGGGGCGCGGCCCCCGACCGGGGCAGCGGCAGCCCGGGCGGGCGGCCATGGGGCTGGCCGGTGTGGTGATCGGCGGCGTATCGGCGCTGTTCGGCATCGGTGGCGGCACCCTGAGCGTGCCCTGGCTGACTCGCTGCGGGGCCTCGATGACCCGCGCCGTCGGCACCTCCTCGGCCTGCGGCCTGCCGATCGCGGCCTTCGGGGCGGTGACCTTCATCGTCGTCGGCTGGGGCGAGCCCGGGCTGCCGGCCGGCGCCATGGGCTATGTCATGGTGCCCGCCTTCCTCGGCATCGTGCTCGCCAGCGTGCCCTTCGCCCGGGTCGGCGTGAAGCTGGCCCATCGCCTGCCCGCGCGCCTGCTGCGTCTGGCTTTCGCCGGCCTGCTGGTGGCCGTCGGCCTCAAGTTCCTGATATGACCCGGCCGCGAACGGCGGCCGGCGGCTGACGTCTTACCCCTGACGCTCTTACGCCTTACGCCTTAACTCTTTAACTCCTGACCGTATCGTTCGAGGACTCCATGCTGCGCTATCCCGATATCGACCCTGTGGCCATCTCGCTCGGGCCGCTCCAGGTTCACTGGTACGGCCTGATGTACGTCATCGGCTTCATCGCCGCCTGGTGGCTGGGGCGCCGCCGCGCGCCCCGCATCGGCCTGAACGGCGACGACGTGGGCGATCTGATCTTCTATGCCGCGCTGGGCGTGGTGCTCGGCGGCCGGCTGGGCTATGCGATCTTCTACGGCCTCGATCAGTGGCTCGCCGATCCGCTGTGGATCTTCCGTGTCTGGGACGGTGGCATGAGCTTCCACGGTGGCCTGATCGGCGTGCTGCTGGCCTCGCTCTACTTCGCGCGCAAGAAGCGGCTGGCCTTCTTGGCGCTCACCGATTTCGTCGCGCCGCTGGTGCCGATCGGCCTGGGGGCGGGGCGCATCGGCAACTTCATCAACCACGAGCTGCCCGGGCGCGTTACCGACGTGCCCTGGGGGCTGGTGTTCCCCGGCCAGGGGCCGGAGCCGCGTCATCCGTCGTCGCTGTACGAGGCGGCGCTCGAGGGCGCGGTGCTGTTCGCGGTGCTGTGGTGGGTTTCGTCGACGCCGCGTCGGCGGGGGCTGATGTCCGGCCTGTTCCTGACGCTCTATGGCATCTTCCGTATCGGCGTGGAGTTCGTGCGCCGCCCCGACCCGCAGCTTGGCTTCATCGCCTTCGGCTGGGTGACCCAGGGCATGCTGCTGTCGCTGCCGATGATCGTCGCCGGCGTGGCGCTGATGGCCTGGTCTCGCGGCCGGCCGGTGGATGCGAAGGTGTGAGGTGTGGGGGTGAGGTGTGAGGTGTGAGGTGTGAGGCGTGAGGGGCGGGATGGGCGACTCACGCCTGGGCATGTAGAATGTATGGCCCATTTTCAGCCGTCGACCATGCCCGTGACCGCCACCGCTTCTCCCGCCCTCGAACAGCCCTATCTGGACCTGATGCGCGCCGTGCTCGATCACGGCGTGGAGCGTGACGACCGTACCGGCGTCGGTACGCGCTCGCTGTTCGGCCATCAGATGCGCTTCGACCTGTCTCGAGGCTTTCCGCTCGTCACCACCAAGAAGCTGCACCTGCGCTCGATCATCCACGAGCTGCTGTGGTTCCTGGCCGGCGACACCAATATCGGCTACCTCAAGGATAACGGGGTGCGCATCTGGGACGAGTGGGCCGACGAGAACGGCGAGCTGGGCCCGGTCTACGGCTATCAGTGGCGCAGCTGGCCGGACCCGCGCGGTGGCCACGTCGACCAGATCGCTAATCTGCTGGAGCAGATCCGCACCAATCCGCGCTCGCGGCGGCTGATCGTCTCGGCCTGGAATCCGGCCCTGGTCGACGAGATGGCGCTGCCGCCGTGCCACTGCCTGTTCCAGTTCTATGTCGCCGACGGCAGGCTGTCCTGCCAGCTCTACCAGCGCAGCGCCGACATCTTCCTCGGCGTGCCCTTCAATATCGCCAGCTACGCGCTGCTGACGCGGATGATCGCCCAGGTCGTGGGCCTCGAGCCCGGCGACTTCGTGCACACCCTGGGCGATGCTCACCTCTATCTGAATCATCTGGACCAGGCCCGGGAGCAGCTGTCGCGCACGCCGCGCCCGGCGCCGCGCCTAGTGCTGGATCCGAGCGTCACCGATCTGTTCGATTTCCGCTTCGAGCACATCGCCATCGAGGACTACGATCCGCATCCCCACATCAAGGCAGAGGTGGCCGTATGAACGACGATACGCTCGTTCCGGTGGCGATGATCGCCGCGCTGTCCGCGAACCGCGTCATCGGCGTGGACAACCAGCTGCCTTGGTACCTGCCCGAGGATCTCAAGTTCTTCAAGCGCATGACTCAGGCCAAGCCGCTGGTCATGGGGCGCAGGACGTTCGAGTCCATCGGCCGGCCGCTGCCCGGGCGGCTCAATATCGTGGTCACACGCGACGCCGGCTTCAGCCCCGACGGCGTGCGCGTCTGCCACGACCTGGACGCGGCGCTGGCGCTGGCCGATCAGCAGGCCACCATCGACGGCGTCGACGAGATCATGGTGATGGGCGGCGGGCAGATCTACGCCCAGGCGCTGCCGAAGGCGAGCCGGCTCTATCTCACCGAGGTGGCCGTCGAGGTGGAAGGCGATGCCCGCTTCCCCGAGCTGGACGAGGCCGAGTGGGAAGAGTGCCAGCGCGTGCCGGGCCGTCCCGCCGAGGGGCAGCCGGCCTATGACTTCGTGCAATACCGCCGCCGGGGTTTGCCAGACGCATCCGAGTGACACAGACTGACGACTGGCGGCGCCGGTCATATGGAAAGCGGCTGCGCCTGTATCCAAAGAGGTCGTCCTTATCCCGGGCATGCATGGAGGATCCGGAGTTGATCGATGAACGCCCCCGTCGTCTCATGACGGCCCTGGAATCTCGCCTCGATGCCTTGCTCGAGCAACGCCTCGAGCAGCACGTTCAGTATCAGGCCCTGCAGAACCGGCTGGCCGAGCTGGAGCAGGGGCGTCAGGCCCTGGAGGCGCGCAACGCCGAGCTGCAGGCGAGGGCGGAAGCCGGCCTGTCGCAGCGCGATGAGCTGGAAGGCCGCCTCCGGGCGCTGGAGGCGAAGCTGGCCGAATCCGAAGGGCTGCGGCTGGAGCTCGCCGAAGAGAACCGCGAGCTCGACGAGCAGAACCGCGAACTCGAGGCCCACGCCCATCGGCTGCAGCAGCGGCTCGATGACAAGGCGCCGGCGGAGCCGGTCGCGGCACCGCATCGACAGGCGCGTGGCCTCTCCGCGCTGATGGGCCATCATCGCGCTACCGTGCCCGAGCAAGAGGCCGCGACCGAGCAAGAGCCCGTGGCTACGGAAGAACCTGCGGCCGCTGAACCGGCCGCGGCCGCCGGGGCGCAGAGCGATCTGCCCATCGGCGAGGCGCCGTCGCCCCAGGCGCTGCTGGCCCAGTGGTATCAGCGCTACGGCGATGCCTTCTTCAAGGGGCATACCCGGCCGCTCAAGGTCGGCATCCACGAGGATCTGAATGCCCTCGAGCCCTGGCCCGAGAAGCTGGTGCGCCGCGCGCTGGCCTGCTACGTCAATTTGCCGCGCTATCTCAAGTCGGTGCGCGAAGGCGCCGAGCGCATCGATCTGAACGGGGCGCCCGCCGGCATCGTCGATCGCGGCGCCGCCGATCATGCCCACAAGAAGCTGGAGCGTCTCCAGGCCGAGCGCCAGCGCAAGGGAAAATCCGCCAGGTCCCAGCGGCCGCGCAAGCCGCGCGCGGAGCGGCGTGACGCGTCATCGGAGCGGGTCGCGGCGCCTTCCGATCTCCCTTCATCATCATCCCCCTCGCAGGCCGTCGCCGCCGAGCGCGCCTCACCGGACGAGCCTGCCGACGACCGTATCCAGCGCAAGCTCGGTGAGCTGATGGCGCGCCACAACGGTCGTTGAAGTCGTTCCCGTTAGCGTTGACGGAGGAGGCGCATTCCTCCGTTTGTCTGACTTGAAAGCGTCATATCCCCCGGGCATGATGAGTCTGCTCATCGCTACCGAACACTGTTTTAGTGCATGGTGAAGCGCACGCGGCGCAGCGGCGTTGCGGGTCGCTTGGCAGAGGTGGCGGCGGAGAGCCGCCGTGAGGCGCCTCGGCCGCGATCGTGGCGGGAACGCGCGGTGATAGGGTGATGTGACGAAGGAAAACAGTGTTTTTTTCTTGTTGCGCTCTCGTAAATCCCGGTATAGAGTTCCTTCTGCGAGCATTGGACTATAACAAGGTTTCGCCGTGGTCAGGCTCGCTGCTGCCGCTCCCCGCGAGGGATCGAGCAACAACGAGAACCGGCACCAAGACCGGCAAACCGGCCGCAAAGACTCGAAAAGAGCGCGCGGCAATCGATCGAAACAGCAAGCTAGTCAAAAGGATTATCGCAATGAAAAAGACACTGTTAGCGACTGCCATCGCCGGTGCCATGGCCGCCTCCGGCGCCCAGGCCGCCACCGTCTACAACCAGGACGGCACCAAGCTCGACATCTACGGCAACATCCAGATTGCCTATGTCAACACCAATGACTCCAATGGCGATAGCACAGACGAAATCGCCGATAACGGTTCTACCTTCGGCTTCGCCGCCGAGCACGTTATCTACGACGGTCTGACCGGCTACCTGAAGCTCGAGTTCGATGACTTCAAAGCCGACGAAATGAAGATTGCTGGCCGCGACAGCGGTGACCAGGCCTACGTCGGCCTGAAGGGCAACTTCGGTGACGTCCGCCTGGGCTCCTACGATCCGCTGATCGATGACTGGATCCAGGATCCGATCACCAACAATGAATATTTCGACGCTACTGATTCCAGCGGCAATATTCTGAATGTCGGCACCAACGATCGCGAAGGCGACAAGGTCACCTACACCACTCCGTCTTTCTCCGGCTTCCAGTTCGCCATCGGTACCCAGTACAAGGGCGACGCCGAGGAAAACGAGTTCACCGGTACTCTGGGCAGCGGCGTGACCCACAAAGTCGAGGCCGACTCCAACGCCTCCGCCTTCGGTGGTGTGAAGTACGCCGCCGGCAACTTCTCCATTGCCGCGGTCTACGACAACCTGGACAACTACGACGGCAAGCTGGTCAGCGTCACTGACAGCGACGGCGATCCCGTTGTCGTGGACGACCCGAACTTTGATCTGGGCGACCAGTACGGCGTGACTGCGCAGTACACCTGGGAATCCCTGCGCGTGGCCGTCAAGTACGAGCGCTTCGAGTCCGATAACGATCTGGTCGAAGACTCTGACTACTACGCCCTGGGCGCACGCTATGGCTACGGCATGGGCGACGTCTACGCGGCTTACCAGTACGTCGACGTGGGCGGCGGCGGCATCTCTGATATCGATGCCAACAGCCAGCCGAACGACGACGACAGCGACGACAATAACCGCAACGAGGTTATTCTCGGCGCCACCTATAACATTTCCGACGCCATGTACACCTGGGTTGAGGGTGCCTGGTACGACGCCGACAACGATGCTGGCGACGGCGTTGGCGTGGGTGTGACCTACCTGTTCTAATCCTGCCGGCAGGAGTATCCTGCGACAGGGTTGATATCGAAAGCCGATCCCCCGGGATCGGCTTTTTTCATTGGGAGCAACGAAAGACATAAGCGAGGTGTTATGAAACGGCCGATCGTGACCGCGGGCCTGCTGGCGCTGGGCGTGACTCTCACCGCCGCGCCGGCGCTGGCCAGCGAGATGGAAGAGCGCTTCCGCGAGGAAGGCAAGGGAATGGACCTGACGGGCTTTTTCAATGCCGAGACCGATGCCCATAGCCAGAGCTTCCTGTTCGGTAGCGTCAATGAACACGCCTTTACCGTGACCGAGGCGGGGCGCTATCGCTTTACCAGCCGGGTAACGGCGGGCTACTCCGATGACTATCGCATCGCCGCCGTGCTCGAGAACGAGAACGGTGAAGTGATCGCCCGCAGCGAGGCGATGGGGCAGAACGGCGGCCTGGAGATGCGCCAACAGCTGGCGCCCGGCGACTACGTGCTGCGCGTGGAAGCGCGGCGTTTCGGCACTCGTGGCCGCGCCGGCGACGGCTACTCGATCGACGTGGCCGGCCTGGATGAGCAGGGGCGCGTCATCGAGGACGGCGTCAGCGAAGGCGAGGGTATCTTCTTCACCGGCAAGAGCCGCGAGGGCGGTGACTCGGTCTTCGTGCGCGGCGACGATGCCGTGGCGACCCTGGGCGGTGGTGCTTCGGCACCCGCATCCGCTGAGGCGGCCAGCGCCTCGGGCAGCGCAGAGCCGACCCAAGCGGCCGCGCAGCAGGCATCGCCCGAGGCGCCGCAGCGGTCCGGCTTCGAGACCATCGTCACCGACGTCAAGATCCGCGCCCGCGGCGAGGTGCTGACCTTCAACGTGGCCGAGCAGGGCAAGGTCGATATCACCACCTCGACCTTCCCGACCGGCTACGAGGACACCTATCGCATCGAGCTGGAAGTGCTCGACGACGAGGGCCATGTGGTCGCCCAGGGCGCTGGGCAGGGCTTCGACGGCGACGTCGACATGACCACCGAGCTGGCGCCGGGCCGCTACCGCATCCGAGTGCAGGGCCAGAAGTTCGGCTCCGCGATGACGGGGGTGAACAACTACGAGCTGCGCATCGAGAAGCACTGAGGCGCTCGTGCAAGGGGAGCGCCATGCTCCCCTTGCGTTGATTCATGGGCGAATATCGCTCGAGCTCCCGTAATTGTTGCGGTGGGCTCGCACATATAATCCTTCTTTGATATAGCGGTAGTGTCGTTATCAAGGAAAGGTGTCCCTTGCGGTTCAGTGTTCCCCATTACGCCCGCCATGCGCTCTCCCTCAAGGGGCGCCTGATGCTCGGGCTGGTCGCGACCTGGCTGGTGGTGATGGCATTGCTGCTCGCCTTCGGCTGGCGAACCGGCGATGCCCTGCTCGAGACGTCCAGCAATACCCATCTGCGCTACGAGGCCGGGCTCATCGCCGACGACCTGACGCACCAGGTGCAGTCGCGCCTCGGTGCCCTGGAGCGTCTGGGAGCCGAGCTCGATGATGAACATGGCGCCGGCGAGGCCACCGTCCAGGATCAGCTACATCGCAACGGTGCCCTGCTGGAGTGGTTCGATTGGCTCGTCGTTATGGGAGCGGACGGTCGCTTGGCAGCGATGTGGCCGGAGAAGACGGATTCGCTCGGTGCCGATCTATCGTTCCGCGACTACTTCCGACAGGTGCGCGACTTCCGACAGCCCTACGTCAGCGAACCCTTCGTGTCGTTCATGAGCGATATCCCGATGGTCATGTTTACCGTGCCGCGGCTGGACGCGCAGGGGCATTTCCTGGGGGTGATCGGAGGTGCCATCAGGCTGAACGGCGATCGACTCTTCCGACGGCTGGATCGTCTGAGACTGGGCGAACGGGGCTATGCCAGCGTGATGAGCGTGGGCGGTACCTATCTCTATCATCCCGAGGACGACCAGGTACTGCGCACGATGCCGGAAGATGAGCTTAGCGACGCGCGGTCCCTGGCTCTGCTCGGCTGGGAGGGCGAGGCGCGTGAGCCTTTGGCCGATCACGGCATCGGTTACAGGGCCTATCGCCAGATCTGGCCGGCCAACTGGATCGTCAGCGTGACGCTGCCTCGCGATCAGGTCATGGCGCCGCTGGCGGGCTGGGCGCGGCGCCTGGGGTGGTGGTTCGTGCCGGTCGCCTGCCTGCTGCTGCCGATGATCGGCTGGGTGCTGTGGCTGACCCTGCGGCCGCTCATGCGCCTGGAGCGGCAGATCGAGCAGGTCGGCCGAGGGCTGCGCAATCGGGTGACGCTGAAGACCCGGATGCATGAGCTTCAGCAGGTCGCCGAAACGTTCAACCGCGTCGAGGTGGAGCGCAGTCAGGCACTGATCAGCCTGCAGCAGCGGCAGGCCTTCCTCGACGCGACGCTGGCCAGCTCGCCTGTCGGCATGTTCGTGACCGACACGGCGGGCAACATGACCTACATGAATCCGGTGCTGGTCGAGCTGACCGGTTTCACGCTGGCCGATGATGCCAAGAGGGAATGGGCGGCATACGTCCATCCCGATGACCGGGATACCCTGATGGAGCTATGGCATTACCGCATGGCAAGTGGCGAGAGTCTCAAGCAGCAGTTCCGCTATTGCCGGCTGGGCGGCGAGACGCTGTGGCTCGAGGTGCATGCGGGGCCGGTGGCCAATGGGGGAGAGGCGCTGGGCTTCGTCGGTACGGTGAAGGACATCACCGCGCGGCGTGAGGAGGAGGCGCTGCGCCAGTGGGAGGCCGAGCATGATCCGCTGACCGGCCTGCTCAACCGGCGCGGCTTCGAGCGTCGCCTGGAGGAGGCGCTGGCCGACTGGCGCAAGACGGGAACGCCGTCCTCGCTGATCCTGTTCGATCTGGATCACTTCAAGCCGATCAACGATGAGGGCGGCCATGCCCTGGGTGACGAGATGCTGAAGCGGATCGCCCAGGTGATCGCCTGGGAGGTGCGCGGCAGCGATCACGTGGCACGCCAGGGGGGCGACGAGTTCGCGGTGCTGCTGCCGAGCTGTACGCCGCAGCATGCCGAGAAGATCGCCCGGACCCTGGTCGATGCCGTGGGCAGTGTCGACGTCCAGCACGAAGGTCGAACGTATCGGGTCACGCTGAGCCTGGGGCTGACCAGCTTCCGCGAAGGCGATCAGCGCATCGCTGCCGTGATCGAGCGTGCCGATGCCGCCAGCTATCGCGCCAAGCGAGAGGGCCGCAACCGCGCCGTGATCTGCCACGGGGCGTCGGACTGAGATTTGTTCTTTAGCTAAAAATAAGCGAGTGAAGGGGTTGTGAGGTCGCCTCGGCGTCTCCATATCGTTGGACAATCGTGACGCGTGTTCGGCTTCCGCCGGGATGCCTGCGTCGCGACACCCCTCAACCGATTCTGTGCAAGGAGACGCGACATGTCCGTCGATACCCTGCTGACCCCGACGCGCCTCGGCGAGCTGACGCTGCCCAACCGCATTCTCATGGCGCCGCTGACCCGCGCCCGCACCCCGGACAGCGTGCCCGGCGAGGCGCAGCAGGCCTACTACGGCCAGCGGGCCGGGGCCGGCATGATCATCAGCGAGGCCACCAACATCTCGCCCACGGCGCGCGGCTATGTCTATACGCCGGGCATCTGGACCGACGAGCAGGAGGCCGGCTGGAAGGGCGTCGTTCAGGCGGTGCATGCCAAGGGCGGGCGCATCGCGCTGCAGCTGTGGCACGTCGGGCGCGTCTCCCACGAATGGGTGCAGCCGGACGGCCAGGCCCCGGTGGCGCCGAGCGCGCTCGACGCCGAAGGCGCGCAGTGCTTCGTCGAGTTTCCGGACGGCAGCGCCGGCCGCCACCCCACCAGCACGCCCCGGGCGCTCGAGACCGACGAGCTGCCGGGCATCGTCGAGGACTATCGCCAGGCGGCGCGGCGCGCCGATCGCGCCGGCTTCGACATGGTCGAGGTGCATGCGGCCAACGCCTACCTGCTCAACCAGTTCCTGGCCACCGGCACCAACCATCGCACCGACCAGTATGGCGGCTCGCTGGAGAACCGGGCGCGCTTCCCGCTGGAGGTCATCGACGCCGTCGCCGAGGAGGTCGGGCCGCAGCGCGTCGGCGTGCGTCTGACGCCCTTCATCGAGCTGTTCGGGCTCACCGACGACGAGTCCGAGGCCATGGCCCACTATCTGGCCGAGCAGCTGTCCGCCCGCGGCATCGCCTACCTGCATCTGAACGAGCCCGACTGGGCCGGCGGCGAGATCACGTTCACCGACGACTTTCGCCGTAGCATGCGCGAGCGCTTCAGCGGCAGCCTGATCTTCTGCGGCCACTACGACGCCGAGCGCGCCGAGCGCCTGATCGAGTCGGGCATCGCCGATGCCGTGGCCATGGGTCGGCCCTACATCGCCAACCCCGATCTGGTCGAGCGCATCCGCACCGGGGCGGCCCTGAACGAGCCGAATCCCGATACCTTCTACGGTGGCGGTGTCGAGGGCTATACCGACTATCCCTTCCTCGACAATGGCTACGACCGTCTGGGCAGCGAGGGCTGAGTCGCCTTGCCGGCCGTCGGCGTTTCGGCGTCGGCGGTCGGGACCAGCGGCGTGACATGTCGAGAAAAGAAAAGGGGGAGGGAAGCGTGGCGCCCCCATCAGGATTCGAACCTGAGACCTTCCCCTTAGGAGGGGGACGCTCTATCCAGCTGAGCTATAGGGGCGAAACGAGCGCTAGTATAAGCGCCTGAGCTGGCGAGATAAACCCGTCGCGGCGGTGCCGTGGCGGCGCCTTCCCGGGTAGAATGCCGGCATCACTCATGCGGATGAAGTGGCATGCCCGAGCCGTCCTCCTTTCTTTCCCCGGCGGGAGACCGCCACTTCGATGGCCTGGCCGACAAGTTCGCCGCCAGCCTCTACGGCGGCCTGCGCGGCGAGCTGCGCCTGGCGCTGCTCGACCGCCTGCTGCCCGAGATGCTCGACCTGAACGGCCAGCCGGCGCTGGAGGTCGGCGGTGGGCTCGGTCAGCTGGCCGGCTGGCTCGCCGAGCGTGGCCACGCCGTCACCCTGTGCGAGCCCGCCGACGAGATGCGCGAGCGGGCCCGGGAGGCCCTGGCAGGCCACCCGGTGCGCTTCGTCGATTCGCCATTGCAGACGTTGCCGGAGGCGGCGCCCGGCCCCTGGCCGTTGATCACCTGCCATGCGGTGCTCGAGTGGCTGGGTGATCCGCGGGCGGCGCTGGTCACCCTGGCCGGCCTGCTGGCCCCCGGCGGCCAGCTGTCGCTGATGGTCTTCAACCGCGACGCGCTCAGGCTCTCCAACGTGGTCAAGGGCAATCTCGAGAAGGCCCTGGCCGACCGGCTGGAGGGCAAGGGCCAGCGCAAGCGCCTGACGCCCATCTCACCGATGACCCACGACCAGATCGTAGCCTGGGCCGCCGAAACGGGGCTCGAGGTGCGCGCCACGGCCGGCGTGCGCGTCTTCCACGACTACCTGCGTCAGCCGCCGCAGACCGACGCCGAGCGCCGCGACCTGCTGGCGCTGGAATGGCAGTACTGCCGCGTCGACCCCCACTGGCGGCTGGGCCGCTACCTGCTCTACACCCTGATTCGCCCCGAGGAGCCCGTGCGATGACTGCCGAGACCCCCGTCTGCCAGCTGCTGCAGCGCCAGGACGCCGACTATCGACGCTGGCTGTGGGTAGCGCCGCCCCGTGATGCCTGGCTGGAGAGCGGCGAGGGCGTGCTGCTGGCCGCCGACCAGGCGGTGCTGACGGCCTGGCGCCAGTGCGGTCGCCCGGCGCTGTCACCCTTCGACGATGATGCGCCGACGCCGCCCGGCGTGGTGCTGTTCTGGCCCAAGGCCCACGCCCTGGGCGAGTGGTGGCTGCTGTGGCTGTGCGCGCGGCTGCCGGCGGGCACGCCGTTGCAGGTGGTAGGCGAGAACCAGGGGGGCATCAAGCGGGTGCTCAAGGTGCTGGCGGCGCTGGGCCTGGGCTGCCGCAAGGTCGACAGCGCACGGCGCTGCACCCTGTTCGCCTCGAGCCTTGACCGCGTCGCCCTCGACCCCGACGCCGCCTGGACCTCGTTCGAGGCGGAGCTCGGCAGCGAGCGGCTGACCCTGGCCAGCCACCCGGGCGTGTTCGGCCACGGCAAACTGGATGACGGCACCCGGCTGTTGCTCGAGCAGCTGCCCGGGGCGCTGCCGGCAACGGGCGAGGTGCTGGACCTGGGCTGCGGCGACGGCATCCTCGCCGCCTGGCTGGCGCGTCGCGGCCATGGGGTGACCGCCCTCGACGTCAACGGCTTCGCGGTCGAGGCCACGCGGCGCACCCTGGCCGCCAACGGGCTCGCCGGCGAGGTGCTGGCCGGCGACGTCTTCGACGGCCTCGACGAGCGTCGCTTCGATGCCATCGTCAGTAACCCGCCCTTCCATCAGGAGCGGGCCATCGACTATGGCCCGGCGGGGCGGCTGATCGCCGAGGCACCGAGGCACCTGCGCCCCGGCGGTCGGCTGGTGCTGGTGGCTAACGCCTTCCTGCCCTATCCCGATCTGCTGGAGCGGGCCTTCGGCGGCTTCGAGGTGCTCGCCGACGATCGGCGTTTTCGGGTCTACTTGGCCCGCGTCTAGGCGCGCTTCACGGACCACGCGATCACCAACGATGCGACCCACGCCCGCCGGGCGTCCCCGGCGGGCGTGGGTCGAGTGGTGTGATGGTGGGGCAGGAGCTTACTGGGCGACGCCTTGGCCGCTGGAGCCTTCCATACCGCCAGAGCCTTCCATGCCAGCGGAGCCCCCCATCTCGGCGGTGCCGCTCATGTTCCCCGAACCGCCCAGGCTCCCGGAGCCGGCCGTGCTGCCGCCGGCGTCCATGCCGGCCGAACCGCCCATCTGGCTCGAGCCGTTCATGCCGCCCTCGGCGGCGCCGGGCAGGGTCTGGCGGGCGGCCTCGTATTCGTCGCGGCTGAGGGCGCCGTCGGCGTTGGTGTCCGCCGTCTCGAGATCCATGCCGTCCACGGCGAGGGCTTCCTCGGCGCTCAGCACGCCGTCGCCGTTGAGATCCAGCCGATCGAAGGATGGCGGGTTGGCGACGGCGGCGCCGGCACCGAGCAGGGCGAGGGGAAGCAGGGTCGTCTTCAGCAGCGTCTTCATGGGATTCCTCCTGGAGTGCGTGCTTGGCGTGTCACGAGCCGATGGGCTCGTCTGCTTCCTCCCAAGCCAGCGCCATGCCAGTGCCATGATACTTCGTGCAAGAACAGACACTTGACTCAAGGTGCGTCGGATCGTGGCGAGCCTTCATGGTCGCGACGTGACCGCAATCGTTGGTCCCTGGCGACGGCGTGCCATTCATGTTCCGTTCAAGCGATTGATATGGAAGGCTTTATGGCTGTCGCCATCGCGCGTATGGCGAGCGGGAAAGAGCGGGCCGTTCAGGGCCGACGGTAGTCGATCTCGGTGATGAGATAGGTGCTCTCGCCGCCGGGCGCGGCCACCGTGACCTCGTCGTCCAGCGAGCGGCCGAGCAGCGCCTTGGCCAGCGGCGCGTCGACGCTGATCCAGTGCTTGCCGGTGTCGGTCTCGTCGTGGCCGACGATGCGCAGGCGCATCTCCTCGCCGTCCTCGTCCTCCAGCGTCACGAAGGCGCCGAAGAACACCCGCTCGGTGTCCTCGGGCAGCCGGTCCACCACCTGCAGCTCGTCGAGGCGCTTGGTCAGGTAGCGGATCCGGGCGATCACCCGGTTGAGCTCCTTCTTGTTGTAGGTGTAGTCGGCGTTCTCGCTGCGATCGCCCAGCGCGGCGGCCTCGCCGACCTTGGTCGAGAGGGCGGGACGCTTGACCCGCGACAGGTGGTCGAGGATGCCGCGCAGGCGCTCGGCGCCCTCGGCGGTGATCAGGTTGCTCTTGGGTTCCTGGCGCGGGTCCTTGGCGGGATCGCGCCAGCGGGTCATGTTGCGGCCTTTCATCGGCGGCGCCCTCCTGTGGATGCGAAGCGAAGGCCTCCATTGTGAGGCGAGGGAACAGTCGAGGCCAGATTGGCGATTGATTCAAACGTTCGTTACATTTTCAAGGCGTCATCCGGACAACCACAATCACAACGCATGAGGAAAGCGCCATGTCGTCACGTCGCCTGCCGACCCTCGTTCTCGGGATGGGGCTCGTGTTCGCCCCGCTGCTCCAGGCTCAGTCTCAGGCCCCGCAGGACGAGCTCTTCTCGCTTCGCAGCCGCTGGGAGCACACCACCACCGCCATGCCGGAGGCGCGTCGCGTTGCCGCCCTCGAGTCCCTCGCCGCGGAGGCGAAGGCGCTGACCGAGTCGCATCCCGAGGGGGCGGAGGCGAGCGTCTGGCACGGCATCATCCTGGCGTCCCTGGCCCGGGAAAGCGGTGGCCTCGACGCCCTGGGGGCGGCCAAGGAGGCGCGCCGGGTGCTGGAATCGGCCCTCGAGCAGGACCCGCGTGGGCTCCAGGGCTCGGCCTACGTGACCCTGGGGGCGCTCTATGATCGCGCCCCGGGTTGGCCGGTGGCTTTCGGCGACGAGGAGACCGCCGAGCGGATGTTCCGCCGCGCCGAGGAAATCCGCCCCGAAGGCATCGACGTCAATGTCTATTACGCGGCCTTCCTCGAGGACGAGGGCAGGGACGCCGAGGCGCTGGCGCATGCCCGGCGGGCGCTCAACGGGGTGCCTCGCGAAGGGCGTGAGGCCTCCGACGCGGCGCTGCGCGACGAGGCCAGGGCCATGGTCGCTCGACTCGAAGAGTAGGCGGGCGCCTATCGGCATGAAGGGCGAGGCGGGCGGCGAGGTTGGCAGGCTTCTGTCGCACCGGGATAATGGGCGCTTTCGCGATCACCGGAGAGTTCATGTCGGAACACGATCCACAGCACGCCGCCGATGCGCTCGATGCCGCGCCCTTCGATGCCGGCGACGTGGAGATGATCGAGCGGCGCTGCCTGCACCAGGGCTTCTTCCGCCTCGAGGAGCTGCACCTGCGACACCGCCTGTTCGAGGGCGGCTGGAGCGCGCCGGTGGTGCGCGAGGTGCATCGCCGGCATGACGCCGTGGGCGTGCTGCTCTACGATGTGGAACGGGACGCCGTGGCGCTGGTGGAGCAGTTTCGCGCCGGCGCCCTGGATGATCCGGCCTCGCCCTGGAAGCTGGAAGTCGTGGCGGGGCTGGTCGAGCGCGGCGAAAGCCGCGCCGACGTCGCCCGCCGCGAGGCCGAGGAAGAGGCTGGCTGCCCGGTAGGTGAGCTGATCGAGCTGCATACCTACTACCCGAGCCCGGGGGCCTGCGACGAGCGGGTCACGCTGTTCTGCGGGCTCATCGACAGCCAGGGCCTGGGCGGCATTCACGGCCTCGACGAGGAGCACGAGGACATCCGCGTGCACGTGCTCTCCTTCGCCCGGGCCTGGGAACTCATGCGGGCTGGAAGACTCGACAATGCCATGTGCCTGATCGCCTTCCACTGGCTGGCGGCGGAGCGGGCCTCATTGCGAGCGAGGAGGTAGCGTGTCGAGAAACGCCTATGTGACTGACCTGAAGACCCTGCAGGGCGAGTGCACCGCCAACTACGTGCGGCTCACCCGCCTGCTGGGCGACATGGAGGTCGGCGAGACGCGTGAGGTGGAGCTGGTCAGCCATGGGCGTCGCGTCGGCGCGCTGTGCCTGGAGCTCCTGGAGCGAGCGCCCTACACCAGCATCGTGCGGGTCTCCCAGCGCGGCGTGCTCGACGGCGTGCTCGAGGCGCCGCGCATGCGCGTGCATCTCTACCACGACGTGCGCATGGCCGAGGTCAACGACTTCCAGCGCCAGCGCCACTTCGACGGCCGCTATCGCTATCCCAACGCGCGCATGCACCAGCCCGACGAGAAGCTGCAGCTCAACCGCTTCCTCGGCGAGTGGCTCGACCACGGCCTGGCCCACGGCCATTCCATGGATCTGCCCGAGCTGCCGTGACGCGCCGAACGACCCCGGAAACACCCAGGCCCCGCCAGAGGGCCGTCATCAAGGACGCCCCGGCCCGATGCGACTGATCCAGCTCACCGACTGCCACCTGCACGCCGACCCCGAGGCTCGTTCGCGCACCGGCCTGCCGCATCGCCAGCTCGAACGCGTGGTGGCCGCCGCCGTCCGCCAGCGCCCCGACATGGTGCTGCTGACCGGCGACATCAGCGAGGACCGCACCGCCGCTTCCTATGCTCAGGCCGAGCGGCTGCTGGCGCCGCTCGACTGTCCCTGGTTCTGGCTGCCCGGCAATCACGACGAGTCCGGGCTGATGGCCGACTGCCGTCCCTTTCATGAGACCGTGGACTTGGGCGAGCGCCGCCTGCTGCTGCTCGATACCCAGCGCATCGGTCAGGAGGCCGGCGAGCTCGGCGAGGCGCGGCTGGCGGCCTTCGCCTCCCGCCTCGCCGAGGACGACCGGCCGACGCTCGTGGCCATGCACCATCCACCGGTGGCGGTGGGCTCCGCCTGGATGGACGCGCTCGGCCTGACCGACGCCGCGGCCTTCTGGGAGGTCGTGGCCGGCCATGCGCTCGTCGAGGCGGTGATCTGCGGGCATATCCATCAGGCCTTCGCCGGACGTGGCCCCGAGGCCGCCGGCGGCGTGCCCGTCTACGGCAGCCCCTCGACCAGCGACCAGTTTCTGCCCGGTGCCGCGGACTTCGCCGTGGACGAGGCCTCGCGGCCTGGCTTCAGGATCATCGATCTGACTCGGGAAGGTTTCGCTACCTGGGTGGAGCGCGTCGAGATCTGAGGACAGGTAGCTCCATTTCGTATAAAAAGATAGATATTAATTCTTTTACGTTATTATTGGTTAGGCGGTACTCTCCGGCGCATGATCCTTTTTCCGCCCACGTCATGCGAGGTAGCCGGGCCATGAACAGTCTTCATGCACCGACACGCGATAGTGCCGTCACGGCCGAGGGCAGCAGTGCCGCTGCCGGCCTGACGCCGCGGCGGCTGACGCACCTGCAGCAGCTGGAAGCCGAGTCCATTCACATCATCCGCGAGGTGGCGGCCGAGTTCGCCAACCCGGTGATGCTGTACTCCATCGGCAAGGACTCCTCGGTGATGCTGCACCTGGCGCGCAAGGCCTTCTATCCCGGGCCGCCGCCGTTCCCGCTGATGCACGTCAACACCACCTGGAAGTTCCGCGAGATGATCGAGTTCCGCGACCGCATGGCCGCGGAATCCGGCATGGAGCTGATCGAGCACATCAACGAAGAGGGGCGTGCCGCCGGCATCAACCCCTTCGATCACGGCTCCAGCGGCTACACCGACGTGATGAAGACCCAGTCGCTCAAGCAGGCACTGGACAAGTACGGCTTCGATGCCGCCTTCGGCGGCGCGCGCCGCGACGAGGAGGCCAGCCGCGCCAAGGAGCGCGTGTTCTCCTTCCGCGACAAGCACCACCGCTGGGACCCGAAGAACCAGCGTCCCGAGCTGTGGAACCTCTACAACGCCCGCGTCAACAAAGGCGAGTCGATCCGCGCCTTCCCGCTCTCCAACTGGACCGAGCTGGACATCTGGCAGTACATCTACCTCGAGTCGATCCCGATCGTGCCGCTGTACTTCTCCGCGCCGCGTCCGGTGGTCGAGCGCGACGGCATGCAGATCATGGTCGACGACGACCGTCTGCCGCTCGAGGAGGGCGAGGTGCCGGAAGAGAAGTGGGTGCGTTTCCGCACGCTCGGCTGCTACCCGCTGACCGGCGCGGTGGAATCCACCGCCACCACGCTGCCCGAGATCATCCAGGAGATGCTGCTGACCCGCACCAGCGAGCGCAGCGGCCGCGCCATCGACCACGACCAGGCCGGCTCGATGGAGAAGAAGAAGCGCGAGGGGTACTTCTAAATGTCACATCAATCCGATCTCATCGCCGACAACATCGAGCAGTACCTGCACGAGCACGAGAACAAGGACCTGCTGCGCTTCATCACCTGCGGCAGCGTCGATGACGGCAAGTCGACCCTGATCGGCCGGCTGCTGCACGACTCCAAGATGATCTTCGACGACCAGCTGGCGGCCATCACCCAGGCGTCGAAGAAGAGCGGCACCACCGGCGAGGAGGTGGATCTGGCGCTGCTGGTCGATGGTCTGCAGTCCGAGCGGGAGCAGGGCATCACCATCGACGTGGCCTATCGCTTCTTCTCCACCGACAAGCGCAAGTTCATCATCGCCGACACCCCGGGGCACGAGCAGTACACCCGCAACATGGCCACCGGGGCGTCCACTGCCGGTCTGGCGGTGATCCTGATCGACGCCCGCTACGGCGTGCAGACCCAGACCAAGCGCCACAGCTTCATCGCCGACCTGGTGGGCATTCGCCACCTGGTGATCGCGGTCAACAAGATGGACCTGGTCGACTACAGCCAGGCGCGCTTCGACGAGATCGTCGCCGAGTACCGCGCCTTCGCCGAGCAGCTGGGCGCCGACGACATCCGCTTCGTACCGCTGTCCGCGCTCAAGGGCGACAACGTCGTCAACCCGAGCGAGGCCATGTCGTGGTACGACGGTCCGGCGCTGCTCGAGCTGCTCGAGAGCGTCGAGGTCCGCGCCGATCACAACCTCACCGACCTGCGCCTGCCGGTGCAGTACGTGAACCGCCCGAACCTGGACTTCCGCGGCTACGCCGGCACCCTGGAAGCGGGCGTGCTGCGCCCCGGCCAGGCGGTCAAGGTGCTGCCGTCCGGCAAGACCTCCAAGGTCGAGCGCATCGTCACCTTCGACGGCGACCTGGACGACGCCTGGCCGGGGCAGGCGATCACCGTGACCCTCGCCGACGAGATCGACATCTCCCGCGGCGACTGGATCGTGGCCGCCGATGCCGAGGTGACCGAGGCCGCGGCCTTCGACGCCGACATCGTGTGGATGAGCGAGCAGGCCCTGGAGCCGGGTCGTCAGGTCGACATCCGCCTCGCCGGCCGTTCGGTGGCGGGCAGTGTCGACACCATCCACTACCAGGTGGACGTCAACACCCTGGAGCAGCATCAGGCCGAGCGCCTGGAGCTCAACGCCATCGCCCGCTGCCGCGTGGCGCTGACCGGCGAAGTGCCGATCGACAGCTACGACCGCAGCCCGGGCACGGGCAGCTTCATCGTCATCGACCGGCTGTCCAACGTGACCGTGGGCGCGGGAATGATCCGCGGCGCCGCCGAGGCCGGCAGCGGGGCCGCGGGCGACGTCGACTGGGCCGGCTTCGAGGTCGAGCTCAACGCCCTGGTGCGCAAGTACTTCCCGCACTGGGAGGCCAAGGACATCAGCCAGCTGCTCGGCCGCTGATGCCCCGATCCGCCTTGCGGACGATACGAGGCCCCGTCGCGAAAGCGGCGGGGCCTCGTTGTTTTTAGGGTATGCAGGCGCTGTACAAGCCGGTGGCGGCAGCTGAAAGCGGTATCAGCGTGGCCGGTTGGCGACCAGCACCGCGCGGCGCGGCGCCGGATGGCCTTCGCGGGTCCTGGTCGGATCGTCGGGGTCGAGGAAGTCGGCCAGCGACTGGAAGGTCATCCACTCGGTGGCGCGCTGCTCGTCGAGCGAGGTGTCGGCCTCGTCGACCACCCGGACGTTGTCGAAGCCGGCGCGCTCGAGCCAGCCGCACAGCGCGGCGGCGGAGGGCAGGAAGTAGACGTTGGGCATGGCGGCGTAGCGCTCGCCCGGCAGCAGCACCGTGGTGGCGTCGCCCTCGACTACCAGCGTCTCCAGCACCAGCTCGCCGCCCGGGCGCAGGGCAGCCCTGAGCTGGGCCAGGTGCTCCAGCGGCGAGGGGCGGTGGTAGAGCACGCCCATCGAGAACACGGTGTCGAAGAAGGCCAGCGCCTCCGGCACGTCCTCGATGCCCACCGGCAGGAAGTGCACCGCGCCGTGGTCGGCATTGCCGACGAAGTGGCGCACCGCCTGGAACTGCCAGTAGAAGCGCGGCGAGGGGTCGATCACCAGCACGAAGCTGGCGCCGTCGCCGGCCATGCGCCAGGCGTGGTAGCCGTTGCCGCCGCCCACGTCGAGCACCCGCCGGCCGGCCAGCGGCGCCAAGTGCGGCGCCACCCGCTGCCATTTCCAGTCGGAGCGCCATTCGGTGTCGATGGTCACGCCGCCGAGCCGGTAGGGACCCTTGCGCCACGGCGCCAGCACGCGCAGCAGGCTCTCGCTCTGGCGGCGGCGCGAGGCGTCGAGGTCGGCGTCCACGGTGACGTGGTCGGCATCGAGGCGCACCTCGCGGTGCTCCGGCAGTGGCGGCAGCTTGGCCACCGCCTTCTCCCAGGCCGGCAGGTCGCCGAAGCGCGAGCGGTCGAGGCCGCGGGCCAGCTGCTCGGGCAGCCGGGCCAGCCAGGCGTCGAGCCCCTGGTCGAGGAAGGCCCGATAGAGCGGGCGATGGGCGTCGGGAATCGGCACGTCAGTCTTCCTTGAAGGCAATCAGCGAGGCGAAGTTCAGGTACTGGAACCACACCAGCGAGCGCGAGAAGCCAGCGCGGGCCAGCCGCTCCCGGTGCGCGTCCAGGGTGTCCGGCACCAGCACGTTCTCGAGCGCGGTGCGCTTCTGGCTGATCTCCAGGTCGCTGTAGCCGTTGGCGCGCTTGAAGTCGTGGTAGCGCTCCACCAGCCAGGCGTTCTCCTGCTCGTCGGCGGCCTTGATCTTCTCCGAGAGCACCAGCACGCCGCCGGGCTCCAGGGCCTCATAGAGTCGGGCGATCACGGCGTCGCGATCCTGCGGGGCCAGGAACTGCAGGGTGAAGTTGAGCAGGATCATCCCCGACGGCTCGTAGTCGAGGGCGCGGATATCGCCCTCGATCACCGTCAGGTCGTGGTCCGGGCTCTCGCTGGTCAGCGTCTCACGGGCGCGCTCGACCATGGCCGGAGACAGGTCGACCCCGGTATAGCGGAACGCCGCCGGCGGCAGCTGGCCGGCCAGGGCGAGCCCGGAGGCGCCCAGCGAGCAGCCCAGGTCATAGACGTGGCCGCCGTGGCGCAGGTGGCGCCGGGCCAGCGGGCCGAGCATGGCCAGGATCTGGCCATAGCCCGGCACCGAACGCCGGATCATGTCGGGGAAGCAGGAGACCACCCGCTCGTCGAACGAAAAGCGCGCCACCCGGTCCAGGGGTGTGGAAAAGATGGCGTCACGGTAAGATGCGTCACTCATATCGCAGGGATTCATGGGCTGGAAGCCCGACATTCTACTCCCCTGTTGTCGGCTGCACGACAGGATGTCCAGGAGAAATTCCATGAGCCATACCCCCATCGATCAGCGGAGGGCCTGGTGCGCCCTCGCCGAGCATGCCGCGGGCATGGGGCGCCGGCACCTGCGCGACCTCTTCGTCGAGCAGCCGAGCCGCTACGCCACCTTCGGCCGCAGCGCCGCGGGGCTGACCCTCGACCTCTCCAAGCAGCGCTGGACCGACCAGACCCTCGAGCTGCTGCTCGACCTGGCCCGCGAGGCCGACGTGCCCGAGGCGATCCGCGGCCTGCTGGCCGGCGAGCGCGTCAACCGCAGCGAGGATCGTCCGGCGCTGCACACCGCCCTGCGCCTGCCCGCCGATGCCCGCCTCGAGGTCGAGGGTCAGGACCTGGTGGCCTCGGTCCATGCCACTCTGGATCGCATGGAGGCCATGGTCGAGCGCTTCCACGCCGGCCAGTGGCGCGGCGCCACCGGAAAGCCGATCCGCGACGTGGTCAACCTCGGCGTCGGCGGCTCCGATCTGGGCCCGCTGATGGTCACCCATGCCCTGGCCGACTATCGCCCCGACGTCGAGCAGCGCATCGACGTGCACTTCGCTTCGACCATGGACGGCTCCCAGCTGGCCGACTACCTGGCGCGGCTGAATCCCGAGACCACGCTGTTCGTGCTGTCGTCGAAGTCCTTCACCACCATCGACACCCTGTCCAACGCGCGCACCGCGCGGGACTGGCTCAAGGCGCGGCTGCTGGGCGGCGCCCGCCAGGAGGGCGTCGACGAGGCGCTGCTGATGCGCCAGCACTTCATCGGCGTCTCGGCCAGCCCCGAGAAGATGAGCGAGTGGGGCATCGCCGACGATCACCAGCTGGAGTTCTGGGAGTGGGTCGGCGGTCGCTACTCGCTGTGGGGCGCCATCGGCCTGCCCATCGCCCTGGTGGTGGGCATGGAGCACTTCCGCGGCCTGCTGGCCGGCGCCCACGAGATGGATCGTCACTTCCGCGAGGCGGAGCTTGCCGACAACCTGCCGGTGCTGCTGGCGCTGGCCGGCATCTGGAACGTCAACTTCCTCGACATCCGCGCCCACTCCATCCTGCCCTACGATGGCCGCCTCGAGTATTTCGCCGCCTACCTCGAACAGCTGGAGATGGAGTCCAACGGCAAGTCGGTGACCCACGACGGCGAGAGCGTGAACTACTCCACCTGCCCGGTGCTGTGGGGCCAGCTCGGGCCCAACGCTCAGCACGCCTTCTATCAGCTGCTGCACCAGGGCACTCAGGCCGTGGAGTGCGACTTCATCGCGCCCAAGGTGCGCTACGATGACGTGCCGGACCCGGCTACCCGCGATCACCTGATGGGTCAGCATCGGCTGACGCTCGCCAACTGCTTCGCCCAGTCTCGGGCGCTGATGCTCGGCGACGCCGCCGTGGCCGACGACGAGGACGGCCCGCGCCCGGGCCACCGTCGCTATCGCGGCAACCAGCCCTCCAGCACCCTGCTGCTCGACCGCCTCACGCCTCAGACCCTGGGCGCGCTGGTGGCGCTCTACGAGCACAAGGTGTTCGTGCAGGCGACGATCTGGGACATCAATCCCTTCGACCAGTGGGGCGTGGAGCTGGGCAAGACCATGGCCGGCGAGACCCAGCGCATCCTCCAGCACGAGGCCGGCCTCGAGGGCATGGACGACTCCACCCGCGGCCTGATCGAGGCGGTATGGGCGGCCGAGCCCCAGGCGGACGCGTGAGCCGGCTGAATACTGTGTCAGTTCCGGCCGGGGAGTGCCGGGGACAGGTCGAAGAGAGGGTTTTTGCCAAGGGTGAGGCGGATTCCGACGAACGGGCTGGCCAAGGAAGGCCAGCACCGGACCTGCAAGCGGAGCGGGATGCGAGAGCGCCGCAGGGCAAAAGTAGCGCCCAGGGAAGGGTTTACAGCGCCTCTCGTAGACCTGTCGACGGCCTGGCTTTACCGGGAATTCGGCTGGCCATTTATACAGGGGGTCGGGTATGCTGAGCGCCGCTCTGCCGCGCGTGCCGGCCAGCGGCGTGCTCTACCTGCACGGCTTCAACAGCGGCGCCGCCTCGCCCAAGGCGGCGCTGATGCGCGAGGCCTGTGAGGCGGTCGGCCTGCCCTGCGCCGCGCCGGATTTGCCGCATCGCCCTGACCGCGCCCTGGAAGCGGCCGAGGCCCGGCTCGCCGAGCTGGGCAGCCGGCCGCTGGTGGTGGGCAGCTCGATGGGCGGCTTTCTGGCCACGGTGCTCGCCGAGCGCCACGACCTGCCGGCGGCGCTGATCAATCCGGCGGTGGCCCCGGCGCGGCTGGTCGAGGCCTGGATCGGCGAAGCCTTCGTCAACCCGTATCACGGTGAGCGCTTCACGGTGGAGGCCGCCCATCGGCGGGCGCTGGAGGCGCTGACGCCCGAGCGGGTCACGCCGGCGCGCTACCTGCTGCTGCTGGGCACCGCCGACGAGACCCTGGACGCCCGCGACGCCTTCGCGCTCTATCGCGGCGCCCGGACGATCCTCGAGCCCGGCGGCGACCACGGCTTCTCGACGCTGGCCGACTACCTGCCGGCCATCTTCGCCCAGGGCGGCCATGCCCTGGAAGCCGGGCGGGTGGCGCCCCGCGGCTGAGCGCGCGGATTCGAACATGCATAGGACACAGACGACGCCATGACCCAATACAGTGCCAGCTCGATCGAGGTGCTCGCCGGGCTCGAACCGGTGCGCAAGCGCCCCGGGATGTACACCGACACCGCGCGCCCCAACCATCTGGTGCAGGAGGTCATCGACAACAGCGTCGACGAGGCGCTAGCCGGCCACGCCAAGAAGATCGGCGTGCGGCTGTTCGAGGACGGCGGCGTCGAGGTCAGCGACGACGGGCGCGGCATGCCCATCGACATCCATCCGGAGCACGGCGTCTCCGGCATCGAGCTGATCATGACCAAGCTCCACGCCGGCGGGAAGTTCTCCAACTCGAGCTACCGCTTCTCGGGCGGCCTGCACGGCGTCGGCGTCTCGGTGGTCAACGCGCTCTCCAAGCGCCTCGAGGTCGAGGTGCTCAAGGGCGGAGAGCGCCACGGCATGGCCTTCGAGCACGGCGAGCTGGCCTCGCCGCTGGAGGTGATCGGCAGTGCCGCCAAGCGCGCCACCGGCACCGTCCTGCGCTTCTGGCCGGAGGCGAGCTACTTCGACTCGCCGAAGCTGTCGCTGACGCGGCTCAAGCACCTGCTGCGCGCCAAGGCGGTGCTGTGCCCGGGGCTCGAGGTCTCGCTGACCGAGGCCGACGGCACCCGGAGCGTGTGGCAGTTCGAGGACGGCCTGCGTGACTACCTGGCCCAGGCCACCGACGGCTACGAGGTATTGCCGGCTTCGCCCTTCGTCGGCCACTTCGCCGACGAGGAGCACGGCGTCGACTGGGCCGTGCAGTGGCTGCCGGAGGGCGGCGAGCCGCTGCTCGAGAGCTACGTCAACCTGATTCCCACGCCCCAGGGCGGCACCCACGTCAACGGCCTGCGCGCCGGGCTGCTCGAGGCGCTGCGCGAGTTCTGCGACTACCGCAGCCTCCTGCCGCGCGGCGTCAAGCTGACCGCCGAGGACCTGTGGGAGCGAGTCTCCTTCGTGCTCTCGGTGAAGATGCTCGACCCGCAGTTCGCCGGCCAGACCAAGGAGCGGCTGTCGTCGCGCGCGGTGGCCGGCTTCGTCTCCGGGGTGGTCAAGGACGCCTTCTCGCTGTGGCTCAACCATCACGTCGACCAGGCCGAGGCGCTGGCCGAGCTGGTCATCAGCGCCGCCCAGCGTCGCCAGAAGAGCGCCAAGAAGGTGGCGCGCAAGAAGGTCACCTCCGGCCCCGCGTTGCCCGGCAAGCTGGCCGACTGTTCGGGGCAGGACCCGGCGGCCAGCGAGCTGTTCCTGGTCGAGGGCGACTCGGCCGGCGGCAGCGCCAAGCAGGCCCGCGACCGCGACACCCAGGCCATCCTGCCGCTGCGCGGCAAGATCCTGAACACCTGGGAGGTGGAGTCCCACGACATCTACGGCTCCCAGGAGGTCCACGACATCGCCGTGGCGATCGGCATGGACCCCGGCAGCGACGACCTCGGCAAGCTGCGCTATCACAAGATCTGCATCCTCGCCGACGCCGACTCCGACGGCCTGCACATCGCCACGCTCTTGTGCGCGCTGTTCGTGCGCCACTTCCCGGCGCTGGTCGACGCCGGCCACGTCTTCGTCGCCATGCCGCCGCTGTATCGCATCGACCTCGGCAAGGAGGTCTTCTATGCCCTGGACGAGAGCGAGAAGGCGGCGATCCTCAAGCGCCTCGAAGGCAAGCGCGGCACGCCCAATGTGCAGCGCTTCAAGGGCCTGGGCGAGATGAGCCCGCTGCAGCTTCGCGAGACCACCATGGCCGCCGACACCCGGCGGCTGGTGCAGCTGACCCGCGAGGAGGGCGACGGTACCCTCGAGATGATGGACATGCTGCTGGCCCGCAAGCGCGCCTCCGATCGCAAGAGCTGGCTGGAAGATTACGGCAACCTCGCCGAGATCGAGGTTTAAGCTCGAAGCTCGAAGCTGGAGAAAACCCGCGATGTTTCGGGGGGCAACTTCCAGCTTCAAGCTTTCAGCTTCGAGCTTTTCCAGAACGTATCGTGCGGGCACGGCCCGCGAAGTTTCCATGATGGCAGATAGGGCCCCGAACCCATGACCATGGATATCCAGGTGGCGGAGGGCGACGTCGAGCGCCTGTCCCTCCGCGAGTACACCGAGAAGGCGTACCTCGACTACTCGATGTACGTCATCCTCGACCGGGCGTTGCCGCACATCGGCGACGGCATGAAGCCGGTCCAGCGGCGCATCGTCTACGCCATGCGCGAGCTGGCGCTGAACGCCAGCGCCAAGTACAAGAAATCGGCGCGTACCGTCGGCGACGTGCTCGGCAAGTTCCACCCCCACGGCGACAGCGCCTGCTACGAGGCGATGGTGCTGATGGCGCAGCCCTTCAGCTATCGCTATCCGCTGGTGGACGGCCAGGGCAACTGGGGCAGCCCCGACGATCCCAAGTCCTTCGCCGCCATGCGCTACACCGAGGCGCGGCTGTCCAAGTTCAGCGAGACCCTGCTCAGCGAGCTTGGCCAGGGCACCGTGGACTGGACCGCCAACTTCGACGGCACCATGCAGGAGCCGGTGGTGCTGCCCTCGCGGCTGCCCCACGTGCTGCTCAACGGCGGCACCGGCATCGCCGTGGGCATGGCCACCGACATCCCGCCGCACAATGTGGGCGAGGTGGTCGAGGCCACCTGCCACCTGCTGCGCCATCCCGAGGCCACCACCGTCGACCTGATGGAGCGCCTGCCGGGGCCGGATTTCCCCACCGCCGCCGAGGTCATCACCCCGCACCGCGAGCTGCGCAAGATCTACGAGAGCGGCCGCGGCTCGGTGAAGATGCGTGCCCGCTACGGCCTGGAGGAGGGCAGCGTGGTGATCTCCGCGCTGCCCTACCAGGTCAGCGGCGCCAAGGTGCTCGAGCAGATCGCCGCCCAGATGCAGGCCAAGAAGCTGCCCATGGTGGCCGACCTGCGCGACGAGTCGACCCACGAGGAGCCCACCCGGCTGGTCATCGAGCCGCGTTCCAACCGGGTCGACATCGAGGCGCTGATGGCGCACCTGTTCGCCACCACCGACCTTGAGAAGAACGTGCGCGTCAACATGAACGCGATCGGCCTCGATGGCCGGCCGCGGGTCATGCCGCTGCCCGACCTGCTCGGCGAGTGGCTGCGCTTCCGCCGCAGCACCGTGCGTCGTCGCCTCGAGCATCGGCTGGGCAAGGTCCAGGATCGCCTGCACATCCTCGAGGGCCTGCTCACGGCCTACCTCAACATCGACGAGGTGATCCGCATCATCCGCGAGGAGGACGAGCCCAAGGCCGCGCTGATCGAGGCCTTCGGGCTCAGCGAGCGTCAGGCCGAGGCGATCCTCGAGCTGCGCCTGCGTCACCTGGCCAAGCTCGAGGAGATGAAGATCCGCGGCGAGCAGGACGACCTCGAGGCCGAGCGTGCCCGCCTGGAGGAGCTGCTCGGCTCCGAGGCCGCGCTGACCGACCTGATCGAGGAAGAGCTGCGCCAGGCCGCCACCGACTACGGCGACGAGCGCCGCTCGCCGCTGGTCGAGCGCGAGGAGGCCAAGGCGCTGTCCGAGGTCGAGCTGCTCGGCGCCGACCCCATCACGGTGGTGCTCTCCGAGAAAGGCTGGATCCGCGCCGCCAAGGGCCACGAGATCGACCCCGAAGGGCTCTCCTACAAGGCCGGCGACCGCTTCCATCTCGCCGCCCGCGGCAAGACCAACCAGCCGCTGGTGCTGCTCGACGACACCGGCCGCGCCTATACGCTGACCGCCCACAACCTGCCCAGCGCGCGCAGCCAGGGCGAGCCGGTCACCGGGCGCGTCAACGTAGCCGCCGGCGCCCACATGGCCGGGGTGCTGCTGGCGCCGCCGACCACCCGCTATCTGCTGGCCACCGACGGCGGCTACGGCTTCGTCGCCCGCCTCGAAGGGCTGGTCGCCAAGAACAAGGCCGGCAAGGCGGTGCTCAGCGTGCCCCAGGGCTGCAACGTGGTCGCGCCGCGGGCGGTGCCGGAAGGCGAGGGCATCAGCGTGGCGGCGGTCTCCAACGAGGGTCGGCTGCTGGTGTTCCCGCTCGACCAGCTGCCGGAGATGGCCAAGGGCAAGGGCAACAAGATGCTCGATATCCCCGGCGGCCGGGCCGCGCGGCGGGAGGAGTTCCTGCGCGACCTGACGCTGCTGGCGCCCGGCGACGCGCTGATCGTGCACGCCGGCAAGCGCAAGCTGACGCTCAAGGCCGACGATCTCGACTACTATCGAGGCGAACGCGGCCGGCGCGGCAGCAAGCTGCCCCGTGGCCTGCAGAAGGTCGACCGCCTGGAAAGCTTGAAGCCGGAAGCTTGAAGCGTGAAGAAAACCCGGCTCGGCGCTGGAAACCGGCATACTTCCGGCTTCAAGCGTTGAGCTTCTAGCTATCGGGGTTGCAATGACGAGACGACTATTGATCCGTGCCACCGGCGCCGCCCAGCCCGGTCAGCTGGCCGGCCTGGGCCGTGCCCTGGCCCAGAGCGGCGCGCGACTGCTGGACATCAACCAGAGCGTGACCTTCGGCATCGTGTCGCTGGAGGCCCTGGTGGGGCTCGACCACGACAGCGACCTGGAAGGCGCGCTGTCCGCCGCCGGCGATCGGCTGGGGCTCGATGTCCAGGCGATCCAGATCGGCGCCGAGGACTATCACCGCTGGAGCGTGCAGGCCAGCCAGCCGCGGCTGATCCTTACCCTGCTGGCGCCGCATCTTCCGGCCGGCATCCTGGCCGAGGTCGGCGCGCTGACTGCCGAGCAGGGCCTGACCGTGGAGCTGATCCACCGGCTCTCCGGCCGCGAGCCGCTGGATGGCGGCGTGCCCGGCGAGCACGACGCCATCCAGGGCGCCTGCGTCGAGTGCTGGCTGCGCGGCGACAACGTCGACCTCGAGGCCCTGCGCGAGAAGGCGCTGGCGCTGGGCGCCGCCCACGGCGTCGACATCGCCCTGCAGGAGGATTCCATCTGGCGTCGCCACCGCCGGCTGGTGTGCTTCGACATGGACTCGACCCTGATCCAGGCGGAGGTGATCGACGAGCTGGCGCGTCGTCACGGCGTCTACGACGAGGTGGCCGAGGTCACCGAGCGGGCCATGCGCGGCGAGCTGGACTTCCAGCAGAGCTTCCGCGAGCGCATGTCGAAGCTCAAGGGCCTCGACGAGTCGGTGCTGGCCGAGATCGCCGAGGAGCTGCCGCTGATGGACGGCCTGGAGCGGCTGATGAGCCAGCTCAAGCGGCTCGGCTATCGCACCGCGATCCTCTCCGGCGGCTTCACCTACTTCGCCCACTACCTGAAGGATCGGCTCGGTTTCGACGAGGTTCATGCCAACGAGCTGGTGATCGAGAACGGCAAGGTGACCGGCGAGGTGCGCGAGCCGATCGTCGACGCCGACCGCAAGGCCGAGCTTCTGTGCCAGATCGCCGAGCGCGAAGGGCTCTCCATGGAGCAGACCATCGCCGTGGGCGACGGCGCCAACGACCTGAAGATGCTGGCCGCCGCCGGCCTCGGCATCGCCTTCCGCGCCAAGCCGCTGGTGCGCCAGCAGGCCCGGCACTCGCTCTCGACCCTGGGGCTGGATGCGGTGCTGTACCTGATCGGCTATCGCCAAGGCGATCTCGAGGAGCGCTGAGGGTTTTTTGCGCTGGCGTCGTCGGCCCGGTCGCGGTAGCGTCGGAAGACGCACACAACAACACCAAGGAAAGTGCCATGCCACAGCCCAGCTTCACTCCGGAACTGCTCGACGAACTCAAGGTGCTCGGCCTGTTCAATCCGATCAACCATCAGGAGGGCATCAAGGTGCACTCGAGCGCCGAGCCGGCCATGATCGAGGCCACTCGACGTCTGCATCGCAAGGGCCTGGTGACCCAGGCCGATGGTGGCTATCTCACCGCCATTGGCCAGGAGGCCGCCGAGCATGCACGCGACCTGCTGGTCCTCCTCGGGACGGCCGACGCGACGACCTGAATGCCCCCGTCGGCCGGCGAGAGTTGACAAGCCGCCGCCAGGCTGATTTTCTAGAGGGCATGAACATGACATCGCACAACCTCGTTCTCGACCTACGACTACTAGCCCGCCGCTGAGCGCGCCGGGCGATGCCGTTTGCATCGCCCATGTCCAGGTCGAATTCGAGGTTGTCACATGTCCCGCACCGCTACCGTTATCTCCATGAACATTTTCGCTCCTCGTGTCTCTCGCGCCGTACGACCGGTCTGCGGAGTCGTGACGAGCCGCGCTGAACACTGCGACGACGCCCCGTCTGCCCACCGGCAGACGGGGCGTCGCCGTTTCTGACTCCAATAAACCGCCCGGGAGAACGCCGCCATGATGCTCGATAACCCCTCCACCAAGTACCGCCCCTTCGTGGCCGTCGACCTGCCCGACCGCCAGTGGCCGAGCAAGCGCATCGAGACGCCGCCCCAGTGGTGCGCCGTCGACCTGCGCGACGGCAACCAGGCGCTGATCGATCCCATGGACCAGGAGCGCAAGCAGCGCTTCTTCGACCTGCTGGTGAAGATCGGTTTCAAGCAGATCGAGGTTGGCTTCCCTTCTGCTTCGCAGACCGATTTCGACTTCGTGCGCTCGCTGATCGAAGACGACAAGGTGCCGGACGACGTCACCATCCAGGTGCTGACCCAGGCGCGCCCGCATCTGATCGACCGCACCTTCGAGGCGCTCAAGGGCGCCAAGAACGCCATCGTTCACGTCTACAACGCCACCGATCCGGTGTTCCGCCGCGTGGTGTTCAACGTCAGCAAGCCCGAGTGCATCCAGATCGCGGTCGACGCCACCACCCGCATCCGCGAGCACATGGCGGCGGCGCCGGAAACGAACTGGACCTTCCAGTACTCACCGGAGCTGTTCACCACCACCGAGATGGACTTCGCGGTGGAGATCGTCGACGCCGTCGAGGCGACCTATGGGGCGAGCGTCGAGAAGCCGATGATCGTCAACCTGCCGGCCACCGTGGAATGCGCCACGCCGAACAACTACGCCGACCAGGTGGAGTGGTTCTGTCGCCACGTCGCCCATCGCGATCACCTGATCGTCAGCGTGCATCCGCACAACGACCGTGGCACCGGCGTGGCCGCCGCCGAACTCACGGTGATGGCCGGCGCCGACCGCGTCGAGGGCTGCCTGTTCGGTAACGGCGAACGCACCGGCAACGTCGATCTCGTCACCCTGGCCATGAACCTCTACACCCAGGGCGTGCATCCGAACCTCGACTTCTCCAACATCACGCCGATCATGCGCGAGGTGGAGTACTGCAACCAGCTGCCGGTGCACCCGCGTCATCCCTACGTCGGCGACCTGGTGTTCACCGCCTTCTCCGGCTCCCACCAGGACGCCATCAAGAAGGGCATGGCCGAGCGCCGCGAGAACCCGGATGCCGTCTGGGCGGTACCCTACCTGCCGATCGACCCGCTCGACGTGGGCCGCAGCTACGAGGCGGTGATCCGCGTCAACAGCCAGTCCGGCAAGGGCGGCGTCTCCTACCTCCTCGAGCAGGAGCACGGCATCGAGCTGCCGCGCCGCCTGTCGATCGAGTTCAGCCAGGTGGTGCAGGAAGTGGCCGACCGGCTGGGCAAGGAGATCACCTCCGAGATGATCTACCAGGCCTTCGTCGACGAGTACCTCGAGCAGCGCGAGCCCTTCGCCCTGATCAGCCATCGCATGTCCTCCGAGCCGGACAGCCCCACCGTGACCCTCGACGCCACCGTCGAGGAGGGGGGGGCGCGCCGCGTCATCCAGGGCCAGGGCAACGGTCCGCTGGCGGCCTTCGTCAAGGCGCTGGCCAGCGAGGGCCATGACGTCGAGATCATCGACTACCATGAGCACTCCCGCGGCCAGGGCGCCGACGCCGAGGCGATCGCCTATGTGGAGGTGCGCGTCAACGGTGAGGCGGTGTTTGGCGTCGGCACCGACGAGAGCATCACCAGCGCCTCGATCAAGGGCGTGCTGAGCGCGATCAACCGCAAGCACTCCACCGAGGAGCCGGCGGCCAACGTGACCGCCGAAACGCTGGCCTGACCAGCGCCTAGCTACAAGAAAACCCGAAGGCCCAGGCCTTCGGGTTTTCTTTAAGCCTGCTGTGGAAGCCCGCTGTGGGGTCAGACCCTTAAGCCCCCTTAGGGACAAAATCCCTAAGGGGGCTTAAGGGTCTGACCCCGTGCCGCCTCCCGTTTCCGTGCCGCCTATAGCGGCGTCTTGCTGGCCTCGCCCGGCACCTCGCGCACCAGGGTCGGCATCAGGAAGCCGGGCAGTCGCGTCCTGAGCTCGGCGACCAGCGCGCGGGCCGCGTCGTCGTCGATATCGAAGTGGGCGGCGCCGGCGACCGGGTCCAGCACGTGCAGGTAGTAGGGCAGGATGCCGGCCTCGAACAGCCGCTCAGAGAGCGCGGCCAGCGTGTCGACATCGTCGTTGACCCCGCGCAGCAGCACGCTCTGGTTGAGCAAGGTCACGCCCGCGGCCTGCAGCCGCCGACAGGCCTCGACCACGGCGTCGTCGATCTCTTGGGCATGGTTGATATGCAGCACCATGACCCTCTGCAGCCGCGTGCTGCCGAGCCAGTCGAGCAGGGCGCCGTCGATGCGGTCGGGGATCACCACCGGCAGCCGGGTGTGAATCCGCAGCCGCCTGAGGTGCGGGATGGCCTCCAGGCGCTCGACCAGCCAGGCCAGCTGGCGGTCGCTGGCCGCCAGCGGGTCGCCGCCGGAGAGGATCGCCTCGTGGATGGAGGCGTCGTCGCGCAGGTAGGCTAGCGTCTCCTCCCACTGGGCCCGCGAGGGCGCGTTCTCTTCATACGGGAAGTGGCGTCGGAAGCAGTAGCGGCAGTTCACCGCGCAGGCGGGGCTCGCGATCAGCAGCACCCGGCCGGCGTACTTGTGGATCAGCCCGCGCTTCGGGGTATGGCCGGCCTCCTCGAGCGGGTCGGCGACGAAACCGGGCGCGGCCTCGGCCTCCTCGCCGAGCGGCAGCACCTGGCGCAGCAGCGGGTCGCTCGGGTCGCCGGGGCGGATGCGGGCGAGATAGGCCTCCGGCACGCGCACCTCGAACAGACGATGGCCGGCCTCGGCGCCGGGCAACCAGTCGGGCGCGAGGCCGAGCCGGCGGCAGAGCTCGTGCGGGTCGCGAATCGCGCCGGCCAGCTGCGCCTGCCAGGCGCCGGGGGCGGGCTCGGCGGGCCGGCACTGCAAAGGAATCGGGCTTCGGGTTATCATGCGGGGCACACTTCGAGGCGAGCGAGGGATTGCCCCTCGGCCACTGTCATTTGCTTGCGCGCGCCCTTGGCCTCGGCCAGCGGCGCGCTGGAATATGGAACGATCATCATGGCGAACTATTCTACCAACGAATTCAAGGGCGGTCTGAAGGTCATGCTGGATGGTGACCCCTGCGCCATCCTCGAGAATGATTACGTCAAGCCGGGCAAGGGCCAGGCCTTCAATCGCGTCAAGCTGCGCAACCTGATGACCGGCCGCGTCTGGGAGCGCACCTTCAAGTCCGGCGAGTCGCTGGAAGGCGCCGACGTGCTCGAGCTGGACATGGAGTACCTCTACACCGACGGTGACATGTGGCACTTCATGAAGACCGACGGTTCTTTCGAGCAGTACGCGGTGGAGAAGAAGGCCCTGGGCGAGACCGACAAGTGGCTCAAGGAGCAGGTCGTCTACACCGTGACCCTGTGGAACGACAACGCCATCGCCGTGACCCCGCCGAACTTCATCGAGCTGGAAGTCACCGAGACCGATCCCGGCCTCAAGGGCGATACCGCCCAGGGCGGCTCCAAGCCGGCGACCCTGTCCTCCGGCGCCGTGGTGCGCGTGCCGCTATTCATCAACCAGGGCGAAGTCTTGAAAGTCGATACGCGTACCGGCGAGTACGTCTCCCGCGCTTGATGTCGGGCCCTTCCTGCGCTCGCTCAGGCGGCGTTGAATCCCGGATCGGCTTGCTCATTTAGCGCTGCTAAACTCCGCCGCCTCACCGGGATCCGCCTTCCCTGAGCGTCGCTCGGAGAGGGCGCTAGCGCGGCGAACCTCGCCCTTAGAAGGCCACACTCTCTCGGGTGTGGCCTTCTGTTGTTTCAGGAGACATATCGATGACGGTTGATTGGCGGCCCACGGCCGAGATCGCGACGCTGCGCGAGCGTGCACGCTTGATGGCTGAGGTGCGGGCCTTTTTCGCCGAGCGCGGCGTGTGGGAGGTGGAGACACCGGTGCTCGGCCACGGCGGCAGCACCGACGTGCACCTGGCCTCGCTGTCCTGCGAGGCCGTGACGCCGGCCGGCCGCGAGCGGCTGTGGCTGCAGACCTCGCCGGAGTTCCATATGAAGCGGCTGCTGGCCGCCGGCAGCGGGCCGATCTTCCAGATCGCCCGCAGCTTCCGCGACGGCGAGGTGGGCGGGCGCCACAACCTCGAGTTCAGCATGCTGGAGTGGTATCGCCCGGGCCTCGACCTGGAGGGCCTGATCGCCGAGACCGAGGCGCTGATCCGCCGGGCGCTGCCGGAAGATCCCGGCCCGTTGCGTCGCCGCCGCTACCGCGAGCTGTTTCGCGAACACCTCGGGCTCGATCCCTTCCGCGAACCGCTCGACGCCCTGCGTCGCCGGGCCGCTGAGGCCGGCGGGCTCGACATTGCCGAGGCCTCGCGCGATGACTGCCTGGATCTGTTGATCAGCCTTACCATCGAGCCGCAGCTGGGACGCGAGGGCATCGACGTGGTGGTGGACTACCCGGCCGGCCAGGCGGCGCTGGCGCGGCGCCATCGCGACCCCGAAGACGGCGAGTGGGTCGCCTCGCGCTTCGAGGTCTACCGCCACGGCCTGGAGCTCGCCAACGGCTACGACGAGCTCACCGACGCCGCGGAGCAGCGCGCCCGCTTCGAGGAAGACAACGTCGCCCGTCGAGCTGCCGGCCTGCCCGAGGTCGACGTGGACGAGCGCCTGCTGGCCGCGCTCGAGGCCGGCATGCCGGCGGGCAGCGGCGTGGCTCTGGGGCTCGATCGGCTGTTCCAGCTGGCGTTGGGGCATGACAGCGTGGCCGAGGTGATGGCTTTCGCCACGCCAAGGGCCTGAGCGGGCCTGGGTGGATCTGAGTGGTCTTGAGCAAGACGGGCAAGATCTTGCCCGCTGGGCAACTTCTTGCTCGGTCTGGGCAATATCTTGCCTAAGTATATTTATCCATGTGCGGCATGAATTCTATAACAAACTGATTTTTAATAATTATTTATACATTGGCCCAGGAAGTGCTTATTCAGGGTGTCCATCGGACACCGTCATTCATCGTCAAGGAGCAGACACATGCCTACGCCGTGTTATATCAGCATCGAAGGCCAGACCCAGGGCAACATCACCGCCGGTGCCTTCACCCCCGAGTCCGTCGGCAACATCTACGTCGAGGGTCACGAGGACCAGATGCTGGTGCAGGAATTCAAGCACATCGTCACCGTGCCGACCGACCCGCAGTCCGGTCAGCCCTCCGGCCAGCGCGCCCACAAGCCGTTCATCTTCACCGTGGCCCTGAACAAGGCCGTGCCGCTGATGTACAACGCCCTGGCCTCCGGCGAGATGCTGCCGAACGTCGAGCTGAAGTGGTACCGCACCTCCGTCGAGGGCAAGCAGGAGCACTTCTTCACCACCTCGCTGACCGACGCCACCATCGTCGACATCAACCTGCGCATGCCCCATGCCCAGGATTCCAACAGCTCCGAGTTCACCCAGCTGATGGACGTGTCCCTGGCCTATCGCAAGATCGACTGGGAACACACCGTCGCCGGCACCTCCGGTTCCGACGACTGGCGCGCCCCGATCGAGGCCTGATCGCCTCGCGCCCTGCGGTGCCCCAGCCAATGCTCGCGCCGGCGGGCACCGTCTTCGTCGCCAGGGCCTCGGCCCTGGCGGCGGCATGTCTCAGCGCTGGTCGTTCTCGTCCGTCAGGCGAGCCCTGAGCCATGCCGCCGTCGACTTGTGTCGGCGCCGCACTCGCGTAATCTAGCCCTTTCGCCGGCCCTTCGCGGCCGGTGATCCAAGGATCGGACACGGCCTCCAGGAGGGATGCCATGACCCAGGCCAATGGACTGCAGTTCACCCTGAGCCTCACGGGGGCCGATGAGGCCGACCTGGCCGTCGTCGACTTCACCCATGAAGAGGCGCTCTCGGCGCCCTTCCATCTGCAGGTGCGCGTCGCCAGCCGCGCCGCGGACCTCTCGCCACAGACACTGCTCGATCGCCCGGCGAGCCTGACCGTGTGGCAGGACGGCGTGGCCCAGCGCCGGGTCCACGGCATCGTGGCCGAGTTCGGCCGTGGCGACCGCGGCCATCGCCGCAGCCACTACGAGGTGGTGATCCGCCCCTCGCTGTGGCGGCTCTCGCTGCGTCAGAACTCGCGCATCTTCCAGCGCGTCTCGCCGCTGACCATCCTCAATACTCTGTGCGAGGAACGCGGCCTGACCGACGTGGCCTTCGCGGTGAGTCGCGAGCCCGCCGAGCGCGAGTACTGCGTGCAGTACCGCGAGACCGACCTCGCCTTTCTCGAGCGCCTGGCCGCCGAGGAAGGGCTGTTCTATTTCCATGAATTCGAGGACGCCGATCTCGGCGCCCATCGGCTGGTGTTCGCCGACGCCCCCCAGGTGCTCACCGGGCTCGGCGAGCGCACCTATCTGCATCGCGCCGGCGGCAGCGCGCCCAAGGGCCACCTGCGGCGGCTGACCCAGACCGCCCGGGTGCGCCCGGCCCGGGCCCAGCTCAAGGACTATTCGTTCAAGCAGCCGGCCTACGATCAGCTTCATGATCGGGAGGCCGCGGGCCTGGACGCGCACTCACAACGGTCGGACTACGAACACTACGACTACCCAGGCCGCTACAAGGCCGATGCCTCGGGTCGAGCCTTCACCCGCCATCGCCTCGAGCACCTGCGCCACGACGCCCTGACGCTCGACGGCGAGAGCGACCTGCCCGAGCTCACCCCGGGCGCGCGCTTCACCCTGGCCGATCATGACGTCGGCGAGTTCAATCGCGGCTGGCAGGTCATCAAGGTGGTCCACCAGGGCGAGCAGCCCCAGGCGCTGGAGGAAGATGCCGTCGGCATTACCGCCAGTGACCGTGATGGCCTGCGGGGCCAGGCCGGAGAGTCAGGCTCGGAAGCCATGACGCGGTATCACAACACCCTGAGCCTGACCCCGGACGACGCCGCCTGGCGCCCCGCGCCTCAGCCCAAGCCGCGAGTCGACGGCCCCCAGGTAGCCTTCGTGGTCGGCCCCGAGGGCGAGGAGATCCACTGCGACGAGCACGGCCGCGTGCGCTGCCAGTTCCCCTGGGACCGCTATGCGGCGCCGGACGAGACGGCGAGTGCGTGGTTGCGGGTCAGCCAGGACTGGGCCGGCGGCGGCTACGGCATGATGGCGATCCCGCGCATCGGCCACGAGGTGATCGTCTCCTTCCTGGAAGGCGACCCGGACCAGCCGTTGATTACTGGCCGCACCTACCACGCGGTCAACACGCCGCCGTACTCGCTGCCCGAACACAAGACGCGCACCGTGCTGCGCACCCAGACCCACCAGGGTGAAGGCTTCAACGAACTGCGCTTCGAGGACCAGCACGACCAGGAGCAGATCTGGGTGCACGCCCAGAAAGATCTGGAACTGCTGACCGAGAACGACCGTCTTGAGGAGATCCGCCGCGACAGCGACCTCAAGATCGAGCGCGACCGCATCGCCGAGATCGACCGCGATGATCATCACAGCGTGCACGGCGAGCGGCGCGAGAAGAACGATGGCGCCCAGCACCTGACCATCGACGGCAGCCTGCACCTCAGTGCCGGCCAGGCCTGGCTCACCGAGAGCGGCCGCGAACTGCACATCAAGGCCGGCCAGAAGGTGGTCATGGAAGCCGGCAGCGAGCTGACCCTCAAGGCCGGCGGCAGCTTCCTCAAGATCGACGGCGGCGGCATCACCATCGTCGGCCCCAGCGTCAAGGTCAACGCTGGCGGCAGCCCCGGCAGCGGCACCGGCCAGGGCGCCCAGGCGCCGCTGTTGCCCGGCCATGCCGAGCCGGAGACACATGAGGCAATCACGCCCATCGCGCTGCCCCCGCTGCTCGATTACAAGCTCTCGGAAGCGTCGCTGATGCCGCTGTGCGGCAAGATCAGCGAGACTCAGTGCAGCCGGGAGGATTGCCCATGCCTGGCTGGCTAGCGCGCCTGCCCGAGCGGGCCTACCTCAGCGGCGAGCCCGAGGCCTGGCTGTCGCCCGAACGCTCCCTGGTGATGGTCCTCGACCAGCGCCGTGCCTCCGAGGCAAGTGGCGCGCTGCTGGGCCACGAGGGCATCCATGAACACGTGCCGCTGTTCGCCGCCACGCCGCTTGCCCCGCTGCAGGAGGCCGGCCCTTGGGCCGTGCTTCTCGAGCCCGGCAGCGACGCCTGGTGCGTCGGCGAGGCCCTGTGTCGTGAACGCCGCCTGGGTTGGTGCTGTCAGCCGTTACCGACGACGGACATTGCCGAGCTGATCGCCCACCTGCAGGACCTGTTCGTCTGGGCGGACCCTCACGGCGGGCAGTCGCTGGTCAACCTGCAGGACCCGGCGGCCCTGACCGCTCTACTGGCCAGCGCCGAGCCCGCAGCGCTGGCGCAAATCTTGTCGCCGCTAGGCGAGCTCGCCATCCCCACGCCCACGGGGCATTGGCAGGCTTGGAAGAGGCTCGAGGCAGCCGATGCGCTGGATGCCCCGCCGCGCCTGACGCCCGACATGGAAGCGGCGCTCAAGGCGGCCCCTCAGGCCTGGTTCCTGGCCGAGCGGCTGGGGGGTCGGCTCGACGAGGTCGACGCCGCCTGGCTGGAAGGGCTGGCCGTGCTCAACCGTCACGGCATCACCCGGGCCCGCCACCTGGAGAGTCTGCTGCCCTATGTGCAGCAGACGGCATGGCGCGAGAGCGAGGAGAGTTGCGAGATCCTCGATTCGGATCAGCCGGCCTGGCGCAAGGTCAAGGCCCTTCGCGAACGCATGGAGATGCTTCAGGCACAAGATAGGAACACGCTCGAATGGACTATGTGATCAAGGATGGCGATACCCTGAGCGAACTGGCCGAGACCTGGGAGGTCTCGGTCGAAAAACTACTGGAGCTGAATCCGGAGATCCAAGACCCGGATATGATCCTGCGCGACGGGACCCTGACGCTGCCCGGTACGGGGGCAAGGCGAAAGACTGGAGACTGGATCGCGAAGGCGTCTTCCGCCTCATCCTCGCCGCTAGAGTTCACGGTGCTGCAGTTGCCATTTTTCGATCCGCCGCCCGCTGCAGGCGGGGAAGTACAGGAAGCCGCCCCGCCTCCCTGTGAGGACGATGCTTGGGCCGATATTCTCTACCTGACCGGCACTGGTACCTTCTGGCTACTGACCGAAAGCGTCGCCGAGTCATTGCATGAAGCGGCAGACGAGCTGGCGGGTTGGGTCGCAGTGGAAGATCCGGAGGCGCGGCAGGTTCACTTGAACGATGACGCCGGTTTGATGGAGTGTTTTCTGCCAGCGCGGCCGGAAAACTTCCTCAACGAGGGCGAGCGACAACAGTGCCGTAACATGTTGAGTCGCTTGGCCGAACTTAGCGGAGAGGCCGAGGGGGATGCCGCCCGTCGCGTGGCCGAGCACGAAGGCCTGACCGAGACTGATTGGTTTTGGGTATCCCCGCTGATCGTGTCGATTTCCTACTATCATGAGCGGGCTCAACATCCCGAAGAAACGCAGCTACTCGATGAACTGAATGCGCTCTATCGCAAGGGGAGCGAGCGGGCACAGGCGCAAGGCTACGTCATCGATGGGAGTCGCTACTACGGGCCCTGGGAGGACGATATCGCCGAGGCGCTGGAAACCTATCGCCTCTGTCGAGCGAGGGTCGTGGGCGACGCTATCTCCGTGACTCAGCCTGGCGAGTTGCTCCCCCTCCAGGAAGCTCTCAAGGAATATCAAGACTTCCTTGCCGACTGCGAAAGCATGTCTCCCAAGGACTCGTCCCGCTGCACGGCGCTCGTCGACTACTTCTCCGAGCGCGTCGAGCTGATGAACGAGGATATCAAAGCCTACCGGGACAGTATCGTGGCGCTCGCGACGCTGGGCATCGCCACTCCCGAGTGGGCCTTGGCGGATCCAGCGCTCAAGACCTCGAGAGCGGACCTTGATCCCGGCATCGATGCCTTCAATCACTACAATCGTCTTCTCAAGGAGGCGGTGGATATCTACGACGACGTCGAGGCCAGGCTGGAGGAGTGGACGACCGCCACCGCCGGCAATGCCGCCTTGCCCATGCACCTCTTCGCCGAGGAGCGTCGCCGCTTCGAGCGCCGGACCTCACAGCTCGACGCGCTTTATGCCACTGCCCGTCAGGCGGTGGCGGCCATGCAGCCCCAACGTGTGCTGTTCTGGCAGGCTGATCTAGAAGATCAGCGCCATGCACTGGGGTACGAGAAGCAGAGCATCGATGTGCTGGTGCGCAAGGATTTTCCGCTGCGCGAGTTCAGCTCGCCGCAGGGAGCGCGTGCGCTGAGTCATCTCAGCTTGCATCAGCTCCAGCGAGACATGAGTGAGGACGAGCGACAGCAATTGAGTCGCCAACTGGAGGCGGATGGGGCATTGCCGGCTACGCTATGGGAGGCCCCGGAAACCGCCTTGTCGCAGTGGCTGGAGGGACAGGGCTGCGAGAAGATCGAGCGCCGAGCCGAGTGGTTCGATGAAGGCCTCGGCTTCTTCCGGCCGGAGACGTTCTTCCAGTATCTCGACGACCAGGCGTATGAGGTGGCCTCGCTAAGGGACGATGGTGCCAGGTCGCAATGGGGTGAGGCCCTGCAGCGTATGCTGTTCACCGGTCCTGCCCGTGAGACGCTGCGTCTGTTCGACGCCAGTGCCCAGGCACAGATGCTGCGCCTGGTCGGCATGCCTCATGGCGAGCTGAATCAGGCGCTCTCCCACGAGTTTGACGAATCACTGACGCTGCTCGAGCGGGACGCTAGCCTTGAGCTTTTCGACGTCAAGGTAGAGAGCAGCGGCGGTGGTCAACTTGGCGCCGAGCAGAAGCGTCAGGGAACCCTAGAAAGGCAAGACGGTGGCTGGGAGGCTGGCCAGGATCATGGCGCCGGAGTGAAGGCCGGCTTCCAGTGGGAGGTAAAGGGCACCTGGAGTCTGGCCCGAGGGGAAATCAGCCTGGGTACCCTGCATCTTCCGGGGGAGGATGAGGCCGTTCCCTTCGACGCGGTCTTGGCCAACCGCGATGGAGAAAGGCGCAGCATGGGATGCTACTCCATCCGCATGGAACTGGTGGCCAAGGGCTTCGCCGGCGCCAGCGTGGCCCTGGGCGCCGAGACCGGTTTGGCGTTCAATGAGAACGGCTTGCAGTTGACCGGCGTCGATTGGGCCCAGCGCGAGGCCGAAGGCGCGACCCTCAAGGCCTTCGCCGGCGCGACGCTCGGGTTGCAGACCCAGTGTGAGCTGCGCTGGCAGCCGCCCGAGGATATCACCCGTCAGCTGCCCCAGCTTGCGGATCAGGATTGGCTCAGCCTCAAGACACAGCAACGTGACCTGGACCAGTGGCGTGGCCTCGGCCAAGCTCTGCTGGGTGGGGAGGTCGGCGTGGGTATCGGGGCCGAGCTGGGGTTCCGGCTGGGGCTTCGCAATGGCCGGTTTGTGGCCTACGCCAAGGCCAAGGTGTTCGCCGGCGTCACGGTGGGCGGGAAGATTGCCGTCGAGCTGGACCTCGAGCAGCTGGATCTGTGGCTGATGATGATCGGCCAGGCCCTGCGCGACAACGACTATGGCTTCGTCGACTGGGTCGATGAGGACGCCTTCGATAGCATCAGTCAGCTGACTTATCTGGCCACCACCACGCTGCTGGACGTGGGGCTGCTGGCGGCTCGAGGACGGGACGGCATTCGGCGACTCTACAACCAGTTGACCCAGAGCGATCGCGCTGGGGTTATCGCCTTTGCCATTGTCGATACCTCGGGGAACTCCGAGCTATCTTCTCAAATGTCCGCTTGGGTTCAACATCTTACCCCCGAGGCCTTGGGGCCGCTGCTGAACGTGCTGGCCACCCGGCCGAGCCTGTGGAGCTATATGAAGGGAGACGAGTATGACGATGCCATCGATCTGCAGCAGATCGCCATTGCTCAATGCCTGGAGTGGATAGAGCAGGGGCATCGCGATGGGGTTTATCGTCGCAGCGCCGCCCAGCGATTGTTCGAGAAGGCCGTGGCCCGAATGTCGGCCGATGGCGATTATGCCGGCGCCGAGGACAGCGAAAATGAACGCGATAATAAGGCAGCTCGCGGACAGGCCTATTGCGAGAACCGTTATCGACTGGATCAGTTCATGGAAGAGAAAGGATCTGTGTTGCCTGAAGTCCTCAGGGCGAGAAACAAGTATATCGATATAGCCAACCGCCTGGGACGAGATGCAGATGTTCAATGCCAACGGGTGACGACACCAGGCGGCACACATGTAACCTACCGGGAGTCGTAAGGATGCGCCTTACCCATATTTTACTCGCCAGTATTCTGATAATCCTGCCTGGCATCGCTACCGCCCTCGAGCCCGAGGTGCAGTCCGCCAAGGACGAAGGCATGCGACTCTATAATATTGGCGAGTCGACAAGAGCGTTGCCTTATTTGGAAGAAGTCGCCGAGGCTGGTGATGTGGAGGCCATGTACTATATGGGTGAAGCTGAGCGACGTCAGAATATGGGCGGGATGACCCTGAAAGCCATGAACTGGTATCTCCAGGCCGCCGAACAGGGCGATCCCTATGCCATGCTGCGCCTTTTCCAGGGTGGTGCCTGCGTGGCCGGCGACGAATGCCCGGAGGACGCCGAGGGCTGGCGCGAGAAGGCGCTTGCCGAGACTCTACCCAAGGCCGAAGCAGGGGATATTGATGCCATGCTGGCGCTCTACCATATCTATCGCCTGATGGACGACAGCGGAGAGGGCGTCGAATGGCTGGAAAAAGCGGCGGAAGCGGGCAATCCCGAAGCTCAGACGCGGCTGGGCATGAATATTCGTGGCGGTCAGGGCTGGTACTTTCTGGGGTCCAGGCGTTTGGAGGCTGCCGCAGAATGGTTTAGAAAGGCCGCTGAACAGGGCTATGTGCCGGCGATGAAAAGCCTAAGTGAGGTGTTAATCAAGCTTGAGGACTTTGAAGGATCTTGGAGGTGGAGTCTCAAGGGCTCTGATCTGGGTGATGAAAGTTTGCGGACCCGAGTGGGCTGGTGTTATTTGAATCCAGGTGAATATGAGAATCTCGCAGAGGTTGATCTTTGCCCTGTCGAGCAAGATGCCGTAAAGGGGTGGGCGATTTTAGCTGCTTTGAAAGAAGAAGTGGGTAATGAGACAGCTTCAGACATCCTTGAAGACAATAAGAATCTACTCACCGAAGAGCAAAAAAGACGCACAGAAGCTCTTGTTGAGGAATGGGTGAATAAAGGGCCAGATGTGTCTGATTTTCCCCCGCGTTTTGGTTTCTAGGATGCAGCGATCATGGTGCATGGCCTTGCTGACTCTAGCATTGCTGGCGTGTCCTCTATCGGCCACCGCCCTCGAGCCTGAGAACCAGGCCGCCAAAGACAAAGGCATGCGACTCTATAATATTGGCGAGTCGACAAGAGCGTTGCCTTATTTGGAAGAAGCCGCCGAGGCTGGTGATGTGGAGGCCATGTACTATATGGGTGAAGCTGAGCGACGTCAGAAGATGGGCGGGATGACCCTGAAAGCCATGAACTGGTATCTCCAGGCCGCCGAACAGGGCGATCCCTATGCCATGCTGCGCCTTTTCCAGGGTGGTGCCTGCGTGGCCGGCGACGAATGCCCGGAGGACGCCGAGGGCTGGCGCGAGAAGGCGCTTGCCGAGACTCTACCCAGGGCCGAGGCGGGCGATACCGATGCGATGCTAGCGCTCTACCATATCTATCGCCTGATGGACGACAGCGGAGAGGGCGTCGAATGGCTGGAAAAAGCGGCGGAAGCGGGCAATCCCGAAGCCCAGACGCGGCTAGGCATGAACATTAGTGGCGGTCAGGGCTGGTACTTCCTGGAATCCCGGCGCCTGGAGGCTGCCGAGGAATGGTTTCGTAAAGCCGCGGAGCAGGGCTATGTGCCGGCGATGAGTAGTTTGTCTGACGTATTAGAAAAATTAGATAAGCATGACCAGGCTTGGAGATGGAAGGTTAGAGCTTCTGATAATGGTCATGTAGATGACCGTTTGACTCTGGGTTGGTGTTACCTCAACCCTGAAGAGCTGAACAAGGAAACAAGTGTTGATGTTTGCAGTAATAAGAGAGATGTAATGAAAGGCTGGGCCATATTGACGGCCCTTAAAAGAGGAATAGAGCTTCGGGCTGCCGAAAGAGTCCTTGAGTGGAATGAGGGCGAGCTTAATGACCGTCAGAAGAACAAAGCTGAAGCCATGTTCGATGAATGGCTAAACAAGCAGCCGCCTCTATCCAACTTCCCACCCCGTTTTGGCTTCTAGGATGCGTAGATCATGGTTCACAGCCCCGCTGATCCTGGCATGGTTGGTATGTCCTCCATCGGCCTCCGCCTTCGAGCCCGAGGTGCAGGCCGCCAAGGACGAAGGCATGCGCCTTTACAACATCCAGCACTCGACTTCGGCTTTGCCCTATCTAGAGCAAGCTGCCGAGGCCGGTGATGTTGAGGCCATGTATTACATGGGAGAAGCGGAGCGTCGTCAGCGCATGATGAATATGACGCGAGCGGCCCTGGACTGGTATCTCAAAGCTGCCGAGCAAGGCGAACCCTATGCCATGCTGCGCCTGTTCCAGAGCGGCGCCTGCATCGCCGGTGACGAATGCCCGAAGGACGCTGAGGGCTGGCGAGAGAAGGCCCTGGCCGAGACTCTACCTAAGGCCGAGGCAGGGGATACTGACGCCATGCTGGCACTCTACCATATCTATCGCCTGGTGGACGATAGTGGAGATGGACAGGAATGGCTGGAAAAAGCGGCGGAAGCGGGCAACCCCGAGGCCCAGACGCGGCTGGGGATGAATATTCGTGGCGGCCAGGGCTGGTACTTCTTGGAATCCAGGCGTCTGGAAGCCGCTGAGGAGTGGTTTCGTAAGGCTGCAGAACAGGGCTATGTGCCTGCGATGAGTGACTTAGCAGGTGTGCTGGAGAAACAAGAGAAGCCTGAGCAAGCTTGGGAGTGGACTGTAAAAGCCTCTGAACATGGCGATGTCGGGGAGCGCTTCGGGATAGGGTGGTGCTATTTAAATCCGCAAGAGCTTAATTCCGAAGCTGGAATCGACATGTGTCAGAATAAGCAAGACGTCGTTCTTGGATGGGCAATCCTGTTAGCTATGGTGGAAGAAACTAGCAACCATTCTGCGCAAAGTGCAATGAGGCGTAACAAAGACGAAATAACCTCTGAAGAAATTGAGCAAGCCAAGATGTTAGCAAGAGAGTGGGTCGAAAAAGAGCCCCCTTTATCTAACTTCCCACCGCGTTTTGGTTACTAGGATGCGGCGATCATGGTGTACCGCCCTGCTACTCGTTACATGTCTAGTATGCCCTCTGTCGGCATGGGCCTTCGAGCCCGAGGTTCAGGCCGCTAAAGACGAAGGCATGCGGCTCTGGGGGCTGTCAGAGTGGATCAAGATGCAGCCCTATCTTGAGAAGGCCGCCGAGGCGGGAGATGTCGAGTCCATGTACTATCTGGGGGAGGCGAACCGTCTGCTGGCTAGAGGACTATCACACGAGGCCATGGATTGGTATCTCCAGGCTGCAGGACATGATGATCCTTATTCGATGCTGCGCCTATGGAGCGGCGGCGCCTGCGTCGCTGGTGGCGAGTGCCCCGAAGATGACGAAGGCTGGCGCGAAAAGGCGCGCGATGAACAGTTGCCTCTAGCCGAGGACGGAGACACCGACGCCATGTTGGCGCTGTATTACATTTATGGCGCTCTGGACGATAGAGATGAAGGCCATGAATGGCTGGAGAAATCCGCAGAAGCCGGTAACCCTGAAGCCCAGGATCGTCTGGCCAAGATGATTCGAGATGGATATGGCTTTTATTGGTCGGAAGAGAGTCGTCTAGAAGACGCGGAAAAACTTGCACGACAGGCGGCAGAACAAGGATATGTGCCTGCGATGCGAACAGTTTCTAGTATGTTGGAGGAGCAAGGTAAAGAGCAAGAGTCTTGGGAGTGGGAAGTTAAAGTCTCTGGCGCAGGGATGTTGGATGCTAGATTTGGAGTTGCGTGGTGTTACCTTAATCCCGATACCTTTCAAGAGTTTGGGGGCAGTCAGTGCGGGGTGGAGAGGAATCCTGTGAAGGGATGGGCAATTCTTTATGCAATGCGTGAAGAGGCAGGTGATCATTACCCTAAAAGCCTTATGGAAAGAAATCGGGATCTCTTGACATATGAGCAGCGCCAGGAAGCTGAAGCGCTAGCCGAAGAAAAATGGTTGAATCATGGCCCGCCCCTGTCGAAATTTCCGGCGAGATATGGCTTCTAGATTGTGAGGGAGAATGTATTAGGTGGGTTGCTTTGTGGTCTGATGTTTCTATCGCTACCGGTATGGTCCCTCGAGCTCGAGGTTCAGGTCGCCAAGGATGAGGGCATGCGCCTCCGGGGGCAGCATGAATGGATCGAGATACTTCCCCCTCCGAGTGGAGCTGGAGCAGGCCGCCGAAGCTAGCTCTAGCCAGGGCATGGGTGACTCGGGCCGAATGAATCACCCAGCAGAATGTGACCTGTTCCTTGAGGTGCTGAACCGCCGAGTAGGGCAAAGCGTAGGCTTGTTGAAAGGTAAAGTTCCACAAGCTGTGAACGGCACTCGTCGTATCCGATGAGAGTTTTTTCGCACCGCGACTCAATCGATTGCTCCGCCAGGGATAGTCGTCCCTCCTTCTCAATGGCGATCGGCAGGCAACGCAAGCATCCCGAGGCGCCATGAGTGCGTGAGTGCGCTCGATCTGCGCTATCGCCGGCTCCCGAAGACCGATACATCCCACCGGTCCCATCTGCCTCAGCGAGCCATGCTCGGCGTCGGCCGCGCCTGACCTGCCGCCTTGTCTTTCGCTGACTTACCCCACTCTCCGCTCTCCGCCACGATTCCTTGTCTTCATTGCGTTGCGGGCAGCCCCTGACTCCCAGGATGACGATCCGTAAGGGAGGCCGTCATGTGCCGTTTCGTGCATCTGTTCGCTTTCCGTCACGAGGCTTTCAGGAACCCGCTGCGTGGTGAGAGTGAGAATACGTCTTACATAAAGAGTTGCTAACGTACTCCTTTCAAGACGCGTGATGTAGGAAATATCTTACATGGGGTTTTTAAGTTACAAAAAGAAACATCTTTTCCTCCGGTTTGGCTGGAGATCGCGATAAATGGCGCATTTTTGTGCAATGAGGGAAAGGGCGGGGCTTGGCGCAGGGAGAGCGGCGCCACTGTGGAAGCCCTCGACAGTCATGTGAAGGGTGGTAGCCTCGCGCTCGTTTTCTTCACCCGCCGAGCGTTCATGCTCTCCATCCGGCGGGAAACTACTACTGTTGCGGTTCGGTCACGCCGACATGGTTCATGCCATGACGAACAACCGGGTCGTTGCTGGTCCAACAAGTGTCGTCATTCGCAGGGAGAGGTTCTCCATGTCCAAGGAAGGCTCCGTTGCGCCCAAAGAGCGCATCAACATCAAGTACGTTCCTGCCACCGGGGATCAGCAGGCCGAGACCGAGCTGCCCCAGAAGCTGCTGGTGGTCGGCGATTTCAAGGGCGGCGCCGAGGAAACCCCCATCGAGGAGCGGGATGCCGTCTCGGTGGACAAGAACAACTTCCAGTCCGTGATGCGCGAGGCAGGCCTCGGCCTGCAGACCAGCGTGCCGAATCGCCTCGAGGAAGGCGCCGCGGACGACGGTCGCGAGCTGGGCGTCGAGCTCGAGTTCAACTCCCTGCAGGACTTCTCGCCGGACAGCGTGGCGCGCCAGGTGCCCGAGTTGCGCAAGCTGGTCGAGCTGCGCGAGGCGCTGGTGGCGCTGAAAGGTCCGCTGGGTAACGTGCCGGCGTTCCGCGAGCGCCTGCAGGCGCTGATCGAGAACCCGGAAGCCCGGGATCAGCTGTTGAGCGAGCTCCAGCTGCTCGACGACGACGCCCCCTCGAAAGATTCCTGATTCCCCGCACGGAGGCGAGGTACGCACCATGACCGAATCGACCCAGACCCAGGCCCAGACTCAGTCCGCCGAGAGCACCGAAGACGTCTCCCTGCTCGACCAGGTGATGGCGCAGACCCGCATGGCGCCGGCCGACGAAGGCTACGACGTGGCCAAGCAGGGCGTGGCCGCCTTCATCGGCGAACTGCTCAAGAGCGACGATGACCAGCAGGTCAACAAGTCGGTCGTCGATCGGATGATCGTCGAGCTGGACCGCAAGATCGGCCATCAGGTGGACGAGATCCTGCACGATCAGCAGTTCCAGCACCTGGAGTCGGCCTGGCGCGGCCTCAAGCTGCTGGTCGATCGCACCGACTTCCGCGAGAACATCAAGCTCAACGTGCTGCATGCCACCAAGGAAGAGCTGCTCGACGACTTCGAGTTCGCCCCGGAGATCAGCCAGAGCGGGCTCTACCAGCACGTCTATGCGGCCGAATACGGTCAGTTCGGCGGCGAGCCGGTGGCGGCGATGATCGGTCACTACGACTTCACGCCTTCCACCCCGGACATCAAGCTGCTGCAGTACACCGCCTCGGTCGGCGCCATGTCCCACGCCCCCTTCCTGTCCTCGGTGGCGCCGAGCTTCTTCGGCATCGACAGCTTCGAGGAGCTGCCCAACATCAAGGACTTCAAGGCGATCTTCGAGGGGCCCAAGTACGCCCGCTGGCGCAGCCTGCGCGAATCCGAGGATTCCCGCTACCTGGGTCTCACCGCACCGCGCTTCCTGCTGCGCACGCCCTACGATCCGGTGGAGAATCCGGTCAAGTCGTTCCACTACGAGGAGTCGGTCAGCGAGAGCCACGACCACTACCTGTGGGGCAACACCGCCTATCTGCTCGCCGAGCGCCTGAACGACAGCTTCGCCAAGTACCGCTGGGCGCCGAACATCATCGGCCCGCAGAGCGGCGGCGCGGTGGAGAACCTGCCGGTGCACACCTTCGAGGCCATGGGCCAGGTGCAGAGCAAGATTCCCACCGAGGTGCTGGTCACCGACCGGCGCGAGTTCGAGATGGCCGAGGAAGGCTTCATCTCGCTGACCATGCGCAAGGGCAGCGACAACGCCGCCTTCTTCTCCGCCAACTCGGTGCAGAAGCCCAAGACCTTCCCCAACACCCCGGAAGGACGCGAGGCCGAGACCAACTACAAGCTCGGCACCCAGCTGCCCTACGTGTTCATCGTCAATCGCCTGGCCCACTACATCAAGGTGCTGCAGCGCGAGCAGATCGGCTCCTGGAAGGAGCGCCAGGATCTCGAGCGCGAGCTCAACACCTGGATCCGCCAGTACGTCGCCGACCAGGAGAATCCGCCGGCCGATGTGCGCAGCCGCCGTCCGCTGCGGGCCGCCTCGGTACAGGTCTCCGACGTCGAGGGCGATCCGGGCTGGTATCAGGTGTCGCTGGCGGTGCGTCCGCACTTCAAGTACATGGGCGCCAACTTCGAGCTGTCGCTGGTGGGACGCCTCGACAAGGACTGACGTCATGACCGCCTTCAGGGATCGAAGCGGACCGCTCGGCGCCCGGCTGTTCGAGCGCCTGTCGACCCCGGCGCGCCCCGTGCCTGAGGGCGACGCGGCGGTCGAGGCCACCCTGGCCTCGATCAAGCGCCATCTGGTCGACCTGCTCAACAGCCATCCGGGGCACAGCGAATGTGCCCCGGATCTGGGCCTGCTCGACTTCAACGACGCCACGCTCGGCGTGCTCGACCTCGAACTCAAGGTCGAGCGCGCCATCCGCGAGTGCATCGAGCGCTACGAGCCGCGCGTCCGCCGCGTCCAGGTCGAGACCCTGCCCAACGAGGGCAATCCGCTGCAGTTGCGCTTCCAGGTCCTGGCCATCCTCGATCTGGGGCGCGACACGACCCAGACCACCATCGACCTGCTGCTCAACGACAAGCGCTACCAGTGCCTGAACTGAGGCCGACATGCTGAACCGCTACTACCGGGACGAACTGGACTTCCTGAAGCGCCAGGGACGGGAATTCGCCGAAGGCAATCCTGGCCTCAGCCGCTTCCTGTCCGAGCAGAGCACCGACCCCGACGTCGAACGCCTGCTCGAGGGCTTCGCCTTCCTGTCCGGTCGGCTGCGCGAGAAGGTCGACGATGAGTTTCCCGAGCTGACCCACTCGCTGATCGGCATGCTGTGGCCCAACTATCTGCGCCCGGTGCCGAGCATGACGATGGTACAGTTCACCCCGCACTGGCACGGTCTGAGCGCCGCCCAGCCGGTGCCTCGTGGCACCAGCCTGTCCAGTCGCGAGGTCGAGGGCACCGCCTGCGGCTTTCGCACCTGCCACGAGCTGACGCTCTATCCGCTGGCCCACGACGGTGTCGCGGCGCGTCACTCCCGTGAGGCCTCGGTGGTCGAGCTGGACCTGGCGGTGCACAGCGACCAGCCCCTCGACGCTCTGGGCGTGGGCGATCTGCGGCTGCACCTCGGCGGCAGCGGCTACACAGCGCGCACTCTCTACCTGTGGCTGAGCCACTACCTGGCCGGCATCGAGCTCGAGGTCGACGGCCAGCCGATGGCGCTGCCCACGCGCTTGATGGCGCCAGTGGGCTTCGCCGCCGAGGACGCGCTGCTGCCGTACCCGCGCAACGTCTACCAGGGCTACCGGATCCTGCAGGAATACCTGTGCTTCCCCGAGGCCTTCCAGTTCTTCGACCTGCAGCGGCTGGGCGATGTCCTGCCGTCGCGCCCGGCCGAGCGCCTCAGGCTGCGTTTCACCTTCTCACGGACCTTGCCGGCGGATGCCCGGATCGGCGACGAGAACCTGGCGCTGTACTGCACCCCGGCGATCAACCTGTTCGAGCACGACGCCGATCCGGTCGATCTCGGCGGTGAGCGCAGCGAGTACCGGATTCGCCCCAGCAGCCGTTTCCCCGCCCACTACGAGGTGTTCAGCGTCGATGCGGTGGACGGCTGGCTGGAGAGCGAGACCGGCCGCATCCGCGGCGAGCCGCGCCGCTACGTGCCGTTCGAGAGCTTCGAGCACCAGATCGAGCGCGACCGCGGCCGCGAGGCCCGCTACTACCGGGTGCGCGTTCGCGACAGCCTGCGCGGCGATGGCTTCGATCACGACATTTCCTTCGTTCGCGGCGACGAGCAGGCCTGTCTGGGGCTGCGCGAGACCATCTCGCTGAGCCTGACCTGCAGCAATCGCGAGCTGCCCGAGCGGCTGACCGTAGGCGATGTCTGCGTGCCCACCGAGGACAGCCCGGCCTTCGCCGAGTTTCGCAACATCACCCGGCCGACCCCAGCCATGCGCCCGACGCTGGACGGCAGCCTGCTGTGGACGCTGATCTCCAACCTGTCGCTGAACTACCTGTCGCTGCTCGATCGCGACGCCCTGTGTTCGGTGCTGCGCGTCTACGACTTCCGCGCCCTGGTCGACCGCCAGGCCGAGCGTATCGCCCAGAAGCGCCTGGCCGGCATCGTCGATATCCAGACCCAGCCGGTGGATCGGTTGCATCGCGGCCTGCCGGTGCGCGGGCTGCGCTCCGAGATGACCCTGGATCAGGAGGCCTTCGGCGACGAGGGCAGCCTGTTCCTGTTCGCCAGCGTGCTGGCCCGCTTCTTCTCGCTGTACGCCAGCATCAACTCGTTCCACGAGCTGCACGTCACCAACCTTCATAACCGCGAGCGCTACGCATGGACCTTGCAGCCGGGCCAGCAGCCCCTGATGTAGCGCTCGCTCCCCTGGTCGACGGGGCCCGGCGCTACGACTTCTATCAGCTGGTGGAGCTGCTCCACCGGCATCACGGCGACGATCTCGAGGGCGACCGCGAGGCCGACCCGGCCGGCGAACGCGTGCGCTTCCAGGCCTCGGCCTCGCTGGGTTTTCCGGGCAGCGACATCCTCTCGCTGACGCCGAGTCCGGCCGGCCATTACGACATGCGCGTCAGCTTCCTGGGGCTGCAGGGCGCCCAGTCGCCGCTGCCGGGCTACTACCTCGAGGCGATGGCCCACGCGGAGGCCCATCGCGAGGGCGCGGCCGGTGACTTCCTGAATCTGTTCAACCATCGGGTGCTGTCGCTGCTGCATCGCGGCTGGCGCAAGTATCGCCAGCACGTGCGTTACCAGGACGGCGCGGCGGACGGCTTCTCGGCGGCGATCTTCGCCCTGGTCGGCCTGGCCGACGACCGCCTGCGCGGCGAGACGCCGATCAACTGGAGCAAGATGCTGGCCTACGCCGGCCTGCTGGCCGGCCGATCGCGCTCGCCGGACGTGGTCGCCGGCATCGTCGGTCATTGCTTCGATCTCGACGGCGTCGAGGTCGAGAGCTGGGTGCATCGGCGGGTCGAGATTCCGCCCGACCAGCGCACTCGCACCGGCCTGGGAGCCTCGACTCTGGGCCAGGACATGATCGCCGGCAGCCGGGTCGACGACATCAGCGGCAAGTTCGCGCTGCGCCTGCACGGGCTCGACCTGGCCCGCTTTCGCGACTTCCTGCCCGACGGCCGCGATCACCAGGCGCTGCGCACCCTGATGGAGTTCGTGCTGCGTGAGCCCCTGGCCTACGACCTGGAGCTCGAGCTCCTGGAAAGCGAAGTGAGCCCCATGCGCCTGGGGGAGGGCGGCAGCTGTCAGCTGGGCTGGACCACCTTCGTCCAGCCCGAGGCCCACGCCACGGCCCGGCGACGTCGGGTACGCATTCAGATGACACGGTGAACCCATGAACGCGACGCTCCCTCAGCAGCAGGCCATCACCCTGGTGGTCATCAACAGCGAACGGCTCGAGGGCCGCTCCACCAGCAGCCACGTCTTCCCGTCGGCCGGCGGCACCCTGGGCAGCGCGGCGGTCGACGACTGGCTGCTTCAGGACCACGCCGGCCGGGTGCGGCCCGGTCACGCCGAGATCCAGCGCCTCGATGGGCGCTTCTGCCTGATCGATCGCAGCGGTCAGACCTTCGTCAATCGCGCCACGCTGCCGATCGGCCGCGAGCGACGGGTGGCGCTTCGCGACGGCGACGAGCTGCAGGTCGGCGAGTATCGCCTGCGCGTGCACCTGGGCGATCGTCAGGCCGAAGCCGCCGGCGTGCAGCCGCTGGCGACCCTGGTCGACGAAGAGCACGACATGCTCGAGGCCACCGAGATCCTGCCCGCCGAGGCCGCTGCGCCGCGGGCCCAGCACGATCCGCTCGAGGCGCTGGGCGAGGCCTCTCCCACCCAGCGCCACCAGGACCCCATGGCCGCGCTGTCCGATGACCCGATGGTCGGCGCGGACGATCATCACCAACTGCTCGATGCCCTGGACGGGCAGGGCGGAGCGGCCGGCCTGCCGGCCGCGCCGAGGAACCGACGCTACGAGGACCCCGACATGGATGAACGGCTGTTGAACGATCTGGAACGCTCGGTCGGCGAGCAGCTCGAGGATCGCTGGCAGGAACCGGCGGCAGGGGAGGTCGGCCACGTCGGCGCCTCGCCGCTGCTGCAGACCCTCGGCGGCGAGCTGCGTTTCCGCGACAGCGCCGAGCAGCACGCCTTCCTCGAGGAGGCCGGACGCACGCTCAAGGCCACAGTGGATGGCCTGCTGACCCTGCATCAGGCCCACGACGGCAGCCGCTATCCGCTGCGCGACCGTCGCCTGCAGCCGATCGAGGACAACCCGCTGCGCCTCGGTCAGTCCTATGAGCAGACCCTGACCACCCTGTTCGCCGCCCAGCGCAGCCCGGTGCATCTCTCCGCACCGGCGGCGGTGGCCGAGTGTCTCGAGCATCAGCAGCAGCACCAGGTGGCGGTGGAAGAGGCCATCGGCACCGCGCTGCGCTCGATCCTCGACGCCTTCTCGCCGGATGCCCTGCTCAAGCGCTTCCAGGCCTATCGCGGCGCCGGCCGCCAGAGCGAGGACGAGGACGGCTGGGCCTGGGAGATGTATCGCCACTATTACCAGGAGCTCAACTCCGGCCGCCAGCAGGGCTTCGAGAAGCTGTTCTGGGAGGTCTTCGAGCAGGCCTACGATCAGTCGGTGCGCCGCCAGCAGCGGGAGGGCGCATGATCGCCCGTACGGCCGGCATCGCGTCGTTGGCGCGAGGCCTGATGCTGGTCGGTGCGCTGGTGATGCTGTCCGGCTGTGCCTCCACCTTCGAGGCCGCCGGCAAGACCTATCAGGTCATCAAGGATCCCTCGATCCCGGTCGGCTACCCGGAGGATCGCCCGTCGCGGGTCGACCTGAGCATGCTGGCGGCCGACGACATGAATCCCAACGTCGAGGGCGAGGGCACGCCGCTGCGCTTCCAGATCCTGCAGCTCAAGGACGACTCGATGCTGATGTCGGCCGACCATCGCCAGCTGCAGGAGGACCTGGAGGAGGCGCTCGGCACCAACTATCTGGCCCATGACGACTTCACCCTGCTGCCCGGCCAGTTCAAGTTCTACGAGCCCTTCGAGGTCGAGGAAGACACGCGCTACATCGGCATCATTGCCTTCTACGCCGACCCCAACCAGGCGCAGTGGAAGAAGGTCGTGAAGATCGAGGCTCAGGGCCACGACTATCACCTGCTGGTGCACTTGATGGAGCGCGAGGCCGCGCTGAGGAAGGAGACCTGATGGCCAGTCGTAACCCCGTGGTCTGGAGCGAGGGGCTGTTCATCAAGCCCCAGCATTTCCAGCAGCAGCAGCGCAGCCTTCAGGGGCTGGTCGACACCCGCCTGCGCGGCGTCGGTGGCTATCTGCACGGCTTCCTGACGCTCGAGCTCAACGCCGAGTACCTGAGCTTCGGGCGCATCGCCCTGAGCCGTGCCAGCGGCGTGATGCCGGACGGCACGCCCTTCCACCTGCCCGACGACGACCTGGAACCGCCGGCGCTGGAGATCGACGACGCCTCGGTGGCCAACCAGGTGGTCTATCTGGGCGTGCCGCTGGCCACCGACGGCGTGGCCGAGGTGAGCTGGGAAGCCTCGTCGCTGGCCTCGCGCTATCGCGCCGAGACGCGCGGCGTGCGCGACCTGCACTCGCGGGTCGGCGATATCGCCGACCTGGACCTGGCGCGAGTGGCGCCGCGGCTGCTGCTGGAGCAGGAAGATCGCAGCGCCTACGCCTGCCTGGCGGTGGCGCGCATCCTCGAACGGCGCCCCGACGGCAGCCTGGTGCTCGACGAGCACTTCCTGCCGACCCTGCTCAACGTGCAGGCGGCGCCGGTGCTGCAGCGTTTCGTCGGCGAAATGGCCGGGCTGATGCGTGAACGGGCCCGCAACCTGGCCCAGCGTCTGTCGACGCCGAACCAGTCCGGGGTCGCCGACGTCTCGGACTTCATGCTGCTGCAGTCGCTCAACCGTGCCCAGCCGCGCTTCCAGCACCTGGCCCGGCTCGGCCATCTGCATCCCGAGCGGCTCTACGCCGACATGCACGAGACCTGCTGCGAGCTGACCACCTTCACCGCCGAGTCGCGGCTGCCGCCGGAGTTTCCGGCCTACGACCATGACCGCCCGGAGGCCGCCTTCCGGCCGCTGATGCAGAGCCTGCGCCAGTCGCTGTCCACGGTGCTCGAACCGCGCGCCATGGCGATCCAGCTGCAGTCGCGCCGCTACGGGCTCAAGGTCGCCACCGTGGCCGACCGCAGCCTGCTCGAGGACGCCGACTTCATCCTGGCGGTGCGTGCGGATCTGCCGCCGGAGCGCCTGCGCAAGCTGTTCGTGCAGCAGACCAAGGTCGCTAGCGTCGAGCGCATCCGCGACCTCATCAGCCTGCAGCTGCCGGGCATTCCGCTCGAGCCGCTGCCGGTGGCGCCGCGCCAGCTGCCGTTCCATGCCGGCTATACCTACTTCCGTCTCGACCGTCAGAGCGAGGCCTGGAGCATGCTCAACGGCGCCAGCGGCTTCGCTTTCCATGTCGCCGGCGACTTCCCGGGGCTGGAAATGCAGTTCTGGGCGATCAGGAGCTAAGTCATGAACGATCTCGCCACTCGCGACGACGCGCGTCGCCATGAAGACAGCATCGACGTCCAGGGCCTGGAGCGGCTGATCCACAGCCACGCCAACCACCTGGATGCCGACGAGGACTACTGGTTCCGGCTGCGCGGCCACAGCCTCAACCCGCTGGTGGACGCCGCCAGCTCGCTGCTGGGCATGGTGGTGCGGGTTCGCCAGCTCGACCGGCTCGATGACATCGATCGCCTCTACCGCCAGGTCGTCGACGAGATCGCCGCCATCGAGGTCGAGCTCACCGAGCAGGGCTACGATCGGCCGACCTTGTTGGCCTACCGCTACGTGCTGTGTTCGTTCATCGACGAGGCGGTGATGAGCACCGGCTGGGGCCAGCAGAGCCAGTGGGCCGGCCACTCGCTGCTGGCACGCTTCCACAACGAGACCTGGGGCGGCGAGAAGGTCTTCTCGATCCTCTCGCGGCTGCGCCAGGAGCCGCGCCGCTATCGCGACCTGCTGGCCTTCATCTACCTGTGCCTGTGTCTCGGCTTCGAGGGGCGCTACAAGGTCATGCCCCACGGCCGCGAGGAATACGAGCAGATCCTGCGCGAGCTGGGCGACCAGCTGGTGGCGCTCGAGGAGCCCGGCGAGGACGAACTGACCCGCCCGCTGGACAACGTGCTCGCCGCGGCGCGCCGCCAGGGCGATGGCCTGCCGCTGTGGGGCATCTTCGCGCTCTTCGCGCTGGCCATGGCGCTGGTCTACGTCGGCTTCTCGTGGACGCTGGGCGAGCAGGCCGACCAGGTTGGCCTGCTGCTGGAACGCATCATCGACTAGCCGCCGGGCGGGTCGAACCACCGCTTGCTTACGATATCGAGGGAGACACCATGCTCAGGGTAGAGCTACCGGCACTGATCGGCCGACTCAACGCCATCGCCCGCCAGGCCCTGGAAGGGGCCGCGTCGCTGTGCGCCGAACAGCAGGCGCCGGAGGTGGGCGTGTCCCACCTGCTGCTGGCCGGCCTCGACCAGCCGCTGTGCGACCTGCGTGTGCTGCTCGAGGCCGAGGACATCGAGCCCGAGGCGCTGCGTCGCGCCCTCACCGAGGACGCCCGCCCGCCGCGTGACCTGGAGGTGACCACGCCGAGCTTCTCGCCGCTGCTGATCGAGGTGCTGCAGGACGCCTGGCTGCTGGCCAGCACCGAGTTCGGGCATCGCGAGCTGCGGACCGGGGTGATCTTCACCGCCCTGCTGCACCACGCCGAGCGCTATCTGGGCCCCCGCGGCGAGCGGCTGCTGGCCGGCATCAACCGCGAACGGCTGCGGCGCGACTTCGCCCGCCTGACCCGCGAGTCCGCCGAGGCGGCCAATGCCGCCGAAGACGAGAGCCAGCGGCCGGCCCCGGCCCGAAGCGCGGGCGACGACAGCGCGCTGGCGCGCTTCGCCACCTCGCTCACCGAGCAGGCGCGCCGCGGCGAGCTCGACCCGGTGCTGTGCCGCGACCCCGAGATCGACCAGATGCTCGACATCCTCGGCCGCCGGCGCAAGAACAACCCGATCGTGGTGGGCGACGCCGGGGTCGGCAAGAGCGCCGTGGTGGAGGGCCTGGCGGCGCGCATCGTCGAGGGCCGCGTGCCCGCGGCGCTGGCCGGCGTGGAGCTGATGTCGCTGGACCTCGGTGCGCTGCAGGCCGGGGCCTCGGTCAAGGGCGAGTTCGAGAAGCGCTTGAAGGCGGTGATCGAGGAGGTCAAGGACGCGGCCGTGCCGACGCTGCTGTTCATCGACGAGGCCCACACCCTGATCGGCGCCGGCAACGCCGAGGGCGGCGCCGACGCCGCCAATCTGCTCAAGCCGGCGCTGGCCCGCGGCGAGCTGCGCACCATCGCCGCCACCACCTGGCGCGAGTACAAGAAGCACATCGAGAAGGATCCGGCGCTGTCGCGGCGCTTCCAGCCGGTGGCCCTGGGCGAGCCGGACGTGGAGCAGGCGCTGATGATCCTGCGTGGCCTGCGCGACGTCTACGAGTCGACCCACGGCGTGCTGATCGGCGACAGCGGCCTGCGCGCCGCCGCCGAGCTCTCGGCCCGCTACCTGGCCGGCCGCCAGCTGCCCGACAAGGCCATCGACGTGCTCGACACCGCCGGCACCCGGCTGGCCCAGGCCCTGGACACGCCGCCGCGCCGCCTCAGCCATCTGATGAGCGAGCAGCTGGCCGCCCGTCGCGAGCACGACCAGCTCGAGCGCGAGGCGCTGCTGGGCCGTCATCCCGACGCCGCCCATCGCGACGCCCTGGCCGAGCGGCTGGCGCGGCTGGACGAGGAGCGCGAGACCCTGGAGGCCGCCTGGCGCGAACAGCGCGAGTGCGTCGACGCCATCCTGACCCTGCATCGCGAGCTGCTCGACGGCGCGGAAGACGACGCCAGCGATGGAGAGAGTCACGAGACGGAAGGCGAGAACGAGAGCGCCGACCAGGCGCGCGCTCGCCGCACCGCCGCGCTGGCCGAGCACGAGGCTCGCCTCGCCGAGCTGCAGCGCGAGTTCTCGCTGGTCAACCCCAGCGTCGAGGAGGCCCAGATCGCCCAGGTGATCGGCGACTGGACCGGGGTGCCGGTGGAGCGCATGACCCGCGACGAGCTGTCTCGCCTCACCGAGCTGCCCGAGGAGCTGGGCCGGCTGATCAAGGGCCAGGACCTGGCCGTCGAGCGCCTGCATCGCCACCTGCTTACCGCCCGCGCCGACCTGCGTCGCCCCGGGCGTCCGCTGGGCGCCTTCCTGCTGGTCGGCCCCAGCGGCGTGGGCAAGACCGAGACCGTGGTGCAGATTGCCGAGAGCCTCTACGGCGGTCGCCAGTTCCTGACCACCATCAACATGTCCGAGTATCAGGAGAAGCACACCGTCTCGCGGCTGATCGGCTCGCCGCCCGGCTACGTGGGCTTCGGCGAGGGCGGCCTGCTGACCGAGGCGATCCGCCAGCGGCCCTACTCGGTGGTGCTGCTCGACGAGGTCGAGAAGGCCCACCCGGACGTGCTCAACCTGTTCTACCAGGCCTTCGACAAGGGCGAGCTGGCCGACGGGGAAGGGCGCGCCATCGACTGCCGCAACGTGCTGTTCTTCATGACCTCGAACCTCGGCTATGACGCCATCGTGCGCCACGCCGACGACCGCGCGGCGATGGACGAGGCGCTCTACCCGGTGCTGGCCGACTTCTTCAAGCCGGCGCTGCTGGCGCGCATGGAGGTGGTGCCTTACCTGCCGCTGTCGCGGGACATCCTTCACGACATCGTCGGCGCCAAGCTCGAGACCCTGGCCGGCCGCATCCGCGACCGCCATCGCCAGGCCGAGGTGGTGCTGGCACCGGCGCTGGCCGAGGCCATCTGCGAGCGCGCCACGCGCAGCGAGAACGGCGCGCGGATGCTCGAGTCCGTGATCGACGGCGAGCTGTTGCCGCCGGTGTCCCGGGCGCTGCTCGAGCGCATGGCGCGTCGCGAGCCGGTGAGCCGCGTCGCGCTAGGCGTCGACGAGCACGGTTTCACCGCGGAGGTCGGCTGAGGTGAGTGATCACGGCGTGCTCGATGCGGCCCACGGCGAGGCCCCGGCGCTGGCCGGCATGGCCGAGGCGCTGCGGCTGGTCGAGGGCCATTCGCCCGAAGAGCTGCGCCGGCGCGGGCTCGCGCTGCTGCGCGAGCGGCTGGGGCTGGCCTGGGCACGCTGCCTGTTCCTCGACGCCAGCGGCCGCTGGCTGGGCGAGGACGGCGATGACGCCTGGCTGGCCTGCGACGACTTCCGCCATCCCTATGCCCATGCCATCCGCCGCGGCGAGGCGATGAACCTGGGGCTCGGCGAAGCGCGGCTGCGGCTCGATCATCCCGCTTTCCAGGCGGCCACCGAGGGGCTGCCGGCGGCCTGGCGGCTGTCGGTGCGTCCACTGCGGGCGCGGGACGGCAAGCGCGAGTGGCTCGGGGTGCTGGCCCTGGCGGGCCCCGCCGAGCGGCTCGCGCCGCTGGCCGAGTGCGACGACTTCCTGGCCTTCGAGGCGCTGCTGTGCCGCCTGTGGGCCTGGCTGGCTCGCCAGCGCGACGAGCGTCGCCACCAGGCGCGGCTGCGCGACTCGCTGGCCGAGGCCAACGACGGCGCCCGGCGCCGTACCCTCAGCGAGCGCCTCGCCCAGCGGATTCTCGGCGACTCGCCGGCCATCGGCGCGCTGCGCGACCAGCTGGTACGCGCCGCCGAGACCCACCTGGCGGTGCTGCTGCAGGGCGAGACCGGCACCGGCAAGGAGCTGGTGGCGCGCGGCATCCACGAGGTTTCGGCGCGCAGCGACGGGCCCTTCATGGCGATCAACTGCGCGGCGATTCCCGAGAGCCTGCTGGAGGCCGAGCTGTTCGGCCACGTGAAGGGCGCCTTCTCGGGCGCCGAGCGCAGCCGAGAAGGGCTGTTCGGCCAGGCCGACGGCGGCACCCTGTTCCTCGACGAGATCGGCGACATGCCGCTGGCGCTGCAGGCCAAGCTGCTGCGCGTGCTCGAGTCGGGGCGCTATCGTCCCCTCGGCGGCGACAGCGAGCGGCGGGTCGACCTGCGCCTGGTGGCGGCGACACATCAGCCGTTGCACCGTCGCATCCGCGAGGGCGCCTTCCGCGCCGACCTCTACTACCGCCTCGGCCAGTTCCCGCTCACGCTGCCTGCGCTGCGCGAGCGCCGCGAGGACATTCCCGGCCTGGCCCAGGCCTTCGTCGACGACTTCTGCCGGCGCGAGGGCCGCGAGGACATCGGCCTGGGGCGCGCGGTGCTGCGCGCCCTCGAGGCGCGGGACTTCCCCGGCAACGTGCGAGAGCTCAGGAACCTGATCGACTACGCCTGCGCCATGACCCGCGACGGCGAGGACATCGCCCCCGAGGCGCTGCCCGACGAGGCGCCTGCGGAGGCGGCGGCCGAGAGCGAGGTCAAGGTCAACGACGACGTCACGCCGACGCCGGCGGCCGAGCAGGACGACGTCTTCGACCTGCGTCGGGCGCTGCGCGATTACGAGGCGACGCTGATCCGCCAGCGCCTGGCGCGCTTCGACGGCAACCGCACCCTGGCCGCCGAGAGCCTGGGCCTGCCCAAGCGGACCCTGGCGCACAAGTGCCGACAGCTGCAACTGGATAGCCCATGAACGTGAACGATCGATTCCTCGCTCGGCCCTCCTTGTGGCACCGGCTGGCCGGCCTGGCCCTGCTGCTGGCCGCCGGGCTGGCGCCGGCCGCGAGCCAGGCCCGGAGCGATGTCGAGGACAGCACCCCGGCGTCGCGCCTGCAGGCCGCCGAGGCCTGCGCCGAGCAGCCCTCGCGGCTGGGCCGGCTCGAATGCTACGACGGCCTGTTCCGCGACCGCCCCGAGACGGTGACGGACGAGACGCGCTCGCCGCTGTGGCGCGCCGTGGCCGCCCAGGAGGCGGCGCGTGACGCCGATGACGTCGGCGTGATGACCCGCGAGACCGCCGACACCGTGCTGATGAGCGCCCCGGCGCTGGGCACGGTGCCGCCGCGCCCGCTGCTGGTGATCAGCTGCGATGACGCCATCACCCGCTTCCAGCTGCACCTCCACGAGCCGCTCGAGGGCTCGCGGGTGTCGCTCAGGCTGGAGGGCGAGGGTGTCGCCCTCGACCAGACCTGGCGGGTGCTCGACGGCGGCCACGTGATCAGCGGCGGGCGCGGGCTGCCGGCCATCGGCACCCTGAAGCGCCTGCTGGGCGGCGACCGCCTGCGGCTGTCGAGCGACACGGCGGTCGTCGACGGGCTGCGCTTCGATCTCGACGGCTGGCGCACGGCGATCGCGCCGCTGCGCGCCATGTGCCGCTGGTAAGGGGAGAGACGACATGCGCATTACCCAGCCCCATCAGCTCGAGCCGCTGCTCGCGCCTTTCGCCGAGGGCGTCGGCGCACCGGTGGCCGATCACGAGGACTACGACTGGCTCGACGAGCAGATGATGAAGGTCGGCTCGCTGCAGCACGGCGAGGTCGACTGGAGCGGCGCGGAGACCCGCGCCGCGCGGCTGCTCGCCGAGACCGGCAAGGACCTCAAGGTGCTCGGCCACCTGCTGCACTGCCTGCAGCACGACGGCGATCCGGCGCGCTTCGCGCTGTCGCTGGAGCTGCTGGCCGGCGCGCTGGACGCCTGGTGGGAGGCCGCCTATCCCTTCGCCGGCCCGCGCGGCAAGCGGGCCCGGCCCAAGCTGTTCCAGCAGTTCACCCAGCGCGCACTGTCGCTGGCCGGCGGCCTGGAGTTCCTCGGCGCCGCCGAGGATCACGCCGCCTGTCGTGAGGCGCTGGAGCGGCTGCGCGAGCAGGCCGCCGGCCATGAGCTGCCGGACGAGGCGCTGGCGGACCTCTCGCGAACGCTCGATCAGGCCACGCCCAGCGCCGAGTCGCCGTCGGCAGCCGGCGACTCGCCGGCGCCCGCGGGCGGTGGCGAGGCGAGCCGCTCGGCGGCGCCGGCCGCCGAGGCCGAGCCCGCGGCGCCGAAGGCCCCGGAGGCGCGGCTCGAATCCGGCAACGATCGCGGCAACCGACAGGCGCTGCTCAAGATGGCCGACTTTCTCAACGAGCAGTCGCCGGGCGAGGCGCTCGGCTATCGGCTGCGCCGCCACGCGGTATGGCACGCCATCCAGGGCCTGCCGATGACACGCGACGGCCGCCGCACCGAGCTGGCGCCGGTCTCCGCCGACCGGGTCGCCGAGTACCGCGAGGCCGCCGCGGGTCGGCCGACGGCGGAGGACTGGCGGCGCATCGAGAACAGCCTGGCGCTCAGCCCCTACTGGCTCGAGGGCCATCGGCTGAGCGCCGAGGTGGCACGGCGGCTCGAGCAGCCGCGCTGCGCCGAGGCGATCCGCGACGAGACGGCGCGCTTCGTCGACCGCCTGCCGGGCATCGAGGCGCTGACCTTCAGCGACGGCACCGCCTTCCTCGACGGCGAGACGCAGACCTGGCTGACGGACGTGGCCGGGCCCGGGGCGCCGGCGGCGGCCATGGGCGGCGGCGATCCCTGGCAGGCCGGCCTCGAGACGGCCCGCGAGCGGCTCGCCGAGGAGGGGCTGGCGGAGGCGCTGGCGGTGCTCGACGAAGGCCTGGCGGCGGCGGCATCGCCCCGCGAGGGCGTCTACTGGCGCCTGGCCAGCGCCGACCTGTTGCACGAGGCCGGCCTCGCCGCGCTGGCCCGGCAGCACTATCAGGCATTGCAGGACGCCGTGGCGAACCTCGCGCTGGAAGGCTGGGAGCCGGCGCTGCCGGCCCGCCTGGCGGCGGCACTCGAGGCATGACACGCGGCGATCCGACGGAATCGACAGGGACGAGGGAGCAAGGCTCATGTGGAAACAACTGAAGGCGGGGCTGAGCCGCTGGATGCCGGGCATGTCCCAGGCAGACAGCCAGCTCAACCAGGCGCGGGGACATGCCAACAAGGCCAAGGGCCTGAAGCGGCTGGGTTCCTGGCTGTGGGGGCTGCTGGTGGTCGCGCTGCTGGTGGCGATCTGGTGGCTGGGGCCGCAGTGGGAGGCGTTCGACAGCCGCCCGCTGGGCCCTTGGCTCAACCGCCTGCTGGCCAGCCTGGCGCTGCTGGGCGTGGTGGCGGTGGTGTGGGGCATCCGCCTGGCGCGGCGCCTGCGCGCCCTCGACGAGGAGCGCCGCCAAGAGTCGCAGCGTCAGCAGGACCCGGTACTCGGCCAGATCGAGCGCCAGGAAGAGAGCCTGGACGCCACCCTGCATGAGCTCACCGACAGCCTCGGCGGCGGCGCCAACGCTCGCTACAAGCTGCCCTGGTACCTGGTGATGGGCGTCGAGAACGCCGGCAAGACCAGCCTGATCAATCGCTCGGGCCAGAACTTCGCCCTGACCCACGTGATGAAGGCGTCCGGCCAGGGCAAGCGCAGCCGGCTGGGCTTCGACTGGTGGATCGGCGACAAGGCGGTGCTGATCGACCCGGACGGCGAACTGCTGACCCAGGGCGCGCTGCAGGGCGGCGAGCCGGCCGAGCTCGAGAGCCGGCTGTGGGATCACTTCGTCGACTGGCTGGAGCGCCATCGCTCGCGGCGCCCGCTGGACGGCGTGGTGCTGGTGCTCGACCTGGCGCGGCTCAGCGACGCCGAGGTAGCGGTTCGCAAGGCCTACGCCTCGCTGCTGCGCGCCCGGTTGCGCGAGCTGATGGAGCGCCACGGCAGCCGCCTGCCGGTCTACGTCACCTTCAGCAAGATGGACCTGCTGCACGGCTTCGACGACTTCTTCCGTCACTACTCCCGGGCCGCGCGTCGCGCCCCGCTGGGCTTCACCTTCTCCGCCGCGTCCCTCGACAAGCCCGGCCGCTGGGAGGAGGAGTTCGCCGAGGCCTATGACGGCATGCTCGAGCGGCTGAACCAGACGCTGCCGACCCTGCTGGCCGAATGCCGCGATCGCGACGAGCGCGAGGCGGTGTTCCGCTTCGTGCGCCAGCTGGCCGGCCTGCGCGACGTGCTGCTCGGCTTCATCGGCGAGGCGCTGTCCAGCGACCGCTTCTCCACCGCGGCCATGGTGCGCGGCGCCTACTTCACCTCGGTCTACCAGCAGGGGGTGCCGGAGGACCCCTTCGTCGACGCCGCCGCGCGGCGCTACGGCATGAGCGACGGCGTGCAGCCGGCCCACCGGGCGACCAGCTCGGCGCTGTTCTTCACCGAGGAGCTGTTCGAGCGCATCATCTATCCGGAGTCGGGGCTCGCCGGCGACAACGCCCGGGCGGCACGCCGCCGCCATCGTCTCCGCCGCGCCAGCGCGCTGGCCTGCCTGTTCGGCGGCGCGGCCCTGGTCGGCGGCTGGTACCACTTCTACGACAAGAACCATCAGGCACTGGCCGCGGTGGAGGACAAGGCCGAGGCCTTCCTCGCCGTGCGACCGAGCCACTGGCAGAGCGACGATCCCACCGGCCGGGCGCTGCTCGAGCCGCTGGATCGCCTGCTCGGCGCCACTCAGGAGTTCGGCGACTACCGTTCGCGGCCCTGGCTGCTGGCCGACATGGGCCTCTACCAGGGGCACGCGCTGGGCGTCGAGGTCGACAATGCCTATCTGCGTCTGCTCGAGCAGCAGTTCCTGCCGGCGCTGATGATCGGCATCATGGACGACATGAACCGCGCGCCGGACGGCAGCAACGACAAGCTGGCGCTGCTGCGCATCCTGCGCATGATGTCCGACGCCAGCGGCCGTCAGCCCCAGCGCGTGCACGACTTCATGGCCGACCGCTGGCAGGCGGCCTTCCCCGGGCAGGGCGATGTCCAGCGCCGCCTGCTGGCGCACCTCGACTACGCCCTGGCCTACACCGATCTGGCTGGCCACGCCGAGGCCGGCACGCTCGGCGCCCGCGAGGCCATGGCGCCGCTCGAGGGCAGCATCGAGGCGGCCCAGCAGGAGCTCGCCCGCCAGCCCATGGCCGAGCGCGTGTACGCCTCGCTCAAGGCCGGCTTCTCGCACGGCAGCGCCGCGCCGCTGGACCTGCGCTCGAGCGTCGGCTCGGCCTTCAGCCTGGTGTTCATGGCCCGCAACGACGAGGCCGAGCGGATGCGCATCCCCGGCCTGCTGACCCGCAACGGCTTCGAGGGCTACTTCCTCGAGCGGCTGGATCAGGCCACCGAGCTGGCGCTGATCGATACCTGGGTGCTCGGCCAGCGCGACGACATCGACGTCAGCGAGGCCGACCGCCGGCGCCTGCAGGAGGCGCTGCGCGAGCGCTACGCTAGTGACTATCACGTCACCTGGCGCGAGGCTCTGGCCGATATCCGCCTGGTGCCGTTGCCCGATATCCACCAGGCGGTGGTAGTGGCGGATGGCCTGCTCGGGGCCAGCCGTCCGCTGGACCGCCTGCTGGGCGAGGTCTCTGAGCAGACCCGCCTCTATCCGGAGCTGCCGGCGGACGACGAGGCCGCGCGCCAGGCCCTGCAGCAGTCGCCGCGCTATCGCCTGGCCAGCGAGATCGCGCGCCACTTCGCCGACCTCAATGCGCTCAGCGAGTCGCGCGGTGACAATCCCTCCAATCTCGACGAGATCAAGGACGCCGTCGGCGACCTGCGTGACTACCTGCGCCAGGTCGACGAGGCCGGCGACCGTGGTCAGCAGGCCTTCCTGCTGGCCCGTGACCGCCTCTCGCTGCAGGGCGGCGATTCGATCGCGGCGCTGCAGCGCATCGCCGAGGACACCCCGGCGCCGGTGGGCGGCATGCTCGAGAGCCTGGCCGACCAGAGCTGGCAGCTGCTGATGGAAAGCGCGATCCGCCATCTGGAAAGCCAGTGGATGGACGAGGTCGTGGTGCCCTTCCAGCAGCGCCTGGCCGGCCGCTATCCGCTGGCGCCCCAGGCCGCCCGCGAGGTGTCGCTGGCCGACTTCGAGGAGTTCTTCGCCCCGGACGGCACCCTGGACGCCTTCTACCAGCAGAACCTCAAGCCGTTCATCGAGGGCGCGCCGGAGGCCCTGCGCAACGCCGAGGGCGACTCGCTGCTGCGCCAGGGCGTGCTCGACGCCGTGCAGCGCGCCGAGCGCATCCGCGAGGCCTACCTCAACCGCGACGGCGTGCTCGACGTGCCCTTCAGCCTGGAGCCGCTGAGCCTCAGCGCCGACAAGCGCCGCGGCGTGATCAGCGTCGACGGCCAGCTGATCGACTACGCTCACGGCGCCAGCCGCCGGGTGCCGATGATCTGGCCCAACGGCCTGCGCGACAGCAACGAGAGCCGCGTCACCCTGGTGCCGAGCCAGGTCAACCGCTCGCCGCGCACGCTGCGCCGCGATGGCCCCTGGGCCTGGTTCCGCCTGCTCGACGAGGCCCAGCTGACCGGCGCCGGCGAGCGCGAACTCGAGCTGAGCTTCCAGGTCGACGGCGGCAGCATGCGCTATCGCCTGGTCGCCGACGGGCCGCGCAATCCCTTCACCCGGTCGCTGGTGGCAGGCTTCCGCCTGCCCAGGGCGCTCTACGCCGACGGAGGGCAGGACGATGCTGACGACGCTTAAGCGCTGGCTGGGCGCGTCGCCGAGCCGGCCCGCCGTGGTCCCCGCCGTCGACCCCGCCGTCGACCCCGAGCCGCCTGAGGCGGCCCCGGGGCTGGTGGAGGCCAAGGTGGAGGACATCCCGCTGCTGCTCGAGGCCGCGCGTCGCGCCGAGGAGGAGGGGCTGTCCCCCTGGGTGCTGCGCGACGAGAGCCGCCTCGAGACCCTGCGCCGCTCGCTGGAGTTCGTGGTCCATCGCGGCCTCTGGCTGCAGCGCGAGGCCGACCGGGTCGCGCACTGGCAGGGCCGGCTGCTGGCGCTTCGCCACGGCGACGGTCCGGTGCTCGGCATGCTGCTGGTGTGCCGGCGCGACGACGAGTCGGCCTGGCAGCTGCGCTTCTTCTTCATCGCTTCGGAGTGGCAGGGCCGCGGCCATGGCGCCCGGCTGCTGCTGGCCGCCCGGCGCGAGCTGATGGGCACGCCGCTGCAGACCCGACTGCCACTGCAGGGTGCCGCCCCGGCCAGCCTGGCGGCGGCAGGGTTCCGGCGCATGCATGTGGACGCCGGCGGCGTGGCCAGCTTCGAGGCCCCGGTAGAGTGGAACGATCAACGCGAACGCACGCGCGGCGCCTGAGCGGCGGCGCGCTTCGCAAGGAGGACGCATGGGACGCAAGTTCGTATTGCTGGGGGATCTCGGCACCGACCACGAGGGCTTTCCGCCCACGCCGGTGATCGCCGGCAGCCCGACGACGATGATCGACGGCAAGCCGGTGGCACGCCTGGGCGATCCACTGGAGCCCCACGACAAGCCCAACCACGGCCCCCACCCGCGCGCCATCGCCGCCGGCTCGGGCAGCATCCTGGTCGACGGCAAGCCGGTGGCGCTCACCGACCACGCCGTGGACTGCGGCGGCGTGGTGATCGGCACCGCCAGCGGGGAGGGCAGCTGACATGGCCGACCGTAGCGGACTGCAGTTCACCCTGAGCCTCACGGGGGCCGAGGACGCCGACCTGGCCGTCGTCGACTTCACCCATGAAGAGGCGCTCTCGTCGCCCTTCCACCTGCGGGTGAGCTTCGCCAGCCGGGCCGCCGACCTCTCGCCGGAGGCGCTGCTCGACCGCCCGGCGAGCCTGACCGTGTGGCAGGACGGCGTGGCCCAGCGCCGGGTCCACGGCATCGTGGCCGAGTTCGGCCGCGGCGACCGCGGCCATCGCCGCAGCTTCTACGAGGCGGTGATCCGCCCCTCGCTGTGGCGGCTCTCGCTGCGCCAGAACTCGCGCATCTTCCAGCGCGTCTCGCCGCTGACCATCCTAAACACCCTGTGCGAGGAGCGCGGCCTGACCGACGTGGCCTTCGCGGTGACCCGCGAGCCCGCCGAGCGCGAATACTGCGTACAGTATCGCGAGACCGACCTCGAATTCCTCGAGCGCCTGGCCGCCGAGGAGGGGCTGTTCTATTTCCATGAATTCGAGGACGCCGACCTCGGCGCCCACCGGCTGGTGTTCGCCGACGATCCCCAGGTGCTCACCGGCCTCGGCGAGCGCAGCTATCACCACCGCGCCGGCGGCACGCCGCCCCAGCGCCACCTGCGGCGGCTGACCCAGACCGCCCGGGTGCGCCCGGCCCGGGCCCAGCTCAAGGACTATTCGTTCAAGCAGCCGGCCTATGCGCAGCTGCATGACCAACAGGGCCAGCGGCTGGAACAGCACAGCCAGCGGGAAGACTACGAGCACTACGACTACCCGGGCCGCTACAAGGCCGACGCCTCCGGCCAGGCCTTCACCCGCCATCGCCTCGAGCACCTGCGCCACGACGCCCTGACCCTCGATGGCGAGAGCGACCTGCCGGAGCTTGCCCCGGGCGCGCGCTTCACCCTGGCCGATCATGACGTCGGCGAGTTCAATCGCGGCTGGCAGGTCATCAGGGTGGTCCACCAGGGCGATCAGCCCCAGGCGCTGGGCGAGGACGCCGTGCAGGCCGACGGCATGACCCGCTACTACAACACCCTGAGCCTGACCCCGGACGATGCCGCCTGGCGCCCCGAACCCCGGCCCAAGCCTCGGGTCGACGGCCCCCAGGTGGCCTTCGTGGTCGGCCCCGAGGGCGAGGAGATCCACTGCGACGAGCACGGCCGGGTGCGCTGCCAGTTCCCCTGGGATCGCTACGCCGAGCCCAACGAGACGGCCAGCGCCTGGCTGCGCGTGAGCCAGGGCTGGGCCGGCGGCGGCTACGGCATGATGGCGATTCCGCGCATCGGCCACGAGGTGATCGTCTCCTTCCTCGAGGGCGACCCGGATCAGCCGCTGGTCACCGGACGCACCTACCACGCGGTCAATACGCCGCCGTATTCGCTGCCGGAGTACAAGACGCGCACCGTGCTGCGTACCCAGACCCACCAGGGCGAGGGCTTCAACGAGCTGCGCTTCGAGGACCAGCACGACCAGGAACAGATCTGGCTGCACGCCCAGAAGGACCTGGAACTGCTGACCGAGAACGACCGCACCGAGGAGATCCGCCGCGACAGTCACCTGGCCGTGAAGCGGGATCGCATCGGCGAGATCGACCGCGACGACCACCACACCGTGCACGGCGAGCGGCGCACCCGGATCGACGGCGACGACCACCTCAGCGTGGGCCAGACCCGCCACGAGAAGATCGGCCGTTCCCAGCTCGTCGAGGCCGGCAGCGAGGTGCACCACAAGGCCGGCATGAAGGTGGTGGTCGAGGCCGGCGCCGAGATCACCTTGAAGGCCGGCGGCAGCTTCGTGAAGCTCGACCCCAGCGGGGTGACCATCGTCGGCCCCAGCGTGAAGATCAACTCCGGCGGCAGCCCCGGCAGCGGCACCGGGCAGAGTGCCCAGGCGCCGATCTTGCCGGGGGAGGTCGAGCCCGCTCCGCAGTTCACACCGGTCAAGGCACCGCAGCACGCCGCCCTGTTGCAGCAGCAGGCGCTGTGTCCGGTCTGCGAATCCGGCAGCAATGGATAAAATGGATAAGCGGTTATGAGCGAGCGCTGGCCCCAAGACTGGCCGTCATGGGAAAGCGGATTCGATTGGCCCGAAGCCGGGAAGGTGTTCCTGCTGCTCGATGGTGTTCGAGTGAAGGAACTGGCCCGGCGCCTCTACGAGTGGTCGGAAGGCGATCTGGAGGCGGACCTGCTGTACGCTGGCACGCCATGGTCCGAGGTGGTCGAGGTGTCGCCGTGGCTGGTGCAGCTCAGGGGCCCCGAAGACCCGATACTCGAGCGGTTTCTCAGCCAGGGTGCCGAGGCGGAATGGGGCTATCTGATCCTTTCCTCATCCGAGCTGCTCGAGGTGGCCGATCATCTGCGCGAACTGATTCAGGTACGGCATCCCGTGGGCATTCCCATGCTGCTGCGCCTGGCCGACCCGGCGGTCATCTCGGCGCTGTTCACGGATGGCAGCTTACCGGAGCAGATACCCTGGGGGCCCATCGAGCGGTTGATATTGCCGGATGCAGTGCAGGAAACCTGGCAGGAAAGTGCACCCCAGGCGAGCAGAGAGCATGTTCGAGCCATCGGCGCATCGGATTATCGGCTCTCGGAGTCGCAGTTGGAGCGCATGCAAGCATGCGACCGGCGGCGGGACACCCGTCGGTTGATGGTTTTTGTCGATCAGCACTGCGAAGGCTGGTTGACGGTCACCGATCGTCCCCAGCGTTACGTGCAGTTGGCCGGCATCGTGCAGGAGGCGCGTGAGTTCGGGTTTTCCGCTCCTCGGGAATTGGGCCTGTTCTGCACACTGATGCAGCGCCTCGGGATCACTTCCTGGCGAGAGTCCGAGGACTCGGAAGCGTGGATGAATCTGCTGTGCGATCCAGGCCAAGGGAGCGGTATGGCACGGCTCGAGTCCGCCCTGGCGGCGGCTACCTCACCATCACGGACTGACGTTACGACATAGGGAGAATGTCTCATGGCAGCTTTCGAGCGACCCGCCGATGACCGCAATGACGCCTCGCTGGCGGCGTATGAAATGTCGTGCCGTGATAGCGAGGAAGGCGCGACGTGTCCACTGCTGGCGGGCAAGGTACAGCTTCTGCCCCTTCGCTATGGGCTAGTCGAGGAGCTGGAGCCAGGAGTGGCGATGCCCTATTCGCTGACGGCGCGACCGCTGGGCATCCGGCTGCTGCGCAACGGCTACCTCTATGTCCTCGATGATGAAACCCGTCAGCTAGACGAGTACGAGTTTCGCGACTTCGGAGGCACCATCACCGGTGGCAAGCTGGAGTATGAGACCGACCGCACACTCTACGTTTGCTTCTCCGAAGTCGAGTGGACGGCGGCCAAGCGCGCCCAGGTGACGGAGAGTGAAGAGGATCGGGATACCTTCATGCAGGCGATCGACCTCTCAGGCGCTAGCCCCGTCAGCGGTGGAGGCCAGCACCTGATCACTACCGCTCAAGCCGAGGAGTGGGTGGCGGAGTTTGCCGAGGATGCTCAGCTCGAGGTGCCGGAACAAGGCTATGAACGTGAGGCCCAGCCTTATTTCTGGGAAAACGAGCCTTACTATCACAAGTCACGGTTGGGCAAGCTGCTCAAGCAGCATGACGTCGAGGATCGTGACGAGGCCCTGTGCCTGATCGTGCGCGACGATATCGGCGTGATGCGAGACCTGGCCCACTTCCAGGACGAGGTCGTGGGTTGGGTGGAGGAGTGGGCCACGGGAAATGAGGGCCGAACCGAGCGGGATTACCTGCTGGGTTGCTATATCGAGTCACTGTCCCAGTTGCAGGACGCCTCGTTGGAGGACCTGCGCAAGGTGTCCGAGGACCCGGCCGTCCAGGCCATGTGGGATGATGTTGCTGCGATGGAGGAGCCTCGTCAGAGCCAGGTGCGACAGACTCTGCTCGACTTCCTCAATCAGGACAGCAGTACCGGTGAGCTACCGCAGCCTTACGATCCGGACCTGCCAGAAGACCTCAAGGCGCGCCTGCAGGAAATACGCGACGAGGCGAATCGCAGCAATGCCTATGGAATAGCCGCCCGTTTGCAGGGCGAGGTGCGGCGCTACTATATCGAGGAAAGCCTCAGCGAGAGTCTGGGGCGGGACTTCGTGGAGCAGCATGACGATGCTCTGCTCGCCATGAAACAGCAGCATAACGAGCGACTCAGGGCGCTATTGGAAGGTAGCCAGATCGGTGAGCGGGGCATCAACGATCTGATCGATCGCGAGCGGATGGACGCCTTTCTCGACGAGCAACGCCCGCGGTTGCAGCGCTGGAATGCCTCGCTCGACAAGTTGTCCGATGATCGAGCCGATATGCTGTGCAGCAACCGCTTCCACACCGCCGCTTGGTATTTTGATGCGCAGGATGCGGATCAGGTCCATGAAGGATTCAAGGCCCAATACGGATGCCTGAAGGATATCTGCCGCAACGACGAGGCGACCGAGCAGGTCGCCAACTGGCTGGAAGAGGTCCCGCACTATGATCGGCCGTTGTTCCATACCCTGCCGCTGGCCGACCAGAGCGACTTCATCGGCCAGTATTCGACGATTGCCAATGCAGGTTACGGGGCCGTGCTCAAGGCCAAGGACCTGTGGGATGAGCTCAACTCGATCGAGTCCGGGCAACTGCCGGCGGTCGATCAGCTACCCGAGGATACCCGGGTCATCGCCGAGAGCGCCCATCAGCCCATGGCGCCGGCAATTTCAAGGGGCATTGCCCAGGTCATGGACGAGTTCCTCCAGGGCATCAACCGTGACACGGTCCCCGACCTGGAGGATCTGTTCCGTCGCCTGCCCAAGGCGCTGCCCGCGCGAATCCTCGATGCCGCTCATCGTACGGGGGCCAGCTTCGTCGTGGCGTCACGCGAGGAGCTGGAGAGCTTCCAGCGCACCATGCAGCGCGTACTGGCGCTGCGGGAAGAGCTCGACGAGATTCGCAAGCGTCGCAATACCGTCAAGGCGACCGCCGGGCACCGCTCCCCCGAGGCGCAGAGCCTGCTCGAGGAATTCAAGCGTCTGCGACAGGAGCTGCAGACGGTTCATGAACCGAAACTCGCGCTTGCGCTAAGCCCCATCGAGGAACTTCCCGACGATAGCGTACGTATCGCCGGTGCGGCGCCGGGACGTGCCGGCCTGACGCTGGTACTGCCGGCGGCCCAGCAGGCCGAGATGGGCGGGTTGATCCGTAACATTCGACAAGGCGTTGCGGCGGCGCCCAAGGCGAGCCTGGTCGGGGATGGGCTTGGCTTAGTAGTATTTGCGGCTCAGCTATCGACGTTAGTTGAAACGTTTAGTCAGTACCGGGTACTTCGAGGTACTGATCAAGCTCTGACACTTCTTGATTTGGGTAAGGTTATTGCGGCAACAAGCTCTGCAGGGTTTCTTGCTGCCCAGGGTATTATGGATACCGCTCTGGGAGTCAGGTCGAAAGCGCTTGCAAACGCCCTAAATGCCACTGCTGCTCAAAGCGTAAATGCTGCTCTTGGAAAACTACATGTCTTGCTTGGTGGTTTGGCTTACTTCACAGGTATTCTCGCCTCGTATTCCAGCCTTTCTAGCCGTTATGGAACTTGGCAGGAGGCTGTTCGTAGTGGTGACCAAAGTGCTCAGAATGCTGCCATGGCCAGCATGGCAGGTGCCGGAGGCATGCTGGGTGCCAATGTCTATGGCTTGACCCATACCCTTCATACAGGCTTTTCCGTAGCTTTCCGCGGTGTCTCTTGGGCCGCCGCCGGAGCCCGCCTTGGATCGGTGTTCTGGCGCTTCAACCTCGTCGGGGCGCTGTTTACCGTGCTCGAGTTGGGAGGCAGCTGGCTGTATAACCGTTACAGCACCAGCCGCCACGATGACTGGCTGCTCACCACGCCCTGGAGTCAGGAGCCCGAACGGATCAGCGATGCCTCCCTCGACGAGTACCAATCCCGGCTCCAGGCTATCGCGCAAGCGCCAAGGATCAACGTCAGCATCGAGGAATTCGAGAGCTGGTGGAAGAATCGGCTCGAAGGCCCAAAGTCGGTGGACTTTGACCTCAGTATACTATCCATTAGCTTGCAAGATATTATCGCACCCTTCGGGGGTAAGCCGTCATCAATTCTCTCGCTGTCCTGCTATCGGGTGCGTTCGAATGCTGGGCCTGGCCCACGGGAATTTTGGGATCCAATAAGCGATCGACTCGATGGCCAACTCGAACTGGAGAATGGGCAGCCGCTGACGCTCCGCTTCCCCAAACCTGAGTCGGAGGGCTCGGGAGACTGGCGCTCCTATGATACCGTCGTGGCGATTCGGGTCGAGACCCTGGATAACGACGGCCAATATCGATCCACCGATTACCATATTCGCGTCTCCCCCGCCGGTGGAGAGGGCGTCTACACGCCATCGGAAGTGGCCGTGCGTGGCGAACCGGCCACCTGGCAGCGCATAGACCCGCTTCTTCTGACTTGATTCAAGGCATAATCATGGCATCCAACAAACCCCAGACGCCCCGCCCCGATATGGCCCAGTCTCATCGGGCCGGGGATATTGCGACCTTTCCTGGTGGTAAGGTCAGCTACCTGTCGCCGGTTCCCTTGCCCACGGGCGAAGCACCAGTGGATTTCAATCAGGCTATCGGTGAGGTGAACGATGCCTATCTGGATTTCGGGGGGAGCCTGCCAACGCCCTTTACCTGGCAGTTTACTCTAGGGATACCTTTCATAGGTTTTTTGATGACGGCGTTATGGTTTCCTGTATTCTCTGCATTGATGACTGCGACTTCAGAGTATCCTTTTTTAAGTGAGCTTAAGGTCTTCTTTCCTTTTTTTTTCGAGTGGGGGGCATGGGGGGGGGGGCTTACCCTTGCCTTGGCCTTGTTTATCAAAGCCCAATACCACTTCAAGTTCCGCAACGACGTCCCCACTCGCTTTCATCGCCAGCGCCGCGAGGTGGCCTTCGCGCCGGGCGGTGGCAAGCCGCCGATCGTCGTGCCGTGGGAAAGCGTAGCGGCCTGGGTGACCGAAGCCCAGGGCGCGACCCAGTACGGCGTGCAGCGCCAGTATGGCTTGGGGCTCGGCTTTATCGATCCCGAGACGGGGAAGCAGCATTTTGTCGAGCTCCAGCAGCCGGGCCGGCCGCTGGCGATGGGGCTGTGGGAGTCGGTGCGGGCCTACATGGAATACGAGGTGCATACCCGCGAGGAGATTCAGGATCCGAACGGCCTGCATCGCCCCGATGATCCGCCCTACGAGGGCGTGCATACCTTCCATCATGCCCGCCGCCGGCTGCATCGCCGCCATCGCGACGGCGAGATCGGCCTGTTCAAGGTGTCCATGTGGTACCTGTGGCACATCATCGACCTGTGGACGATTCCCTTCCATCTCGCCGAGTGGGAAATCCGCGCCATCCAGAAGGCCGGGCGCAAGACCCTGCCGGCGAGCCTCGAGGAATGGTCGCAGCCGATTCCCAGGGAGCAGTGGGCCCGGCCCAGCGAAGCACTCGAGCGCCTCTCGGCGGAAGTGCGCCGGCGTCACGCCCAGCAGCCCAACCGGCCGATCACCGCCATCTTCGCCGAGGTCTACGCCGAGGAGACGACGCTCCCGGCCTGAGGGGAGCGATCGGCATTGCCGGATGCAGCGATCTGCACGATCGATGCCGGAAGGCCGTTACAATGGCGCCCACATTCATTTCTTGGAAAGCGCATCATGAAAGATTCGGGTATCAAGGTCGCCACCTATGTCTGCCCGGCATGCAAGGAACGGGTCGGCCTGCGGCATCGCCATGCGCTGCGCCTGCTGCGCAACGAGACGGCCGAGTGCCCCAAGTGCGGGGCCGACGATCTCGTGGCGGGGGCGTCGCGCGAGACGCTGTCCAGCCATCTCCGCCAGATGGAAGAGGCGGCGAAGAAGTATTCTCGTATCGTGCTGGTGACGGTGCCGATCATCCTGGCCACCCTGGCGCTGCACTTCTTCGGCAAGATCCCGACGCCGGTCTTTGCGGGGATCTTCATCGTCGCCATGGGCGTGCAGCTGGTGGGCAAGCCGAAGAAGGCCGTGCGCTCGCCGGTCGAGATCGCGCTGGAGCGCTCGAAATGAGCCTCTGGCGATCGTGATGTGACATGATCGGCCGGACACGACAGGGCCCACTCATCCGAGTGGGCCCTGTTCGTTGGTGGCTCGATGGTGAAGCAGGTAGCCGGGCGGCTGGTGTCAGTCGAACTCGCCGAGCCGCTGGCCCATCCTGACCGTCTGTTCCGCGCCCAGGCCGTCGAAATCGACCGGCTCGGCGAAGGTCATCACCACGGTGGAGCCGAGCTTGAAGCGGCCCATCTCCTCGCCCTTCTCGAGATGCACCGGGGTGTCGAAGCGGATGCGCTGCACGTCGCCGCGGGGCAGGGGCGTGATCTGCCCGGCCCACACCGTCTCGATGGCGGCGACGATCATGGCGCCGACCAGCACCAGCGCCATGGGGCCGTGTTCGGTGTCGAAGTGGCACACCAGGCGCTCGTTGCGGGCGAAGAGGTTGGGCACGTGGTGGGTGGTGGCGGCGTTGACCGAGAACAGCCGGCCCGGCACGTAGACCATCTCCTTGAGCGTGCCGGCCACCGGCATGTGCACGCGATGGTAGTCGCTGGGCGAGAGATAGACGGTGGCGAAGCTGCCGTCGCGATAGCGCCCGGCGGCTTCCAGGTCGCCGCCCAGCAGGTCGGCGGCGGTGAAGTCGTGGCCCTTGGCCTGGATCAGCCGGCCGTGCTCGAGGCGCCCGAACTGCGAGAGAGTGCCGTCGGCCGGCGAGACCAGCCCCTCGCCGATGGGGCGGGCGCCGTCCTTCAGCGGCCGGGTGAAGAACGCGTTGAAGCTCGGATAGGCGCTCGGGTCCGGCTGGTGGGCCTCGCCCATGTCCACCTTGAACTGGCGGATGAAGGCACGGATCAGAACGTCCTTCAGCCACGTCAGGCGGCAGTCGGCGAGCCGGCCGATCAGCCGCGAGAGCAGGTGGTGGGGCAGGGGATACTGGATCAGGGCGAACAGCTTGGCTGGGGTCACGAGAGAGGCGTTCCAGTTATGCGGTGAATCGGAGTTCGGTGATGTCGATGAGATCAGTGATATGTTCGGTTAGCTTGAAGCTGGAAGAACGGCGCTTCGCGTCTGGAAGCTGGAAGAACACCTTTGGCCGCTTGATGGCCGGGTTCATGCTGTTTTCCAGCTTCCAGCTTCCAGCTTCCAGCCTATTTCTCGATCGGCGTGTCGTCGCGGTTGCCCCATTCCTTCCAGGAGCCGGGATAGGCGCGCATCTTCTCGAAGCCCAGCGCCTTGCCCACCAGCCAGGTGAGGCCGCTGCGGTGATGGGTCTGGCAGTGAGTGACCACTTCCATGTCCGGCGTCAGGCCCAGCGTCTCGAGCTCGGTGATGAGCTCCGCGTAGTCGCGGATGCGCAGGTCGCGCGCCTTGTCCATGGCGTCGAGCCAGTCCAGGTTCACCGCGCCGGGGATGTGGCCGAGCCGCTTGTTGTCGCCCTTCTCGCCGTCGTATTCGGCGCGGGTGCGGGCGTCCCAGATCGCGAAGCCCTTCTCGCCCAGGCGCTCGGTCAGCTCGACGCGGTCGATGGCCACCTCGGGATGGAGGATCTCGGCCTGATAGTCGCTGGGCGCGGGGGAGGTCGTCTCGGTGGAGGTCGGCAGCTTGGCGGCGCGCCAGGCGTGGATGCCGCCGTTGAGGTAGGAGTAGCGGGTGTGGCCGATCAGCTCCAGGGTCCACAGCAGCCGGCCGGCCCAGCCGCCGCCCTCGTCGTCGTAGGCCACCACGTGGGTATCCCGGGTCAGCCCCAGCGACGAGAACAGCGCCGACAGCGCCTCGGCGTCCGGCGCCTCGTTGGGCACGTCGCCCTCGCCGCGCAGCAGCCGCTTGGGGTCCAGATAGACGGCGCCGGGCACGTGGCCCTGTTCATGGCTCTCGGCCTTCAGCGGCACGTCGATGATCAGCAGCGAAGGGGCGTCCAGCCGCGCTTCGAGCTGCTCGGGCTCGACGATCAGCGGCAGCAGGTTGTCTTCTGAACTCATGGGGCTCTCCTTGATCTTTCTGGCCTTAACGTCCTGGCTCGGGCATGCCGTTGTTCTTTCAGCTCTCTTCGAGACTATCGACGATACGGCGGTAGCTGGCAAAGCGGTCGGCGTGAATCTCGCCGCTCTCGACGGCGGCCAGCAGCGCGCAGCCCGGCTCCTTGCGGTGACGACAGTCGCGGAAGCGGCAGCGGCCGATGTGCTCGCGGAACTCGATGAAGCCCTCGGCGACCTGATCCTCGTCCAGATGGATCAGGCCGAACTCGCGGATGCCCGGGGAGTCGATCAGCTCGCCGGCCCCGGCGTCGTCCCGCTCGCTGGAGGCGAAGCGGTAGAGCCGGGCGGTGGTGGTGGTGTGGCGCCCCTTGCGCGAGTCCTCGGACAGCGCGCCGATGCGCAGCTCCTCGTCCGGCAGCAGGCGGTCGATGAGTGAGGACTTGCCGACCCCGCTCTGGCCGACGAACACCGAGGTGCGGCCGGCCAGCCGCCGATGGAGGGCGTCCAGGCCGCCGTCGTGGGCGGTGGTGGTGGTCACCACCGGATAGCCCAGCGCCGCGTAGCGTTCCAGCAGCGCGCCGAGCTCGCCGCCGTCCTCGGGTAGCAGGTCGGCCTTGTTGAGCACCAGCACCGGCGCGATGCCGGTGGCCTCGGCGGCCACCAGGTAGCGGTCGATGAGGTTGGCGTGGGGCTCGGGCTCCACGGCGAACACGATCAGGATCTGGTCGATGTTGGCCGCCACCGGCTTGAGCTGGCCCCGGGGATCGGGTCGCTCGAGCACGCTGTCGCGCTCGCCGCGGGCCACCACCACGCCGCTGCCGTCCTCGCCGGCGCGCCAGATCACCCGGTCGCCGGTGACCAGCCCCTCCAGGTTGGCGCGCAGGTGGCAGCGCACCGGGTCGCCGTCGCCCTCCGGGCGCACGTCCAGGGTGCGGCCGAAGTGGGCGATCACTCGTCCGGGCTGTTCGGCGCCGTATTCGCCGGCGTCGAGCTTGTCGGCATCCTGCTGGCCGCGCTTGTCGGCGCGCTTGGCGCGTTCGGCCTGGATCTTCTCGATGCGCCAGCGCTGCTGGCGGGTCAACTTGCGTTTGCTCATGAGGGCCCGAAGGTCGGTACAATGGCGGCATTGTACTCATCAACGGGGCCGGCTGTCGCCGGCCGCACGACCAAGGAACGTCCCATGGCCGCGAACCAAGATGCCCAGGATCCGCGCACCCAGCGCCTGGTGTGGATCGACCTGGAAATGACCGGGCTCGACCCGAACCGCGAACGCATCATCGAGGTGGCCACCCTGGTCACCGACGCCGAGCTCAACGTGGTCGCCGAGGGGCCGGTGATCGCCGTCCATCAGCCGGACGCCCTGCTCGAGGGCATGGACGACTGGAACCAGAAGACCCACGGCGCCTCGGGGCTGGTCTCGCGGGTCAAGGCCAGCACCGTCGACACCGCCAAGGCCGAGCAGGAGACGCTGGCGTTCCTGAAGGCACACGTGGCCCCGGGCAGCTCGCCGATGTGCGGCAACAGCATCCACCAGGACCGCCGCTTCCTCGAGCGCGAGATGCCCGAGCTGCTGGCCTTCTTCCACTATCGAAATCTGGACGTCTCGACCGTCAAGGAGCTGGCCAAGCGCTGGAACCCGGGCGCGCTGGTCGGCTTCAGCAAGCGCAACGTCCACCTGGCGATGGACGACATCAAGGAATCGATCGCCGAGCTGGCGCACTATCGCCAGACCTTCCTGCGCCTCGAGGACGAGGAAGGCGACGAGGAGGAGTAAGCCCGCTTCAGGAGGATGTGGGGTCAGACCCTTAAGTGCCCTTAGGCACAGAGTGCCTAAGGGCACTTAAGGGTCTGACCCCGTGACGGTTGCTGTGCCGCTTTCAGCCGGCGGCAATCACCCGCTGCCGTTTATCCTGCTGCCTCGCCAGCGCCCAGCGCACGTGCTCGCGGACCAGGTCCGAGGGATACGCCAGCCGGGCGCGCAGCGCGGCTTCCACCGTCTCGCTCCAGGGCGCGTTGCCGAGCCCCACCGCCAGGTTGCGCAGCCAGCGCTCGTAGCCGATCCGGCGGATCGGGCTGCCGGCGGTCTTGTCCAGGAACTCCTCCTCGCCCCAGGCGAACAGCGCGACCAGATCGGCGCGATCCAGGTCGTGGCGCGGTGCGAAGTCGGCCTCCTGGCTGGCCCGGGTGAAGCGGGTGAAGGGGCACACCAGCTGGCAGTCGTCGCAGCCGAACACCCGGTTGCCCATGGCGGCGCGGAATTCCTCGGGAATGGCGCCGTGCAGCTCGATGGTGTGGTAGGAAATGCAGCGTCGTGCGTCGACCACCTTGTCCTCGACGATGGCGTCGGTGGGGCAGGCCGTGCGGCAGGCGCTGCAGCTGCCGCAGTGCTCCGCCTCGAAGGGCGCGTCCACCGGCAGCGGCAGGTCGGTGTAGAGCTCGCCGAGGAAGAACAGCGAGCCGGCCTTGGGATTGAGCAGCATGGCGTTCTTGCCGAACCAGCCGAGCCCGGCCTTGCGCGCCAGGCCACGCTCCATCACCGGGGCGGAATCGACGAAGGCGCGATAGCCGAAGGGGCCGATCTCGGCCTGGATCCGCTTCGCCAGGCTCGCCAGGCGCTTGCGCATCAGCTTGTGGTAGTCGCGCCCGACCGCATAGCGGGAGACGTAGGCCTTCTCCGGCCGCGCCAGCATCCTGGTGGTTTCCACCTCCGGCGGCAGGTAGTCCAGGCGCACGCTGATCACCCGCACCGTGCCGGGCTCGAGCTCCGCGGGGCGGGTGCGCTTGGTGCCGTGCTTGGCCATGAAGCCCATCTCGCCGTGATGGCCGGCGTCGAGCCAGCGCTGCAGGCGCGCCTCGTCCTCGGCCAGGTCGACGTCGGCGATGCCCACCTGCTGGAAGCCGAGATCGCGCCCCCAGGTCTTGATGCGCTCGGCCAGCTCGGCCAGTTCGGTCTGCTGAGCCAAGTCGGTCTGCTGAGTGAGACGATCGTGGGCGTCGCCCGGGGGAGACGGCTGGGACATGATTGAGGAAACACCGTTCGGAAAGGCGCCGCGACGCTTGGCGAGCGGCAGGAGACAGGACACACTTCTTGAGAGCCCCCACATGGTAAAGCATCGCCTGTAAGGGAGACAGGGAATGACGACATCGACCGAGACGCGCGGCCGGGCGCTGTATCGCGCCGAACAGGTCCGCGAGCTGGATCGACGCACCATCGCCGCCGGTATCGCGGGCTTCGCGCTGATGCAGCGCGCCGCGGCGGCGGCCTGGCAGGTGCTGCGCGAGGCCTGGCCCCAGGCCCGCTCGCTCAGCGTGCTGTGCGGCGCCGGCAACAACGGCGGCGACGGCCACGTGCTGGCGGCGCTGGCCGCCGCCGAGGGCTGGACGGTGCAGCGCGTGGCGCTCAAGCCGGTGGAGGCGCTGACGGGCGATGCCCGCCTGGCCGCCGACATGGCCACCGCGGCGGGCGTGGCGCTCGAGCCCTGGCGGCCGGGACTCACGCTTGCCGGCGAGGTGGTGGTCGACGCACTGCTCGGCACCGGGCTTGCCGGCGAGGTGCGCGGCGACTTCCGCGAGGCCATCGCCGCGATCAACGCGGCCGGGCGCCCGGTGCTGGCCATCGACATTCCCTCCGGCGTGCACGCCGACACCGGCGACGAGCTCGGCGTGGCGGTCAAGGCCACGCGCACGGTCACCTTCATCGGCGACAAGCTGGGGCTGCACACCGGCCGCGCCCCGGCGCTGACCGGCGAGGTGATCTTCCGCGGGCTCGACGCCCCCGGCTCGGCCGCGGCCGACATGGCCCCCGTGGCCGAGCTGCTGCATCGCGATGCCATCGCCGCGGCGCTACCGCCGCGCCCGCGGGATGCCCACAAGGGCGATGCCGGCCATGCGCTGGTGCTCGGCGGGGCGCCGGGCTTCGGCGGCGCGGCGCTGCTGGCCGCCGAGCACGCCGCCCGGCTGGGGGCCGGCAAGGTCAGCCTGGCCACCGCGCCGGAGCATGTCACCGCGAGCCTGGTGCGCCGCCCCGAGGTGATGGTCCACGGCGTGCGCGGCGCCGCCGATCTCGGCGAGCTGCCGGGCCAGGCCGATGTGCTCGTCGTCGGCCCCGGGCTGGGGCAGGGCAGCTGGGGGCAGGCGATGCTGCAGGCCGCCCTCGACGCCGGCCGGCCGTTGGTGGTCGATGCCGATGCCCTCAACCTGCTGGCCGGCCGCTTAGGCGGCCTGACCCGGGACGACTGGCTGCTGACGCCGCATCCCGGCGAGGCCGGCCGCCTGCTCGGCACGAGCGCGGCCGAGGTGGAGGCCGATCGCCCGGCGGCGGTGAGCGAGCTGCAGCGCCGCTACGGCGGCACGGTGGTGCTCAAGGGCGCCGGCAGCCTGATCACGGGGCCCTCGGGGCTCGCCGTGTGCCCCTACGGCAACCCGGGCATGGCCAGCGGCGGCATGGGCGATGCGCTGTCCGGCATCCTCGGTGCGCTGCTGGCCCAGGGACTGCCTCTGGAAACCGCCGCCCGGGTCGGCGTGATGGTGCACGCCCTGGCTGCCGATGAGGCCGCGGCGGCGGGCGGCCAGCGTGGCCTGCTGGCCGGCGATCTGGCATCCTGTGCGCGAATTCTGGTCAACCCGACGATGGGCGAATGACGATGCAGCTGCGACTCGAGAACGAAGACCGTCAGGTGGCCTTCGGCGAATCCCTCGGCCGGGCCCTCGACGGCCATGGCCTGCTCTTTCTGGAGGGCGAGCTGGGCGCGGGCAAGACGACCCTGACTCGCGGCATCCTGCGCGCCTACGGGCATCACGGCGCGGTCAAGAGCCCCACTTATACCCTGGTCGAGCCCTACGAGCTCGAGACGGTGCGGGTGCATCACTTCGACCTCTATCGCCTGGGCGATCCCGAGGAGCTCGAGTTCATCGGTGGCCGAGACCTGCTGGCCGACGACGCGCTGTGCGTGATCGAGTGGCCGGCCCGCGGTGAAGGCTGGCTGCCGACGCCGGACCTGACGGTGACCCTGAGCCTGGACGGCGAGGGCCGTCGGGCGACGCTTTCCGCCGGCAGTCACCGCGGCCGCCGGGTGCTCGAGCGCCTGGCCGCCGATCCGGCGCTGGCCGATGTCGTCCAGCGCGAGGCGCCGGGCGCAGAGGGCGAGCGCATCTCATGAGCCAGGGAACCTTGCCCCGTCGCCTGCTCGGCGGCCTGTTGACGCTGGCGGCATTGGCCCCTTCCTGGGCGCTGGCGGCGACCGTCGATAACCTGCGCCTGTGGGCGGCGCCCGATCACGCGCGCCTGGTGTTCGACCTGTCGTCGGCGGCCCAGGCCAACGTCTTCAGCCTCGACGATCCGCGCCGGCTGGTCATCGATCTCGCCGATACGCGGCTTGAGGCCGACGTCGACCGGCTCGATCTCGAGGGCAGCGCCATCCGTGACGTGCGCACCGGCGTGCGCCACGGCGACGACCTGCGGGTGGTGCTGGAGCTCAACCGCGAGGTCGAGCCGCGCCACTTCAGCCTGGCGCCCAACGAACAGTACGGCAATCGCCTGGTGGTCGATCTCGAGTATCCCGGCGAAAGCGCGGTGGAAGACCCGATCGATCCCATCGAGGCGATGATCCGCGATCAGGAGATCGCCGCCGACCGCGCCCAGACCCAGGCCCGGGTGCAGGGCCAGGATCAGGCGGCAGTGACGCCGGCTCAGGCGACGGCCAAACCTCACCCGAAGCGCGACATCATCATCGCGGTGGATGCCGGTCACGGCGGCGAGGACCCCGGCGCCACCGGCCCCCACGGCATCCGCGAGAAGGACGTGGTGCTGGAGATGGCACGGCGCCTGGCGCGCAAGATCAATGCCGCCGAGGGCTTCAAGGCGGTGCTGATCCGCGACGGCGACTACTACGTGGGCCTGCGTCAGCGCACCCATATCGCCCGCGAGCAGAAGGCCGACTTCTTCGTCTCGCTGCACGCCGACGCCTTCCGCAGCCCGCGGCCCCACGGCAGCTCGGTGTTCGCGCTGTCCCAGAGCGGCGCGACCTCCGAGACCGCCCAGTGGCTGGCCGCCAGCGAGAACCGCTCCGACCTGATCGGCGGCGTCGACGGCAACCTGTCGCTGGACGACAAGGACGAGGTGCTGCGCGGCGTGCTGCTCGACCTGACCATGACCGCGACCCTCAACGACTCGTTGACCATCGGCGGCCAGGTGCTCGATCGCGTCGGCCGGGTCAACGACCTGCACAAGGGCCGGGTCGAGCAGGCCGGCTTCGTGGTGCTCAAGTCGCCGGACATTCCGTCGCTGCTGGTCGAGACCGGCTTCATCTCCAATCCCGACGAGGAGCGCCGGCTGCAGGATTCGAGCTTCCAGAACCGCATGATGGACGCGGTGTTCGGCGGTATTCGGGCGCACTTCCAGCGCAACCCGCCGCCGGCTAGCCTGCTGGCCTGGCAGCGCGATCACGACCGCAGCACCGGCGGCGACGAATACCGCATCCAGCCCGGCGATACCCTGTCCGAGATCGCCGCCCGTCACGGCGTGCCGGTGGCGCAGCTGCGCCAGGCCAACGAGTTGAACGGCGACGTGATCCGCGTCGGGCAGGTGCTGCGGATACCTCGTTCATAAGCCGGAAGCCTGAAGAGCGGCGCTGCGCGCCTGGAAGCGGGAAGCATGGGGCTTCGGGCCGTCTCCGTCGTATCGGGCTGGCTGGCCACCGCTCGCAGCTCATGGCTCGTAGCCCGTAGCGTCCTTGAGGAGTGATATGACAGACAGCCAACATATCCGGATTCTCGATCCCCGGCTGGCCAACCAGATCGCTGCCGGTGAGGTGGTCGAACGACCGTCCTCGGTGGTCAAGGAGCTGGTCGAGAACGCCATCGACGCCGGCGCGAGCCGCGTCGAGGTGGAGCTCGAGTCCGGCGGCGCCCGGCTGATCCGGGTGCGCGACGACGGCGGCGGCATCGACGAGGAAGATCTGCCGCTGGCGCTGTCGCGCCATGCCACCAGCAAGATCGCCTCGCTGGAGGACCTCGAGGGCGTGGCCAGCCTCGGCTTCCGCGGCGAGGCGCTGGCCTCGATCAGCTCGGTGTCGCGGCTCGAACTGGTCTCCAATACCCAGGACGATCCCACCGGCGGCTGGCGGGTGGTGGTCGAGGGCCGGCGCATGGAGCCGCGGGTTACGCCATCGCCGCACCCGCGCGGTACCTCGGTGACGGTGCGCGACCTGTTCTTCAACACCCCGGCGCGGCGCAAGTTCCTGCGCACCGAGAAGACCGAGTTCGGCCACGTCGAGGAGGCCTTCCGTCGCCAGGCGCTGTCGCGGCTCGACGTCGGCTGGGTGCTGCGCCACAACCAGAAGACCATCCATCAGCTGCGTCCCGGCGGCGATCTGGTGGGCCACGAGCGGCGCCTGCAGGCGCTGCTCGGCAAGGGCTTCCTGGAGAACGCCCTGCACCTGGACCTGGAGACCGGCGGGTTGCGCCTGTGGGGCTGGGTGGGTCTGCCGACGCACTCCCGGGCCCAGGCCGACCAGCAGTACTTCTTCGTCAACGGCCGGGTGGTGCGCGACCGGCTGGTGGCCCATGCCATCCGCCAGGCCTACCGCGACGTGCTGTTCCACGGCCGCCATCCGGTGTTCGTGCTGTATCTCGAGGTCGACCCGACGGTGGTCGACGTCAACGTGCACCCGACCAAGCATGAGGTGCGCTTCCGCGACGGGCGCATGGTCCACGACTTCCTGTTCTCGAGTCTGCACCGGGCGCTGGGCGAGGCCCGCGCCGGCGCTAGCGTCGGCGGCGAGGCCGAAGGCGATGAGGAGAGCGCGGGCGTGACCGCGCCGGCCGAGACGGCTCCGTCGTCCCCCGGCGAGGTGCGCGAGGCCGCGCCCCAGCCCGCCTGGCAGCAGCAGCCCATGGCGCTGCACGGCCGCGCAGAGGACGGCGAGAGGAAGGTCTCGCCGGATCGCGTGCGCGCCTTCATGGAGGGCTATCGGGCGCTGCATCCCGAGCACGAGGAGAGCCTGCTGACGCCCCAGCCCGCCGCGCCGGGAGCCGGCGGGGCCGCCGCCGACATGGCGCTGGCCGAGCGCCAGGCGCGCGCGCCGTTCGGGGCCACGGTGGCGGCGCCTGCCGAGTCGACGCCTCAGGCCGCGCCTCGCCCGGCGATGCCGGAAGCGGATGCCACCAAGGCGCCGCCGCTGGGCTACGCCGTGGCTCAGCTGCACGGCGTCTATATCCTGTCCCAGACCGAGCGCGGGATGGTGATCGTCGACATGCACGCCGCCCACGAGCGCATCGTCTACGAACGCATGAAGACCCAGGTGCACGGTGGCGCGCTTGAAGCGCAGCCGCTGCTGGTGCCGGTCTCGCTGGCCGCCAGCGCCGCGCAGGTGGCCACCGCCGAGGCCGAGCACGAGGCCTTCGCCCGGCTCGGCGTGGAGCTCGACGTGGCTGGCCCCGAGACGCTGCTGGTGCGCCAGGTGCCGACGCTGCTGGTCGATGCCGATGTCGAGCCGCTGATCCGCGACATGCTCGGCGACCTCGAGCGCTACGGCCGCTCGGACCGCCTCGAGGCGCACATCAACGAGCTGCTCTCGACCATGGCCTGCCACGGCAGCGTGCGCGCCAACCGTCAGCTGACGGTCGAGGAGATGAACGCCCTGCTACGCGACATGGAGATCACCGAGCGCAGCGGCCAGTGCAACCACGGCCGGCCGACCTGGACCGAGCTGAGCATGAAGGAACTGGATCGCTTATTCCTTAGAGGACAATAAGCGGCAAACTGCCACTCGAGCGGCCAGAAGCGCCGGGGGCAGACCGAAGAGGAGGTCCTACGCCAGGGATGGCGTCGGTAGCGCCCAGGGATGGGTTCACAGCGCCTCCTCGCAGGTCTGCCGCCGGTTCAGCTTCTCACCGACAAGACAAGAGAATGCCCGAACAGCCGATGCCCGATACCCGCCCACCCGCCATCTTCCTGATGGGCCCCACCGCCGCCGGCAAGACCGACCTGGCCATCGAGCTGCACGAGCGGCTGGACTGCGAGCTGGTCAGCGTCGACTCGGCGATGGTCTATCGCGGCCTCGACATCGGCAGCGCCAAGCCCTCCGCCGACGAGCTTGCCCGCGCGCCGCATCGGCTGATCGACATCCGCGACCCGGCCGAGCCCTATTCGGCGGCGGAGTTCCGCGAGGACGCGCTGCGCGAGATGGCCGGGATCACCGCGGCCGGCAAGGTGCCGCTGCTGGTCGGCGGCACCATGATGTACTTCAAGCGCCTGGTCGAGGGCGTGGCCAACCTGCCGTCGGCGGACGCCGGGGTACGCGCCGAGCTGGAACGCGACGCCGAGCGCCTGGGCCTGGCCGGCCTTCACCAGGAGCTGACGCGGGTCGATCCGGCGGCGGCCGAGCGCATTCATCCCAACGATCCCCAGCGGCTGATGCGGGCGCTGGAGGTGTATCGCGTCAGCGGCCGCTCGCTCACCGAGCTGTGGCGCGAGCAGCGTCCGGAAACCTTTGCCTGGCGGCCGCTGTCGATAGGCCTCGCGCCTGCCGACCGCGCCGTGCTGCACGCGCGCATCGCGCGGCGCTTCGACGCCATGCTCGAGGCCGGCTTCCTCGACGAGATGGCCGCGCTCAAGGCGCGCGGTGATCTGACGCCGGAGCTGCCATCGATGAAGAGCGTGGGCTATCGTCAGGGGTGGGAATACCTCGAGGGCGGGGTCGACCATGCGACCTTTCGTCACCGGGGCATCGTCGCCACCCGTCAGCTGGCCAAGCGTCAGCTGACCTGGATGCGCCGCTGGCCGGCGCTGCACTGGGTGGATAGCCTGGGCCCCGACCCGCTTGCGGAACTCCTGAAACTGGTGCGCGAATTCGGGACTTAGCGTAAGATGGTCGCTTCGAGCGGCCGTACGACCGGGCTCATCGGTTACCCTGTGTCGCCCCCGGACGGGGCGAGCACTGAATGATCAACTCCAGAAACAATTCAGGGAGAGCAACATGTCCAAAGGGCAGTCCCTTCAAGATCCGTACCTGAACATCCTGCGCAAGGAGCGCATTCCGGTATCGATCTTCCTGGTCAACGGCATCAAGCTGCAGGGCCAGATCGAATCCTTCGACCAGTTCGTGATTCTGCTGCGCAACACCGTCAGCCAGATGGTCTACAAGCACGCCATCTCCACCGTTGTGCCGTCGCGCAACGTGCGGCTGCCGGCCCCCGATGCGCCGTCGGAAAGCAATGCGTGAGGTATTGATTGTTTTTTGAACGTCCCGACGCCGGTGAGACGGCGGTACTCGTCCATGTCGACTTCCAGGACGAGCAGGAGCGCGAGGATCCGGGTGAGTTTCTCGAGCTCGTGCGCTCGGCCGGCGCGGAGCCGGCCACCCTGCTGACCGGTTCGCGTAGCCGGCCTGACCCGCGTTCCTTCATCGGCTCGGGCAAGGCCGAGGAGCTGCGCGAGGCGCTGCAGGTCCACAAGGCCGAGCTGGTGATCTTCAACCATGCCTTGAGCCCCTCCCAGCAGCGCAACCTCGAGCAGTCGCTCCAGTGTCGCGTGCTCGACCGTACCGGCCTGATCCTCGACATCTTCGCCCAGCGGGCGCGGACCCACGAGGGCAAGCTGCAGGTCGAGCTGGCCCAGCTCGAGTACATGTCGACGCGCCTGGTGCGCGGCTGGACCCACCTTGAGCGTCAGAAGGGCGGCATCGGCCTGCGTGGTCCGGGCGAGACCCAGCTCGAGACCGACCGCCGACTGCTGCGTGGCCGCATCAAGGCGATCCACAAGCGCCTCGACAAGGTACGCAGCCAGCGTCACCAGAACCGTCGCGCGCGCTCACGGGCCGAGGTGCCGAGCGTCTCGCTGGTCGGCTACACCAACGCCGGCAAGTCGACGCTGTTCAACGCTGTGACCTCGTCGCAGGTCTATGCGGCCGACCAGCTGTTCGCTACTCTCGACCCGACGCTGCGGCGCCTGGAGATCGAGGACGTGGGGCCGGTGGTGCTGGCCGATACCGTGGGCTTCATCCGCCATCTGCCGCACAAGCTGGTCGAGGCCTTCCAGGCCACCCTGCAGGAGGCCGCCGAGGCCAGCCTGCTGGTGCACGTGATCGACGCGGCGGACGCCGACCGCGATCTCAACGTGAGCCAGGTGGAAGAGGTGCTCGACGAGATCGGCGCCCTGGAGGTGCCGACGCTCAAGGTGATGAACAAGATCGACATGTTCGACAGCGCCCCGCGCATCGAGCGCGGCGCCGACGGCATGCCCGAGACGGTGTGGTTGTCGGCCCGCGACGGCAAGGGGCTGGAGCTGTTCGAGCAGGCGCTCTCCGAGTGCCTGGCCGACGACATCATCGACTTCGATGTCACCCTGGAGCCGCAGCAGGGCAAGCTGCGCGCCGGTCTCCACGAGCTGGGGGCGGTGCGCGGGGAGCGCTTCGATGACATGGGCCGCACCCTGCTGGAAGTGCGCCTGCCGCGGCGCGATTTCCTGCAGCTGATGGCGCGGCTCGGCGAACGCGCCGACGACTATCTGCCGGAAGCCCTGCAGGAACGCCCCCTGTGGGAGCAGTGAGGCGTGGGGGAAAAGGAGTCGCCTTCGGGTGCCGGGGGAGTAGTGGCGCCGGCACCACAAGGATCGCAACCGATGCCCGTCGCGCCGGAGCGCGGCGGAACGCAACGCAGAGTGGAGACGACGTATGGCCTGGAATGAGCCCGGTGGCGGCGGCAACCAGCACGACCCCTGGAGCGGGGGAGGGCGCCGCGGCGGTAACGGCGGCGGTGGCAACCGCGGCGGCGGCAATCAGGGGCCGCCCGACCTCGACGAAGCCCTGAAGAAGTTTCAGGACAAGCTCAACGGCATGCTGGGCGGCCGCGGCAAGCGTGGCGGCAAGGGCGGCGGAGGCAGCGGTGGCGGCAAGCCGCGCAACGCCTTCGCCCTGCCCGGACTGCTGCTGATCGTGGCGCTGGCCATCTGGGCCGCCTCCGGCTTCTACCTGGTCGACCAGTCCGAGCGTGGCGTGGTGCTGCGCTTCGGCAAGTTCCAGGAAGTGGTTACCCCCGGCCTGCAGTGGAACCCGCCGCTGATCGACGACGTGCGCATGGTCAACGTGACCCGGGTGCGCTCGGTCAGCCAGACCCAGTCGATGCTGACCCAGGACGAGAACATCGTCTCCGTGGAGATGTCGGTGCAGTACCAGGTCGCCGATCCGCGCGGCTACGTGCTCAACGTGCGCAATCCGGAGCTGTCGCTCGAGAACGCCCTGGACAGCGCGCTGCGTCACGTGGTCGGCGGCACCGACATGATCGACATCCTCACCTCCGGCCGTGAGATCCTCGGCACCGCGGTGGCCAGCCGCCTGCAGTCCTACCTGGACAGCTACGGCACCGGTATCCGCATCCAGACGCTGAACGTCGAGTCCACCGCGCCGCCCGATCCGGTGCAGGACGCCTTCGACGACGTCATCCGTGCCCGCGAGGACCGCCAGCGCACCATCAACCAGGCCATGGCCTACGCCAACGCCGTGATCCCGGCCGCCCAGGGCCAGGCCCAGCGCATCGTCGAGCAGGGTCAGGGCTATCGCGAGTCCGTGGTCGCCGAGGCCCGCGGTCAGGCCAACCGCTTCAATGCGCTGCTGACCCAGTACCAGGAGGCACCGGCGATCATGCGCGAGCGCCTCTACCTCGATACCATTTCCGAGGTCTACGGCGAGACCTCCAAGGTCATGGTGGACGTCAACGACGACGCGCCGCTGATGGTGCTGCCGATGGATCGCCTGAGCAGCGGGACCACCGGTGCCGCCAGCCAGGGTGACGACACCGTGTCGATGGACCCCCAGCTGCTCGAGCGCCTGAGCGCCAGCCAGGCCGACGGCAGCAGTGACAGCCGCAACGCCGGCAGCAACGGAATCCGCCGGGAGGGCCGTTAACGATGATCAATAACCGTTCCCTGCTCATCGTCGGCGGCCTGGCCGCCGTGGCCTGGCTGGCCAGCAACAGCCTCTACGTGATCGACGAGACCGAGCGCGCCGTGAAGTTGCGCTTCGGCGAGGTGGTCGAGGAGAACATCCAGCCGGGGCTGCACTTCAAGATCCCGATCACCCAGACCATCCGCAAGTTCGACACCCGGGTGCTGACGCTGGACACCGATGCCAGCCGCTACCTGACCCTCGAGCAGAAGGCGGTGATCGTGGACTCCTACGTCAAGTGGCAGGTGATCAATCCCACCCGCTACTACGAGGCCACCGCCGGCGACGAGCTGCAGGCCGTGCGGCTGATCCAGCCGCGGGTCGACGAGAGCCTGCGTAACGAGTTCGGTCGGCTGAACCTGCAGCAGATCATCTCCGAGCAGCGAGACGAGCTGATGACCGGGCCCACCGAGGAACTCAATGAACTGATGCGCGAAGAGCTCGGGGTGGCGATCCTCGATATCCGTGTCAAGCGCATCGACCTGCCCGAGGACGTGTCCGCGGCGGTGTACGACCGCATGCGCTCGGAGCGCGAGCGCGAGGCCCGCGAATGGCGCGCCCAGGGGCAGGAGGAGGCCGAGCGCATCCGCGCCAACGCCGACCGTCGTCGCCAGGTGCTGCTGGCCCAGGCCAATGAGCGCTCCCAGACCCTGCGCGGCGAGGGCGATGCCGAGGCGGCGGCCATCTTCTCCGAGGCCTACGGCAAGGACGAGGAGTTCTTCTCCTTCTGGCGCAGCCTCGAGGGCTACCGCTCGAGCTTCCAGGGCGACGGCAACATGCTGGTGCTGGACCCGTCCAGCGACTTCTTCCAGTACCTCAAGAGTCCGGACGCCCAAAGCGGCGAGTGACGCCCAGGGGGCGGCGCTCGCCGCCCCCGCTCGCCCTCCGGCGGGGTTCCTCCCGCGGCCAAACGTGATAGACTCCTGTAACCGGGCGTGGCCCGGTTTTTTTGTGGCCTCACCACTGCCCGGCAATTCCCTCCGGCACCCCGCCATGCTGACGCTGTACGTTGCCGCGAGGCTTGCCGAAGGCCAATCACCGTCTTGCAGGAAGAACGACATGACCATCGCTGACCGCTGGCTGCTGCCCGACGGCATGGACGAGGTGCTGCCTCCTCAGGCCAGCCGTATGGAGGAGCTGCGCCGGGCGTTGCTCGATCTCTATCACCGCTGGGGCTACGATCAGGTGATGCCGCCCCCCGTGGAGTTCCTGGACTCCCTGCTCACCGGTACCGGCACCGAACTCGATCTGCAGACCTTCAAGCTCACCGACCAGATGACCGGCCGGATGATGGGCGTCAGCGCCGACGTCACCCCCCAGGTGGCGCGCATGGACGCCCACTCCCTGAAGCGCCAGGGGCCGGTGCGGCTGTGCTACTGCACCACGGTGCTGCGGGCCAAGGCCGACCAGCATCAGGGCGGTCGCAGCCCGGTACAGGTCGGCCTCGAGCTGTTCGGCCATGCCGGCCTGGAGGCCGACCTGGAGATCCTGCGTCTGGCGCTGACCAGCCTGCAGGTCGCCGGTGCCGGCGAGATCCACCTGGCGCTGGGCCACATCGGCATCTACCGTAGCCTGGTGGAGGCCGCCGAGCTGACGGCCGAGCAGGAGAAGGCGGTGTTCGAGGCCCTCGAGCTGAAGTCGCCCGGCGAGCTGGCCGCGCGCGTCGAGGAGAGCGTCAGCGACCCGGCCATGGCATCCATGCTGTGTGCGCTGGGCGAGCTGCACGGTGGCCCCGAGGTGCTCGAGCAGGCCCGCGAGGCCTTCGCCGAAGCGCCCCAGGCGGTGGGCGCGGCGCTGGACCAGCTGCGTGCCCTGCACGCCGGCGTGGTTGCCGAGCACCCCGACGTGGCGCTCTACTTCGACCTGGCCGAGCTACGCGGCTACCAGTACCACACCGGCATGATGTTCGCCGCCCACGTGCCCGGTTACGGCCAGGCGCTGGCCAAGGGCGGTCGTTACGATGACACCGGCCGCGCCTTCGGTCGCGCCCGCCCGGCCACCGGCTTCTCCCTGGAGCTCAAGCTGCTGGCCAACCTGGTGCCCAGCGAGCCGCCCCACGACGGCATCTGGGCGCCGGCCGAGGGCGAGGGGCTGGCCGAGGCCATCAAGGCCCTGCGCGAGCAGGGCGAGCGGGTCGTGCAGGCGCTGCCCGGGCAGCGCACCGGTCCGCAGGAACACCGCTGCCGGCGGCACCTGATCCCGGCCGACGGTGGCTGGCAGGTCGCGCCGCTGGCCGCGGCCAGCGATCAGGCCTGACGCTCAGGCAGACACGATATCGGCACCGCCCGACGCTGGCGGCGCAGCAAAGAGAGACGAGGCAAATGGGCAAGAACGTAGTCGTACTGGGCACCCAGTGGGGTGACGAAGGCAAGGGCAAGGTCGTCGACCTGCTTACCGAGTCCGCCGGCGCGGTGGTGCGCTTCCAGGGCGGGCACAACGCCGGTCACACCCTGGTCATCGATGGCGAGAAGACCGTCCTGCACCTGATCCCCTCCGGCATCCTGCGTGACGACAAGACCTGCGTGATCGGCAACGGCGTGGTGCTGTCGCCGGAGGCGCTGCTCAAGGAGATTCGCGAGCTGGAGGACAAGGGCGTGCCGGTGCGCGAGCGCCTGCGCCTGTCGCCGGCCTGCCCGCTGATCCTGCCGTACCACGAGCGCCTCGACCAGGCGCGCGAGAAGGCCCGCGGCGTGGCCAAGATCGGCACCACCGGTCGCGGCATCGGCCCGGCCTACGAGGACAAGGTCGCTCGCCGCGGCCTGCGCCTGGGCGACATGCTGCACCGTGAGCGCTTCGCCTCCAAGCTCGGCGAGGTGCTGGACTACCACAACTTCGTGCTGACCAAGTTCCACGGCGAAGAGCCGGTGGACTTCCAGCAGGTGCTCGACGACGCCATGCGCATGGCCGACGAGCTGCGCTCCATGGTGTGCGACACCGTGAGCCTGGTGCACAACGTGCGCAAGGCCGGCGACAACATCCTGTTCGAGGGCGCCCAGGGCTCGCTGCTGGACATCGACCACGGCACCTACCCGTTCGTGACCAGCTCCAACACCACCGCCGGCGGCACCGCCACCGGTTCCGGCGTTGGCCCGCTGTACCTGGACTACGTGCTGGGCATCACCAAGGCCTACACCACCCGCGTCGGCTCCGGCCCGTTCCCGACCGAGCTGTTCGACGAGCACGGCCGTCATCTGGCCGAGAAGGGCCACGAGTTCGGTGCCACCACCGGCCGAGCGCGCCGCTGCGGCTGGTTCGACGCCGTGGCCCTGCGCCACGCCGTGCAGATCAACTCCGTGTCCGGCATCTGCCTGACCAAGCTCGACGTGCTCGACGGCCTGGAGAATATCCGCGTCTGCGTCGGCTATCGCAGCAAGGACGGCGAGCTGCTCGATAACCCGGTGGACTCCGAAGGCTACGAGGCCATCGAGCCGGTCTACCAGGACCTGCCGGGCTGGAGCGAGTCGACCCTGGGCATCAAGAGCGTCGATGAACTGCCGGCCAATGCCCGCGCCTACATCAGCTTCCTCGAGGAGCAGGTGGGCACCTCCATCGACATCATCTCCACCGGTCCGGATCGCAACGAGACCATCGTGCTGCGCAATCCTTTCGGTGAATAAGCCTTTCGGTGAGTAAGCCCTTCGGGGAATAAGCGCCGCGGCGGGCAGGCCTACGGGCCTTCCCTCGAACGACGACGGGCCGGCAGGTAACTGCCGGCCCGTCGTCGTTTTCGGCCTTGCGTGCTGGCCCTGTGGCGTCAGCGCTTGGCCGAGGCCATCTGCAGCGCCTGGATGGCGTCCTCATCGGACAGCAGGTCGTGCAGCGTCTGGGCGGCCATCTCGCCGTTGCCGTCCATCACCTTGTCGAGCCACAGCATGGCCTGCTCGCGGTTGGCGTTTTCGAGCCCGTTGGCAGTGAGATAGGCCTTGGCCAGCGCCAGGCGCGCGGTCTCGTGGCCCTGGCGGGCGGCCTCGAGCAGGTAATCGGCGCCCCGACGCGGGTCCTGGTCGAGGACCTCGCCGCGCAGCAGCTCACGGCCCAGGGTCGCCTGGGCGCCGGCGTGGCCCTGCTCGGCGGCCTGCTCGAGCAGGCGGCGGCCGCGCGCGGCGTCGACGCTCATGCCGCCTTCGCCGCGCAGCAGGGCGGTGCCCAGCAGGGTGCGCGCAGAGAGGCTGCCGGCCTCGCTGGCCTGGCTGAGCCAGCGCTCAGCCTGCTGCGGGTCGGCTTCGACGCCCTTGCCGTCGAGATAGGCGGCGCCGAGGCGCTGGGCGGCGTAGTCGTCGCCGGCCTCGGCGGACTCGCGCAGCAGCGAGATGCCGCGCTGGGTGTCCTGGGCGACGTGCTTGCCTTCGAGCAGGGCGTCGGCCAGCGCCAGCCGGGCGCCGCTGTTGCCGCGGGCGGTGGCCTGTTCGAGCAGGCGGATGCCGCGCTCGGGATCGGCGGGCACGCCTTCACCGGTCAGCAGCAGCTCGCCGAGGTCGCCGCGGGCGCCGACGTGGCCGCCGGCGACGGCGCGCTGCAGGTAGCGGGCGCCCTTGGCCGGATCTCGCGACACGCCCTTGCCCTCGAGATACATCCGCCCCAGGTCGGCGCTGGCGCCGGGATGGCCCTGATCGGCGGCGCGCTGCAGCCACGCCCGGGCCGCGTTCAGGTCCTGCTGCACGCCGTGGCCGTTGAGAAAGGCCTCGCCGAGCTGTGCCATGGAGCCGGGATGGCCGTCCTTGGCGGCTTCCACCAGGGCCTGGATGTTGCCGGCCTTGCCCTGGTCATAGCGGAGCTGTGCCAGGGCATCCTCGGCCGAGTCGTGGCCGGCGTCCCGGGCTCGCGTCAGCCATTCGTTGGCCTTGCCGAGATCGCGTGGCACGCCTTCGCCCTTGCGGTAGGCGCGACCCAGCACCACCATCGCGTAGGCGTCGCCTTCGCGGGCGGCCTCTTCCAGCAGCGCAACGCCGCGGGCCGGCTGGCGCTGCTGAAGGGTGCCCTCGAGATAGCCGGCGCCCAGCGCCGTCTTGGCGGAGGCGTCGCCGGCGTCGGCGGCCTGTTTCAGCAGCGCCTCGGCCTTCGAGGGGTAGTAGGGCAGCGTTTCGCCTTCCAGATAGGCCTCGCCGAGCATGCGCAGGGCGGCGGTCTGGCCCTGATCGGCGGCTTTCTTCAGCAGGGTCTCGGCGCGCTGGCCGTCGGCCGGCACGCCGCGGCCTTCCAGGTACATCTGCCCCAGCTGCTGGGTCGCATAGGGATGGCCCAGTTCGTTCGCGCGTTCCAGGTAGTCGAGCGCCTGCATCGGCTGGCTGGGGTGTCCCTCGTCGTCGAGGTAGTAGGCGCCGAGCAGCGCCAGTGCCAGGGCGTCGTCCTGGTCGGCGGCCTGCTTGAGCAGCTCGAGGCCGCGGCGCGGGTTGGCGGGCAGGCCCTCGCCGTGGAGCAGGGCGCGGCCGAGGGTGACCTTGGCGTCCACCGAGCCCTGGGCGATGGCCGCGCTCAGCCAGTGCTGGGCCTGCTGTGGGCTGGGCGACACGTTGGCGTTGCCTTCCAGCATCAGCTTGCCCAGCGTTTCCATCGCCGAGACGTCGCCGTCCATGGCCGCCTGCTCCAGCATGGCCAGGCCGCGCTGCGGGGCGTTGCCATCCACCAGCGAGCGGCCGGCCCGGCTCAGGGCGCCGGCGTCGCCGGCCTCGGCGGCCTTGTTCAGCCAGTGCATGTGGCGCTGGGGCTGGTTGCCGAGCAGGCCGTCCTCGTCATAGAGGCCGGCCAGCTGGGTCATGGCGCCGACATCGCCGGCGTTGGCATCCTGCTCCAGCCGGCTGGCGAAGCGCTGGGCGTACTGGCTCGCCAGGCCGCGGTCCTCGGCCAGCCAGCCGCCGGGGCCGTGCGCCCTGGCGAGGGCCTCGAGGGCGGCCTCGTTGTCGGCTTCGGCGGCGCGGCGATAGAGCGCCGCGGCCTGCTCGGGATCGGCATTGACGCCTTCACCGCCCTGGGCGAGCAGTTCGGCCATGGCGGCCTGGGCGCGGGGGCCGACCTCTTCCTCGATGGCCTGCTGGATCAGGTAGTAGGCGAGGACGTCGTTGCGCTCGACGCCGCGCCCCTCGCGATAGAGCTTGGCCAGGTTCAGCGAGGCGTTGCCGGTGATGTAGGAGGGCGTCTTGATCGCCTCGGAGTAGAGGCGCGCCGCGCGTTCGGGGTCGGGCGGCACGCCCTTGCCCTGGTCGAAGACCTTGGCCATCTCGTAGTAGCCCTTGGGCAGCCCCTTCTGCATCAGTGTCTCGAGCTCGGCGATGGCGTCCTGACTGCGGCCTTGCTCCAGCAGCTGGTGGGCCTTTTCCACGGTGTTCTTGTGCATCCATTCCAGGGTGCGCGGCTGACCGCCGTCGAACCAGTCCGCGTACTGCGGCGGTACGGGCGCGGTGACATGGGCGTCGGGCTGCGGGGTGCTGGCGCAGCCGCCCAGCCAGGCCACGAGGGTGGCCGAGACGGCCAGCTTCAGCCCCGCGGGCTGGCGGGTGGATGAGGTATCGCGTGGAATCTGGATCATGATGTTGGTTGCCTCGGGGTAATGGATGAACGTCGGCGGGCGAGCGCTTACTGCTCGCTCAGGCCCTTGAAGGCGGCGTCCTCGCGCTGCTTCTCATCCATGACGATGTTCTGCTGGGCGTCGGGGTCCATGACGTAGAGCGTCATGTAGCCACCGGCGCTGCGGTTGTAGATGGGACGCTGCCGGCGGATGAAGTCGGCGATCCGCGGATCGTGATAGCGGTCCTGGTAGATCTCCATCCACGAGAAGTACTGGCTGTCCTTGAGAAAGCCGGTGTACTGCTCATGGGGCGCCATGTCGCCCAGCGCCTCGGGGCTCTCGAAGGCCCTCAGGGCGAAGTTGACGGCGTCGCGGATGGTGTGGCCGTCGACCTCCAGGTTGAAGATGTCGTAGCCCTGGCGCTCGATGACCCGCATGTTGGTGATCAGGTAGAGCAGCGCGTAGTTCTGGTAGTGGGTCGCACGCCGGCCGCGGGCGATCTCCATCGGCAGCGCGCCTTCCTGGGTGATGTCGTGCAGGGCGGAGTAGATGGCGCTGACGCCGAAGCGGAACAGGTCGTTATCCTCGGTCAGCACGCCGACCATGCTGGCGTAGAGCGCCCGGCGGTAGAAGTGGTTGTTGCAGCAGCTGTTGCCGGGCTGGCCCTGGATATCGGAATGCTGGTGGGCCAGCTCGTTGAGCCAGGTCTCGATGCGTTCGCGCTCCTCCTGCATGCCCTCGATCTCGGGGCGCACCACCGAGTAGGCCAGGGCCGCGGCGAAGATCATCGACTCGGTGGCGAACCAGGCCTGGGGCTCCATGGAGTCGTAGTAGAAGTTGGTCAGTGCCTCGTCCTGGGACCACTTGTCGAGAAAGCGCACCAGGCACTCGGCGTAGTAGTCGTCACCGGTGGCGACGTAGCTGCCGGCCAGGTGAGAGACGTTGTCCTCGAACTGGAACAGCGGCTCCGAGGCCAGCTCCCACTCCTTGGGGCTGGGATAGTAGCCGGGAATCCGCATGCGGGTGTCGATCGGCTTGTACTGCAGCAGCTGCTCGCAGCTGGTGCCCGTCGACAGCCGGTCGATCTCCTGAAGCAGGATCGGGTTATCGGTGTCCTCGAGCAGCGCCATGCGCTGCTCGACGTCGAAGTAGGAGGCGTCGGGGGCCGTGACCTCGTAGTCCGAGAGGTCGAGCTTGGCGCGCGCCTCGAGGGTCATGGCCTGAGCCGTGGGCAGCCCGCCCGCGCCCAGCCCGCACAGGGCCAGGGACAGGCCGGCGAGCAGGCGCTGGGGCAGGGCGCCGCGGCGTGGGCCGCTGGTAGGAAGAGACATGGGGCTCCTCGGCATCAGGATCGGGGGGCGTAGAAACGGAAGCCGGCGAAGTCGGCGTACTGATCGCGGGGCGTGCGCCAGTCCTTGCCGTGGCCGCCGAAGAAGGTCGAGAACATCAGGCCGTCGATGGTCACCGCCTCGCTGGTGCGATAGGTGAGGCCGTGCTGCTCGAGGATCGGATGGCCGTCCACCCACACCCGGGCCACGCCGTTGTCCTGGCCGGGATCGTTGAGCACGATCTCCTGCTCCAGGGTCACCCACTGGCCGGTGGGGAAGCGCCAGCGGCCGCGGCCGACCGACTTGCCGTAGTCCTCGTGCTGGTCGACGGCATACTCGTAGAGCTCGCCCTGGCCGTTGGCTCGCCACATGTAGCGCATCGAGAAGCCGTTCTCGCCGTCGGCCTCCTCGCCGCCGCTGGGTGCCTCGCCGCCGTAGAGGCCGGGCAGCTTGCCGCCCTTGACGAAGTCGAAGCCCGGCTCGAAGCGCACCCGGTACTGCAGGCAGGCGCGTTCGGCCCCGGCCAGGCCCGGCGGTGCGGCGTAGAAGCCTGCGCCGCCCTTCTGGGTGTCACCCGGCGACGAGGTGCCCTCGGGGTAGTGGATGCGCAGGCCGGCCTCGTCGAGGCCGGTCTCGCCGGCGTCGAGCCGCTCGGCGTTGTCGGTGCCCCAGTCGCGGTGGGTGCCGAAGCCGTCGCGGATGGCGGCCTGGGCGTCCTCGGCCCGCAGGGCGGGGGAAGGCGAGGCGACCAGCGGATAGCGGGTCGAGCATGCCGCCACGCTGGGCGTGGTGAGTGCGGGGCCCTTGCCCTCGGCCAGGGCCGGCGTGCCGAGGCCGGGCAGCAGGGCCAGCATCAGCAGGGCCAGGGGGCGCTTGCTCGGGGTGACGTGTTCGGCTGACATATCGGGCTCCTGTCGGAGGCCGCCGCGCGGGCGGCCGGAATGTTCTCGGGAAGCGATGCCTGGGCTCAGCTGGCCTGGCGTTCCTCGCCGGCGAGCGGTGCCTCGTCGTTGTCGGCGTCGGTGAAGCGCTCGACCAGGCCGCCGAACAGCTGGCCGACGGAGCGGGCGCCCTGCCAGACCCATTCGGAGGCAGTGCCGATCAGCGGGGTCTCGGTGAAGCGCACGTCGACCGGGGTGCCGACGCTGTCGGCCGGCAGCGGCTCCTCGGGCACCAGCAGCACGCTGGCCACGTTCTGCTGCTGGCGTACCCAGCTGGGGAAGCCGGCGCGCGGCTGGCGTTCGATGTCCAGCGCCACGCTGCGCACCCGGGCGCTGATCGGGCCGGCGGTGTTGGGCAGCGAGATGTAGGCCTTCTGGTCCGGGCCGATGCGGTCGATGTCGTCCATGTGCACCAGGGCCTCGACCATGATGTCGTTATCGCCGGTGCGGATGAGCGTCATGATGCGCTCGCTCTCGTTGATGTAGGTGCCGTCGGAGCTGCTCAGCGCCCAGGCGACCAGGCAATCGCAGGGGCTATAGACCTCGTTCTGCGACTGGCGGGCCTCCAGCGCGGTGATCCGCGAGTTCTGGAAGTCGCGTGCGGTCTCGAACTGGTCGATGCGCGCCCGGGCGATCTCCGGCGATACCGTCTCGAAGCTCACCGACTCGCCGTTGGTCGGCTTGGCGGAGTTGGCCAGGCTGACCTGGCCGTTGCCGGCGTCGAGGTTCTCCTGGAGGTTGTCGATCAGCTGGCTGTTATAGCTCTGGGCGGCCTGGGCCAGGATCAGGTCCGACTCGAGGTCGACGTTCTTGACGCTGGTCAGCTTCTCGTCGCGCTCGACCCGGTCGCCGGCCTGGAGATCGTGGGCCTGGAGGATGCCCGGCCCCGGCGCGCGGATATCGATGCGCGGCGCGGTCACGGCGGCGAAGCTCGGCTCGATCAGCATGAAGTTGCGATAGGCCGTGGCGGCCGCCACCACCCCCAGCACGCCGAGGGCCATGAACAACGCCACGTAGCGGCCCAGCGGCTTGGGTGGACGCTGGGCCGGCTGCGGCTGGCCGGCGCTGCCGCGCTTGCGCGGCGTCTGCGGGTCCTCGCCGGTCATCAGGCCTTCCAGGTCGAGCTCGCGGCCGCTGAGGCTGGCGCGGACCATGCGCCGCAGCAGTTCCAGGTGGCCGGGGCTGATGTCGGTGATCTCGAAGCCGGCGGTGTGGCCTTGTTCGGTGGCCGTGCAGTGACGACATTCGGCGGATACGGGCACGATCATCTCGGCGCCGCCGGCCAGCAGCAGCAGCGAGGCCTTGACCCGGGCGCCCACGCGGATCGGGCGTCGGCTGTGCAGGGCGAAACCGCCCTGGGAGAGGTCGAGGCCGTCGAACACCTGGCCGTCGTCCATCTGCACCTGGAAGGCGCGGGTCACGCGGATGTAGCGGCGTTCGTCGCGGCGCTCGTGGGCGATGCCGGCCCCGGGCGCCTGGCCGGTGCCGGCACCGCGCCGCTCGGCCCGACCGTGATCGCGGGGGATGTCGCGTGAATTCTCGCTGCGCTGATCGCCCAGGGTGGGCTCGCTTCGATCGTGGTTGTCGGCGTAGTAGTCGGTCATGGGGAATCTCTCTCCTGGAGGTGCCCCCCGGCGGCTGCCTGCGAGGTCAGGAGCGGCCGGGTTGCATGCGGATGTTCAGGTCGACGAGGCCAACCGAGCGGTCGTCGAGTTCGAGGGCGCAGCCCCGCGTCGGGTCGCAGCTCACGGTCTCGCCGGCGTCGAGGGCCAGGGCGCGGCCGTCGGCATCGTGGAGGTGGCGGGCCAGGCCGGGGCTGACCTCGAGCGTGGTCGGCTCGTCGCCGGCGGCGCCGCTGAGGCGCTCGGTGCGCATGCGCTCTGTGGTGGCGGCGACGTCCAGCAGGCCTTCGTCCAGCGCCAGGCGTTCCGGCGGCAGCGTGACGTCACCGCTGTCGGAGCCGTCGGCGAGGATCATCGCCAGCCAGCGATTGGCGGTGCCGGTGTCAGCCTGGGCCTCGGCGGGGCCTTCGAGGATGGCCATGGCAGTGCGGTCCGGCGGCTGCATCACGCCGGTGGCCAGCACCAGCACGTAGAGCATCACCGCGATGAAGGCGCCGTGCAGCACGTGGCCCATGCGCCGCTGGCGGCGGACCGCGACCGGGTCGTTCGGCTCGCCGGCGGAGATGCCCTGACGCGACCACTTCTGGCGGTTGAAGCGGAAGCTGACGTAGGTCTTGAGCAGGGCGCCGAACACCTGGTTGTAGTAGATCAGCGGGATCCACAGCAGGCTGAAGCGGCCGCGCTGCCAGGCCAGGATCAGCGTCGAGATGCTGCGCGTGAACAGGATCCACAGCGCGTAGGCGAAGATGAACGAGGGCCGCACGAACAGGGTCACCAGGATCGCCACCGTGGGGCCGATCAGGGTCGTCCACATGGAGAGGCGCTGGTCGACCAGGCTCCACCAGGTGAACATGCCCATCGGGCGCGGCCCCAGGGCGATCGCCCGGCCGCTGGTGCGCAGCATGTTGCCGTACCAGCGGCGCATCAGATCGGTGGTCGACTTGAAGAAGCGGCGGCGGTCCGGCAGCTCCTCGAACCCGGTGACGTAGACGTCCGGCAGGTAGAGCATCCGCCAGCCGTTCTTGAGCAGCCAGTACCAGGTCGACTTGTCGTCACCCGAGAGGAACTTGAAGTTGCCGAAGCGCCAGTGGTCGACGCGGTCGTTCTCCACCAGCTCGATGAAGCTCGGCTGGGTGGCGAGGTCGAGGCGGAAGGCGCTGTAGCGGCCGGTCAGCACCAGCAGCCGGCGCGACACCGAGCCGGAGCTCATCACCAGGTGACGCTGGGCGTAGCGCAGGTCGTACCACTCCTTGGTGGCGTCGCCGCCGGTGACGATGGCGCTGTTGTTGGTGGTCAGCGCGCCCAGGTCCTCGTTGGTGCGAAAGAACGACAGCGAGCGCTCGAGGGTGTCGGGCTCGAGCAGGATGTCGCCGTCCATCGAGACCAGCAGCGCGTCCGGGGCCGGGGCGCGGCGCGAGATGGCGCGCAGCACCTCGGCCATGGCCGAGCGCTTGCCATCGCCCTTCTGGAACATGTAGCGCAGCTCGACGTTGGCGGGCCAGCCCATGTCGTCCATCACGTGGGTGATGATGTCGACGTCGGTGCGGTCGGACAGCGAGGCGAAGATGGTGGTCGGAACGCCGTAGTCGCGCACCTCGCGCACCAGCGCCTCGTAGACCCGGTAGCTGACGTCGGCGTCGATGCGGAACGAGGTGCACAGCACGTACAGCTCGCTGGGCTTGCCGGCCTCGCCGGCGGCGTCCGCCGCGGCGCGCAGCCGCGGGAAGACGCGCCGGTTGTACCACACCGAGCGCAACGCCTGGACGAACCACCAGGAGTAGCGCCAGGCGCCGATGGCCCCGATGGCGAAGAAGAAGCTCTTCGACGCCGGCGAGAAGACCTCGGGCGGCAGCTCGGTGAGCAGCACCACCAGCAGGGCCAGCAGCAGCAGCAGGGCGGTGAGCTCCGTCACCTTGCTGGCGACGGAGGTGTGGTCAGGGAGCTTCGACATGGCGAGGCCTCAGGACGCGACGGGACGGACGGAAGCGCCTCGACCGATGGCGTAGTAGGTGAGCCCGGCCTGCTGGGCGCTCTGGGGCGAGAAGAGATTGCGGCCGTCGACCACCACCGGAGCGATCAGGCGCTCGCGCAGCCTGGCGAAGTCGACGGTGCGGAAGGCCTTCCACTCGGTGCAGATGACCAGCGCGTGAGCGCCCTCGAGGGTCTCGTCGCGATTCTCGGTGAGGTCCAGGTCCTCGCGGTTGCCGTAGATCCGCAGGCACTCCTCGGCGGCTTCGGGGTCGTAGGCCTGGACGCGGGCGCCGGCCTGCCACAGGGCTTCCATCAGCGCGCGGCTGGGCGCTTCGCGCATGTCGTCGGTGTTGGGCTTGAAGGCCAGACCCCACAGGGCGATGGTCTTGCCGGCCAGGTCGCCGTCGAAGGCGTCGCTGAGCATCTCGAACAGGCGGCTCTTCTGGCGCGCGTTGACCTGCTCGACGGCGTTGATCAGGTGCGCCGGGTGGCCGGCGGCCTCGGCGGTATGGGCCAGCGCCTTGACGTCCTTGGGGAAGCAGGAGCCGCCGTAGCCGCAGCCCGGATAGATGAAGTGGTAGCCGATGCGCGGATCGCTGCCGATGCCGTGGCGCACTTCCTCGATGTCGGCGCCCAGGCGCTCGGCCAGGTTGGCCATCTCGTTGATGAAGCTGATCTTGGTGGCCAGCATGGCGTTGGCGGCGTACTTGGTCAGTTCGGCGCTGCGTACGCCCATGAACATCAGCTTGTCGCGCTGACGGTTGTAGGGCCCGTAGCACTCGCGCATGACCTGGCGCACGCGCTCGGACTCGGTGCCCACCACGATGCGCGAACCGCGGGAGAAGTCCTCGATGGCGGCGCCTTCCTTGAGGAATTCGGGGTTGGAGCAGACGTCGAAGTCGAGGCTCGCGCCGCGCGCTTCGAGGGTCGCGGCCACGGTGTCCGCCACCTTGCCGGCGGTGCCGACCGGTACCGTCGACTTGTCGACGATAATGCGGTATTCGGTCATGTGAGTGGCGATGGTCTCGGCGACCTTGAGCACGTGGCGCAGGTCGGCGCTGCCGTCCTCGTCGGAGGGCGTGCCCACGGCGATGAACTGCAGCAGGCCGAACTCGACCGCGGCCTTGGCATCGTTGGTGAAATGCAGGCGGCCGGCGTCCAGGTTCTGGTGGATCAGGCTCTCGAGGCCCGGCTCGTAGATCGGCACCTCGCCCTGGCTGAGGCGGGCCACCTTGTCGGCGTCCACATCGACACACATCACTTCATGGCCGACTTCGGCGAGGCAGGCGCCGGTGACGAGTCCTACGTATCCGGAACCAAAGATGGTGATCTTCATGGGCGTCTTGCTCCTGGTCGTGGTCGGAAACGAACGTCCTGTCCCAGGCCCCCGGCGGGGAGCAAGAGTCACGGACGATCGTGGATCTGCCAGGGGGAACAGCAAGCGCCGGGCCGAAATGAAAAAAAACCTTCTATGTCAGTTTATTAGGCTTGTCGGTGGCGGGGTGTGGGGGTGTGGCGACCCGTCTGCGGCGTGTCGGGCGGGGAAAAGCGTCGCGATAAAACGACAACATACCGTGTGGTGCGGTGGTAAAGGCGGTGTACGGGGTGCCGTCGGCGTGGCCTGTCGCCCTCAGGCATCACCGTCGGGAAATGGCGCAAAGGCCCATCGGGCGCGGCCTGCGCGTCATTGGCCGACGGGCGAGCGATGTTATATTAATCAATGCCGATGTACAGGTGTTGCATCGTATCGACATCCGCCCCGGATCGGCGCCATTCCGTGACGCCCGGGACCGACGTCCAACGAAAAAGGCGGCCCGCAGGCCGCCTTTTTCTCGCTCGAGGAACGGATCAGGTCCCCTTGGGCTCGCTTCTCAGCGCCTTGATCAGCGCGTAGCAGCCGACCAGCAGCACGAGAGTGAAGGGCAGGCCGGTGGAGACCGCCGCCGTCTGCAGCGCCGTCAGGCCGCCGCCCAGCAGCAGGGCGATGGCAATGGCGCCTTCGATGATGGCCCAGAAGATGCGCTGCGGCTTGGGCGCATCGACCTTGCCGCCGGCGGTGATCGAGTCGATGACCAGCGAACCGGAGTCGGAGGAGGTCACGAAGAACACGATCACCAGGATGATGCCGACGAAGGAGGTGATGGCGGTCAGCGGCAGCTGGCCGAGCATCACGAACAGCTTGAGCTCCAGCGCGGCGTCCTGCACGCCCTGGAAGCCGTCGGCGACCACCTGGTGGATGGCGGTGCCGCCGAAGGCGGTCATCCACAGCACCGAGACCAGGGTCGGCACCAGCAGCACGGCGATCAGGAACTCGCGCACGGTGCGGCCGCGGCTGACGCGGGCGATGAACATGCCGACGAACGGTGACCAGGAGATCCACCAGGCCCAGTAGAAGGCGGTCCAGCCCTGGCTGAAGTTGGCGTCGTCGCGGCCGAATGGCATCGACAGTGCCGGCAGTTCGGACACGTAGGCGACCAGGTTCTTGAAGAAGCCGGTGGCGATCAGCAGGGTCGGGCCGACGACGATCACGAAGGCCAGCAGCAGGAAGGCCAGCACCATGTTGAGCTGCGACAGGCGCTGCACGCCCTTGTCGACGCCCAGCAGGATCGAGCACAGCGCGATGGCCGTGATGCCCATGATCAACAGCACCATGGTGACGTTGCTGTTGGGCACGTCGAACAGGTAGTTGAGGCCGGCGGCCGCCTGGGAGGCCCCGAGGCCGAGCGAGGTGGCCAGGCCGAACAGGGTAGCGAACACCGCCAGGATGTCGATCAGGTGTCCCGGCCAGCCCCACACGCGCTCGCCCAGGATCGGATAGAAGATCGAGCGGATGGTCAGCGGCAGGCCCTTGTTGAAGGCGAAGATCGCCAGGGCCAGGCCGACGATGGCGTAGGCGCCCCAAGGATGCAGGCCCCAGTGGAAGATGGTGGCGGCCATGCCCAGGCGCTGAGCGGCGGCCGCATCACCGGCGGCGGCGCCCAGCGGTGCCCAGTCGGTGCGTACGCCGTTCTCCACGGTGGTGCCGGCCATCGAGGTGCCGAAGTGGGTCAGCGGCTCGGACACGCCGTAGAACATCAGGCCGATGCCCATGCCGGCGGCGAACAGCATCGCGAACCAGCCCGCATAGCTGAAGTCCGGCGTGGCATGGGCACCGCCGATGCGCACCTTGCCCAGCGGCGATACCACGATCCCCAGGCTGACCAGCACGAAGATGTTGCCGCCGAGCAGGAAGACCCAGCTCAGATTGCCGGTCAGGAAGCTGAAGATGGCGTCGAAGATCGGCTCGATCTCGGCCTGCAGGGCCAGCGTCAGGATCACGAAGATCAGGATCACTAGCGACGATACGGTGAAGACCTTGCCGTGCAGATCGACATCGAGGCCGAACTTGTTGGTGGTGATATTGTCCTGACCGATGACGTAATCGGTATCGATCAGGTTAGCCGGGCCTTCGGGGGCGGGGATGCCCTCGCCGGCCGCCGACTCCGGGGCTTTGTTGTCGTTCGTCACGGGATCTCTCCTTGTGGACGTCGAAGAACGAGTGGGAGGGCATCAGCCCTGGGGGCGAACCAGGAACACCGATGCCCGCGTATGGGTGGCGATCTTGCCGCCATGAGAAGGAAGCACGACATCCAGGTGCTTCGGGGGATGCGTCTGCATGATCACCAGATCGGCGCCCAGATCGTCGATCGCCTCGACCAGGACATCATCCAGGTCGGCGATGGGGTCGGGGCAGACGATCGCCTTGGCGTTGACCGGCTGGCCGTGCACCTGGGCGCGTTCCTGGGCGAAGGCCTCCAGCTTCTGCTGGTACTCGTCCGGGGTACGGGCCACGCTGCCCGGGGTATTGGCGATGACCGCCACGTAGCAGACCTCGGCATCGTAGTGCCTGGCCTGATCGGCGACGACCTGCAGCGATGGTTCGAACACGTCGGGGTGTGCCAGGTCCACCGGCACCAGTATCTTCTTGAACATGCCTGCGCTCCTTGTGGGTTGCGTCCGCGCTCACACGCTCAGTGTGGCCGCTGGTCGACGTTTGTGGGAGCCGCGCTTTCAACGGCGGCGGGCTCGCTATCGGTGTCGTCAGGGGGCACGCTTTCCCTTGTTTTCCTTATGTTCCGAGGGGCCGCGGCCCGATCGGATAAGCGATTCTAATCAAATGGGAAAGGACTGATAACCGTCGATTTGCGACGCATTCGGTTCCGGCAGCGTACTCGACGTGGAAAGAGTGCATCGCATACGCACGGGGGAGATGCCGCGCCGGCATCTCCCCCAATGGCAAAGCCCTTCCCGGTGGACCAGGATCAGCTCTGCGGCAGCCACTCCTGGACCAGGTCCTGGTGCTCCTCGACCCACTGCTTGGCGTTCTCGTAGGGATCGGAGTCTTCTTCCTGGTTCATGAGCATGACTTCGCCCATGTCTTCGGCGGTCCAGTGGAAGGCATCCAGGATGGCATAGGCCTCCGGCATGTCTTCCTCGAGGCCCTGGCGCACGATGGTGTGGATCTGCTCGGCGCCGCCGTAGACGTTCTTGGGATCCTCGAGATACTTGAGGTCCCAGCGTGCGAACATCCAGTGCGGCGTCCAGCCGGTCACCGCGATCTCTTCGTGGTTGTCGATGGCGCTCTTCAGGGCCGCGGCCATGGTGGCGCCGCTGCCGCTCTGCAGGTCCAGGTCGAGGTCGTAGGCATCGACGGCTTCCTCGGTCAGGCGCATGATGCCGGCGCCCGGATCGATGCCGGTTAGCTTGCCGTCGAAGTCGTCGGCGTACTGGTTGAGATCGGCGATGGAGTTGGCCTCGCTGTAGGCCGGGACCACCAGGCCGAGCTTGGTGCCGTCCAGGTTCACGCCGGTGTCGACCAGCTGGTCCTTGAGGCGCGCGTAGTAGTCCTCGTGGGTGGTCGGCAGCCAGCCGGCGAGGAAGGCGTCGGTATCGCCGGTGGCGACGGACTGCCACATGGCGGCGGCGGACAGCGAGGACATCTCGACGTCATAGCCGGCCTGCTCCAGCACCGCGCGCATCACGTTGGTGGAGGCGACGGTGGACGACCATTCGACGTAGGACAGGTGAACGGTGCCCTTGTCCTGGGCCTGGGCCGTGGCGGCGGTCAGGTTGGCACCGGCGATCAGGGCCAGGCCGGCGAGGCGCATCGGTTGCTTCAGCATTGTCGTTATCTCCCTTAGGAATGCATTGATGAGCTTGCTTAGTCAGGCCGCCGGATTCAACCGGCGGCCGTCAACGGCTTGGCGTCAGCCCTTGCCCTGCTTGCGCAGCGACTGGGTCAGGCGGTCCAGCAGCATGGCCAGAATCACCACGGCGATGCCGGCCTCGAAGCCGTCGCCCGGGCGCAGCCGTTGAATGGCGCGCCAGACCTCGCTGCCCAGGCCGTCGGCGCCGATCATGGCGGCGATGACCACCATCGACAGTGCCAGCATGATGGTCTGGTTGATGCCGGCCATCACCGTGGGCAGCGACAGCGGCAGCTGCACCTTGAACAGCTTCTGGCCGCGGGTGGCGCCGTAGGCGTCGGCGGCTTCCACCAGCTCGGTGGGCACCTGGCGGATGCCCAGAGTGGTGAAGCGGATCGCCGGCGGCATGGAGAAGATCACGGTGGCGAAGATCGCCGAGACCGAGCCGATGCCGAAGAACGGAATCGCCGGGATCAGGTAGACGAAGGCCGGCATGGTCTGCATGAAGTCCAGCACTGGCATGATCGTCTTGTAGAGCCGCTCGGAGAGTGCCGCGGCGATGCCCACCGGCAGCGCGATGACCACCGCTACCAGGGTGGCGATCACCACCAGGGTCAGGGTTTCGATCATCGGATCCCACAGGCCCAGGTCCATGATCAGCGCCAGGCCGGCCACGGCACCGATGGCCAGGCGGATGTTGGCCAGCCACCAGCACAGGCCGGCGATGATCACCAGCAGCGACCAGTCGGGCAGCCACATCAGGGCATCGTTGAGGCCGTCGATGCCGGTCTGGGTGATACCGGAGATGCCGCGGGTCACGCCCGAGTATTCGCTGGTCAGCCAGTTCAGGCCATTCTCGATCCAGTCGCCCAGCGGGATGCGCGGAAATTCGATAGCCATCAGTGATCTCCTGCCTGTGCGAGTTCGTCGAGGACGGCGCCTTTCACCACCACGCCTTGAAGCACCTGGTCGTCATCCACCACGGCGATGGGGAAGCGGTTCTCGCTGAACATGGCGAACAGGTTGTGCAGCGGTTCGTCGCGGGTGACCTTGCGGAAGTCCTGGGTCATCACCTCGGTGACGGTCTGCTTGCCGTCTTCCAGCGCCTGGCTGGCGGCGTCGGCGTCGATCAGGCCGATCAGGCGGCGATCGCGGTCGAGGATGTAGATGGAATCGAGGCTGTGGTCGCGCATCTTGCGCAGTGCGGTGCGCGGGCCGTCGGTGTCACGCACCGTGGAGCGGACCTTGCGCATGGCGCTCTCGGCGCTGAGGATGCGCGACTTGTCGACGCCCTCGATGAAGCGGCGCACGTAGTCGTCGGCGGGCTTGGTGAGGATCTCCTCGGGGGTGCCGATCTGCACCACCTCGCCGTCCTTGAGCAGCACGATGCGGTCGCCGATGCTCAGCGCCTCGTCGAGGTCATGGGTGATGAAGACGGTGGTCTTCTTCATGCGGTGCTGGAGCTGCAGCAGCTCCTGCTGCATGTCACCGCGAATCAGCGGATCGAGCGCCGAGAAGGCCTCGTCCATCAGCAGTACGCTGGCGTCGTTGGCCAGGGCGCGGGCCAGGCCGACGCGCTGCTGCATGCCGCCGGAGAGCTGACGGGGATAGGCGTCTTCCCAGCCCTCCAGGCCGACCTGCTTGAGCGCATTGCGCGCGGTCTCGGTGCGCTCCTTGGCATCGATGCCGCGGATCTCGAGGCCGAACTCGGCGTTCTGCTGCACGGTGCGGTGGGGGAACAGGGCAAAGTTCTGGAACACCATGGAGAAGTGGCGGCGGCGGCATTCCAGCAGCTCCTTCTCCTTGAGGCTCGGGATGTTCTGCCCGTCGATGACGATTTCGCCCTCGGTGGGATCGATCAGGCGGTTGAGGCAGCGGATCAGGGTCGACTTGCCGGAACCGGACAGCCCCATGATCACCAGCAGTTCCCCCTCGTAGACATCGAAGTCGATGTTCGACAGGCCGAGGGTCTGGCCGGTCTTGTCGAGGATTTCGGGACGCTTCAGTCCCTGGTCACGCAGCTCCAGCGCCTTCTTCGGCTGAGCGCCGAAGACCTTGCTGAGGTTGCGCACCCGAATCTTGACGTTTCGGTTGTCACTCATGGGCGAGCCTTGTTGTGCGCCCGCGGCTGCGACGGATCGCAGGGTCGGGCGAAGAATGGGATCAAACGTGGCGCAAGGATGCCAGTCGCCTGCGTTGACGCGAAATAAAGCGCAATACCCTACCGTTGATGATACACACGTTTCAAATTCGCCGAATGTCTTAGAAACGGGGGGAAACGAGGCCCCACGTGGCCTGCGTGCGCGTATAGTCGGCCGGCAAAGGGGGCGGATGGTTGTTGTCAACGAAGCCATCGGATAAACGCGTGCGCGAGAAGCCGAGGGCGGGGGCGGGGCGTAATGAGGAAAAGGGAAAGGCGTAGCGCCAGGCCCTGGGGCCTGGCGGCAGAAGGGCTACATCAGCCACGCGAGCAGCAGCGGTAAATAAAGCAGCGACAGCAGGGTCGAGCAGAACACCAGGCTGGCCACGTATTCCGGTTCGCGGCGGGCCTTCTGGGCGAAAAGATAATTGAACACCGCCACCGGCATGCTCATCTGCAGCACCAGGATGGCGTGGGCCATGGGCGGCAGGCCCAGCAGTGCGCCGATGCCCCAGGCCAGCCCCGCGGCCAGCGGCAGGCGCAGCAGGCAGAAGCCGAGGCCCGAGCGCAGATTCCTGACCTGGATATTGGCCAGCGACACCCCGAGGGTGATCAGCATCAGCGGCACCGTGAAGCCCGAGATCAGGTCCACGCTGTTGGCGATCCACGGTGGCAGGGCGGTATCGGTGAGCAGCAGCGACAGGGCGATCAGGATGGCGTAGACGGTGGGCGTCTTGGCCAGGGACTTCAGCGGATTGCCGCGGCTGCTCATCATCGTGCCCAGCGTGAACTGGAACAGCGAGACCGTGACCATCACCGTGATGCCGAAGGCGAAGCCGGCCTCGCCGAAGGCGTAGAGCACCACCGGCAGGCCCATGTTGCCGGTGTTGGGATACATCATCGGCGCCAGCAGCACGCGCCAGTCGCGCCGCAGCAGACGGGCGGAGACGAGCGTGGCCGCGCCCATGGCGATCAGTACCAGGGCGGTGGCCAGCATGGTGCGGCCGAAGCTGTTGGCGTCGATGTCGGCGCCGGCCAGCGAAGCGAGCACCAGCGACGGGGTACCGATGTTGAATACCAGGCGGGTGACGAAGGCCACCGGATATTCGTGACCGAGCCGAACCCAGCCGAAGCCCAGGGCGGCGCCGGCGATGACGGGCGCCATCACGGCGAACAGTTCGGCGAACATGCGCTGTCTCCTTGAATCAGTGAAAGCAACGTGGCGACCCATCGAGGGCGCCCCAGGCGCCCCCGAGGGGATCAGGCCAGCTCGGCAGCGGCGGCCGAGGCCGCGCTGTCGCGCGAGGCCAGGGCTCGCTGGGCCTGGCGCTCCAGCGACAGGTTCAGGCGTTCCACCAGGCCGGCGATCAGCGCGCGCTGGCGCTCGCTCAGCGAGGCCTGGTGGCGCGCGGCCTCGGTCAGCGCCTCGCCGGCCGGCTTCACCTCGCTGGGAGAGCGTCCCTTGGCGCTGTCGGCATAGGCCCGGGCCAGGGCATCGAAGAAGCCCCGCTTGGCGCGGTGAAGGGTGTCGTCCGGCAGATCATCCAGGCGGCGTCGCAGCTGCAGGCAGGCATAGCCGATATCGAGCCCGGTCAGGCCGAGGGTGAACAGGTGGCGCTGGTCCTCTGGCAGGACGTCGTCATGCTTGGCCAGGTGCAGCAGGCGGTCGGCCATGCCGCCGACGAAACGGGCCTCCGCCTCGTGGATCGGCGGTGCGGTCAGCCGGCGCAGATCGCCGACGATGGCGCCCACCAGCCGGCGTTTGCGCAGCCTTGAGCCGAAGCCGGGCAGCAGGCGGAAGCCGGTGACCACCGCGGACAATCCGATCATCACCGCGATGGCGCGGTTGATGAAGCTGTCGAACGAGAAGTCCATGCCGTTGCCGGGCATGGTCAGCAGGATGTTGCCGATGGTGAAGGCCAGGCAGTAGCCCATCAGGCGGGGCGTGGCCGCGCCCAGCAGGCCGAGGAACAGCGGCGGCAGGAAGGTGGCCGCCAGCATCGGGAAACCGCTGGCCTGGGCCAGCAGCACGTGGCCGAACAGGAAGGCGCTGGGGATCGCCGCCAGCATGCCCTTGGCGAACATCATGCAGATCACCACCGGATTGTCGCGGCTGGCGAAGAAGGCCGAGAACAGGGTGCCGAGCAGCATCGCCACCTGGCCGTTGTTCCAGGCGGTGGCCATCCAGAAGCTGGCGAGCAGCGAGAAGATCAGCCCCGCTCGCAGGGCGTTGAAGGCAGCGACCAGATGGTCGCGATGCCAGGCCAGCGCCACCGCGCGCAGCTTGACGCGCCCCGGATGGGTGATGGCATCTCGCGCATCGAGCATCACCACGGCGTGGCCCAGCGCCTCGCGCATGCCCAGCAGGCAGCGCTGCTCGAGGGGCGTCCAGTTCTCGTCGGGGCAGTCCTTCACCCGGTGACGCAGGGCATGCAGGCGGCGCTGGGCGGGGGCGACGCCACTGACCTCCGCCGACTCGCGGAAGCCTTCGGCGAGCTCGCGGGCCAGCCGATGGATCGCCGGGGAGATGCGCTCGCCGTAGTGATGCAGGATCTGCTGCAGGGCGTGCAGGGTCGCCATCAGTCGCAGGCTGCGGCGGGTCAGCACGTGGCTGGCGCGAATCCGCCCCGGCCCCTCAGGGCCCTCGTAGCGGGCGGCCTGGCTGTCGGTCTCGAGCTGGGTGAGCGGCTCCAGGCTCTGGGTCAGGGTGTCCTGGAGCGCGTTCAGATCGTTCGAATCGGTCAGTCGCAGGGCGGCATGCTGAAAGGCCTGGTTGACCACCTCGTCGGCCTGCCGGCCAAGATGATCGCCGACCTTGATCGGCCACAGCAGCGCGCTGACCAGGGTGGCGCACACCGCGCCCAGCGATAGCTCGGAGAGCCGCGCCACGGCGATGGCGAAGATGCCGTCGGGCCGGCTGGCGCCGATCACCACGATCAGCATGGCCGTGACGGCCCCCATGATGCAGCCGTAGGAGGCGTTGTTGCGCAGCAGCGAGCTGCCATAGGTGCAGGTCATGATCCACACCGTCAGGGTGGCCAGCGCCGGAATCGGTGCCTGGGCGAACAGGGCCATGATGGTGATGCCGGCGCCGCAGCCGACGAGGGTGCCGCTGATCTGGCTGAGCCCCTTCTCGATCACCATGCCGCTCATCGGGCGGACCTGCAGGAAAGCCGCCGAGATCAACGCCCAGTAGGGCCGATCCAGGTCGCACCACAGCGCCGCGTAGAGCGCCAGCAGCATCGCCAGTGTCGCCTTCACGGCGAACTTCACCGACTCGGCGCTGGGGGTCAGATAAGCCTGTAGCCAGGGCGACATGCGCCGTTACTCCGCCGGTTCGGCGTTCGGCTCTACATAAACCGACGCGGTCATCCCGGCGCTCAGAATCGTGCCCTCGGGGATGTCGTCCAGGGCGATGCGCACCGGGATGCGCTGGGCCAGACGCACCCAGCTGAAGGTCGGCTGCACCTGGGGCAGCAGCTGGCTGTTGGGCGTGGTGTTGTCGTCGGCGATGGCGCGACCGATGCTCTCGACGTGGCCCTCGAGCTCGGTGTCGCCGCTCATCAGGATCACCTTGGCCGGGTCGCCGACCGAGAAGTGCGGCGTCTTGGTTTCCTCGAAGTAGCCGGTGACGAAGTAGGAGCCGTCCTTGATCAGCGCCATCGCGTCCTCGCCGGCGCTGACGTAGTTGCCTTCGGTGAACTGCAGGTTGAGCACATGGCCCGCCGCCGGCGCCTTGACCGTGGTGCGTTCCAGGTCGAGTTGCGCGCTGGCGAGCTCGCTCTTGGCCTGGTCGAGGGTGGCGCTGGCCACCTGGCGGTTGATGCGGGCCGTCTCCTGGCCCTCGGCGCTGATCGCCTGCCGGCTCAGGCGGCTGCGCCGCGAGGCCTCGTCCTGGCTCTGCTTGAGCTCGGCCTGGCGCTGGGCGACCACCGCCTGGGCCTTTTCCACCGCCGTGCGGTAGCGCGCCTGATCGATCTGGAACAGCGTCTCGCCGGCGTCCACGTGCTGGTTGTCGCCGACCGGCAGCGACACCACGCGGCCGGAGACGTCGGGGGCGACGGTGATCACTTCGGCGCGGACGCGGCCGTCGCGGGTCCAGGGGGTATAGAGGTAGTAGTGCCACAGCCACAGGCCGGCGGCGATGGCCAGGGCGACGACGACCAGGGTGACGAGGCTGCGTAGCAGGGTGCGCATGTTCAGACGTTCCCGGTGGCGGAAGAGAGGTAGGCGATGACGGCGGTGCAGATCACGAACAGCGAGGTGTCGAACCAGGCCTCGAACCACAGCCGGTTCGCGCCCAGCAGCCGATAGAGCGCCGCGCGGATCAGCAGCGTGGCGCCGAAGCCGAGCAGGGCATACAGCAGCAGGGGAGAGAGGTAGAGGCCGCCGACGGCGATTTCGCGAAGTCCCATGCTCGCTCCTTGAGCGTCGTTAAGGTCTCCATTCTAGCAATCGCGGCCGTTGGAGGCACGATGACGGGCGCTCGCCGCCAGAGTGGCGAGCGGCTCAGGCGTCGGCCGGGCAGGCATCGAGCGAGGTCGGCCAGCCGCTGGGGCGGCTCTGGCGCAGGAACTCGAGCAGCGCCGAGACCTTGCGCGGCCGATGCCCGTGGGGATAGAGCAGCGACACCGGCATCGCCGGGGCCTGCCACTCGGGCAGGCAGCGCACCAGCTGGTCGGGATGGGCCGAGCGGCGGCGTTCGGCCATCCACTCCGGCAGGATGCCCAGGCCTTGGCCGCGGGCGATGGCGTCGGCGTGCAGCAGCAGGCGGTCGACGCGCAGCCGCGAGCCGGGCGGGCAGACGTCGTATTCCCCCTGCCGCGCATGGCGCAGCACCAGGCCGCGCGTGGCCTCGCCGAGCAGGTCGATCCAGGCATGGTCGTCGAGGTCGCGCGGATGTTGCGGCGTGCCGTGGCGGGCCAGGTAGTCGGGATGGGCGTAGAGCCCGCGGGACAGCCGGGCCACCGGCTCATGGCGCAGGGCGGTCTCGCCGACCTCGCCGTACCACACCACCACCGAGGTACCGGCGGCGCCATGTGGCAGCCGCTCGCGAGTGGCCAGGTTCAGCGTGAGCCCGGGATGGCGCGCCATGAATTCGTCGAGGGCGGGCCCCACCCAGCTGCGTGCCAGTGCCTCGTGGACCTCCAGCGTCAGCTCGCCGCTGATCTCCTCGCGCAGCTCGTCCAGGGCCTGGCGGCCCTTGTCGGCCAGGGCAATCAGCCGCAGGCAGTAGTCATGGTAGACGCGGCCCGCCTCGGTGGGCTCCAGGCGGTTCGACTGGCGCCGCATCAGCGGCTGGCCGAGCCGGGTCTCGAGCTGCTGGAGGCGGCGGCTGAGGGTCGACTTCGCCACGCCCAGGCGACGGGCGCTGAGGGTCAGGCTGCCGCTTTCCATGACGTCGGCGAAGGCGAGCAGTTCATCGGCATTGTGCATGGCATGAAGCGTGGGTGCGGACGGAGCGGCCATCCTAGCAACTGTGTGGTTGAAAATCATTATCGTTGATATTTGGATTTTTTGAGGCTGGGCGGGAGCGTCGTGATGGAGAGAGCCGTGATGGAAGGGGGAAGGGCGGCGTTGCGGATCGCGCAACGCGACGTGCGGTGATCTGAGCGGGAGAGTGTGGAAGAATCTTAATGATAAAAATTCTTATTCAATATAAAGCCGGCCCAACGAGGCCGGCGGGATCTTCAGGAGTTGCAACAGATGTCGTTCCCCTCTTCCCGCACCGTCCTCGCCTCGCTGGTCGCCGGCCTGGCGGCCTCTTCCGCCATGGGCCAGGAAACGACCGAGCTCGACGATGTCGTGGTCACCGCCACCGGCTACGAACAGCAGGTTCAGGATGCCCCGGCGTCGATCAGCGTGATCACCCGCGAGGACCTGGAAGGCCGCGCCTATCGCGATATCACCGATGCGCTGCGCAACGTGCCGGGCGTGACCGTCACCGGCGGCGGCTCGTCCCAGGACATCAGCATCCGGGGCATGGGCGCCAAGTACACCCTGATCCTGGTCGACGGCCGCCGCCAGGGCTCGCGCGAGACCCGCCCCAACAGCGATGGCCCGGGCATCGAGCAGGGCTGGCTGCCGCCGCTGTCGGCCATCGAGCGCATCGAGGTGATCCGCGGCCCGATGTCGTCGCTGTACGGCTCCGATGCCCTGGGCGGCGTGATCAACGTGATCACCCGCAAGGTGCCGCAGACATGGGGCGGTGAGGTCTCGACCGGCATGACGCTGCAGGAAGACTCCGCCTCCGGCGACGAGCATAACAGCCGTTTTCACGTGGCCGGCCCGCTGATCGGCGACCGGCTCGGCCTGCAGGTCTACGGCCAGTACGACCGACGCGACGAGGACGCCATCCTCGGCGGCTACGCCGACCAGCGCCTGGCCAGCGGTACCGCGAAGCTGACCTGGACCCCCGACGACATCAACGAGATCGGCCTGGAGGCGGGCTACAGCGAACAGCGCCGGATCACCAACCCCGGCGAGTCCGCGGCCCTGATTTCCCGCGGGCAGCCCAACGAGCGCTCCGAGCAGACGTATGACCGCCGCCACTTCGCGTTGAGCCATGACGGCCATTTCGGCGTCGGCAGCACCTCCAGCTACGTGCAGCACGAGGAGATCGACAATCCCTCCCGCGACAACAACTATCAGAGCACCGTGGCCGACACCAAGGCGGTGCTGCCGCTGGGCGCCCATATCCTGACCCTGGGCGGCCAGTACGAGGATCAGCGCCTGCGGGACGGCGGCAACCAGTCCGAGACCTCCGACCTGAGCGAGCTGACGCGCTACCGCTGGGCGCTGTACGCCGAGGACGAATGGCTGCTCGCCGAGGATGTCTCGCTGACCGGCGGCGTGCGCTTCAACGAGGACGAGGACTACGGCAGCCACTGGTCGCCGCGCCTCTACGGCGTCTGGCATCTGGACGAGCGCTGGACCCTGAAGGGCGGCGTCTCCTCCGGCTTCCGCGCCCCCGACCTGCGCTACACCAGCCCCGGCTGGGTTCAGGTCAGCCGCGGCGGCAACGTCTACGGCAACCCGGACCTGGAGGCGGAGACCTCGGTCAGCCGTGAGCTGGGCCTGCACTATGCCGGCGACAGCGGCCTGATGGCCGGCCTGACCGTCTTCCACACCGACTTCGACGACAAGATCACCCGGATCGACTGCCCTGCGTCCGTGTGCACCGAGGGCGCCAACCAGTTCGGCGCCGCCCCGACCTACCGCGTCAACGTCGACGAGGCGGTCACCCAGGGCGTCGAGTTCTCCCTGTCCACGCCGCTGGCCGACGATCTGGACCTGAGCGCGAGCTACACCTACACCGACTCGGAGCAGAAGAGCGGTGAGTACAAGGGCGAGCCGCTGACGCAGCTGCCCAAGCATCAGGTCACCGCCTCGTTAGACTGGCAGGCCACCGAGCGCCTGAGCCAGTGGACCCGCCTGACCTATCGCGGCGAGGAGAGCCAGCCCACCACCGGCCCGTCAGATGATGCCATCGTCGCGCCGTCCTACACCTTCGTGGATACCGGCCTCGGCTATCGGCTGACGCCGCAGACCACGCTCAACGCCGGCCTCTACAACCTGTTCGACGAGGACATCACCGAGGACGAGTACGGCTACGTCGAGGACGGCCGCCGCCTGTGGCTGGGCGTCAGCGTCGAGTTCTGAGGCGTCGGCCGCGCGTCCGTTACGCCGGCGGCGTTGCGAAGCATCGAACGCGACGTTGCCAGGCGCAGGGCTGAGACCTCTATTGCGATTCATTATCATTCATAGCCAAATGCATGGCCGGGCGCACCGTCGCCCGGCGAGCCGAGGAGCCTTCATGCCCGTTTCCCTGCCCAAGACCAAGACCCTGATCGGCGCCAGCCTGCTGGCGGCACTCGCCGCCGCGGTCACCCCGGCCCAGGCCCGCACCCTGGATACCGCCCACGGCGAAATCGAGGTGCCGGATGCCCCCGAGCGCGTGGTCACGCTCTACGAGGGCGCCCTGGACGCCGCCCTGGCGGCCGGCGTGATGCCGGTGGGCGCGGTCACCACCCGCGGCGGCGGCGACGTGGCCCGCTACATCGAGCCGCACCTCGGCGATCAGCGTCCGGCGATCGTCGGCGTGGTGCGCGAGATCAACATGGAGGCGGTGGTCGGCGAGCGCCCGGACCTGATCCTGGCCGGCCCGCGGCTGTCCGATGAGCAGTACCGGCTGCTGTCGCGCATCGCGCCCACCGTGGTGCCGACGAGCCCGGGCATCACCCCCGACGCTTGGAAGGTCGAGGCGCGCCAGTTCGGCGAGGCACTGGGCCGCGAGGACGAGATCGACTCGGCCATCGACGATGTCGAGGGCCGCGCCGCCGAGCTGGCCGAGCGCGTGCAGGCGGGCGACGTCGGCGCCACGGCCAACCTGGTGCGCTGGATGCCCCAGGGCCCGCTGGTGATGTCCGACCAGCTGTTCTCCAGCGGCCTGCTCGAGGCCGTCGGTCTGGACGTGGCCTCCGACGATCTGGTCAACGGCCGCGGCGTGCACAGCGATCCGCTGAGCCTGGAGAACCTGTCAAAGCTGCAGGGCGACTGGCTGTTCCTGGCCACCCTCAACGAGGAGGGCGACGACGCCCTGGCCGCGGCCAAGGATTCCCCGGCCTTCGCTCGCCTGCCGGTGGTCGAGAACGGCCAGGTGGTGCCGGTGGACGGCCAGCTGTGGACCAGCGCCAACGGTCCGCTGGCCGCCGAGGCCATCCTCGACGACATCGAAGCGGCGCTCGTGCCCTGATGTCGAAGGCTGCCTCCGTCAAGATCGAGCCCCGCCCAGCGGCGGGGCTTTCCCGTGCCATGCTGATGCTGTTCGGCCTGCTGGCGCTGGCGGCCTTGGCCAGCCTGCTGTGGGGCGCCGGTGACGTCGGCCCGGCCCGCGCCCTGGCGGTACTCGCCGGGCACGGCGATAGCGAGGCGCGGTTCGTGGTCGAGACCCTGCGCCTGCCGCGCACCCTGATCGGCGTCGCCGTGGGGCTCTCCCTAGGCGTGGCCGGCGCGCTGCTGCAGGCGGTGTCGCGCAACCCGCTGGCCGAGCCCGGGCTGCTCGGCGTCAGCGCTGGGGCCGCCTTCGCCGTGGCCGTGGCGCTGTGGCTGGGCGCCAGTGCCGCGACCCTGCGCGTCGCCGTGGCCCAGGTCGGCGCCCTGGTCGGCTGCCTCGCGGTGATGAGCGTGGTGCGCCTGCGCCGCCTGGGCGATGACCCGGTGCGTCTGGTGCTGGCCGGGGCCGCCTTCTCGGCGCTGCTGGCCTCGCTGACGTCGCTGCTGCTGCTGTTCGATCAGCGCACCGCCGACGAGATCCGTTTCTGGGTGGTGGGCAGCCTGGCCGGGCGTCGCCTCGACGATCTCGTCGCCGTGCTGCCGAGCCTGGGGCTGGCGCTGGCCGTCACCGCGCTGATCGCTCGGCCCCTGGCGGCGTTGGCGCTGGGCGAACGGGTCGCCTCGGGCCTCGGCCATCGCCCCGGCCGGGTGCGCGCCCTGGTGGTGATCGCGGTGGCGCTGCTGGTCGGCGCCGCCACCGCCATCGCCGGGCCGATCGCCTTCGTCGGCCTGGTGGTGCCCTTCGCGGCGCGCGCCCTGGCCGGCCCCGATATTCGCCGTACCCTGTGGCTGTGCCTGCCGCTGGGCCCGCTGATGGTGCTCGCCGCCGACGTGGTCTCGCGGCTGGTGGTGGCGCCGTCGGAGCTGCCGCTGGGCGTGCTCACCGCCCTGGTCGGTGCCCCGGTGCTGGTCGCCGTGGTGCGCGCTCGTCGATTGCCGACCCTGTGAGCCGGAGACCGTCATGTCCGATACCCTGCTGATGCCTTCCCGCGCCGCCGCCCGGGGCCTCGATGCGGGCGCCGCCGAGCGCGTCGCGCCGCCGCCGGGCTACTGGCGCCTGGCCCGCGGTGAGCGCCATCTGCTGATCGAGCGCCGCGCGCTGATCGTCAGTCTATTGCTGCTGGGACTGCTGGCGGCCGCCTCGCTGGCCTACCTGTGCCTGGGCCAGCAGGTGCTGTCGCCCGCCGACGCCTGGGCGGCGCTGCAGGGCGAGGGCGACCCGCTGTCCGGCTTCTTGGTGCAGGAGCTGCGCTTCCCGCGGCTGCTGGCGGCCTGGCTGACCGGCGCGGCGCTGGCGCTGGCCGGCTGCCTGATGCAGACCCTGGCCCGCAACCGCCTGGCCACCCCCGGCATCATCGGCATCGACAACGGCGCCACCGCCTTCGCCGTGGCATCCATAGTGGGGCTCGGCGTGTCGCTGGCCCCGCCGGCCTTGGCGCTGGTCGGCGCGGCCACCGCGGCGGCCATCACCTTCGGCGTGGCCAGCGGCGGCGATACCCGCGGCTATCGCTTCATCGTTGCCGGCATCGGCGTCGGCGCGGTGTTCGGCGCCGTCACCCAGCTGCTGCTCGCCCGGGTGGACATCGATACCGCCAACCAGGCCTATCCCTGGACGGTGGGCACCCTGAATGCGCGCCCGGGCGACGCCGTTGCGGTGCTGGCGGTGGGCCTGGCACTCGGCTGGCCGCTGGCCATGGCGCTGGCCCGCTCGCTGTCGCTGATGCGCTTCAGCGACGCCGTGGCCCGCGGGCTCGGTGTCGGGCTGCGCCGGCGGCGCGCCCAGACGCTCGGGCTCTCGGTGCTGCTCACCGCGCTGGCGGTGGCGGTGGCCGGGCCGGTGGGCATGGTCGGGCTGATCGGCCCGGAGATCGCCCGCTCGCTGTCCTCGTCGCGGGGCGTGCCGCTGACCGCCTCGGCCTTGGCCGGCGCCCTGGTGATGGTGCTGGCCGACCTGGCCGGCCGGCTGCTGCTGGCCCCCATTGAACTGCCGGTGGGCATCGTCACCGCCGTGGTCGGCGGCCCCTGGCTGCTGTGGATTCTGATGCGTCCCGCCAATAGGAGAGTGTCATGAACGCCCCGCAACGCCTGCAGGCCGAGGCACTGAGCCTGAGCCACGGCCGCACCGCGATCATCGAGGACCTGGCCGTCGAGCTGCCGCCGGGCCGGGTGACCGCCATCGTCGGCCCCAACGGCTGCGGCAAGTCGACCCTGCTGGCCGGGCTGGCGCGGCTGCATGCGCCGGATTCGGGCGCGGTGCTGCTCGACGGCCAGGACATCCAGCGCCTGCCGGCCCGGGAGCTGGCCCGGCGCCTGGCGCTGCTGCCCCAGGAGGCCACGGCGCCGGAGGGGCTGACCGTGGGCGACCTGATCCGCTTCGGCCGCCAGCCCCACCAGGGCTGGCTGCGCCAGTGGTCCGGCGACGATCAGCGCGCGGTGGAGGAGGCGGTGGCCGCGGCGGGGCTGGAGGCGCTGGCCGACCGGCCGCTGGAGGCGCTCTCCGGCGGCCAGCGCCAGCGCGCCTGGATCGCCATGACCATCGCCCAGCAGACGCCGCTGCTGCTGCTCGACGAGCCGACCTCGGCGCTGGACATGGGCCACCAGCTGGAGGTCTTCGAGCTGGTCAAGCGCCTGGCCGCCGACGGTCGCACCTTGGCGCTGGTGCTGCACGATCTGGCCAGCGCCTGCCGCTATGCCGATCACCTGGTGGCCATGCGCGATGGGCGCATCGTTGCCCAGGGCGCGCCCGCCGAGGTGGTCACCGAGGCGCTGGTGCACGAGCTCTACGGCGTGCGCTGCACCCTGGTACCCGATCCGGCCACCGGCACGCCGATCCTGACCGACCTGCGCCGCGCCTGAACGCAGCGCGCCCCGGCAGGGCCGGGGCGCGTGAAGGAGTGGCAGTCAGTGGTCGAGCTGGGTTATTCGGCGGCCTTCTGGGCGCTCTCGCCGGCGCTCTGCAGGGCCTGGCCGATGCGATCCAGCGCCTTGGACGCGCCTTCCTGGGTGGTCTCCCAGGCGCTGGCAGCGCCCTCCTGGGTCTCGCTCCAGGCGTTGCGCATGCTCTCGCGGGCCTGGTTCCACCAGCCGTCGGTGTATTCGGGCTGGTCGCGCAGGCTGGTGGCGTCGAGGCTCAGGGTGACGCGATATTCGATATCCTCGATGCGCTCGCCGTGGCGGGTCTCGACCTTGAACTGGCCGGCCTCGACCACGTACTGCTTGCCGCCCAGGTCGAGCAGGCTGCCGGTGTCGATCACCAGCGCCCTCAGGCGCATGTCGTCGTCGAGCAGCACGTCTTCCACCTCGCCGATCGATTGATCGGGGTTGGCCTTGGCATAGACGTCGGCGTCGAGCAGTTCATCGGCGGAATACAGGCCCTGGGGCGCCGCCTGGGCGGTGGCGCTGACGGCCAGGCCGGCGGCCAGCAGGGCGGCGGTGAGGCTCGGCAGACGCAGGGAATCGCGGGTCATGGCATCTCTCCTTGAGTCGGTGTCCATCGCGCCGTCATGCATGACGACACCCCTTAGTGTCGTGGCAGATCAGTGAGTTTCAAGTCATCGCGTGACGAAGTGTTATCGCCGGCCATGGCCGGTCGGGGTCCCGGCGGGTGCATTATGGCGGCGTAGGCAGTAAGGTTTGCCCGCCTCGCGGTCGCCGATCCGGGGGGCTCGTCATCTTTCCATCGCCTCGTGTTCTCCTCTTTCCATTGCCCAACACCCCAAGGATTCTCCGTGGAACTGCTGCGCGTCGTCTTTCGTCACTATCGCTGGCCCTTCCTCGGCGTGATGCTGCTCAGCCTGGCCAGCGCCGGGCTCGGCATCGGCGCCATCGCCTTCATCAACCGGCGGCTGATCGACACGGTCGGCGACCCGACCGGCGTGCTGCCGGCCTTTCTCGGCGTGGTCGCCGCGCTGCTGGTGGTGACCCTGGGCTCGCAGCTGGCGCTGACGACCCTGGGTCACCACTTCGTCTACGGCCTGCGCGGGCGGCTGGTCAAGCAGATCCTCGATACCGATATCGAACGCATCGAACGGCTCGGCAGCGCCGAGTTGCTGGCCAGCCTGTCGAGTGACATCCGCAATGTCACTATCGCCTTCGTGCGCCTGCCGGAGCTGGTGCAGGGCGTAATCCTGACGCTCGGCTCGGCGCTCTATCTGGGTTGGCTGTCGCCGGGGCTGCTGGCGGTGACGGCGGTGTGGCTGGCGGTCACCATCGCCGGCGGCTCCTGGCTGGTGGGGCGGGTCTACCGGCACCTGGCGCGGGTGCGCGAGAGCGAGGACCGGCTCTACCGCGACTACGAGGCGATCATCCACGGCCGCAAGGAGCTGGCGCTCAACCGTGGGCGGGCGCGGCGCCTGTTCGAGGAGCGCTACGAGACCGACGCGCGCGAATACCGCGGCCAGATCATCCGCGCCGACACCTACCACCTGAGCGCGGTCAACTGGTCGAACATCATGATGCTCGGCGCCATCGGGGTGGTGTTCTTCCTCGCCAACGGCCTGGGCTGGGCCAGCACCTCGGTGGCGGCGACCTACTCGCTGACGCTGCTGTTCCTGCGCACGCCGCTGATCCAGGCGGTGGGGGCGCTGCCGACGCTGATCAGCGCCCAGGTCGCCTTCGACAAGATCGCCGCGCTGGAGCTGGCCGAGCCGCAGCGCGACTTCGCGGTGGCCGAGGCCGAGCCGGGCGACTGGCAGACCCTCGCCCTTCGCGACGTGAGCTTCGCCTACACCGGCGCGGACGGCGGCGAGGGCTTCCGGGTCGGCCCGCTGGACCTGACGCTGCGGCGCGGCGAGATGGTGTTCCTGATCGGCGGCAACGGCAGCGGCAAGTCGACCCTGGCCAAGCTGCTCACCGGCCTCTATCGGCCCCAGCAGGGCGAGCTGCTGCTGGACGGCGAGCCGCTGAAGGAGGCCGGCTGGTCGGCCTATCGTCAGCGTTTCTCCGCGGTATTCACCGATTTTCACCAGTTCACGGATCTGGTCGGCCCCGAGGGCGCCCAGGCCGACCCGGCATTGGTCGAGGCCTGGCTGGAGGAGTTGGCGATGCGCGACAAGCTGGCCTTCGACGGCCAGAGCGTGACCAATCCCGAACTCTCCCAGGGGCAGCGCAAGCGGCTGGCGCTGCTGATGGCGGTGGCCGAGGAGCGTGACCTGCTGCTGCTCGACGAGTGGGCCGCCGACCAGGACCCGCAGTTCCGCCGCGTCTTCTATCGCGATCTGCTGCCGCGGCTGCAGGCGATGGGCAAGACGGTGTTCGCCATCAGCCACGACGATCACTACTTCGACCGCGCGGACCGGCTGCTGGAGATGCACGGCGGCCGGCTGAGCGAACTCACCGGCGAGCAGCGCCAGCGGGTCAGCCGGGATGCGGTGGCACGCCTCGACGAGGCGGGGAGCTAGCACGATCGGGGAAAAGGGATGGTTAACATTTGTTTATGCAAATAAAAGCCATTACTATTTGTTTCGGTCAACGCGAACGTGGCGTTCCGCCTTGGCTCCCTTGTCCCCGAATCGTAAGGCACACAACATGACAGGCGTATCCCGCCGCTCGTGGCGGCTGTCTCCCCTGGCTGCCGCCGTCCGCTACGGCCTGGGTCTCTCGCTGATCGGCGCCGCTTCCCTGGCGCTGGCCCAGGACGACACCACCGATATCGACACCGACACCGTCGTCGTCAGCGCCACCGCGCTGAAGGTCGCGACGCCGACCATCGAGACCCCACGGGCCGTGTCCGAGGTCGGCCGCGACGAGCTGGACAAGCGCGCGGTCAACAGCTTCGACGAGACCTTCCGCTATCGCAGCGGCGTGCAGGCCACGCCCTATGGCAGCGACAACGGCGTCGACTGGTTCAACATCCGCGGCTTCAGCGGCGAGAACTCGACCTACCAGGACGGCCTGCGCCTGTTCCGCGAGAGCGGCTACTTCTGGTGGGTGACCGAGCCCTATGGCCTGGAGCGCGTCGACCTGCTCAAGGGGCCGGCCTCGATCCTCTACGGCGAGGCGCCTCCCGGCGGCGTGGTCAATGCCATCAGCAAGCGTCCCACCTACGAGCCACAGGGCGAGCTCGAGCTGCAGATGGGTAACAAGGGCCATCGTCAGATCGGCATCGACAGCTCCGGGCCGGTCGCCGGCACCGACAACATGCGCTATCGCATGATCGGCCTGTTCCGCGAGGGCGACGGCGAGCTGGACCACACCGACAACGAGCGGGTGTATCTGGCGCCGAGCCTGGCGGTGGATCTCTCCGATGACACCACCGTGACCTTCCTGGCCAGCTACATGAAGGATCACGGCACCCCGAGCAAGGGCTTCCGGCCGGTCGAGGGCTCGCTGGAGAGCACCGAGTTCGGGCGTATCGACCGCGACACCAACCTCGGCGAGCCGGACTACGAGCGCCAGGAACGTGAGCAGGTGTCCGTCGGCTACGAGCTCGAGCATGATATCGACGATACCTGGCAGTTCCAGCAGAACCTGCGCTATAGCCGCATGGATCTGATGCTGCGTACGCTGTCGCCTTACACCACGCTCAATGACGATCACCGCACGGTGGGGCGCTATCTGACCTATCGCGATGGCCACTACGACGCCTTTACCGCGGACAATCGTCTGATTGGCAAATGGTTTACCGACAGCACCGAGAACACGCTGCTGTTCGGCGTCGATTATCAGAACCTGGACGTCGATTATCGCACTGGCGATGGCACCGGTGACTTCTCCGTGTTCGATGTCTTCGATCCCGAGTACGGCGACTATGCTGCCGGCTCGCTGCGTTACGATGCCGAGGACAAGAAGGAGCAGATCGGCGTCTATGTGCAGGATCAGCTGCGGCTGAACGACCGCTGGATCCTGCTCGGGGGCGTGCGCCACGACACCGCCACCGTAGAAAGCTATAGCAATGACCCTAACGCGAATCAGTATGACCAGACCGATCATCAGCTGTCGTTCAGCGGCGGCGTGATGTATCTGGGCGACTACGGCATCTCGCCCTACCTCAGCTATAGCGAATCCTTCACCCCGAACGGTGGGCGTGGCCCTGATGGCCAAGCCTATGAGCCCAGTGAGGGCGAGCAGTGGGAGGCCGGGGTCAAGTACGCGCCCGACTGGCTGGACGGTTACATGACCGCTTCCGTCTTCGACCTCAAGGAAACCCATACGCTGTACACGGACGCCCAGTTCGTCCAGTCGCAGGGGGGCGAACGTCATTCACAGGGCTTCGAGCTCGAAGGCGTGGGCTATCTGACCGATCAGCTGCAACTCACGGCGGCCTATACCTATCTGGATACCACCGTCGAGGATCCCGACCGCGGTGAGTTCCGTGCCGGTCTGACACCGCGTCATCAGGCCTCTCTGTGGCTCGACTATGGCTTCGAGGGGGCCTTGCACGGTCTGGAGTTCGGCGCCGGAGCCCGCTTCGTCGGCGAAAGCGTCAACGCTGCGGCCGACAGTAACGATGAGGTGTCGTCCTATACCGTCTATGACGCGATGGCGAGCTATGACATCAATGCCGATTGGCAGGCCCAGCTCAACGTCACCAACCTGACGGATAAGGAATATATCAGCGGCTGCGACTCCTGGTGCTACTACGGTGAATCGCGCAGCGTGATCGGCAGCCTCAGCTACCGCTTCTGAGTCTCGCCTTTCACTACGCCAAACGCACCGCGCCCGGCCAGTTGGCCGGGCGCGGTGCGTTTGTATCGAAGGACGGAGGCTTAATTAACCGCCGAAGGGATTGGGTGAAGGGGCGGCGTCGAGCAGCGGGATCTCGGCGGGCGTCTGGGCGCCCGCGATGAACAGCGAGAGGCCCAGCAGCAGGATCAGCAGGCCACCGACCATGCCGGCCGCCTGCAGGCCGCGTTCGAGCCCCGGCCCGCGCACCGAGTGGCGGAGTCGACGCTCGGCCCAGCCCCGCGCCATGACGCTGGCCAGGGCCAGCGCCGAGACCGTCAGGGCGGTGCCCACGGCCATGGCCAGCACCGCCAGCACGCCGCTCCAGTAGTGCCCCAGCAGCGAAGCGGCGCCGACCACCAGCAGGCTGCCGCTGCAGGGGCGCATGCCGATCGAGGCGACCACCGCCAGGGCGCTGCGCCAGTCCTCGGCCTGACCCGGCGCCAGGTGATGGGCGCAGTCGCAATCGTGATGATGGTCATGGTCGTGGGAGGTTGCCGGTGAGTGAGGACGCCGGCGTGTCGCCGCGCGCCAGCACAGCCAGAGCCCGAGGCCGGCCACCAGCAGGAAGCTGGCCTGCTCCAGCCAGTAGACCGAACCCATGGCCTGGCGCGTCAGCCAGCCCAGGCCATGGACCAGCACCGTCACCAGGCCGATGGCGACCAGGGCCTGCAGCAGCGATGCCAGGCACGACAGCCACAGGGCGCGGCGCAAGGCGCCGCCCTGGCTCAGCAGGTAGGTGGCGAGCACCGCCTTGCCATGGCCGGGCCCGGCGGCATGAAAGATCCCGTAGCCGAAGCTGAGGCCGATCAGGCCGGCCCAGACGCCCGGGCTCGGGCTGGCGCCGAGATGGGCGATCGCCTCGGTCAGAGCGCGGTGAAAATCGCGCTGCCAGGTAATGAGCTGCAGGCCGAGGCCCTGGGCGACGCCGCTGCCAGCCACCGTGAACAGCACCGCCAGCAGTGCGCCGAGGGCGACCCACCAGGGCCAGTGCCGACGGGCGGCACTCAGGAGCGCAGACATTGCACTTCTCCGGTTTCGGCGAAGAAGCGGCCCAGCCCGTCCTCGGCCTGCTCGCCGCGATCCAGGCTGGCCGCCTCGGCGACCTTCGCCGGATCGGGATCGGCGGCAATGATGCGGGTGGTGCAGTCGGCATCGGCGATCGTCAGCGCGTCCGGCCTGGGCGTGTCGCCGTCCGTCTCGTGCAGCACCTCGAGATAGTAGCTCGGGTCGTAGAGGCGATAGTGCATCGGGGCCCGGTCCAGGGCCAGAGGCGCGGCCAGCGGCAGCCGGAACATGACCTCGACGCGATCGTCACGGATCAGGGCAGCGACGGCCTCGACCTCGCCCAGCGCCACGGGGTCGTCGTCGTGGGTGACGTGGGTGAAATAGTGCTGCGGCGCGAGGCTGTGCTGGATATCCGTGCCGAGCCGGTCTAGGGCCGCCTCCATCGACGCCTCGCCGGCTTCGGCGCGCAGCTCTTCCAGCAGCAGCTGGCTGTAGAAGGGATCCAGGCGCCAGCGCTGCTGCAGCGCCTCGGCGCGGCCTTGGTCATCCAGCATCACCCGTACCGAGACGTCCACCCAGCCGTGGGGATGCGCCTCGCCCACCAGCGGAAACAGGCTCAGGGCGCAGGCGACCCCCGTCGCCAGCCGTCGGTACCCGGCGTGTCGCGGCCGCCCGGTCTTGCCGTGTCGATCGTTCAAAGTCGTCTCAGCCCCCACATGAAGTAAGCGCCGCCCAGCAGCGAAGCGACCAGGCCGGCGGGAATCTCCTGCGGGAACAGTACCTGGCGGCCCAGCCAGTCGGCCAGCACCATCAGCAGCGCGCCAGTCAGGGCGGCCCCGGCGAGGTGCGCCCGGGCGCGGGTGAAGCCCATCAGCCGCGCCATGTGCGGCGCCAGCAGGCCGACGAAGGACAGCGGCCCGACCACCAGCGTGGCCGTGGCGGTCAGCAAGGCGACCAGCAGCAGCAGGGCGAGCCGCGCCCGACGCAGGTCGATGCCGAGCGCGGCGGCGGTGGCGCCGCCCAGCGGCAGGATGTCCAGCCAGCGGGCGAGCGGCGCGACGACGAGCGCCAGCAGCGCCGCCGCGCCGGCCACGATCGCGGCGCTGGTGGCATCGACGTAGTAGGTGGAGCCGGAGAGCCAGGCGATGATCTGCTGGCCGCGTGGATCGCCGCCGGCCAGCACCACCGCCTTGATCGCCTCGAACAGCGCCGTGATCGCGACCCCGGTGAGCAGCAGTCGCTCGGGCTGGAAGCCGCTCCTGCGGTTGACCGCCACCAGCACCGCCAGCGAGGCCAGGGCGCCCAGCACGCCGGCGCCGACCAGCGTCAGGTTGCCCGGCGACGGCAGCAGGAAGATCGCCCCCATCAGGGCGATGGCGCTGCCGCCGCTGATGCCTAGGATCTCGGGGCTGGCCATGGGGTTGGCGGTGAGGCGCTGGATCAGGGTGCCGGCGATGGCGAGCATCAGCCCGCAGCCGGCGGCGGCGAGCAGCCGCGGCCAGCGCCACTCGAGCAGGTTGGTGTCGAGGGGCGAGGCCCACTGCCAGCCGTCGGCACCCTGGCCGGCCAGCGCGGCCAACACGGTCATCGCCACCAGGGCGAGGGCCAGCCCGGCGATCCGTCGCCGCGGGGCGGGATGACGCGGGGCGGGGGTGCCGGCGTGGCTCGGCGGCGCCGAGCCGTTGAGGCGCAGGCGAGGAATCAGCCACAGCAGCAGCGGCGCGCCCAGGGCGGCGGTGGTGGCGCCGGTGGGAATCAGCGTCGGCAGGGTGCCGGCGTAGCGCTGCAGCAGCTGGTCGGTGGTGGCCAGCAGCAGGGCGCCGAGCAGCGTCGACCACAGCAGCCGCGTGCCCAGCCGCCGGGCGCCGGCCAGGCGCACGATGTTGGGTGCGGCGAGGCCGATGAAGCCGACGATGCCGACCGTGCTGACCACGCAGCCGGTGAGGAACACCGCCAGGCCCAGCCCGCCCAGGCGCAGCCACTTGAGCGACACGCCGAGGCTGCGGGCGCCGGCCTCGTCCAGCTCCAGCACCGCCAGCGGGCGCAGCAGCCAGACGGCGCCGAGGGCGCCCAGCGCCAGGCGCGGCGCCAGGAAGGCGGCATCGCTCCAGCCGTTCTGGGCCAGCGAGCCGGCGCCCCAGATCAGCAGACCCTTGAGCGCCTCCTGGTGGAACAGCAGCAGCACCATCGACAGGGCGCCGAAGTAGAGGTTGACCACCAGCCCGCCGAGCACCACCACCACCGGCGACAGGCCTCGCCGCCAGGCCAGGGCGAACACCAGCCCCATGGCCAGGCCGCCGCCGGTCAGCGCCACCCATTCGCGGCCCAGGGCGAGCAGCCCCGGGGCCAGCAGGCTGGCGGCCATCAGCGCCAGGTTGGCGCCGCTGGCCACGCCCAGGGTGGTCGGCGCCGCCAGCGGATTGCGCAGCACCTGCTGCATCAGCACCCCGGCCAGCGCCAGGCCGCCGCCGGCCATCAGCGCCATGGCCAGCCGCGGCCACCAGGCGAAGTGCAGCACCAGGGCGTCGGCGGAGGCATCCGGAATCGCCACCAGCGACGACAGCCCGGCCGCGAGGCCCAGGCCGTCATGAAGATGGGCGAGGGCCAGGCTCGCGGTCAAAAGGCTCAGCAGCAGGCAGACGCGGCCCGGCGTCAGCCGGCGTGTCGGGAGGGCGGTGCCAAGCGCATCAGCGGACATCGTCGTTCTCCAGAGCGGTCACCAGCTGCTCGGCGAAGCGCCGTGCGGAGGGCAGGGCGCCGAAGCTCCACACCGGGGGCAGGATCAGCGGCTCGCCTCGGCTGCGCTCGACCAGCCGCTGCCACAGGCCGCTGTCGGCCAGCGCCTCGCGCACGCCGGCCGGATAGGGCTCGACCACCACCAGCCGGGCGTCGAGGTCGGCCAGGGCCTCGAGGCCGACCAGCGAGAAGCCCCAGGCGTTGGTCCTGCCGCTCCAGGCGTTCTGTAGCCCCAGGCGGTCGATCACCGCCTGGTAGAGACCGTTGTCGCCGAATACCCGCACATGGCGGGCGTCCATGAACTGCACGATCAGCAGCGGCGGCGCGTCGGCGCCGAGACGCGCCTTCAGGTCGTCGAGACGCGACTCGGTGTCCTCGATCAGCCGCGTGGCGGCCTCGGGCCGGTCGACGATGTCGGCGACGCGGCGCGTCAGCTCGCGCATCTCGGCCCAGGTGTCGCGGCCAGGGGTATAGAGCGTCAGATCGTCCACCGGGGCGATCGCCTCGAGCCGCGGGGCGAGGTTGGCGAACATCGGTGTGACCAGGATGCGATCCGGGGCGAGGTCGGCCAGCAGCTCCAGGTTGGGCTGGGTGCGCAGGCCGAGGTCGACCACCGAATCCGGCAGCGTGGGTTCGCCCACCCAGGCGCGGTAGGCGTCGGTCTGGCCGACGGCTGCGGGCGGTGTGCCGAGGGCGGTCAGGGTCTCGGCCAGGGTCCAGTCGAGGGTCGCCAGGCGTGGCGTCTTCAGGGGCGGTGAGTCGGCCAGCGCCGGCAGGGCGGCGAGCAGCAGCAAGACGAGCGGGCCGGCGAGCCAATGGCTGGCCCGACGACGAAGGCAACGCTGGGGGGGCAAGCGGAACTCCATGATCGAGTGGCGGGCGACGCGTAGGCGACGGAATCAGTGGGCGATGGCGACCCGATGCTCGCCGACGGGATGACGCATCACGTGCATGGGGATGCCATAGATCGCTTCCAGGGTGTCGTCGGTCATCATCTCTGCCGGCGTGCCCTGGGCCAGCACTCGCCCGCCGTGCAGTGCCACCAGGCGGTCGCAGTAGCGCGAGGCCATGTTGATGTCGTGCAGCACGATGATCACGCCGAGGCCCAGCTCCTGGGAGAGCCGGCGGGTCAGGGCCAGCACCTCGACCTGATGGGCGATGTCCAGCGCCGCCAGCGGCTCGTCGAGCAGCAGGAAACGACTGCCCTGGGCCAGCAGCATGGCCAGCCAAACGCGCTGGCGCTCGCCGCCGGAGAGGGTATCCACCAGGCGGTCGGCGAAGGCCTCGGTATGGGTCAGGGCGATGGCGCGTTCGACCTGCTCGCGGTCCTCGCGGGTATGGCGGCCCAGCAGGCCGCGCCACGGATAGCGGCCGAAGGCGATCAGCTCGCGGCAGGTCAGGGTCTCGGCGCTGGGCAGGTGCTGGGGCAGGTAGGCCACCTGGCGGGCGAACTCGCGGTGGCCCCAGTCGCCGAGGGGGCGATCGTCGAAGCGGATGACGCCCTGGCTGGCGGGTTGCTGCTGGGCCAGCAGCTTGAGCAGCGTCGACTTGCCGGAGCCGTTGTGACCGATCAGGCCATGAACCCGGCCTTCCTCGAAGCGCAGGTCGGTGGGGTACAACAGGCGTTTGCCGTTGACCTCGAAGGTCGCGGCCTGGACGTCGAACATGGTGGGCTCCGTGGGTCGTCTCGGCACGGTGCCGTCGAATGGAGGAGCGGCGCCGCACACCCGCGTGAGAGTACTCGCAATAAGAATGGTTATCAATGTTTATGCCGCTGGGCAAGGTGCGGCAACGACGTGCGGTGCAGACGACACCGGCGGCCCGAGGGCCGCCGGTGGTCATGCTGGCTGTCGTGTCGACGCGGTCAGAAGTCGTAGCTGACGGTCGCCTTCACGCTGCGCTCGGCGCCGAAGTAGCAGTACTGCAGGGAGTTGCAGGAAGCCACGTAGTCCTTGTCCAGCAGGTTGTTGACGTTGAGGCGGGCGTTGACGCCGTCCAGGCCGAGCTGGCCGAGGTCGTAGCTGAGGGCGGCGTCGACCAGGGTGTAGTCCGGCACCTGCTCGGTGTTGGCCCGGTCGGCCTGGATGTCGGCGTGGTAGCGCACGCCGAGGCCGGCACCGAGGCCCTCGAGGGTGCCGTCCTGGACCGCGTAGGAGCCCCACACGGAAGCGATGTGGCGCGGCGCGTAGATGGCGTGACTGCCTTCCTCGCTGTCGTCGTCGCTCTTGGCGTAGGTGATGTCGGTGTAGCTGTAGCTGGCCTGGAGGCGGAAGCTGTCGGTCAGCTGGGTGCGGGCCTCGAGCTCGACGCCCTGGGATTCGATCTCGCCGATGGAGCGGTAAGGGTCGGTGGGCTGCTCCTTGGTGGCGACGTTGTCCTGCTCGATGTGGAACAGCGACACGCTGTACTGGTCCTGCGTCCCGTTGGGCTGGTACTTCAGGCCGGCCTCGAGCTGTTCGCCTTCCATCGGTTCGAGCACGTCACCATTGGCATCGACGAAGCTGGTCGGCGTGAAGGCGGTGTTGTAGCTGATGTAGGGCGCCACGCCGTTGTCGAACAGGTAGAGCAGGCCGGCGCGGCCGCTGAAGTAGGTCTCGTCGAGGGTATCGTCGTTGCCGGCCAGCTTCTGCTCGTTGGTGATCGAGACGCTGTCGTAGCGCCCGCCCAGGGTCAGGCGCCAGCGATCGTAGGCCATCTGGTCCTGCAGGTAGAAGCCGGTCTGGCTCAGCTCGTGGCGTTCGTCGCTGACGGTCGCGATGTCGCCGACCGGCTCGGCGCCGTACTCGGGGTGGAAGGCGTCGAGGCTGGGGAAGGCGCCCGAGGTCCACGTCACGTCGGTCTCGCGATGCTGATAGTCGGCGCCGACCAGCAGGGTATGGTCCACGGGCCCGCTGCTCAGCCGCGCCTCGAGCTGGTTGTCGAGGGTCCAGGCTTCCATGGACTCCTCGCCACCGGCGTAGTAGCGGTTGAGTTCGGTGTCGCTGGCCCAGCCGTAGCCGTAGACCTGGTTCATGGTCACGTCGGTATTGAGGTAGAGCAGCTTCTGGCGCCCCGTCCAGTCGTCGTTGAAGCGGTGTTCCAGGTCGTAGCCGAACAGCCGCTGGGTGCGCTCGAACTTGTCGAAGTCTTCCTCGCCATCGAAGAAGGTGTTGTCGATGTGGCGGCCGTTGCGGCTGTCGACGGCGCCCTCATAGGGCACGCCGGAATGGTAGCCGCCCTCCGGATCCTTCTGCAGATAGGCATGCAGGGTCAGGCTGGTGTCGTCGGTGATGTCCCAGGTCAGCTGGGGTGCGATGGCATAGCGCTCTTCTTCCACATGGTCGAACTGGGTGTCGGCGCTCTCGGCCAGGCCGGTCACGCGATAGGCGACCCGGCGCTCGTCGTCCAGCGGGCCGGTGAGGTCGAAGGCGGCACTGCGCTGAGCGTTGTTGCCGACGCCGAGCTGGATCTGGCCCGAGCGCTCGAACTCGGGGCGCTTGCTGGTCAGCGATACCAGGCCGCCGGGGGAGGCGCGGCCGTAGAGCACCGAGGCCGGCCCCTTGACCACCTCGATGCTCTCGAGGAAGTACGGATCGATGACCAGCGAGCTGTAGGAGTTGGCGTCCCCCATCAGCTTGAGGCCGTCGAGGAAGGTGTTGCTCAGGCTGCCGTCGGAGAAGCCGCGCAGCACGATGTAGTCGTAGCGGTTGGAGGCGCCGACCTGGTTGGAATAGACCCCCGGCGTGTAGTTCAGGGCTCGCTGTACCGACTCGGCGCCGCGTTCTTCCCATTCCTCCCGTTCGACCCGCGAGGTGGCCTGCGGCGTCTCGTTGAAGGGGGTCTCGGTCTTGGTCGCCGCCTGGGCGGTGACGGTCACGATGGAGAGGCTTTCGGCGTCCTGATCGTGTTCCTGGGCCTGGGCGGCAACGGTGATACCGGCGGCGGCGAGGGCGATGGCCAGCGCCAGGGGGCGTGGGGTCGGCATGCAAGAGTTCCTGTGACGAGAAGAGGTGTTGTTAAGTAATGAGAATTATTGCTTTTTGAAGGCCGTGGCGAGGTATGCGCAACGCTCTCTCGTCTATGCGCGGTGATCAGGAGGCCATCGTCAGGGAACTCGGCGAGATGCCGTAGCGGCGGCGGAAGGCGGTGGCGAAGTTGCTGGCATGGCGATAGCCGCAGAAGTGGGCGGCCTGCTGCACGCTGGAGCCGCGGCTCAGGTAGTCGTGGGCCAGGCGCAGCCGGCAGTCGCGCAGGTAGTCGAAGACGCTTGTGCCGAAGGCCGCGCGGAACTTGCGGCGCAGGCTGGCGGGGCTCATGGCGGCGAGCTTGGCCAGCGATTCCAGGCGATGCTCGGCCGCGGGATCGTCTTCCAGGGCGGCGCGCACCCGCTCGAGGCGCTGGCGCTCCCGTGGGGGCAGGCGTGTTGGGGGAGTGGCATCGGAGCTCGCCGCGTCGTGCGTCGCCTGGGGCAGGCCGTGGGCCAGCAGCTGAAGCCCCAGACCCTCGAGCAGCAGCGTCTGGGCTGGCGCGGGAAGCGGCGTGGCCAGTGCCTGTTCGAGCCCCTGCAGCAGCGCGCTCGGCGGTCGCCAGGCATGCATCCGCGAGCCGCTCGCGCTCGGCAGCGTCGTGCCCAGCTCGGCCAGCCGATCCTCGCCGAGCCCCAGGGTCAGGGCGCGCAGGCGCTGGCCGGCGGGCTGGGTCGCCTGCAGGCCGTGGTGCCCGTCGAGGCGCAGGCTCAGTGCCATGCCGGGCGTCAGCGTCAGGGTGCGGTCCTCGAGGCTGACGTCGGCGCGGCCCTCCAGCATGACCACGATCGACAGCGGCGAGGCCGCGCGGGAGCGGGAATCGTAGCGGTGCAGCACCTCCACATCGGAGGCCACCAGCTCCATGCCCTGGCCCAGCGACAGCTCGTGGACCTTGCCGCGTACCACAGGGTCCTCGTCGCGGGCGCCGAGATCCGGCACCCAATAGTCGATGCCGTAGCGTCGTCCGTAGGCCTGCAAATCGCGGGCGGTATGCTGGCGCACGCCGGACGCGGCGCTCATGACGCCTGGCGTTCCTGTGCCGAGGCACGCTCGATCTTGGCCTTCTGCCGGCACTCCAGCGGGCAGTTGGCGCAGTAGCCGAGATCGTCGAGCAGGTAGCGGATGCAGCACAGGCGGCGGATGCGGCTCGGGGCCTCGGGAGTGGCGGGCTCCACGTAGCGCACCGGCTGATGGAGCGGGTTGCGGCGCCCGTCGGGCAGGTGACGGCTGGCCATCAGCGCCCGGGCGGGCTCGACCGTGTTCGCCGAGGCCATGGGATGGTCGGCGAGGGCGTTGGTGAAGTGCTCGACATAGTTGCCGGCGTTGCTCCAGAACACCTTGGGCGAGGCGCCGGAAGCCGCGGCCAGGGCCTCGATCAGCGGCGTCAGATGGGTGTCGATCAGGGTAGCGAAGCGGCCGAGGCCGTCGAGCTCGGCGAGCGGCCGACCGGCGTGGCGCAGGCTGAAGCCGGCGGTCTGGCCTTCGTCCGTCTGGATCAGATGCAGATCGTCCAGCGCCAGCGGCAGGTCGCGCTCGAGCAGCAGGTTGGCCGCCAGGCCGTGAGCCGCCAGGGCAGAGAAGTGCCACTTGGACCACAGCGAGGCCACGGCCCGGCGGTCGCCGTGGCCGTACTGGGCGCCGAAACGCGTGAACAGCGCATCCAGCCTGGCTGGGTCGAGAAGGCGATGTGCGGGGAGGGTGTCCGCGCCGGGGGTGGCCTCGACGCGAGGCGGCGTCAGGAAATCGAGGGGACCGAGATAGAACTGCGACAGCGCGAGGGTCATGGCGCATTCACCGGAAGAAGCGTCGGTGCATCGTAAATCAAATGGGAATCGTTATCAAAGGTGTCGTCTGCGTGGTCGTCATCAGGACGCCGTGCCGATCAGCTGCTCGCGACAGCGGCCGATCGCCTGGGCCACGTAGCGCCCCGCCATGCGCTCCGAGACGCCCAGCCGGCGGCCGATCTCGGCCTGGGAAAGGCCTTCCAGGCGGTGCCAGACCAGCGCCTGGCGCAGGCGCGGAGGCAGGCCCGCCATGGCTTGCTCGAGGCCGCGGCGGCACAGCCGGCGCTCGGTGGCGGCCTCGGGGTCCGAGTAGCTGGCGGCGTAGGGGCAGGCCAGGCAGGGAACGTCGTCGTCCTCCAGCGGCCGGTCGCCGGGTCGGGACTGGCCGCGGCGGTGATGGTCGATCAGCAGATTGCGGGCGATGCGGAACAGGTAGGCGCGGGGCTGTTCCAGCAGCGTGCCGGAAGCGTCTCGGCCGGAGTGCGTTTGATCGGTCCGCTGTCGGCCGAGGCGCAGGAAGACCTCCTGGCACAGGTCCTCGGCCAGGTCGGGGCGGGGCAGCTGGTGCCTGAGGAAGGCGGTGATGTCCCGGGCGTGGGCGCGGAACAGGGTATCGAGGGTCGGGGAGTCCATTCGTGAAGCGCTCCGAAAGTGTGCCGGAACGACGATTATATTTAATAATAATTCTCATTACCAAATTAGATCGCCCAGGAACGATATTCCTGGGCGAAGCGTGCGCTCGCTGACGTCGAGTCGAGCATGCCGTCTAGCGAGACGTTGCATCAGCTCGACGTGGCCTCGACCTCCTCACGAGCTGGCTCATGATCTTCCTCGCGCGCCGAGTCGGCGGGGCGGTAGGCGGCGATCGGGTTGTCGAGGGTGCCGGCGAACTGCAGGTTCTTGGCCGGATCGGCCAGGTCGATCATCTGCTGGTGGTCGTTGAGCTGAAGCCGGTTCAGGCAGGAGCGGGTGAACTCCGGAGCGAACAGGTCGTGACGGGCGAACTTGTCGGCGAACTCGGGATGATCCCGCTGGTAGTCGATCACGCAGTTCGCGACCTGCTGCCAGAAGCCGGCTTCGCCGATGTCGCCCTGTTCGACGAGGATCGCCGACATGAAGCGCAGGAAGCAGTCGAAGACGTCGGTGAAGATCGACAGCACCTTGAGCGGCTCCGGCACCTCCACGGCGATGCGGGCGATGGCCTCGGGCAGCTCGGCGTCGACGTTCATGATGCCGATCTCCTCGGCGATGTCCTTCATGATCGCGCGGGTCGGCACGCCGTCCTCGAGCTGCAGGATCAGGTTCTCGCCGTGGGGCATGAACACCAGGTCATAGGCGAAGAAGCAGTGCAGCAGCGGGCGGAAGTAGGCCCGCAGGTAGCGCGACAGCCAGTCCTCGGTGGCGAGGCCCGAGCGCGCGATCAGCCTCGGCAGCAGCGCCCGCTCGTCGCCGTCGACGTGGAGCAGCGCGGCCATGGTCATCAGCCGCTGGCCGTCCTGCTGATAGTGCACCGGGCTCTCGCGCCACAGGCAGGCGAGCATCTTCTTGTAGGCGCTGTAGGTGTCGAAGGCCGGCTCGACGGCGTCGCGGCGAAAGCCGATGGCGGCCTCCTCGCGCAGCACCGTGAAGCCCTGGGCGCGCAGTTCCGGGTCGCCGTCGACCAGGGCCTTGATCCAGTCGTTGATCGCCGGCGTGGCGCGCATGTAGCTCGGCGACAGGCCGCGCATGAAGCCCATGTTGAGGATCGACAGCGCGGTCTTCACGTAGCGTCGGCTCGGCTGGCTGACGTTGAACCAGGTGCGGATCGACTGCTGGGCGCGATACTGGTCACTGCCGTAGCCCAGGCAGACGATGCGGTTTCGTGCCACCTCGCCGGCGAAGGTGATGGCCAGCTTGTGGAACCACTGCCACGGATGCGCCGGCATCAGCAGGTAGTCGGCGGGGTCGAGCCCGCGGGCCTCTAGACGGCGGTGGAAGTCGGCCAGCGTCGCCTCGCCGAGCTCCTCGATCAGCAGGGCCTCGTAGTCGAGCCCCTCGATGGCGCTGTAGTGGGCGTCCTCGCGGTGCACGGCGAGCCACACCAGGGTGATCGGCGCGGCGGCCTCCGGCGCGTAGGCGTGATAGTCCACGGCGTCGAAGCCCATGCGGCCGTTGTTGGCCACGAACACCGGATGGCCCTCGGTCATGGCGGCCTCCAGGGTCTGGAAGTCGGCGTCGACCAGGCCCGCGGCGTCCGGGCGGGTGCCGTCGAGCTTGTAGGCGCCGCCGAACAGGGTGCTCGCCACCTCCTCCAGGTAGAGCGGCAGCATCGCCTCGCCGATGCCGAGCGGGCCGCGGAACTCGAGGATGAACTGCTGGGCGTCGAGCTCGGCGGGGGCGCCGTCGACGCGCTTCTCCAGCGAGTCTAGCGCGATCGCCCAGTGATCCAGCGCCCGGCGACGGGCGCGGAAGCGGTACTCGATGCCGCCCTCGTCCGGGGCGGTCAGGCGGTAGTCGCCATGGCCGCCCGCGTCGACGGACAGCGCCTCGGGCGCCAGCAGCTTCTCATGGGTGAACTCGGCGATCGCCTTGCGGATCAGCCAGCGGTTGGCGCGGGCCCAGAGCTCGGGGCGCAGGTGGCCGGCGGCGCGGGCCGGATCGGCGGCGAGGGCCGGAGCCAGGCGCGGGCTCTGCCGGCTCACCGCCGCGGCGAAGCCCTGGCGGTCGCAGAAGGCCAGGTGGGCGGTCTTGTCCTCGAGCTCGACCTCGCGGTCGTAGACGAAGCCGACCCGGCGGTTGAGCGGATGGATCTGGCGATTATTGACGTCCGGTTCCACGACCACCCTTTGGGTGCCCACATCGTCGAACATAAAGGCCAGGATGGCGGTGATCACCTGGGTGCTGAAGCCGGGCAGCGGCGTCTCGGCCGGGGCTACCAGGAAGTGCATCCCGCGGTCGCCCTCGGCGACGTCGTAGTGCCGGCCGATGGGGTCGTGGCGCGGGTCGTAGCACTCGACCAGGAAGGCCGGCTTGCCGTCGAGCAGCCCCAGGTAGCCCTGGGCGTGCTCGCTCTCCTGAAGCTCGCGATAGAAGGCCTGCACGCGCTCCGGCGTGTGGCCCTGCATGCCCCAGAAGTGGGCGCGCGGGGCGGTGACCCACTCGTGGATCAGCGCCAGGTCCTCGGGCAGGTGCAGCGGGCGCAGCGAGAAGGTACCGAGCCCCTGGGCATGGCGCGAGTAGAGGGGCTGGGTGGTCGGCGTCGGTTGGAACAGGGTCATGGATCAGGTCCTTGCAGAAACGGAATCGGATGCGACGGCCGGGCGCGACTCGGCGCCGGCCAGCAGCCGCCGGTAGGCCAGGGCGCACAGCACCAGGCCGGTCGCGGCGACGAGGAAGGGAGCGGTCAGCCCGAAGGCCTCGACCAGGCGGCCGGCGCCCCAGGAGGCCACGAGCACGCCGAGGCCCTGGAAGACGTGGACCTTGCTGAAGTCGCTGGCGTAGCGGTCGGGCGTGCTGAGCCGGAACAGGCGCAGCTCCAGGCGTACGGTGATGCGGAACAGCGCCCAGCCGAACAGCACCCGGCCGGCCAGGATGGCGGCGACCTCGCCGCTGGCCTGCAGCAGCAGGCCGGCGAGGCCGACGGCCAGCGGCAGCAGGATGGCCTGTCCGGCGGAGCGGCGCGCGAGCAGGTCGAGCGCCAGCAGGACCACCGCCACGGCGCCGGGGATGGCGAACACCGCGCCCGCCAGCACCTCGCCGGAGAGTCCGGAGGCCAGCTCCCAGTAGCGGGCGAAGAACGGCCGTGCCAGGGTGGCGCTGAAGTAGAACAGCAGCATCACCAGGCCCAGGCGCAGGATGGCGCCGCTGGAGGCCGGCGCCCGCTCGGTGGCGGGGGCCGCATGCGGCGCGCGGCCGCGGCGGATCAGCCAGGCGCAGACTGCGACCTGCAGGGCGTCGCCCACCGCCATCACGCGGAACACCTGGGCCGCGGCCCAGTGCTCCAGCACCAGGCCGCCGACCACGGCGCCGAGGATGCCGCCGGCGTGCACCACCACCGAGAGGGTGCCGATCAGGGTCGCGTGGCGATCCTGGGGCTCGAAGTGCATCAGGTAGGGGTAGACCAGCAGGTAGCTGGCCTTGGCCACCAGCATCGCCAGCGACAGGCCCCAGAACCACGGCAGCGAGGTCACCACGGCGCAGGAGAGGCTGAGCAGCCCTGCCACCAGCTGGGTGACCAGCAGCAGCCGCAGCGTGCCGACCCGGCGCGCTAGGCGCGCCCAGCCGGGCAGCGCCACCAGCACCACCAGGCAGCTCATCGCCAGGTAGGCGCCGACGTGGGACGGGTCCGTCACGCCGAAGCGCGCGGCGAAGAACTGCGGGTAGAAGGGCAGCAGCATGGCATCGCTGATCACCGCCACCGCGGTCACCGCCACCAGCCAGGGCGTCGGGGTCATGCGGGCTCCGCGCGTTCGGGTTCGAACACCGCCTCGTCGGGCGCGCCGAAGCGCTGGTAGGCGATGCGTCGCTCCACCGGGTAGATCTCCTTCCCGGTCATGGCCCGGATCAGGCAGGCGTTGCGGTAGGCGCCCATGCCGAGATCCGGCGCCGCCAGGCTGTGGGTGTGCAGCTCGGCGTTCTGCACGAACAGCTGGCCCTTGCCGCCGTCGATGTCGTAGAAGCGACCCACCGCGAAGCGCCCGGCCTCGTCGAAGGCGATGCGCGAGGCGATCGGCGCCAGGAAGTCCGGCATGTGGTAGCGATAGCCGGTGGCCATGACCAGCGCCGTCGTGCGATGGCGATAGTGGCGCTGCTGCTCGGTGTGCCACAGGGTCAGGTCGTACTCGCCGCGCTCGGCATCGAAACGGCAGGTCTCGAGACGGGCGTTGGTGAACAGCTCCGAGCGCACCTCGCCGACCAGCTCCTTGGCATAGCGCAGGTCGTAGATGTCGTTGATCAGGTCCTCGTTGATGCCCTTGTAGAGGCCCTTCTGCTCCTGCGTCAGGGCGTTGCGCGTCGCCTCCGGCAGGGCGTGGAAGTAGTCGATGTAGTCCGGCGAGGTCATCTCCAGGGTCAGCTTGGTGTACTCCAGCGGGAAGAAGCGCGGCGAGCGGGTGATCCAGTCGAGCCGGTAGCCGAAGCGGTCGATGTCGGCGAGCAGGTCGCGGTAGATCTCGGCCGCGCTCTGGCCGCTGCCGACCACGGTGATCGCCGGCTGGCGCTGCAGTTCGGCCTTGTGCGCGAGGTACTCGCTGGAGTGCAGCGGACGCGGTTCGACGTCGCGGCAGCCCTCGGGCAGCCAGGGCGCGGTGCCGGTGCCGAGCACCAGGTGGCGGGCCAGATACTCGCGGGCCTCACCGCTCTTGGTGTCGCGGCAGCTCACGCGGTAGAGGCCGCTGGCGTCATCGAACTCGACCCGCTCCACCTCGGTGGAAAAGCGCACGCTGTCGAGCTGTGCCACCGCCCACTGGCAGTAGCGGTTGTACTCGTTGCGCAGCAGGAAGAAGCTCTCGCGGATGTAGAAGTGGTAGAGCCGGCCCTGCTGCTTCAGGTAGTTGAGCACGCTGAAGCGGCTGGTGGGGTCGGCCATGGTCACTAGGTCGGCGAGGAAGGGCGTCTGCAGGGTGGCGTCCTCCAGCAGCATGCCGGGGTGCCAGTCGAAGCCGTCGCGGCGTTCGAGGAACAGCCCGTCGAGCTCCTCGACGGGGTCGGTCAGGCAGGCCAGCCCCAGGTTGAAGGGCCCGAGGCCGATGGCGATGAAGTCGTGAACGTGCTGGGTCATGGGGAAATCTCGCGAGTGTCAGGAGGCGACGGCGTGCGCCGGGGAGGAGGCGGCGCCGTCGCACCAGGCGCGGCCGTGGGCGACGATGCGCTCGACGATGGCGGTGAGGTCGTCGACGCGGGTCTCCGGGTTGAGCAGGGTGAACTTCAGGTAGCGATGGCCATTCACCCGGGTGGCGGCGACCACCCCCTCGCCGTGGCGCGAGAGGGCGGCGCGCGCGTGGGCGTTGAGGGCGTCCAGCGACGCGTCGTCCAGGTCGAGGTCCACGGGCCGGTAGCGGAAGATCAGGGTGCTGAGCGGCGGCTCGAGCAGCACCTCGATGTCCGGCCGGGCGGACAGCCGCGCGTGGGCCTCGCCGGCCAGGTCCATGACCCGCTCGAGCATCTCGCCCAGGGCGTCGGCGCCCATGATGCGCAGCGTCATCCACAGCTTCAGGGCGTCGAAGCGCTTGGTGGTCTGCAGGCTCTTGTTGACCTGGTCCGGGGTGCCGGCCAGCGCCTGGCTCTCGGGATTCAGGTAGTCGGCGTGATGGGTGACGTGGCGCAGGTCGCTGCCGCGGCGCACCAGGAAGGCGCTGCAGCTCACCGGCTGGAAGAAGGTCTTGTGGTAGTCGACGGTGACCGAGTCGGCGTGCTCGATGCCGGCCAGGCGGTGGCGCTCGCGGCGCGAGCACAGCAGCCCCCCGCCGTAGGCGGCGTCGACGTGCAGCCAGATGCCGTGCTCGCGGCACAGCGCGGCGATCTCCTCGAGCGGGTCGATGCTGCCGAAGTCGGTGGTGCCGGCGGTGGCCACCACCGCGATCGGGATCAGCTCGAGGGCGATGCACTCCTCGAGGCGTGCCTTGAGCGCCTGCGGGTCCATGCGGTAGTCCGCGTCGGTGGCCACCGGCATCACCGCCTGGTAGCCGAGCCCGAGGATCGCCGCCGACTTCTGCAGGCTGAAGTGGCTGAGCTCGGAGCCGAGGATGCGCAGCCGCCGATGGTCCGCCGGCAGGCCCTGCTGCTTGTTTCCGCCGGGGCGGTCCTGGCGGGCACCATGATGGTCGCGGGCGATCATCAGCGCCATCAGGTTCGACTGGGTGCCGCCGCTGGTGAACACGCCGTCGGCGTCCTCGCCGAGGCCGATGCGCTCCGCCGTCCAGTCGATCAGCGATTGCTCGATGAAGGTGCCGCCGGCGCTCTGGTCCCAGGTGTCCAGCGAGGAATTGATCGGCGCCAGGATCGCCTCGGCGAGCACGCCCGGCAGCACCACGGGGCAGTTCAGGTGGGCCACGTAGCGCGGATGATGGAAATAAACGGCGTCGTCCAGATAGACGTGCTCCAGCTCCTCCAGGGCCGGTCGCAGCTCGCCGAGCGGCGCGTCGAGGTCGATGGCCTCGAAGCGGCCGCGCAGCTCCTCGGGCCGGGCGCCGGTGAAGGGCCGCTCGACCTCGGCGACCTTGCGCCGCACCAGGTCGATGCAGCGGGTCGCTTGCTGCCAGTAGGCCTCGGCGTGATGGGCGTTGAACAGCTGATGGGATGCCAGCGGGGCGGGCTCGGTACCGAGCCGCGGCCCGGGCGCTTCTATCCGTGATGTCATGGGCACCTCGTTCTGTCTGCCTGGCCGGGCCCACATGGCCCGGCGCCTGATGCCTCGCGAGCACGAGACGATGCTCCCTTGCGAATAAAAATCTTTATCATTATTGGCATGTGCAGGAGTGATGACGCAGGCGAGGCGCAGAACTGAACCGCGAATGAGAATTTTTTGTATAAGGTGAAGAGAAAGGAGAGAGGAGAAAGGGGCGAGGAGAGAGGGGCGAGGAGAGAGGAGCGAGAGGGCAGGCAAATGCGCAGCGAAGAAGGAGACGGCCCGGCGTGGGCGGTGTCGTATCGCGTGCGGCCCGCCGGGCGTACTAGTCTGAGCGGGCTCGACATTTTCCGACGGAGATCGACCCATGGCCCACGCCCGGATTCTTCAGCAAGGCACGATCCACTGCTTCCCCGCCGGCCTGCGCGACGAGGCCGGCGAGCTCGTCAACACCGAGATCTCCGCCGTGCTGTACGACGGCGAGCGGCTGTTGATGGCCAGCGACAAGCCGGTGCCCGGCGACGAGCGCTCCGCGGTGTTCGCCCTGCCGCTGACGCCCGAGGGCCCCGACGACACGCGGCTGGAATATCTCACCGCCGCGCGGCTGCAGCAGGCGGTGAAGTACGAGGACTTCGCGCTGACCACCGACGGCCGCCACGTGCTGGCGGTGACCGGCTTCGACCGCATCGAGGAACGGGGCCACGGGCTGAACGACTACAACCACCTGCTGATCTGGCCGCTCGGCCACCCCGAGGCGGTGCAGGTGGTGGACCCCGATCCGCGCGACGGGGTGGAGGGCTCGCTGGAGCTGCGCCGCAAGCTCAATCTCGCCATCGGCTTTCCCTACTACAAGCTCGAGGGGCTGGCCACGGTGCCCGGCGAGCGTGGCGATGGCCTGCTGCTGTTCGGCGTGCGCGAGCAGGGCAACGCCCACGACGACTTCGAGTACGTCAGCCGCGTGGTGGGTGCTCACTACCAGATCACCGAAAGCGGCAACATCGAGTTCGTCGACGCCCTGCGCGAGCACTTCCGTTTCGTGCCCCACGAGCAGGACGGCGTGCGCTTCGCGTGCGGGCTCTCGAGCCTGGAGTACGATCCCTATCACGCCCGGCTCTACCTGCTGACCAGCTTCGAGGTCGAAGAGGGCGGCGAGGAGCGCATCGGTGGCTATCTGTGGGAGCTGAGCCTGGAGGAGTTCCGCGACGGCGTGACGCCGAGGCTGGTGACCACGCCCGAGGGCGAACCGCTGGAGTTCGAGCACAAGGCCGAGGGCCTGGCCGTGCTCGATCGCGAGCGGCTGTTCGTCGCCTACGACAACGACCGCAACCTCGCGCTCGGTAGCGTCGACGAGCGAGACGAACGCCATGCCTGCGAAGCGCCCTACACCGTGCTCGGCCTGGTGTGACGCGCCGACGCCAGATTCGACCCGGCAGCCGCTGGCCTCGGCCGGCGGCTTTCGCTATCATACGCAGCCGCTGATAAGGGCCTATAGCTCAGTTGGTTAGAGCAGGGGACTCATAATCCCTTGGTCGCTGGTTCGAGTCCAGCTGGGCCCACCATCCTCGAAGTCCTCGGGTTCATGACTCCGGCGCTTTAGAAGCTTCTCGTTGTTACTGCGGCGTCTCTCCGCTACACCCTCCGCTTGACCTTCGTCATCTCGCCGCCGTCGGCGCTTCCTATACTCGGGGATGGCCCGCCGCCCGGCGGGCGCATTCCGTGGCGTGCACTCGGCGCCCGGGCCCATCGCCGACCGAGCGGAGATATCGATGTCGATTCGCAACCTGGATGCGCTGTTCCACCCGTCTTCCATCGCCCTGATCGGGGCCAGCAACCGGCCGGGGTCGGTGGGCGCGGTGCTGGCCGAGAACCTGTATTCGTCGGGGTTCGAGGGGCCGATCCTGACTGTGAACCCGCACGAGCGGGCGATTCGCTCGAGCCTCAACTACCACAGCGTCGCCGAACTGCCGCTGGCGCCGGACCTGGCGATCATCGCCACGCCGCCGCAGAGCGTGCCGGGCCTGGTGCATGAATTGGGCGAGCGCGGCTGCCGCGCGGCGGTGGTGATCACGGCGGGCTTCGGCGAGGGCGGCCACGCCGAGGGCCAGGCGCTGGAGCAGGCGGTGCTGGAGGCCGCCCGGCCCTATCTGATGCGCATCGTCGGGCCCAACTGCCTGGGCATCCTGGCGCCGCACCGCGGCATCAACGCCAGCTTCGCCCATCTCACGCCGCCGCCGGGGGAGCTGGCCTTCATCACCCAGTCCGGCGCGGTGGCCACCGCGATTCTCGACTGGGCCAAGACCCGTAACATCGGCTTCTCCCACGTGGTCTCGCTGGGGGCGATGAGCGACGTCGATTTCGGCGACATGCTCGACTACCTGGCCCTCGACCCCAAGACGCGGGCCATCCTGCTCTACGTCGAGGCGATCACCGACGTGCGCAAGTTCCTCTCGGCGGCGCGCACCGCCTCGCGCAACAAGCCGGTGGTGGTGGTCAAGGCCGGGCGCAGCGCCGCCGGCGCCAAGGCGGCGCTGTCGCACACCGGCGCGCTGGCCGGCTCCGATGCGGTCTACGACGCGGCCTTCCGCCGTGCGGGCATGCTGCGGGTCGACTCCCTGGACGAGCTGTTCCAGGCCGCGGGAACCCTGGCCACCGGCATCCGCATCAAGGGCGACCGGCTGGTCATTCTCACCAACGGCGGCGGCATCGGCGTGCTGGCGGCGGACGCGCTGGAGGGTCTGCACGGCCAGTTGGCCGAGCTCTCCGAGCCGACCCTGACGCGGCTGGACGCCGTGCTGCCCCAGGCCTGGTCGCGGGGCAATCCGCTCGACATCCTCGGCGACGCGCCGGGGGCGCGCTACGCCCAGGCCCTCGAGGCGCTGCACGACGGAGGCGACGCCAACGCGCTGCTGGTGATCAACTGCCCGACGGCAGTGGCCGACCGCCTGGACGCGGCCCGCGCGGTGGTCGAGTCGCTCGGCCCGCGCCATCCGCCGACCCTGACCTGCTGGTTGGGCGACGCCACGCCGACGGCGGCGCGGCGCCTGTTCGCCGAGCACCAGATACCCACCTACGAGACGCCGGAGCAGGCCATTCGTGCCTTCTGGCACCTGCATCAGTACTGGCGCAGCCAGCAGGCGCTGATGGCCACGCCGCCGGCGGTCACCAGGCGCGTGAGCCCCGACCGGGCCCGCGCCGAGGCGGTCATCGAGACCGTGCGCGCCGAGGGCCGACGGGTGCTGACCGAGCCCGAGGCGGCGGAGGTGCTCGCCGCCTACGACATTCCCACCGTGCCCGCGCGCCGGGTGGCCACACCAGCGGAGGCCGGCGAGGCGGCCAAGGCGCTGGGCCTGCCGGTGGCGCTGAAGATCGTTTCGCGGGACATCTCGCACAAGTCCGACGTCGGCGGCGTGCAGTTGAACCTGGCCTCGCCGGAGGCGGTGACCCGGGCCGCCGAGGACATGCTGGCCGCGATCCGCCAAAAGGCCCCGGAGGCGCGGCTGGACGGCTTCAACGTGCAGCCGATGATCCGCCGCCCCGGCGCCCACGAGCTGATCCTCGGCATCGCCGAGGACCCGGTGTTCGGACCGATCCTGATGTTCGGCCAGGGCGGCACGGCGGTGGAGGTGATCGGCGACCGGGTGATCGGCCTGCCGCCGCTCAACCCACTGCTGGCCCGCGACATGATCGAGTCGACCCGGGTCTCGCGGCTGCTGCACGGCTATCGCGACCGCCCGGCGGTGGACCTCGAGGCGCTGACGCTGGCGCTGGTGAAGCTCTCCCAGCTGGTCAGCGATCTGGACAGCGTGGCCGAGCTCGACATCAACCCGCTGCTGGCCGACGCCGACGGGGTGATGGCGCTGGACGCACGGATCGTGATCCGCCCGGCCGGCGAGGCGCGTCCGCCGATAGCGATCCGGCCTTATCCGCAGCAGCTCGAGGAGTTCATCGAGACCCGAAGCGGCACGCGCTACTGCCTGCGGCCGATCCGACCCGAGGACGAGGCCGCGCTGGTCGAGATGCTGCGCCATTCCTCGGCCGACGACGTGCGGCTTCGCTTCTTCGCCGCCATCCGTCAGTTCGATCACGCCTTCGCCGCCCGGCTGACGCAGATCGACTACGACCGTGAGATGGCCTTCGTGGCGATCCCGGAAGGGGAGGCGGCGATCGCCGGGGTCGTGCGGCTGTCGGCCGACCCGGACAAGGAGCGCGCCGAGTTCGCGATCATGGTGCGCAGCGACATGAAGGGCACCGGGCTCGGCTACCGGATGATGCAGCGGCTGATCGACTACGCCCGCGAGATGGGCGTGCGCGAGCTATTCGCCGATATCCTGCGCGTCAATCACGCCATGCGGAAGATGGCCGAGGAGCTGGGCTTCACCGCCGATGCCCGCGACGGCGACGCGGAGACCGTCACCGTCTCGCTGCGACTTTGAACGGGCGTTTCTGTCACCAAGGGCATGATTTCTGGTCGATTCTTTTGCTGTGCGCGGAGGAAAGGCTTTCCTCCGCGGCCGTCGAGCGATATCATTGCATTGAAATTGATAACACGCTAAGTAAAAGAGGAATCGGCGCGCCATGCCATCGCAAGCCTTCAAGGGAATCAAGACCGGCGGAGCCCCGCTCGCCATCATCGGCAGCTTCATGATCGCCGGGGCAGCCAACGCCGCGCCGGCCTTCTCGCCGACGTCGCCCTACATGTTCGGCGACTGGAACGGCCACCGCACGGCGCTGGAGGACGCGGGCGTCGCCTTGAGCTTCGACTACACCGGCGAGGCTGCGTCGATCCTCGATGGCGGCTACAGCGACAGCCATACCCTCAAGTACGCCGACCAGTTCGCCGTGGGCGCCAACGTCGATCTGGAGCGGCTGTTCGACGTGCCCGGCGCCGACGTGCAGATCACCGTCACCAACCGCAACGGCCACAGCGTCAACGAGCAGCTGAGCGATCCCGATGCCGTGGTCGGCGGCTCCTCGGTGCAGGAAGTGCAGGGCCGCGGCCCGGTCACCCGCCTGACTCAGTTCTGGTATCGCCAGCGCCTGCTCGACGACGCCCTGACGCTCAAGCTCGGGCGGATTCCCTTCGGCGACGACTTCGCCGGCATCGACAGCCACTTCCAGAACCTGGCCTTCGGCGGCGCCCAGCCGGGCAACTGGGGCAACGACATCTACAACTGGCCGATCGCGCAGTGGGCCGCGGTGGCCCGCGCCGACTTCGCCCCCGACTGGTACGCCCAGATCGGCGTGTTCGACATCAACGACAGCAACCTGGACAACGACAACGGCTTCGACCTGCGCACCAGCGATTCCGAGGGCACGCTGTTCCCGGTGGAGCTCGGCTATACGCCGACCCTGAACGGTTTGCCGGGCAGCTACAAGCTGGGCTTCTACACCCACGACGCGGACAACCGGGCCTACGGCGATCATCTCGACGGCCGTACCAGCGACACCAACACCGGCCTCTACTACGTGGTGCAGCAGCAGGTGACCGCGCGCGACGGCGATCCGCAGCGCGGCCTGACGCTGTTCAGCATGGGCAACGCCAACCACGGCGACACCGCGCGCATCGATCGCTACCTGTCGGTCGGCGCCACCTACCAGGGCCCGTTCGATGCTCGCCCGCAGGACGACGCCGGCATCGGCCTGGCCTATCTGCGCGTCAACGACGACGTCGACGACTACATCGGCGCCTACAACGCCACGCCCGCCGGCGCGCTTTCGCCGCTGCCGCGCCAGGGCCACGAAGTCGATGCCGAGATCTACTACAGCGTCAACCTGACGAACTACCTGTCGGTGCGCCCCAACCTGCAGTACGTGGCCAACCCGTCGGCGGTGGATTCGGTCGACGACGCCTGGGTGCTGGGCACCACGCTTTCCGCCAGCTTCTGAGCCGGCGCGCGCAACGCGTAGAACGAAGCATGAAAAAGGGGCCCCTCGGGGCCCCTTCGCTATTCTGGCGCTCTGTCGGGCGGCTTACTGCGCGGTGATGGTGGCCGTCACCAGCTTGCCGTCCATCTTGATCGGGCCGTCTTCCGAGGCGCCGAGGGTGTACTCGAACACGCCGGGCTCCATGCCGCCTGCCTCGCCGTGGACCATCAGCATCAGCATGTCGCCGGCGCTGACGTCTTCGGTGAGCAGCGCGGTGACGTCCATGTTCTCGCCTTCCTTGAGCGGGGCATGGCCGACGACCGGGCCGGGCTTCATGCTGTCGTCGGTGCGGTGCACCACCAGCCAGCCGTTGCTGCCCGCCGTGACCTTCTCCGCGGTGACGGAGCCGCTCGCGACGGACTGGTCATCGGCCCAGACCTGCGGGTGCATGTCGCCGTGCATGTCCGCCTGGGCCAGGGAAGCGCCGGCGAGCAGGGCGGTGGATACGAATGCGCTTGCCATGAACTTGGTCATCATCATTCTCTCCTTGAGTGCTGAGCACGCCCCATCGAAGCAAAGGGTTTGGGATGGGCGTGCTCACAGCTACGGGAGAGGCGCGATGGCGGTTTCACCTCGGTGCGAAAAAATTACAGCCTCTGCCCCGAGGCGTCCCGATCGGTGGGATAGAGGTAGCCGTGAATGGCGGGCCCGGTGGGCTGGCCGGTGGGTGAACCGCCCGGCGGCTCGATGCTGATGCCGAAGGTGGCGCGCTTGAGCAGCTCGGGATCGAAGTCGCTCAGGGCGTCGGTCGGCAGGCTCAGGTCGTCGTTGAGAACGCCCACCGAGCGCGGCTTCGGCCCCAGCGAGGCGTCCTTGATCCACAGCTGATAGGCGCGGTCCGGCAGCGGCTCGGCCGTGACCGGACGCACGTTGAGGCGGCGGCTGTCGAGATCCACGGAGAGCATGAAGGCGGGCTGCTGGTCGTCCTGGGAGAACACGGCCACGAAGGGAGCCTCGCTCGGCGTCTGACCGACGGGTGCGATCAGCACCGCGGCCAGCGCGACCGCCGCAGCGGAGGCGAGCCCGGTGCTCCAGCGCCAGAAGCGCAGCCGGCGGCGCAGGGCATCGAGCTGGGAGACCTTGCCTTCATGCTCGCCGGTGCCCGAGGTGACTTCCATCGCCTCGATGCGCCGCTCGATCCTCGCCAGCAGGTCCGGCCCCGGTGCAATGGCTTCCACCTCGTCGCCGAGCGGGGCGAGGCGCGCCTCCCACTCGAGGATGCGGGCGTCCAGTTCGGAGTCGGCCTGGCGGCGTTGCATGACCTCGGCGCGCTCGTCGGCGTCCAGGGTGCCGAGCACGTACTCGGCGGCCAGCATGTCGATGTCGTCGCGGTCTGTCATGACGCCAGACACCCCTTGAGTTGCTTGAGGGCTCGATGAAGCCAGGTCTTGACGGTGTTCACCGGCTGCTCGAAGTGGGCGGCCAGGTCGGCCCGGGACCAGCCGTCCAGGTAGGCCAGGCGCACCATGTCACGACGGCTGCCCTCCAGCTCGGCCAGGCAGGCATGCAGACGGCGGGCGTTCTCGTCGCGCTCCGCGTGCTCCCGGGCGCCGGGCGCGTCGGAAGGCGTCTGATCCAGGGCGTCGTCCGACTCATGGGGCGCCCGGGGCCGTCGGCGTAGCTCGTCGATGGCGGCGTGCCGGGCGATGCTCGCCATCCAGGCGATCGCCGAAGCCCGGCCGGCGTCGAACTGTTCGGCCTTCTGCCAGATGGTCACGTAGACCTCCTGCACCACGTCGTCGGCCCGGCTGCGCTCTCTCAGGATACGCAGCACGGTGCCGTAGAGTTTCGCCGCGGTGGCGTCATAGAGCTCGGCGAAGGCCAGCCGGTCGCGTCGGGTCACGCGCTGGAGCAGTTCCTGCAGGCGATCACTGGACATACCACCTTCCCTGTTGATGTCGATGGTCGAGGCCGATGAGAGCGGCATCATGCCAGCGCAGACTGCCGCCTCGTCGTCATGGCGGTCAAGACGCGGCCTTTCCACGCTGCGGCCCCGAATCTGAGCTCTCGGTGCTGCACGCGTCCGGGCCGGGTGTCAGCGCATGCCCGCGATAAGGATCACCGCGCCGAAGGCGGCGACGCCGGCCACTACCGGCCAGCCCAGCGAGCGCAGCCGATACCACACGGCCAGGGTCGCCAGTACGCCGATCGCCGAGGCCAGCCAGCCGACGGCATCGAGCCGGTGGGGCACCAGCGACACGCCGAGCACGGCGGCGATCATCATCGGGCCGAGCAGGGCGAGCCACTGGGGCATGGCCTCGACGCCGTCCTCGCCGTCGAGGCGTTTCAGGCGTCGCCGCATCCACAGCAGCGGCAGCAGGCGAATCAGCAGGGTGCCGATGGCCGAGGCCAGCACGGCGATCCACATGGCGCTACTCATGAGGGCTCCTTGTGCGGCGTGAAGCGGATCAGGGTGAAGCACAGTGCTCCGCAGCCGGCGGCGATGGGAATGCCGATGTTGGTGTAGTCGGTCAGGGTGCAGAGCATCGCCACGCCGATGCTGATGGCCAGCGCCAGGCTCCAGCGCTTCGAGGTGAAGCGCGGCGCCACCAGCACCAGAAACAGCGCCGGCAGGGCGAAGGGCAGGATCTCGCCCAGCAGCGGCCAGCGCGCCATCAGCCAGTCGCCGGCCAGGGCGCCGAGCACGGTGCCGAGGATCCAGCTGGCCCAGGCCAGCAGCGCGGCGCCGGCGAACCAGCCCAGGCGCTGCGCTTCGGGCAGCTGCGGGAAGCGGTGATGGGCCAGGGCGAAGATCTGGTCGGTCAGGCCGTGCATCAGCCAGGGCCACCAGCGGCTGGCGTTCATCCAGGCCGCGAGATTGGGACCGTAGACCGCATGGCGCACGTTGATCAGTAGCGTCATGACCACCGCCAGCCACAGCGGCGCGCCGCCGGCGATCATGCCGACGAACAGGAACTGCGAGGCGCCGGCATAGACCAGCGTCGAGATGAGCGTCGCCTCCCAGGGCGTGAAGCCGGCCTGAACGGCGATCAATCCGAACGAGATCGCCACCGGCACGTAGCCGCCGAGCAGCGGAAAGGCCTCGTGCACGCCGGACAGCCAGGGGCGAGAGGACACCGAGGTCGTCTGGTCGATCATGACGTCTTCCTCTCGGCGTAGACGATGGTCAGGATCAGCGTCGCCCACTGCTCGCCGGTGCGATAGCGGTGGGGGCGGTCGGCGCTGAAGGCGAGGGTGTCGCCGGCGTGCAGCGTGCGCAGGTCGTCCTCGGGGCCGGCATCGAGCTCGCCGCTGAGCACGGTGAGCGATTCCGTGGCGCCCGGGGTGTGTCCCTCGGCATGGCGATCGGTATGGGGCGCGCAGCGCATCCAGTAGGCATCGACCTGGCGGCTCCCCTGGCCCTGATCGATCAGCCGCACCTGCACGCCGTCCTCGCCGAGGGGCACGGTGATCGGCGCCACCAGGGTGCCGAAGGGCACGTTCAGCTGCACCGCCAGCCGCCAGATGGTATCCAGCGTGGGATTCCCGTTGCCCTGCTCGAGGCGCGACAGGTTCGACTTGGCGATGCCGGCGGCGGCGGCCAGCTGCGACAGCGACAGCCCGCGCTCCTGGCGCAGACGCTGAAGATGCTGGCCCAGGGTGCCGAGGGCGAGGTGGTCCATGGTGTCTCCCTGCGTGAGGTGGCGTCCACTAATCGTTCGATATAAAGAACGTTCTATAAAAGGAACGAGCGACTGTCAATAGCGACTGTCCGGCCAGCGAGAGCGGTACGTGGAGCCGTGGCAGGAAACGAAGCGCCCGGGAACGCCGTAAGCGTGCGGTCAAGGAAAAGGGGCAGGAGGCGAAGTCAGGAGAGGCAGCGTGGAGTGGAGGAGAGGAAAGAGAAGGGGGAAGAGGATAAAGAGTAAAAGAGTACCCGGCCGCCGCAGCGGCCGGGCAGGCGAGGTTCAGGCCACGTCGTTCTCGCCGTCGGCGCGGCAGGCCGCGGCGGTGAACAGCACGTCGGTGGAGGAGTTCAGCGCGGTCTCGGTGGAGTCCTGCACCACACTGATCACGAAGCCGATCGCCACCACCTGCATGGCCACGTCGGCGGAGATGCCAAACAGGCTGGCGGCCATCGGGATCAGCAGCAGCGAGCCGCCGGCCACGCCGGACACGCCGCAGGCGGCCAGCGCCGAGACGATGCACAGCAGCAGCGCGGTGACGAAGTCTACCTGGATGCCCAGGGTATGGGCAGCGGCCAGGGTGGTCACGGTGATGGTGATGGCGGCGCCACACATGTTGATCGTCGCACCCAGCGGGATCGAGATCGAGTAGGTGTCGGCGTGCAGCTTCAGACGCTTGCACAGCTCCATGTTGACCGGGATGTTGGCCGCCGAGCTACGGGTGAAGAAGGCGGTGATGGCGCTGCCGCGCAGGCAGGTGAACACCAGCGGATAGGGGTTGCGGCGCGTCTTCAGGAACACGATCAGCGGATTGGTGACCAGCGCCACGAATGCCATGCAGCCGACGATCACCAGCAGCAGGCGGCCGTAGTCGAGCAGGGCGTCGAAGCCGGACTCGGCCAGGGTGTTGGCGACCAGGCCGAAGATGCCCAGCGGAGCGAAGCGGATCACCAGCTGCACGATGCCGGAGACGGCGTCGGAGAGGTCCTTGAGCGCGGTGCGGGTGGTGTCCGCGGCGCGGCGCAGTAGCAGCCCGAGGCCCACGGCCCAGGCCAGGATGGCGATGAAGTTGGCCTCCATCAGCGCCTCGACCGGGTTGGCCACGGCGTTGAGCAGCAGGTTGCGCAGGATCTCGCTGACGCTGCCGGGCGGCGTGCCGCTGGCCGCAGGGGCGTCCAGTGCCAGCGTGGTGGGGAAGGCGAAGCTCGCCACTACGGCGACCAGCGCCGCCACCAGGGTGCCGGCGAGGTAGAGCACCAGCACCGAGCGGATATGGGTCGGCTGGCCCTGGCGGTGGTTGGCGATCGCCGCCGCCACCAGCACGAAGACCAGCACCGGCGCCACCGCCTTCAGTGCGGAGACGAAGACCTGGCCGAGCAGGGCGACCGACTGGGCGGCATCGGGGGCGAGGGTGGCGAGCAGGACGCCGGCGACGATGCCCAGCGCGATCTGGGGGATCAGCCCCAGCCGCAGCAGCGGACGGCCCAGAGTGTTGAGGGTAGCGATCATTTGTGTCTCTTGTGGAATCACGGGTGCATGAACGTGTCGGGCGCCGAGGCCGCCGTCTCTCCACGTGCTGGCGCTGCGGGCTGGCGCGTGGAAGAGAAACAGGGGGCGAGGGCCTGTCGATGCCTTGCCCGGGGGTCGTCCCGGGCAGGCGCGCGCATTCTACCATCGGGGCAAAAGGATGGGGGTTACGACCTTCGTTTCGGTTGAAGGCAGCAAGAAACAAGGTTCAAGGGGCGAGTTGCCAGTGGAATGCCGGGTGTCATGCCAGATGAGCGGCCCGTCGAGAGCGCCGGCCGCGTCACTCAGGGATGGCGGAAATGCAGGCGGGGATCGTCGTTTCGGCTCAGGGGCAAGGTGGTATCGCAGTCGAGGCAGTGGCAGGCGTCCCGCTCGAAATCCGGCTGGAAGCGCTGCCAGGTGGCGTCGCCGCGAATCACTTCCAGGTTGCCGCACTCGCACAGCAGGATGTCGGTGTCGTGAGGGCCGGGAGAGTAGAGGATCGAGCCGGGTGGCGATGCATCCATGAGCGTGCCTGTCGTAGTGGAGGTCGATGGGTCATGCGGCGCTATCCCGCGGTCATGCTGATGTCCGCCACGCACGATACGCAGCGAGCCGAGCGATGACAGCAGGTGAGGGCCGTCGCCGACCGTAGGCCATCACCTCAGACATCGTAGGCAATAACGCATGCTGTATGCCGTGATGGGCGTCAAGAAAACGCCCGTCTTGGGCTTTCGAGCCGGAAACCGGCAAAACCGGAGGATTCTACGACAAACGTCGAGTGGCTGTCGCCCCGCGGGGCGACAGGGAGGCTCAGCCGCCCCGCGGGGCCAGCAGGATGATCCCGGCGCCGGCCAGGCACAGCGCGGCGCCGAGCAGATCCCAGCGGTCGGGCAGGCGATGCTCCACCGCCCACAGCCAGGCCAGCGAGGCGACGATATAGACGCCGCCGTAGGCGGCATAGGCGCGGCCGGCGACGTCGGCCGAGGAGAGGCTGAGCAGCCAGGCGAACAGCGCCAGGCTGGCCAGCCCCGGCAGCAGCCACAGCGCCGAGGCGCCCTGCCGCCACCAGGCCCAGACGCTGAAGCAGCCGGCGATCTCGGCCAGGGCGGCGGCGAGGTAGATCGGCAGCGTCAGCATGACGCCGCCGAAACGGGGGAGGCCAGCATGATGCGGGGAAGGGCGGTCACACGCTCAGGCGCGCTTCCACGGCGTCGAGGAAGCCGTGCATGTCGACCACGGTCTCGTTCGCCGGGTCGGTGGTCTTGCCCTTGAGATCGCCGGTGACGATGCCGTCGCCGATGGTGTCGATCAGCGCCGCCTTGAGGCGAGTGGCGTAGTCGGCCAGCCGCGCGTTGCCCTCGCGCTCGGCCAGGGTCTCCAGGGCGTTGCCCACGGCGTAGATCAGCGCCGAGGAGTTGAAGTAGGCCTCCTTGCCGTCGCTCTCCAGGTACTTGAGGTAGAGGTCGTGGGCGGTGCCGTGGGGCGCCTCGAACAGCATGGTGCCGTTCTTGCTCTCGATGATCGAGCTGGCGGTGGCCAGGCTGCCGCCGAGCGCGGCGGAGATATCGGAGAAGATGTCGCCGTCCAGGTTCTGCGCCGGGTAGAGGGCGTTGCGGGGCGGGTCGGTGATCATCTTGATCAGCTGGCTGGAGGGCCGCATGATCATGAACGACGGCGGCGGGGTGTCGGCCTTGGCCAGCTCGCGCCGCGCCTCGGTGATGACGTCGCTGAACACCTCGTCGTAGTCCATGTACTCGCGCTTGAGGCCGAAGTAGACCTCCTTGTCCTTGCGCGAGGCGTCGCGGAACACCTGCAGCACCCAGTCCTTGATCGCGGCGCGATCGTTGGACATCAGCAGGATGGGGTCGCCCTGCTTGACGTGGCGGGCGTGCTTTTCCTCGCCGTCGACCACCACCTTGAGGATGCCGTCCTCGGCGGCGGGAGCGTTGAAGCTGCCGTACTGATCGCCGCCGCCGGCGCTCATCCGCGAGATCGACACCTGGGCCTTGCGCTCGGGAATGCCATGGCGCTTGAGCTGCTCGACCAGCTTGTAGAGCTTGCGCCCGGTGTTGTTGTCCGGCACGCCCCACAGCGCCCGCTCCGGCGGGTTGGCGACCAGTCGCGCGGCCTGAGCGTCGATCAGCTCGTAGTGATAGGCCAGCCCCAGCGCCTCGGCCTCGGCCTGATAGTGTTCGCGGTAGATGTCCTCGATGGCGGCGCGCATCACGCCGTCGTAGCCGGCGATCACGGTGTCCTTGAGGCCCAGGTAGATATCGCGCTTCTCGTCGAGGGCGCGCTGGAAGAAGCGGTGGGCCCAGGCCTTGACGTCGTCCAGGTCGTTGGTGGCCAGCAGCCAGGGATCGCCCTTGCTGACCTCGCGGCGGTGCAGTTCGACCGGGTCGCCGCTCTGGCCGACGAACAGCAGCTTGACCACGCCGGTGGCCGAGGACAGCGCGTTGTAGCTGTCCTTGGTGCCGCCGTGCTCCATGGTCTCGACCTCGATGTCGCGGCCGATCCAGGCCGGGCGCTCGACCTGGAGGTTGCGGAACTCGATGTCCTCGCGGGTGATGTTGCCGCCGATGCCCTTGCGGATGGCGCCGTTGGGCGACTTGGTGGCCAGCGGGTGGAGCGCGGCGGCGTCGAGCTCGGGGTGCTGGGCCAGCAGGGCATCGCGCTGTTCGCGGTTGACCGTCATGCCGGCGTTCTTGATCCCGACCTTGTGGCGGTTGAGCGCGTCGATGGCGTCGAGCACGGCCTGGCCGTTGGTGACCAGCCGGTTCTCGGCGGTCAGATCGATCTCGACCAGCTCGATGGCCAGCGGCCGGGTCACGAAGGTCTCGATGATCTTCTCGAAGGCCACCTGGGCCATTTCATCGCCGTGCAGTATGACCAGCGGGGCCGCCACCTGGATCTTGTCGCTCATCACTCTTCCCGTATTCGTGCTCGTGGAATCCACCAGCCTCGCGTCCCTTGGCGTCGTGGCCGGAAGGACGTCGGCTGCCATGCGATCAGGGTGTCATTGTACACGCAAAGCCCGGCCCTCGGGACGGTGGCGGCGTCGCTCAGGCCGGTGTGGCGATCGCCCGCACCCGTCGCGCCAGTTCGCTGACGTGGGCCTCGGTCACACCCAGTTCCGCCAGCGCCGTCTCCAGGTGCAGCAGGTAGTCGCGATTGGGACCGCTCGGGCCCTCGGCCCCGGCGATCTGGCGTGCCATGTCGTCGAGCGGGGCCTCGCCCAGGAAGGCCGCGTTGTCGGCGGTGGCCAGGTAGGTCAGGCCCATGGCCGTGGTGCCGTCCTCGAAGTGCAGCGGCGTGAGCTCGCGCAGATAGCCGTTCTTCTCGCGCACGTCGAGCGGGCGCAGGGTCTCCGGCGTGATGCGGTAGGCCATGCCCAGGCAGGTGGCGCCTTCCTCGGCGATCAGGGTCGCGACGCGGCCCGGGGACTCGGGCGTGCCGCGATGGTCGTGGGAGCCCTGCCAGAAGCGCCGCACCCAGCCATGGATGCGTGCCGGTCGGCGTTCGAGGAAGGGGAAGTCGGCCTTCCAGATCAGCGAGCCGTAGCCGAACAGCCACAGATCATCGTGGTCGTCGAAGTGGGTCATGCGCCGGTTGAGCGCGGTGGTGTCGAGCGCCATGGGGCCTGTCGCGTCCTTCGTTGCCGTCGTGGGCGCCCCATGATGCGTGGTGAGGCACGGCTTGTCGAAGCCATGGTCGTGTATTCATTTCATCGTAGCCTTGTGCACAAAGCGTGATGACGTAGGATTGACGATCCTACCGACAAGACCGGCGCGAGCCGGCCCATGAGGAGAACCGACATCATGAGCTTCACCGTCTATCTGTCCGGCGAGATCCACACCGACTGGCGCCAGGAAATCCAGCGCGGCGCCGAGGCCGCCGGCCTGGACGTGGCCTTTACCGCACCGGTCACCGACCACGACGCCAGCGATGCGGCCGGCGATCATCTGGGCCCGGCGAGCGAGGGCTACTGGCGCGATCACAAGTCGTCCAAGGTCAACGCCATTCGCACCAAGACCCTGATCGAGCAGAGCGACATGGTGGTGGTGCGCTTCGGCGACAAGTACAAGCAGTGGAACGCGGCCTTCGACGCCGGCTACTGCGCGGCGCTGGGCAAGCCCTACGTGACCCTGCACGGCGAGGAGATCGTGCATCCGCTCAAGGAAGTGGATGCCGCCGCCATGGCCTGGGCGACCACGCCGGCCGAGGTGGTGGAGATCCTGCGCTACGTGCTGCAGGGCTGATGCCGTCCGCCGCGACAAGCCGTCGCGTGCCGCCCGCTGCCGTATCGCGGGCGGCTGCGCTATGCTGCGGCGTCCGCCCATGATCGCCTCACCGCCATGATTCGCCAGCTCGCCACGCCATGTCGCTTTCGATCGCCCGCGCGCCTCGCGCTGCTGGCGATGTGGCTGGTGGTGGCCGGGCCGCTGATCGGTCAGCTGAGCGCGGCGGGACACGCCCACCACGGTGGCGCGCATCTGGCCGGCCATCGCCTCGGGCCGGCGATGTCGATGGCCGAGGCCCCGGCCTCCATCGACGGCGCTGCCGCAGCGGTCCTGCACTGGCAGGTGGCCTGCGGCTACTGCACGCTGTTCCAGCAGATGCCGGTGCTCTCGGCGCTGCTGCCGAGCGTCGCCCCGGTGCCGTCCCATGCCATCACCGCCCCGGTGGTGGCGACCCGCGCGGCCCACGGCGGGCCCGCGGTCTTCCCCCAGGCGCCGACCCGGGCGCCACCCCGATATCGCTCGTGATCCCCCCGATGTGAATCGCATGGCCTTCGCTCGCCGACGTCGACAGGACGCGCGGCGAGGGCATGCGTCGTCATGATTCCCCGAGCGAGATTTCCATGAGCCATTCCTCCATAAGCAGCTCCCCCCTCCGCCATAGGGCGCAGGATATCTACCGCGCCGTCTGGCGTTGGCACTTCTATGCCGGTCTGATCGTCCTTCCGTTTCTGATCTCACTGGCGCTGACCGGCGCCCTCTATCTCTTCCATGACGACATCGATCGCTGGTGGCACGCCGACCTGATGACGGTCGAGGCCCGCCAGGCCGACACGGTCGCCCCGTCCGCGCAGCGTGACGCGGCGCTGGCCGCGGTCGACGGCGAGGCGTTCCGCTACGTGCCGCCGGCCGACGCGACCCGGGCCGCCGAGGTCGACGTGACGCAGCCGGGCGGCAGTCGGACGGCGGTGTTCGTCGATCCCTATGACGGCGAAGTGACCGGGCAGATGCCCTACCGAGGCACCGTGATGTGGTGGGTGCGCCACCTGCACAGCCTCAGCCTGTTCGGCACCGGCGCCAGCCTGATCATCGAGATCGTCGGCGGCTGGACCATCCTGCTGGTGCTGACCGGCGCCTACCTGTGGTGGCCGCGGGGCCGGCGCGGCGGCGTGGTGTCGGTGCGCGGCAAGCCGGGCAAGCGAGTGTTCTGGCGCGACCTGCACGCGGTGACCGGGCTCTTCGTCGGCGGCTTCATCCTGTTTCTGGCCGTGACCGGCATGCCCTGGTCGACGCTGTGGGGCAGCAAGGTGAACGAGCTGGCCAACGGCCAAAACTTCGGCTATCCGGACGGCGTGCGGGTCAACGTGCCGATGTCCGACGAGCGCCTGGCCGAGCGCGAGACCACGACCTGGTCGTTGGAGCAGGCCCGGCTGCCGACCTCCGAGGCCTCGGCCGACACCGGCGGGGCCGCGCCGATCGGCCTCGACCGGGCGGTGGCGATCTTCGATGAGAAGGGACTGGCGCCGGGCTATGCGGTCAACCTGCCGGCCGGGCCCACGGGCGTTTACACCGGCTCCGCCTACCCGGATGACCTGAGCCAGCAGCGCGTCGTGCACCTCGATCAGTACCGCGGCGAGGCGCTGCTCGACATGACCTACGCCGACTACGGCCCGCTGGGACGCGGTCTGGAGTGGGGCATCAACGTGCACATGGGCCAGCAGTACGGCCTGGCCAACAAGCTGATCCTGGCCCTGGCCTGCGCCGGCATAGTGCTGCTGTGCGTGTCGGCGGCGGTGATGTGGTGGAAACGCCGCCCGGCCGGGAAGCTCGGCGTGCCGCCGGTTCCGGCCGACCCGCGCCGGCTGCGCGGCGTGCTGGCGCTGCTGGCCATCGGCGGGGCGATCTTCCCGCTGGTCGGCGCCTCGATGATCGTGATGGCCGCGGTGGATGCCTTGGTGCGGCGCCGTGGGGCAGCACGGCGCGCGGTCTCGGTCTAGTCCTTCTCTGGCGAGTCCTTCTCGGCCGGTGGGGGCGGGAAGACCACGTCGAAGCCTCGGGCGTCGAGCTGGCGGATGTCGCTGGGCCGTCCCCGGTCGTCGAGCTCCACCAGGCCGATGCCGGCGCCGTTCCACAGCCGCTCCCCGGCCTTGGCGCGGTCGGGGTCTCGGGGGCGGATGCGCATCGGCCGGCGCTGGGTCAGCCAGTTGAGTGGCGAGCGTGGCGCGTACAGCCAGCGGTTGGCGCGGTCGAAGGCGTCCAGCAGGGTGTCGGGGAAGGCGTTTTTGAGCCCGCTGGAGGTGATCTGCCACAGCCGCGGGCCGCCGCGCCGGTGGCGCAGGCGGATGTCGTAGGCGAAGGAGTAGTGCACGTCGCCGGAGAGGATCACGTAGTGCCCCGGGGTGCGCGAGTGGCGGAAGATGTTGAGCATCACGCTGGCCGCGCCGCGGTGGGCCATCCAGTTCTCGGCGTCCACCAGCAGCGGCTTGCCGGCCAGGGTGAACAGCTTCTGGATGCCCTCGATCAGCTTGACGCCGAACATCGGCGCCGGTGAGACGATGATCGCCGAGGGCGCGTCGAGCAGCTGCTGCTGGAAGTCCGACAGCGCCTCCCAGTCCATCAGCCCCGAGGGCCGGCGCGGGCTGCGTTCGCTGCGCCAGCGGCGAGTGCGGGTGTCGAGCACCACCAGCCGAGGCGTGCCCGGGATCTGGAACTCCCAGCCCTCGAAGCGCTGCAGGTGATGCAGGCAGGCGTCGTGGGTTTCGGTGGGCAGCCAGCCGTTGCCCGCCCGGGCGGCATCGAGCAGCGCGGCGGCCTCGTCCATCGGCGCAGCCAGCCGATCGGGGTCGTTGCCCCAGCCCTGGCACAGCAGGTAGCCCAGCAGGGCGTTGCCGAGGATGCGCCGCGAAAAGGGATGGCCGTAGGCGCAGGCCTCCCAGTCGGCGGTGAGGTTCCAGTCGTCGGTGACGTCGTGGTCGTCGAAGATCATCAGCGACGGCACGTGGGCCAGCAGCCGGGCAGCGGCGGGCAGGCCGTCGACGAAGCGCTCGAGGATGGCGGCCTCGTCGTCGAAGGCCGCGGCGTCGTCCGCGCCGAGACCGGGCTTGTAGACCCTCACCAGCCGCCAGGGCACCGGCGACCACACCAGCAGGTACATGGCCATGACCTCGGCGAAGGTCATCAGGTGGTTGCGGGCGTGGGCCGAGGTGAACACCGGCTTGCGGGCGCCGGCGAAGACGCGCTCGCGCAGGTTGGCGCTGCTTTCCACGTCGGGCAGCAGGGCGTCGCGGCGGTAGTAGGTCGACTCGGCGGCGTAGAGGGCCTGGCTGTCGGCCACGGTGGCGCCCTCGAGCGGCTCGTCGAACAGGCCCAGGCGGCGGATCAGCTCGTGGATCGCCACCAGGGTGGGGCCGGCCACGTCGTCGGCGTAGATCTGATCGCCGGTCATCAGCAGCCAGGCCGGCCAGGCCTCGGGGTCGTCGCGGCGCTCGGCGAGCCAGCCGTCGGCGCGCACCAGGGCATCGGGGCCGTCGTGGTGGGGCCGCCGGCAGGAGCCGTGCAGCAGCCGGCGGTGGCTCCCGGCCAGCACGAAGCGCGGGCGGCGGGCGCCTTCATGCAACAGGTGCGGGGCCCAGTCGGCGATGCCGGTCTCGTCGCCGCCGTCGGGGGACGCCAGGCGCAGGTCGTAGTCGATGGCCACGCCGACGGGCAGCGGCGTCTCCAGTGCCACGTCGATCAGGTGCAGCACCGCGTGGCGGCCCAGCGGCAGATGGCGCACCCGGCGCTCGTTCAGCGCCAGCCGGCGTGGGCCGTGGCCCTCGGGATGCAGCAGCAGCTTGCCGGACAGCGGCCGGGTGCCGACCAGCCAGATCCGCAGGCGGTCCGGGGCGAGGCGGCGCAGGATCGGGCCGGCGAGCACGTCCGGCAGCTCGGCGGGGTCGGGGCGGGCGGTATCGGCAGACGTCATTGTCGAGGCGCTTCCTGAGTGTGCGGATAGGCCGGGCCGTCGCGAGTCGGGCGTTCGTCCGGGCCTGCTCGGGTCCGACCATGGTAGCCGACAAGGTGCCGCAGGCGGGAGTCGTCGCCCGGCGACGCCCTTCACGGCGATGTTAAGGCGGGGTTAAGCCTGGATTAAGTCCTGGGTAAGTCTGAAGGCGCAGGATACGTGGCGTCTTCTCACTTGCCTCGGGGCCGCCATGTCGCCTGTCTTGCGTTCTTCGCTTCCTTCCTTCTGGCCGCGCCTGCTGCTGGCCTGGGCGGGCTTCGCCGCGCTGATGCTGGCCTTCGCTCGGCTGGGGCTCGACTTCCGCCTCGCCGATCTCTTCTATCGCCTCGAGGGCGGCGAGTGGTCGCTGCATCACGACGTGATCACCGAGGCCGTGCTGCACGAGGGCGGGCGTAATCTCAGCCAGGCCATGGGCGGCGTGGTGATCCTGTCGCTGGCGCTGAGCCATGGGCTGGCGTCGCTGCGTGCCTGGCGGCGCCCGCTGTGGTTCCTGTTCCTGGCGGTGGCCGGCTCGACGCTGGCGGTGTCGACCCTCAAGCACCTGATCCCCATGGAGTGCCCCTGGGACCTGACCCGCTACGGCGGCTGGGCGCCGTTCATCGGCCTGTTCGAGACGCGCCCCGTCGATTTCCCCGACACCGCCTGCTTTCCCGCCGGCCATGCCAGCGCCGGCTACGCCTGGATCGCGCTGTATCCCTTCCTCGCGGCCGTTCGCCCGCGCTGGCGTGGCTGGGGGCTGGCCGTCGGGCTGGGCCTGGGGCTCGCCTTCGGCGTCGCCCAGCAGCTGCGCGGCGCGCACTTCCTGTCCCATGACCTGTGGACGCTGATGCTGTGCGCCACGATCAGCGCCGTGCTGGCCCACTGGCTGCTGCCGGGCCGCGCCGCGTCCACCCTCACGCTCGCGGAGTCCCGCGCATGATGTCACTGCTCGAAACCCTGGGCCTTCGCCGCGCCTGGCGCCGGCTGCCGTCTCCCCGGCTGACCCCGGACACCCTGACCCTGGCGGTCTGCGTGGTCTTCACGCTGTTCTACAACGGGCCGTTCTGGCACGGCATGCTGGCGGATGCGCCGCTCGATTCGATGGCCGCCTGGGGTCGCCTGGCCGTCGAGGCGCTGATCCTGACCGCCCTGCAGTTCGTGGTGTTCCTGCCGTTCATGACGCGTCACACGGTGCGGCCGCTGCTGAGCCTGCTGGTGATCCTCGCGGCGGTGGTGAACTACTTCACCACTCGCTACGGCACCCACTTCGATACCACCATGATCGACAACGTGCTGCAGACCGACACCCGCGAGGCCGGCGAGCTGCTGACGCCGGCCTTCGCCGGCTATCTGCTGCTGCATGCCGGCGTGCCGGTGCTGCTGCTGTGGCGCGTGCGCCTGGTCAAGCGCCGCTGGCCTCGGGCGCTGCTGCGCCGCTCGGGCTATCTGATCGGCGCCGTGGCGGTGCTGGCGGCGTCGCTGATGGTTGGCTATCAGGGCCTCTCCTCGGAGATGCGCAACCGGCCGGCGCTGCGCTACCTGGTCACGCCGGGCAATGCGCTGGTCTCGACCGGGCAGGTGATGGCGGCCAGCGAGCCGCTGCCCGAAGAGCGCCTGCCGCTCGGCGAGGATGCGGTCAAGACCGTCGAGGGCGACAAGCCGCGCCTGCTGGTGCTGGTGGTCGGCGAGACGATGCGTGCCGCCGACTGGGGGCTGGACGGCTACGGCCGCCAGACCACGCCGCGGCTGGCCGAGCGCGAGCTGGTCAACTTCACGGACGTCAGCAGCTGCGGCACCAGCACCGCGGTCTCGGTGCCCTGCATGTTCGCGCCGGGCGGCCGGGGAGAGCAGAGCGAGCGCGACATCAAGAGCCACGAATCGCTGCTCGACGTGCTGTCCCACGCCGGCTTCCGGGTGCTGTGGCTGGACAACCAATCGGGCTGCAAGGGCGTGTGCCAGGGCGTGGAAACGCGCCGGATCAGCGCCGAGCGGCATCCCGACCAGTGCCCCGACGGCGACTGCCGGGACGGCGCGCTGTTCGAGGAGGCGGCTCGGGTGGCCAAGGGCATCGACCGGGACACGGTGCTGGTGCTGCACCAGCTCGGCAACCACGGCCCCAGCTATTTTGCCCGCTATCCCGAGGCCTTCCGCGTCTACACGCCGACCTGCGACAGCGCCGAGCTGAGCCAGTGCGATCGTCAGGCGGTGGTGAACAGCTACGACAATGGCGTGCGCTACACCGACTCGCTGCTCGATGGCCTGATCGGCGACCTTCAGGCGCTGCCGGGGCTGGATACGGCGATGCTGTACGTCGCCGATCACGGCGAGTCGCTGGGCGAGCACGGTCTCTATCTGCACGGCCTGCCCTATGCCATCGCCCCCGACGAGCAGACCCATGTGCCGATGGTGTGGTGGGCGTCACCCGGATTCGATGCCACGGCGGGCCTGGACGGGAGCTGCCTGGCCGCGCGCGCCGACCGGCCGGCGAGTCACGCCAACCTGTTCCATACGGTGCTGGGCGTGCTCGGCGTGAAGACGGCGGTATGGCAGCCCGAACGTGATCTGACGCGGGAGTGCCGGGGCGGCTGAGGGGGCGTCGGTCGATCGCTGGAGGGCGCTACCAGTGCCGGGGATAGCGGCGGTGGCGGGCCAGGTTGTTGACCAGGATGGCGACCATCAGCATCACCGCGCAGCCGAGCCCCACCGGCACCAGCGGAAACCACCAGCCCAGGGCGTGGACCTCGGGGCCGCCGATCACCGCGATCAGCGCCGAGGCCGCGCCCGGCGGATGCACGGTCTCGGTCAGCTGCATCACCAGCACCGCCAGTGACACCGCCAAGGCCACGGCCAGCGCCGTGGCGCCCAGCCACTGGAAGCAGCCCACGCCGATCAGCGCCGACAGCACGCTGCCCAGCAGCACGTTGCGCGGCTGGGCGAAGGGGCTCTCCGGGGCGGCGTAGATCAGCACCGAGGTGGCGCCGAAGGAGCCGACCACCAGCAGGTGATGGGCGAGCCACTGCTGGCCGATCCAGGCCACCGCGCTCATGCCGATGAAGGCGCCGAGCCAGGACCAGCAGGCATCGCGCCAGTCGACGTCGCTGCGGCGATAGCGGGCGCCGCGCATCTTGCTGAAATAGGTCTTCATGAACGGGTCTTCATGGTCGCTTTGGTGCGCTAAATGGGTGCAATAAGGTGCCAGGGCGCACCAAAAAGGTAAAGGTGTGCCCGTGCGCCCTGGGCGGTTATGCTGGCCTTCTGTCGAAGGAACGACCGATCAGGAGGACGGATGGCACACGATCATGATCACGACCACGGCCACCATCACGCCGGCACCGACAGTCAGAGGCGTCTGGCCTGGGCGATCGGGCTGACCGGCGCCTTCATGGTGGCCGAGGTGACGGGCGGCATCCTCTCCGGTTCGCTGGCGCTGCTTGCCGATGCCGGCCACATGCTCACCGATACCGCCTCCCTGATGCTGGCCTGGTTCGCGGCCCGGCTCAGCCAACGCCCGGCGGATCATCGCCGCACCTACGGCTACGACCGGGTGCAGATCCTGGCCGCCTTCGTCAACGGCCTGACGCTGATCGCCATCGTGGTGTGGATCGCCATCGAGGCGCTGCGACGCTTCCTGTCGCCGGTCGAAGTGGCCGGCACGCCGATGCTGGTCATCGCCGGACTGGGCTTCGTGATCAATCTGGCGGTGTTCGCCATCCTGCACCTGGGCGACCGCGACAACCTCAACATCCGCGGCGCTGCGCTGCACGTGCTCGGCGATCTGCTGGGCTCGGTGGCCGCCATCGTCGCCGCGCTGGTGATCCTGGCCACCGGCTGGACGCCGATCGACCCGCTGCTGTCGCTGCTGGTGGCGGCGCTGATCCTGCGCAGCGCCTGGCGGCTGACCCGGGAGTCCGGGCATATCCTGCTCGAGGGCGCGCCGGCGTCGCTGGACGTGGCGCGCATCGAGCGGGAGCTACCCGAGCGGCTGGAGGCGGTGCGCGACGTGCATCACGTCCACGCCTGGTCGCTGACGCCGGGGCGTCATCTGCTGTCGCTGCACGCCGCCGTGGAGGAGGGCGCCGACCGCGAGGCGACCCTGGTGGCGATCAAGGCGGTGCTGCTCGAGCGCTTCGACGTGGCCCACGCCACCATCCAGCTGGAGGCCCGTGACCGCTGCGCCGACGACGTCGAAGCGTCGGCCCCCGGCGAGCATCGCCACTGAGGCCGGTGGATCACGCCGGGCTCGCCACGGTCTCCTTGCCACAGCCCTTATCACATCCCTTTACCACAGGCCCAGGTGTTCGGTGAGGATGACGGTGCCGATGCCGATCAGGATCACGCCGCCGAGCACCTCGGCGCGCTGGCCGATCAGCACCCCGAGGCGGCGGCCCAGCATCACGCCAAGCGTGGCCATCAGGGTGGTGGCGGCACCGATCGCCAGCGCGGTCAGCACGATATTGACCTCCATGAAGGCCAGGCCGATGCCCACGGTGAGGGCATCGATGCTGGTGATCACCGCGGTGGCGGCGATCAGCCACCAGGCCTGACGCCCGCGCTTGGCAGCGGGGGCTTCCTCGTCGGGTTCCGGCGTCTCGAGGCCGGCGCGGATCATGCGCACGCCGAGGGCGAACAGCAGCACGAACACGATCCAGTGGTCCCAGCTGGCGATGTACTTCGAGGCGCCCAGGCCGAGGGCCCAGCCGATCAGCGGGGTCAGCCCCTCGACGACGCCGAAGATCAGGCCGGTGCGCAGGGCTTCGCGGAAACGTGGATGGTCGACGGCGGCGCCCTTGCCGATCGCGGCGGCGAAGGCGTCGGTCGACATCGAGAAGGCCAGCAGGGTGGTGGACAGCAGGGTCATGGGAGTCACGGGTCCGGCCGGGCGATTTACCACGACGATACGACGCGCCCGGCCTTGGGCGTCGTACCGTCGATGGTCTCGCCGACCTGGCGCTGTCGCGATACTGAGCGTATCGAGCGACGCGCCGGCGCACCTGCCACGGCATCTGGCCGACTATGTTGACAGGCGCTCTCACGCATCGGGCGTGAGCCAGCTACTCCCCAGCGAGGGTCGTTCGGCCCGGGCGACGTATCGAATCGAGCGTGTCGATAGTCAGAACCCATGACCGAGAGAGCGGTAGCCTATCATCGCCGGGGAGCGGATGCATCCCGAGCGTCGCGCCTGGGTGCCCGGGCGTCGCTCACACCAGCTTGCTCTCGCGCAGCTGCTGAAGGCGTACCGGCGGCGCCCAGCTGTCGGGCGTGGCCTCGTCCCAGTAGTCGGCGAAGATCGCGTGGCGGGCCGCGCCGCCCTGGAGCAGGGCGTCGGGCGCCACGAAGTCGAACAGCGTCGCCAGGGTTCTCACCTCGTGGCGCGAGACGCGGCGGATGATGTGTTCGGGGCCCAGCTCGTCGGGATGGCGCAGTCCGGCGGCACCGAGCATCTCGGCCAGCGCCTCGCGGGTGCCGGCCTGGAAGCGTTGCACCCGCTCGGCCTTGAGCGGCACGTCAAGCCGACTGCCGCGCAGGGCATTCTGGGTGGCCACGCCGCTGGGGCAGCGGTCGTTGTGACAGCTGCGGGCCTGGATGCAGCCCAGCGAGAACATGAAGCCCCGTGCCGAGTTGCACCAGTCGGCGCCCAGGGCGATGGTGCGGGCGACGTCGAAGGCGCTGATCACCTTGCCGGCGGCGGCCACGCGGACCTTCTCGCGCAGGCCGGCGCCGACCAGGGCGTTGTGCACCAGCAGCAGGGCATCGGTGAGCGGCATGCCCAGGCGGTTGGCGAACTCCAGCGGCGCGGCGCCGGTGCCGCCCTGGCCGCCGTCGACCACCACGAAATCGGGGTGCTCGCCTTCCTCGCGCATGGCCTTGACCAGAGCGAACCACTCCCAGGGATGGCCGATCGCCAGCTTGATGCCCACCGGCTTGCCGCCGGACAGCTCGCGCAGCCGGCAGACGAAGTCGATCAGCTCGCGGGGGGTGGAAAAGGCGCTGTGGGCGGCCGGCGAGACCACGTCCTGGCCCTCGGGCACGTCGCGGGTGGCGGCGATCTCGGCGGTGACCTTGGCCCCCGGCAGGATGCCGCCGTGGCCCGGCTTGGCGCCCTGGGAGAGCTTGATCTCGATCATCTTCACCGCCTCGTCGGTGGCGCGCTCGGCGAAGCGGTCGGCGTCGAAGCGGCCGTTGGCGTCCCGGCAGCCGAAGTAGCCGGAGCCGATCTCCCACACCAGGTCGCCGCCGCGGCGATGGTAGGGCGAGATGCCGCCCTCGCCGGTGTCGTGGTAGAAGCCGCCGCGCCGGGCGCCGTCGTTCAGGGCGCTGATGGCGTTGGGCGACAGCGCGCCGAAGCTCATCGCCGAGACGTTGAACACGCTGACGTCATAGGGCCGGGCCCGGTCGGCGCCGACGGTGACGCGGAAATCGTCGTCGTCGATGGTCGCCGGGGCCAGGGAGTGGTTCATCCACTCGTAGCCGGGGGCCTGCATGTCCTCGAGGGAGCCGAAGGGCTGCTTGTCGATGGTGCCCTTGGCGCGCCGGTAGACCAGGCTGCGCTGTTCGCGGGAGAAGGGCACCTCCTCGGTGTCGCGCTGGATGAAGTACTGGCGGATCTCGGGGCCGAAGGACTCCAGCAGGTAGCGCAGGTGTGCCGTGACCGGGTAGTTGCGGCTGACGGTGTGGCGGCGCTGGACGATGTCGTGGGTGCCCAGCGCGGCCAGCGCGGCAAAGGCGAGAATGCCGAGGGCCCAGCCCCAGCCGGGGGTCAGCGCCAGGCCGATCAGGCAGGCGGCGAGGCCGATCAGCGTCAGGGCGTAGACGAGAAAGCGGCGTGGCGGTCGGGACATCTTCGCACTCCATTGCGGCGGGGGAGGAAGTCATTGCATGCTGCCGCCGGGCCACTGTCAAACGCGAGCGGCGGCGACAGATCCCTTAAGGTTCTCTTAATCTGCGCGGGCGCAGTGTGGGGGTATCCGGCGTGAACAGCCGGTCGTGACCGAAAAAGGAGTCTCACCCTCATGCCTACCCTGACCGCATCCCCCGAACGCCTCGATGTGCTGCCGGCCCATACCCCGATCACCAAGCCGGTGCCGCCGCGGCTCTCGCCTGACAGCCCGGCGCTGACCGTGCTGACCGACTTCCAGCACGTCGTGCCGCTCACCGTGCCCGCCGACACCTCCATCGTCGATGCCCGCAAGGTGATGGAACACGGTGGCGTGCGGCTGCTGCTGGTGGTCGACAACGACGGCGACTGCGTCGGCGTGCTCAACGCCCGCGACGTGATCGGCGGCCGCCTGATCACCCAGGCCATGCAGCGCCGCGGCATCGACCGCGAGGACGTCACCGCGCGCATGGTGCAGACGCCCTGCGCCGAGCTGCATGCTCTGGGCATGGAGCGCCTGGCGGCGCTGTCCATCGGCCAGCTGGTGCGCGAGCTCGAGGCCTACGGCGACCAGCACCTGCTGGTGACCGAGGCCGATCACCAGGGCAAGCGGCGGATCCGCGGCATGATCTCGGCCGCCGACATCGGCCGCGCGCTGGGCACCGACGTGGCCAAGCTGCCCGAGGCACGCAGCTTCTCCGATATCTGCCGCGTGGTGCTGGGCCACGAGCTGTAAGGGCGCGGCCTGCCCTCGACCAAGGCCGCAATGACATCCGATCGGGGGCGCGCGACGCTGGGCACTGGAGTCGACAAGGAGACCGTTGCCCGTGAGCGTCGTCGCGACCTTCGATTACGTCATCGTGGGGGCCGGCACCGCCGGCTGCCTGCTCGCCAACCGCTTGAGCGCCGATCCGGGCGTCCGGGTGCTGCTGATCGAGGCCGGCGGCCGCGATCGCCATCCCTGGATCCACATCCCGGTGGGCTATCTCTACTGCATCGATAACCCGCGCACCGACTGGTGCTTTCGCACCGAGCCGACGCCCGGCCTCAACGGCCGCTCGCTGATCTATCCGCGCGGGCGCACCCTGGGCGGCTGCTCGAGCATCAACGGCATGATCTACATGCGCGGCCAGGCTCGCGACTACGATCACTGGGCCGAGCGCACCGGCGACGACGCCTGGCGCTGGGCCAGCTGCCTGCCGGACTTCAGGCGCCACGAGGACCACTACCGTCTGGATGCCGGCGGCAACGGTGATGCCAGCCACCGCGACTTCCACGGCCACGGCGGCGAATGGCGGGTGGAGCGCCAGCGGCTCACCTGGCCGGTGCTCGACGACTTCGCCGAGGCCGCCGTCCAGGCCGGCATCCCGCGCACCGATGACTTCAATCGCGGCTGCAACGAGGGCGTCGACTACTTCGAGGTCAACCAGCGCGCGGGCTGGCGCTGGAACACCGCCAAGGCCTTCCTGCGCGAGGCCGAGGAGCGCGACGGCCTGACCCTGTGGCACTCCAGCCAGGTGCAGCGGCTGGCCTTCGCCGCGGGGCAGGGCGGTCGGCCGCGCTGCGAGGGCGTTGTCGTCGCTCGTCAGGGCGAGGTCGTCGAGGCCCGGGCGCGGCGCGGCGTGGTGCTGTGTGCCGGGGCCATCGGCTCGCCGCAGCTGCTGCAGCTGTCCGGCATCGGGCCGGCGGGGCTGCTCGCCGAGCATGGCATCCCGTTGGTTCACGAGCTGCCGGGCGTGGGCGAGAACCTTCAGGATCACCTGCAGATCCGCGCCGTCTATCGGGTCACCGGGGCCAGCACGCTCAATACCCTGGCCGGCAGCTGGGGAGGCAAGGCTCGCATCGGCCTGGAATACCTGCTCAAGCGCACGGGGCCGATGAGCATGGCGCCCTCCCAGCTCGGGGCCTTCGCCCGCAGCTCACCGGACCGCCCTCATCCGAATCTGCAGTATCACGTCCAGCCGCTGAGCCTGGAGGCCTTCGGCCAGCCGCTGCACGACTTCCCGGCGATCACCGCCAGCGTATGCAACCTCAATCCCACGAGCCGCGGCACGGTGCGCATCGCCTCGTCGGATCCGAGCGAGGCGCCGCGCATCGCGCCGAACTATCTGGACACCGAGGAGGATCGTCGCGTCGCCGCCGAGTCGCTGCGCCTGACCCGGCGCATCGTCGCCCAGCCGGCCTTCGCCCGCTATGCGCCGGAAGAGGTCAAGCCGGGCGTGCACTATCAGAGCGACGATGACCTGGCGCGGCTGGCCGGCGAGATCGGCACCACCATCTTCCATCCGGTGGGCACCACCGCCATGGGCCGCGACGACGACCCGCTGGCGGTAGTCGACTCGCGCCTGCGGGTGCGCGGCGTGGACGGCCTGCGGGTGGTGGATGCCGGCGTGATGCCGACCATCACCAGCGGCAATACCAACTCGCCGACACTGATGATCGCCGAGAAGGCGGCCGGCTGGCTGCGTGAAGAAGCGTTGTAACGGTGTCGTCATCTCTCGTGTATAGTGTCAGGGCTGCGCCCATCGGGGAGCAGACCGTGTGCCGTGGAGCGGCGAGGCGCCCCCACCGCGCGGATTCAACAGCAATGCGAGGCATGCAAAATGGCGACTGGTACCGTCAAGTGGTTCAACGACACCAAGGGCTTCGGCTTCATTTCTCCGGACGACGGCGGGGACGACCTGTTCGCCCACTTCTCCGAGATTCAGGCTGATGGCTTCAAGTCTCTGCAGGAAGGCCAGAAGGTCTCCTTCGACGTCACCCAGGGCAAGAAAGGCCTGCAGGCGTCCAACATCAAGGCCATCGGCTGAGACGTTGCATAACGGTTGGCCCCACCGCCACGGTGGGGCGACCTTTTTCACACCTCACACCACACACCACACACCTCACACCTCACACCTCACACCTCACACCTCACACCTCACACCTCACACCTCACACCTCACACCTCACTCTTTGCCCCTCGCCCTATAAATTCCATTTTCTTCTAAATGAATTTCTAAAAATAACTTTTTAGAATAAACGGCGGCCGGCACAATGGGATGGTTCGTACTCTCCCTGGAATGCCCCTCATGTCCCCGGACGCCTGGATCTCGCTTGTCGTCGTTGCCGCCGTCTTTCCGATGATGGCGCTGACCCGCATCGGCCCCGACATGGTGCTGATGGGCGCCCTGATCCTGCTGATCGGCCTCGGCGTGGTGGCCCCGGACCAGGCGCTGGCCGGCTTCTCCAGCAGCGGGCTGTTCACCGTGGCCTTCATGTACGTGCTGGTCGCGAGCATCCGCGAGACCGGTGGCATTGATCTGATCATCCGCTACGTGCTGGGGCGCCCCCGGGGCGAGCAGCGCGCCCTGGCGCGGCTGGTGCTGCCGGTGGCCTCGCTGAGCGGCTTTCTCAACAACACCCCGGTGGTCGCCACCTTCATTCCCGCGGTGCTGAGCTGGAGTCGCCGCCTCGGCCTGCCGGCCCACCGGCTGCTGATGCCGCTCAGCTTTGCCTCCATCCTCGGCGGCACCATCACCCTGATGGGTACCAGCACCAACCTGGTGGTGCATGGGCTGATGATCGAGCGCTATCCGTCGCTGGACATGGGGCTGTTCGATATCGCCTGGGTTGGCGTGCCGGTGGCGGCGGTAGGGCTGGCCTATCTGCTGCTGGTGGGGCGACGCCTGCTGCCGCCGCGCACCGGCGCCGCCGAGGCGTTCGAGAATCCCCGCGAATTCACCATCGAGATGGAGGTGGACCCGAGCGGCCCGCTGGTCGACCGCAGCGTCGAGGAGGCCGGACTGCGCCACCTGCGGGAGCTGTTCCTGGTCGAGATCGAGCGCGACGGTAACGTGGTCAGCGTGGTGGGGCCGGGCGAGCGGCTCAAGGGCGGCGATCGGCTGGTATTCGCCGGCACCTCCGCCGGTGCGGTGGAGTTGCAGCAGATTCGCGGGCTGATTCCCTCCTACCACGGTGAGTCCAGCCTGCAGAAGGACTTCAAGGAGCGCCGCCTGGTGGAGGCGGTGGTCTCGGACCAGTGCCAGTTCATCGGCCAACGCATCCGCGACGGTCATTTCCGCACCCTCTACGGCGCCGCGGTGCTGGCGGTGTGCCGCGGCGGCGAGCGGGTCGCCGGCAACCTGGGGCAGATCCGCCTGCAGCCGGCCGACGTGCTGCTGCTGGAGGCACGCCCGCCGTTCATCGAGCGCCACCGCCAGTCCCGCGACTTCCTGCTGATCAGCCAGGTCAACGGCTCGGCGCGGCCGGTGCATGAGCGCGCCTGGCTGGCCTGGAGCATCCTCGCCCTGGTGGTGCTGCTCGCCGCCACTGGCGTGACCAGCCTGCTCAGTGCCGCCATGCTGGGGGCGGCGGCCTCGGTGCTGACCGGCTGCTGCTCGATCGGCGCCGCCAAGCGCGGCCTGGACACCCAGGTGCTGCTGACCATCGCCGCCTCTTTCGGCCTGGGCGCCGCGCTGGAGGCCAACGGCGCGGCGGCGGCGCTGGCCCAGACGGCCATGGGCTGGGCCGACGGCAACCCCTGGTGGCTGCTGATCGGCACCTATCTGGTGGTGGCGCTGCTCACCGAGCTGGTGACCAACAACGCCGCGGCGGTGATCAGCTTTCCGGTGGTAGTGGCCGCCGCCGAGCACCTGGGCGTGAACCCCATGCCCTTCGTGGTGGCGGTGATGTTCGCCGCCTCGGCCAGCTTCCTGACCCCGATCGGCTACCAGACCAACCTGATGGTCTATGGACCCGGCGGCTATCGTGTCGGCGACTATCTGCGGGTGGGCGCGCCGCTCAACCTGCTGACCGCCGCGGTGGCGCTGGGCCTGATTCCCCTGATCTGGCCGTTCTGACGCCTGGCCGGGCGCCTCTCGCCGACCGCGGCGCTTTGCGCTAGGGTGTCGCTTTTGTGCTGGAGACGAGCCATGAGCGTAACCGACGAGCTGATCATCGAGCCACGCAGCGGGCGACCCGCCGACGCCTGCGTGTTCATCCTCCACGGCCTGGGCGCCGACGGCCACGACTTCGAGCCGCTGGTGCCGGCGCTGGGCCTGCCGGACGATCTCGACGTCCGCTTCATCCTGCCCCATGCGCCGCGCCTGCCGGTGACGATCAACGGCGGCATGACCATGCCGGCCTGGTACGACATCCTCGAGGCCAACCTCGATCGTCGCGTCGACGAGGCGCAGCTCAAGGCCTCCGCCGAGCGCATCCAGGACCTGATCCGCGCGCAGATCGCCCAGGGCGTGCCCGCCGAGCGCATCATCGTCGCCGGCTTCTCCCAGGGCGGGGCGGTGGCCTATCAGGCGGCGCTGACCTTTCCCGAGCGGCTGGGCGGGCTGCTCGCCATGTCCACCTACCTGGCCACCGCGGACAGCCTCGAGCCTGCCGAGGCCAACCGCGAGCTGCCGATCGAGATCCATCACGGTAACGTCGATCCGGTGGTACCCGAGGCGCTGGGCCAGGCCGCCCGCGACCGACTCGAGGCGCAGGGCCATCCGGTCCACTATCGTCAGTACCCCATGGCCCATGCCGTCTGCCCGCAGCAGGTGGCCGACATCGGCCGCTGGCTCGCCGCCCGGCTGGCGCGCTGAGACTGTGCCGCACCGGCGGTGCCGGAAGCGAGGGTGAGGCAAGGCGGTAGTGATGCCCTACGCTAGGGGAAGAGTCATCGTTCTTCTCTCATCGCATCGCAATGGAGGCCCCAAGGATGCGGGGCATGTCATGGATTCCGAACCGCTGGCGCCGGCGGCGTGACGCCGCGCCCGGCGCTCTTTCACGCGCACTGCTGGAGCACTTTCCTGGCATCGCCCTGGTGGTGGACCGCCAGGGGATCGTGCTTGAGGCCAGTGTCGGCAGCGAGGCGCGGGTCGGGCGCCGCTGCCACGAGCTCGACGAAGACCCGCTGGGCGGTGCCCTGGTGCGTGGCCTGGCCGGCTGCGTGGCCGCGGGGGGCGACTGGCAGGGCGAGGTCCGCTGTCGCATCGGCGGGGAGCGTCGCTATCAGCTGGCGCACATCCGGGCACTGCCCGCTGGCGCTGCGCCGCGCTGGCTGGTGACGCTTTGCGATGTCGACCACCTGGTGGGGCCGGCCCGTGACGAACACGCTCGGTTGCGCCTGCTGGAAGCGACCCTCGGGCGTCTGCCCGGGGCGGTGTTTCGCCTGCGCCAGACGCCGCGGGGAGACTGGCGCTTCGACTATCTCAGCGCCGGCGTCGAGGCGCTGTGTGGCCTGTCGCCGGAGACGCTGAGCGCCGAGCCGAGGCGCTGGCTTCAGCGGGTGGCCGCGGAGGATCGCGAGGCGGTGGAAGGCGAGCTGGCCCGCTCGGCGATAGGGCTGACGCCCTGGCATCAGTCCTTCCGCCTGAGCCTGTCTGACGGCGAACGCTGGCTGGAGGCACGCGCCGAGGCGCGCCGCGTCGCGGAGGGCGAGACCGTCTGGGAGGGCTGGTGGCTGGATGCGACCGAGCGCAAGCGCGTGGAGTCGCGCACCGAGGCGCTGGTCAGTACCGACATGCTGACCGGCGTGCTCAATCGCCGCGGTTTCCGAGCCAACGGCCGCGCGGTGCTGGCCCGTGCCGAGCGTCATCATCGCCCGGTGGTAGTGGCGATGCTCGACCTGGATCACTTCAAGGCCTTGAACGACACCTACGGCCATGCCGCCGGCGATATCACCCTGCAGACCTTCGCCCACATCTGCCGCGACTGCCTGCGCCCCTACGACCTGATCGGCCGGATCGGTGGCGAGGAGTTTGCGGTCATGCTGTCCGACGGCGACCCCGACGAGGCGCAGGGCATCTTCGAGCGGCTGCGCGAGACGGTGGCCGACACCGAGCTGGTGCTGGGCGAGGAGTGTCTGCACGTCACCGTCAGCCTGGGGCTGGCGCTGGTGCCGCCCGGTGGGGATCTGGACGAGGCGCTGAATCGAGCCGACCTGGCCCTGTATCGCGCCAAGCAGGCGGGGCGCAATCGCGTGGTGGGACCCTGATGCGTCGGCGTCTGCCCCTGGCACATGCCCGGCGAGTGCGTCAGGATATCGGCATGGAATCCAACGGAAAGGAGAAACCGATGTCCCTGTCCGAAGACCTTCGCCTGCCGGTGGGCTGCCCCGGCTGCGGGAGCCGGCTGATGCGGGTATCCAGCACCCGAAACCCCGACGATCGCGTGCGCTGTGCCTCCTGCCAGCGCTTCGTGTGCCTCTACCACGAGGCCAGCAAGGTGCTGAAGAAGGGGCCCGGCAGCGAGAGCGAGGCGCTGATCGAGAAGGCCTTCAATCGCGGCAGCTGATGCAGTTCTCGGCATCGGCTGACCCGGAACCCCGACGATCGCGTGCGCTGTGCCTCCTGCCAGCGCTTCGTGTGTCTCCATCATCACCACCACTAGGCCAGCAAGGTGCTGAAGAAGGGGCCCGGCAGCGAGAGCGAGGCGCTGATCGAGAAGGCCTTCCACCGCGGTAGCTGATCACGTCGGCACGAATCAAACGGGCCGGCACCGAGAGGTGCCGGCCCGTGTCGTTCCGGGTGATGTCTCAGGGGATCAGAGCAGCTCCTCGCCGGCCAGGGCCAGGCGCGAGCGCTCCACGCTCTTCAGGGTGACGTGGCCGGCATGGGGCCAGTCGCGGAAGCGCTGCACCACCGCCGCCATGCCGCAGGTGTTGGCGGTGAGATAGGGCGTGTCGATCTGGCCCACGTTGCCCAGGCAGACGATCTTGGTGTTGCGCCCGGCCCGGGTCAGCAGCGACTTGAGCTGTTTCGGGGTGAAGTTCTGCGCCTCGTCGATGATCAGGAAGGTATCGTTGAGGGTGCGGCCGCGCATGAAGCCCGGGGCGCGGATCTGCACCCGCGAGCCCAGCAGCTGGCGGGTGGCCTCCTGGTTCCAGGTGGTGCTGCCGTCGTGTTCGTCGCGCAGCAGGTTGTCCATGTTGTCGTGGAAGGCGCCCATCCAGGGCGACATCTTCTCTTCCTCGGTGCCGGGCAAAAAGCCGATGTCCTCGCTCATCGAGATCGGCGCCCGGGTGAAGACGATGCGCTCGAAGCGCTTGGTGTCCAGGGTCTGCTGGAAGGCGGCGGCGAGGGTCATGTAGGTCTTGCCGGTGCCGGCGCTGCCGGCGATGGTGACCAGGTCGATATCGTCGTCCATGAGCAGGTTGAGGGTGAAGTTCTGCCGGCTGTCGTGGGCGTGGACGCCCCACACGCTGGCCCCGTGGCGATAGTTGGTGAGCAGCTCCAGGTGGGCGTGATTCGGCCCCAGCTCGCGCACGATGGCCTCGAAGCTGGCCTCATCGTCGCTGTCGGAGACCAGCATGCCCAGGTGCCAGTCGGTGGGGATCTCGCCGCTCAGGCGATAGACCATCTTGCCGCTGTCGTCGCGCTCGACCTTGACGTCGGCCTTGAGGCTTTCCCACAGGCCGCGGCCGTCGTGGCCCGCGTCGGGATAGATGCGGGCGCCGCCGAGCATGGCGTCGCTGTCGTCGAAGGCGCGGTCGGTGAGGTAGTCCTCCACCGGCACGCCGACGGCGGCGGCCTTGACCCGCAGGTTGATGTCCTTGGTGACCAGGATCACCGAGGCGTCGGGGCGCTCGTCGCGGAGCCGGCAGGTCTCGGTGAGCAGACGGTTGTCGGGGCTGTTCTCCAGGTGGTCCGGGGTCTCGAGGTCGTCGTAGCAGAGCAGGCGCAGGCGGCCTTCGGGGCCGTTGAGGCGCGGGATGGGAATGCCGTCGCGGATCTGGCCGAGATCGACGTTGGCGGTGAGGTCCGAGAGGGTCCGGCTGACCTGCCGGGCGGTGCGGGCGATCTCGCGGATGCCGTTCTTGTGCTTGTCGAGTTCCTCGAGCACGGTCATGGGAATGACCACTTCGTGCTCATCGAACTGGTAGAGGGCGGCGGGGTCGTGGATCAGGACATTGGTGTCCAGCACGTAAAGCCGGGTGGCTTTCTTGTCGATGCGTACCATCGGCGCGGCTCTCCTGATTGTCACCGGGACGACGTCAAAACAGATGACGCCTCGATGTCGACACTGTCAGCGCGGGATGTCGGTTCCGTGACAGACGCGACGTGCAGGCCTGGGCTCGGCGCTCACCTCCTCGTGTTGGATAGCGGTCTGTTCATCAGACCGTCACAGGCAGATTTCGATTCCAGCATGGGCCAATGCTGTTGCTTTGCACAATCGACGTTTTGTCAACGTCTCGACGAGCACGGCCGGTGCATTCGGCACCGGCCGTGCTCGTGGCCCGCGCGGTCCTCAGATCAGGATCTGCACCTCGTCGCCTTCGAGGCGCAGCGGCCAGGTGCGCAGGCGCACCGCCTCGTCCTCCAGGCACTGGCCGTCCTTGAGACGGAAGTGCTGCTTGTAGAGCGGCGAGGCCACCACCGGCTCGCCCTGGATATCGCCGACGATGCCGCGGGCGATGACGTTGGCGCCGGAGAAGGGATCGCGATGATCCACGGCGTAGAACTCGGTGGCGTGGCCGGGAAGGTAGAAGAGGGCTGCCTGGGCCGTGCCCTCGGCGGTCTCGATCCAGGCGGCGACGCCGGAGTGGGCGACCAGGTCGGCCTTGGTGCACAGGGTCTGCCAGGTCTGGGTCATGGTCGGGGCTGCTGCGGTTGCGGTGGTCATGGAGGATTCCTCGAGAACGTATTTCCGGATCTCTGGAGGGATGAGCGCCGGGGACAAGGCCAAGCGAGGGGTTTTTGGCCATGGATGGCCAAAGTAGCGCCCAAGGATGGGTTCATAGCGCCCTCGCGGGGCTTGTCGCCGGATCAGCTCATCCCGGTGTCGAGCACAACCGATTTAGGCCGGTCGTAGCTGGCCGCGCTCCTCGGTGACGATGATGTCCGGATCGGGCCGTGCGTCGTTGACGAAGCTGCGGAAGCGCTTGAGCTTCTCCGGGTCGTTGATGGCGCCCGCCCACTCACACTCGTAGGCGTCGATCACGGTCTGCATCTGGGCCTCGAGCTCCTCATTGATCCCCAGGCTGTCCTCGAGCACCACGGCCTTGAGGTAGTCCAGGCCGCCCTCCAGATTCTCGCGCCATACCGAGGTGCGCTGCAGGCGGTCGGCGGTGCGCACGTAGAACATCAGCAGGCGGTCGATGATCGTGATCAGCTGTGCGTCGTCGAGGTCGGTGGCGAACAGCTCGGCGTGGCGCGGGCGCATGCCGCCGTTGCCGCAGACGTAGAGGTTCCAGCCGTGCTCGGTGGCGATCACGCCGATGTCCTTGCTCTGGGCCTCGGCGCACTCGCGGGTACAGCCGGAGACCGCGAACTTGAGCTTGTGCGGCGAGCGCAGGCCCTTGTAGCGATGCTCGAGTCGGATCGCCATGCCCACGCTGTCCTGCACGCCGTAGCGGCACCAGGTGCTGCCGACGCAGGACTTCACGGTGCGCAGCGACTTGCCGTAGGCGTGGCCGGTCTCGAAGCCGGCCGCGATCAGCTCGCCCCAGATGTCGGGCAGGTCCTCCAGCCGGGCGCCGAACAGGTCGATGCGCTGGCCGCCGGTGACCTTGGTGTAGAGGTCATATTTCTGCGCGACCTGGCCCAGCACCACCAGCTTGTCCGGGGTGATCTCGCCGCCGGGGACCCTTGGCACCACCGAGTAGGTGCCGTTTTTCTGCATGTTGGCCATGAAGGTGTCGTTGGTGTCCTGCAGCGGGATGTGCGCGGCGTCGGTGATCGGCTCGTTGAAGCAGGAGGCCAGGATCGAGGCCACCGCCGGCTTGCAGATATCGCAGCCTAAGCCTGGCGAGTGTGGTGAGCCGTGGCCGTGCTTGTCGATCAGCTCGCCGAAGGTCCGGATGCCCTCGACGCGCACGATGTCGTAGAGCGCCTGGCGGGTATGGGCGAAGTGCTCGCAGATCGACGAGTCGACCTCCACGCCGCGGGCCTCGAGCTCGTGGTCGACCACGTTCTTGAGCAGCGCCGCACAGCCGCCGCAGCCGGTGCTGGCCTTCGTCTCGGCCTTGACCGCGCCGAGGTCCATGGCGCCGGCGTCGAGGCTCTCGCAGATCGCGGCCTTGGTGACGTTGTGGCACGAGCAGAGGGTGGCGTCGTCGGGCAGGGCATCGGCGCCCAGGGTCGGCGCGCCCTCTGAGGACGGCACGATCAGCGCCGCCGGATCCTCGGGCAGCTCGAGGCCGTTGCTGTAGACCTGCATCAGGGTGTCGTAGGCGTCGTTGTTGCCCACCAGCATGGCGCCGAGCAGCTTCCTGCCGTCGCCGGAGACCACCAGCTTGCGGTATTCCTGCTTGAGCTCGTCGAGGTAGCGGAAGGTCCGTGCGCCGGGATTCCGGTTGCCGTGGGCGTCGCCGATGGCGCCCACGTCGACGCCGAGCAGCTTGAGCTTGGTGCTCATGTCGGCGCCCTCGAAGGTCAGCTCGCCGCCCAGCAGGGTATCGGCGGCCGCCTTGGCCATCTGATAGCCGGGGGCCACCAGGCCGAAGATGCTGTTCTGCCACAGCGCCACCTCACCGACGGCGAGGATCGCCGGGTCGCTGGTCAGGCAGCGGTCGTCGATCATCACACCGCCGCGCTCGCCGATGTCCAGCGCGCAGTCGCGGGCCAGCTGGTCACGGGGGCGGATGCCGGCGGAGAACACGATCAGGTCGGTCTCCAGCACCTTGTCATCCTGGAACACCATGCGGTGGCGGCTGGCCTGGCCGTCCTCGATGCGCTGGGTGGCGCGGTCGGTGAGTACCTGCACGCCCAGCGCCTCGATCTTCTCGCGCAGCAGATCGCCGCCCTCGGCGTCGACCTGCATCGGCATCAGCCGGGAGGCGAACTCGACCACGGCGGTGTCGAGATCCAGGCCGCGCAGGGCGTTGGCCGCCTCCAGGCCCAGCAGGCCGCCGCCGACCACCACGCCGGTGGTGGCGTCTTCGGCCGCCGCGCGGATGGCGTCCAGGTCGTCCAGGGTGCGGTAGACCAGGCAGTGGTCGCGCTCGTGGCCGGGCACCGGCGGCACGAAGGGAGTGGAGCCGGTGGCCAGCACCAGCCGCGCATAGGGATAGCGGCCCCGGTCGGTGACCACCTCGCTCGCGTCGCGGTCGATGGCGGTGACTTCCTCGGCCAGGCGCAGCTCGATGCCGTGCTCGGCGTAGAAGTCGGCGTCGCACAGGGCCAGCGACTGGGCATCGCGGCCGGCGAAGTACTCGGACAGGTGCACGCGGTCGTAGGCGCGGTGGCGCTCCTCGCCGAACACCGTGATGCGGTAGTGCTCGGTGGCGCCGCGTTCGATCAGCTGCTCGACCAGATGATGGCCGACCATGCCGTTGCCGATGATGATCAGCGGGGGACGTTGGGTGGGCGTGTTCATGCGGCTTCCTCCTGCGGGGAGCGGTCCTGGGCGTGGGGCGTGGCGGGATGCGGTGTCGCGGAATGCGTGGCGTCGAGCAGCGCCCTGGCATCGGCCTGGCCGAACAGCAGCGCCTGACGGCAGGCGCTAAGGTCCCGGCCGGCCAGCGACTGCTCGAAGTACCAGGGGCCGGCGGCGGTGTCGCCGTAGAGCACGGCGCCCTCGAGGTGGCCGTCGCGCAGCAGCACCCGGCGATAGTCGCCGTGTTCGGGGTCGTGGTAGGTCAGCGTCTCGTGGTCGTCGTCGGACTCGATGGGGCCGAAGGCATACAGCGAGATGCCGCTGACCTTGAGCTTGGCGGCACATGGCTGTTCGACGTAACGCGGCGTCTCGTCGTCGGGCGTCGTGTCGTCGGCCGAGCGTGATGACAGGCAAGCGGCCAGCACCTCGACCTGGCGCCAGATCGGTTCGACCAGGCCATAGGTGCGGCCCTCGAACTCGCAGCATTCGCCCAGGGCGTGGATCGCGGGATCGCTGCTGGTCAGCCGGTCGTCGACGACGATGCCGCGCTCCACCTCGAGACCGGCCTGGCGACCCAGTTCGACGCTGGGCGCGATGCCGATGGCCAGCACCACGCAGTCGGCGGCCAGCCGGCGACCGTCGGCCAGGCGCACGGCGCAGACGCGCCCCCGGCCGTCGTCCTCCAGGCGTTCCAGGTCGGCGCCGGTGATGATCTCGAGGCCGCGGCCCGCGAGCTCGGCCTCGAGCAGGCCGGCGGCGGTGGCGTCGAGCTGGCGGTTCATCAGCCGGGAGGCGCGCTGGAGCACGCTCACGGACATGCCGGCACGCGCTCTTTTACGTAACCCCTCGGCGGCTTCCAGGCCCAGCAGGCCGCCGCCGATCACCACCGCGCGGCCGCCGCGTTCGGCGGCCGCCGTCAGGGCGGCGGCGTCGTCCAGATCGCGGAAGGCATGCACGCCGTCGAGTTCGAGGCCATCGACCGGCGGTAGGGCGGGGGTGGAGCCGGTGGCCAGCACCAGGCGGTCGTAGGCGATCTCGCGGCCGCCGGCGGTGGTCAGGCGGCGCGCGGCGCGGTCGATGCGCTCGACCCGCTCGCCGAGGATCAGCTCGACGCCGCGTTCGGCGTACCAGTCGGCGGCGCGCAGGGTCAGCGCCTCGCGCTCCATCTCGCCGGCCAGCAGCGGCGACAGCAGGATGCGGTTGTAGGCGGGGCAGGGTTCCGCGCCGATCAGGGTGATGCGGCGGGGTGCGCCGTGGCGCTGGACCAGCGCCTCGACCAGCCGCTGGCCGGCCATGCCGTTGCCGACGATCACCAGGTGACCGATGGGCAATGGCGCCGAATCATCGAGCACTGCCTCTGTGGCTGTCGGGTCATCGGGATTCATCTCGGATTCCCTCCATAAACGCAGAAGACGCCTCGACGCTCCCCGACTTTGGGGAGCGTGGAGACGTCTTCGTCTGGACTTCGAGGTGCGGTCGCCGTTGACCGCCGGAGGGCCGCGCCCTCCGTTCTGGTCTTTACCTATCAAGGTTCGGGCCAGGACGCGGTGAAAATCAGAAAACTCAGAACGTTAGGCAATCATCATCGGGCGATGATCGCTGGCGAGGCGGTCCCTGGCAGCGCCGTCATGCACGCTCCTGGTGCGTGGCGGTGTCGACATGCACGGGGCTGTAGCAGGCCTCGACCGCGGCGCGCTCGAGCGGCTCGCCGAGCTGGCGGGCCAGGTGCTCGACCACCGGGGCCAGCTCGTCGGCCGCGGGGCGCAGCCCGGTGAGGCGCTGATCCACCGGCGCCTCGCCCAGCGGCAGAGTCGGCAGGTGATCCATGGCGCGGTCCAGGTAGGGCGGCAGGGTCAGCCAGTCGCGGGCCTGGCGCCGGTGCTCGGGCGACTCGGCCAGCCAGCCGGCGGCGGCGATCAGGGCACGGATCATGGCCTGAAGCGTGGCCGGATGCCGCTCGGCCCAGTCGCGGGTGACGCCGAGCACTTTCTCGGGGTGGTCGGGCCACAGCTGAGCGCCGGTGGCGACGATGCGCCCGCCGCCGCGATGGGCGGCCTGGCTGCCCCAGGGCTCGCCGACGCAGAAGCCGTCGATGCGCCCCTGCTCGAGGGCCTCGACCATGCGCGACGGCGGCAGGGCGACCAGCTCGACGTCGCGATCGGGATCGAGGCCGCCCAGGGTCAGCCAGTCGCGCAGCTGATAGTGGTGGCTGGAGAAGGGGTGGACCATGGCCAGCCGCGGGCGTGTGGTGCCGCGCCGACGCAGCCGTTCGGCGAAGTCCCGGGCGTTGACGGCCGGGTCGTGGCCGCCGGGGGAGTCGTCCAGGGGCGCGGCCATGCCCTCCGACCAGTAGGCCGACAGCACCAGCGTATTGCCGTGGCGGCCGAGCACCAGCGGCGCGAGGGTGTCGCAGGCGGGCCCGGAGGCGCCGAGGCTCATGGCCAGCGGCAGCGGGGCCAGCAGCTGGGCGCCATCCAGCAGCCCGGCGGCCAGCTTGTCGCGCAGGGTCGACCAGGCGCTCTCGCGAGACAGCGTGACCTCGAGCCCCTCGGCGGCGAAGAAGCCGCCCTCCCGGGCGACGATCGGCAGGGCGGCGTCCAGCAGCGGGACGAAGCCAAGCGCCAGATGGGTCCGCTCGGCGGCTTGGGGCATGCTCATAGGCCTTTCTCCAGTCCTTCGAGGATATCGATCACGTTGCCGGCCACCTCGCCGATGCGCTGGCCGCGATCCATGGCCAGCTTGCGCAGCGTCTGGTAGGCCTGGGGTTCGTCACAGTTCTGGTGCTTCATCAGCAGCCCCTTTGCCTTCTCGATGCGCTTGCGCTCGGCCAGCTGGTTGCGGGTGCGGTCGAGCTCCTGGCGCATCGACTGGAAGGCGTCGAAGCGGGCCACGGCGACCTCGAGGATCGCCCTGACCCGGGTCGGCACCAGGCCGTCGACCACGTAGGCGCTGACGCCGGCCTTGAGGGCGGCCTGCATGGACTCGGGATCGTGCTGGTCGGCGAAGAACACCACCGGCCGCGGGTTCTGGCGATGCAGCTGCGACATGCTGTCGAGGGTGTCGCGGTCGGGGGATTCCATGTCGATGATGACCACGTCGGGCGCGTGGCGCTCGACCATGTCGTTGAGGCTGGCCGGGCTCTGCAGGTGGCAGATCACTTCGTGCCCCTCCTGGCCGAGGGCCTCCTCGACCATGGCGGCGCGGACGCTCTCGTCGTCGACCAGCAGGATGCGCAAGGGCGGGGATGGGGTCATGGGCATGGCTCGTGATGGCGTGAACGGTCTGGAAGGGTCATGCAACAACCGTTCCAGCACCGTCGCGGCGCAGCATCGGGTGATCGGCATCACGACGGCGCCGCGTTCTGCACCTGGATCGCGCAGTCGGGGCCGCAAAATGCGATGAGGTGGTGCAAGTCGTGTCCGTTCGCCGGCCGGGTGTCCCGCCGAGGCGGGATTCCTTGCCGGCTGGCACGCCGCTTGCTTGGTACTGGGCAGACATCCCGGATCGCCACGGCGGCGATCCACGGCAACGACGCCCACCCCATGCCCTTCCGGCGTGGCGGTGGGCGTCGTCGTGTCGGGACCTGCGATCGAGGAGAGCACCATGCAACAGGCGCGTACCACCTGCCCCTACTGCGGCGTCGGCTGCGGCGTGACGGCCGACATCGAGGGCGGGCGCATCACCGGCGTGGAGGGCGACGGCGACCACCCGGCCAACTACGGGCGGCTATGCGTCAAGGGCTCGGCGCTGGCCGAGACCCTGGGCGATCATGGCCGCCTGACCCGGCCGCGGGTCGACGGCGTCGAGGTCGACTGGGACACCGCCCTCGAGGCGGTGGCCGAGCGCCTCCAGGCCACCAGCGCATCCGCCGGCGATCACGCCGTGGCGGCCTATCTGTCCGGCCAGCTGCTGACCGAGGACTATTACGTCGCCAACAAGCTGTTCAAGGGCTTTCTCGGCACGCCGCACCTGGATACCAACTCGCGGCTGTGCATGGCCTCGGCGGTGGCCGCCTACAAGCGCTCGCTGGGGGCCGATGCCGTGCCGTGCCACTACGAGGACCTGGAGGAGGCCGAGCTGGTGGTGCTGGTGGGTTCCAACCTGGCCTGGAACCATCCGGTGCTCTACCAGCGCCTGCGCACCGCCAAGAGCCGCAATCCGCTGATGCGGGTGGTGGTGATCGATCCGCGGGTCACCGACAGCTGCGAGATCGCCGACCTGTACCTGGGGCTCAAGCCCGGCACTGATGCCCGGCTGTTCACCGGCCTGCTGGCGTGGATGGCCGACAAGGGCCGGCTCGACGACGTCTATCTGGCGCAGCACACCGACGGGCTCGAGGACGCCCTGGCCGCGGCCCGCGAGGATGACGTGTCCATCGAGGCCATCGCCGCCGACTGCGACGTCGACGCCGAGCGCCTCGAGACCTTCTTCTACTGGTTCGCCAGTCAGCTGCACGTGGTGACCCTCTATTCCCAGGGCATCAACCAGTCGTCCAGCGGCACCGACAAGTGCCAGGCGATCATCAACTGCCACCTGGCCGGCGGCAAGATCGGCCTGCCCGGCGCCGGACCTTTCTCGATCACCGGCCAGCCCAATGCCATGGGCGGCCGCGAGGTGGGGGGGCTTGCCAACCAGCTCGCCGCCCATATGGACTACGACTCGCCCGGCGCCCTCGACCGCGTGACGCGCTTCTGGTCTACCGACCAGCTGACGCCGAGCCTGCCCGAGGCGCCGGGGCACAAGGCGGTGGCGCTGTTCGAGGCCATCGAGCGCGGCGAGATCCAGGCGTTGTGGGTGATGGCCACCAATCCCGCGGTCAGCCTGCCCGACGCCAATCGGGTGCGGGCGGCGCTCGAGAAGTGCCCGCTGGTGATCGTCTCCGAATGCATGGCCGACACCGATCTGCTGCCCTACGCCGACATCGTGCTGCCGGCCACGTCATGGTCGGAGAAGGACGGCACCGTGACCAACTCCGAGCGGCGGATCTCGCGCCAGCGCGGCATGCTGCCGCCGCCCGGGGAAGCGCGCCACGACTGGTGGATCGTGTGCGAGGCGGCGCGCCGGCTGGGCTTCGGCGAGGCCTTCGACTACGCCCATCCCGGCGAGATCTTCGCCGAGCACGCCAGGCTCTCCGGCTTCGAGAACGCCCCCGGGCAGCCGGGCAGCGAGGCGCGGCTGTTCGACATCTCGGCGCTGGCGGAGCTCGACCGCGCCGGCTATGACGCCCTGGCGCCGATCCAGTGGCCGGTGACCGCCGCATCGCCCCGTGGCACCGCACGGCTGTTCGAGGACGGCTGCTTCGCCACTGCGGACGGCCGGGCCCGGCTGCTGCCGGTGCGCCCACGCGGCCCCGAGCAGGCGCTCAGCGCCGAGCGCCCGCTGCGCCTCAACACCGGCCGGGTGCGCGACCAGTGGCACACCATGACCCGCACCGCCCGGGCGCCGCGGCTGATGAACCACCGCGCCGAGCCGTTCATCGAGATCTCTCCGGAAGACGCGGCGGCGTTCGGCGTGGGCGACCAGCAGCTGGCGAAGCTGACCGGCGCCGACGGCGAGTACCGCGCCCGGGTAAGACTGACCAGGGGCCAGCGCCGCGGCGAGGCCTTCGTGCCCATGCACTGGACCGACCGCTTCACCGGCGCGGCGCGCACCGGCGGCCTGCTCGCCGCCCATCTCGATCCGATCTCCGGCCAGCCGGAAGCCAAGCACGGCGCGGTGAGCCTGGCGCCCCTCGACGTGGGCTGGGAGGCGACCCTGCTGATCGCCCCCGGCGAAGCCGGCGACTTCGAGGGCCGCGACGACGGCGCCTACTGGGCGCGCATCCCGCTCGCCCACTGCCAGCGCTGGCAGCTGGCCGGCGGCGAACCGCGGAGCGCCTGCGGCGGGGGCGATAAAACGCCACGCGACTGGCTGGCCTGGGTGCAGCAATGGCTGCCCACGGCGCCGAACCTGTGGAGCGACGACCCCGCTGCTGGCCGGCTGCGCGCCGCGGGGCTCGACGAAGGCGGCCGGCTGCGCTGGTGGCTGATGGTGGCGCCGCCCGCCGAATTGCCGGGCCTGGCCTGGCTCGATGCGCGCTTCGCCGAAGCGGCGCTCGGGGGCGAGGTGCGCCGCCGTCTGCTGGCCGGCTGCGACGCCGGCGAGGCCGATGTCGGCCCGCTGGTGTGCAGCTGCCATCAGGTGGGCCAGACGACCATCGTCGACGCCATCCGCGCCGGCGACGCCAGCGTCGAGGCGCTGGGCGCGCGGCTCGCCTGCGGTACCCAGTGCGGCAGCTGCATCCCCGAGCTCAAGTCGCTGGTCGAGGAGCATGCTCCGGCAGCCGACGATTCCCATATCCCACACGAGGAGAGTGGCCATGCGCGCTCTGAGCAAGCCAAGAAAACCGTTCGCGTCGCCTGACGCCCTGCGCCGCGCGTTCTCTGCCCTGGCCCGGCTGGTCCAGCATGTCGCGGGGGGCAGATCGTGGCGTCCGGCAGGCCAGCCGGCCGGCAGGGCCAGCGGCCCTTCGCGGGGCGGCGAGTGCCGTCCCGGCCGCGTCTATCTGGTCGGCGCCGGCAGCGGCGACGTCGAGCTGCTGACGCTGAAGGCCGCGCGGCTGCTGGCCCAGGCCGATGCCGTGGTCTACGACCGGCTGGTCGGCGAGGAGGTGCTGGCGCTGATCCCCGCCGGCCGCGAGCGCTACGATGTCGGCAAGGCCCGCGGCCACCACAGCGTGCCCCAGGACGAGATCGGCGCGCTGCTGGTCTCGCTGGCGGGGCAGGGCAAGTCGGTGGTGCGCCTCAAGGGCGGCGATCCCGGCGTGTTCGGCCGCATGGGCGAGGAGCTCGCCGCCCTGGCCGAGGCCGACGTCTCGGCGGAGATCGTCCCCGGCATCACCGCCGCCTCGGCGGCCTGCGCCTCGATGGGCATTCCGCTCACCGATCGTGGCCACGCCCAGCAGCTGCGCTTCATCACCGCCCAGCTATGCCGCGAGGGCGGGGCGCCGGACTGGACTGCACTGGCCCGCCGCGACGAGACCCTGGTGTTCTACATGGGCCTGGCCAAGGTCGAGGCGATCTGCGCCGGGCTGCGCGGCGCCGGGTTGCCCGGCGACTGGCCGATCATGCTGGTGGCCAACGCCAGCCTGCCCGAGCAGGCGGCGCTGACCGGCACCCTGGCGGACATGCCGGCACGCCTCGCCGAGACGCCGCTGCCGTCGACGTGCCTGATCGTGGTGGGCAGCGTGGTGCGCATGGTCGAGACGACCCCGGCGGTCACCGGCGGGTGCGAGGCGCTGATGCCCTAGCACTCACGCGACTGGGGTGGCGCGACGGCGAGTCGTGCGTCATCGTTCTGTCACCCTTGTCGCGCATCCTCCCATGGCTGACCGAGGCCGGCAGCGACGCGCAGGAAGGCGCCGACATGCCGGACGGATAATGACGTCTGACCGTGAGGAGACCAGGATGAGCAAGGAAATCGAAGACCATCGCCTGTTGAACCGCAGTGCCAACGAGCCGTTCTCCTCGGTGCTGGAGACGCATGTCTCGCGCCGCCGCGTGATGCAGGGTGGGCTCGGCATGGCCGCCATGGCGATGCTGGGCGGCTTCGGTCTGAGCGGGCTTGCCGGGCGCGCCGAGGCCGCGGGCGCCGAGAAGACGCCGCTGTCGCTGGCCTTCGATGCCATTCGCGGTTCGCGCACCGACGCGGTGGTGGTGCCGGAAGGCTACACCGCCCAGGTGCTGATTCCCTGGGGCACGCCGCTCAACGGCCAGGCGCCGGGCTGGCGCGAGGATCTCGCCTTCACCCCCGAGATCCAGGCCAACAGCGTCGGCATGCACCACGACGGCATGCACCACTTCGCCCTGGACGAGGCCTCCGCCTCGCGCCGCTTCGTGCTGGCGATGAACAACGAATACATCGACCAGGACGCCCTCTGGGCGCCGCAGGGCGGGGCCACCAACGCCAAGGAAGGCAAGCGCCCGGCCGACGAGGTGCGCACCGAGATCAACGCCCACGGCGTGACCCTGGTCGAGCTCGCGAAGGACGACGGCGGCCGCTGGCGGCACGTGGCCGACTCCGCCTACAACCGTCGCTACACCAGCGCCACCGAGATGGCGCTGAGCGGCCCGGTGGCCGGCAGCGACTACGTCAGGACCCGGTTCTCGAAGGACGGCACCCTGACCCGCGGCACCAACAACAACTGCGCCAACGGCTACACCCCCTGGGGCACCTACCTGACCTGCGAGGAGAACTGGCCGGGCTATTTCGTCAAGGACGAGGGGCGCGAGCGGGACGACGACCGTCTCGGCGTGGCCACTGAACGCGGCCGCTACGGCTGGGAAACCGCCGCCGGCGATGCCGGCGAGCGCAACGACGAGTTCGCCCGCTTCAATGCCACCCCGGCCGGCGCCTCGGCCACCGAGGACTACCGTAACGAGCCGCGCACCTTCGGCTACATCGTCGAGATCGACCCCTATACCGGCGCGCGCGCCGTCAAGCGCACCGCCCTGGGCCGCTTCCGCCACGAAGGCTGCTGGCCGGGCAAGCTGGTGGCCGGTGAGCCGGTGGTGTTCTACACCGGTCACGACTCGCGCAACGAGTACATCTACAAGTTCGTCTCCGAGGCCCTCTGGGATCCGGCGGATGCCAATCGTCCCGGCGCCGAGGTCGATCGCCTGGCGCTGGGCGACAAGTACATGGACAAGGGCACCCTCTACGTCGCTCGCTTCGATGCGGACGGCTCCGGCGAATGGCTGCCGCTGACCCCGGATGCCGAGACCCGGGACGGCCGCACCCTGGCCGAGGCCCTGGGCCTGGCCGCCGACGATCAGGCCGGCGTGATCATTCACACCTGCGACGCCGCCGACCTGATGGGCGCCACGCCCATGGATCGCCCGGAATGGGGGGCGGTGGATCCGGCCTCCGGCGAGGTCTACATGACCCTGACCAACAACTCCGACCGCACCGCCGAGGGCACCGCGCCGACCTTCAACAACGACGGCACCGAGATCGAGGACCTGGGCGTCGGCTATGCCACGGCGCCGACCAACGCCGCCAATCCGCGGGCCGGGAACGAGGGCGGCCAGGTGATTCGTTGGCGTGAACGCGTCGGGGCGAACCGCTTCGACTGGGAGGTGTTCGTGTTCGGCGCGGCGGCCGGCGATGCCGGGAACGTCTCCGGCCTGACCGAGCTCAACCAGTTCGCCAGCCCCGATGGTCTGCACTACGACGATCGTGGCGACGGCCAGGGCATCCTGTGGATCGAGACCGACAACGGCTACGCCAACGTGACGGAGTACACCAACGACCAGGTGCTGGCGGTGGTGCCCCAGAACGTCGGCCGCGCCGAGGGCGATGCCTCGGTGATCGGCGCCGGCGACCAGGCCCAGCTCAGGCGCTTCGCCGTCGGCCCCAACGGCTGCGAGGTGACCGGCATCGTCATCACCCCGGACAAGACCGCGATGTTCATCAACATCCAGCATCCGGGCAACTGGCCGGCCGGCGACGACGCCACCGCCGAGACTCAGGGGAGGGTGCGGCCGCGGGCTTCCACCGTGGTGATCCAGCGCGAGGACGGCGGCACCATCGGCGCCTGATCGTCTCGCGTTTCCCGCCCACCATGCGAAGCGCCCCCGGCATCTGCCGGGGGCGCTTCGTTTCGTCGGGCGGGCGACGGCGGCCTGGATGGGGCCTCAGTCGTCGCCCCGCTCGAAGGCCTCGAACACCTCGCGGCCGGTCAGGTTGCGGGTGTCGTTGGCGAAGGCGTACCAGGGCGGCTTCTCGTCGATGAAGATCTGGCTGTCGAAGGTCCAGGCCTGGCCTGCGTCGACCAGTCCCGCCGGCACCGCGTAGTGATCGCCGGTCCTGAGGCGGTAGAACAGGTGCGTGCCGCAGTGGCGGCAGAAGGCGCGTTCGGCCCAGTCCGAGGAGGCGAAGACGGTGACGCTGTCCTCGCCCTCGAGACGGACGCTCGAGACCGACTCCAGTGCCAGCAGCGGCCCGCCGCCCCAGGTGCGACACATCTGGCAGTGGCAGGCGCCGATGTTCTGGCGCGAGGCCTGCACCTCGAGGGCCACGGCGCCGCACAGGCAGTTGCCGGTCAGGGTCATGGCGTCTTGCATGGTGTGCCTCCTCGGGGCGGATCAGCCCTTGAGCTGGGCGAGCACGGTCTCGGCGCTGCTTTCCTGCACGCCCTTGGCGTCGACGCCGAGGTATTCCACCACGCCGTCGTTGGCGATCAGCGCGAAGCGCTTGCTGCGCGTGCCCATGCCTCCGGCGCTGGCGTCCATGTCGAGGCCCAGGGCGCGGGTGAACTCGGCGTTGCCGTCGGCCAGCATGGTCATCGCCTGGGCGTTCTGGTCCTGCTGCCAGGCGCCCATCACGAAGGCGTCGTTGACCGCCATGCAGGCGATGGCGTCGGCGCCGGCGGCGAGGATCTCGTCGGCATGCACCACGAAGCCGGGCATGTGGGTGTTGGAACAGCCCGGGGTGAAGGCGCCGGGCACGGCGAACAGCACCACGCGGCGGCCGGCGAAGAAGCTGCCGGTGGCGAGGTCCTCGGGACCCTTGTCGCCGTTGGTCTTGATCGTGACGTCGGGAAGGCGGTCACCGATGGCGATGGTCATGGGGAAACTCCTTGTCGGTCGGTTGAAGTCGGGCTCAGGGCGCGTCCAGCGGCGGCGTGGGGCGCACCAGGATCTCGTTGACGTCCACGTGGGCCGGCTGGCCGAGGGCGTAGAGCGCGGCCGAGGCGATGTCGCGGGCCGCCAGGGCATGCTCGGGTGCCTCGTCGAAGAACGGCGTGTCGACCATGCCCGGCTCGATCAGGGTCACCCGGATGCCGCTGCCGCGCAACTCCTCGCGCAGATTGTAGCCGAGCCCGGTCACCGCCCACTTGGTGGCGCCATACATGGAGCCGGGGATGGTGGCACGGCCCGCGGCCGAGCCGGTGAGCAGCACATGGCCGCGGGTCTTGCGCAGCGCCGGCAGCGTCGCCTGGACGGTGAGCCCCACGCCGTAGATGTTGGTCAGGATCATCTCGCGCCAGGCCTCGTGGTCGGCGCCGCTGAAGCCGCCGGGCGAGCCGCCGCGGCCGGCGTTGGCGAACACCGCGTCGAGGCGGCCGAAGCGTTCCAGGGCCTGCTCCACCATGGCCTGCTGGGCGTCCATGTCGGTCACGTCCATGGCCACGCTCAGCACGTTCTCCGGCCCCAGTTCCTGGGTCAGGGGCTCGAGGCGCTCGCGCGCCCGGGCCGTCAGCACCAGCTTGTAGCCCTCGCGTGACGCCGCCCGCGCGGTGGCCGCGCCGATGCCGCTGGACGCGCCGGTGATCAACAGTACCTGTTCCATTCCGCACTCCTTGTCGGGACAGAGTCGCTTTCAGAATGGCCATAACCCTTTCGGTCTGTAAACCCGCGGCCTGTAAACGGCGGCGCCCCCGTCGCGGAACGACGGGGGCGCCGACGGGCCGGCGTGCCGCGGGCATCAGCGCAGCGACAGCGCGCCTTCGCCGGTGTCGCGGGCGGCGTCGCGATAGGCGGCCTGCTCCTCGGCCTCGACCGCGGGCGAGAAGCGCACCACCAGGGCGCACAGCGAGGCGAGGATCACCGCGATGCCGAGATAGAACAGCCCCTGCTGGTAGGAGAGCGACTCGGAGCGGAACAGGAAGCCGGCGGCCACGGCGCCGGCATTGCCGCCGGCGCCGACGATGCCGGCCACCGCGCCCAGCGCCTTCTTGTTGATGAAGGGCACCACGCCGAAGGTCGCGCCCTCGGCCATCTGCACGAACAGGCTGAACACCAGCATGATGCCGATGGCCAGCGCCAGCACCTGCATCTGCGAGAAGAACATCAGCGCCACGCCCTCGCAGAGCATGGCGATGAACAGCCAGCGCACCCGGCCCTTGAGGCCGCCGTGCCTGGCGAACAGGTCGGAGAAGATGCCGCCCAGGGTGCGGGCGAAGAGGTTCATCAGCCCGAACAGGCCGGCGATCATGCCCGCGGTGGCCAGGCTCAGGTCGAAGTTGTCGAAGTAGTAGATGGCGGCGATGTTGTTGATGGTCAGCTCGACGCCGAAGCAGGCGGCGTAGACCACGAACAGGGCCCACACGCGAACGTCCTTGGCGGCGGCCTTGAAGCTGGCGCCCATGCCGTGCTCGCCGCTGGCCGGCGGCAGCTCGCCGCGGGCACGCAGTTCGTCGAAGTTGCCGTCCGGCGCGTCCTGGGTGAAGCGATAGTAGGCGATGCCGGTGAGCAGCATCACCACGCCCGGCACCACCATGGCCAGACGCCAGCCGAGGGTCTCGCTGACGCCGAGCATCAGGATGCCGGAGAAGATCAGCGGCATCAGGATCTGGGTGGTGCCGCCGCCCAGGTTGCCCCAGCCGGCCGAGGTGGCGTTGGCGGTGCCGACCACGTTGGGCGCGAACATCACCGAGGTGTGGTACTGGGTGATGACGAAGGAGGCACCGATGGCGCCGATGGCCAGGCGGGCCAGCAGGAAGGTCTCGAAGCTGTCGGCCAGGCCGATCGACATCACCGGCAGTGCGCCCAGGCACAGCAGCCAGGTGTAGGCGCGGCGCGGGCCGATCCGGTCGCACAGCACGCCGATGGCCAGGCGCACGATCACGGTGATGGCCACCGAGGCGATGATGGTGTTGCCGATCTGGGTCTTGGTCAGGCCGAGGTCGTCGCGCACCACCGCCATCAGCGGGGCGATGCCGAACCAGCCGAAGAAGCAGAGGTGGAAGGCGAACCAGGAGAAGTGGAAGGCGCGCATCTGCGGCATCTTCCCGCTGAGCAGACGAATTCTGTTGGCCTTGTGGCGGATTTCCATGGGGGTACCTCGTCGAATGACGGTCGAACACGCGATCTCTTGGGCCTTCGCCGTTGAAGGTCGGGTCCGACGCACTCGTACCCCGAGGGGCCTGGTCCACGTCTGGCGCTCACTGCCGATGTTAATGCATACGCGCTGCCAGGATGCCGGGAATTCCGCTTTTTCAGCGTGTTAGGTATTTAACGGGAGGAGAGGGGCGCCGAGGGCGACGCGCTGTGGGGCATGGTCGGGTCGTGCTGGCCCGGCCATGCCCCGATATGGTGCCCGCGAACGGGGGATCAGCGTGTCATGGCCGCCAGTCGCCGGTCATTGCGGGGGCAGCTCAGGAACGTGGATTCGGCCAGCCACTCGGGATCGGGATAGTAGGTGAACAGGTACTGGCTGTCCTTGAGGCTGTCGATCAGCGGTACCGCGATCGCTTCGCGCACGGCGGGGCAGCCGTAGCTGCGTCCCAGCCGTCCGGTGCGCTCGATGAAGGACTCGCTGACGTAGTCGGCGCCATGCATGACGATGGCGCGCTGGAAGGCCTTGTCGTTGATGCCGGGCTCGAGGCCTTCCAGGCGCAGCGAATAGCCGTTGCTCCCCTCGTAGCTGTTGAGGGTGCGGAACAGGCCGAGGCTGGACTGATGGCTGTCCGGCACGTTGGAGAATTGGCTGGCCAGGGCGTCACCGGAGCCCTGGCCGTGGGAGACCAGCTCGCGGAACAGCAGGCGGTCGCGGGCCAGATCGAACACCCATAGTCGCGGCTCGGTGGAGGGCAGCGAGAAGTCGATCACCGCCAGCCGCTCGGCGCCGGAGTCGGCGCAGGTGAGGGCCCGGGCGGCCAGGCGCAGCATCCGAGGGTCGGCGGTAGGGGCGAGGTGCGTCAGGCGGCTCGCCAGCGGCGACGGCGGCAAGTGCGGCGTCACGGCCTGGGTGAGGAAGTCCCGCGCCGAAGCGGGAAGGGCGAGCAGCAACAGGGCCGCGGCGAGTAGCGGGGGCAGGCATCGGCGTCTGGAACGCAGCGGTGGCATAGGGCGTCTCATGAAGTGAACGAGGGGCGTTGTCTGTCGGCGTGCGGGCCTCCGATGTCGGTCGTGGCCGTGCGAGGCGGAAAGCCTGACGTATTATGAGCATGATGGACAGGAAGTTCAGCCCCGTCATCTCGATGCAGGAGGCACGTCATGCGGCATGCGGAAACACTGACCCGAGGTCTATGGTACGGCGGCATGCTGCTGCTGGCGGCATGGCTGCCGCTCGAAGCGGCCGCCGCGACGTCATCGCTGGCCATGGCTTCGTCGCCGTCTGCGGCTTCTACGGCACCGCTGAGCGAGCGGCTCGCCTCGACCTCGCCGCGTCTGGCGCGCTTCTACGCGCTGAACGATGACGCGCCGTTCTGGCAGGACCGTGAGACGCTGGCCACCCTGGTCGAGCTGCTCGAGTCCCTCGATGGCGACGGGCTGGTACCCGCCGACTATCATCCAACGCGGCTTTCGCAGCGGGCCGAGGCGGCGTTGGATCCGGCGGCCGGCGAGGCCGAGCGGATGCGCTTCGACCTGGAGGCCAGCCGCACCCTGCTGGCCGCCCTGACCCAGCTGCAGCGCGGGCGTCTCGACCCGCGTGACGTCTATCCCGACTGGGAGATCCCGGTGGCGCCGCCGCGCCTGGATCTGGCCGGCATCGAGCGGGCCCTCGAGGACGGTGACGCGGGCGCGGCGCTGGCCCTGGCGCGCCCCGAGGGCGAGGCTTATGCCGGCCTGCGTCAGGCGCTGGCGCGCTATCGTCATATCGTCCTGCTGGGCGGGTGGCCGACGCTTCCGGCGCGCCAGGAACCGCTGCGCCCGGGCGACGTCGACGACGAGGTGGCGCTGCTGCGCCGGCGCCTGGCGATGATCGGCGAGCTCGAGGTGATGGCCGCCGACGCGAGCCACTATGCCGCTCAGCTGCCGGGTATCGCGCTGGAGGCGCCGGCCCGGAACCGCTACGACGATGCCCTGGCGGCCGCGGTCAGGCGTTTTCAGCGCCGCCACATGCTGGCCGACGACGGCGTGATCGGCCCGCGCACCCGAGCGGCGCTCAACGTGCCGGCCAGCGCGCGTCTCGAGACCCTGCGCGCCAATCTGGAGCGGGCCCGCTGGCTGTCCGGCGGGCTGCCCGACTGGCACCTGACGGTGGATCTGGCCGGGCAGCGGCTCGACTACCGCCGTCCGAACGGCGAGCGCTGGCAGGCGCGGGTGATCGTCGGCCAGCCGGGCCGCGAGTCTCCGGTGCTGCGCTCCGAGATCACCTACCTGACCCTGAACCCTACCTGGACGGTGCCGCCGACCATCCTGCGCGAGGACGTGCTGCCCCGGGTACGTCGCGATCTCGGCTATCTGGCCGAGCATGACATGGAGGTGCTCGACCCGCAGGGACGGCGGCTGGATCCCCGGGAGATCGACTGGCGTCGCCCGGGGGCGGTGATGCTGCGTCAGCGTGCCGGTGCCCACAATCCGCTGGGGCGGCTGGTGCTGCGCTTCCCCAACGATCACCTGGTCTATCTGCACGATACGCCGGCCCGCGGGCTGTTCCAGCAGTCGCAGCGGGCGCTGAGCTCCGGCTGCATCCGCGTGGAGAACGTCGCCGAGCTGGCGCGCCTGCTGATCGCCGACAGCGGCTCGCGCATCGATCTCGACGCACGGCTGGCCGGCGGCGAGACCGACAACGTCTCCCTGGCTCGTCCGGTGCCGCTGGCGCTGACCTACTGGACCGCTTGGGGCGAGGCGGGCGGTCTGGCGAGCTTCCGCCCGGACGTCTACGGCCGCGATCCGGCGCTGATCGCCGCGCTGGCCAGTGCGCCGGCCATCTGACGGCGTCTGCCTTCGGCGCTATTCGTAGCCCTGGGCCTGCAGCCGGAACAGGCGCGCATAGCGGCCGTCGAGCGCCATCAGGCTCGCATGGTCGCCACGCTCGAGGATGCGTCCGCCGTCGATGACCAGTATCTGGTCGGCGGCGCGGACGGTGGAGAAGCGGTGCGAGATCAGCACCGTCATCTTGTCCCGGGCGTGGTCGCGGAAGTCGGCGTAGACCGCCGCCTCGGCGGCGGCGTCCATGGCTGCGGTGGGCTCGTCGAGCACCAGGATGTCGGCCTCCTCGCGCATGTAGGCGCGGGCCAGGGCGATCTTCTGCCACTGGCCGCCGGAGAGCTCCTGGCCGCCCTTGAACCAGCGCCCCAGCTGGGTGTGATAGCCGCCCGGCATGTCGGCGATGAAGTCCTCGGCCAGCCCGCGGCGGGCGGCCTCCTGCCAGCGGGTCTCGTCCTCGAAGGCGGCCACGTCGCCGGCGCCCAGGTTCTCGCCAACCTTGAGCTGATAGCGCACGAAGTCCTGGAAGATCACCCCGATGCGCCGGCGCAGGGTCGCCCGGTCCCAGTCGCGCAGGTCGCTGCCGTCGAGCAGGATGCGCCCCACGGTGGGATCGTAGAGGCGGGTCAGCAGCTTGATCAGGGTGGTCTTGCCCGAGCCGTTGACGCCGACCAGCGCCAGGCTGCGGCCGGGCGTCAGATGCAGGTCGATGCCGGAGAGCGCGGCCTTCTCGGCGCCGGGATAGGTGAAGCCCACGTCCTCGAAGCGGATGCCGTCACCGGGGCTGTCGCCCTCGGTGAGATGCCCGGTTTCCTCGGGCACCGGCTGCTCCAGGTACTCGTAGAGGTTGGAGAGGTAGAGATTGTCCTCGTACATGCCGCCGATGGCGGTCAGGCTCGCCGACAGTGCCGCCTGGCCCTGCTTGAAGACCATCAGGTACATGGTCATCTCGCCCAGCGTCAGCCGGCCGGCCACGGTGTCCGCCACCACCCAGGCGTAGGCGGCGTAGAAGGCCAGGGTGCCCAGCAGGCCGAGCAGGAAGCCCCAGGTCTCGCGGCGGATCGTCAGCCGTCGATCCTCGGCGTAGAGGGTCTCGAAGATGCGCCGGTAGCGGTCGAGCAGCAGCGGTTCGAGGCCGAACAGCTTGACCTCCTTGATGCTGTCCTCGCGGGCCAGCACGGTTTCCAGATACATCTGCATGCGGGTCTGGGGCGAGCGCCAGCGGAACAGCCGGAAGGCGTCGCCGGAGAAGCGCGCCTCGGACAAAAACACCGGCAGGGCGCCGACCACCAGCACCAGCAGCGCCCAGGGCGAGAAGCCGACCAGCAGCACGCCGAAGCTCGCCAGCGAGATGGCGTTCTGCAGCAGCGAGAAGGTCTTGTTGACCAGCCCCAGCGGGCGGGTCGAGGCCTCGCGCCGGGCGCGGGTCAGCTTGTCGTAGAACTCCGAGTCCTCGAACTGGGCAAGCGACAGGGTGCCGGCCTTCTCCAGGATCATGACGTTGACCTTCTGGCCGAGCAGCGCCCGCAGCAGCGACTGCTGGGCCGCCAGGCCGCGCTGGGCCAGCGCGATGAGTGCCACCACCGCGGCTTCCAGCAGCACATAGCGCAGCACCGGCCACAGCAGGTCGGTCAGCGGCGCCGCGCCTTGCTCGTGTCGATCCATGGCGGCCACCATCCCGTCGACGATCAGCTGGCCGACCCAGGCGGCCACGGCGGGCAGTACGCCGGCGACCAGGGTGCACAGGGCGAGGCCGAGGGTCAGGCGGCGCGAGGTCTGCCACACCAGCCCCAGGGCCCGATGGCTGTAGCGAAAGACGCCGAGCATGGCCAGGGGCGAAGAGACGGAGGAGGGCGGTACGGCGCGCGAGGACAAGGGCGGGCTCCGTGTCGGCGAGAGAGCCCCAGTCTAGCGGAGGACGCGGCCGACGAAAGAGAGTGACGACACGACGATGCCCCGCACGGGGCGGGGCGTCGTCGTGTCGGCCGAGCGGAAAGCTCGGGCGATCAGCTCTCGTCGTCGGAGGCGTCGGCCGGCTGCGTGTCGGTGCTGGCCACCGAGGTGGTACCGGTTTCGCCGCTCTGCAGGGCCGCCAGCATGGGCTGGGCTTCCTGCTTGAAGGCGACCAGGGCATCGCCGCTAAGACTCTTGCTCTGTGGCAGGTCGACCGTCATGGCGTTCACCTGGGTATTGTTGACCAGGATCTCGTAGTGCAGGTGCGGCCCCGTGACCCTGCCGGTGCTGCCGGACAGGCCGATTTCCTCGCCGCGGGTCACGCGGTCACCGCGGCTGACCATCGGCTTCGAGAGGTGCAGAAAGCGCGTCTTGTAGCCGTTGTCCTGCTGAATGACGATGTAGCGGCCGGCCAGCGGATGGTTGCCGACCCGCACCACGCGACCGTCGGCCGGGGCGTCGACCGGCGTGCCGCTCGGCATGGCGAAGTCGGTGCCCTTATGGGGGCTGATGCGGCCGGTCACGGGGTGGCGACGGTGCAGGTTGAAGGACGAGCTGATGCGGTAGTGGCCGGTGAAAGGGTAGCGGTCGAAGGCCGGATCGAGGCTCTCGCCGTTCGGCGTGTAGAAGCGGTTGTCCTCGGCGTTGCGTACCAGGGTCAGGTCCATGCGGGAGCCTTCGTAGCTGACCGCCAGCACGCGCGGGTCGAGGCTCTCGCCGTCGATGATGTCGGATTCCACCAGCACGCTGAAACGATCGCCGCGACGGGTGTCGCGGCGGAAATCGAGCTTCTTCTCCAGCACGTGGGAGAGTTCGGCGACCTCGGCGCTGTTCAGGCCGGTAGCCTGGGCCGAGCGCGCGAAGCTGCCGCTGACCGTGCCGGCATAGAGCCGCTGTGTCGCCTCGCCGGCGCGCTCGATGGTGGCCACCTCGAGCTGGCCGTCGTCGTCATGATCGATCAGGTAGCCATCGCGGGCGTTCTTCATCAGCCGCAGAGACAGCAGCTTGCCCTGTTCGTCGAGCTGATACTCGAAATGGTCACCGGCCCGCCAGCGGGTCAGCAGCTCCGGCTCGGGCAGCTTGTCGAGCAGAGCGGTGACCTCGCTGTAGCCCAGCCCCAGGGTGTTCTGGGCCATCAGGGCGAAGGTGTCGCCGGACTCGACGGTATAGGTCAGCCATTCGGGCACGTAAGGCTCTTCGGCGTCGATCTCCTGGTCGAGGACGATCGGGCCGTCGTCGAACAGTTCCAGCTCGTCGGAGGACACGTTCTCGTAGGAGGTGGCATCGGCCACCACCCGCTCGTCGTCGTTCAGCATGCCGCTGGCGACCGTGCCGATCACGATCGCCAGATGACGCGCGGCGTCGTCCAGCTGCGGGGCGTCGGAGGTGTCGACGTCGACATCGGCGTGAGCGGCCTTGGCGAAGGAGACGTCGACGATCTCGGAGGGCTTCAGCTGGGAGAGCGGAATGGCATCCTGGGTGGCGTCCTTGGCCCGCGAGGCGAGTGCGATGGCTTCGGCGACCGGGGCGCGGTCCAAGGCGAGAGAGGGTACGCCGGGGCTGGCGTCTTCACCGAGGGGGACCAGAACGGTGTCCTGACGCTGCCCATCCTGATGGGCATCCTCGATGGAAGTGAGAATCTTGTGAGCGCCCAGCACGGTGACCATGGTGGCAACGGGCAACAGCAGCAACTTGTGCGTGCGGGGCAGCGAATTAAGGATTCGCATGATGGTTTCGGCCGTGGTGAATAGGTGTATAACGCATAAAAAGGCAGTAGAACCTTAACCCATGATGCTGAGGGTGCCTAGGCTGTACACCTATACAGCAAGGCCATGCTCGGCCCCCCTGACACGGGGCCCAGCATGGTGAACAGTGTTTGTTAATTGACTCTGCCATGCGCCGCGGGCGTCTGGCAACCCGCCACGAGCGGGATCAGTCGACGAAGGTCCCGTTCTGATAGTCGCGCAGCGCCTGGTCGAGCTCATGGCGATGATTCATCACGAAGGGCCCGTAGTGGGCGATCGGCTCATTGTGAGGCTCTCCCGCCAGCAGCAGCGCCTGGGCCCCGCCGGCGCTGGTCAAGGTCAAGCGGCCGCCTTCGCCGAGGCGTACCAGCTCGCCCTGGGTGACGCCGTCGCCGCCTACCGTCAGTTCGCCGTCGAAGACGAAGACCAGCAGGGTGGTGGCGTCTGATGCGAGTGACAGTGTGCCGCCGGCGTCAAACGTGGCATGGGCCACGCTGCCCTGGCCGGCCAGGGCCTCGAGCGGGCCGCTGACGCGCTCGCCGTCGGCCAGCTGCCAGTCGCCTCCGAGTGCCGTCAGACTCACGCCAGGCCGGTCCAGCCGCGGCATCTCATTGCGGCGCACGTCGCGATAGGTGGGGGGGCTCAGCTTGTCGGCGGCGGCAAGATTGAGCCACAGCTGGAAGGCATGCAGGCCCCGGGCGTCGGCGAAGGGCGTCTCGCCGTGAATGATGCCGCGGCCGGTATGCATCCATTGGGCGTCGCCGGCGCCGATGCTCGAATGGTGGCCGAGGTGATCCTCGTGGCGTAGGCCGCCGTGCAGGGCGTAGGTCAGGGTCTGGATGCCGCGATGCGGATGGGGCGGAAAGCCGCCGATCGCCTCGTCGTGAGGCGCTGCCTCGAGCTCGTCGAGCATCAGAAACGGGTCCAGGCCGCCGCCGAAGTCGTGCAGGCGGCGAATGGCGACGCCGTCGCCGTCCTGGCTGGGCTGACTCCTGAGGCGACGTTGGATGCGGCGGTCGAGGGGCTGGGGCATCGTTTCTATCTCCCTGGCGGTGATGGAATGTCTGGCATTCTAGGCCGATTTTTTCGAAGATTAAGCGCAACTTTTCGCCTGTTATATTCGAGGAAATCGAACATGTCTCGCGTCACCCTCGCCCAGTGGCAGATGCTGGCCGCCGTGGTCGACCATGGCGGCTTCTCACGCGCCGCCGAGGCCATTCACAAGAGCCCCTCGACGCTCAACCATGCGGTGCACAAGCTGGAAGAACAGCTCGGTGTGGCGGTGCTGGAGCCGGTGGGGCGACAGGTGCGGCTGACCGAAGCCGGCGAGCTGCTGCTGCGGCGCGCCCGCCAGCTGCTCGACAGCGCCGCCTCGCTGGAAGATGTCGCCGCACGCCTGGGCGAGGGGCTGGAGGCCGAGATCGTGCTGGCCATTGACCAGCTCTTTCCGCCGGATGCCCTGGCGCGGGCGCTGGATGCCTTCTCCGCGGCCTTCCCCTACGTGCGCGTGCAGCTTCACGAGACGGTGCTCAACGGCGGCGTCGAGATGCTCAAGGACGGCGAGGCCGATCTGCTGATCTCGGGGCTCGGCGCCCAGGGCTTCCTCGGCGAGCCGCTGGTGACGGTGCGCTTCATCGCCGTGGCCCATCCCGATCACGCCCTGCACCGGTTGGGCCGCCCGCTCGACCTGCGCGACCTGGAGCAGCATCGCCAGCTGGTGGTGCGCGATTCCGCCCAGGGACGAGCGCAGGATTCCGGCTGGCTCAAGGCCGAGCAGCGCTGGACGGTGAGCCATCTCGATACCTCCATCGGCATGCTGGAGCGCAACCTCGGCTTCGCCTGGGTGCCGGAGACGCGCCTGGGCGACAGCCTCGAGGCCGGGCGTCTCAAGCCGTTGCCGCTGTCGGCCGGCGGGGTGCGCGAGGTCCCCATTCAGCTCATTCACCGCGATCAGGACCGTGCCGGGCCGGCCACCCGCGCCATGGCCCAGCAGCTGCGCGACAGCGTGCGAGGGCGCAACGCCAGTTAACCGTTCGAAGAAAACGAATGACAACGGCCAAAAACTGCGCTTGAGCTTCGATTTTCTCGGTTTACGCTAGGCGTAAACGTTCTGAGAGAGGAATTCGAGATGGGCTTGCTGATCGACGGCCAGTGGCACGACCAGTGGTATGACACCCAGGCGCACGGCGGTGAGTTCGTGCGCGAATCCGCCAAGCTGCGCGACTGGATCACTCCGGACGGCAGTCCCGGCCCCGACGGCCGGCCGGCGCGCACCGCCGAGGCCGACCGCTATCATCTCTACGTCTCGCTGGCCTGCCCCTGGGCGCACCGCGTGCTGATCATGCGTCGCCTCAAGGGGCTCGAGTCGCTGATCGGCGTTTCGCACACCAGCCCGCTGATGCTCGATCAGGGCTGGAGCTATCATCGCGACGAGGGCTCGAGCGGCGACCCGCTCAACGGCGTCGATTTTCACCACCAGCTCTATACCCTGACCGACCCGCACTACACCGGCCGCGTCACGGTGCCGGCGCTGTGGGATCGCCGTGACGACCGCATCGTCAGCAACGAGTCGGCGGACCTGGTGCGCATCTTCAACGACGCCTTCGACGAGCTGACCGGCAACCGCCTGGACCTCTACCCGGAGGACCTGCGCGAGACCATCGACGCCGTCAACGCCGACGTCTACGACAACGTCAACAACGGCGTCTACAAGGCCGGCTTCGCCACCGAGCAGGACGTCTACGAACGCCACGTCGAGGCGCTGTTCGCCGCCCTCGACCGGCTGGAGACGCGGCTCTCGGAGTGGCGCTACCTGGCCGGGGAGTGGCTCACCGAGGCCGACATCCGCCTGTTCACCACCCTAGTGCGCTTCGATGCCGTCTATCACGGCCACTTCAAGTGCAACCTGCGCCGCCTCGAGGACTACCCGAACCTCTCGAACTACGTGCGCGAGCTCTATCAGTGGCCGGGCGTGGCCGAGACGGTGAACATGGACCATATCCAGCGCCACTACTACATGAGCCACAAGACCATCAATCCCAACGGTATCGTGCCGGCCGGCCCGCTGCTCGGCCTCGACCGTCCCCACGACCGCGAGCGGCTGCCGGGGCAGGGGATTCGCGATCAGGTCGGTGAGGCGTGAGGAGACGAGGTGTGAGGGGGTAACGCCTCACTCCTTACCCCTCACTCCATACTCCTTACTTTCTCTTCGCCAACCACCGATCCAGCGCGTTGGCGAATTCCCGCCGGTCGACGTCCGAATAACCCTTGGGCCCGCCGGTGTGTTCGCCGCTGGCTCTCAATGTTTCCATGAAGTCCCGCATCTGCACGCGGGCGCGGATGTTGCTCTCGTTCAGCGCCTCGCCGCGGCTGGTCATCACGCTGGCGCCGCGCTCGATGGCGGCCAGGGCCAGCGGCAGGTCCGAGGTGATCACCAGATCGCCGGCTGCCAGGCGGTCGACGATCTCGTCGTCGGCGGCGTCGAAGCCGTGGCTGACCGCCAGCCCCTTCACCCATTTCGAGGGCGGCAGCGGCACCTGGTGATTGGCGACGAAGGTGGTCGGGGTGGCGGTGCGTTCGGCGGCGCGCACGATGATCTCGCGGGCGATCCGCGGGCAGGCATCGGCGTCGACCCAGAGGTTCGGCATGAAGGCTCCTGAAGAAAGAAAAAGGGCGGGGATCTCTGGCCATGCGAGGGGCGCCGGGGACAGGTCGCAGAAGGGGGCCTACGCCAGGGATGGCGTCGGTAGCGCCCAGGGACGGGTTTACAGCGCCCCTTCGGAGACCTGTCGCCGGGTCAGCCCCGATGTCGATGCGGCGTCTCGCCGGAAAAGATTGGCCAGATCAACGGGACGATGGTAGCATGCGCGCTCCTCGCATGTGCTGACCCCACCATCCTACTCAGCGCCGCGTCACGCATCGTGACCGCGACGCTCGCGAAGACGCCGGGCCTACCGCCCAATGCGTTCGAACTGTGAAGATGGAGCGCCGCCGAGAGTTCGCCACCCGGGCGAATTCGGCGCAAACGGTCGCCACGACGGTTCGCCTGCCATGGCGGGCTCGAACCGATGCCAGGTGCGACCGGCGTCCCCGACTCCGATGTTGACGACGACCTGCCCTCGTGCAGGAACCTTGACCGTGTGACCGCGTCAGGGGCGCCATGATGTTTCTTGCCGGCGATGCCGGCCTACCAAGGTGTGATTCATGACCTCGACTTCCGTCGCCTCGCCGAGTTTCGGCGATCTGGCCCTGCTGCCTGCCGTTCTCTCCGCCATCGAGACCCTCGGCTACCAGACTCCGTCGCCGATCCAGGCACAGACCATTCCGGCACTGCTGGAAGGCCGCGACATGCTGGGCCAGGCCCAGACCGGTACCGGCAAGACCGCCGCCTTCGCCCTGCCGCTGCTCTCGCGCCTCGACCTCGACAAGCGCGCTCCCCAGGTGCTGGTGATGGCGCCGACCCGCGAGCTGGCCCAGCAGGTGGCCGTCTCCTTCACCAAGTACGGCCAGAACCTCAAGGGCCTGGAAGTCGCCACCCTGTGCGGCGGCATGGAATATCGCGACCAGCTGCAGGCGCTGCGCCGCGGCGCCCAGGTGGTGGTCGGCACCCCGGGTCGCATCATCGATCACCTGGATCGTGGCAGCCTCAAGCTCGATGGCCTCTCCGCCCTGGTGCTGGACGAAGCCGACGAGATGCTGCGCATGGGCTTCATCGACGACGTCAAGCGCGTGGTCGCCGACACCCCGCAGGACGCCCAGCGCGTGTTCTTCTCCGCCACCCTGCCGACCGAGATCGAGCGCATCGTCAACCGCTATCTCGTCGAGCCGGTCAAGGTGACCATCGAGTCGCGCACCACCACCGGCGAGAACATCGAGCAGCGCCGCGTGCGCATCGAGGGCGGTGCCAAGCAGGAGGCGCTGGCGCGCATCCTCGAGGTCGAGCCGGTCGATGCCGCTATCGTCTTCGTGCGCACCCGGGCCGCCTGCACCACCCTGATGGAGCAGCTCTCCGCCCGTGGCGTCAACGTGGCCAGCCTGTCCGGTGACCTGGACCAGAGCCTGCGCGAGCGCACCATCACCCGCCTCAAGCGCGGCAAGGTCGACGTGCTGATCGCCACCGACGTGGCCGCCCGCGGCCTCGACGTGCCGCGCATCACCCATGTCATCAACTATGACCTGCCCCAGGACAGCGAGGCCTACACCCACCGCATCGGCCGTACCGGTCGTGCCGGTCGCAGCGGTGTGGCGATCACCTTCGCCGGCAACCGCGAGAGCCGCAAGGTGGGCTGGCTGGAGCAGGCCACCGGCCAGAAGATGAGCGAGATGGCACTGCCCGACGAGGCCGCCATCCGCGCCCATCGCGATCAGGTCTTCCACCAGCGCGCCGTCGCCGCCGTGACCAAAGGCGCCGAGGAGCAGCGCGCCCTGATCGAGCAGCTGATCGGCGAAGGCTACGATCCGGTCGAGCTGGCCTGTGCCTTCTCCGCCCTGGCCCGCGCCGACGAGGCGCCGATCGGTCGCCTCCAGGCGCCGCGCAAGGAGCGTAACGATCGCAACGACCGCCGCGACGGCAAGCCGCGTCGCGAGAACGGTCCCCGCGACCGTGCGCCGCGCGAGGGCATGACCCGCTACCGCGTTTCCGTGGGCCACAAGGACGGCGTCAAGCCGGGTCAGCTGGTCGGCGCCCTGGCCAACGAAGGCGGCATCGAGGGCAACCGCATCGGCCGGATCGACATCCGCAATGCGTTTTCCGTCGTCGAGTTGCCGAACAACCTGCCGTCGAGCATCCTCGACAAGATGGGGCGTGCCCGCGTCGCCGGTCGTCCGCTGGAAATCAGCGAAGACCGCGCTCCCGCCGAGCGTGCGCCGCGTCGCCGTCGCGACGACGACGGTCCGGTGCCGCGTCGCGAACGCGCCTGAGGCGATCTCGCCAGCGTGAGGCGTCGCTCCTGACCCAGGAGTGAGCGTCGCTCGCATCGCCAAGCCGAGCAGGCCGGGGGAAACCCCGGCCTGCTCGTCGTTTTTACCGCCTGTTTATCACTGTGTCGTCGGCGCTTGCGCCGAGGGGGGAAGCGAAGATGTGGCAGCGTTTGCCGTTTCGCCTGCGGGGCTACCTGATCACCATGACCGGGGTGCTGCTGCTGTCGCCGGATGCCCTGCTGATCAAGGCCACCTCGGTGGATGTGGCCACCTTCATGTTCTGGCGCGGCCTGCTGCTCGGCGTCGTGCTGCTCGCCATCGCCCTGCTGCGCTACGGCCGCGAGCTGCCGGCGGCGGTGAAGGCCTGCGGCCCAGCGGCCTGGTGGTGCCCGCTGGCCTTCGGCACCAGCGCCTGGGCCTTCGTCATCGGTAGCCGCCTCACCGCCGCCGGCAACGTGCTGGTGATGATGAACCTGGCGCCGCTGGTCGCCGCGCTGATCGGCCTGGTGGTGTTCGGCGAGCGGCTGCGCCGCCAGACCTGGGTGGTGATCGCGTTCTGCGTCGCCGGCGCCTGCCTGATGGCCTCGGGCGAGATCGGCGGCGGCAGTCTGCTCGGGCTCGCCGTGGCCCTGGGCGTGCCGCTGTGCATCGCCATCAACACCACCGTGGCCAGCGCCCAGAAGGGCCAGCGTCGGCGCGGCGTCGACACCACGGTGATCCTGCCGCTGGGCTGCCTGGCCATGCTGATACCGGGCGCGCTGATGGGCGGAATTCAGCTGCCCTCGGCGGAAGACATGCGCTATCTGGCCGCCATGGGCGTGCTGCTGCCGATCGCCTATTTCCTGATCCAGACCGGGCCGCGCTATCTGCCGGGCGCCGAGGTCAGCCTGGTGATGCTGCTCGAGACCCTGGTCGGCACCCTGCTGGTGTGGGTCTGGGTCGGCGAGGTGCCGACCGTGGCGGCCTTCATCGGCGGCGGCATCATCGTCGCCGCGATGCTGATCAGTACCCTGCGCGACCTGCGCCGCCAGCGCCAGAAGGCCGCCGCCGGCGCGCCTGACGAGCGCGAGCTGATCGAGGAGACCGCCGGGAGCGAAACCGCCGATGCCGACACGACCGATGTCGGCACCCGTCGGGCGGAGGCGCCGGGGCCGCACTGAGCCCGGCGCCGGGTGAGACTGTATGTTCTACATATGCTCTGGTATGGTCCGCTCATCGTTTCCCCTTCGTTCAGGAATCGCCATGTCTACCCTTTCCATCGGTCTCGTGGGCCTCGGCAAGATCGCCCGAGACCAGCACCTGCCGGCCATCCAGGCTCATCCGACCCTGCGTCTGACTGCCGGTGCCGACCCCGTGGCGGGCATCGACGGCCTGCCGCACTATTCTTCGCTCGAGGCGATGCTGGCCGCCGAGCCCGACCTCGATGCCGTGGCCATCTGCACCCCGACCCACCTGCGCTACGCCCAGGCGCGCCAGGCGCTGGAGGCCGGCAAGCACGTGATGCTGGAGAAGCCGCCGGGCGCCACGCTCAGCGAGGTCGCGGCGTTGGTCGAACTCGCCGAGCGCTGCCCGGGCACGCTGTTCGCCGCCTGGCACTCCCAGCAGGCCGCCGGCGTGGCCAGGGCGCGCGAGTGGCTGGCCGAGCGCCGCATCGATAGCGTCGAGATCGAGTGGAAGGAGGACGTGCGCGTCTGGCACCCCGGTCAGTCCTGGCTGTGGGAGCCCGGCGGCATGGGTGTGTTCGACCCCGGCATCAACGCCCTCTCGGTGGTCACCAAGGTGCTGCCGCGGCCGTTCTTCCTGCGCCGGGCGACCCTCGAGGTGCCGGCCAACTGCCAGACGCCGATCGCCGCTGAGCTGGCCTTCATGGACGCCGACGAGACGCCGATCGAGGCCGACTTCGACTTCCGCCAGACCGGCGAGGTGACCTGGGAGGTACGCGTGACGACCGACGCCGGCCGGCTGCGCCTGACCCACGGCGGCAATCGTCTGCTGATCGACGATGAGGTGATGGTGGACGCGCCCACCGGCGACGGCGATGACGAGCCGTCGCGGCTGGCGGCCATGGTCGGCCAGGAATACGCCGGGCTCTACGCGCGTTTCGCCGAGCTCGCCGCCGCCGGCCGCTCCGACGTCGACGTCGCGCCGCTGCGCCAGGTGGCGGATGTTTTCCTCTACGGGCGTCGCGAGAGCGTCGAGCCGTTCGAGGGCTGAGGTTCGACTAGCCGGCGCTGATGCGCCACCAGTTCGCGCAGGCTGGCCATCAGCGCCGCGGCGCCGGGGGACAGGCGCCGGTCGCGCAGGCTCACCAGGCCGTAGGGTTGCACGCTCAGCGCTTCCTCGAAGGGCAGCCGGCGGAAGCGCTGGGGTGCGCACAGCAAGTCGGCGGTCTCGCGGGTGGTGACGGTGAGGGTATCCGACTTGTCGACCAGCGCCAGGGCCACCAGCACGTCGGCGGTGTCGACGATCTGGCGCGGCGGCACGACGCCGTGCTGCAGGAAGAGCCCGTCGACCCGCTGGCGCATCAGCGCCCCCGGCGGCTGCAGCGCCCAGGGATAGGCGGCCATCGCCTCCAGCGTCAGCGGCGCCTGCCCGGTCAGCGGATGCCCCTCGCGGCACACGAAGCACAGCGCCTCCTCGCCGATTTCCTCGAACACGAAGCGCTCCGCCGGGAAGCCGGCGGGGATGCGGGTGATGGCGAAGTCGAGCTCGCCCTCCAGCAGTCGCGACACCAGGCCCCGGCTGACGCCGACGTCGACGCCGATCTTGAGGCCGGGCAGGTCGCGATGCACGCGCTCGATGGCACTGGTCAACAGCGTCACCGCCGGCGCCATCACCGTGCCGACCGAGACCACCCCGGCGTTGCCTGCCTCCAGGGCGTTGAGCTCCTCCCCGGCGTGCTGCAGCTGGGAGACGATGCCCCGGGCATGGCGGATCAGGCACTCGCCGTACCAGTTGGGCGTGAGGCCGCGGGAGTGGCGCTCGAACAGCGCCACGCCGAGCTGCGACTCCAGGTCACCGAGCAGCTTGGAGGCCGCCGGCTGGCTCATGCCCAGGCTCTCAGCGGCGCGATGCAGGTTGCGCTGTTCGTCGAGGGCGACGAACAGCTGTAGATGGCGGAACTTTAGTCGAACGCGCAGGAACCAGTCCGGGGGCAGGGCGTCGGGAGCGTGCGATGCCTTCATGGGGCGATAACGCTTTGTATATCGACTGTCGTGGCGAACATTATTGGTCCTTTCCGATGGGCCTTGCCTAGGTTGGCGATGGAGGGCGCATCCGGCGCCCTCCCGTTGCACTAGCTCCGTTCTAACGCAACGTGCCGACCCGGAAAAAGTGGACTTTCTGCTATGTTCGACGCGACACGATGCCGGGCCCTTGGCGGGGCCATCGGCCTGTTCATGATCGGCGGTGGCGCTGCCATGGCCGACGACATATCACAGGGAAGAGGAGACGACATGGCGCACCATGTGGGGAACAGGGGCGTCGAGGCGGCGCCGTTCGGCGAACTGCCCGACGGCCGAGAGGTCACGCTCTATCGCCTCACCAATGCCGACGGCATGACGGTCGAGGTCATGAATTATGGCGGGATCATCGTCTCGCTGAAGGCACCCGATCGAGAGGGAAATGTCGAGGATATCGTGCTCGGTTTCGACACCCTCGACGGCTATCTGTCCGAGGCCTACCGTCGGCTGAACCCCTACTTCGGCGCCCTGATCGGTCGCTACGGCAACCGCATCGACCAGGGGCGTTTCAGCCTCGACGGCACGACCTACCAGTTGGCCACCAACGACGGGGACAACCATCTGCACGGTGGCGAAGAGGGCTTCGACCGGCGGCTGTGGCAGGCCGAGCCGTTCAGCGACGAGAATGGCGAGGGCGTGATCCTGCATTATGTCAGCGAGGACGGCGAGGAGGGCTATCCCGGCCGGCTCGAGGCAACGGTCACCTATACCTTGACCGACGACAACGCCCTGGAGGTGAGCTATCGCGCCGAGACCGACCGGGCGACGCCGGTCAATCTGACCCAGCACAGCTACTTCAATCTCTCCGGCGAGGGCGATCCCAGCATTCTCGATCACGTGCTGACGATCCACGGCGATGCCTTTACACCGGTCGACGAGACGCTGATTCCCACCGGCGAGATCCGCGACGTGGCGGGCACGCCCTTCGACTTCCGTCAGCCGACCCCGATCGGCCGGCGCATCGGCGACGACAATCGTCAGCTGGCCCGCGGCGGCGGCTACGATCACAACTTCGTGTTGGCCATGGACAACGCCCCGTTGGACGCGCCCCGATCGGCGGCCCGGGTCGTCGATCCCGACAGCGGCCGCGTGCTCGAGATCGCCACCACCGAGCCCGGCCTGCAGTTCTATTCGGGGAATTTCCTCGACGGCAGCGTGACTGGCAAGGGCGGTGAGCCCTACCTGAAACGTTCCGGCTTCGCGCTGGAAACCCAGCACTTTCCCGACTCGCCCAATCGGCCGGATTTCCCCTCGACGATTCTCGAACCCGACGAGACCTATCGCTCGCTGACGGTCTACCGCTTCTCGACGGATGCCGACGACGACTGAGGCATTGCCGCCGTTTCATGCTCGATGTGAAGCCGCCGGTGGGCGGCTTCTTTCGTTTGCGGCCGCGGTGCCAGGGTAGGGCAAACGCAACTTTAGTCTCGCCCGGAAGGAGCGCCGGCCGGCATCGGTGTCGCCTGACGGCGTCGTTTGCCGCGTCGTGATAGCAAAACTTGTATCGCTATCGCTGGGTTTGGGTATTAGAGGGTTATGCCGTGAGCTGGCTAGGGTGAAGGCGTCTTTCGACCGACTCGATTTCCCACGACAACGACCTCCAACAACAATGACCCCGACAGGGGCGAAAGGAGCACGGCATGACTCTCACGTCTCGATTCGCACGTCTGGCGCTTGGTGGCGCCATCGCCATGGCCGCCCTCAGCGGTGCCCAGGCCCAGGACGACGTCACCATGGGCTTCATCGTCAAGAAGCCCGAGCAGGCCTGGTTCATCAACGAGCAGCAGGCCGCCACCGCCGTCGGTGAGGAAAAGGGCTTCGAGGTGGTGCGCCTGGCCGGCGAGGACGGCCAGCAGGTGCTCAGCGCCATCGACAACCTCAACTCCCAGGGCGCCCAGGGCTTCGTGATCTGCCCGCCGGACGTGCGCCTGGGGCCGGCGATCATGAACCGCGCCGAGCAGTACGGCATGAAGGTGGTTACCGTGGACGACCGCTTCGTCGGCCCCGATGGCGAGCCCATGGAGGGCGTGCCGCACCTGGGCATGTCCGGCTACAAGATCGGCCAGCAGGTGGGCGAGGCGATCGCCGACGAGATGAAGGCCCGCGGCTGGGACCCGCAGGAGGTCGCCGCGCTTCGCATCACCAACTACGAGCTGCCCACCGCCAAGGAACGTACCGACGGCGCCACCGATGCGCTGCTCGATGCCGGGTTCCAAGAGGACAACATCTTCGACGCGCCCCAGCAGAATACCGACACCAGCAGCGCCTTCTCGGCCGCCTCACCGGTGTTCGCCAAGCGCGGCGACTACGAGCACTGGGTGATCTACGCCCTCAACGAGGAGAGCGTGCTGGGCGGCGTGCGCGCCAGCGAGCAGTACGGGCTGGGCGCCGAGGACGTGATCGGCGTCGGTATCAACGGCTCCGGCGCGGCCTTCGCCGAGTTCTCCCGCGAGAAACCCACCGGCTTCCACGGCACCGTGGCGGTGAGCTCCACCATGCACGGCCGCCAGACCGCGGAGGACCTCTACGCCTGGATCACCGAGGGCGAGAAGCCGCCGGAGAATACCGTGACTTCCGGCACCCTGATGACCCGCGACAACTGGCAGGACGTGCGCGATGAGCTCGGCCTCTGATCCCGCCCGCCCGGGCCGCGGGGGGCCGGGCGCGTCTTCCGCCCAGGAGTCATCTGCCATGTCAGACCCCTACCTGCGTTTCGACGGCATCAGCGTCGAATTCCCCGGCGTTCGCGCCCTGGACGGGGTGAGCTTCGCCGCCCATGCCGGCCAGGTGCATGCCCTGATGGGCGAGAACGGCGCCGGCAAGTCGACCCTGCTCAAGGTGCTCAGCGGCGTCAATCGCGTCACCGAGGGCGCGCTGTGGCTGGGCGGCGAGCGCCACGTCTTCGCCAACGCCCGCCAGGCGCTGCGCCAGGGCATCGCGATCATCTACCAGGAACTGACGCTGTCGCCGAACCTCTCGGTGGCCGAGAACCTGCTGCTCGGCCAGCTGCCGGCCCGGCGCGGCTTCGTCGACCGCCGCCGGTTGCGCGACGAGGCGCTGCGCATCCTGCGCGAGCTGGGCGAGGACGAGATCCACCCGTCGACCAAGGTCCGCGACCTGTCCATCGGCCAGCAGCAGATGATCGAGATCGGCCGCGCCCTGCTGCGCGACGCCAGGGTGATCGCCTTCGACGAGCCGACCAGCTCGCTGTCGGTGCAGGAGACCCGCCAGCTCAAGCGCATCGTCCAGCGGCTGCGCGACGAGGGCCGGGTGGTGCTCTACGTCACCCACCGCATGGAGGAGGTGTTCGAGATGTGTGACGCCGTCACGGTGTTCCGCGACGGCAAGCACATTCGCACCCACGACAGCCTCGCCACGCTCGATCACGACACCCTGGTCAGCGAGATGGTCGGCCGCGACATCGAGGACGTCTACGGCTACCGCGCCCGCGAGGCCGGCGACGAGCTGATGGCCATCGACGCCATCGACGGCAAGGGGCTGAGCGAGCCGGTCAGCTTCAGCGTGCGGCGCGGCGAGGTGTTCGGGCTGTTCGGCCTGGTCGGTGCCGGGCGCAGCGAGCTGATGCGGCTGGTGTGTGGCGTGGAGAAGCCGCGCGCCGGCGAGGTGCGCTTCGCCGGCGCGCCGCGGCGCTTCCGCACGCCCGGCGAGGCGATCCGCGCCGGCATCGCCATGTGCCCGGAGGACCGCAAGTCCCAGGGCATCTTTCCCATTGCCAGCGTTACCGACAACCTCAACGTCAGCTGCCGACGCTTCTACAAGCGCTGGGGGCTGTTCCGCCAGCCGGCGCGGGAGCTGGCCAACACCCGCGAGTACATCGATCGGTTGAGCATCAAGACGCCGGGGCCGCGCACCCGCATCAGCACGCTGTCCGGCGGCAACCAGCAGAAGGTGATCCTGGCCCGCTGGCTGTCCGAGGAGATCGAGCTGTTCGTCATGGACGAGCCGACCCGCGGCATCGACGTCGGCGCCCGCCGCGACATCTACACCCTGCTCTACGACCTGGCCGACCAGGGCAAGAGCGTGGTGGTGATCTCCAGCGACCTGGCCGAGGTCAGCTCGATCTGCGACCGCATCGGGGTGATGCGCGACGGTGCCCTGGTCGACGTGGTGGAACGCGACGAGGCCACCCCGGAACGCCTGCTGGGCCTGGCGCTGCCGGCCTGAACGAGCGCCTTTCGATATCACAACAATCGCGAGAGAAATCGCTATGACGACGCAAAAAATCGCGCAGGACGAGGGCGGCGCCCCGGCGCGCCCCGAGGGCCGCCAGGGGCTGACCAAGCCGCTGCGCACCCTGCTCGACACCTCGGGGCTGATCGCCATCTTCGCCGTGCTGTTCGTGGCGCTGTCGGTATTCATCCCCGATTTCCTGACCGGCCGCAACATGGTCGGCCTGCTGCTCTCGGTGACGCTGATCGGCACCATCGCCACCACCATGATGCTGGTGCTGGCGCTGGGCGAGGTCGACCTCTCGGTGGCCTCCATCGTGGCCTTCGCCGGGGTGGTCGCCGCCGTGGCCACCTCGGCCTCGGGCAGCGTGATCATCGGCGTGCTGGGCGGCGTGGTCGCCGGCGGCGCCGTCGGGGCCTTCAATGGCTTCGTAGTGGCCCGCTTCGGCATCAACTCGCTGATCGCCACCCTGGCGGCCATGGAGTTCGTGCGTGGCCTGGCCTACATCACCTCCGGCGGCGACGCGGTGATGATCACCGTGCCGGCCTTCTTCGAGCTGGGCAGCGCCTCCTTCCTCGGCCTGACCCTGCCGGTGTGGACCATGATCGCCTGCTTCGTGATCTTCGGCGTGCTGCTCAACATGACCGCCTTCGGCCGCAACGTGCTGGCCACCGGCGGCAACGCCGAGGCCGCGGCCCTGGCCGGGGTCAACGTGCGCCGGCTGAAGATCATCGTCTTCGGCCTGCAGGGCGTGGTGGCCGGCATCGCCGGGGTGCTCTTGACCTCGCGCATGGGCCTCGGCGATCCCAACACCTCTCAGGGGCTGGAGCTCGCCGTGATCTCGGCCTGCGTGCTGGGCGGCGTGGCGCTGTCCGGCGGCATCGCCTCGATCACCGGGGTGCTGGTGGGCGTGCTGATCATGGGCTGCGTGCAGAACGCCATGGGCCTGCTCAACGTGCCGACCTTCTACCAGTACCTGGTGCGCGGCGCCATCCTGCTGCTGGCGGTGATGTTCGACCGCTGGAAGCAGACCCGCCGACAGCGCGCCTGACCCGCCGCGGCCCCGTCGTCCGGCGGGGCCGCGCTTGGCTGACTCTCGAGCACGGAGATTCCCATGGTCGATGCCTCGACACTGGAATGCGTCTGGGCCGGTCGTGCCCGACTCGGCGAAGGGCCGCTGTGGTGCCCCGAGCGCGGCGACGCCGGCCAGCTGCTGTTCGTCGATATCCTCGGCGTTCGCCTGCAGGCCTTCGATCCGGCTCGCGGCGAGACCCGCGTCTGGCCGCTGGACGAGGCCTGCTGCTGGCTGGCGCCCCGCGACGACGGCGACGGCTTCATCGCCGGGCTGCGCTCGCGCCTGGTCCATCTGCGCCTGGAGGAAAACGGGCCGCGCATCGTCGCCGCCTGGCCCACGCCGCAGGACGAGCCGGCCGGCAACCGCTTCAACGACGCCAAGGTCGATCCCGCGGGGCGGCTGTGGTTCGGCTCCATGGACGACGCCGCCGAGGAGTCCAGCGGCGCGCTCTATCGCCTGGAAGGCCGTCACCTGCGGCGCCTCGATGCGGGCTATCGGGTGGCCAACGGCCCGGCGATCGCCCCCGATGGCCGTACCCTCTATCACAGCGACACCCCGCGGCGGGTGATCCACGCCTTCGACCTGGCTGCCGACGGAAGCCTCGCGAACAAGCGCGCGCACATCCGCTTCGGCGAGACCCAGGGCTTTCCCGACGGCATGGCCTGCGATGCCGAGGGCGGACTCTGGGTGGCCCACTGGGAGGGCGGGCGCGTCAGCCGCTTCGCCCCCGACGGTCGCCTCGACGAGACGCTGCCGCTGCCGGCCTCGCGGGTCACCTCCTGCGCCTTCGGCGGGCCGGATCTCGATACGCTCTATATCACCACCGCGGCGGAGGACCGCGACGCCGAGGGCCTGGCCGGCGGGCTGTTCCGGGTCGATCCCGGCGTGCGGGGGCTGGCGGCCACGCCGTTCCGGGTGAACGTCGAGGAAGCAGCGCAGGTGTGGCGGGAAAGCGGGTAGCCGTGTCTGGCAAGACGGGAGAGGAAAGATAAATAGAGAAAGAAGAAAGGGGCGACCCGGCGGGGCCGCCCCTTTTTGTGTGCCGGCGGAGTGTTTACGGCTTATCGATGCTTCGCCATATCCGCCATCCACTGGCGGATGCCGTAGGTCCAGGGCGGCAGCCGGTCCGACCGGTCGACGCGGTTGACCAGCGCGCCCAGCGAGGGCGTGGCGATGGTCACCACGTCGCCCAGGTGGTGGGTGAAGCCCTGGCCCTTGCCGTCGCGGTCCTGGATCGGCGAGAACATGGTGCCCAGGAACAGCAGGAAGCCGTCCGGATACTGGTGATGCGCGCCGAGGGTCTGGCCCACCAGATCCAGCGGATCGCGACTGATCTGGCGCATGTCGCTGGAGTCCTCCAGCACGAAGGCGTCGTCGGCGCCCTCGATGCGCAGCGACACCGTGGCCTCGCGCACCGTGTCCAGGGTGAAGTCGTCGTCGAACAGGCGGATGAAGGGGCCGATGGCGCAGGACGCGTTGTTGTCCTTGGCCTTGCCCAGCAGCAGGGCGCTGCGGCCCTCCACGTCGCGCAGGTTGACGTCGTTGCCGAGCGTCGCCCCGCGGGCCCGGCCGGCGGCGTCCACCGCCAGCACGATCTCCGGCTCCGGGTTGTTCCACGCGGAGGCCGGATGCAGGCCCACGCCGCGGCCGAAGCCCACCGCCGACAGCGGCTGGGCCTTGGTGAACACCTCGGCGTCCGGCCCGATGCCGACCTCCATGTACTGGGACCAGGCGCCGCGGGCCTGGAGCTCGGCCTTGAGCGCCATGGCCGCCTCGGAGCCGGGCACGATCTTCGACAGGTCGCCGCCGATCACCTGCCTGAGCTCCTCGCGCAGCTCGCCGGCGCGGGCCGGATCGCCGCCGGCCTGCTCCTCGATCACCCGCTCCATCAGGCTGACCGCGAAGGTCACGCCGCAGGCCTTGATCGCCTGCACATCGCAGGGCGCGAGCAGGTAGGGCGCCTCGGGCGTCTCCGCCAGCGAACGCGCCAGCAGTTCCTCGACCGGGCCCAGGTCCTCGCCCTCGGCCGTGGCCACCAGCGCGGCGGCATCGTCGCGCTCGAGCAGGTCGGCCATGCAGGCGACGCTCGCCGAGATGTCGACCACCCGGCCGTCGCGGACGACGACCAGGGCCGGGCCCGGGTGGGGCGCATCGCGCCAGACCCGGCCGACCAGCAGGGCGCGGTCGGCATCCTCGGGCAGGGCGAAGGTCATGCTATCGGGCATGGGCATCTCCTCAGGCCTCGCGCCGGCCGTCGACCAGGCGGCTGACGCCGGCCGGATTGCCGTCGCGCAGGGCCTCGGGCAACAGGCCCTGGGGCAGGTTCTGGTAGCACACCGGGCGCAGGAAGCGATGGATCGCCGCGCTGCCCACCGAGGTGGTGCGGGAGTCCGAAGTGGCCGGGTACGGGCCGCCGTGCACCATGGCGTGGCACACCTCGACGCCGGTCGGCCAGCCGTTGGCCATCACCCGGCCGGCGCGGCGCTCGAGCGTCGGCAGCAGCGCACGGGCCGCGTCCAGGTCGGCGTCGTCCATCTGCAGGGTGGCGGTGAGCTGGCCTTCCAGGGATTCCGCCACGCGCTTGACCTCGTCGAGGTCGGCACACTCGACCACCAGCGAGGTGGCGCCGAAGACCTCGGCCTGCAGCGCCTCGTCGCCCATGAAGTCCTCGGCGGAGGCCACGAACAGCCCGCTCTGGCAGGCGTTGGGGCCCTCGCCGGCGTTGCCGCGGGCGACCTCGCGGGCCTTGCTGCTGGCCACCAGGCCGTCGACGCCTTGGGTATAGGCCTCATGGATGCCCGGGGTCAGCATGGTCTGGGCCGCGGAAGCCTTCACCGCCTCGGCGGCGGACGCCACGAAGGCGTCCAGGCTCTCGCCCTTCACGGCGATCACCAGCCCGGGATTGGTGCAGAACTGGCCGGCGCCCATGGTCAGCGAGCCGATGAAGGCCTCGCCGAGATCGCGGCCGCGGTTGTTCAGCGCTTCCGGCAGCAGGAACACCGGGTTGATCGAGCTCATCTCGG
>NZ_JALMEW010000003.1 GCF_023094245.1 Halomonas getboli | reverse complement strand
GCGCCTCGTCGCCGATCTCCACGCCGAGATCGCCGCGGGCCACCATCACCGCCTCGCTGGCCTCGATGATGCCGTCGAGCGTGGCGTCGTCGGCCACCGCCTCGGCGCGCTCGAGCTTGGCCACCAGACCGATTTCGCGGCCGGCCTCGCCCAGCAGCTCACGCGCCTCCTGCATGTCGGCGGCGCTGCGCGGGAAGGACACGGCGAGATAGTCGACGCCGATGGCCATGGCGGTCTCGAGGTCGGCCCTGTCCTTGTCGGTCAGCGCCGGGGCGGAGAGGCCGCCGCCCTGCTTGTTGATGCCCTTGTTGTTGGACAGCTCGCCGCCGACCACCACCGTGGTGTGGATGGCGCTGCCGTCGACGCGGTCGACGTCGAGCACCACCCGGCCGTCGTCGAGCAGCAGGCGGTCGCCGGCGGTCACGTCGTCGGCCAGCGCGCGATAGTCGCAGCCGACGCGGGTGGCATCGCCGGCCTGGCCGTCGAGGGCCACGTCGATGACGAAGGGCGCGCCTTCCTCCAGCACGACCTTGCCCGCGCCGAAGCGGGCGATGCGGATCTTGGGTCCCTGCAGATCGCCCAGGGCGGCGACGCTGCGGCCCTGGCGGGCGGCGATCTCGCGCACCGCACTCAACCGGCGGCGGTGGTCGTCCGCCGAGCCGTGGGAGAAGTTGAGGCGCACCACATCGACGCCGGCGGCGATCATCTGCTCCAGCACGCCCTCGCGGTCGCTGGCGGGGCCGAGAGTGGCGACGATCTTGGTGCGGCGGATCGGCTCGTGGATCGGGGCATGGGGCGGCAGTGTCGTCATGAATTCCTCGGCAGTACCAGGATGGCACGAAAGTCGTTGACGTTGGTGCGCGTGGGCCCGGTCACGATCAGGTCGTCCAGCGCCTCGAAGAACGAGTAGGCATCGTTGCGTGACAGATAGTCGTCGGGGTCGAGCCCGTGCTCGCGCATGCGCGTCCAGCAGCCCGGCCCGACGATCGCCCCGGCGTTGTCCTCGGAGCCGTCGATGCCGTCGGTGTCGATGGCCAGGGCGTGAATGCCGGGGGCGCCCTGGAGGGCCGTGAACAGCCCCAGCAGATACTCGACGTTGCGCCCGCCGCGACCGTCGCCGGCCACCGTCACGCTGGTCTCGCCGCCGGACAGGATCAGCAGCGGCCGCTCGATCCCGGTCTGGGCCTCGAGGGCCATGCGGGCGTGCTCGCGGCCAAGCTCGCGGGCCTCGCCCTCGAGGTCGTCGCCGAGCAGGCGCACCTCGACCCCGTCGGCCTCGGCGGCGGCCCGGCCGGCCGCCAGGGCATCGCTGGCGCGGGCCAGGATCTCGCTCTCGTCGCGGGCGAAGCCCGGATCGTCCGGGTGCGGCGCCTCGTGGTTGGCCTCGAGCTGCCGGCGCACCGCGGCGGAGACCTCGATGCCGCGCCGCTCCAGGATCGCCAGCGCCTCGGCGGGGGTGGAGGCGTCGGGCAGCGTCGGCCCGGAGGCGATCAGCGAGGCCTCGTCGCCGGGCACGTCGGAGATCAGCCAGGTCAGCACCCGGGCCGGATGGGCGGCGGCGGCCAGGCGCCCGCCCTTGATTGCCGACAGGTGGCGACGCACGGTGTTGATCTCGCCGATGGGAGCGCCGCTTCGCAGCAGCGCCTTGTTGATGGCCTGCTTCTCGGCCAGGCTCACGCCGGGCGCCGGCAGGGTCATCAGCGCCGAGCCGCCGCCGGAGATCAGCGCGATGACCAGGTCGTCCTCGCCGAGGCCGTCCACGGCCTCGAGCATGCGTCGGGCGGCCTTCTCGCTGAGGTCGTCGGGCATCGGGTGCGAGGCCTCGAGAATCTCGATGCGGCGCCCGGCGTCGCCCCCTCCCGGCGCGTCCTGTTCCTTGGAATCCGACGGCTGGGGGCCATGACCGTAGCGGGTCACCACCAGGCCGGACAGCGGCGCCTGGGGCTGATGGGCGTCCCAAGCGCGCTCCAGGGCAACGGCCATGGCTGCCGCCGCCTTGCCGGCACCGACCACCAGGGTGCGGCCGGCCGGCGGCTCGGGCAGCCGGTCGGGCAGCAGGGTGTCGGGATGCACGGCCGAGACGGCGATCTCGCCGAGCCGCTCGAGCCAGGCGCGCGCCGCCTCGGGGCGCTCGCCGAAGGCTTGCGGGGAAACAGTCCGCGGGGAAGGGGCATTCATTCAGGGGGTCTCCATGGCAAAAGGGCCCGGTGACGAGCCAGGGGTCCATAGGGGAAGACTCGCCACCGGGCAAGGAGCCGTCAAGCGACGGCTCCGGCAGACGACGACCCGACGCCTGCCTTCAGGGAGCAGTCACCTCCCCATTCTCCAACGCTCGACGACGCCGCTCGACGCCGCCGGGCGGTGGCATGGCATCACTGACTGCCGATCTCGTGATCGGCCAGCGCCTCCAGGGCGCGAACGATGCCGGCGTGGTCCCAGTCGGCGCCGCCGTGAGCAGCGCAGGCCTGGAACAGCTGCTGGGCGTTGGCGGTGCCGGGCAGCGCGAGGTCGAGGCCGCGCGCGCCTTCCAGCGCCAGGTTGAGGTCCTTCTGATGCAGCTTGATCTTGAAGCCGGGATCGAAGGTGCGGTCGATCATGCGCTGGCCGTGCACGTCGAGGATCTTCGACTGGGCCAGGCCGCCGAGCAGCGATTCGCGGACCTTGGCCACGTCGGCCCCGGCCCTGGAGGCGAACAGCAGGCCCTCGGAGACCGCCTCGATGGTCAGCGCGACGACGATCTGGTTGGCCACCTTGCAGGTCTGGCCGGCACCGTGGCCGCCGATGTGGGTGATGGTCTTGCCCATGGTCTCGAGCAGCGGCTCGGCGCGGGTGAAGCCTTCCTCGGTGGCACCGACCATGATGGTCAAGGCGGCATTGATGGCGCCGCCCTCGCCGCCGGACACCGGGGCGTCGACGTACTCGCCGCCGGCCTCGTGGATGCGCTTGGCGAATTCCTGGGTGGCCAGCGGGGCGATCGAGCTCATGTCGATCACCAGGGTGCCGGGCTTCAGCCCCTCGATGACGCCGCCCTCGCCGAACAGCACCTCCTCGACGTCCGGGGTGTCCGGAACGATGGTGATGATCACCTCGGAGGCCTCGGCGACCGCCTTGGGATTCTCGAGCTCCTGCATGCCCTTGCCGGCCAGGGTCTCGTCCAGGGTGCCGCGTTTGACGGTCGTCAGCTCATGGCCGGCGTCCAGCAGGTGGCCCGCCATGGGACGGCCCATGATGCCCAGTCCGATAAAACCGATCTTGCTCATGATGATTCTCCTGTCACTTGCATGATGCGTCGCATCGTCTCTTGATCATTCCCGGTGTGAAACGCGTGTCAGCGTGCCATATCCAGCCAGCCCAGCCCTTCCTGGGTCGTTCCGGCCGGCTTGTACTCGGCGCCGATCCAGCCCTGGTAGCCCAGTCGATCGAGGTGGTCGAACAGGAAGGGATAGTGGATCTCGCCGGTGCCCGGCTCGTGGCGGCCCGGGTTGTCGGCCAGCTGCACGTGGGCGATGCGGTCGATGTGTTGCTCGAGGGTCGGCGCCAGGTCCCCTTCCATGATCTGCATGTGATAGATGTCGTACTGCAGTTTCAGGTTGCCGCTGCCGACCTCGTCGAAGATGGCCAGGGCCTGCTCGGTGCGGTTGAGGAAGAAGCCCGGGATGTCGCGGGTGTTGATCGGTTCGGCGACCAGCAGGATGCCGGCGGCCTCGAGCTTGTCGGCGGCGAAGCGCAGGTTGTCGATCAGCGTCCGACGAGCCTGCTCCATGCTCACGCCCTGCGGCTGAATACCGGCCAGGCAGTTGACCTGGGTATTGCCGAGCACGCGGGCGTACTCGATGGCGCGGTCGACGCCTTCGCGGAACTCCTCGACCCGGTCCGGATGGCAGGCGATGCCGCGCTCGCCGGCCCCCCAGTCGCCGGCCGGCAGGTTGAACAGCACCTGGGTCAGGCCGTTGTCGTCGAGGCGCTGGCGGATCTCGGCGGCCTCATAATCGTAGGGGAAGAGGTACTCGACGCCCTTGAAGCCGGCCTCGGCGGCGGCCTTGAAGCGGTCGAGGAAGTCCACCTCGGTAAACAGCATGCTGAGATTGGCGGCGAACTTGGCCATATGAATCTCCCTGTGTCTTGTGGTGTGGATCGGCGTACTTGTCTCGCCATCCGGCCACCGGTCCCCACCGATGGCCGGGCGACGACCGTGCTCAGCGAAGCGCGGCGATCGAGCTCGGCGCATCGGCCACGTTCTCGGCCAGCGCCTCGAACTCGTTGATGCCGGCAAGATCGGTGCCCATGGCGATGTTGGTCACCCGCTCGAGGATCACCTCGACCACCACCGGCACTCGGTACTGTTTCATCAGATCGCGGGCCTCGGCGAAGGCCTCGCCGATCCGGCCGGGCTCGGTGACGCGGATCGCCTTGCAGCCCAGGCCCTCGACCACGGAGACGTGGTCCACGCCATAGCCGTTGATCTCGGGGCAGTTGATGTTCTCGAACGACAGCTGCACCTGGTAATCCATCTCGAAGCCGCGCTGGGCCTGGCGGATCAGCCCCAGGTAAGAGTTGTTCACCAGCACGTGGATGTAGGGCAGGTTGAACTGCGCGCCCACGGCCAGCTCCTCGACCATGAACTGGAAATCATAGTCGCCCGACAGCGCGACGATCTCGGCCTCGGGATCGGCCCGGCGCACCCCAAGGGCGGCCGGGATGGTCCAGCCCAGCGGGCCCGCCTGGCCGCAGTTGATCCAGTGGCGCGGCTTGTACACGTGCAGGAACTGGGCGCCGGCGATCTGCGACAGGCCGATGGTGCTGACGTAGCGGGTGTTCTTGCCGAACGCCTTGTTCATCTCCTCGTAGACCCGCTGCGGCTTGACCGGCACGTCGTCGAAGTGGGTCTTGCGCAGCAGGGTACGCTTGCGCTCCTGGCAGGACTCGGCCCAGGCGCTGCGGTCCTTCAGCCGGCCCTCGGCTTGCCACTCGCGGGCCACCTCGACGAACTGCTCGAGCGCCGACCGGGCGTCGGAAACGATGCCGTAGTCCGGGCCGAAGATGCGCCCGATCTGGGTCGGTTCGATGTCCACGTGCACGAAGGTGCGGCCCTCGGTGTAGGTCTCGAGATTGCCGGTGTGACGGTTGGCCCAGCGGTTGCCGATGCCCATCACGAAGTCGGACTCGAGCAGGGTCGCGTTGCCGTAGCGGTGCGAGGTCTGCAGGCCGGCCATGCCCGCCATCAGCGGATGGTCGTCGGGGATGGTGCCCCAGCCCATCAGGGTCGGGATGACCGGCACCCCGGTGAGCTCGGCGAATTCAGTCAGCAGCTCGCTGGCGTCGGCGTTGATGATCCCGCCCCCGGCCACCAGCAGCGGCCGTTCGGCCTCGTTGAGCATGGCCAGCGCCTTCTCGATCTGGGCGCGGCTGGCGGTCGGCTTGTAGGCCGCCAGCGGCTCGTAGGTGTCCGGATCGAACTCGATCTCGGTCATCTGCACGTCGATCGGCAGGTCGAGCAGCACCGGGCCGGGACGCCCGCTGCGCATCAGCTGGAAGGCCTGCTGGAAGGCGCGCGGCACCTGGGCCGCTTCGCGTACGGTGGTGGCCCACTTGGTCACCGGGCCGGCGATGGCCTGGATGTCGACGGCCTGGAAGTCTTCCTTGTGCAGCTTGCTGACCGGCGCCTGGCCGGTGATGCACAGGATCGGGATGGAATCGGCGGAGGCCGAGTAGAGGCCGGTGATCATGTCGGTACCGGCCGGGCCGGACGTGCCGATGCACACGCCGACGTTGCCGGGCTGGGCACGGGTGTAGCCCTCGGCCATGTGCGAGGCGCCCTCGACGTGGCGGGCCAGCACGTGGTCCACGCCACCGACCGTGCGCATGGCGGCATAGAAGGGGTTGATGGCGGCGCCAGGCAGACCGAAGGCGACATCGATGCCTTCCTTCCTGAGCACGTGAACGGCGGCTTCCGCGGCGGTCATGCGAGCCATGACGTGTTCCTCCAGTGGCGTTGTTGTGTTTTCTGGAAAATATTTCTGTATACAGAGACTAGGCCCGCCATTGAGGTCGCGTCAACGTTTAATGGAAAAAATTTCCAACATTTTAATTCGCCAATTAAAACCCTTTAATTTCAATTGCATAAAAATGAAAAACGAGACCGGATTGTTGACGACCATCGAGACGGAACGCCGCCCTCTCGCAACCGTCACCCAGCGATATACGAAGCCACATCGTATACAGGAGGGAAACCTTCCCCCCAAACGACGACACCCGCCATGAGGCGGGTGTCGTCATACCGTGGCGTGCAGATCGCGGCGATCAACGGCGCTTGCTGTAAGGCAGCGCCATATGCCGGTTCACGTCCTTGTACAGCAGGTAGCGGAAGGGGCCAGGGCCGCCCGCGTAGCAGGCCTGCGGGCAGAAGGCGCGCAGCCACATGTAGTCGCCGGCCTCGACCTCGACCCACTGCTGGTTGAGGTGATAGACCGCCTTGCCCTCGAGCACGTACAGGCCGTGCTCCATGACGTGGGTCTCGTCGAAGGGAATCACACCGCCGGGCTGGAAGGTGACGATGTTGACGTGCATGTCGTGGCGCAGATCGTCCGGGTCGACGAAGCGGGTGGTGGCCCACACCTCATTGCAATCCGGCATCACCGACGGCGCGATGTCGTTCTCGTTGACGACGAAGGGCTCCGGCACCTCGATGCCGTCGACGAATTCATAGGCCTTGCGCACCCAGTGGAAGCGCACCGGCGCGTCGGCCTCGTTGCGCAGCTGCCAGTCGGCGCCCGGCGGAATGAAGGCGTAGCCACCCGGCACCATGCGATGCTTCTCGCCGCCCAGGGTCAGGGTCATCTCGCCGTCCACCACGAACAGCACGCCCTCGGCGCCCGGATCGGTCTCGGGGCGTTCGCTACCGCCGCCGGGCGAGACTTCCATGATGTACTGGGAGAAGGTCTCGGCGAAGCCGGACAGCGGACGCGACAGCACCCACAGCCGAGTGTTTTCCCAGTGCGGCAGTTTGCTGGCGACGATGTCGCGATAGACGCCCTTGGGAATCACCGCGAAGGCCTCGGTGAACATGGCGCGGTCGGTGGTCATCACCTTCTGGCTCGGATGGCCGCCCTGGGGGGCATAGTACTGTCTCGGGGAAGCGGGGCGCTGACTCATGGGGTTGCCTCTTGTTCGCTGTGGGGCGTGACGGCCTCGCCTTGCGGCAGGGTCACGCGGATGTCGATGGGATGCTCGTCGCAGTTGTTGCCTTCGCCGCCCCGGTCGACGACCAGGAACTCGCCCTCGCGCTCCAGCACCGACTGAATGGCGTGCCAGGTGCCGGCCGCGTAGTTGACGCCCTGGCGGCCGTCGGTGACGAAGGCGCGCACCTCGGCGGGGTCGATGGCTTCGCCGGACGGGGCGACGACCACGATAAAGCGCTCCTCGTGCAGCGGCATGAAGGCCTGGCTGCCCTGGGGATGACGCTCCAGGAAGGCGAGCTCCAGCGGCAGCGCGACGGGCTGGCTGACGAAGATGCTGATCAGCGCACGCGCCTGCTCGCCCAGCGTCTCGACCTTCGCGAGGTCGTGATAGCGGCGGGTGCGGCCGGCGTTGATGTGGAAGTAGTCGGACGTCCGGGTGTCGATCACCTCGCCGAACGGGGCGAAGGCCTCGGGCGTCAGGGGACGAGCTTCGAGTTCGAGCATGCTGCCTCCTGTCAGAGGAAATGTGGTTTACCGGTCATGGCAAGACAATCGAGACGACCGGCCTACCTCGTCGAGGCAGTAGCGTGTCGCGGCACTTAACGACGGGGAAGCGTTGACCTTCCCGGCTGGCAGCACCATCATCTTACCCCTTGAAACTATAATTTCAATATTGCACAAATGCTGAAACATAAATTGTAAAAATAGTTTCCAGGCGACGGACGAGATACCTGATCGACGGATACGACGGTCTCTCGACGGCACCTGAAACCCTGAGGCAAACGCACGACAACATCGTGCAGCCCTGTCAGCAGAGCCCTCCTTGAGACGACCAGCCTCAATGCGGCTTGCCCCTAGACCAACAACAACACGAGGTCTCCATGTCCCGACACACCCTTTCCAGCAGCGCCGTGACGCCCCAAGCAAAACGGCACAAGAGCGGCTTCCGGATCCCCCATATCTACGTGATCCTGTTCGTCTTCATCGCACTGGCCGCAATCGCGACCTACTTCGTGCCGGCCGGCGTCTATGAGCGCATCCCCGGCCCCAGCGGGCGCACCACCATCGATGCCGAATCCTTCCAGTTCGTCGAGTCGACTCCCGTCGGCCTCACCGACTTCATGCTGGCCATCCCGAACGGTCTTATGAGCGCCGGCCAGGTGGTCTTCTTCACCTTCATGATCGGCGGCATGTTCATGGTGCTCCACCGCACGGGGATCATCGAGATAGGCGTCGACAAGCTGAGCCGCCGGTTCGCCAACCGGAGCCTGCTGCTGATCCCGGTACTGATGACCGTCTTCGCCGTCATCGCCACCATCATCGGTACCCAGGAGCTGGCCCTGGTCTACGTACCGGTCATCCTGCCGCTGATGATCGCCCTGCGCTTCGATTCGGTGACCGCTGCCGCCGTGGCGCTGTGTGCGACCACCGCCGGCTTCACCACCGGCATCCTCAACCCCATCAACACCGGGCTCGGCCAGCAGCTGTCCAATCTACCGCTATACTCGGGCTTCGGCCTTCGAGCGCTGGCCTTCATCGCGGTGCTGGGCGCCGGCATCTTCTTCGTCGTGCGCTATGCACGAAAGGTTCGCCGCGATCCCGAACTCAGCCTGATGGCCAACGACGCCACCGAAGCCGAGAAGCGTATTCAGTTCCAACACGCGACCGACGAGGGCGCGCTGGTCGCCACTGCTCGCCAGAAGTGGGCGACGCTCGCCACCTTCGCCTTCCTCGCCCTGCTGGTGTACGGCGTTCTGGCGCAGGGCTGGTTCATGATGGAAATGGCAGGCCTGTTCATCATCATGGGCATCGTCGTCGGACTGATCGCCGGCCTGACCACTGAAGAAATCTGCGAAGGCTTCAACAAGGGCTTCCGAGACGTGCTGGTCGGGGCCATGATCGCCGGCGTGGCGCGAGGCGTCGCCGTGGTGCTCGAGGACGGCCAGATCATGGATACCCTGGTCTACGGGCTGGGCAACCTGGTCGGCGAGCTGCCCACCCTGCTGTCCGCCATCGGCATGTACTTCGCCCAGCTCGGCTTCAACTTCGTGGTGCCCTCCGGAAGCGGCCAGGCCCTGGTCACCATGCCGATCATGAGCCCGCTGGCCGACCTGATCGGCGTCACGCGGCAGACCGCGGTGCTGGCCTATCAGCTCGGCGACGGCATCGGCAACATTCTCTATCCGACCTCCGGCTACTTCATGGCCACCCTGGCCATCGCGGGAGTGCCCTGGCAGAAATGGGTCAAGTTCTTCCTGCCACTGTTCGGCACCTGGGTGCTGATCTCACTGGGCTTCCTGGCCTTCGCCCAGGCCACCCAATGGGTCGGCTGATCGCTCCCTAACCGACCGGCCCTCGCCATGCGCCGTGCCCCTTCGTCCGCTGATCCGGACGAGCGGCACGGCGTCTTCGTTGAGGCGGACCTCAGCCCTTCAGCGCCGGATGATGCTCGGCCCAGTGGCGGGCGATATCCACCCGCCGAGTGACCCAGACGCGATCATGGGCCTCGATGTGGTCGAGGAAGCGCTGCAGGGCGCGGAAGCGGCCGGGGCGGCCAAGCAGCCGGCAGTGCATGCCCACCGACAGCATCTTCGGCGTGTCCTCGCCTTCCGCATAGAGCACGTCGAAGGCGTCGCGCAGATAGGTGAAGAAGTGATCCGCGGTGTTGAAGCCCTGCGGCGCGGCGAAGCGCATGTCGTTACTATCCAGGGTGTAGGGCACCACCAGATGGCTGTGCTCGCGGCCCTGGCTGTCGGCCTCGCGGGTCCAGAACGGCAGGTCGTCGCCGTAGTAGTCGCTGTCGTAGAGGAAGCTGCCCTCGTCGAGAACCAGGCGGCGGGTGTTGGGGCTGTCGCGGCCTGTGTACCAGCCCAGCGGCGTCTCGCCGTAGAGCGACTGGAAGATTTCGATGGCGCGGCGCATATGCTCGCGCTCGACGCTCTCCGGCACGTTCTGGTAGTGGATCCAGCGATAGCCGTGACAGGCGATCTCGTGGCCCAGCTCCTTGAACGCCTGCGCCACCTCGGGGTTGCGCTCCAGCGCCATGGCCACGCCGAACACCGTCAGCGGCAGGCCGCGGCGCTCGAACTCGCGCAGGATGCGCCAGACACCTGCCCGCGAACCGTACTCGTAGATCGACTCCATGCTCAGATGGCGGTCCGGATAGGCATCGGCGCCGATGATCTCTGACAGGAACTGCTCGGAGCCCGCGTCGCCGTGAAGCACGCAGTTCTCGCCGCCCTCTTCGTAGTTGAGGACGAACTGCACGGCGATGCGTGCCTTGCCGGGCCATTTGGCCTCGGGCGGGTTTCGGCCGTAGCCGATCAGGTCACGGGGATAGTCGCTGCGCGTCGATGACGTCATGGCGCCGCCTCCTTGTTGTTCTCGCGTCGCTGTTCTGGGCCATGCTCGGGTCGCGGCCAGAATGAACGACATAAAATGTATACAATAAATATATTAAATTGCACCCACTTGGCTTGCAAGCGCTGCAGGCCGGGCCGATCGGGGCATCGATCGCCTCAGCGGCCTGACTCTCATCGGCGGCAGTCAGCGTGGCCGTCACGGGAACGCCACTGCGAGGAGATTCTAGGCCATGTCGCTGCCCACGACCTATTTTGTATACAAAAAATGATGACTTGCCAATCCCGCCAAACGTCGTGGGCACGATGCACCGCGGTCGAGCTTCTGACCTCTCAGCTCTTCTCTACCACCATGCCCCTGCTGCCGAGCTTGTGGCTGCGCGGTCCCGCGCCGAGGCGATGACATCTCAGCAATGGCAAAGGCGGCTCGCTATCATGAGCACCTTCGAATGTCGCTCAGTTGCCCCCTCATTATAGATACATAAATGTACACAATAAATGTCGCCATGAAATAATTCTTAGACCAAACCTAAGGTGCTGTTTATCAAGCGTAATTCTTGTCATCTTCGATGATCGATATGGCTTGATTTCAGCCAGCTTTTAATCCTACTTTGTGTACAAAGAAAATCTCCCTTGTTCACAAAGATAATCATCGCCGGAGATCCCATGCAGATTCGCGTCATCAACCCCAACACCACCCGCGGCATGACCGAGACCATCGGCCACGCCGCCCAGGCCATCGCCTCCCCCGGCACCGTCATCACCGCCACCCAGCCGGCCCATGGCCCGGTTTCCATCGAGAGCCACTTCGACGAGGCGATCAGCGCTACGGGCGTGCTCGAGGAAGTCGCCGCGGGCGAGCGCGATGGCGTGGACGCCTACATCATCGCCTGCTTCGGCGACCCCGGCCTGCTGGCCGCCCGCGAGCTGACCCGGGCCCCGGTCATCGGCATCGCCGAGGCGGCCTTCCACATGGCCACCCTGATCAGCACCCGCTTCTCGGTGGTCACCACCCTGGGCCGCACCGGCATCATCGCCGAGCACCTGCTTGACCAGTATGGCTTCAGCCACCACTGCCGCCGGGTCCGCGCCGCCGAGATTCCGGTGCTCGACCTCGAAGACGACGGCGACGCGGCGCTTTCACGGATCATCGAGGAGGGCCGCCGCGCCCGTGACGAGGACGGCATCGGCGCCCTGGTGCTGGGCTGCGGCGGCATGGCCGATCTGACCGACGAGATCGCCGAGGCCGTGGGCCTGCCGGTGATCGAGGGCGTGACCGCGGCGGTCAAGCTGACCGAGGCACTGGTAGGCCTGGGGCTGGGCACCAGCAAGGTCGGCGACCTGGCCTTCCCGCGGCCCAAGCCCTTCATCGGCCGCTATGCCCACTTCTCGCACCATGCCCCGTCGGTCAACGACGAGACGCGCTGAGCCCCGGCGCCGGCTGACGGCGCCCACCACCGCCCCGGGCGGAGAATAATCACAATCACGGCACCCTTAGCGAGGATCCCACCATGAGCCTCTCGACTTCACGCTCCAACGCGGACGATTCCGCCCATCACACCAAGGGGGCCGGCCACGAGTCGCTGGCCCCGCAGCAGACCCGCATCATGGGACGCACCTCCTACCTGCTGGCCTGGTTCGGCGGCTGCGTCTCGATCGGCACCTTCACCATGGGCTCCAGCGTGGTCGGCACGCTGAACCTGCTCCAGGCCACCCTGGCCATCGCCATCGGCTGCTTCGTGATCGGCATCGCCCTGGCGCTGAACGGCGCCGCCGGCTACAAGTACGGCATTCCCTTCATGGTCCAGGCGCGCAGTGCCTTCGGCTTCTCCGGCACCCGCCTGCCGGGGCTGGTGCGGGCCGTGCCGGCCATCGTCTGGTACGGCTTCCAGAGCTGGATCGGCGCCGGCGCCCTGAACATGGTCTCGGCCACCCTGTTCGGCTTCGACAACCTGATCTTCTTCTTCATCACCTTCCAGTTCCTGCAGATCGGCCTCTCGGTGCTGGGCTTCCAGGGCATCAAGTGGCTGGAGAACATCGGCAGCGCCTTCATCCTGGCCTCGCTGGTCTACATGTTCTACAGCACCGTGCAGCGCTACGGCGACGAGCTCTCGGCCAGCATGCTGACCATGGACGGCTCCTGGGGCATGCCCTTCTGGGGCGCCACCATGCTGTTCCTGGGCATCTACAGCACCATGATGCTCAACGTCAGCGACTATTCCCGCGAGCACAAGGAAGGCAGCGGCCCGGGGCTGCTGACCACCCTCTATGCCATGTCGATCCTGCCCTGCACCCTGTTCATGGGCCTGATCGGCTACATGGTCTCTGAGGCCACCGGCGTCGCCGACCCCATCCAGGTGTTCGCCAATGCCGTGGACAACACCCCGCTGCTGATGACCACCCTGCTGTTCATCGCCTTCGCCCAGGTCACCACCAACGTGCTCAACAACGTGGTGCCGCCGACCTACGTGCTGATGGACGCCTTCAAGCTGAAGTACCGCACCGCTACCGTGATCGTCGGCCTGCTGGCCTTCGCCACCTTCCCCTGGGAGCTGGTCAAGGACGAGTCCGCGGCCGGCCTGCAGGTGTTCGTGCAGACCTACTCCGCCTTCCTCGGCCCAATCTTCGCGGTGCTGGTGGTCGACTACTACCTGATCCGCCGCCGCACCCTGGACCTCGGCAAGCTCTACGACGCCGAGGGCCCCTACCGCGGCATCAACCCTGCGGCGCTGATCGCCACCGCGGTGGGCGTGGTGGCGGCCTTCAGCGTCTCCACCGTGTCCTGGTACGCCAGCCTGATTCCCGCCGGGTTGACCTACTTCCTGCTGATGAAGACCTGGGGCCCCTGCCAGCGCTTCCGCGACTGAGGACCGCGCCCGGGCGACGCGCTCGCCCGGGACGGCCGTGTTGCACCGCCCCATTCCATAACAAGAGAACAAGGCCATCCCATGACGGACCTGACCGACAAAGAGCTGGAAATCCGGCGCATCGATCCGCGCCTCTACAACGACGACCTGGCCCCGATCAAGCAGCGCGATCGCAACTGGGGCTGGTTCGAGATCTTCAACGTCTGGTCGAACGACATCCAGAGCCTGTTCGGCTATACCCTGGCGGCCTCGCTGTTCATCTCCTACGGCCTCAACGGCTGGGCGGTGATGGCGGCGATCATCCTCGCCGGCGTGGTGGTGATGGGCCTGGTCAACCTCAGCGGCAGGCCCAGCGTGCGCTACGGCGTGCCCTTCCCGGTGATGATCCGTGCCAGCATGGGCGTGCACGGCGCCAACCTGCCGGCCATGCTGCGCGCCGTGATCGGCATCTTCTGGTACGGGGTACAGACCTACTTCGCCTCCACCGCCATGACCCTGCTGCTGACCTCGCTGTTCGGCGATCACGGCGGCCAGTTCCTGGGCATGACGCCGCTGGGCTGGCTGTCGTTCGTGATCGTGTGGGCCTTCCAGATGGCGATGTTCTGGGCCGGCATCGAGCGCATCAAGCACTTCCTCAACTGGGCCGGGCCGCTGGTCTACCTGGTGATGGTGGCGCTGATGATCATCGTCTGGGTCAAGGCCGGCAGCGACCTGCTGCCCGCGGTCGGCACCATCTTCGAGGGCCAGAGCGACTATCACGGCAGCGCGATCGGCGCCTTCCTGGCCATCACCGGCACCATGATCGCCTACTTCGCCGCGGTGGTGATCAACTTCGGCGACTTCGCACGATTCGTAAAGAGCGAGCGCGAGATGAAAATCGGCAACCTGGTGGGCCTGCCGCTCAACGTGGCCTTCTTCTCGTTCATCGCCCTGATCATCACCGCCGGTACCCTGGCGCTGTTCGGCGAGACGCTGACCAACCCCTCGGACATCATCGAGCGGGTCGACTCGCTGCCGCTGACCATCGTCGCCGCCCTGACCTTCTTCGCCGCCACCGTGGGCATCAACCTGGTCGCCAACTTCATTCCGCCGGCCTACGATCTGGCCAATCTCTTTCCGAGCAGGATCAGCTTCCGCCTCGGCGGCCTGATCACGGCGATCATCGCCTTCTTCGTGGGCGCGCTGTGGGTATCGGTGATCAGCGAGATCGGCATCGCCGGCTTCGTCAACGCCATCGGCGCCATCATCGCGCCCTTCTACGGCATCATCGTGGTCGACTACTACGTGGTGAAGCGCCAGCGCCTGGACCTGCAGGACATGTTCTGCAGCGCTCCGGGCGGCGCCTATCACTACGTGAAGGGCTGGAACAAGCGCGCCATCGCCGCCTTCGCCCTGGCCGCGCTGTTCTCGATCGCCTCGGTGTGGGTGCCGGCACTGGAAACCCTGGGCGGCTACGCCTGGCTGATCGGCGCCGGGCTCGGCGGGCTCTTCTACTTCCTGGCGATGCGCGGCCAGCGCCTGCCGGCGCTGCAACAGGCCTGATTCCACTCCGTCATCGGCAACGTCTATCTCGGCCGCTGAAATCAAAATTTCAGCGGCCGAGCTTCTATGTTAGCGTTCGAGAAAAGGTCGAGGTGCCTCCCGGGACCCGATCATCACGCCTCCAGGCCAGCCAGAGGACCCGGTGATGTCCGGCTCTCATTCCCAACCCCAGCCACGACCTCGCTCGCTCGAGGCCCGCATCCAGGAACACCTGCCGGAACTGCCTTCCAGTGAACGCAAGCTCGCGGAACTGATCCTCGATTTTCCCGGCGAGCTGGCGGCCTATAACGCCACCGAGCTGGCCAAGCTGGCCGGCGTTTCCAAGGCCGCCGCCTCACGGCTGTTCAAGCGCCTGGGCTTTCGCAACTTCGAGCAGGCGCGGCGCCTGGTGCGCGACATCAAGCAGTGGGGTTCGCCCATCTACCTGCATGAGCGAGAGCAGGATTCTCCACCGGTTCCTTCCGAGAGGCAGGCGTTTCTGGACGACCACGTCGGCGCACTGACGCGTACCTTTGACCAGCTTGCCGATCACGACATCACGGATGCCCTGAGGCATATTGTGGACGCTAGGCGCCTGTGGCTGGTGGGCTATCGCAATAGCCACTTCATGGCCGCCTACGCGCGCTGGCAGTTCATCCAGTTCCGCTCACAGGTCCATCTTCTGCCTTTCCCGGGCGAGACCCTGGGAGAGCACGTCAGCGAGTTCGCCTCCGATGACTTGCTGATCGCCATCGGCATGCGGCGCCGCGTGCCAGAGCTCGATCGGGTGATGCAGGCCGCTCGCGAACGCGATATGCCGGTGCTTTATCTCACAGACAGCCTGGCAGAAGACACGCCTCTGGCCACCTGGACACTGCCCTGCGATATCTCCAGCGATTTTCTCTTCCACAGCTACGTCGGCCCAGTAGGGGTGCTCCACTATCTCAGCGTCCAGGCGATGCGGCTGGCGGGCAAGGCAGGACGTCAGCGCTTGGAAGATATCGAGGTCGCCCACGAGAAGATGCACGACTTCGAGCCCTAAGCCCAGCCTGAGCCCAAAGCGACGACGCGCCCCGGATCCTGGATGACATCCAGGATCCGGGGCGCGTTTGTTCGAGGGCGTCGGTACGGGTGGCTCAGCCGGAGAAGATCTCGTAGAGGTCCGGAGACTCGTCCTCGGGCTCGTGGATCGACAGCGAGGCCTCGATGGCCTTGAGATGGCGGCTCATGAAGGCGCGGGCGCGCTCGCCGTCGCCCTGCTCCAGGTGGCGCAGCAGGGCGTCGTGGTCGTGGGACTCGCAGCCCAGGTGGCCGGCGTTGCCATAGACGGCGAGGATCAGCGAGGAGCGCGAGCACAGCTGTTCGACGAAGGCGGCCAGGGTGGCGTTGCCGGAGAGCCGCGCCAGCTCGCCATGGAAGGCGGCGGAGAGCTTGATCGCGGAGCTCTGCTCGCCGGCCTTCAAGGCCTGGCGCTCCTCGCGCTCCATGTCGCGCAGGCGCTCGAGGTCGGCGGCGGTGATACGCCGCGCGACTTCAGGCATCAGCCCGCACTCGACCATCTGCCGCGCGTCGAAGACGTCCTTTGCCTCCTCGGCGGTGGGCCGGGTCACGCTGGCGCCGCGACGCGGGGTCAGGGTCACCAGCTGTTCCAGGGCCAGACGCTGCAGGATCTTGCGGATGCCGGTGCGGCTGATGCCGAACACCTCCGACAGGGCGTCCTCGCGCAGCCGCGCGCCCGGCTTGAGGCGGTGCTCGATGATCGCATCGCTGATCGAGCGATGGATCGCCTCGTGGCGCTCGGCGCCATCACCGTTCTTGCCGGGACGTCCGCTTCCCGAGGCCGGCTTGCGCTCGGCATCGACCTGGCGCTGACTCATGGATGACTCACCTCCTGACGACTCTTCCGCCCATTGTATACGCTTTTTCCCCGCCAACACGAACGCCGCCCGTCACGCGGACGGGCGGCGCAGGGGAACGGCGAATCGTGCCGTCAGGGCGTCCAGCTGGCGATGCTGGCGCGCTCCGCGTCGGTCATCTGGGTCAGGTTGCCCAGCGGCATGTAGTGGCTGGCCACCACCTGCTTGACCTGATCGGCCTGGCGCAGCAGCTGCTCCTTGGTCTCGAGCACCACCCCGGCGGGCGGCGCGGTGAAGGCCTCGTGGCTGGGATGCTGGGCGTGGCAGGCGACGCAGCGCTGCTCCATGATGCCGTGGATCTCGTCCACGGGGCCGCCGGACGCGACCGTCGCTTCCTCAGCGGCGACGGCCTGGCCGTCGCCCTCGGCCATCGGCGCGGCATTGCCGGCGCCGCTCGGCGCACCGATCCACACCGCTACCAGGATCAGCGCCACCCCGGCCGCCGGATAGGCGGGCTTCGTCTGGCCGGCGTGCATCAGCACGAAGAACTGGCGGATCAGGGCGCCGGCGAAGATGAACAGCGACATGATCACCCAGGACAGCTCATGGGTGTAGGTGAAGGAATAGTGGTTGCTGAGCATCAGCAGCACCACCGGCAGCGTGAAGTAGGTGTTGTGTACCGAGCGCTGCTTGCCGCGCTTGCCGTCGAGCGGGTTGGGCGTTTCGCCGGCCTTCATCGCCTTCACCATGCGGCGCTGGCCGGGGATGATCCAGAAGAACACGTTGGCCGACATGGCGGTGGCCATCACCGCACCGGTGAGCAGGAAGGCCGCGCGGCCGGCGAAGATATGGGTGCTCAGGTAGGCGACCACCACCATCAGCACCGCCACGCCGAGGCTCAGCAGGCCGTCGCGCTCCATGTTGGGGCTGATGCGCTTGCACATCTCGTTGTACACGATCCAGCCGCCGAGCAGGAACGCCAGGGCCACCAGGTTGGCCTGCCAGCCGGTCAGATTGGCGGCCCATTCCCAGGGGCTGCCGGGGTTGACCAGATAGAAGCTCGGATTGGCCATGTACAGCAGCATGAACAGCCCGAAGCCCGACAGCCAGGTGGTGTAGGCCTTCCAGAATGACCAGTGCAGGTCCGCCGGCAGCTTGGCCGGGGCGCTGGCGTACTTCTGGTTGTGATAGAAGCCGCCGCCGTGCACGGCCCACATCTCGCCGAACACGCCCTTCTGCTTGTCCTCCGCGGCCTTGGGCGGACGCAGGCTGTTGTCGAGCATCACGAAATAGATCGACTCGCCGATCCAGGCCACGGCGGCGATCACGTGCAGCCACCTCAGCAGGAGGTTGGCGAAGTCCAGAAAGTAGGCTTCCATCGGTCAGGCCTCGTTGGAATGGTGCGATTGTTGTTCGATTCGAGCGATACAGAAAACGGCTGATTTATGTCACGAGCGAAGGAAGGCTGGTCTCCGCCGGACCACAGTCACCGGAATGTAGCCTGCTACATGAGGATGACGAGGACCGCCGGCGGCCAGGATGCCGAGCGCAGTAATAAATCGGCGTTTTCTCAGCTGCCTCGATAGGTGGAGTAGCTGTATGGCGAAAGCAGCAGGGGCACGTGATAGTGCTGCGAGGCATCGGCGACGCCGAAGCGCAGCGGGATCGCGTCGAGGAAACGCGGCCCGTCGGCGGCCACGCCGCGGCGGTCCAGGTACTCGCCGGCATGGAAGACCAGCTCGTACTCGCCGACGACGAAGGCCTCGCCCTCCAGCAGCGGCGCGTCGCAGCGGCCGTCGTCGTTGGTCACGACCTCGCCGAGCCGCTGGCGCTCGCCGCCCGTCAGGCGGTAGATCTCGATGCGGATGCCCTCGCCCGGCAGGCCGAGAGAGGTATCCAGCACGTGGGTGGTGAGATAGCCCATCGTCGTCTCCTCGCGTGTTGTGGTGTGTCGCCGTCGCCCTTCGGAGCCCGATGCCGGGCGCGGATATGGCCGGCGACGCATGCGGTGATGACGCCCGTGGCGCGGGCGTCGCATCTATCAACAGTTCTAGCCTTTAATAGAGTACATTTCAAACACTTTATTGTATACAGTTTTATCGCTACCCTGAGACGACGAACAACGACATCCATCACGGAGACCCGAGCATGAACCACAAGACGCTTTCCCCGCGCCCCAGCCAGCTGGACCGCAACGCCTTCGTCGCACAGTTCGGCGACATCTACGAGCATTCGCCCTGGGTGGCCGAGCTGGCCTGGGAGCGCGGCCTGGGCGCCGAGCAGGACAGCCCCGAGGGCCTGGCCACGGCCATGGGCCGGGTGCTGAACGAGGCCGAGCCAGAGCGCCAGCTCGAGGTGATCCGCGCCCACCCGGACCTGGCCGGCAAGGCCGCCATCGCCGGCACGCTCACCGACGACTCCACCCGCGAGCAGGCCGGCGCCGGGCTCGACCAGTGCACGCCGGAGGAGATGGCCCGCTTCGAGCGCCTGAACGAGGCCTACAAGCAGCGCTTCGGCTTTCCCTTCGTGATGGCGGTCAAGGGCAGCGATCGCCACGCCATCCTGGCCGCCTTCGAGACGCGCCTCGAGCACGGCCTCGACGAGGAGCGCCGCACTGCCATCGAGCAGATCAACCGCATCGCCGCCTTCCGCCTGGAGGCGCGGGTGGGCTGAGCGCCCCGCCGCTACCCCAACCGCCTCATCGGAAAGGCGCCGCCGGAATCCCGGCGGCGCCTTCTTCGTGCCAGCCGATGAGTGAAAACGTCAGTCGCCGGCGCCGGAGGCGACGCGCCCACCGTCCGCCCGGGGCTCGCCACGGGCATCCCGTTCGGCGGCGGCATCCGCCTCGGCGATGGCCTCGCGTTCCCGGGCCTCGTCGGCCAGGGTGGTGCGCGGCAGCACCAGGTTGAGCACGAAGGCGGTGATCGCCGCGACCACGATCGGCGCCCCGCCGATCACGTTCTGCAGGGTCCGGGGGAATTCGGCGATGGCCGAGGGCACCGCGGCGATGCCCAGGCTCAGCGCCAGGGCCAGCCCGACGATGGTCATGTTGCGCGCCGACATCTCGTCCTTGGTCAGCAGCTGGATGCCGGTCATGGTGATCATCCCGAACACCGTGATGGTGGCGCCGCCCAGCACCGGATAGGGAATGGTGGTCATCAGCGCGCCGAACTTGGGGCTGAAGCCGGCCAGCAGCATGAAGGCGCCGGCGATGGCCAGCACGACGCGGCTGATCACCTTGGTCATGGCCACGATGCCCACGTTCTGGCTGAAGGTGGAGGTCGGCAGGGCGCCGAAGAAGGCGCTGACGGCGGTGGTCAGGCCATTGCCGAGCAGGCCGCCGGTCAGCTCCCGGGTCCGCAGCTCGCGGTTCATGCCGGCCACGCTGGTCGCCGACAGGTCGCCGATGGTCTGCACCGAGTTGATCACGCAGATCACCACCAGCGAGACGATGGCGGCGGAGTGGAACTCCATCTCGAACGGCATCAGCGTCGGCACGGCGACCCAGGCGGCACTGGCCACCGGGCCGAAATCGACCATGCCCAGCGGCAGCGCGACCAGGTAGCCGACCAGGATGCCAACGATGATCGCCGACAGCTTGACCACCCCGCGGCCGAACTGGGAGGCCAGCAGCACCGTCACCAGGGTCAGCGCGCCCACGCCCCAGTTCTGCAGCGCGCCGAACTGCGGCGCGTCGACGTTACCGCTGCCGGCGATGTAGCGAATGGCGATGTCGTACAGCGACAGCCCGATCACCAGCACCACGGTGCCCGCCACCACCGGCGGAAAGAGGTGGCGGATGTACTGGATGAAGTAGCCCACCACCATCATGGTGATGCCGCCGACCAGCTGGGCGCCGAGGATGCCCTCGATGCCGAACTGGCCGCCCACGGCGATCAGCGTCGGCACGTAGGCGAAGCCCACGCCGAAGATCGCCGGCAGCCGGGCGCCGAACTTCCACACCCCGTAGAGGTGGAACAGCGTGCAGACGCCGGAGGCCAGCACCGCGATCTGGATCAGCTGCAGCTTCTCCGCCGGGGTGGCGCCGACCACGCCGGCGATGATGATCGGTGGGGTGATGACGCCGGCGATCATCGCCAGCACGTGTTGCAGGGAGATCGGCAGCGCCTTGAAGAAGCGTGGCCTGCCGTGGAAGTCGAATAGCGAGGTGTTGTTGGCGTTGCTCTGCATGGTCTCGGCCTTCGGTGTGGTGTTGTTGTGCGTTCAGCCGTCAGCGTCACGCCGGCAAACGAATGCCGGCACTTGGATACATACTTATCGGTATCGAGATATACCATATCGACTAAAACTGTATACAATCAACCAGACCTTGGCCGCGAATGCGTGTCGCCTGAACTAGACTCGAAGCCATGCAGGCGAAAGCGGAGGCCGCCATGTTTCGTGATCGTCGCGATGCCGCCGAGCAGCTGGCCCGTCGGCTGGCACCGCTGAAGGAGGCGCACCCCCTGATTCTCGCCATCCCCCGCGGCGGCGTGCCCATGGGGCGGCTGATCGCCGATGCGCTGGAGGGCGAACTGGACGTGGTGCTGGTGCGCAAGCTCGGCGCGCCGGGGAATCCGGAGTACGCCATCGGCGCGGTGGGCGAGGAAGAATGCGTGCAGCTCGAGCCGACGGCCGCCCACTATGACGAGCGGCAGATCGCCAGCGAGATCGAGACCCAGCAGGCGCTGCTGGCCGAACGCCGGCGCCGCTACACGCCGGTGCGCGCGCCCATCGATCCGGCGGGGCGCGTGGTGGTGGTGGTGGACGACGGCAGCGCCACCGGTGCCACCATGGCCATGGCGCTGGAGACCCTGAAGCATCGCCGGCCGGCGCGGCTGATCGCCGCCCTGGGCGCCGCCCCGCCCGAGACCGTGGCCCGCCTGGAGGCGCTCGCCGACGAAGTGCTCTGCCTCGAGGCCCCGGCCCGCTTCGGCGCCGTCGGCCAGTTCTTCGCCAATTTCGGCCAGGTCAGCGACGACGAGGTCGTGCGCCTGCTCGGCACCGAGCACGGCTGAGCCCTTCCGCTGGCCACGGCCGGACGCACAAAAAAGGGCCATCGCGCGGCGATGGCCCCAAAGGCCCGGCAGGGCCCCTTGCTCGGATGGCACCCGGCAGGCCTTGAGGCCGCCGGGCGCCGCGGATGATCGTTTACGACGAGCCGAGCACCTTGAACTGCTGCTCGGCCAGCTTCTGGCTCTTCTGGGCGTAGTCCTGGCCAAGGCTTAGCAGGGTCTCAGCGTCGGACTTCAGCCGATCGCCGAGCGACTGCAGGGTCTTCTGCTGGCCATCCAGCGCCTTCTGGACGTCCTCGGCGCTCTTCACCGCCATCCAGCCGCGGGCCTGGGCCAGCGTCGCCTCGGAGAGCGATTCGGCGACGCCGAACTGGGTCGCCACCAGCTTCTCGGCGGTCTCGAGGTTGAGGGCGCCATAGGCGCGCATCGGGGTCACGAAGAGGGATTCGAACTGCTCGCCGGTCTTGGCGGTCGCTGCCTGGGTCATGTTCCACCTCCGATAGCAATGAACAGCGGGCGAAGGCCCGTGTTGCATTGCAACATAGCAGGTGATTTTGTGCACTGCAACATACGGTTTTTCATCCCGCCGAAGACTCGCTCAGGCACCGCTGACCGGCCTGAGCCCCCCGGCCGACGTCTCCCACCCGCTGACAGAGGGATATCTGTTCCAACAAGCCTGTCCCCACGATCAGGATCGAGGGGACATCACCGGGGTGGAGGAACGCTTCGGTATCAGCCGATACGTTCGAGCTCGCCGGCATGGCGACGGGCGCGTTCGACGTAGCCCTGGGCGTTTTTTCTGAGGCCATCCACCGCCTCGTCCGACAGCTCTCGCACCACCCGGGCCGGCGCGCCCACGATCAGCGAATTGTCCGGGAAGCTCGCGCCCTCCTTGACCAGGGCCCCCGCCGCCACCAGGCAGTTCCGGCCGATGACGGCGCCGTTGAGGATCACCGCCTGGATGCCGATCAGGCTGCCGTCGCCGACGGTGCAACCATGCAGCATGGCTTGGTGGCCGACGGTGACGCCCTCCCCCACGGTCAGCGGAAAGCCGGGGTCGGCATGCAGCACCGCCCCATCCTGGATGTTGCTGCCGACGCCGACCTCGAGATGATCGGTGTCGCCGCGCAGTACCGCCTGATACCAGACGCTGGCCTCGTGCCTGAGCGTCACCCGGCCGATCACATCGGCGGTCTCGGCCACATAGACCCCTTCCGCGATGTCCGGCGCCTGCCCTGCGTAGCGATAGATCGCCATATGGCATGTCCTCGCGTCGATGATGCGTGATGGTGCGCCGAGCCCGCTCAGGCGGACCGGCGCGCGAAATAGGCCCGCATTTCCGTCACCACGTGACGAACGTCGGCCGTGGAGACGTCCAGATGCGTGACCAGCCGCGTGCGCGGCTGCGCGGCGATCAGCACGCCACGGGCGGCCAGGAACTCGCCCAGGGCCCGACAGTGCGCCTCGGGAAGGGCGAGAAACACCATGTTGGTGTCGCAGGCCTGCACCTCGATACCGTCGATTCCGGCCAGCCCCTCGGCCAGCTGGCTGGCATGGGCGTGGTCCTCGGCGAGTCGCTCGACGTGATGCGCCAGGGCATGCCGGCAGCCCTCCGCCAGCAGCCCGACCTGACGCATGCCGCCGCCCAGCGTCTTGCGCCAGCGCCGGGCCCGGGTCGCGAAGGCCGCATCGCGTGCCAGCAGCAGCGACCCTGCCGGTGCTCCCAGCCCCTTGGAGAAGCAGATCGACACGGAATCGAAGCCGTCACAGAGCGACGCCAGTGACACGCCCGTCGCCACCGAGGCGTTGAACAGCCGCGCGCCGTCCAGATGAGTCGCCAGGCCATGGGCACGCGCCAGCGCCGTGGCACTGGCCACATAGCCTTCGGGCAGCACCTTGCCGCGGAAGGTGTTCTCCAGCGCCAGCAGCCGCGTGCGTGCATGGTGAATGTCGTCGCCCTTGATCGCGGCCTGCACCTGATCCAGGGGCAAGCTGCCATCGGACGCATGCGCGATGGGCTGAGGCTGGATGCCGCCCAGCACGGCACCGCCGCCGCCTTCGTCCCGGTAGATGTGAGAGAACTGGCCGGCGATGACCTCCTCACCGCGCTGGCAGTGCGTCAGCAGGGCCGCCAGGTTGCTCTGGGTCCCCGAAGGGAAGAACACCGCGGCGGCCATTCCCGCCCGCTCGGCCACCTGCTGCTCGAAGGCGGAGACGCTGGGATCGTCGCCCCAGACATCGTCGCCCACCGCCGCGCGGCTCATGGCCTCGCGCATGGCCGCCGTCGGCCGGGTCACGGTATCGCTTCGCAGATCGATCATCGCTGCATGCTCTCCTGTCGCGGTATCGGCATCCGGCATCAGGCCAGGGCCTGTTCGAGCAGTCGCGCCACGTGCACCGCCTCGCGAGCGGCACCGTCGCGGATCTGATGGCGACAGCTGGTGCCATCGGCGACCAGCACGGCATCGTCCCCGGCGTCACGGACCGCCGGCAGCAGCGACAGCTCGGCCATCTTCATCGAGGCATCAAAGTGCTCCTCCTCGTAGCCGAAGCTGCCGGCCATGCCACAGCACGACGATTCGATGGTCTCGACCGCGAGGCCGGGAATCCAGCCGAGCACCCGCTCGACGGGCCGCACGGCATCGAAGGCCTTCTGGTGGCAGTGGCCGTGCAGCATGGCCCGGGCATGGCCCGTGGCCTTCAGATCGAGCGACAGCTCGCCGGCCTCGTGCGCCTCGACCAGGAACTCCTCGAACAGGTAGGCCGCCTGCGACAGCGCCCTGGCCTCGTCGCCGAAACCGTACTGCAGGAACTCGTCGCGCATGCTCAGCAGGCACGACGGCTCCAGGCCGACGACCGCCACTCCGCGTCGCACGAACGGCATCAGGGCATCCAGGGTGCGGCGAGCCTCGGCCCTGGCCTTGTCGAACTGGCCCGACGACAGATAGGTCCGGCCGCAGCACAGCGGCCGCGAGCCGCGCGTCACGTTGAGATGCACCCGATAGCCGGCCGCCTCGAGCACCCGCTTGGCGGCCCGGGCGTTGTGCCCTTCCATGTAGTTGTTGAAGGTGTCGACGAACAGCAGCACTTCGCGCGTCTCGGCGCTCGCCTGGGCGGCGGGCGCCTGATCGACGAGCGCCTGAGAGGCAAGATAGTTGCCGTCGAAGGCCGGCAGGGAGCGCTCGGGCGCGAGCCCCAGCGTCTTCTTGAGCCCGCGCGCGACGAACGGCACGCGCTCGGCCGCACCGATCACTCCCGACAGGCGGCTGGCCCAGGGCGCATAGCGCGGCATCTCGCCGATCATGCGGTCGCGCAGCGACACGCCCCGGGCCTTGGCCCTGGCCGTACGGGCCTCGATCTTGAACTTGGCCATGTCGACCCCGGTCGGGCAGTCGCGCTTGCAGCCCTTGCAGGACACGCACAGGTCCAGCGCGTCCTTGACGTCGTCCCCGGCCAAGCCGTCCGCGCCGAGCTGCCCCGAGAGCACCAGGCGCAGGGTGTTGGCGCGCCCGCGGGTCAAGTGCTGTTCGTCGCGGGTGATGCGATAGCTCGGGCACATGGTGCCGGCGTCGAACTTGCGGCAGTGGCCGTTGTTGTTGCACATCTCCACCGCCATGGCGAGGCCGTGGGTCGCGTCGCCGCCGCTGCCCGGCGGGCTCTGCTCTCCCGTCAGCGGATCGCGCTCGACGTTCCAGGCCGACCAGTCGAGCACCGGCGTCAGCGGGATCGCCTGGTAGCCCCTGGGGAAACGGAAGTAGCGGTCGTCGTCCATCTTCGGGGTATCGACGATCTTGCCCGGATTGAGCAGGTTCTCGGGGTCGAAGAGCCGCTTCACCTCCCGGAAGGCGTCGTTGATGCGCTCGCCGAACTGCCAGGCCACCCATTCCCCCCGACACAGGCCGTCGCCGTGCTCGCCGGAATAGGCGCCCTTGTACTCGCGCACCAGGGCGGAGGCCTGTTCGGCGATCTCGCGCATCTTCTCGGCGCCATCACGACGCATGTCCAGAATCGGCCGGACGTGCAGGGTGCCGACGCTGGCATGGGCATACCAGGTGCCTTCGGTGCCGTAGCGATGGAAGACCTCGGTCAGCTTGTCGGTGTACTCGGCCAGATGCTCGAGGGGCACGGCGCAGTCCTCGATGAACGAGACCGGTTTGCCGTCTCCCTTCATGCTCATCATGATATTGAGCCCCGCCTTGCGCACGTTCCACAGCGCCTTCTGCTCGGCCGGCTCGGGCAGCTCGACCACGCAGTCCGGCAGCCCCAGGTCGGCCAGCAGCTCGCCGAGTCGACGCAGCGACGCCAGCTGCGCGTCTCGGTCTTCCCCCGCGAACTCGACCAGCAGCACCGCCTCGGGCCGGCCGATCAGCGCCTTCTCGATCACCGGGCGGAAAGCCGGGTTCTCGAGTGACAGGTCGATCATGGTGCGGTCGACCAGCTCTACGGCGGCGGGGTCCAGGGTGACGATATGCTGGGTGGCGTCCATCGCCTGATAGAAGGTCGGGAAGTTCACCACCCCGAGGACCTTGTGCTCGGGCAGCGGCGAGAGCCAGAGGGTGAGCGTACGGCTGACGCCCAGGGTGCCCTCGGATCCCACCAGCAGATGGGCGAGGTTGGCCCGGCCCTCGGGGTCGTAGGGCTTGGCGTTCTGACACTCGAACAGGTCGAGGTTATAGCCGCCGACGCGGCGCAGCACCTTGGGGAAATGCTCGCGGATCTCGGGCCCTACCCGCTCGGCGATGGCTCGCAGGTCCTCGGCCAGCTGCCGTGCCCGCGTGCCCGCGGCCAGCTCGTCGACGAAACCGAAGCTGGCCTCGCTGCCGTCGGCCAGCAGGGCGTCCACGCCCAGCACGTTGTGGACCATGTTGCCGTAGCGGATCGAGCGCGAGCCGCAGGAGTTGTTGCCGGCCATGCCCCCGAGGGTGCACTGGGCGCTGGTGGAGACATCCACCGGATACCAGAGCCCATGGGGCTTGAGCCAGGCGTTGAGGTGGTCGAGCACGATGCCGGGCTCGACCACCACGGTGCGCGCCTCGGGGTCGAACGCCACCACCTGGTTCAGCCAGCGCGTGGTGTCGATCACCAGCGCTTCGCCCACCGTCTGGCCGCACTGGCTGGTACCGGCACCGCGGGCCAGCATCGGCACCCGGGCATCGCGGGCGATGTCCAGCGCCAGGCGCAGATCGTCCTGGTCACGGGGAATCACCACGCCCACGGGCGTGACCTGATAGATGGAAGCGTCGGTCGCATAGCGCCCCCGCGAGGCGTGATCGAAGCGCGCCTCGCCCTTGAGCTCTCGCGACAGTCGGGCGGCCAGCTCCGTGACCGGCTTGATCCGGGCATCACGCGACCGGGTGTGATCCTTCAGCGACGTCATGGCGGTCTCCTCGACAGTGCCGGTCGGCGGCGATCAGGCGTCGCCCTTGAGCGGATGCTCGGCGAAGTATTCCAGTGCCGCGGCCACCCCGCTGCCCTTGAGCTCGACGCCGGCCAGCTTCATGCCCGCCTCGCAGCCGCCGAGGGTGGCGATCAGGGTCAGGTCGTTGCAGTCGCCGAGATGGCCGATGCGGAACATCTTGCCCTGGGCCTTGCCCAGCCCCGTGCCCAACGACAGGTCGAAGCGCTGGTAGATGATCCGGCGGATCGCATCGGCATCCACGCCCTCCGGCATCACCACACCGGTCAGCACCGGCGAGTAGACCGCCGGATCCTGGCACTGGACCTCCAGCCCCCAGGCCTCGACCGCGGTGCGCACCCCGGCGGCCCAGCGCTGGTGCCGGGCGAACACCTGCTCCATGCCCTCCTCGAGCAGCATGTCGAGCGCCTCGTTGAGGCCGTAGAGCAGGTTGGTGCTGGGGGTATAGGGCCAGTAGCCGTTGCGGTTGGCCTCGAGGATCTCGTCCCAGGCCCAGAAGCTCTTGGGCATGGCATTGTGGCGGCTCGCCTCGATGGCCTTGTCGGACACCGCGTTGAAGCTGATGCCGGGGGGCAGCATCAGGCCCTTCTGGGAGCCGGAGACCGTCACGTCGACGCCCCACTCGTCGTGGCGATAGTCGGCGCTGGCCAGCCCCGAGATGGTGTCCACCAGCAGCAGGGCCGGATGCCCGGCGGCATCGATGGCGCGTCGTACCGCGGCGATGTCGCTGGTCACCCCGGTGGAGGTCTCGTTGTGGACCACGCAGACGGCCTTGATCCCATGATCGCGATCCTCCCGCAGGCGCGCCTCGATCATGTCGGCCTGCACGCCGTGCCGCCAACCCTCATCGCCGGGCAGCCCGATGAATTCCGGCTCCAGCCCCAGCCGGCGCGCCATCTTCTGCCACAGGGTGGCGAAGTGGCCGGTCTCGAACATCAGCACCCGGTCGCCGGGGGACAGCGTGTTGGACAGCGCCGCCTCCCAGGCGCCGGTGCCGGACGCCGGATAGATGATCACCGGGTTCTCGGTCTTGAAGACGCGCTTGATCTTGCCCAGCAGCTCGAGGCCCAGGGCGCCGAATTCCGGCCCGCGGTGGTCGATGGTGGGCAGGCTCATGGCGCGCAGGATGCGGTCGGGCACCGGCGAGGGCCCGGGAATCTGCAGGAAGTGGCGGCCGGAAGGGTGGAAGTCGAGGTTCAGCATGCGATCTCTCCGATTCTTGTATTTTGGATAATGAATTCAATATGTCGCGAAAGCGCGCTACACGATGCAGCCGTCACGTCGCAGGGCATCGCGTTCCTCGCGCGAGAGCCCCAGCCCGGCGAGCACCTCGTCGGTGTGCTGCGCGAACAGCGGTGCCGGGTGACGAATCTGCGACGGCGTGCGCGAGAACTTGCTGGGGAAGCCGATGGTCTTCATCTTGCCGATCCTGGGGTGGTCGACCTCCTGCACCATGCCTCTGGCCAGATAGTGCTCGTCCTGCATCGCCTGGCCGAAGTCGTTGATAGGCCCCGCCGGCACCCCGGCCCGGTCGCAGCGTTCGAGCCAGTCGTCGATGTCGCGATCGGCCATGATCGACTCGAGAATCTCCTCCAGCTCGGCCACGTTCTGACCACGCGCATGGTTGGTCAGGAAGCGCTCGTCGGCCATCAGATCCTCGCGCTCCAGCACGTCGCGCGCGAAGCGCTCCCAGGTGCGCTGGTTGGCGCAGCCGAGCATCAGGTAGCCGTCGCGGGCCTTGATCGCCTGATAGGGCGCCGAGACGCGATGCCGCCAGCCGGTGGCCTCGGGCACCTTGCCCTCGGCGAAGTAGGCCGCCGCCTCCCAGGTGAACCAGGGCAGGCCGCACTCGGTAATGGCGATATCGATGTGCTGCCCCTCGCCGGTGTTCATCTTGTGGATGCAGGCGGCGAGGATCGAATAGACGGCGGTCAGGCCGGCCCCGATGTCGTAGACGGCGATGCCGGTCTTCAGCGGGCGTCGGCCGGGCTCGCCGGTCATCGACATCAGCCCGGTCATGCCCTGGGCCACCAGGTCGAAGCCTCCCTTGTGGCGGCTGGGGCCGGTCTGGCCGTAGCCGGAGATCGAGCAGTAGACGATCCCCGGATTGAGCGCCTTGATGGTCTCGTAGTCGATCGAAAGCGATTGGGTGACGCCGGTCCGATAGTTCTCGACGATGACGTCGGCCTCGCGGGCCAGGCGATAGAAGATCTCGCGCCCCCGCGCCTCTTTGAGATTGAGCGAGATGCTCTTCTTGTTGCGGTTGATCTGCGAGAAGCAGGTCGACTCGTCGTTGACGTAGGGCCCCATCTGGCGGCTGTCATCGCCCCCGTTGAGCTTCTCGACCTTGATCACCTCGGCTCCCATGTCGGCCAGCACCATGGTGCAGTAGGGCCCGGCCATGATCTGGGAGACGTCCAGTACCTTGATATTCTGCAGCGGAAGCATCGGCCTTCCCCTCGTGGTTGATATCCGACTAGCGCCCGGTCCATTCGAAGGACGTCTTGTTGACGAAGCGGTCGACGGCCGCCTTGAAGTCGTCGCTCATATAGCAGGTCGTGACCCAGTCATCGCCGGCCTCCAGCGCCAGGCGCCGCTGGGCCTGGACGCGCCCGATCAGCGCCTTGCTGGCCTGCAGCGTGAGGGGCGCCCGCCGGCCGAGCTCGGCCGCCACCTCGGCGACCTCCTCTGCCAGGCGTTCCGGCGCGCAGATGCCGTTGACCAGCCCGGCCTGGCGCATCTCCTCGGCCTCCAGCAGCCGCCCCAGCATCAGCACCTCCTTGGTGCGGGCGACCCCCAGCATGTCGACCAGCCGCGAGACGTTGGTCGTCGACAGGGTGTTGCCCAGGGTCCTGGCGATGGGGACACCGAACTTCAGCGTCGGCGTGCAGTAGCGAAAATCGCAGACCATGGCCAGCGCGGCGCCGCCGCCGACGCAGGCCCCTTCGATCATGGCGATGGTCGGCTTGCCGAGGGTCTCGAGCTTGCCGACGATCCGCTCGATGCGGCGCTCGTAGTCGAGCGCGTCGTCGGGCTCGGAGAAGCCGGCGAACTGGGTGATGTCGGTCCCGGCCACGAAGGCCTCGCCTCCCACCCCATGCAGGACGACGGCGTGGACCTCCGAGTCCGTGGCGAGACGCTCGCAGTGGTGCTCCAGGGCGTCATACATTTCCCAGGTCATGGCGTTGCGGCTTTCCGGGCGATTGAAGCCGATCCAGGCCACCCCATCCCGTACGTCGAACAGCACACTTTCATGATTCATGGTGAACTCCTGCGGATCAGCCGCCGTAGACGAGGTTGACGAGCGCCAGGGCGAAGGCCGGCACATAGGTGTTGAGCATCAGGATCGCGAACAGCACGCCGATGAACCACAGGTTGGTGCGCGTGGTGGCCCAGATGTCCGAGCGCGCGATGGAGCACGAGGCGATCAGCACGCTCGCGACCGGCGGCGTCTGCTGGCCGATGGCCAGGTTCAGGGTCACGATCAGACCGAAGTGCAGCGGATCGATGCCCACCGCCGTGACCAGCGGCAGCACGATCGGCACCACCAGGATGATGGCGGCCGCCGAGTGCAGGAAGATGCCCAGGATCAGGAAGATGACGTTGAGCAGCGCCAGGATGATGTACTTGTTGCTGGTCAACTCACCGATCGAGTTGGCCATCTGCTGCGGGATCTGGGTCTCGGTGAGATACAGTCCCACCACCGCGGAGCTGGCCACCAGCAGCATCACCACGGCGGTCTGCACGCCGGCATCGACGCAGGACTTGTAGAAGATCTTCAGGTCGAACTCGCGATAGATCACCGCGCTGATGAAGATCGCCACGATCACGGCAAGGGCGGCGCCCTCGGTCGCGGTGACGATGCCGCCGAAGATCCCGCCGAGGATGATGACCGGAATGACCAGGGCCCATGCGGCTCCCTTGAAGGCCTCCCAGAGACGTTTGGTCTGGAACTTTCCTTCGGAGGGAAAGCCATGCTTGCGTGCCAGGTAGTAGCACATCGCGGCCAGGCCCATGGCCCCGAGCAGCCCCGGGAAGATGCCGGCGATGAACATCTTGACCACCGACTCGCCCGACATGACCGCATAGAGAATCATCGGGATCGACGGCGGCAGGATGATCGCCAGGCTGGCGGCCGACGACGAAATGGCCGCGGAAAACTCCTTGGAATAGCCCTTGTCGCGCATCGCCGGGATCAGCAGGCTACCGATGGCCGAGACCCCCGCCACCGCCGAGCCGGAAATCTCGGCGAAGAAGATGGAGGCCCCGATAGTCACCATCGACAGGCCGCCCTTGATGAAGCCGACCATCGCCATGGCCAGGTCGATCAGGCGGCGCGAGATGCTCGAGGCGTTCATGATGGCGCCGGCCAGGATGAACAGCGGAATGGCAATGAGGGGGAACTTGGTCGCCCCGTCGAACATCACCATGCCGATGTTGGGCAGGGCGAAGACCCCGAAACTCGCCACGGTCGCCAGGGAGCCAACGATGCCCAGAGCCACGGCGACCGGCACGTTGATCAGGATCAACAGTATCAGCCCCACGAACATACCTAATATGATCATATTCTCATCTCCAGTGGTTCGCTGATGCCGTCAGGTGCGACCCGTGCTCCGGCCGTCGGTCGCGATGCCGTCTTCCGCCGAAGGCGTATCGGCATGAATCCCGGCCTCCTCCAGCTCGTGATCGACGAAGCCCGCGCCACGCGCGCTTTCGATCACCTCGGGCAGGCGAAGCAACTGGGCGATGATGAACAGCGCCGAGCCGATGGGGATGACCGACTGGGTAAACTGCAGCGACACATCCGTCAGGCTGATCAGCGTCGAGCCGTCGAGGATCAGCACGACCTGGTAGCCGGTATAGGCGAGCAGTACGAAGAAGGCGGCCGTGATGGCTTCGGCCAGCAGGGCGACCGGCAGGCGAATGCTCGGCGGCGCCATGTTGATGATGCTCGGGCAGGTGATGTGTGCCCCCTTGGCCGCAGCGAGCGCCGCCCCGTAGTAGGTCAGCCAGGCCAGCCCCACGGAGGCGACCTCGTCGTACCAGCTGAAGGGAGACCCCAGCAGGCGGGACATGAAACCGATGATGATGACCCCCGACAGCGCCACCACGTTCAGGAACACGATGATTTCCAGCAGCTTCTGATAGGCCGTCTTGAACTGTTTGAAGGACACGTTCGTCATCTCCGAGAAGAGGATGGAGACAGGCAACGAGCACGCCTCGCCATGACGCCCTGGAGCGGCGAGGCATGCGGATTGCCGGCGCGGATCAGGTTCAGCGCAGAGCGTCGACCTGCTCGATCATCTCCTGGCCGCCCTCGACTTCATTGCCGAACTTCTCGTAGATGGCGGCGGATTCCTCGACGAATGCCTCGGTATTCACCTTGTTGATCTGCATGCCGGCGTCCTCGAACTTGGCCAGCAGGCTGTCATCCAGCGCAGCGCCCTGCTCCAGGGCATACGCCTCGACCTCCTCGGCGGTCTCGATCAGGACCTGGCGCACCTCTTCCGGCAGGCGGTTCCAGCTGGCGCCGGCCAGCACATAGGCCGGGGTATAGACGTGATTGGACAGCGACAGGTAGTCCTGCACTTCCTGGAAACGCTGGGAGTAGATCTGGATCAGCGGGTTTTCCTGACCGTCCATGGCTCCCGTCTGCAGCGCCACGAAGGCCTCGGAGAGCGCCATCGGCGCCGGGTTGGCGCCGTAGCTCTTGAACATCTCGACGCGCCAGACGCCGTTCGGCGTTCTCAGCTTGATCCCCTCCAGGTCCTCGGGCACGTCGATGGGCCGCACGTTGTTGGTGATCTGACGGAAACCGTTTTCCCAGATGCCGATGATCTTGTAGTTCCGGCTTTCGGCCGCTTCATAGAGCTCATCGCGGAGAAAGTCGTCGCGCACGCGGCGCATGTGATCGCGATCTTCGATGAGATACGGCATCTCGAACAGCGAGAACTCCGGCGCCACACTGCTCATGATCGACGAGGGCAAGGACAGATCGAGCGTGCCCAGCTTGAGCTTGTTGAGCATCTGGGAATCGTTGCCCAGCTGGCTGGATCCGTAGGGCACCACCTCGGCCGTGCCTTCCAGCCGTTCGTTGGCCAGGCGCGCAAACTCGTTGGCGGTCTTCTCGAATAGCGACCCCGGTCCGCCCACATGACCGAACTTGATTTCGATCTCGTCGGCATTGGCCGCCTGAGCGCCGAACACCATCACGCTGGCGGCGAGAGCTGTCTTCAGGAATTTCATCACGCACTCCATTCTTGGCTTGTTGTTGTCGTCAAGTCGTGGTCGAAGCCGAGCGACCGCGCCTCTCTCCGACGCTTCCGTCGAGGCATGAACTTCCAGGACCACGCGACTTGAATTTGAATTCAAAATTCAGAATGCGAAATTAAACTTTCGTCAGAGAGCCTTGACACGCTCCCAATAGGGCTTTGGCAACAGCATGTTAGGGGAAGCAGCGGGCAAGAGACGTCAGGGAGGGCGGGAACCGCCAAGGGATAGCGCGAGGAGAAAGAAAAGGGAAAGAGCGATGAAGGGGGGAAGAGTGCCATGGCTTGACGCCATGGCACGGCAAGGATGAACGAGCATCGGGCGTCAGGCGGGTTCCAGCCCCCAGGCCAGGCCCGCGGCTTCGACGCCCGCGATGGCTGCCGCCTCATCCTCGTTGGACGAGGCGCCGCTGACGCCCACGGCACCGATGATGCGCTCCCCGGGATCGAGGATCAGCACGCCTCCCGCCACCGGCACGGAGCGGCCGCCCGAGGCCGCCGCCACGCTGGCCAGGAAGGCCGGGCGTTCGACGTTGCGCGCCCCCACCACACCGCTGGCGGCGCCGTTGCCAAGCGCAGCGAAGGCCTTGCCCTCGGCGACGGGATAGCGAAGCGGGGCACAGCCGTCCTCGCGCTCGGCCGCCACCAGGTTGCCGCCGCCATCCAGCACCACCACCGTCAATGGCTCCATGCCCGCGTCCCGAGCTCGGGCGATGGCGCCATCGATGATCGAACGCCCCTCGAGTCGCGCCAGCAGCACCCTGCTGCGATATACCTTGCCCGCCATATGCCCTCTCCTCTCGTCATTCGTGAACCCGTCTCTCACCCGCCTGAGACGGTCGCATCGCACCGCGCATCTCGCGTGATTGGCCCTGCCTCGTGTAATCTTGAATTCATAATTCTTTTTACACGACATCACCGCTGACGTCATCATGGCCAGAATGGCCGCATCGGCAGGGCCTCAGGGGCACCGTCGAGGACAAGGACAGCGCATCAAGGAATTCGACCATGAGCAAGATCCAGCATCGTAACCTTTACCGCGAAGTGGCCGACCGGGTTCGAGACCTGATCGAGCATGGCGAGCTGATTCCGGGCGAGCGCATCTCCGAGCGCGAACTGTGCGAGAAGTTCGGCGTCTCCCGCACGCCCCTACGCGAGGCGCTCAAGGTGCTGGCGGCGGAAGGCATGGTCGAGCTATTGCCCAATCGCGGTGCCAGGGTGATGAAGCTGACGGTCAAGATGGTCAAGGACACCTATGACCTGATGGGCGCCCTGGAAGGCCTGTCGGGAGAGCTGGCCTGCCGGCAGATCAGCGATGCGGAAATCGCCGGGATTCGCGACCTGCATGAGCAGATGCTGAAGCACTATCGCCAGGGCGAGCTGGCGGAATATTTCCGGGTCAACCAGCAGATTCACGAGAAGATCCTGGCCGCCTCGGGCAACGAGATCCTGATCGAGATGTACGACAACCTGAGCCATCGCGTGAAACGGGTCCGCTACTCCAATCAGATGAGCGACGACTTCTGGCGGAAGGCCGTCGATGACCACGAAAACATGATCGGCGCCCTCGAGCAGCGCGATGGCCAGCGACTGGGCCAGATCCTGCGCGACCACCTCGGCAACAAGCTCGAGGTCGCGTCGCTGACGGGCATCGTCGACGATACCGATGATCGCGACCCGGCCGCGCGCTGAGCGCCGTTCGGGATCGTTACCGCGCTGTCTTCCTGTCCGGCACCATCGTGGCCCCCGCGATGGTGCCGTTCTCTTCGGGATATCGGCCCGCCATCCGGCCAAGGCCTCAGCGATAGGCGCCCTCGATATCGGTCACCCGCGTCGCCTCGCGGCCCAGCCCGCCGTGCAGGTCGAGCATGCGTTCGCGCCAGGCGTAGACCGGATCGGCGTTGGAGATCAGGTCGGCGCTGGAGACGCAGTACGCCCACATGAAGAACCCGAACACCAGATAGTCGGCGCCCGCCGGCGCGTCGCCGTCGAGGAAGTCGGCCTCTTCCAGGCGACCGCGCATCGGCGCCAGGGCGGCATCGAGCTGTGACAGTCCCTTGGCCGGCGAGTGGAATTCCTCGAGGCTGCAGCCCAGGCGTGCCTCTCGGCTCTCGCGGAAGTAGTCGCGATCGTCGGGATGAATGACGTTGAACAGGTCCATGATGATGGTGCGCAGGATGGCCGGCGCCAGGGCCCGCTCGGCGTAGTGCTTGAAGAAGCGGGCTCGGGCCTCGGCCGGGCCCTCGCCGAGCAGCGGCGCCTCGGGGTAGGCGCGATCCAGATAGCGCAGGATGTCGTAGCTGTCGGTCACCGTCTCGTCGCCGTCGACCAGCACCGGCACCTTACCGGTGTCGGCGAAGGCCAGCGCTTGCTTGTCGGTGAAACACCAGGGGCGCACCTCGACGTCCAGGCCCTTGTGGGCCAGGGCGTAGCGCACCCGCCAGCAGTAGGGGGAGAAGCGCAGCCGCTCATCGAGGCCGCAGAGATCATAAAGCACGCGTGTCATGCCGACTCCTCGTCGCCGTGGAAAGGACTATCGATAAGGACTGTCGATGGTGACAGGCTTGCGCCCGCCTCGCCACGTCGCCACCACCCTCCTTGCCCTTGTCTATTGGTCGAATCGCCACACCGGCCGAGCGGCACCGCCTCATCGCGCTTTTCTTCTTAACTCATTGATCATAAATGCCTTTATGAAATGTAAGACAAACTTTTCGACATATCACTCATGGTCATACCAATTTACCCTGGATGGTCAATCCCCGTCGCCGGCCGTAAGGTTCTCGCGGCTCGTCGCCCGCACGCGGCCCACAACAACATCATCATCGATGAGGGACCTCATCCATGCACGACTCACTACTGGCGCTACTGGCGTTCACCCCCCTCCTGCTGGCGGGGATCCTGCTGATCGGCCTGCGCATGGCGGCACGCGTCGCCATGCCGATCGTCTTCGCCGTGACCGCCGTCATCGCCCTGTTCGCCTGGGACATGACCACCACCCGGGTGCTGGCCTCGACCCTGCAGGGCCTGATGCTGACGGTGGCGATCCTGTGGATCATCTTCGGTGCCATCCTGCTGCTCAACACGCTCAAGCACTCCGGCGGCATCACCGCCATTCGCAACGGCTTCTCCGGCATCAGCCCCGACCGCCGCGTCCAGGCCATCATCGTCGCCTGGCTGTTCGGCTGCTTCATCGAGGGCGCCTCGGGCTTCGGCACGCCGGCCGCGGTGGCCGCCCCGCTGATGGTGGCGCTCGGCTTCCCGGCGCTGGCCGCCGTGGTCGTCGGCATGATGATCCAGTCCACCCCGGTGTCCTTCGGCGCCGTGGGCACGCCGATCGTGGTCGGCGTCTCGGGCGGCCTCGACAAGAGCGGCATCACCTCGGCCCTGGAGGCCGGCGGCGGCAGCTGGCTCGACTACTTCCACCTGGTGTCCGGCGAGGTCGCGATCATCCACGCCATGGTCGGCATGTTCATGCCGCTGCTGATGGTCACCGTGATGGTGCGCTTCTTCGGCGCCAACCGTTCCTGGAAGGAAGGCCTGGCCATCGCGCCCTTCGCGCTGTTCGCCGGCATCTGCTTCGTGGTGCCCTACGCGCTGGCCGGCGTGCTGCTGGGGCCGGAGTTTCCGTCGATGATCGGCGCCATGGTCGGCCTGGCCATCGTCGTGCCGGCCGCCCGCCGCGGCTTCCTGATGCCCCGCGATACCTGGGACTTCCCGGAATCGTCCTCCTGGCCGGACCAGTGGATCGGCAAGCTGGTGATCAAGACCGACGAGGTGGTCGGCAAGACGCCCATCTCCACCGCCATGGGCTGGCTGCCCTACGTGCTGCTGGCGATCCTGCTGGTGGCCTCGCGCACCATCGAGCCGCTGAAGGAGGCGCTGACCTCGGTCAGCCTGAGCTGGAGCAACATCCTCGGCGAGGCCGGCGTGTCCGGCAGCATCCAGCCGCTCTACCTGCCCGGTGGCATCCTGGTGGCGGTCGTCCTGCTCACCGCGCTGCTGCATCGCATGCGCCTCGGCGAGCTGCGCGCCGCCTTCGGCGAGTCCACCCGCACCCTGGCCGGCGCCGGCTTCGTGCTGGTGTTCACCATCCCCATGGTGCGCATCCTGATCAACTCCGGCGTCAACACCGCCGACCTGGTCTCGATGCCGGTGGCCATGGCCAGCCTGGTGGCCGACGGCGTGGGCGGCATCTACCCGCTGTTCGCCCCCGCCGTGGGCGCCCTGGGGGCCTTCATCGCCGGCTCCAACACCGTGTCCAACCTGATGCTGTCGGACTTCCAGTTCAACGTCGCCCAGCAGCTCGGCGTCTCCACCGTGATGATGGTGGCCCTGCAGGCCGTCGGCGCCGCCGCAGGCAACATGATCGCCATCCACAACGTGGTTGCGGCCTCGGCCACCGTGGGCCTGCTCGGCCGCGAGGGCGTCACCATCCGCAAGACCATCCTGCCGACGCTCTACTACGTGCTGGCCGCGGGACTGATCGGCCTGATCGCCATCCAGGCGTGGAACATCGCCGACCCGCTGCTGGCCCTCGGCTAGGCCGGACCCGCCCGCGGCCAACGGCCGCGGGCAGGCGCCCGATCGCCTCGTTCATTAGTCTAACGAGCGCCGGGCGCCTCTCCGGATCATTCCCCGAGACCGCACTCTAACTCCTTGATTGTCCATGGACATTGCCTGAAGCCCGCCACATCACCGCTGCAGGTAATTGGTATGACCAATGACCCAACATAGCCATCCGTGCCGTCCGGGTCGTATCGTTCTCTCATCAGGCCTTCCTCGTCGCCCTCGCGGCTCACCGCTCACGCGGTCGACGGAGCGTGGACGAGTAAGAACCTGGAAAATATTTTTGCAAACGCACGAGGCGTGTTCTGATCGCTGTCATGCCATCGCTGCCTCACCAGCCGGAGCCGTCATGAACATCCACTACGACGCACGACTCGATGGCGAGCTGCCCCGCCGGGACAAGGCGGAGGTGCTTGCCCACCTCCAGCAGGCCGCCCCCGGCCTGACGCTGCTTCACCGCGAGGAAGACCTGCATCCCTTCGAATGCGACGGTCTGGCCGCCTATCGCGTCATGCCGATGCTGGTGGCCCTGCCCGAGACCCTCGAGCAGGTCGAAGCGCTGCTCAAGGGCTGCCGGGCACTGGGCGTGCCGGTGGTCACCCGCGGTGCCGGCACCGGCCTCTCCGGCGGTGCCCTGCCGCTGGAGCAGGGCGTGCTGCTGGTGATGTCGCGCTTCAAGCGCATCCTCGAGATCGACCCCGATGCCCGCATCGCCCGCGTCCAGCCCGGCGTGCGCAACCTGGCCATCTCCGAGGCCGCCGCGCCCCACGGGCTATACTACGCGCCGGACCCCTCCTCCCAGATCGCCTGCTCGATCGGCGGCAACGTGGCGGAGAACGCCGGCGGCGTGCACTGTCTCAAGTACGGCCTGACCGTGCACAACGTGATGAAGGTCGAGATCCTCACCATCGAGGGCGAACGCATGACCCTCGGCAGCGAGGCGCTGGACGCCCCGGGCTTCGACCTGCTGGCGCTGTTCAACGGCTCGGAGGGCATGCTCGGCGTGGTCACCGAGATCACCGTCAAGCTGCTGCCCAAGCCCGAGACCACCAAGGTGCTGATGGCCAGCTTCGACGACGTGGGCAAGGCCGGCCGCGCCGTGGGCGACATCATCGCCGCCGGTATCATTCCCGGCGGGCTGGAGATGATGGACAACCTGGCGATCCGCGCCGCCGAGGACTTCATCCACGCCGGCTATCCGGTCGAGGCCGAGGCCATCCTGCTGTGCGAACTGGACGGCGTGGAAGCCGACGTCGACGACGACGTCGACCGGGTCCGCGAGGTGCTCGAGAAGGCCGGCGCCACCGACATCCAGCAGGCCCGCGACGAGGCCGAGCGCGCCCGCTTCTGGGCCGGGCGCAAGAACGCCTTCCCCGCGGTGGGCCGCATGTCGCCGGACTATTACTGCATGGACGGCACCATCCCGCGCCGCGAGCTGCCCCGCGTGCTGCAGGGCATCAGCGACCTGTCCGACGCCTACGGGCTGAAGGTGGCCAACGTCTTCCACGCCGGCGACGGCAACATGCACCCGCTGATCCTGTTCGATGCCAACCGCGAGGGCGAGCTCGAGCAAGCCGAGGCGCTGGGCGGCAAGATCCTCGAGCTGTGCGTCGAAGCCGGCGGCTCGATCACCGGCGAGCACGGCGTGGGCCGCGAGAAGATCAACCAGATGTGCGCCCAGTTCGGCAGCGACGAGCTGACCACCTTCCACGCGGTGAAGGCAGCCTTCGACCCCGAGGGCCTGCTCAACCCGGGCAAGAACATCCCGACCCTGGCGCGCTGCGCCGAGTTCGGCGCCATGCACGTGCACGGCGGCGAGCTGCCGCATCCCGAGCTGCCCCGTTTTTGAGGAATGATCATGGCCACACCCACATCCCCGCAAGACCGGGACGTCAGCACCGAGCTGGGCGAGCGCGTCCGCCAGGCCAACGCCGCGGGCACGGCGCTGCGCATCGTCGGCGGTGACACCAAGGCCTTCTATGGCCGCGCCGTCGAGGGCGAGGTGCTCTCAACCCGCGAGCACCGCGGCATCACCGGCTACGACCCGGTGGAGCTGATCGTCTCGGTGCGCGCCGGCACCCCGCTGGCCGAGCTGGAAGCGGCGCTGGCCGAGAACGGCCAGATGCTGCCCTTCGAGCCACCCCACTTCGGCGACGCCGCCACCGTCGGCGGCACGGTCGCCGCCGGGCTCTCCGGCCCGCGCCGCCCCTGGGCCGGTGCGGTGCGCGACTTCGTGCTCGGCGCCCGGGTCATCACCCACACCGGCGACGAGCAGCGCTTCGGCGGCGAGGTGATGAAGAACGTCGCCGGCTACGATCTGTCGCGGCTGATGGTCGGCGCCCAGGGCGGCCTGGGGCTGCTCACCGAGGTCACGCTCAAGGTGCTGCCGCGCCCCTCCTCCAGCCACGGCCTGCGCCTCGAGATGCCGCTTGACGAGGCCCGCGAACGCCTCGCCGAATGGGGCCGCCATCCGCTGCCGCTGACCGCCGCCGCCTGGCAGGACGGCGCCCTGCACCTGCGCCTCGAAGGCGGCCCCGGCTCGGTGGCCGCCACCCGAGAGCGCCTCGGCGGCGAGGACCTGGATGCCGGTTTCTGGGACGACCTGCGCGAGCAGCGCCTGCCGCTGTTCGGCGGCGATGACGACCGCCCGCTGTGGCGCATCTCGCTGCCCCAGCGCGCCAGGCTCGAGGCCGACGGCCTCGACGAGCAGGCCATGCTCCACGACTGGGCCGGTGCCCAGCGCTGGCTCAGGACCGAGCTGCCCGCCGCGGCCCTGCGCGAGGCCTGCGCCACCGCCGGCGGACACGCCACCTGCCTGACCCCGGGCGCCGCCGAGCCCTTCACGCCGCTGCCCGAGGTGATGCTCAAGTATCACCGCCGCCTCAAGGCCGAGCTGGACCCGAAGGGGATCTTCAATCCAGGCCGACTCTACGCGGAGCTCTGACATGCAGACGCACTTCACCGAACAGGATCTCGAACAGCCGCACATCCGCGAGGCCGACCGGGTGCTGCGCACCTGCGTGCACTGCGGTTTCTGCAACGCCACCTGTCCCACCTACCAGCTGCTGGGCGACGAGCGCGACGGCCCCCGTGGACGCATCTATCTGATGAAGCAGATGCTGGAGAACCCCGAGGACGACGTCGTCACCGAGGAGACCCGGCTGCACCTGGACCGCTGCCTGACCTGCCGCAACTGCGAGACCACCTGCCCGTCCGGGGTGGAATACCACAAGCTGCTCGACATCGGCCGCGCCGAGATCGAGCGCCGGGTGCCGCGTCCCGCCGCCGAGCGCGCCCTGCGCTTCGGCCTGCGCAAGGTGCTGGTCGAGCCGGCCCGCTTCCAGGCGCTGCTCAAGCTCGGCCAGACCTTCCGCCCGCTGGTGCCCGGCACCCTGCGCGACAAGATGCCGCCGGCGCCGGTGGATGCCGGCAAGCGCCCCGAAGGCAAGCGTCATGAACGTCAGATGCTGATCCTCGAGGGCTGCGTGCAGCCGGGGCTCTCGCCCAACACCAACGCCGCCACCGCCCGGGTGCTCGACCGCCTCGGCATCGGCCTGACCCCGGCCCCGGAGGCCGGCTGCTGCGGCGCCATCGACTATCACTTGAACGCCCAGGACGCCGGCCGCTCGCGGATGCGCGCCAACATCGACGCCTGGTGGCCCCATATCGACAAAGAGGGCGAGGCCGGAGTGGAGGCCATCGTGCAGACCGCCAGCGGCTGCGGCGCCATGGTCAAGGAATACGGCGAGGTGCTGGCCGACGACCCCGACTACGCCGACAAGGCCGCGCGCATCAGCGCCCTGGCCAAGGACCTGGTGGAGATCCTGCGCGACGAGGACCTCGAGCCGTTGACGCTGCGCGAACACAAGCGCCTGGCCTTCCACTGCCCCTGCACTCTGCAGCACGCCCAGAAGCTCGGCGGCAGCGTCGATGCCGTGCTGGCCCGGCTCGGCTTCTCGCTGACCCCGGTGCAGGACGCGCACCTGTGCTGCGGCTCGGCCGGCACCTACTCGGTGACCCAGCCAGAGCTCGCCACCGAGCTGCGCGACAACAAGCTCGACGCCCTGGAGGCCGGCGATCCGGAGGTGATCGCGACGGCCAACATCGGCTGCCAGACGCATCTGAACGGCGCCGGCCGCACTCCGGTCAGGCACTGGATCGAGATCGTGGACGAGGCGCTGGCGTGATCATCGGCGCGACTCGGCGTTTCTCACTTACAAGAAGTCATAGAGAAGAGGAAATTACCATGCAAACAAAAGCTGTACTGACCCTGGACGATGTCAACGCCCTGCTCGACGCGGGCCAGAAGGAAGCCGAGGCCAACGGCTGGGCCGTGACCATCGCCGTGGCCGACGACGGCGGCCACCTGCTCGGCCTGCGCCGCATGGACGGCGCACCGCCCTTCAGCGCCGGCGTCGCCAGCGAGAAGGCGCGCAACGCCTCTATCGGCCGCAAGGAGACCCAGGCCTTCGAGGACATGATCAACAACGGCCGCACCGCCTTCGTCACCGCGCCGATGCAGGCCCTGCTGGCCGGCGGCGTACCGGTCCTCGTCGACGGTCAGGTGGCCGGCAGCGTCGGTATCTCCGGCGTCAAGCCCGACCAGGACGTGCAGATCGCCAAGGCCGCGGTGGCCGCGGTGGCCTGATCTCGCACGCCCCGCGTGTTGCCTCGGAACCCCGGCCACGGCCGGGGTTCTGTCGTTTCGGTGCCGAATATTCGAGACAAGACTTGCGTATTAGCCATTTTTTGCATAGGTTTTGTATAGCATTCGATGAAACGCACGGATGCCTATCACGCCCATCGACGGACGAGAGGTACACCATGAAACGCAATGCGACTGCTGCCCTCACCCTTAGCGCACTGATGATGCTCTCAGGCTCCGCTCTGGCGGCGCATCACGAGGAAGATGAGATGGCTCCCGACAACGGCGTCGACAGCGCCAATGACGTGGAGCATGCGACCATGGAAGGTCATGACGGCGCCATGAGCGACGAAGCCATCGTCGAGGAGGGGGGCACGGATAGCGCCAACGATCCCTCGCAGGAAGCCGCCACTCATGCTGAAGGCAGCGTTGCCGACGACATGGCTGTCGAAGGCGGCGTGGATTCTGCCAACGACCCCGAGGACTGAGGGTCGCGCAGACCAAGGAAGGCGAATGCCCAGCGAACCCCGGCCAAGGCCGGGGTTTTTCGTGTCACGGCCGGCTGCGCCGTGACTTCACCCAATTCAGGAAGGCCCGCTTGGCGGCGCGATGGTCCTCCGGATGCACGTCGATCACGCCATAGCCGTTGGAGGTGCTCAGCGAGAGCCCCTCGAGCCCCACCAGCATGCCGCGCTCGAGCAGGTCGTCGACCAGCCCGCGCCAGCCCAGCGCCACCCCCTGGCCGGCAATGGCCGCCTGCACCAGCAGCGGATAGTTGTTGAAGATCAGCTCCGACGGCGCCGGCTGCACCCGGCCGCCCAGGCGGGCAAAATAGCCGGGCCAGTCCATCCAGCGCTGCCCCTGATCGGCGGTCAGCGTCAGCAGCGGTACCTCGCCCAGCCGGGCCAGGCCGTCGATCGGCCCGTGCCGGTCCAGAAACGCCGGGCTGCAGACCGGGAACACCTCCTCGTCCAGCAGCCGCATCGCGCCCTCCAGATCGCGCCCCTCGCCGAGCACGATGGCGATATCGGCCTCCTGCCCCTGCCAGTCGAACACGCCCTGATTGGTCTGGAGGCGCACGTCGATATCCGGGTGTCGCTGGCGAAAATCCGGCAGCCGCGGCATCAGCCAGTACGTCGCCAGCGAGAAGTCGGTGAGAATGTTGAGGCGCGGGTTGCGCTGATGCTGCTGCAGGCGGTCGATGGTCCGGTCGATGGTCGCAAAGCCCTGCTGGACGGCCTCGAACAGCAGCTGGCCGGCGTCGGTGAGGCGCACGCCGCGATGCACGCGGTCGAACAGCGTCAGGTCGAGCGCCTCCTCCAGGGCACGCACCCGCTGGCTGACCGCCGACTGGGTCGAGCGCAGCTCCCGCGCCGCGGCGGTGAAACTCAGCTGGCGAGCGGCCACCTCGAACACCCGCAGGCCGTCGGGTGACACTCGCCTATCCATCAAAGCCATTAGCCGTCCTAATACGAAACATAATAAATCAGCGAGTTTACAGGGTCTGATATTAGCTGTGAGACTTTCGCCGCTGCCAGACCGGGCTAGGATGTAGCCTGGAGCCGCCTCGAGGCCGCCGCGCCGAGCCTGAGCCAGGGCTCATGCCGGACGGCCGCACGCCGCGGCGCCCACCCGGCCTGAACCGGCAGCGCCCGGCCCGTTGCCGGGCCCGCCATCTTTTCCACGAGGGAGCGCGCTCCATGACACAACGCGACAAGCATCACGCCCCCGCATGGCCGACCAGCGCCATGCCGTCGGAGGCGTCGAGAGACGCGCTCCGCCATTCCTCCTCCCCTATCCGCAGGAGCACTCTCCCATGAGCCATCCAAGCGAGCCGGCCCCACCGACGGTGTCGAGCGACATGCAGACGGACTACACCGTCGGCCAGGACAATATCGAGGGTAACCTGGGCCCCATCGGCTTCGATATCCATAACCGGGTCTTCGCCATCTCGGCGCTGGCCTCGATCCTGTTCATCGTCCTCACGCTGCTGTTTCCCGAGCGCGCGGGAAGCCTCTTCCAGTCCATCGTCAGCTTCTCCACCACCACCCTGGACAGCTACTTCATGATCGTGGTGGACGGTTTCATCGTGTTCAGCCTGGCGCTGGTGGTGCTGCCCTACGGCAAGGTGCGGCTGGGCGGCCCCGATGCCAGGCCCGAATACAGCTATCTGTCATGGTTCTCGATGCTGTTCGCCGCCGGCATCGGCATCGGCCTGCTGTTCTTCGGCGTGCTGGAGCCGGTCTATCACGCCAACGTCTCCTCGCCGCTGGGCACCCTCTCGCCCTTCGGCGCCGACGGCACGCTGAACCCGGATGCCATCGCCGACGCCACCGCCATGGGCCTGGCCGGCACCTACCTGCACTGGGGCATCCACGGCTGGGCCGTCTACGTGGTGATGGCGCTGGCGCTGTCGATCTTCACCTACAACAAGGGCCTGCCGTTCTCGATCCGCTCGGCGTTCTTCCCGATCCTGGGCGACCGCGTGTGGGGCTGGCCGGGTCACCTGATCGACATCCTGGCGGTGTTCTCCACCCTGTTCGGGCTGGCCACCTCACTCGGCCTCGGCGCCCAGCAGGCCAACGCCGGCATGAACTTCGTCTTCGGCCTGGACGTCAACATCACGACCCAGGTCGTCGTGATCGCCCTGGTCACCGCGGTGGCGCTGGTCTCGGTGTGGCGCGGGCTGGACGGCGGCGTGAAGCGGCTCTCCGAGCTCAACATGCTGATGGCCGTGCTGTTCTTCTTCTTCGTGCTGTTCGCCGGCCCGACCCTGGCGGCCATCAGCGGCTTCTGGACCGGCCTCGAGACCTACGTCACCGAGTTCCTCCCGCTGTCGGCGCCCTTCGGCCGCGAGGACGACGCCTATCGCCAGTCCTGGACCATCTTCTACTGGGCCTGGTGGGTCAGCTGGGCGCCGTTCGTCGGCATGTTCATCGCCCGCGTCTCCCGCGGCCGCACGGTGCGTGAATTCGTGATCTGCGTGCTGCTGATCCCGAGCCTGTTCATCTTCATCTGGATGGGCGTGTTCGGCGCCACGGCCCTCGACCAGCTCTATGCCAACCCGGCCGGCAGCCTGGTCAAGGAATACGTGATCGACAACTACAGCCCCGAACTGTCGCTGTTCGGCATGCTCAACGAGCTGCCGCTGTCGGGCCTGATGTCGACCCTGGGCATCATCCTGGCGCTGATCTTCTTCGTCACCTCGTCGGACTCCGGCTCGCTGGTGATCGACACCATCACCGCCGGCGGCAAGATCGACGCGCCGCGTCCCCAGCGCATGTTCTGGGCCACGGTGGAAGGCCTGATCGCCATCGTGCTGCTGATCGGCGGCGGTCTCTCGGCGCTGCAGGCCGGGGTCACGGCCACCGCGATCCCGTTCTCGGTGGTGATGATCGTGATGTGCTTCACCATCATCAAGGCGCTGAACGGCGAGCTGCGCGCCCTGCGCTGAGGCCGGTCACCCGCTGATGCCCCCCCCCCGGGGGATCGCCGTGTCGCGGCGACTCATCCGGGGGGCGGTTCTCGTCTGGCCCCCTCTGCTCGTTCGCCTTATCATCGATGGCTCATATTCAGGTCGCTAACGACCGCCATCGTCGACGCGAGGATGCCATGTCACCGTTCGTCTTCCTGCTGCCGCTCGGCGCCGTGCTGATCTGGTCGGGCAACATGACCATCAATCAGCTCACCGTCGGCGCCATCGCCCCCAGCAGCATCGCCTTCCTGCGCTGGCTGCTGGCGCTGGCGGTGATGACGCCCTTCGTCGCTCCGGCCGCCTGGCGCCATCGCGCCACCATCCGCCGCGAATGGCCGAAGCTGGCGACGCTCGGGCTCTTGGGCATGGGGCTGTGGCAGGGCCTGGCCTACGTGGCCGCCGAGACCACCTCGGCCACCAACATGGGCATTCTGGCCGCCATGGTGCCGCTGATCACGGTGCTGCTCAGCGCCCTGATACTGCGTGAACCGCCGAGCCTCGGCGGCGTGGCCGGCGGCGTGCTGGCGCTCGCCGGCGTCAGCGTGCTGCTGGGCCAGGGAGACCCGCTGTCGCTGCTCGAGCTGAAGGTCGCCACGGGTGACGCGCTGATGGTGGTGGCCGCCACCTGCTACGCCCTCTACGGGGTGATGCTGCGGCGCTGGACGATCGACCTGCCGCCCTGGGTGCTGCTCTACGCCCAGGTGATCTTCGCCGTGCTGCTGCTGTTGCCGCCCTACCTGGCGGGCCCGATGACGCCGGTCAACGCCGACAATCTCGGCCTGATCGCCTACGCCGGCATTCCCGCCTCGATCGTCACCACCTACCTGTGGATGCACGCCATCCGCCGTATCGGCGCCAACCGCTCGAGCATCTTCATCAACCTGATGCCGCTGTTCAGCGCCATCATCGCCATGTTCGTGCTTGGCGAGACCGTCTCCGCCTTCCACTTCCTGGGCGGCGCCCTGATTCTCGCCGGGGTGGTGATGGCCCAGACGCTGACCCGCCCGCTGGTCAGCCGCCAGGCAACTCGGCGCACGGGCTAGTCGATCCCGGCCGGACGCTCTGGACGCGGCCCGCACAGGCCCTAGGATGAAACCACGACACCACAACCACCACGGAGGACAGCGGAGATGGCCGGAGGCTGGTCGAAGGACGGCGACGTCCAGCAGCAGATCGACGACAGCGTGCAGGACGAGCTGGAGCGCGCCCGGCGCGCGATTCCCCGCGGCGAGAGCGCCCGTGAATGCGACGAATGCGGCGAGCCGATCCCCGAGGCGCGGCGCCAGGCGGTGCCCGGCGTGCGGCTGTGCCTCGCCTGCCAGGCCGAACGCGACAGGCGCCAGGGGCCGGGTGGCGGCGGCTTCAATCGCCGGGGCAGCAAGGACAGCCAGCTGCGCTAGACGGTGCAGGAAAGTGTCTGCGCTCGGCTATACGGCGTTAAACATCAGCTCGTGCGCGAGTCCGATCGAACTGCTCATTTACCCCCCAAGTAAACTCCGCATTCTCGCTGATGTTTGCCTTGTCTAGCCTTCGCTCGACGACTTTTTCGATTGCGCCGGAAGGTCGAGTGCGATCGCGAGGCTCCCCCACTACGCCTGTCGGCCCGAGGCCAAGAGGCTGCTAAACTGCGGCTTTCGTTCCCCGACCGGAGAGCCCGCGGCATGTCCCTCGACGATCTGCATCTCAATCTGCGCAACCTGACGCAGGACGACTATCCGCAGCTCAAGACGCTGATGGACGCCGTCTACCACGACATCGGCGGCGCCTGGCCCGAGCACACCATCGACAAGCTGATCCAGGCGTTTCCCGACGGCCAGATCGCCATCGAGGACGACGGCCGGCTGGTCGGCGTGGCGCTGACCGTGCAGGTCGACTACGACGAGTTCTCCAACCCCCACCAGTACGACGACCTGATCGGCAGCCGCGAGATCATCCTCAACGACGCCGAGGGCGATGCCATGTACGGCCTCGACGTGCTGATCCACCCGGACTACCGCGGCTACCGTTTGGGTCGGCGACTCTACGAGGCGCGCAAGGAGCTGTGCCGCTCGCTGAACATGCGGGCGATCCTGGCCGGCGGGCGGATTCCCCAATACCACCAGTACGCCGACGAGCTCTCGCCGGCGGAATACATCGACAAGGTGGCGCGCAAGGAGATTCACGACCCCATCCTGTCGTTCCAGCTGGCCAACGATTTCCAGGTCAAGCGGCTGCTGCGCAAGTACCTGCCCGAGGACGAGAAGTCCCAGGGCTACGCGACCCTGCTGGAGTGGAACAACATCCTGTTCGAGCCCGCCGAGCGAGTGCTCGAGACGCGCAAGACCCAGGTCCGCGTCGGCGCCGTGCAGTGGCAGATGCGCGAGTTCGCCTCGGTCGAGGCGGTGCTGCAGCAGGTCGAGTACTTCGTCGACGCCCTGGCCGACTACCAGAGCGACTTCGCGGTCTTCCCGGAGCTGTTCAACGCCCCGCTGATGGGCCTGCAGGACCGCGCCGCCCAGCAGGACCAGATCGCCGCCATCCGCTTCCTGGCCGGCTTCACCGAACGCTTCAAGACCGAGCTGTCGCGCATGGCGGTGGCCTACAACATCAACATCGTGGCCGGCTCGATGATCGAGGTCGGCGAGGAAGACCGGCTCTACAACGTCGCCTACCTGTGCCACCGCGACGGCTCCATCGAACGCCAGGCCAAGCTGCACATCACGCCCCAGGAGCGTCGCGACTGGGTGATCGAGGGCGGCGACGAGCTGCAGGTGTTCGAGACCGACGCCGGCCGCATCGGCATCCAGATCTGCTACGACGTGGAGTTCCCCGAGCTGTCGCGGCTGCTCGCCGAGCAGGACATGGACATCCTGTTCGTGCCGTTCTGGACCGACACCAAGAACGGCTACCTGCGGGTGCGCCACTGCGCCCAGGCCCGCGCCATCGAGAACGAGTGCTACGTGGTGCTGTGCGGCAGCGTCGGCAACGTGCCGTCGATCGAGAACCTCGACATCCAGTATGCCCAGTCGTCGGTGTTCTCGCCCTCGGACTTCTCCTTCCCCCACGATGCCGTGCTGGCCGAGACCACGCCCAACACCGAGATGATCATGTTCTCGGACCTGGACCTGACCCGGCTCACCGTGGTGCGCAACGAGGGCTCGGTGACCAACCTCAAGGACCGCCGCCAGGACCTGTTCGACCTGCGCCTGCGCGACTGGTCGTGGAAGTCCGGGGGGCGGCCATCCGGGGGCCGCGACGCGGACGAGAGCTGAGGCCGTGCTGGAACGGCTGAAGCGCTGGCGGGCGGCGCGCTTCGAGGCCCGCCACCCCTTCCCCGCCGACGACTGGGTCGAGGCCCGGGCGCGGCTGCCGCTGCTCGCCGCCGTGCCCGAGCCGGCCGCCGAACGCCTGGGTCATCGCGCCTGGCGCTTCGCCCATGCCAAGCGCCTGAGCCGCCATCCCGAACTCGATCCGTCGATCGACTTCGACGTGCCGGCGCGGCTGGCCATCGCCGCCCAGGGCTGCCTGCTGACCCTGGGCTGGGACGAGACCACCCACCGCGAGGCCTTCGCCGGGCTGCACGAGATCCTGATCGTGCCCGACGCCTTCCATCGCCGGGTGGAGGAGATGGACGAATTCGGGGTGATGCACGCGTACGACGATGAGCGCGCCGGCGAGACCTCCCACCAGGGCCCAGTGGTGGTGGCCTATCCGGACCTGATGGAAAGCGGGAGGCTGGACGGCTTCAACGTGGTGATCCACGAGCTGGCCCACAAGCTCGACATGGCCAACTCGCTGGACGCCGACGGCTATCCGCCGCTCCCCGGCGACATGGACCCGCACGACTGGCACCGGGTCTTCACCGCCGTGTGGGACGACCTCCAGGCGCACCTCGCCCGCGGCGAGCCGACGCCCATCGACGACTACGCCGCCAGCCATCCCGGTGAATGCTTCGCGGTGAGCTGCGAATACTTCTTCGCCGCCCCCGAGGCGCTGCACGCCGCCTATCCCGCCCTCTACGCCCTGCTCGCCCGCTACTTCGGCCAGGACCCGCGGAGCTGGCCCGCCGCCGCGCACGACGGCTGAGGCCGCCAGACGTCTAGCCCGGCTGGGCCTCCAGGCGAGGCGCTTCCTGCTCGGCGAGCATCGCCTCGAAATGCCGCAGGCGCTTGTAGATCGACAGCAGCTCGATGATGGTCGGCCAGGAGTTGACCAGGTACTGGAACGACTCGCGCACCTGGCCGAAGACGTTGAGGATCTGCTGCAGCAGGCCCAGCGTCAGCTTGCCGGCGACGATCGACGGCGTCAGCACGACGAAGGCGAAGACGGTGTCCGCCTGCAGATAGAAGATCCGCGCGACGTTGAAGTAGGCGTAGTGCCAGTACAGCCGGAAATAGCTGCGACGCACGTTGGCGAACAGCTCGGCGACCGTGACCGGCTCGCCCCGCCGCGGATCGTCCTCGGCATAGACCAGCTCCTTGCGATAGGCCGCCTCGACGCGCTGGTTGCGAAACTCGAGCCCGGGCAGGCGAATCCCCACCAGCATCAGCAGCAGCGTGCCGGCCAGCGACCAGACCAGCGCCGACCACACCAGGGCGTCGGGCAGCGCCCCGATCAGCGGCAGCTGCACCACGTGGCGGGACAGCCCGACCAGCAGCGGCAGGAAGGCGATCAGCGTCAGCACCGACTTGAGCAGGCTCACGCCCAGGCTCTCCAGGGTGCTCGAGAAGCGCATGGTGTCTTCCTGAACGCGCTGCGCCGCGCCCTCGACCCCGCGCAGGCGCGGCCAGCGAGCCATGTAGTAGGCGTTCATCGCCGTGCGCCAGCGGAAGATGTAGTGGCTGACGAAGAACAGGTTGAAGACCCCGATCGAGACGGCGAAGAAGGCGATGCCGGCGAACGCCGCCATCTCCCCGTAGACGTCGCTCGCCGCGACCGTGCCGTCGCCGCTCAGGGCCTGCTGGATCATGTTCCAGAAGGGGCCGTACCAGGCGTTGACGGCGACGCTGGTCTGCACCATGAAGTAGGTGAGAAAGATCAGCAGGGCGCTGCCGAAGATCGACCAGCGCTGCCAGGGGTGCGGCTGCCGCCAGCACCAGAAGGCGCCGAACAGGCCGGTGCAGAGGGCGTAGTAGAGGTAGAACCACAGAAAGCTCGGCGACCAGAAGCGCGAGGCGCCGATGGGCAGCGCGGCGCCGTCGCCCGGCGGGCCCAGCCCGACGACTCCGCCCCAGCCTCTCGCCGTCGTCTCCCACAGCAGGCCGACGGCCAATACCCACAGGGCGGCGCTGGCGAAGAACCAGGATGGCTTGGGGAAGAAGGAACGGAACACGGCGAGGCCCTCGGTGGCGGGAGGTGGTCGTTAGCAACGAAACAGTGTTGTCATCGACCACAAGCCAGCGCTCATGTTCAGCGAGGCTCGGTTCGCCCGCCATCGGTCCCGTCGATCCTGCCCGCGCGGCGCCCGGCGGGCGCCACGCCTCCGGGGACGCAAGGCTCAGGCGTTGGTGCCATCGCCCTCCACCGCCGGCCAGCACAGCGCAGCCTCCAGGCCGTGCGGATGACAGTTGCGCAGCGTCAGCCGGGCCTGCTGGCGCTCGGCCAGCTGCTTGACGATCGACAGCCCCAGGCCGCTGCCGGTGGTGCGCTGGTCGGCGGCGCGCCGGAAACGCTCGGTGATGGTGGCGAGAGCCTCTTCCGGGATCCCCGGGCCGCTGTCGCGCACCGAAAGCACGGCGCCGCCGGGCGTCTCGGAGAGCGTGATCGCCACCTCGCCGTGCTCCGGGGTGTAGCGCAGGGCGTTGTCCAGCAGGTTGCGGATCAGGATGCCCACCTCGACCGGATCGGCCCGCACCCACAGCGCCTGAGCACCGTGCAGGGTCATCTCCTGTTGCCGTGCCTGAGCCCAGGGCCACAGCTCGGCGACCAGCTCGAGCACCAGCGGATAGAGGTCGATGTTGCGGGCCTCGCGCGTCTCGCGGCGATCCAGCCGCGCCAGCACCAGCAGCTGCTCGACCACCCGCTGCAGCCGTTCCACGCCGCGATAGGCCTTGTCCAGCGAGTCCTTCTCTCCGGCCCGGGCGTTGTCGAGATGGATCTTCAGCCCGGCCAGCGGCGTGCGCAGCTCGTGGGCGGCGTCGGCGGTGAAGCGCCGTTCGCGCTCGAGGGTCTCGCGCAGGCGGGCGATGAAGTCGTTGATCGCCTTGCGCAGCCCGGTGAGTTCGCGGGGCACGCCGACGTCGATGAAGCCGAGCTCGCGCTCGCCGCGCCCGGCCACTTCACGCGACAGGGTGCCGATCGGAATCAGCCCGCGGCGCACGATCCAGCCCATGGCGACGAGCAGCAGCGGCAGCGCCAGCAGCATCGGCACCAGGTTGCCCAGGGCGACCTTGCGCTCGAGCTCCTGCATGAACTCGATGCTCACCCCGGAGCGGATCCACAGCCCGCTGTTGTCGTCGAACATCGAGAACACCCGCCAGCGGCCGCCGTCGTACGCGACCCAGGCATAGCCCTCCTCGTCGGGCGCCGGGAAGGCGCCCTCGCGGCTCCAGGGCGAGCCCATCAGCAGCGGGCTGCCGTCGCGCTGCCAGAAGCCCAGCGACAGCTCCCGCTCCTCGTGATGGTAAAGCGCCGCCACTTGCCCGGTCTCGCCGAGGGTCGGCTCGCCGTTGTGATAGAAACGCGCGAGATGCCCCGGCTGACTCAGCCGCTCGGCGATCCGGCGGAAATCGTCGGTGGAGGTATCGGGGCCGATCAGGCTCGCCACCACCCGCCCCTGCAGGCTGAGCTGGGCGTCGAGGATCTCCTCGGTCTCGTGGGCGGTGATCAGGTAGGCGGCGGTGACCGTGAGCAGGGTCGCCCCGGCCAGTACCAGCGCCAGGGTGCGGCTGAGATAGCGGCGAATCGACTTCATGCGCTGCCGGCGTTCAGGCGATAGCCGACACCCCGGATGGTGGTGATCAGGCCCTTGTGGAACTTCTTGCGCAGGTGGTGGATATGCACCTCCACGGCGTTGGAGGCCACTTCCTCCTCCCAGCCGTAGAGCAGGTTCTCGAGCCTGGGGCGCGTCATCACCCGATCCGCATGGCGCGCCAGCTCCAGCAGCAGCGCGTACTCGCGGCGCGTCAGCGTGATCTCCTCGCCCTGCCAGATCACCCGGTGGCGGGCCTCGTCGATGCGCAGCTCGCCCACATCGAGATACTGCGAGGCGCGCCCCTCGGCGCGGCGCATCACCACCCGCAGGCGGGCCAGCAGCTCGGCCAGGTCGAAGGGCTTGAGCACGTAGTCGTCGGCACCGCCGTCGAGGCCCGCCAGGCGCGACTCGATGTCGTCGCGGGCGGTGAGGATCAGCACCGGCAGCGAGCCGCGGCCGCGCACCGCCTCCAGCACCTTCATGCCGTCGATGTCCGGCAGGCCCAGATCGAGAATCATCACCGAGAAATCGTCATAGCGGGCCGCCGCCATGGCCTCGTGGCCGTTCTCCAGCCAATCGACGGCATACCCCTCGCGCAGCAGGGCGGTCTTGATTCCGTCCCCCAGCAGCGGGTCATCCTCCACCAGCAGCACGCGCATGCGCCTCTCCCTTTCGTCGCCTCGTCCGGTCCGCTTTCTTAAGCGTTGTCATTCGTGGGCATAGTCATCGCTTAAGCGCCCACCACCGCAGACCACACCTGTTCGGAAACCCAGGCGCGACGGGGAGTTGCGATATATCGGCGTCCTCGTCCTGCCTCCCTCGCGCGGGCTTTTCACAGGCACCATAATGAAGCAAGCTTAAGGCTTGGTTAAGACAGTCGCCTTAAGATTATTCGCTTTGAGCCCAAGCCAGTGGAAAGGGCCCTGGACAGTGGAGAGTGAGCCCCAGTGAGTGTCCCGCTAGTTTCCGTGATCATTCCCGCCCGAGACGAGTCGGGCAACCTGCCCGGACTGCTCGACGAAATCGCCGCCGCCCTGGCGGCCATCGACCATGAAGTGCTGGTCGTGGATGACGCCTCGCGGGACGGCAGCTGGGCGATGCTCGAAGCCCGGGCGGCCGCGGACGACCGGCTGCGCCCATTGCGCCATGCCGAGAGCGCCGGGCAGAGCACCTCGGTGTGGCAGGCCGCTCACCAGGCCCGCGGCGAGTGGCTGGCGACCCTCGACGGCGACGGCCAGAACGACCCCGCCGACCTGCCGCGACTGATCGAGCGTGCCCGCCAGGGCGACGTCACCCTGGTCGCCGGGCACCGCACCACCCGTCGCGACGACTGGCTCAAGCGCCTGTCCTCTAAGGTGGCCAACCGCGTGCGCAGCGCCCTGCTCAAGGACGACACCCCGGATACCGGCTGTGGCCTCAAGGTCATCCATCGCCGGGCCTTCCTGCGCCTGCCCTACTTCAACCACATGCACCGCTTCCTGCCGGCACTGATCCTGTCCCAGGGCGGCCGCTGCGTGTCGCTGCCGGTCAACCACCGCCCGCGCGGCGCCGGGCGCTCCCACTACGGCCTCAACAACCGCCTGTGGGCCGGCCTGCTCGACATCCTCGGCGTGATGTGGCTGAGCCACCGCTCGCGGCTGCCGGCCGAGCTGACGCCTCTGGAACGCGAGCATCACGATACCTCCTCGACGCAGAGAGACACCCCATGAACACCGAGTGGTTGTGGCTGGCCGTGGGCTTCCTGGGCCAGGCGCTGTTCTCGGCGCGCTTCCTGGTCCAGTGGCTGGCCAGCGAGCGTGCCCGGCGCAGCATCGTGCCCAAGGCCTTCTGGTTCTTCAGCCTCGCCGGCGGCGTCACCCTGCTGGCCTACGCCATCTATCGCCGCGACCCGGTGTTCATCGCCGGCCAGGGCGCGGGGCTGTTCATCTACTTCCGCAACCTGATGCTGATCCGCCGCGAGACCCGCCTCAGCCGGGCTCAGCAGTGACCCACGCTTACCCCACGCGAGATCGACCATGACGCGTCCCGCCTACCTTCACCGTCTTCCGTCCCTCTCCTGGTGGTGGCTGCTCGGCCTCGCCGCCATCTTCCTCGGCGTGGGCCTAGGCCTGCGCGACCCCTGGCCCGCCGATGAGCCGCGCTTCGCCCTCAACGCCCTGGAGATGATCCGCACCGGGCAGTTCTGGATTCCGTTCCGCGGCGGCGAGCCCTATCCGGACAAGCCGCCGATCTTCATGTGGGCCATCGCCGCCGGCATCCAGCTCACCGGCTCGGTGCGCCTGGGCTTCCTGCTGCCCTCGCTGCTCGGCGCCCTGGGCACCCTGGGGCTGGTCATGGACCTGTCGAATCGCCTCTACGGCCGCCGCGTGGCCTGGCTGGCCGGCCTGGCGCTGCTGTCGTGCTTCCAGTTCGGCCTGCAGGCGCGCACCGCCCAGATCGACATGCTGGTCACCGGCTTCATCACCCTCGGCGCCTACGGCCTGATGCGCCACGCCCTGCTCGGCCCCGATCGCCGCTGGTGGCTGATCGGCTGCGCCGGCATGGGCCTGGGCGTGCTGACCAAGGGCGTCGGCTTCCTGCCGCTGCTGATGGTGCCGTTCTGGGCGCTGCTGGCCTGGCGCGGCCAGGCGACGCGCCCCACCTGGCGCGACCTCGGCCTGGGACTCGCCGTGCTGCTCGGCGTGGTGCTGCTGTGGGTCGGCCCCATGGCGATCACCACCAGTCTCAGCGACAATCCGCTGCTGACCGCCTACCGCGACAACATCCTGTTCAAGCAGACCGGCGAGCGCTACGCCGACTCCTGGCACCACCTGAAGCCCTGGTACTACTTCCTGGCGGAGGTGATCCCCTGGGCCTGGCTGCCGATGGTGCTGGCGCTGCCCTGGCTGGTGCCCGCCTGGTGGCGGCGCGGCAAGCGCCTGGACGCCCGCGTGCTGCTGCCCCTCGGCGGGCTGGTGATGATCATCGCCTTCTTCTCGCTGTCGCCGGGCAAGCGCGGGGTCTATCTGCTGCCGACCCTGCCGCTGCTGGTGCTGGCCTCGGCGCCGCTGCTGGCGGGCCTGCTGTGCCGGCCGCGGCTGCACTGGCTGGGCAGCGCCGTGCTGGCGCTGTTCGGCGTCGTCTTCCTCGCCGCCGGGGTGCTCGGCGCCCTGGGGCTGCCGGCCTTGGCCGATCTCGCCGAGAAGCACGGCGTCGTGCCCTGGGCCTGGTGGAGCCTGCTCGGACTCACCGCCCTGGGGCTGCTGGCCTGGGGCCGCCCGCGTCGCGGTCTGGTGACGCTCTCGGCCTGGCTGGCGGTGTTCTGGCTGAGCTGGTCGACCTGGGGCTACGCGCTGATGGATCACGCCCGTTCGCCCCGCGACTTCATGGCCGCGGCCGTGGCGCAGACCGGCCCCGACGCCTGGCTGGCGATGCCCGACTTCGACGAGGAGTTCCTGCTCCAGGCGCGTCAGCCGATGGTCCACTTCGGCTATCACACCCCGGACGCCGAGCAGTTCGCCCGCGCCTTCGCCTGGCTCAACGCGGCCCCGGACGAGCGCTGGATGCTGGTGCCCCAGCACCGCGACGAGGCCATCGCCTGCGCCGACCTCGCCCAGGCCCGCGACATGGGCGTGCAGAACAGCGAAGCCTGGTGGCTGATCCCCGGCACGGCCTTCACCGCCTGCCAGGGCGATGCCCAGGCCGCGCCGCTCTTCGTGGCGCCCACCACCCTGCCCCGGACGAACGACTAGCGAGCCCGCCATGCGCCCCTGCATGACACTCTTTGGCGGGACCGCGCTGGCGGCCCTGCTGGGGGCCGCCAGCCTGCTGATCCGGGTCGGCGCGCTGCCGCTGATGCCCATCGACGAGACCCGCTACCTGTCGGTGGCCTGGGAGATGTGGCAGCACCACTCGCTGCTGGTGCCGCTGCTCAACGGCGAGCCCTACGCCCACAAGCCGCCGCTGCTGTTCTGGCTGATCCAGCTCGGCTGGGCCCTGTTCGGCACCTCGACGCTCGTCTCTCGGCTGATGATTCCGCTGGTGGGGCTCGGGGCCTTCTGGCTGCTGGCCGACATCGTGCGGCGGCTGGCCCCGGACGCTCGCGCCACGGCCCGGTGGGCGCCGCTGGTGCTGTTCGGCACCACCCTGTGGTGGCTCTACCTGCCGCTGAGCATGTTCGACATCCTGCTCACCACCTGCCTGCTGCTGGCCGTCGACGGCCTGGTGCGCCATCTCACCGGCGGGCACCGCCGGGCGCTATGGCTGGCCGGGCTGGGCCTGGGCCTCGGGGTGCTGGCCAAGGGTCCGGTGGTGTATCTCTACTGGCTGCCGCTGGCGCTCGGCCTGCGCTGCTGGCGGCCGGCAGCAGGCCCGACGACGGCCGCCGCCTACCGCGGCGTGCTGGCAGCGAGCCTGCTGGGCGCGCTGATCGGCCTGGCCTGGGCGCTGCCGGCGGCCTGGGTCGGCGGCTCGGACTATGCCGGCGCCATCCTCTGGCATCAGGCCACGGGGCGGCTGGTCGACGCCTTCGACCACGCCCGCCCCTGGTACTGGTATCTGCCGGTGCTGCTCGCCGCGGGCCTGCCCTGGGTCGCGCTGTGGAGTCGGCAGCGCCCCTGGCTGGCCACGCCCCTGCAGCGCTTCGCCGCCTGGGGCGTGCTGCCGCCACTGCTGCTGCTGAGCCTGATCAGCGGCAAGCAGATCCACTACCTGATGCCGACGCTGCCCTTCCTGGCCCTGTGGCTCACCGAACGTCTGGTCGCGCGCCCGCCTGGTCGCCCCTGGTACCTCATCGCGCTGCTGGCCGGGGTCGCCGGGCTGATGCTGGCGCTGCCCGAGCTCGCCGCCCGCACCCTGCCCGCCGAACCGCTGTCCGGCTGGACGCGCCTCGGCGCCCTGCTGCCGCTGGGGCTCGCCGCCTGGCTGTTCCGGCGGCCCCGGCGCGCGGTGCTGGTGCTGGCCTGGCCCGCGGCGCTGCTCGCCCTGCTGTGGCTGCTGTCGCCGACCCTGCAGCGTCACTACGACCTGTCGCCGATGGCCGAGCGGCTGGCCGGACTGGAGCATCAGGCCGCGCCGCTGGCCTATGACGGCGACTATCAGGACCAGTTCCGCTTCCTGGGTCGCCTGAGCACCGACCTGGCGGTATTCGAGCACGACCAAGCGCTGGCCGACTGGGCCCGCGCCCATCCAGGGGGCTACCTGATCGCCTCGCGACGCACCACCTCGCCGCGCCGCGAGGCCCTGGCGGCCTTCCATCAGCCCTACCGGGGACGCACTTACTTCCTGGTGCCCGCCGAGCGCTGGAACGCCTTCATCGCCACCTCGTCCGACTAGATCCGCCGCTCCGGCTCAGCCGGCCGGCGACTCGAGCCCCCGCGCCAGCCACGCCCACAGCCGTTCGGCCTCCGGGCGCGGCCGGCGCCGCGCCTGTCGCACCAGCCAGAAGCCCTCGTCGCTTTCCACCGGCAGGTCCAGGGCGATGACCAGATCGTCGCGCTCCGTCACCAGCCGGCGGTGCGTCAGCGCGATGCCCGCACCGCGGGCGGCCAGCGACAGGGTCATCATCTGGTTGTCGCAGGACAGCGCCGCACAGCGTGACTCCATCCCCGCGGCGCCCACCGCCTCCAGCCAGGCCGGCCAGCCCACCGCAAACCCCACCGCATGCAGCAGGGTGTGGCCGGCCAGGTCCGCCGGCGTCGTCAGGCGCTCGGCCAGCGCCGGCGCGCACACCGGCACCATCACCGCCTGGCCCAGCGACAGCGCTTCCACGCCCGGCCAGTCGCCGCGGCCGTAGCGGATCTCCAGATCGGCGCCCTCGGGGCCGAAGTCGTCCGGCCAGATGGCGCTGACCAGGCGCAGCGCGATGTCGGGATGGGACTCGCGGAAGGCCGCCACCCGGGAGGCCAGCCAGTTCTGCTGCACCACCGGCGTGGTACGCAGGGTCACTGGCGACTCGCCGGGCTCGCCGAACACCTCCTGGGTGCCCTCGGCCAGCCGCGTGAAGGCGTCCTGCAGGCTGGGCAGCCAGGCCTGGCCGGCGGGCGTCAGGCTCAGGCTGCGCGGGTGGCGCACGAACAGCCGCTGGCCCAGGCGATCCTCGAGCAGGCGCACCCGCTGGCTGATCGCGGCCTGGGTGACGCCGAGCTCGTGGCCGGCGGCGGTGAAGCTCAGGGTGCGGGCGGCGGCCTCGAAGGCCTGCAGCCACAGCAGCGGTGGCAGCGACATCATGAAAAAGCCTGTCATAAATTTTATGGGGTCATAGGCCCCAGATTAATCGTTTGTCGGCGCAGCGCCCAGCCTTCATCCTCGTCGCATCCATGAAGGAGGAGCCGATCATGACCGACACGCCGACCGCCGAAGCACGCCCCAGCCTGCCCATGGCCGAACTCGACGACCATGCCGGCGGCGCCGGGCTGATCGAGGTCGACGCCGGCGCGACCCGCCTGACCCTGGCCTGGGAAGACGGCGAGCGCGCCGCCTTTCCGCTGAGCTGGCTGCGCGACCACTGCGCCTGCCCCGAGTGCCGCCATCCGACCACCCGCGAGCGCCTCTACATGGGCCTCGAGGTGCCGGAGACGCTCGAGGCGAGCCTCGAGGACGGCAACCTGACGCTGATCTGGGCCGACGGCCACGTCAGCCGCTTCGACGCCGGCTGGCTGCACCAGCGCCGCCCCGGCCAGCCACGCCGCGACGCCGTGCCGGCTCGCCGCCCCTGGCAGGAAGGCTTCCGCCCCGTCAGCGTCGCCCACGCCGACTTCGTGGCCGGCGCCGAGGGCGAACGCGCCTGGCTGACCGCCCTGCTGCGTGACGGCCTGGTGCTGCTCGAGGACGGCCCGCTGGCCGACGAGGAAGTCAGCCGCCTGGCCGGCCGCATCGGCCCGCTGCGCGCCACCAACTTCGGCGCCCGCTTCGACGTTCGCTCCAAGCCCACCCCCAACAACGCCGCCTACACCGCCATCGGCCTGGCGCTGCACACCGACCTGCCGAACTGGCGCCATCCGCCGGACATCCAGCTGCTCTACTGCCTGGAGAACGACGCCGAGGGCGGCGAGTCGACCTTCGTCGACGGCTTCGCCGCGGCCGAGGCCCTGCGTCGCCAGGCCCCGGAGGCGTTCCGCCGCCTCGCCGAGACGCCGATCGACTTCCGCTTTCAGGACGAGGCGCACGACATCGTGCTGACCGCCCCGCTGCTGTCGCTCGATGCGGCCGGGAACGTCATCGAGGTGCGCCTCAACAACTGGATCCGCGACACCCTGCGCCTGCCGCTGGAGCAGATCGACGCCTGGTACGACGCCTACCGCGCCTTCTGGCAGCTGGCCCAGGATCCGGACAACCGGCTCGAATTCGCCCTGGCCCCGGGCCAGATGGTCGCCTTCGACAACCGCCGGGTACTGCACGGCCGCCAGGCCTTCAACCCGGAGAGCGGCCGCCGCCACCTCCAGGGCACCTACCTGGACCTCGACCTGTGCGAGTCCCGCCTGCGGGTACTGGCGCGCGACGCCTGATCCGCCAGCCCGGCGTCGCGGTCCTGCGGCGCCGGGGCTTTGGGCCATGGCGTCACTGCCGTATGCTGTGGCCTGACGCTGAACAGGAAGCTCGCGCCCCATGTCCCGATCCCTCGGCCTCATCGCCCTGACCCTCACCCTGCTCGTCTCCCTCGGCCTGCTGTGGCAGTGGCTGGCCATGCAGGACCTGCTGACCGTCGACAGCCTGATGGCCCTGGCCAAGGGCTCGGTGGCCTGGCGCGACGCGCCCTGGGCGGTGCTGGTGGTGATGGCGGTCTACGCCGGCGCCTCGCTGGTGATGTTCCCGCTGAGCCTGCTGGTGGCGCTGACGGGGCTGCTGTTCGGCCCCTGGTGGGGCTTCGGCTACGCCCTGGCCGGCACGCTCAGCGCCTCGGTGCTGACCTGGTGGGTGGGTCGCAAGCTGGGACGCGATGCCCTGCTGCGCTACGGCGGCCAGCGGCTCAAGGGGATGTCGCGCTACCTCTCGGGGCGCGGCATCCGCACCATGACGCTGGTCAACCTGCTGCCGCTGGCTCCCTTCACCCTGACCAACATGATGGCCGGCGCCTTTCACCTGCGCTTTCGCGACTACATGATCGGCTCGACCCTGGGCATCCTGCCGGGGCTCGCCGGGGTGACGCTGCTCGGCAGCCAGCTCGGACAGCTGGCCGCCGCCGAGAGCCGCAAGGAAGTGATCGTGGCCCTGGGCGGGCTGGCGCTGGGGGCGGGGCTGCTGTTCGGACTCAAGCGCTGGGCCGATCGCCGCCGGCGCCGCTGACGGGGACCGGCCGGCCTCGAGGAGCTCGCACGATAGAGAGTGGCGCGCTTGCAGAGCCGCCTACATGGAGGGCGGCTTACTTGGAGGGCAGTTCGGGCTCGTCGGAGCGATTGCCGGGCCACCAGGAGGGCCGCTCCTGCTCCCACTCCTCCTGCACCAGGTGGCGCAGGATCCGCCCGCGATAGCGCAGCATCTGCCACTCGGCGCCCAGCCGGCCGCGCACCCGATCCCAGCCGCCCTCGTCGGCGTGGGTGAAGGGGCCGCCGCGGGCGATCACCCGCCGATAGACGGCCAGGCAGCGCTCGGCGCAGAGCCGCTCGTCGTAGTCGGCAGCGGTCACCAGGGCGCCGTGATGCAGCGGCTTGCGCACCGCGGCGTCACCGAGCTCGATCAGCGCCGCCGCCATGGCATCGGCGTCGTCCTCGGCCAGCAGGCGGCCGTTCTCGCCGTCCGCCACCACCTCGACCACGCCGGGCGCCTCGACCGCCACCACCGGCAGGCCAGCGGCCATGGCCTCGGCCACCACCATGCCCTGGGTCTCGCTGTGGGAGGCGAAGGCGAAGACGTCCATGGCGTGGTAGGCGTCGATCAGCGCCTGGCCCTGCAGGCGCCCGGTGAAGTGGACGCGCGCGTCCACGCCCCACTCCTCGGCCACCGCGGCCATGCCCTCGGCGGCATCGCCGTCGCCGACCACCAGGAAGTGGGCCTCCGGCCGCGCGTCCAGCGCCTGGCACACCGCCTCGGCCAGAAACACCAGATTCTTCTCCCGGGCCAGCCGCCCCAGGTGGCCGATCACGTAGGCGTCCTCGGGAATGCCCTGCGCTTCCCGGCAGGCGGCGCCGTCGCCCTGGGTGAAACGCGCCGTATCCACGCCGCTCGGCACCACGCGGATCTCGGGATTGCCGTCCCGCGCCAGCAGCAGGTCGCGGATGCTCTCGCTGGGCGCGATGACGGCGTCGCACAGCCAGGTGTACTGGGTGGCCAGGGCCACGGCGAAGCGCTGCATGCGCGGCGAGTCGCCCGGCACGTAGTGGGTGTAGTGCTCGTAGAGGGTGTGGTGGGTGAACACCAGCGGCAGGCCGTAGGTCTCGGCGGCGCGGGCCGCGGTGTCGCCGAGCAGGAAAGGGTGATGGGCATGCACCAGGTCCGGCTCGAAGGCCTCGATGGCGTCGTAGAGCTGACCGGGGATCGGCACCGGCAGCGAGAAGTCGCTGCCGTTGAAGTGCTGGACCGCGACCACCCGCACCACGTCGGCTTCGAAGTCGGGCTGCCCCTCCAGGCGCGGGGCCACCACCAGCACCTTGTGCCCCGCGGCCTGGAGCTGCCGCTTGAGCCGCTGCACCGACTCGCTGACGCCGCCGACGATGGGCAGATAGGTATTGGTGAACATCAGCACATTCACGGTGGCGACTCTCCTTGCCTGGCTTGCGGAAGCACGTCCTGTGCCGGCACGCGTCCCGGCATCTCCTGCTCAAGATAGGCGATGAAGGCACGAATCCGCAGCGGGACATGGCGGCGCCGATCATACACGGCATGGAAGTCCGCGCGCACGCCCCGCCAGCTCGGCAGCAGTTCGACCAGGCGCCCCGCGGCCAGATCCTCGTGCACGTCCCACCAGGAGCGCAGGGCGATGCCATGGCCCTCGCGAGCCAGGCCACGGATCACCTCGCCGTCGTTGCTGGCCAGCGGGCCGGTGACCTTGACCGCACGCTCCTGGTCCGAGACGTCGCGGCGCTCGAAGCGCCATACCGCGTAGTCGCTGGCGATCTCGCGCAGCACCAGACAGGGGTGTCGGGCCAGATCGGTCGGCTCGTTCAGCGGCGGCATGTCGGCCACGTAGCCCGGCGCCGCGCACAGCACGCGCCGGCTGGCCAGGATGCGCCGGGCCACCAGACGCGAGTCCGGCGGCTCGCCGACCCGGATACCGATGTCGATGCCCTGGTCGGCCAGGCCGAGCGGAAAGTTGGTCAGCTCGAGGCTCGCCTCCAGGCGCGGGTGTCGACTGCAGAAGGCCGACAGCAGCGGCGCCACGTGGCGACGGCCGAAGCCGAAGGTGGCGTTGATGCGCAGCGGCCCGGACAGCTCGGCGCCGCGATCGCCAAGGGTCTCCTCGAGCTCGGCCAGGTCGTCGAGGATGGCGCCGCCGCGGGCCAGATAGCGCTCACCCTCGGCGGTCAGCGTCAGCCGTCGGGTGGTACGCGCCGCCAGCGACACGCCCAGGCGTGCCTCGAGCCGCTGCAGGCGCTTGCTCACCGCCGACAGCGACAGCCCCAGCTCCCGGGCGGTGGCGGTCAGGCTGCCGGCCCGGGCCAGGCGCCGGAAGAAGGCCAGATCGTCGAGGGGCGCCACCGCATTCTCCATCTGAAATCAACAATGGCTTGAATGTTACCCCGATTATCTCCGCCATGCCCGCCGCTAGACTAGACCTACGCTCATTCCCCGACAGGAGTTCCCATGACCCAGCGCATCGCCGTGCTCGCCGGTGACGGCATCGGCAAGGAAGTCATGCCCGAGGGCCTGCGCGCCCTGGAGGCCGCCGCCCGCCGCTTCGACCTCGACCTGGCCTTCGAGGCCTTCGACTTCGCCAGCTGCGACTACTACCTCGAGCACGGCCAGATGCTGCCCGACGACTGGCATTCGACCCTGGTCGCCTTCGACGCCCTCTACTACGGCGCCATCGGCTGGCCGGAGAAGGTGCCGGACCACGTCTCGCTGTGGGGCTCGCTGCTCAAGTTCCGCCGCGAGTTCGACCAGTACGTCAATCTGCGCCCCTGCCGCCTGCTGCCGGGCATCGAGAGCCCGCTGGCCGGGCGCCGGCCGGGCGACATCGACTTCTACGTGGTGCGCGAGAACACCGAAGGCGAGTACTCCAGCGTCGGCGGCACCATGTTCGAGGGCACCGAGCGCGAGGTGGTGATCCAGGAGACGGTGATGACCCGCACCGGCGTGGACCGGGTGCTGAAGTACGCCTACGACCTGGCTCAGTCGCGGCCGAGAAAAAAGCTCACTTCGGCCACCAAGTCCAACGGCATCGCCATCACAATGCCCTGGTGGGACACGCGCGTGGCGGCCATGGGCGAGCGCTATCCGGAGGTCGAGGTCGACAAGTTCCACATCGACATCCTCACCGCCAACTTCGTGCTCCACCCGGACTGGTTCGACGTGGTGGTGGCCAGCAACCTGTTCGGCGACATCCTCTCCGACCTGGGCCCGGCCTGCACCGGCACCATCGGCGTGGCGCCCTCGGCCAACATCAACCCCGAGGGCACCTTCCCGAGCCTGTTCGAGCCGGTCCACGGCAGCGCCCCGGACATCGCCGGGCGCGGCATCGCCAACCCCATCGGCCAGATCTGGTCCGGCGCCATGATGCTCGAGCACCTGGGCCACCCGGAGGCCGGCGCGGCCATCCTCGCCGCCATCGAGGCGGTGCTAGCCGAGGGCGACGCCGGGACGCTGACGCCGGATCTCAAGGGCCTCGGCACCACCGCGGGCCTGGGCCGCGCCATCGCCGAGCGCATTGCCGCCGATGCGTGAATGAGGGCCCGCAACGACGGCCCCTGAACGACGACGCCCCGCGGCAGCGGGGCGTCGTCTGCGCCGAATCGAGCGGACTAGCCGGCCAGCTTCGCCGCGATGCCGGCCACGTGCTCGCCCTGGAAGCGCGCCAGCTCGAGCTCCGTGTCGCTCGGCTGGCGCGAGCCGTCGCCGCCGGCGAGGGTCGCGGCGCCGTAGGGCGAGCCGCCCTTGACCTCGGAGATGTCGAACTGGGCCTCGAGGCCGTAGCCCAGCGGCACGATCACCATGCCGTGGTGGGCCAGGGTCGGCCACACGCTGAGGATGGTGGACTCGTTGCCGCCGCCGGTGCCGGTAGAGGTGAAGACGCTGGCGACCTTGCCGCGCAGCGCGCCCTTGGCCCACAGGCCGCCGGTCTGGTCGAAAAAGGTGCGCATCTGGCCGGACATGTTGCCGAAGCGCGTGGGCGTGCCGACGATCAGCGCATCGTAGTCGGCCAGCTCCTGGGGGCTCGCCTCGGGGGTGTCGAAGGTCCGGCCGCCGGCCTTGGCGAAGACCTCGGCGTCCATGGTCTCGGGCACGCGCTTGACGGTGACCTCGACGCCGGCGACGCGGCCGGCCCCGTCGGCCACGGCCCGGGCCAGGGTATCGATATGGCCGTACATGGAGTGATAGAGCACCAGCACCTGGGTCATGAGTCTGCCTCCTGAGGCGTTGAGCAATAAGGGATAGCGGTTGCGCCTATGCAGCCTAGCCATCTTTCGCGGTAGCCGCCTGGAGGTCGCGCCGGTTCGCGATTATGCTGATCCGAGCCGGCACGCACTCGACACGGAGGTCCCGATGCCCACCGCCACGCGTCTCTTCCCACGCTCCACCTCGCTCCCTTCCCTGCCTCGCCGCGGTCGGGCGCTGCTCGGCGCCGCCCTGCTGCCGCTCGGGCTCGCCGCCTGCACCGGCATGCCCCAGGGCACCCAGGTCGTCGACGGCTTCGACGCCGAGCGCTATCTGGGCCGCTGGTACGAGATCGCCCGCCTCGATCACTCCTTCGAGGAGGGCCTGGACTGCGTCACCGCCGACTACGCCCGTCGCGACGACGGCGGCATCCGGGTGATCAACCGCGGCGTCGATCTCGCGACCGGCGAGGTCGACGTCGCCGAGGGCAAGGCCTATCCCACCGGCGAGCCCGGCCAGGGCCGGCTCAAGGTCAGCTTCTTCGGCCCCTTCTACGCCGGCTACAACGTGCTGGCGCTGGACGACGACTACGGCTGGGCGCTGGTCGCCGGCCCCGACCGCGACTACCTGTGGATCCTCTCGCGCACGCCCGAGCTGCCTGACGCGATCTACCGCGACCTGGTCGAGCGCGCCGCGTCGCTTGAATTCCCGGTCAACGAGCTGATCGAGGTGGAACAGGGCGAGGCCGCCTGCGGGCCCTGGCGCCGCGAGGGCTGATCGCGTGCCATGCAAAATGTACAACATACGTTTGTCGTAGTTACACATACACGACCTTCACGTCATCCTCATGAACGCACTCCGAACAACAAACGTGCTTTCACATGAGGTGATATATGACGATAGGACGCCGTCAATTCCTGGCCGGGACCGCCGCGCTGACCGCCGTGGCGAGTTCCCCCTCGCTGTTCGCCCGCGCCGAGCTGCCCGAACGCTATCCCAACGACTGCTGGCAGGTGCTCGACGAGCGCTTCGAGCGCTACATGCTGTTCAACTCGCCGCTTCAGCGGATCTGGAGCGGCGGGCTGTGGCTCGAGGGGCCGGCCTGGAACGCCGTCGGCCGCTACGCGGTGTTCAGCGACATCCCCCGCGCCCGCCAGATGCGCTGGGACGAGGCCAGCAACACGGTCAGCGTGCTGCGCCACGAGGTCGGCCACTCCAACGGCAACGCCTTCGACGACCGCGGCCGGCTGATCGCCTGCGAGCACTCGCCGGCCCGGGTGGTGCGCTATGAATGGGACGGCGGCGTGACCGTGCTGGCCGACGGCTGGCAGGGCAAGCGCCTCAACGCGCCCAACGACCTGGTCACCCTGCCCGGCGGCGGCGTCATCTTCACCGATCCCGGCTACGGCGCCCACGTGGACTACGAGGGCCACAAGCGCGAGCTGGAGATCGAGCCGGCGGTCTACTACGTCGACGACACCCTGGACGAGCCGCTGCGCCTGACCACCGCTCCCTACAAGCCCAACGGCATCGCCCTGAGCCCCGACCGGCGCAAGCTCTACGTGACCGACACCGCGCCGTCGCACTATCCCGACCAGCCGCCCGCCATCTTCCGCTTCACGCTCGCCGAGGACGGCAAGGCCGTCTCCGACGGCGAGCGCCTGGTGGAAGGCCAGGGCGAGGGCTACGACGGCATGGCCGTGGACGAGGACGGCAATCTCTGGGTCGGCACCTCCGGCGGCGAAGGCAAGGACGGCGTCAGCATCTTCACCGCCGAGGGCGAGCGCATCGGTCGCATCCTGCTGCCCGAGGTCTGCGCCAACGTCTGCTTCGCCGGCGAGGACCGCAACCGGCTGCTGATGACCGCGAGCCGCTCCATCTACACCCTCTACACCGGTGCCCGCGGCGTCTGAGCCCGCCCGCACCGACTCGGCGCGCATTCGCGTCGCGCCGCTCGGCCGGCGCCCGGCCACGATGGCAGGGCGCCGGCTTTTCATTCACGCACCGGGCATTTTCATCAAATCGACAGGGGCCCTTGCGGCGGCCGGCCCGTCCCGGGAAGGTAAGCCCAGACTCCGCCTCCACAACGATATAACAAGGATTCTGCGCCATGCCCTGCATTCCGATGCCAAAGGCCCCGCAGGCCGCCCACCGGCCGCCGATCGCGCGAGGTCGCCATGCTGGCTGAGTGGCTCTCCACCACCCTGGACGATGCACCCGCCGCCCCCGCCGGCGAGCTGCTCGGCGGCCGCTACCGCATCCTCGGTCCCGGCCTGCTCGAGCTGACCCCCGCATCACCGTCGCCCACGGCCCCGGCGCTGGTGGTCTCCGCCGGCATCCACGGCAACGAGACCGCCCCCATCGAGCTGCTCGGCGACCTGCTGGCGCGGCTGGAAGCCGGCCGACTGACGCTCGGCGCCCCGACGCTGGTGATCCTCGGCAATCTGGAGGCCATCCGCGCCGGCACCCGCTTCGTCGAGACCAATCTGAACCGGCTGTTCCGCCGCGGCCTCGACGCCAGGGGCCGGGAGGCGGATCGCGCCCGCGAACTGATGGCCGCGGTGGACGCCTTCTACTCACGCCACGACGGGCGGCCCCGGGTCCACCACGACCTGCACACCGCGATCCGCGACAGCCAGTATCCGCGCTTCGCCGTCGAGCCCTTCGCCGAGGCCGAGACGCCCGCCGAACAGTGGCGACAGCTGGCCGGCGCCGACATCCAGGCGGTGCTGCACCAGCACACCCACAGCTGGACCTTCTCCCACTATTCGAAGCACTACCACGGCGCGGCCGCCTTCACCCTGGAGCTGGGCCGCGCCCTGCCGTTCGGCCACAACGACCTGGCGCCGCTGGCGCCCATGGGCGCACTGCTCGCCGCGCTGGTGGCGGATACGCCGCCCGTCGAGCGCCCGGCGAGCGAGATGGCCTTCTTCCGCGTCGAGCACGAGCTCAAGCGCCAGGCCGAGGACTTCCGGCTGTGCTTCGCCGAGGCCACGCCGAACTTCACCGAGTTCGCGCCCGGCACCCGGCTGGCGGAAGACGCCGTGGGCGGCGCCTTCACGGTCGAGGCGGCGCCACTGCGGGTGGTCTTCCCCAACGCCAGGGTAGAGATCGGCGCCCGCGCCGCGCTGCTGGTCAGCGCGACGACGCCGCCGGACGACGCCACCTAGCGGTGCAGATCTTGGCAGGCCGGGCACCGCTCGGCCTCGGACCAAGGTCGAAGCATCAAACAAGCAAGAAGAACTGCCGTTCACCGTCGAGACTGGTAGAATCGCCCCCTTTTTCACGCCGGACGACCGTCTCCCACGGTCTACGGGGTCCTGCCCGAAGTCCCGCCCACGGCGCGGCTTCCGGCAGCGCCCAGGTGATCCCTTCGAACTGGAGCCTTTTCCATGGCCGACACACCGATCCCGCTGGAAGTGCGCAACATCAAGAAGCGCTTCGGCGATAACGAAGTCCTCAAGGGGCTCTCCCTGCAGGCCCACAAGGGCGACGTCATCACCCTGATCGGAGCCTCCGGCTCCGGCAAGAGCACCTTCCTGCGCTGCATGAACCTGCTCGAGCAGCCCGACGAGGGCGAGCTGATCGTCCACGGCGAGAAGATCCGCTTCAAGGAGACCAAGCACGGCCGCGAGCCGGCGGACTGGAAGCAGGTCGTGGCCATGCGCGCCCGGCTCTCCATGGTCTTCCAGAGCTTCAACCTGTGGGCCCACATGACGCTGCTGGAAAACGTCATCGAGGCGCCGGTGCACGTGCTCGGCAAGCCCAGGCAGGAAGCCATCGAGCATGCCCGCCAGCTGCTCGAGCGAGTCGGCCTGGGCGAGCGCGCCGACTACTACCCGGCCCAGCTCTCCGGCGGCCAGCAGCAGCGCGGCGCCATCGCCCGGGCGCTGGCCATGGACCCGGAGGTGATGCTGTTCGACGAGCCGACCTCGGCGCTCGACCCGGAGCTGGTCGGCGACGTGCTCAAGGTCATGCGCGACCTGGCCGAGGAAGGCCGCACCATGATCGTGGTCACCCACGAGATGGCCTTCGCCCGCGACGTCTCCACCCAGGTCGTCTACCTGCACCAGGGCCAGGTCGAGGAGGCCGGGCCGCCCGAGCAGGTGCTGGGCAACCCGCGCTCCGAGCGACTCAAGCAGTTCCTGGCGCCCAAGCACTGAGGCGCCGCCCGAGGAGACTCCCATGATCGATCTGCAAGGCTACGGCCCGCGCCTGTTCGAAGGCGCCCTGATCACCATCGAACTGGCGGTGCTGTCGCTGCTGCTGGCCATCGTGCTGGGGCTGTTGACGGCCAGCGCCAAGATGTCCCGCCACTGGGGCCTGCGCCAGCTCGGCACCCTCTATACCACCCTGATCCGCGGCGTGCCGGACCTGGTGCTGATGATGCTGCTGTTCTTCGGCGGCCAGATCGGCATCAACATGGTCACCGACTGGCTCTACGACCAGTTCGATGTCGATATCTTCATCAACGTCAACGAATTCGTCGCCGGCGTCGGTACCATCGGCCTGATCTTCGGCGCCTACATGGGCGAAACCTTCCGTGGCGCCTTCATGGCCGTGGACAGCGGCCAGATCGAGGCCGGCCGTGCCTATGGCATGAAGCCCTGGCTGCTGTTTCGCCGCATCCGCTTCCCGCAGATGATGCGCCACGCCCTGCCCGGCCTGTCCAACAACTGGATGGTACTGCTCAAGACCACCGCCCTGGTGTCGGTGATCGGCCTGTCGGACATGGTCCGCGTTGCCTCCGAGGCCTCCAAGGCCACCCGCGAGCCCTTCACCTTCATGATCATCGTCGCGATCATCTACCTGCTGATCGCCAGCGTCTCCGAATGGGGCTTCGCCCGCCTGCAGAAGCGCTATGACATCGGCTACGGGGAGGCGAACTGATGGAGGCCCTGATGAACTGGCTCGAGGCCCAGCTGGCCGACAACAGCATCTTCACCCTGCAGACGCTGTCCTACTATGGCGACGGCCTGGTCACCACCGTGCAGCTGGTGTTCTTGTCGCTGATCATCGGCGTGGTGCTGGCGGTGCCGCTGGCCATCGGCCGCGGCTCGAAGAAGGCCTGGGTGCGGCTGCCGATCTTCTTCTACTGCTACGTGTTCCGCGGCACCCCGCTGCTGGTGCAGCTCTACCTGATCTACTACGGCGTGGTGTTCGTCGAGGGCATCCAGGACACCTGGCTGTGGGTGCTGCTCGAGAAGCCCTTCGTACCGGCACTGATCGCCTTCACCCTGAACACCGGCGCCTACACCACCGAGATCTTCCGCGGCGCGATCAAGTCCACGCCCAAGGGCGAGATCGAGGCCGCCCGGGCCTACGGCATGTCCTGGGGGCTGATGATGCGGCGCATCGTGCTGCCCAGCGCCTTCCGCCGCGCGCTGCCGGCCTACGGCAACGAGGTGATCTTCATGCTCCACGCCAGCGCCATCGCCAGCGTGGTGACGCTGATGGACCTGACCGGCGCGGCGCGCTTCGTCTATGCGCGCTTCTACGCCCCCTTCGACGCCTTCCTGTTCGTGGCGGCGATCTACCTGTGCCTGACCTTCTCGATCATCTTCTTCTTCCGTCGACTGGAGAATCGGCTGCTCGCGCACCTCAAACCGGCGGGCAACTGAATCGAGCGTCAAACAAGCGTTGGGAACCAACGTTCGTTCCCGAGCTTTCGACCCGCCCGACCTTCCGCTAAGGTGGGCGGGTCATCATCCCGGAGTCACCGCCCACAAGGTGGACCATCAACAAGAAGGGAAACCCTCATGAAGATTCAGAAGATCCTGAGCCTCGGCGTGCTGAGCGCCGCCGTGATCGCCGGCACCGCCAGTGCCGACGTGCGCGATATCCGCATCGGCGTCGACGTCCCCTACGAGCCGATGGAGTTCCGCACGCCGGACGGCGAACTGACCGGCTTCGACATCGACCTGGGCAACGCCCTGTGTGCCGAGATCGGCATCCAGTGCGAATGGGTCGTGCAGGGCTGGGACGGCATCATCCCCGGGCTGAAGGCGCGCAAGTACGACGCCATCATGTCCTCGATGACCATCAACGAGCAGCGTCGCGAGCAGGTGCTGTTCTCCGATCCCTACATCACGCCGCCCTCCGCCTGGTTCGCCCCGGCCGACAGCGAGATCGTCACCCCGGACGCCGAGTCCCTGGAAGGCAAGTCCATCGGCGTGCAGCGCGGCACCCTGCAGGACAACTACGTCACCGACCTGTACGGCGACGTGGCCGACGTGAACCGTTACGCCACCGCCGACGACATGGTGCTCGACATGGACGCCGGCCGCCTGGACATCGCCTTCCTCGACTTCCCGATCGGCAAGTCCACCCTGATCGACAGCGAGGCCGGCGACTACAAGACCGTGGGCGAGAAGATCAGCGAGCCGGTGAAGTACTTCGGCGAAGGCTTCGGCATCGCCTTCCGCCAACGCGACGGCGAACTGGCCGAGGCCTTCAACGAGGCGCTCTCCACGCTCAAGGCCAACGGCACCTACGACGAGATCGAGGCCAAGTACTTTGGTGAATAAGGTCTTGGGTGAATAAGGTCTTCGGCGAGTCAGCCCCCGTGAACGCAGACCTCACCGCAACGATCGCCGCCCCGGAACGTCCGGGGCGGCTCTGCTCGGCACCGCCCATGATGCCACCGCCACGTCACCCCCTGCCCGCCGGCGCCATGCCCGCCCGCTCGCCCGCCCCGCGCTTCTATCTCAGCGAATGGTTCGACGAATGAGCCATGCGGATGGCCGCTCCGGCCGTCCCGGCACGCCCGTGCCGATCCCCTGAGGCGCCCCGCGCCGACCGCGGCGATGCCGCCGCCCTCGCCACCGCGGCGAGACCTGAATCCAGCACCTCATCCATGCCCTGACGGGAGGAGTTCCCCATGCGTCACACCAAGCTGCTGCTGGCCGCCACCCTCGGCGCCAGCCTCTTCACCGCGACCGTCCAGGCCGACGACCCGATTCGCCTGGCCGTGGACGTGCCCTACGAACCCTTCGAGTACAAGCTGCCCGACGGCACCCTGACCGGCTTCGAGGTCGATCTGGGCAACGCCGTCTGCGAGTACCTGGAACGCGAGTGCACCTGGATCGAGCAGCCCTGGGACGGCATGATCCCGGCCCTCAAGGCCCGCAAGTTCGATGCCATCATGTCCTCGATGGCCATCACCGAGGAGCGCGCCCGCCAGGTGCTGTTCTCCGAGCCCTACTACACCACCCCGAGCGCCTGGATCACGGCCAAGGGCACCGACATCGACCTGCAGGACCGCGACAGCCTCGAGGGCCTGACCGTCGGCGTCCAGCGCGCCACCCTGCAGGACCGCTACGTCACCGACCTCTACGGCGACGTCCTCGAGGTGCGCCGCTACGCCAGCGCCGACGACGTGGTCGCCGACATGCGCACCGGCCGCCTGGATCTGACCTTCATGGACTATCCGATCGCCGAGGCGACGATCGACATCGACACCGCCGAGAGCGACTTCCAGCGCATCAGTGACTTCATCAAGGAGCCCAAGACGTACTTCGGCCAGGGCGTCGGCGTGGCCTTCCGTCAGCGCGACCGCGAGCTCGCCGAGCAGTTCAACGAGGCCCTGCAGGCGCTGAAGACCAACGGCACCTACGACGAGATCATGGCCAGGTACTTCAGCTACGACGTCAAGCTGTAAGCCCCAATTCGGCCTTCACCGGACGCCGGCGGCCCGCCGGCGTCCTCATTTCGAGAGGAGCGATGATGCTGACCCTGCTCAAGAATGCCCGGCTGCATGCCCCCGAGCCGAAGGGCCTGTGCCACCTGCTGATCGGCGACGGCCGCATCGCCGCCATCACCCCGGCGGACGACGACGGCGAGCTGCCCGCGCAGGGCCCGGCGGTGACGGTCGAGGACCTGGAAGGCCGTCGCGTCATTCCGGGGCTGGTGGACCCACTGGTGCACTTCATCGGCGGCGGCGGCGAGGGCGGCTTCGGCACCCGCACCCCCGAGCTCGGCCTGGACGAGGCCCTGTCCTCCGGGGTCACCACCCTGGTCGGCGCCCTGGGCACCGACGCCCTGACCCGCACGCCCGCCAACCTGCTGGGCAAGGCCCGGGAGCTGGCCGACGGCGGGCTGAGCACCTACTGCTACACCGGCTCCTACCAGCTGCCGCCGGTGACCCTGACCGGTTCGGTGGCCAGTGACATCGCCTTCATTCCCGAATTCATCGGCCTGGGCGAGGTGGCCATCAGCGACCACCGCGGCTCGCAGCCGAGCCGCGAGGCGCTCACCCGTCTGGCCGCCGAGACCCGTACCGCCGGGATGCTTGCCGGCAAGGGCGGCATCGTCTTCATCCACACCGGCGACGCCGAGGGCGGCCTCGAGCCGCTGCGCGAGGTGGCCCGCCACAGCGCCCTGCCACTGGCCCAGTTCCTGCCCACCCACATCAACCGCACCGCCGAGCTGTTCGAGGACGGCCTGCGCTTCGGCCGCGAGGGCGGGCGCATCGACTTCACCACCAGCACCACGCCGGAGCTGCTGGCCGACGGCGAGGTGCCCGCCGCCCTCGCCGTGGCCCGTGCCCTGGAGGCGCGCGTCGATCCCTCGCGGATCACGCTGTCCTCCGATGCCAACGCCTCGCTGCCGCGCTTCGACGCCCAGGGCCGCTTCGTCGGCCTCCAGCCCGGCCGCCTGAGCAGCCTGTTCGAGACCCTGGGCGAGTGCATCGAACGACACGGCGTGGCGCTCGACAAGGCCATCGGCGCGGCCAGCACTCACGCCGCGGACGCCCTGGGCCTGTCACGCAAGGGACGCCTGCAGGTGGGCCACGACGCGGATCTGCTGGTGCTGGCCGATGACGCCTGGGCCATCGATGAGGTCTGGGCGATGGGACGCCGGATACACCGTCGCGCCTGACCCGGCTCACACCCTCGGATGCACGCCCGCCACGTGATCGTCATCGGACGAGGCGATGGCCGCGGCGTCCTCCGGCGGATGCGCCAGGGCGTCCAGAATGCCGCACTCGGCGGCGGAGCGTTGCCCCTGGCAGCGGGCACGCAATGTCTGAAGGGAGCGTTCCAGCGTCTGCAGCTGGGCGATGCGGGCGGCCACGTGATCGAGGTGGGCGTCGATCAGCGCATCGGCCTCCTGGCACGGACTGTCGGGATGGTCATGACAGTCCAGCAGCGCGCGGATCTCGTCCAGGGTCATGTCCAGCGCCCGGCAGTGGCGAATGAACGCCAGCCGCTCGACGTGGGCCTCGCCGTAGAGCCGATAATTGGACTCGCTGCGGGCGGGCTCGGGCAGCAGCCCCTCGCGCTCGTAGTAGCGGATGGTGACGACGCGGCAATCGGTGCGCCGCGCCAGCTCGCCGATCTTCATGAGCAGGCTCCGGTGGTGGGTATATCTCTATAGTGACTATAGGCAACGACTGAGACAAGCCGATCTCCGTGGAGTGCCTGGCGATGCCGGCCGGCGACACCCTGTGCAGTAAATCGACAAGGCGCCGCCGGGCGCCGAACCCGCTCGCCTCCCGGCGGTCATCGATAGGGTCATCCACGACAAGGAGATCGCGATGTCCCTCGCCGCCAACGCCGATGCCGACCTCGACCGCCCCTCCTCGGCCTGGACGGGCTGGGGCCAGTGGCTGGCGCTGATCACCATGACCCTCGATCATCTGGCCCGCTACGCGGTGCCCGAGTCCTGGGGCCTGGGCTGGATCGACTCCTCGCTGGGGCGCATCGCCTTTCCGCTGTTCGCCGGGATGGTCGCCTGGCACGGGCTCTTCAACACCCGCGATCCGCTGCGCTACGCCCGACGCGTGCTGGTGATCGGCCTGGTCGCCCAGCTGCCCTATGCGCTGATGCCCCGCGACGCCGACGGCCTGATCCTCAACATCTGCTTCACCCTGTCGCTGGGTCTGATCGCTGGCGCCTGGCTGCTGGGCCTGCCGGGGCGTCGGGCACGCGGAGTCGCCGCCTGGCAGGTGACCGCCGAGGCGCTGGCCGCGCTGGCGGTGTGGGCGCTGGCGGGCCGGATCGTCGAATATGGCCACCTGGGCCTGCTGATGATTCCGCTCTACATGCTGGCCATGCAGCGGCTGCACGCCGCCGGCGACGCCTACGCCGAGCGGCTGACCAGCGTCGTCGCGACGCTGCCGGTACTGGTCACCGCCGGGCTGATGAACAGCTCCGAGATGGCCAAGGCCTTCACCGTCGCCACCTGCCTGGGGACCCTGCTGCTGGCCGCCGGCGCTCATCGACTCTCGCCCCGGGTGCCGTTCTCGATGCCACGCCGGCTATGGCTGGCCTGGTATCCCGCCCACTTCGCGGCCATCGCGCTATGGCTGGGCCTGAGCGCCTGACCCGGCGCCGCCCCTCGCCTCGCCGGCGATCACCTCGAAGCCACCGACCACCTCCAGCAGCTCGGCGGTGATCTGCGTCTGGCGGGCCCGGCGCAGCGCCTGGGTCAGGGATTCGAGGCGCTCGTCGAGATTGCGCTGTGCCGCCTGCATGGCCATGCGCCGGCTGGCGTGCTCGCTGGCCAGAGACTCGGCGCAGGCGCGGAACAGCCGCACGAACAGGAACTGGCCCACCAGCCGCCGCAGCAGCGTGTCGGGCGCCATGCGATAGTCGGGCAACCGCCGCGAGGGCCAGGGCGGCGCCTCGACGCGCGAGTAGCGATGCAGGTCCACCGGCCGCAGCATGCGGGTCATCGGCCGCGACAGCTGGGCGCCGTCGCGGCGCTGGTGGAACAACAGCACCCGCTGGACGCCCTCCCGCTCCCAGGCGTCGACCCGCTCGAGCAGCGCCTGCACCGTGCCGGTGATGCGCGCCGCCGACGCCGGCGTCTCCAGGCAGGCATCACAGGCCATGCCGCGCTGCTCGAGGCCGTCCGCCGCCCGCGCGCCCACCGCCAGCCAGCGCGTCGAGACCGGCGCCATGGCCTCGACCTCGGCCAGCGCATGATCGACGATGCTCTCGTTGAAGCGCCCGCACAGGCCGTGGTCGGAGCCGAATACGATGGCGCCCAGCGGCGCGCTGACGGGCGGCGCCGGATCGGGCAACGGCACGTCGCGCAGCACCGCCTGCAGGCCCAGCGCCACCGTGGTGGCGTAACCGGCCAGGGCGGCCTCGGCCTCCTCGTACTGGCGCACGCTGGCCGTCGACAGCGACTTCATGGTCCGGACGATGGTGCGCAGCTCGCCCAGCGTGCCCAGCTGGCCCTGCAGCGCCTCGAGGGATTCCATGGCCTCAGTCCTCGCCGTTCTTCTCGCGGGACGTCTCGGAAGCCGACTCGGACGAGGCGGCGAACTCGGCCAGCGCCTCGTCGACGATCGCCATCATCCGCTCCCACTCTGCATCCTCCAGCGTCTGGCCGGCGTTCAGCCGCCGGCAGCCCTCGTCCACTCGCTCGTCCCCCTGCTCGAGCATGCGTTTCCGCACCGCCGTCTCGGCCGCTTCGATCCGCTCCCTCGGCAGGTCATCGAAGCGCCCGGCGTTGACCGCCCGCAGCACCACCAGCTGCTCGGCCACGGACACCGGCCGGTGCTCGGGCTGGCGCAGCACCTGGCGCACCCGGCGCCCGTGTTCGATGGCCCGACGGGTAGGCTCGTCGAGCCGGGTGGCGAAACGCGAGAAGGTCTCCAGCTCCTCGAACTGGGCGTGGGCCAGGCGCAGGTCGCCGGCCACCTCGCGGAAGGCCGGATACTGGGCTGCGCCGCCGACCCGCGACACCGAACGCCCGACCTCGATGGCCGGCAGCTGACCCTTGTGGAACAGCGCCGGCGACAGATAAACCTGGCCATCGGTGATCGAGATCAGGTTGGTGGGAATGTAGGCCGACATGTCCTGGCCCTGGGTCTCGACGATCGGCAGCGTGGTCAGCGAGCCGCCGCCGAGCCGCTCGACCAGGTGCGTGGAGCGCTCGAGCAGCCGCGAGTGGATATAGAAGATGTCGCTGGGGAAGGCCTCGCGCCCCGGCGGCCGGCGGGCCAGCAGCGACAGCTCGCGATAGGCCCGGGCGTGGCGGGTGAGGTCGTCGAGCACCAGCAGCACGTCGCGCCCGCGGGCCATGAAGTATTCCGCCATGCTCATGGCGGCGTAGGGCGTGACGTAGCGCAGCCCCGCAGTGTCGGCGTCCGAGGCCACCACCACCACGCTGTGGGCGAGCGCACCGGCCGCGCGCAGGGTGTCCACCACCCGCGAGACCGCGGTGCCGCGCTGGCCGATCGCGCAGTAGAGGCAGATCACGCCGCTGTCGCGCTGGTTGAGGATGGTGTCCACCGCCACCGAGGTCTTGCCGGTCAGGCGGTCGCCGACGATCAGCTCGCGCTGGCCACGACCGATGGGAATCAGCGCATCGATGACCTTGATGCCGGTCTGCAGCGGCGCCTCCACCGGCGCCCGGTCGAGGATCGCCGGGGCCGGCCCCTCCACCGGCCAGCGCTCGAGCTCGCCGAGCGGCTCGCCGCCGTCCAGCACCCGGCCGGTGGCGTCGAGCACCCGGCCGAGCAGCGCCTCGCCCACCGGCGTGTCGGCCTCGTGGCCGGTGGCCACCACCCGACTCCCGGCGGAGAGGTCGGGCGCCCCGTCAAGCAGCATCACCTGCGCCGTCTCGGGCGTCAGATCGAAGACGATGCCCGGCGTGCCGTCGGCGAAGGTCACCCGCTCCTCGGCGGTCACGCTCGGCAGCCCCTCGACCCGGGCGAGGCCGCCGTCGATCTCGATCACCCGTCCCACCTCGCACAGCGACATCTCGAATCGGGTCGATCCGCGGGCCCGCTCCAGCCGAGAGAGGGCCTGATCCAGCCGTTCGTCCATCGCCTCCCTGCCGGCCTCCCGATCCGCCTCCTGTCGCATCTCCACCATCGCTATCCGGCCTCCCCGGCCGTGGCCGCCGCGTTCAGGTCGCCCTCGACCCGCGCGTGCAGCGTCTCAAGATAGTCGGCGAGGCTCCAGCCCAGCCGATAGCCGTCGCGCATCAGCTCGACGCCGCAGATCAGCGACGATGCCCGAGTCAACCTCACCTCGGCCGTCTCGCCCAGCCGGCGCTTCACCGCCTCGCGCAGCCGCGCCTCGTCCTCCGGCGCGGGGGCGAAGGACGTCGCCACCTCGATCTCGCCCGCGCCCTCGGCCAGGCGCCGGCCGGCGGATGCGTCCAGGGCGTCGAGCCGGGCGATGAAGGCGTCGATGAGCCGGGCCTCCAGCTCCCGGTCGGCCAGGTCGCGCAGCGCCTGTCGCAGGGTGGCCTCGAGACTCGCCAGCGCCCGCTGCCCGAAGCGTTCCAGCAGCGCCTCGCGCTCCTCGTTGAGCTGCTGCTGCCAGGCCGTGCGCTGAGCGTTGACCTCGTCGCGTGCCGCATCGAGCCACTCGCGGCGGCGGCGCGTCGCCTCGTCCCGGGCCTCGTCGAGCAGCGTCTGACGCTGCTGTGCCAGCTCGGCCTCGCGCCGGCGATAGTCGTGCAGGCTTTGCTCGGCCTCGGCTTCCCGCGCGGCGGCCTGCTCGAGGCGCTCGCGGATGCCCGACTCGCGGCGGTCCATGGCCCGCAGCACCGGCCGGTAGAGGAAGCGCTTGAGCAGCCACACCAGGATCAGGAAGTTGACGATCTGCGCCGAGACCGTGAGCCAGTCGATCGTCATGGCTCAGCGCCCTGCCGCAGCGACGAGCTGGTCCCAGAAGGGATTGGCGAAGATCAGGATCATCGACACCACGAAGCAGTAGATGGCGGTGGACTCGATCATCGCCAGCCCGACGAACAGGGTACGGGTGATGGTCGAGGCCTCGTCGGGCTGCTGGGCGATGGCCGAGAGCGCCTGGGACACGGCCCGCCCCTCGCCCAGCGACGGCCCGATGCAGCCGATGGCGATGGTCAGGCCGGCGGTGACGATCGACGCCATGCCGATCAGGGTGAGGCTATCCATGGGTGTTTCCTCCCTCGGTGGGCCGCGGCACCTGGCGTCGCTCGCGCTGCGCGGACGCGGCGGAGGCGATGTACACCATGGCCAGCACGGCGAAGATGTAGGCCTGGATCATCCCGGTCAAAAGCCCCAGCAGCTGCATCAGCACCGGGAACACATAGGGCGTGAGGCCGAGCAGGATCGCCACGATCAGCGTGCCGCTCATGATGTTGCCGTACAGGCGCACCGCCAGCGCCACGGTGCGCGACAGCTCACCGATGACGTTGAACGGCAGCATCAGCCAGCTGGGCTGGAGATAGTGGCGCAGATAGCCCAGCGGCCCCTCCCGGGCGATGCCGTAGAGCGGCACCGCCACGAACACGCAGATCGCCAGCGCCGTGGTGGTCGACAGCGATCCCATCGGCGAGGCGAAGCCGGGCACCACCTCGAGCAGGTTGGACACGGCGATGAACAGGAACAGGGTGCCGACGAAGGGCCGGTAGCGCGCCGGCGGCTGGTGGCTGACCTGGCGGATCTGGTCGTCGATGCCGCTGACCAGGCTCTCCAGCAGGTTCTGCCAGCGCGACAGCGACGGGCCGTCGGACAGCCGCCGCGTCAGCCACCAGGCGCCGAGCGTCAAAAGCCCCATCACCAGCCAGGTGTTGACCAGGGTGGCGGTCAGCGCAGCCTCGCCCCAGCGCCATACCACCTCGCTGTCGGGCCCCAGGGTCATGGCCGCAGCGCTCCGGTCGGCGCCCGCGGGCCGAGCCGCCGCACCAGCGCCCAGCGCGCCAGGGCGAGGCCCAGCGCCGCGGCCAGCCCGGCCTCGGCCCCGCCCTCGGTCACCAGCCACCAGAGCCCGGCCAGCACCAGGGCGAAGCGCAGCACCAGGCTCGCCAGCAGCCAGGCGGCCGGATGGTTCACCGTCGGCAGCCGCCGCACCGTCCACCAAAGGCCGCCGAAGAAGGCGGCGCCGAGGCCGACGCCCGCCAGCAGCGCCCCGGCCAGCAGCGGCCCGTCCAGGCCGGCGAGAAGATCAGTCGTCATCAGAGCTCTCCTGTCGAATCCAGTACCAGGCGTTGAGGCAGCCGAGGATCACGCCGATCAGCAGGAAGGTCAGCGTCCACGACGCCGGCCCCTCGGTCCGACGGTCCAGCCACACGCCGAAGGCGATCCCCGCCAGGGTGGGAATGGCCACCGACCAGCCCACCAGGCCGAACGTGCCCAGGCCGAACCAGGCCACTCGGTTCCCGCGCGCCCGGGCGCGTCGCTTGCGCTCGGCCTGGCGCCCCACCTCGTGGCCGAGACGGCTGTCCTTTCTCAAGCCCTGTCGCTGGCCCTGTTGCGAGCGACGCGGCGGCTCAGCCATGGCGCCTTTCCTGCAGCTGGCGGAAGCGCTTCAGGGTGCCCGCCTCCAGGCGTGCCAGGGTCGAGCGGGTACGGCGCGCCTGATCGTCGAGGGCCAGGAAGCGCTCCTCGACCAGCGCCTGCAGCGACTCGAGAGGCTCGCCGCGCACGCCGTCCGGGGTCGAGACCCGGACCCGGTGCCCGCACTTGACCAGCAGCCCGCGATCCACCGCCAGGCAGCGTTCAACATCGTCGGCGTCGTGGAACAGCAGCACCCCGGGCACCAGGGCGGTCACGAAGTCGATATGGCGCGGCAGCAGGCAGAAGGCGCCGTCCTCGGCCACGGCGAGAATCCGCCGCGCCGGCTCGTCGACCAGCACCTCGGTGGGCAGCAGCACCTGCAGCCGCATGTGGCCGTCAGGCATCGGTCCGCTCGCCATGGGCGCCCTCCGTCACATCGCCATCGCCGGCCTCGCCGTCTCTTGCCTCATCGTCTCGTGCTTCCTCCACCGTGCCGATCATGTACAGGGCCCGCTCGGGCAGGTCGGCGAACTCGTCGGCGAGGATCCGCGCGCAGCCGTCCAGGGTGTCGTCCCGCGCGACCCGCCGCCCGCCCTTGCCGGTGAACTGGCCGGTGGTGAAGAAGGGCTGGGTCAGGAAACGCTCGAGGCGTCGCGCCCGGCTCACCGTGGCGCGGTCCTCCCGGGACAGCTCCTCGAGGCCAAGCATGGCGATGATGTCCTTGAGCTCCTCGTACTCGGCGAGGGTGGCACGCACGGCCTGGGCCACCCGGTAGTGGCGCTCGCCGACCACCCCGGGGTTGAGCATCTTGGAGTCGGTCTGCAGCGGATCGATGGCCGGATAGAGCCCCTGGCTGGCCCGCTGGCGGGAGAGCACGATGGACGCCGAGAGGTGGGCGAAGATATGGGTGGCGGCGGGGTCGGTGAGGTCGTCGGCCGGCACGTAGACCGCCTGCACCGAGGTGATGCTGGCGCCCCGGGCGCTGCAGATGCGCTCCTCGAGCTCGGCCAGCTCGCTGGCCAGGGTGGGCTGGTAGCCGACCCGGGAGGGAATGCGCCCCATCAGCCCCGAGACCTCGGTGCCGGACTGCACGAAGCGGAAGATGTTGTCGATCAGCAGCAGCACGTCGCGACGGGCCACGTCACGGAAGTGCTCGGCGATCGACAGCGCCGCGTGGCCGACCCGGAAGCGCGCGCCGGGCGGTTCGTTCATCTGGCCGTAGATCAGCACCGTCTTCTCGAGCACCCCGGCCTCGGCCATGGCGCGGTACATGTCCTCGGCCTCGCGCAGGCGCTCGCCGATGCCGCAGAACAGGCTGACCCCGGCGTAGGCCTGGGCCATGTTGTGGATCAGCTCGTTGATCAGCACCGTCTTGCCGACTCCGGCGCCGCCGAACATGCCGGCCTTGCCGCCGCGCTCCAGCGGCGCCAGCAGGTCGATGGCCTTGATGCCGGTCTCGAAGATCTCGTCGGCGGTGGTGCGCTCGGCAAGCGACGGCGGCGAACGGTGGATCGGCCAGCGCCGCTCGGCCTCGAGCGGGCCCAGGCCGTCGACCGGCTCGCCGAAGACGTCGAGCATGCGTCCCAGCAGGCCCTCGCCCACCGGAATGGTCAGCGGGCCGCCGCTGTCCGCCACCGGCATGCCGCGGCCCAGGCGCCGGGTCGGCTGCAAGGCGATGCAGCGCACCCGGTGCGGGTCGAGGTGCGACTGCACCTCCAGCACCACCCCCGGCGCCGGCCCGGCCCGCAGCATGCGGCCGCGCGGCGGCAGGCCGGCGTCGAAGCGCGCATCGACCACGTTGCCGCGCACGGCCAAGATCGCCCCCGGCGCGAGCGTTGCCGACGCGCCACCGCCTGTCCTGTCGCCCTCCCGGCTCATCCGCTGCCCGCCCCCTGACGCCTCGACTGGCCTTCAGTGTATGCCAGCCTCGCGACGGCGCTCCGGGGCCAGATCAAGAAAGCGGCGACTCGCTCGAGGGAGCGTCACGGGACTCGGCCGATGCGGTCGTCCCGGGACTCGACGAGGAACACCTTGAAGGCCTGCCACAGCGGGCTGCGGTAGCGATCGGGGTGCCACACCAGCGAGAAGGTGCGGCGCAGCACCAATCGGCTGTCGAGCGCCATCAGCTCGCCGCGCTCGAGCTCGCCGGCCACGCTCAGCGCCGACAGACAGCCGAGCCCCAGCCCCGCCAGCACCGCCTGCTTGATCGCCTCGTGCTGGCCCAGCGCCATGCGCACCCGGGGCGACAGGCCACGGTCGCGCATGGCCTGCTCGAACACCTCGCGGGTGCCGGAGCCCGGCTCGCGCAGGATCCAGCCGGCCTCGGCCAGATCGCCGTCCTCGAGGCCGCCGCTCGCCAGCGGGTGGCCGGGCGCGGCCACCACCACCAGCCGGTCCTCGCACCAGGGTTCGCTGACCAGCGCCGGCTCGCGGCACTCGCCCTCGATCAGCCCCAGATCGGCCTCCAGCCGCAGCACGTCGCCGACCACCTCGTGGGTGTTGCGCAGCCGCAGGCGCAGCTCGACGTTCGGATGCGCCTCGCTGAAGCACCCCACCAGCCCGGGCAGCAGATAGGTGCCCACGGTGGCGCTGGCCGAGACGTCCAGCGAGCCGCGCAGCTCGCCCTCGGGCTCGCGGGCCGCGGCGACGAAGCCGGCCAGGTCGTCGAGCAGCGCCTCGGCGCGGGGCAGCAGGCCGCGTCCCAGTTCGTTGAGCACCAGCCGCCGGCCCGGGCGCTCGAACAGCGCCACGCCGAGCTGGCGCTCCAGGTCGGCCAGCGCCTGGCTGGTCGCCGACTGGGAGAGCGACAGCGCCTCGGCGGCGGCGCTGACCGTGCCAAGCCGCGCGACGCTGGCGAAGACCTGGAGCTGGCGGAAGCTGACCTGGGGCGACATATCGGTTTTTCCGAAGAGGAGGTTCGTTATTAGCTGATAACCATATGAGCTATCAGTGCCTAGCATGACGATAGCGCACCGCGCTCACAACATCCGCCCCTCACACCGTCCGGAGCCCTATCTCATGTGGCAAGGCCTTGCGATCTGTACCCTGCTGACCCTCGGCGGCACCGCGCTCTCGCGGCTGCCGATGATCGCCGAGGCCAGCGTGAGCCCGCTGGTGCTGGCACTGCTGCTGGGCATCGTGGCCGGCAACCTGCCCCTGCCCCGGCGCCTGTCTCGACAGCTGAGCCAGGCCGGCCCGGGGCTCGCCTTCGCCACCCGCCGGCTGCTGCGCGGCGGCATCGTGCTGTTCGGGCTCTCGCTGACGCTGCAGCAGGTGGTCGGCCTGGGGCCGAAGGTGCTGGTGCTGGACGCGCTGGTGATCGCCGCCGTGCTGGCCAGCGGCTACTGGATCGGCACTCGGCTGCTGGGGCTCGACCGCGACACGGCACTGCTGACCAGCGCCGGCAGCGCCATCTGCGGGGCCGCCGCGGTGCTGGCCACCGAGTCGACCATTCGCGCGCGCCCCGCCGCCACCTCCATGGCGGTGGCCACGGTGGTGCTGTTCGGCTCGCTGGCGATGCTGATCTATCCGCTGCTCTATTCGCTGCTGGACCTGCAGCAGGGGCTGTTCGGTATCTATATCGGCGCCACCGTGCACGAGGTCGCCCAGGTGGTGGCCGCCGGCGAGGCGGTGGGCCCGGAGGCATTGGCCAACGCGGTGATCGTCAAGCTGGTGCGGGTGATGCTGCTGGTACCTTTCCTGCTGATCGTCGGCCAGTGGTGGATGCGCCGGCAGGCGAGCGGCGCCGAAAGCGGCGATCGCGGCGGCCTGGTGATTCCCTGGTTCGCCTTCGGCTTCCTGGCCATGGTCGCGTTCAACAGCCTGGTCGCCCTGCCCGCCCCGCTGCACGCGGCCCTGGTGCAGCTCGGCCAGCTGGCGCTGACCATGGCCATGGCGGCGCTGGGGTTCGAGACGCGCCTTTCCCGGCTGCGCGCCCTGGGGCCGAAGCCTTTCCTGCTGGCGCTGATCCTGTTCGCGCTATTGGTGGGCGGCGGCGGGCTGGCCAGCTGGGTGTTGATGGGATGAGGGGCGAGGGGCGGGGGGCGGGGTGCGGGGTGCGGGGTGGGGGGTGCGAGGTGCGAGGTGCGAGGTGCGAGGTGCGAGGTGCGAGGTGCGAGGCAAGAGTCTATCGGTCTACCCCATGGAAGCATGCAAAAGGCCGCGCCCGAGGGGCGCGGCCTTTTTCGTCTCGGCCGATAAGGCGAAGTCTCACTCGAAGCTGAAGCTCGGCGCCGGGGCGTCGGGCAGCAGGGCCGCGCAGGCGCGGACCTTTTCCAGCAGCGCCTCGTGAGTCGGCGCCACCAGATTGACGTGGGCCAGCTTGCGACCCGGGCGCTCGCCCTTGTCATAGCGATGCAGGTGGGCGTCGTCGATCTCGAGCAGCTTCGCCGGGTCGCCCTCGCGGCCGATCACGTTGACCATGCAGGTCGGCGCGCGGGCGGCGGTGCTGCCCAGCGGCAGGCCCTGGATGGCGCGCAGGTGGTTCTCGAACTGGCTGGTCACCGCGCCGTCCTGGGTCCAGTGCCCGGAGTTGTGCACCCGGGGGGCCATCTCGTTGGCCAGCAGAGCGCCGTCGCGGGTCTGGAACAGCTCCAGGGTCAGCACGCCGACGTAGTCGAGCTCGTCGAGCAGCGCGCGGATGTAGCCGTCCGCGGTCTGCTGGACGGCGTCGTCCAGGTCCGGCATCGGCGCCACCGAATAGCGCAGGATGCCGTCGACGTGGACGTTCTCGGCCATCGGGTAGAAGACCACCTCGCCGTCGCGGCCGCGCACGGCGATGATCGACACCTCGCGCACGAAGTCGACGAAGGCCTCGACGATCAGCCGCGGGTGGTTGATCGAGCGCCAGGCCTCGGCGGCGTCAGCCGGGTCCTTGATCACCGCCTGGCCCTTGCCGTCGTAGCCCTCGGTGACGGACTTGGCGACCACCGGCGTGCCCAGCTCGCGCACCGCGGCCTCCAGCGCCTCGGCGCTGTCCACCAGCCGATAGGCCGGGGTCGGGATGGCCAGCCGATCGAACAGCGCCTTCTCCTCGGCGCGGTGCTGGCAGACGCGGATCGCCTCGCTGCCGGGATAGACCGGCTTGCGCTCCTCGATCGCCCGCACCAGCGAGACCGGCAGGTGCTCGAACTCGTAGGTGACCAGGTCGACCTTGTCGAGAAAGCTCTCGAGGTGCTTTTGATCGGTGTCCACCATCACATCACCGATCCCCGCGCTGGGGTTGCCGGTGGTGTCGAGGAAGGTGAAACGGTTGGCCAGCGGATAGCCCGCCAGGGCCAGCATCCGGCCCAGCTGGCCGGCTCCCAGTACGCCGATGTTCATCGTGGTTGCCTCGCTCTTACTCGGACTCGGGTCGCGGATCGGGGTTGTCCAGCACGGTCTGGGTCTGCTCGGCGCGAAAGGCCTCCACGGCCTTGAGCACCTCGGCATCCTGCAGGCCGACGATCTGGGACGCCATCAGGCCGGCGTTGGTGGCGCCGGCCTTGCCGATGGCCAGGGTGCCCACGGCGATGCCGCCGGGCATCTGCACGATCGACAGCAGCGAATCCAGCCCCTTGAGAGACTTGGACTCCACCGGCACGCCGAGCACCGGCAGCGCGGTCTGGGAGGCTACCATGCCCGGCAGATGGGCCGCGCCGCCGGCGCCGGCGATGATCACCTGCAGGCCGCGCTCGGCGGCGGACTTGGCGTAGTCGAACAGCAGGTCCGGGGTGCGGTGGGCCGAGACGACGCGGGTCTCGTAGGGCACGCCGAGGCGCTCGAGCATGGTCACTGCATGCTCCATGACCGGCCAGTCGGACTTCGACCCCATGATCACGCCGACCCGCGGTGTCTCCTTCGATGCTGTCATCCTGGGCTCCTGAAAAACGGGGGTGTCGCCGCCTCGCAGCCATCGCCGCGGGCGGGTGATGAAAATTGGGAACCCACTATTCTAACAGAGCCGCACCACGCCTACCTCTCCCACGCGCCGTGAAGGTAGGCGATCGCGGCAGAACGTCCCGAATGCTGCCGCACCCCGTGCCGCCATCTCGTCGCCATCCGGCGACAGCGGGTTTCAACCTTCCTGCAGATTAGCTTGATAGGGTGATGATCGAAGCGGTCGACAGGGACGCGACCACACACCCATACACGGCACACGTGTTGAAGGAGACCGACCATGAAGCGTCAACTTTTCATTGCGGCAGCCCTGACCGGCACCCTGGCGCTGGCCGGCTGCGACCAGGCCGACGACAGTGAACAGAGTGCGGCCGATACCGCCACTCAGACCGAACAGACGACCGGCAGCGAACAGGCCTCTCAGGACGGCGAGCAGCAGGCCAGCAAGACCCTCGAGGGCGTGCTGGAGTTCGTCGCCACCGACACCCCGCTGCCGGACGACGCGCGGGTCACGGTCAGCCTGCTCGACGTGGCCCGGGCCGACGCGCCGGCCACCACCATTTCCGAGACCATGGTCGACGTCACCGGCAGCGACCCGGTCGAGTTCAGCCTCGACTACCCGACCGACCAGGTCGACCCGGGCCATGCCCACGCCCTGCGCGCCGAGATCCGCGACGCCGACGGCAACCTGCTGTGGACCAGCCCGCAGCGCCATCAGGTCGAGGTCGGCCCGGATGCCGAGCAGGCGCCGATCACCGTGAGCCTGGAGCCGGTGGAAAGCCAGGGCTCCATCGCCGGCCAGGCGCTGGAAGACACCGAGAACGCCGTGGACCAGGCCGGCGACGCCGCGGCCGACACCGCCGATGACGCCATGGACGCGGCCGGAGATGCCGCGGATGCCACTCAGGACGCCGCCGGCGACGCGGTCGACGCCACCCAGGACGCCGCCGCCGATGTCGCCGAAGCGACCGAAGACGCCGCCGACAGCGCCGCGGAGGAAGTCGACGAGATGACCGAGGACGACGCTCAGTCCTCCCAGTAAGGCCATCGCGTCAACGACACGGCCCCGTCCGGATCATCCGGGCGGGGCCGTGTGTCGTCTGGCCATGTGTCCGACCGCAGGGAAAGCCCTCAACCGGCCACGGCGGCCTCCCTGCGGCTAGCGATCCAGTTGCCCACCAGCGCCAGCGCCATCACCGCCGCACCCGCGGCCTCGGCGATCAGGCTCGGGTAGAAGACCCCGACGATGGCCGGCAGCAGCACCAGCCGCACCGGCGCCGACATGCGCGTGAACAGGTAGCCCTCCAGCGCCGCGGCGAAGGCGGCCAAGGCCAGGAAGGCGGTCAGCGTGGTCCAGACCAACAGTGGCAGCGGGCCGCCCATGATGATCTCCGGATTGAAGACCATGAACAGCGGGATCAGGTAGAGCCCCTTGGCGAACTTCCAGGCCTGGAAGCCGGTGTCCATCGGCTTGGCCCCGGCGATCGCCGCCCCGGCGAAGCCCGCCAGCGCGATGGGCGGTGTGACATTGGAATCCTGGGAGTACCAGAACACCACCAGGTGGGCGATCAGCAGCGGCACGCCGAACTCCGAGGTCAGCGCCGGCCCCACCAGCACGATCAGCACGATGTAGCTGGCGGTCACCGGCAGCCCCATGCCCAGCACCAGGCTGGCCAGCAGCACCATTACCAGCGCCAGCAGCAGGTTGCCGTCGGAGAACGCCATCATCATGGCCGAGAACTTGAGCCCCAGCCCGGTGAGGCCCACCACCCCGACGATGATGCCGGCCACGGCGCAGGCCATGGACACCGCCACGGCATTGCGCGCGCCGAGCTCCAGGCCCTCGATCACCTTGAGCCCGCCCTGCTTCAGCGCCTGGACCAGCGCCGCCCCGGTGACCGGCTCGCCGCGCCTGGGCGCGACGAAGAAGAACCACACCGCGAAGCGCAGCGCCGCCACCGCGAGCATTGTGAGGATGGCGTAGTAGCCCACCCGCATCGGCGACATGTTCATCACCAGCAGCCATACCAGCACCGCCAGCGGCAGCAGGAAGTGCCAGCCGGCGGCCATCACGTCGCGCAGCTGCGGCAGCTCGCTCCTGGCCATGCCCTGCATGCCCTGCTTCAGGGCGATGATGTGCACGAACAGGTAGACGGTGCCGAAGTACATGATCGCCGGCAGGATGCTGACCTTGACCACGTCCAGGTAGGGCATCCGCGTGTACTCGGCGATCAGGAAGGCGCCGGCGCCCATCAGTGGCGGCATGATCTGGCCGCCGGTGGAGGCCGCCGCCTCGATGCCGCCGGCCTGATGGGGCTTGTAGCCCAGTCGCTTCATCAGCGGAATGGTGAAGGCGCCGGTGGTCACCACGTTGGCGATGGCGCTGCCGGAGATCGAGCCCATGCCGGCCGAGGCAATGACCGCCGCCTTGGCCGGCCCGCCGCGCTGGCGGCCGGTGGCGGCGTAGGCCAGGTCGATGAAGAACTTGCCGGCGCCGGTGATCTCGAGGAAAGCGCCGAACAGCACGAAGATGAAGATGTAGGTGGCCGCCACGCCCATGGGCAGGCCGAAGATGCCCTCCTGGCCCAGGTAGAGCTGCCCGACCAGGCGATCCAGGCCGTAGCCGCGGTGCTCCAGGATGCCGGGCAGCCACTCGCCGAGCCAGGGCAATTCGCCGCGCGGGCCGGCGAAGGCGTAGAGGATCGCCAGCACGCCGATCACCGTCATGCCGAACCCCACCGCCCGGCGGCTGGCCTCGAGCGCGGTGACGGTGGCGATGATGCCGACCGTGATGTCGGTCTGGCTCCAGAAGCCGGCGCGATTGATGATGTCGTCGAGATACAGCGTCATGTAGCCGCCGGTGATCACCGCCCCGGCGAAGAACGCCAGGTCGATCAGCCCGCCGACCGCACCGCGCTTGTGACGAGGCCCGAACACCGGAAACATCAAAAACGCCAGCATCATGATCAGCGCCAGGTGGATGCTGCGCTGGTAGAACAGCCCCAGCGGCTGGATGCCGGCGGAATAGAGCTGGAACAGCGACAGCGCCACGGCCACCAGGCTGATCAGCCACAGCACCGGACGCGAGTGCGGCGCCTGGCTACCGGGGACGATGGGGGAAGAACCCGCTTCGCTCATGGGCGTGTCTCTCTCGAAATGTCACAGGGGGGCAGGGTCATGTCAGGGCGTCTCGTCGCGCTCGGCGGGAGGCTCGAGCGCCAGAGGTTCCAGCGCCAGAGTCACGCGCTGGTTGGCGGCGAGCTCGCTCAGGCTCACGACGACTGGCGGCTCGGCGGCCAGGGCCACGAGGTCAGCGGCGTAGCGCTCACCGGCGCGGCAGTCCCGGGCGTTCGTCAGCAGCGTTGCCAGCGGCGCGCCCTCGGGACGGCTGACCAGGCGATGATCGACGCGCATCGCGCCCACTCTCAGCCGGTAGGCGTCACCGGGGACCGGCTCGTCGAGGTCCTCGATCCAGTAGCCGCCGTGGCCGTCGGAGACCTGGCGGCCGCGCCCGGGAATGTGGTCGAGGCCGGCGGCGAAGTCAGGCAGGTGACTGCGCTGGAGCACCATGCGGCCTTCGACGTTGCGGTAGCAGTCGTGGACGGTGAAGCCCTCCACCGAGTGGTTCCAGGCCAGGCACCAGCCCTCGCCTGCCGGCATCGGCAGCCGCACCAGCAGCCGGCCGTCGGCTGCGCGCACCTTCAGCTCATGGCTGGGGCAGTCGGCCAGCGCCGGCAGTGCGAACAGCCCCATCAGCAGGCCCAGCATCGGCGCCCACCACGACGATGGGGCGAGCCTCGCGGCTCGCCCCTGGGTCATCAACGACATGTCGGCGCGCCTCAGGGACGCTGACGGTCGGAGATCTCGGCGCCCACTTCCTCGTAGTAGCGCAGCGCGCCGGGATGGAAGGCGATCGGCGTGGAGTCGACGCTGAACTCGACGGTGGTGTCGTTGGCCGCCGGATGGATGGCGATCAGCTCGTCGGTGTACTCGAACAGCGCCTTGGTGATCCGGTAGGCCAGGTCATCGTCCATCTCGCTGCTCACCGCCAGCACGTTGGGGATGCCGATGGTCTGCACCGGATCCTCCATGCCCTCGTAGAGGCCGGACTTGAGCTCGTAGGCGGCGAACACCGGCTCCTCGTCCTTGGCGTTGGCGATTTCCTCGTCGGTCAGGCCGATCAGGCGGATGTCGCGGGTGGTGGCCAGGTTCATGATCGAGCTGGTGGGCGGCCCCACGCTCCAGAAACCGGCATCGATGTCGCCGTCGCGGATGGCATCGGCGGTCTCGTTGAAGTTGAGGCGGCGAGCATCGATGTCGTCGTAGGTGATGCCGTTGGCCTCCAGCAGGGTGCTGGCGTTGATCTCGGTGCCGCTGCCCGGCGCGCCCACCGACACGACCTTGCCCTTGAGGTCGGAGAGCGACTCGATGCCGGAATCGGCCATGGTCACGATCTGCACGGCGTTGGGATAGATCGACGCCAAGGCGCGAACGTTGTCGAGCTGGCGGCCCTCGAAGTCGCCGGTGCCGGTGTAGGCCTGATAGACGGTATCGGCCAGCGCCAGCGCCAGGTCGGAGTCGCCGCGCCAGATCAGCCCCATGTTCTCCACCGAAGCGCCGGTGACCTCGGCCACGGCGTCATAGCCGTCGACGTGCTTGTTGATCAGCTCGGCGAGGCCGCCGCCGTAGGGATAGTAGGTGCCGCCGGTGCCGCCGGTGGCGATGGACAGCTGCTGCTGAGCCAGGGCCGCGGGTGCGGCGGCCACCAGAAGTGTCGCGGCGAGTGCCGTCTTGAGTGCGCGCATGAAGCCTCCTGCAGACGATTCGAGAGAATTGTTGTGTTTGTTGGGGCAGCGCCGAGCCAGTCGCTAACTCGCCGATCCGCCTGGAAAAAACGCTAGCAGCCCGCCATCGAAACGACCACACCACCAACGTCGATACGGCTACTACTGTAGCGCTGGCCGGCGACCGCCTTTCAACGTCTCGCTCAGTCTCCGACCAGCTCCTTCACCTTGGCCACGATATGGGCGCCGATCGGCAGCGCCGAGGTGGCCGCCGGTGACGGCGCGTTGCCCACGTTCACCGTGCGCGACGTGTTGACGAACAGGAAGTCATCGACCAGCTTGCCGTCCCGCGATACCGCCTGGGCGCGCACCCCGGCCGGATAGGGCTCCAGGTCCTCGAGGGTCAGGCTCGGGCAGTACTTGCGCACCAGCTCGAGATAGCCGCGCCTGTGCAGCGAGTTCTTCATCTCCGCAAGCCCCGGGCGCAGGTTCCTGCCCAGCACCCGCAGGATGCCCGGATCGGTGAACATCCGCGCCAGGTCGAGCGGCGAGATGTCGCGCTTGCGATAGCCCTCGCGCTTGAAGGCCAGCACGGCGTTGGGCCCCACGGTGACCGAGCCGTCGATCATGCGCGTCAGGTGCACGCCGAGAAACGGCATCGACGGGTCCGGAATCGGGTAGATCAGGTGATTGACGATGGCGTTGTGGCGCTCGGGCAGCCGGTAGTACTCGCCGCGGAAGGGGCAGATGGTGAAGCCCGGGTCCTGGCCCAGCATGCGCACCACCCGATCGGCCATCAGCCCCGAGCAGGTCACGAGATAACGCCCGCTGAACTCGCCGAGGCTCGTGCTCGCCACCACCTCCTGGCGCCGCTCCTCGAGCCCGGTCACCTTGGCACCGTAGCGGATCTCGCCGCCCATCCGCTCGAACTCGCCGGCCATGGCGCGGGTCACGGCGCGATAGTCGACGATGCCGCTGGACGGCACGAAGATGCCGCCGACGCCGGTGATGTTGGGTTCGCGCTCGGCCAGCGCCTCGGGCCCCAGCCACTCGCGCTCGAGGCCGTTGGCCTCGGTGCGCTCCCACAGCGCCTGCATGCGCTGCTTTTCCAGATCGTTGGTGGCCACCAGCAGCTTGCCGCAGCTGTCGTAGGGAATGTCGTGGGCGTCGCAGAAGGCCTTGGTGGCGCGTTTGCCCTCCAGGCAGAAGCGCGCCTTGAGGCTGCCCGGGGTGTAGTAGACCCCGGCGTGGATCACCCCGCTGTTATGGCCGGTCTGGTGGCAGGCCGGCTCGCGCTCCTTCTCCAGCACCAGCATCCGACGGTCCGGATAGGCCTGCTTGAGCTGCATGGCGGTGGACATGCCGAGAATACCGCCGCCGATGATGATGAAATCGTACATGCCGTCCTCGTTGCGATGAGCGTGGGCCACGCCGCGAAGACGGCGTGGCCCGGTCATGCCCCGTTATACCCCCGGGGCGCGATCCGACGTCGCCGCCCGCTTCAACGCTGGGGGCGCGTCGAGGCATGGGTGAAGTAGCCGCGCTGGCGCATCAGCTCGCGGCGCAGCTCCGGATGCGGGGTGAAACGATCCCGGCCGTGCAGCCAGAAGTGGTTGTTGATCAGCAGGAAGCTGCCCACCGGATTGGGCACCGAGAGGATCCCCGCGCTGCCCTCCAGCGATTCGGAGAGCTCGCACAGCCAGTTGCCCTCCTCGAAGTCCTTCGGCTGCACGAACTGGTCGATGTAGGACATGATCGGCCGCCCCTCGCGATCCACGTCGAACACCGGATGGAAGACGTCCCTGGCGACCTTCTTGCTGGGCGGCGCCGCCCAGCGCATCTCGCGGTGCGCCAGCGGATGACGATAGAAGCGCTCGAGGTCTTCCCAGTCGTCCAGGTGCAGCAGCAGCGAATCGCCGCCCTGCATGTGCCGCTCGTCGAGCTTCATCATCAGCACGTAGTCGGTGACCTGCTCGACGAAGGTGCCATCGTTGTGCAGCTCCATCACCCGATGAGGCTGGCGCAGATAGCTGTCGGACTCGTCGACGTTCCTGACCACGAAGCGCGCATAGTACTGGCCGCTCATGGCATCGAAGTTGGAGCGCCCCATCAGGTGCGCCACGGCGGTGGCGAACTTGACCATGTCCTCGGCCTGTTCGACGTCGTCCAGGCCCTCGGGCACCACCTGCAGCCCGCCCGTGGCACGATCCACCAGGGTGTTGATCAGCACCGGCTGCAGGGTGTTGCCGCACAGGTCGTCGAGCAGCTTCGCCACCCGAAAACGCAGCATCGACTTGTACTCCAGCGCCTGCACCGGCCAGTCGGCCACGGCTTCGACGAAGGCCTCGACGACCTCGCGGGAGAAAGTCATCCGCAGCAGCCGCGGCGACTGCGCCGACGGCGTCAGGGTGAAGCCCTCCAGGTCGGCGGGCAGCGGCATGGCGATGTCGGGAATCCGGGTCAGCGCGGTCATCGGGGTCTCCAGGGTGTCGAGGATCGATGCGCCAAAAATATCTACATTTTTATAAAACATCAACACTTGCGAGCCCGGCACGACCGATGTCGAACGCCGAACAACGAAAGACCCCGGCCACGGGCCGGGGTCTCAATCAGGCGGACGGCGCTGGCCGGTTCGTCAGGACGAGGTACCCGCCAGCTCGCGCTGCATCATCCGGTCGCTGTAGTCGACACCGTAGTGGGCCCGCGACCAGACATAGAGCGCCAGGCCGATCAGCATCCAGCCGGCGAACAGCGCCCATTCGAAGGGCGACAGGGCCGACGGGCTGCCGGGCAGGTAGAGGCCGATTAGCGCCAGGGAGAGGATCACCGACAACGCACCCACGGTCTTGCCGCGGCGCACCTTGAACGGACGCGGCATGTCGGGCTCGCGGCGGCGCAGCAGCACGAAGGACAGCGACACGAAGAGGTAGGCGATGACGATGCCCAGCCCGCCGGCGACCACCAGCCAGACCAGCGCCGGACGCCCCAGCAGCGGCGCGGCGGCGGACAGCGCGCCCATCAGCAGCACGGCATTGGTCGGCGTGCGATGCTCGGGGTGCAGCTTGGCCAGGAAGGCCGGCAGCATGCCGGAGTGCGCCAGCGCATAGATGGCGCGAGAGCCGCCGATGAAGAAGGCATTCCAGCTGGTGATGATGCCGGCGATACCCGCCAGGATCATCAGGTTCTCCGCCCAGGGCGTCTGGAAGACCGCCTGCATGGCCGCCGGCACCGCCAGCGAGCTCTCGGCCAGCGCCGCCGGGTCCAGCATCAGGGCGGTGCCGAGAATGATGAGGGCATACCAGAACACCGCCATGACGACCGAGATCATCAGCACCCGACCGATCTCCTTGAACGGCAGGTCGATCTCCTCCGCGGCCTGGGGGATGACGTCGAAGCCGACGAACATGAACGGCACCATGATGATCACCGTCATGATGCCGCCGATCACGCCGCCCTCGACGTTGAACAGCGGCTCCATGGTGGTGGTATGGCCCTCGAAAAGGGCACCGGTGATGAACATGACGCCCACCGCCAGGATCAGCAGGGTCACCACCTTCTGCACCAGGGCGGCGGTGCGCACGCCGAAGTAGTTGATGGCGGTCATCGCCACCGCGCCGGCCATGCCGACCGCCACCCAGGTGGCCTTCACGTCCCAGCCGGCGAGGGTCCACAGCTGCCCCACCGCATAGTGCGGGAACAGGTGCTCGACCACCGTGGGCAGCGCCACGGCCTCGAAGGAGACCACGCTGACATAGCCGAGCGTGATCGCCCAGGTGCACAGGAAGGAAGGGAAATGGCCCATGGCGCGATAGCTGTAGACGTGCTCGCCGCCCACCTGAGGCATGGCCGAGGCCAGCTCGGCATAGGTCAGGCCCACCAGCACGATCACCGCACCGCCGATCAGGAAGGCGGTGATCGCCCCCAGGCTGCCCGCCGACTGGATCCAGTTGCCGGTCATCACGATCCAGCCCCAGCCGATCATGGCGCCGAAGGCCAGGGCCAGCACGTCCTTGCGCGCCAGCACGCGAGAAAGATGCGTTGTATCGCTGTTCATTTTACAGTGTCCTTGTGTCGCGGCAGATCGCGTTGTATTTATGCAACGACGTGCAAAATAAACAACATTCCCAGCGACTTCAAACACTTCGACGTTCCCCGCCCGCCCCTCCTTTGGCGATTTCCGCCATCGTGCGACGGTCGGCGCCGAATCTGGCCGACTCCCCCTTTTGGACACTGGCGAAACGCCGCAAAAGGCTTCATGCTGTGGCAGTCGATTCTGTCCTCTGGAGCATCATGAGCACGGCAAGCCCTTCCAACGCGGAACTCCTCGACCCTCCGCGACGATGCCCTGACCTCGACGTCAGGGACCTGGAACAACGTACGCGACTCATGCGTATCATCACCCGGCTGATCGCCGTATCGGATCTCGGCAACCGCGAGATCGCCCGCCGCGCGGGCCTGCCGATGCAGAAGATCAGCGACCTCCTCGCCGGCCGCCTGGAGCAGCTCACCCTCGATGAGCTACAGGCACTGCGCTGCACCATCGACCACGAACTCACGCCGCCCTAGCCGCCTGGCGACGCGCTCGCCCGCGACTCAGGCCCCGCGGGCCGGTCTCGCCGGCCCTCAAGCCCCATGGATTCGAGATCAGGGAGATTCCCGATGCGCCACCTCATGACCGGCCTGCTGCTGGCCGTCTCGCTGCCCGCCCTGGCCGACGGCCAGGCCATCCTCGAGAGCCAGTCCGGCCAGGGCAACGCCACCATGCAGGTCAGCTGGGCCGGCGACGACCTGCGCATGGACTTCCCGCAGCAGGCTCAGGCCGGCTACATGCTGCTCAAGGACGGCAAGGGCTACATGGTCAGCCAGATGCAGGGCCAGACCATGGTCATGGACATGGCGCGGCTCAAGGAGATGGCCGAGAGCATGGGCAACGACCAGGCCGTCGCCGGGCTGACCAGCCAGCAGGCCGACTCGGTCGAGTCCCTCGAGGCAACCGGCGAACAGCAGACCGTCGCCGGCCTCGAGGGTGACGTCTACCAGCTGGCCTGGACCGACAAGGCCGGCAACGCCCATGACGACACCCTGGTGCTGAGCGACGACGCCCGGGTCCGCGAGCTGATGAGCGCCTTTCACGCCTACCAGCGGACCATGACCGGCGACCCCGACCCCATCGCCATGGCGCTGGAAGAACGCGGGCTCGGCATGCTGAGCTTCGGCGATCGCTTCCGGATCGCATCGCTGTCCGACGAGACCCCGGCCGCCTCCCGCTTCACGCTGCCCGAGGACGCCATGACCTTCGAGGACATGATGAACCAGGCCATCTCCCAGTAGGCCCCCCGGCCGGGTAGCGTATCGCCCGCCATGCAACGAACGACGACGCCGCCCCTGAGGGCGGCGCCGTCGCGTCTGGCATCGATCACGAGCGCGGCGCTAGTCCGGGCGATCGGTCACCGCGCCTTCGGAGGCCGGCCCGACCGTGCGGGCGTACTTGGCCAGCACCCCGCGGGTATAGCGCGGCGCCGGCCGCTGCCAGGCCGCACGGCGACGCGCGAGCTCGGCGTCGCTCAGGGCCACCTCGAGGGTATCGGCCTCGGCATCGATGGTGATGGCATCGCCGTCCTCCACCAGTGCCAGCGGGCCGCCGTCGAAGGCCTCGGGGGTGATGTGGCCGACCACGAAGCCGTGGCTGCCGCCCGAGAAGCGGCCGTCGGTGATCAGCGCCACCTCGCTGCCGAGCCCGCGTCCCATGATCGCCGAGGTCGGGGTCAGCATCTCGCGCATGCCGGGCCCGCCCCGCGGCCCCTCGTAGCGGATCACCACCACGTCACCGGCCACCACGCTGCCGTCGTTGATGCGCGCCTGGGCCTCCTCCTCGGAGCCGAACACCCGGGCCGTACCCGAGAAGCGCGTGCCCTCCTTGCCGGTGATCTTGGCCACCGCGCCCTCCGGCGCCAGGTTGCCGCGCAGGATGCGCAGGTGGCTCTGGGCCTTCAGCGGCGCCTCGAGCGGAGCGATGATGTCCTGGCCGTCAGGATAGGGCTCGACGCCCGACAGGTTCTCGGCCAGCGTCCGACCGGTCACGGTCAGGCAGTCGCCGTGCAGCAGCCCGGCGTCGAGCAGGATCTTCATCAGCGGCAGGATGCCGCCGATCTCGACCAGCTCGCTCATCATGTAACGTCCGCTGGGCCGCAGGTCGGCGAGCACCGGCACGCGCTTGCCGATCGCGGTGAAGTCGTCGAGGGTGATCGACACGCCGATGGCGTCGGCCATGGCGATCAGGTGCAGCACCGCATTGGTCGAGCCGCCCAGGGCGATGACCACGGTGATGGCGTTCTCGAAGGCCTCGCGGGTCATGATGTCGGCGGGCGTGATGCCGCGCTCGAGCAGTTCAAGCACCGCCTCTCCCGCCGCACGGCAGTCGTCGCGTTTCTCCTGCGACACGGCGTTCTGCGCCGAGCTGCCCGGCAGGCTCATGCCCAGCGCCTCGATCGCCGAGGCCATGGTGTTGGCGGTGTACATGCCGCCGCAGGCGCCAGGGCCGGGAATCGCCGTTTCCTCGATCTGCTTGAGCTCGATGCGGTCCAGGTCGCCGCGGGAGTGAGCGCCCATGGCCTCGAACACCGAGACGATGTCGGTGTGCCCCGCCCCGGGCAGGATGGTGCCGCCGTAGACGAAGACGCCGGGACGGTTCAGCCGCGCCAGGCCGATCAGGCAGCCCGGCATGTTCTTGTCGCAGCCACCGATGGCCACCAGGCCGTCGAAGCCCTCGCAGCCCGCCACCGTCTCGATGGAATCGGCGATCACCTCCCGCGACACCAGCGAGTACTTCATGCCCTCGGTGCCGTTGGCGATGCCGTCGGAGATGGTGATGGTGTTGAAGATCACGCCCTTGCCGCCGGCCGCATCGGCACCGGTACTGGCCTGCTCGGCCAGCTCGCCGATGTGGCTGTTGCAGGGCGTGACCCGGCTCCAGGTGGAGGCGATGCCCACCTGGGGCTTGGAAAAGTCGGCGTCTTCGAAACCCACCGCGCGCAGCATGGCGCGGCTGGCCGACTTGCCGACGCCATCCACCACCGGGGCGGAATGGCGTCGACGGGGATCCTTTGGCGTATCGCTCATGATGCAGCCTCCTCTGATCGATGCGGGGGAACCTTCAGAGGGTGGCCGTCATCCCGCGGCCTGGCAACCGGTCAGGCCGTACGTTGGACCACGGCCGGACGCCACCAGGCCACCAGCAGCGCCACCGCGCTGGAGACCGCGAGCGCACCGAGGAAGGGCGGCAGGGTCGGCACGCCGCCGGGGAAGCTCACCGCCAGCAGGCCCGCGAGCGCGCTGCCCGAGACGATCCAGCCCGGCAGCACCGCGCCCGCCAGACCGGCGATGCCGCCGGCCAGCGCCGCGGTGGCGCTCATCCGCGCCCACAGCCCCAGCAGCACCGGCACCACGATGGCCGCGCACAGCAGATCGGCGATCAGGAACAGCCGCAGCACCGAGAGCCCCTGCAGGGCGATCGCCACCACCGGCACCATCAGCGCCACGGTGACCCAGCGGGCCGCTCCCAGTGACAGACCGCGCCGGCCGCTGCCGGCCACCACCAGCGAGGCAATGCCGTTCTGTAACGTGTCGACACTCGAGGCCACCAGCGTCACCGCCAGCACCAGCGCCGGCAGCGCCAGCCAGCCCGGGGCCTCGGCCAGCAGCGCGAAGAAGGGAATCGGCGGCTCGCCCAGCGACACGCCCGCCATGGCGGCCAGCATGCCCAGCCCGCCGACCACCGCCACCACCAGCACGGTGATACCGCCGCCCAGCCAGGCACCGCGGCCCAGCGCCCGGTCGTCCCGGGCCGCCCAGACCCGCTGCCAGTAGCCCTGGTGGAAGAGGTTGGCCGCGGTCACCGCGATCACCAGCGTCAGCGCCACGGACAGCGCATCGGCGGCGGGTATCGACGGCAGCGCGGCCTCGCCCGGCAGCTCGGGCAGCCGGGCGAACGCCACGCCGCCCACCACCAGCAGCAGGGCCAGCAGCAGCCAGGCCTGCCAGCGATCGGTGGCGAGGCTCGCGCGCAGTCCACCGAGCGCCGTGTAGAGCAGGGTCGCCAGCGCCACGCCGACCACCACCAGTGCCACCGGCACGTCGGACAGCAGCCCGGTGATGGCGCCGATGGCGGTCAGCTCGGCGGCCAGGAAGCAGCCCATGTACAGCACCGAGACCAGCGCGACCCAGCGGCGGATGCCGGTGCCGAAGCAGGCCTCGGCGTACTCGCCGATGCTGCGCCCCTCGGGCAGGCGGCGACGGATGGCCGGGCCAAAGGTACCGAGCACGATGAACGGCAGCGCCGAGCCGATGGCATAGCCGGCCAGGCCCAGCGGGCCGACGAAGGCGCCGATCTCGGGCGGCGCGAAGAGGATCCAGGCGCCCATCCCGGAGGCCAGGAAGGACAGTCCCAGGGTCGAGGCCGACTGGGAGTTGCGGGCGGTGACGTAGTCGTCGAGCGGCCCGTCGGCCCGACGGGCACGCAGGCCCAGAACGGTGAAACACAGAAGCGCCGCGCCAAGCACGGCTGACGTCAGATAAGGCATGTCGCACTTCCTCCGCCGGCATGAACCGGATCAGGTTCCAGGGTCAGCGACGAACGCTCTCTCAGCCATGCCCTCGGCATGACTCCCCTGGCGACAGTGAATGAATTGTGGTGGCGATCCTCGACGGCCCTCAAGACAATGCTCGAATGGCCGATATCCGGATGGCCGCGCCATCATGACACAACGACGCCGACATTCGAACGCGCCACACCCCGGAAGCCCGCCATGCCGTTTACCGAAGCCCATGAACACGCCCCCGGTTGCCTGCACCGGATCTTCGCCGACCCCTACACCGCCTTCGACAACCGGGTCGGCGAACGCCTGCTCCATCTGCGCGTGGCCCTGCAGGCCCTGCTGGAGGCCCCGATGCGCCAGGGGCGCCTGACGCTGAGGGTGATCCACGGCTGGGAGAACGGCGGCTGCGCCCCCGAGGCGCTGCGGCACAGTGACCATCCGCTGCGTGCACTGGCCGACCTGCACGCCGTGGCCGAACGCTACCGAGAGGCCGTCGAGGCGCTGGCGCCGCTGCCCGGCGAGGCTGCCATCCTGCTCGCCGAGCCGCTGACTGCCGCCCTCGCTGCCGCCGCCAGCGAGGGAATCGAGATCGACGCCGAGACCCGCGCCAATCCGGCACGCTGGCCGGCCTTCACCCGGGGGCTCACGCTCTACACCTTCTTCAAGGTCTATCATCGACTGATTTACGGCGAGGACGAGGCCTACCGCGCGATTCGCTGCGAGACGACCGAAGGCACCCGCGAGATCCACGAGTTCCACCTGGAGGAAGGCGAGTTCGCCGTGATGTGCCCCGTCGAGGGAGAATCCGGCGAGAGCGTGCTGCTGCTCCACGAGAGCCAGCTGGAGCCGCTGGGCGAGCTGCTGGAGGAAGGGCTGGCCCACCGCTGAGCGCGGCAGGCTCGACAAGGCGTCAGAACGCGGCGACCCGTTCGATGACCCAGAACGCGGACAGACCACCTATGGCGTAGCTGGCGCCTCTCGTCATGCCTGCCGCCCACTGGCGAATGCCGGGATACAGGTGCCGGGCCGCGACGCCGACCATCAACACGAAAGCAATGAACATCACCTGGCCCAGCTCGACGCCGACATTGAAGGCAAACAGTGCCAGCGGAATATCGCCGTCCGGCAGGCCGATCTCGCGCAGCGCGCCGGCAAAACCCAGCCCGTGGATCAGGCCGAAGGCAAAGGACACCAGCCAGGGGAAACGAGTAGCGAAGGGATCTCGGGCCTCGGCCGGCAGGGACAGCTCATAGGCCAGGAACACGATGGAGAGCGCGATCACGGCCTCAACGGGCGGCGGCGGCACCCTGAGCCAGCCGAGCGAGGCGGCCACCAGCGTGATGCTGTGCGCCGCGGTAAACGCCGTGATGGCCCACAGCAGGCGGGTCCGCTGGCGAATCAGCAGCAGCAGCGCGAAGACGAACAGCAGGTGGTCGATGCCTTCGAGAATATGCGTCACGCCGAGCGCGATATAGCTGCTCAGGATGCCCACGACTCCGGCCTCCTCGGGCACCGAGAAGGCGGTCTCGGATGCGGTCAGCCGATGGACCTGCGTTTCTCCCGGCGTCAGCTCATAGCGGACCAGAGCGTCGGTATTGGTCCGATCCAGCCCGGCGATCTCGATCACGCCGCTCGCAAGCCCACCCGGGCAGCGGGCCACCCAGCCGGTCGTCCAGGCACGTCCATCGAAATCCGGCGGCGGAGGCGTCTCATACGAACAGGCATCGGGCAGGCGTGCCTCGAGCGGCATCGGGCGGCCGCTCACGTTGGGTACCCTCCAGGTCACACGCCAGCGATCCTGGTTCAGGGACACCAGGTCCAGGTAGGCCGGATCGAGGGCATGGGCGGAGGCCAGGGTCGGCAGCGATGTCGTCAAGACCAGCATCAGGACGAGCAGGAGTCGCTTCATGGGGCCAGCACCTCTGCCGCCTCGGGCATGGTAACGGAGTAGCGCGCGAGCAACGCTTCGCCGAAGCTCTCACGCATTTCCTGAGTCTTCTTCGCACGCCACTCGGCCTCGACGCGCGCCCGGATCTCGGCCAGGGGCGGCAACACGGCCTCGGCGCGGTTGGTCACGCGCACCAGATGCTGGCCATAGGCGCTCTCGACGGGCCCCTGCCAGCGCCCCGTCGGCATTTCGACCAGGGCCGCATGAACCCCCTTGCCGAACAGGCGGTCGACCGCGGGGGCCGCCGTCATCGGCATCGACATCGGCAGCAGGCTCGCCGCGCCCAGCGACGAGGGAGACGCATTCCCTTCCAGTGCGGTCTTGATCGCCCGGGCCTCTTCGGCCTGCCCCTGAGGCAGCTGGACCTGCTGGAAGGCAATGCGTGCCGGCCGCTCGAAGTCCGCCCGATGCTGGTCGAGATACGCTTGCAGCGTCGCGTCGTCCGGCTCCAGCGCCGCGGCCCCGGACTCCGCCAGGAAGCGCATCTTGAGGTTCAATCGGTTCCGGATCACCGCATCCCCCCTGTCGAGGCCAAGCGCCAGGGCTTCTCGCACATGGGCTTCTTCCAGCACCCAGGCACGCATCAGGCCCTCCAGCTCCTCCGTCGTGGGCGGTCGATTCCAGGTGGCCGTGAACTGCTCGGCCAGGCGCGAAGCCTTCTGTGGTGTCAGGGTGATCGCATCGGGCGCGGGCGCCGCGGCCTCCTCATCGAGGACCGAGAATACGGCAAAGATCAGCAGGCCCAGCACGAAGAAATGGAGGAGCGGAGAGAGGAGAATCTTGCGAAGTATCATAGTGCCTTCCTGTGATGGACCTCACACGAGAACCGGAGCCGGATCGCCTGGGTCGATGGACGTCCCGACCAAACCATCACCCACGGAACAATCCTCGACAGCCGACAAGAGATGAGCTGCCGAGGGAGGCTCGCCCAAACACGGCCGCGACCACCCTCACGACGTGATCCCAGCTTCTCGCATCCATGATCGGGCATCGTTGCTCGAGGAGGCCGGGATATCGCGTCAGCGTCTCGTTCTGGTCGCCACCGCTTATGGCAGCAGCAGCTTCGCGGTGACATTGATGGTGTCCGAGGCACTCACGCCTTCATCGTAGAAGTTGTGCTCGTAGCTGGCCGTGAACTGCACCGGATGCTGTCGAATCCTGACCAGCTTGTTGAGGGCCACGCCCAGGGGCAGGCTCACCCAGTCGTGGCGCTCCCAGTCATAGGTGACCGACATGTCGGAGGCCCCCGCCGACCAGCCATTCCCCAGGTTGTAGTTCACGATCGGCTGCACGATTGAGATATTCACGTCGCGGTAGTCGTCATCTCCCGCCACCGTGAACACGTTCTGGTTGAACAGCCCCCAGATCCCCCAGGGCTTGCTGGCCACGAAGCCCACGGCCGGACCGAGGCCCCATTTCTCGGCGCTCAGGCCGTCTTCCCCGGTCGGCAGCAGCGCTACCGCACCCACGCCGAATCGCCCCCATGACCGGTCGAAGGTCACAAGGTCGAACAGGGTCATGTCGGACCAGCCGCTCGCGTCATTCGGCGAGTCGGTCACGTAAGGCGCGGTGAGTCGGAAGATGTTGCTGTAACCGCCCAGCGTGAACGGAACGGCGGCGCGGAACTGCAGGCGGTTTCCGTCACCGTCGGAGAGGTTGTGATACTTGTAGGTGTAGAAGTCCTGCAGCTGGAAGGACATGACGGAGGCCGTGGGGTCGTTGGCCTCCGAGCCCAGACTGTCATCCTGCGCCATGGCCACTCCGGCTGGCAGCACGGCCGAAAAGATAGCGATAAAAAGCCTGTCGAGTGTCAACATCCCCTGATCCCCAGCTTGTCCCTTGATGCCGTGAATGTGCACGACCCGATGAGAGCCGTGCACACTGCCTTTGCTACCCTGCTTGGCTATGCGTCTGGCGTGTACCAGATGGGTGAAGTGTAGGCTCGCTCTTGCTGGCTCACGGGAACGCCCTCCGGCCGTTCGATCCCGAAGAAGACCGCGTCATAGGTCGTCCAACGCGGGGTCGGAATCTCCAGCACTCGTATGTAATAAAACGCCCGCTGTTCGGGATCGAAGTCCGGATCCTGCCAATAGGCTCCCAGGGCCGGGGCACCGATAGCATTGGTGTAGGTCGCCGTTTCGGCGTCCACGGTATTGCCCACCGCCGGCAGCTTGCCGTCAGTATCCGGCGCTCGATCTCCCGACCAGGCGACGTCATAGACGCGCTCTTCGGTCTTACCGTCGGGCGTCGTCCAACCCTTCACGACCTGCACGCGGTCAAGATTCGCACCGTCGGGATCGCGCAGGGCGCGGATCATCAGCCGCGGCGTCCCTTCCTCGGGCCTTGGTGCCAGATCGCCGCCCATCGGCACCCCGTTCTGATAGCCGTAGGCGGCGAAATCGGAGCGACCCATGTCGGCCTCGTCGAAAGCCCAGCCGCCGAACACGCGCACGCGCATCCGCGTTCCAGTCGTGGCGAACACCTCCTTACGCGCCATCGCGTCCCAGAGCGCCTCGCGGGTGTTCTCGCGGGCCCAGACGGCGGCAAGACCGGCGGCAATGGCATCGGCATGGGTCAGATCATCGGAGGGATCATCGGGGGTAGCGCGGCCAGTGATGGCCTCCTCGTAGCGGATCGGATCCCCCGTCGGCTCGACGAGCGCAACCTTGCCAAAGAAGTTGTCCTCTTCAGCCGTCGACAGCCCCGTATGCGCATCGGTCGATCCCACGACACCAAACTTGAAGGGGTTGACGCCAAGCTCGGCATCATAGGCAAGCCCCCGCATCAAGGCGTTGCGGGCATACTCCTTGGGCAGCATCTCGGGCGTCTTGGGCTCCGGTCCGAAACTGCCCTTGTCCCAGGTGCCATAATCGGCGAACTCGTCCTCCGCCGACAGCATCGGGTGAGCCTCGCCGTCCCCTTTGATCTGCGTGATCTCGTAGAGCGGCTCGTAGCGCATCCGACGCTCCGCGTAGTCGCCGCTGAGCGGCTCGCCACTCAGGGTGATGTCATCGAACATCAACCCATTCGAGAGGTTGCCGCCGTGCGGGATCGCGAGCATCCGGCCGCCGGTCTGCTCCTCATAGTCGGCCATCCACTGCCAGAGAACCTCCGGATCGTCGGTGTCATAGGAGCTGATAGGTACTATCTGATCGGCCCGATCCTTTCCATCCCGATAGATCACATTGCGGTGCATGTTCGAGCCGTTCGGCTGCGACGTCCATTCGAAACCGATGAAGCTGGTGAAGGTGCCAGGCTGGTTATGCTGCTCGGCGGCCTCGGTCACTCGCTCCCACATCGTCTGGCCGAAGGGCGTACCGGCCAGTGGATCGTCCCCCGCAAAGGTCGCCTGCATCCAGAACTCGTAGGCGGCAATCTGGGACTCCTCGGTGCCGGGGGCAGCGATCTCGGCTATCCGCGCTCCCCAGTCGGTTTCGGTGAGAATCGGATCCTCATCCGACAGCGCCGCCGGCAGGCCCAGATTTTCCGCATGATCCGTAACGACCAGGAAATCCAGCGGACGCCGCAGCCGTGCCGGCACCCCGTTCGATGAGATCACCTCCTCGCCCTTGGCAAAGCGATAGGCGTCGCTGGGCGTGGTGGTCGCCCCGACGAGACCCGCATCAGCCGAGTAGGACGTATGCAGGTGCGTGTCTCCGAAGAACACCTGGTTCGGAAAGTCTTCCCGCAGGTAAGGCGAATACTCGATCTCTCGATCGGGCATGTCGACTTGCAGCTCCTGCGCCGCCGCGGGCAGGGCCAGGGTCATAGCGAATGCCAGGGTGCACTTGGGGAAATGCCTGGGAGGGTGCATGGCGATGTCCTTTATCGACTCAGTTATCGGCCCAGTGGATCAGTCACTGGCGCGAGACCATGATGCTCACGGGTTCACCGGCCTCGCCGGCGAACGGATCGACATGCTCCGTACTGGTGAACAGCAGCTCGCCGTCCATCGTGATCCTCGCCCGCAGCCCGTAGGTCATGCGCTCGTCGATGGCCTCGGGGTTATAGGCCAGCCGGAACGGATACGGCGGTTGACTGCCATCGACGTTATGGGTGTAGTCGGTGAGCACGGTGGCGGGGGCATCCGCACGCGACTGCTCCTCGAGCGTCACGACGACCCTGGCACCCGGCGGCAGTGCCATGCGCTCCCGATACCACACCTCACCGCTGATGACCCGCATCAGGGAGTTGTCCGGCTGCTGCATCGCCTGCTCCTCCGATGCCATCTGGGCACCGCAGCCGGCCAGCAGCAGGGCACAACCTCCCACGATCCCTGACGTGATTGCGTTGTTCAGTCTCATGTTTCGCTCCTCTGCCATGTCTTACGGCGTGTACCAGATCGGTGAGGTATAAGCGCGCTCGGTGACGGTCATCGGCACCTCCGGCGCGAAGTCGGCGTCCTCGAAATAGGCCGCGTCATAGGCCGTCCAGCGCGGCGTCGGAATCTCGATCACCCGGGCGTAGTAGAAGGCCTTTAGCGATGGATCGAAGTCGGGATCCTGCCACACGGTGATCAGCTCGGAGGCGCCGATGGTGTTGGTCCAGGTGGCATTCTCGACATCCACCGTGCTGCCCACCATCGGGACCTTGCCGTCCTCGCCCGGCTCGCGATCGCCGGACCAGGCCACGTCGTAGATCCGCTCCTGCATCTCGCCCTCGGCGTCGAGCCAGCCCTTGACGATCTGAATGCGGTCGAGGTTGCCCGAGAGCGGATCCTTGATCGCCGCGACGAGGAAGTTGGGCGCCTCGCTTCCCTCCGGCGCCGGCGTCAGGTCGCCGCCCATGGGCACGCCCTTGCCATAGCCGACCACCGCCGGGTTACGCCCCTGGGCGTCCTCGGCCACGAAATCCCAGCCGCCGAAGAAGCGCACGCCAATGCGCGATCCCGTGGTGCCGTAGACCTCCTTGCGCTTCATCGCATCCCAGATCGCGGCGCGCGTATTCTCCTGTGCCCACACGGCGGTCAGCCCAGCCGCACCAAGCTGCCAGTCCTTGACGGTGCGGCCATCGAAGTCGAAGGCGTTGCCGGTCGAGCGCTCCGGACCGGGCTCGCTGGCCGGAAACTTGCCGAAGAAGTTGTTCTCCTCGGCGGAGGAAATGCCGGTGTGATCGTCGGTGCTGCCGACGAGGCCGAACTTGAAGGGGTTGGTACCGAGTTCGTCCTCGAGGGCGAGGCCGCGCTTGAGTGCCTCGCGGGCGTACTCGTACTCGATCATGCCGGGCTCCTTGGGCACCACGTTGAGATTGCCCTTGTCCCAGATCTCGAAATCGGCGAACTCGTCCGAGGGAGCGAGCGAAGGATGCTGCTCGGACGTACCCTTGCTCTGGGTGATCTCGTAGAGCGGCTCCCAGCGCTGCCGCTCCATCGCCCATTCGGCATCGATGGGTTCGCCGTCCGGCGTCTCGGTGGCGAACATCAGGCCGTTAGACAGATTGCCATTGTGCGGAATCGCCAGCAGCCGGCCGCCGGTCTCCTCCTCGTACATCGCCATCCAGTCCCAGAGCTCATTCGGAATCTCGGTATCGAAGGTGGTCAGCGGCCTCACCCGGTCGGCGAGGGCCTTGCCGTCGCGGTAGATGACGTTACGGTGCAGGTTGTTGCCGCCGCCGTAGTTCGACGACCATTCATAGCCGATCATGGCCGAGAAGGTACCGGGCTGGTCGTGGCTCTCCACGATCCGGGTCATCTCGCGCCACATGTCAAACTGGGTCTCATTGTCGGTCAGCTGCTCGGGCAGGGTCCCCTGGGCCTGCTGGGCAATGATATCCATCATCACTTCGGTCGCCGCGGAGCCACCCTCACGCATCCCTTCATGCCAGCCCTTGAGGGTGGGGTCGGCCATCAAGGCAGGATCGCCCTCGTAAACGCTGGCGATCACACCCAGCGCATCCGAATGGTCCGCCACCACCATCCAGTCGTAGGGGCGCGACAGGCGCACCGGCTGGCCGGTGCTCGAGGTGATCTCGCCCCCCTTGGCGTACTGCAGCGCTTCATCGGGGCCGACGCGGGTGCCGCCGGCAAAGGCGTCGCCCGACCAGGAGGTATGCAGGTGCTGCTCGCCCCACAGTGGTCGCATCGGATACTGACGCCCCGCATAGGGCGAATATCCCGGCTGATCGAAGAAACGTGCGGTACGTTCCGGATCGATGGTGCCGGCATCGGTGGTGACCTGGGCGGCCGCGGGGAGCGCCGCCAGCGACAGCAGGGTGGCAAGCAAGGTCGAGGACAGCATCGTCGAGCGCATCGAGGGCTCCTTGATCGGGGTCAGGGGATCATCGACGCCTTCCCCCGGGGCGTTACCCTCTTGTGGCGCATGCCCGCGGCATGGCCCAGACGAAGAGGGGGCGGCGCGCTCCATGAGGCCTGTCTGAACGTCCTAGGCGGTTGGAGACGAAACCAGCCACTTCCAACATAGCAGCGTTTCCGCATGTCGCTTCACCGCTCGCCGCCCTTCGGGGCACGGCGATCAGGGATCGCAACGACGACGGCCCCGCCTCTCTCGAGGCGGGGCCGTCGATGGACACCGAGCGGGGTAGGATCAGCTCAGCGAGATGGTGCTGTTGATACCGCTGGAGACGTTCTCGGGCTCGAACCAGCGCGCGGTGACGGTCTTGGTCTGGGTCCAGAAGGCGATCGCCTGCTTGCCGTTGGGCCCCAGGTCGCCGAGCTTGGAGGCCCGCGAGCCGGTGAAGCTGAAGTAGGCCACCGGCACCGGAATCGGCACGTTGATGCCCACCTGGCCGACGTCGATCTCGGTCTCGAAGCGCCGCGCCACCCAGCCGGAGTTGGTGAAGATCGAGGTGCCGTTGCCATTGGGGTTGGCGTTGATGAAGTCGATCGCCTCGTCGAGCGTCTCGACGCTCACCACGCACAGCACCGGGCCGAAGATCTCCTCGCGGTAGATGGTCATCTCGGCGGTCACGTCGGCGAACAGGGTCGGGCCGACGAAGTTGCCGTCCGGATAACCCTCGACCGCGCAGCCACGGCCGTCGACCAGCAGCCTGGCGCCTTCCTTCTCGCCGGTGGCGATCAGGTCTTCCACCCGCGCCTTGGCGGCCGGCGACACCAGCGGGCCGAGGTCGGCGTCGCGCTGGGTGCCGGGGCCGACCTTCATGTTGCGGGCGCCGTCGACGATATCATCCAGCCACTCGCGGGCCTGGCCCACCAGCACCACCACCGAGTTGGCCATGCAGCGCTGGCCGGCGGCGCCGAAGGCCGAGCCCAGCAGGTTGTTGATGGCCTGGCTGCGATTGGCATCGGGCATCACCACGCAGTGATTCTTGGCGCCCATCATCGCCTGGGCGCGCTTGCCGGCCTCGGAGGCGCGACGATAGAGCTGGGTGCCGACGTGGGTCGAGCCGATGAACGACATCGCCTTGATGTCCGGGTGATCGCAGAGCCGGTTGGCCACGTCCGGGCCGCCGTGGACCACGTTGAGCACGCCGTCCGGCACGCCGGCCTCGTGGGCCAGCTCGACCAGCCGCATGGTCGAGCTCGGGTCCTGCTCGGAGGGCTTGAGCACGAAGGTGTTCCCGGTGGCGATGGCCAGCGGGAACATGAAGCACGGCAGCATGATCGGGAAGTTGAAGGCGGTGATCCCGGCGCCGACGCCCAGCGGCTGATTGAGGGTGTAGACGTCGACCTCGGTGGCGGCGTTCTCGGCCAGCTCGCCGAGCTGCAGCGAGGTGATCGAGCAGGCGTGCTCCACCACTTCCAGGCCGCGGCCTACCTCGCCGGCGGCATCGGGCAGGGTCTTGCCGTGCTCCTCGGTGATCAGCGCGGCCAGCTCCTCGGTGTGCTCGCGGATCAGTGCCTGCAGCTTGAGCATGATGCGCTGGCGCTTGGCCAGCGGCACTCGGCGCCACTCGAAAAAGGCGGCCTTGGCGCTGGCCACGGCACGATCGACCTCCTCGAGGGTGCAGAACGGCACCCGAGCGACCACCTCCTGGGTGGCGGGATTGACCACGTCACGCCATTCCTGGCTCTGTGAAGTGACGGCCTGGCCATCGATATACAGCGGAATCTCTCTGACGGACATCTGGCGGCTCCTTGGCGAAGTCGAGGCAAGCGACGGCCCGCCCCGGCTCCTGCAGTTTGTGATTGTTATCCGAACATCGGCCCCGTTCGCGACTTTATGCCAACATGGCGCCGAACACGGCATTGCGGTAACCGAAGCATCGAGTTTAGGGAGAGCGCGAATCGCCAGGCAAGCCGGGGGCGACCAATGGACGAGCCCTTCATGCGACGAACGACGAGCGTCGTTCCCGGGCGATAAAGGTTTGCTATCAAGCTGTTCGGGAAAGAAAAATGGCACTCACGCCCCCCGCCACTAAGCTGTATTCGAGAGGCTGGACACCTGCGGATATCCGCCGATTTCCCTGAAGTCGGCTTGGCAGCGACACGATGCCGCCTCCATCGATTTCTGGAGCAGCAGCCTACGTTCACGCGATGAAGGAGAGAAAGATGGGTGACGCAACGCAACAAGGCAGTGCAGGCAAGTGCCCGGTCATGCACGGCGGCAACACTGCCGCCGGCCATTCCAACACCAACTGGTGGCCCGAGGCGCTGAACCTCGACATCCTTCACCAGCACGATCGCAAGACCGACCCCATGGGCGAAGACTTCGACTATCGCCAGGAGGTCCGCAAGCTAGACTTCGAGGCGCTGAAGAAGGACATGCACGCGCTGATGACCGACAGCCAGGCCTGGTGGCCGGCCGACTGGGGGCATTACGGCGGCCTGATGATCCGCATGGCCTGGCACGCCGCCGGCTCCTACCGCATCGCCGACGGCCGCGGCGGCGGCGGCACCGGCAACCAACGCTTCGCCCCGCTCAACTCCTGGCCCGACAACGTCAGCCTCGACAAGGCGCGGCGGCTGCTGTGGCCGATCAAGAAGAAATACGGCAACAAGATCAGCTGGGCCGATCTGATCATTCTCGCCGGCAACGCCGCCTACGAAACCATGGGCCTGAAGACCTACGGCTTCTCCTTCGGCCGCGAGGACATCTGGCATCCCGAGAAGGACGTCTACTGGGGCGCCGAGAAGGAGTGGCTGGCCCCCTCCGACGAGCGCTACGAGAACGTCGACCAGCCCGAGACCATGGAGAACCCGCTGGCCGCGGTGCAGATGGGCCTGATCTACGTGAACCCGGAGGGCGTCAACGGCAATCCCGACCCGCTGAAGACCGCTGAACAGGTGCGCGAGACGTTCAAGCGCATGGCCATGGACGACGAGGAGACCGCGGCGCTGACCATCGGCGGCCACACCGTCGGCAAGACCCACGGCAACGGCGACGCCGAGGCCCTGGGGCCGGAGCCGGAGGCGGCCGACGTCGAGGAACAGGGTATGGGGTGGAAGAACCCCAACATGCAGGGCAAGGCCGCCAACGCGGTGACCTCCGGCCTCGAGGGCGCCTGGACCACCCACCCGACAAAATTCGACATGGGCTACTTCGACATGCTGCTCGATCACGAGTGGGAAGTCAGGACGAGCCCCGCCGGCGCCAAGCAGTGGGAACCCGTCGACATCAAGGAGGAAGACAAGCCGGTCGACACCACCGACCCGTCCATTCGTCATAACCCGATGATGACGGACGCCGACATGGCGATGAAGATGGACCCCGCCTACCGCGAGATCCTCGAGCGCTTCCGCAAGAATCCCGCGCAGTTCGAGGACGCCTTCGCCCGCGCCTGGTTCAAGCTGACCCACCGCGACATGGGGCCGAAGACCCGCTACATCGGACCGGAAGTGCCGGACGAGGACCTGATCTGGCAGGATCCGGTGCCGGCCGGCAACACTCACTACTCGGTCGAGGCTGCCAAGCAGAAGATCGCCGAAAGCGGGCTGTCCATCGCCGAGATGGTCGCCACCGCCTGGGACAGCGCCCGCACCTATCGCGGCTCCGACATGCGCGGCGGCGCCAACGGCGCCCACATCCGCCTGGCGCCGCAGAAGGACTGGCCGGGCAATGAGCCCGAGCGCCTGGCCAAGGTGCTGAAGGTCTACCAAGGCATCGCCGATGAGGTCGGCGCCAGCCTGGCCGACCTCATCGTGCTCGGCGGCAGCGTCGGCATCGAGCAGGCGGCCCGCGCCGCCGGCCACGACGTGCGGGTGCCCTTCTCGCCGGGCCGCGGTGACGCCAGCCCCGAGATGACCGACGCTGACTCCTTCGAGCCGCTGGAGCCTGTCGCCGATGGGTTCCGCAACTGGCTGAAGAAGGACTACGTGGTCAAGCCCGAGGAACTGCTGCTCGACCGCGCCCAGCTGATGGGCCTCACCGCCCCCGAGATGACCGTGCTGATGGGCGGCATGCGGGTGCTGGGCACCAATCACGGCGGCACCCGGCACGGCGTGTTCACCGACCGCGAGGGTCAGCTGACCAACGACTTCTTCGTCAACCTGACCGACATGGCCAACAGCTGGAAGCCTGCCGGAAAGGGGCTCTACGAGATCCGCGACCGCAATACCGACCAGGTGAAGTGGACCGCCACCCGCATCGACCTGGTGTTCGGATCCAACTCCGTGCTGCGCTCCTACGCCGAGGTCTACGCCCAGGACGACAACGAGGCCAAGTTCGTGAAGGACTTCGTGGCCGCCTGGACCAAGGTGATGAACGCCGATCGCTTCGACCTCGATCTGGCCTGATCCCACCTCCGGCCGCCGCGCCCGCGGCGGCCCCTGACGACATCGCGCCGGCCCTCGTGGCCGGCGCGCTTCGTTTTCGCCTCAGTCCACGACACGCCGCCCGCTACGGGGGAGCGGTCGTATCGGTGAACCGCTCGGCGCCTTCCAGAAACGCCGCCAGCGCCGGATTGGCGTTGCGCGGATGCCAGTAGAGCCCCTGCTCGATCGTGGGCGAGGCGTCCAGCGGCCGGAAGACCGCCCCCGGCAGGCGCATGCGACGCATCGAGTCCGGCACCAGCGCCACGCCGAGCCCCTCCGCCACCAGGTTGACGATGGTCTGCTGCAGGTGCGCCTCGAGGCGGATGCGCGGCGCGAAGCGGGCCGCTCGGCAGCAGGCCATGACCGCCTCGTGCAGCGCCGGCGCGGTGGTGGCCGGGAAGGTCACGAAGGCCTCGTCGGCCAGCGCCGCCACGGCGACCCGCGCGTCATCGGCCCGTGGATGATCCTCGGGCAGCACCGCGCACAGCGGCTCGCGATACAGCGGCCGGTAATGCAGCGAGCTGCCCACCAGCAGCGGGAAGCTGATGCCGACGTCGGCCGCGCCGCTCATCAGCGCCTGCTGCAGGTCCCGCGGCAGCGTCTCGTCCAGGGTCAGGACGTCGTCGGGCCAGGCATCGCCATGGGCACGCACCAGCCCCGGCAGCAGGTTCCAGGCCGCGTACATGGTGAAGCCGATGCGCAGCTCGCGGCGGGAAACCTCCGCCGCCGTGCGGGTGGTGTGCACCGCCAGCTCCAGGTCCGACAGCAGCCGCCGGGCATGCTCGAGGAAGTGCTCGCCGGCCGGCGTCAGCGCCACCGAGCGCGAATGACGGGTGAACAGCGGCGTGCCGAGCGCCTCCTCCAGCGCCGCGATCTGGCGGCTCAGCGGCGGCTGGGTGATGTGCAGGCGCTCGGCGGCGCGGCCGAAGTGCAGCGTCTCGGCCAGCGTCACGAAGTAGCGCAGCTGTCGCAGATCCATGGCCGCCCCGATTGATACTTTTAATGCATGAAACACGAGATTAAACGGCATTAGACGGTATCGCCAGATCCGCCTAGGCTGGCGTCTTCGTTCTGCCATCGCCCAGGAGCCGCCCCGCCATGTCATCCGTTCTCGGTGTCGTCCTGCCCATCTTCGGCCTGATCCTGGCGGGCTATCTGTGCCGCCGCACCGGCCGGCTGGGCGAGACCGCCGCCGCCGAGCTCAACCGCTTCGTGGTCTGGCTGTGCCTGCCGGCGCTGCTGTTCCGCACCACCGCCACCGCCCGCTGGGAGGAGATCTGGCATACCGGCTTCATCGCCGCCGTGACCCTGCCGACGCTGCTGCTGTTCGCCCTCACCGTGGGCTATCGCCTGCGCGGCCGGCGTCATCTGGTCGACGCCAGCATCGACGGCCTCGGCGCCGCCTACGCCAACACCGGCTACGTGGGCATTCCGCTGAGCCTGCTGGTGCTGGGCGAGGCCGGGCTGGCGCCGGCGCTGATCGCCACCCTGATCGTGGTCTGCGTGCTGTTCGCCATCGCCGTGGTATGCATCGAGATCGGCCTGCAGGCCGAGCAGTCCTACGCCCGGGCGGTGGGCAAGGTGCTCAAGGCGCTGGGCAGGAACCCGCTGGTGGTGTCGCCGCTGCTGGGCGCGCTGTGGGCGATCGGCGGCGCGCCGCTGGCCACGCCGTTCGACGACTTCCTGCGCCTGCTGGGCGACGCCACCACGCCCTGCGCGCTGGTCTCGCTGGGCCTGTTCCTGGCCCAGAAGCAGAGCGGCTCCGCTGACGGCGCCTGGGGGCTGGTCGGCATCAAGCTGCTGGTGCACCCGCTGATCACCTGGGTGCTGGCCTTCCACGTCTTCTCGCTGCCGCCGCTGTGGGCCAAGTCGGCGCTGCTGATGAGCGCGCTGCCCACCGGCACCGGGCCCTACATGCTGGCGGAGTTCTACGGCCGCGAGGCGGCGGTCGTCTCGCGCACCGTGCTGCTCTCGACGCTGGGCTCGGTGGTGACGCTGTCGGCCTGCCTCTACTGGCTTTAATCTCCAGACTCCAGGGCCGCTCGCTCCGCATCTTGACCGCCCTAACTCCCGGGGCTATGCCAAAGGTGGACGACGGACGGCCGTCGTCCCGGAATCATCTTCCGCTCTTCCACCGCACCCTGCCGTCATCCCGACGGCGGGAGGACAACATGAACACGCACGTGATCGGTACCGGTGTCGCCAAGGCGCTCGGCGTGACCCTGCTGGGCATGCCGCTGCTGGCGGCCGGCGATGCCACGACCCTGCTGACGACGGAGCTCGAGGGCATGGAGGGCATGGAGGTCAACGTGGTGAATTTCGAGGTCGGCGCCGACTGGGTCACCGACCGCCATATCCACCCGGGCCACCTGTTCGTCTACGTGACCGAGGGCAGCCTCGAGGTCGCAGTCGAAGGTCAGGAGCCGCGCACCGTCTCGGCCGGCGAGGTCTTCTACGAAATGCCCGACCAGCCGATGGTCGGGCGCACCGTCAGCGCCGAGGGCGCGAAATTCACGGTGTTCCAGATCGGCCCCGCCGGCGAGCCCATCATGGTCTCCCAGCCCGAGTGAGGCTCTCTCCAGAGTTTCTCCCGAACGCACGACGGCCGGCCCGGAGGGCCGGCCGTCGCTTGACGCAGTGACGATGCGCTCGCATCAGGTACCGCAGAAGGTCCGCAGCACCTTCTCGTCGTCCCGCGGCGGGCGGGTGTAGTCGACCTCGCCGGTCGGCGCCTCGAAGGGCCGGGTGATCGCCGCCAGCAGCGCCTCGAAGGGGCCGAAATCGTCGTTCTCGGCCGCCGCGATGGCCTCGGCCACGCGATGATTGCGCGGAATCACCGCCGGATTCACGCCGCGCAGGCGCCGCGCCAGCTCGGCGGCATCGGCCTCCTCGCGGGACAGCCGCTCGCGCCAGCGTGACAGCCAGGCGTCGAGCGCCTCGCGGTCGCCGAACGGCTCGGCCAGGCGCGCCTCGCCCTCGGGGCCGTCCAGGGCATCGGCCAGGCGGCGGAAGCTCAGGGTGAAGTCGGCGCGGGCAGCCTGCATCGCCGCGAGCCAGTCCTCGATCAGGGCGGCGTCGCCCTCCTCCGCCGTCGCCAGGCCCAGCTTGGCGCGCATCACCCGCAGCCGGCTGGCCTCGAAGCGCTCCTCGAAGGCCTTCAGCACCTCGGTGGCGCGCTCGATGGCCCGCTCGCGATCCTCGTCGATCAGCGCCAGCAGCGTCTCGGCGAAGCGCGCCAGGTTCCACTGGGCGATCGGCGGCTGGTTGACGAAGGCGTAGCGGCCGCGCTCGTCGATGGAGCTGAACACGGTGCGCGGGTCGTAGGCGTCCATGAAGGCGCAGGGGCCGTAGTCGATGGTCTCGCCGGAGATCGCCGCGTTGTCGGTGTTCATCACCCCGTGGATGAAGCCAAGCCCCATCCAGCGGGCCACCAGCTCGGCCTGGCGCGCCACCGTCGCCTCGAGCAGGGCCAGATAACGTTCGCTCTCATCTCGTTCCGCAAGATGCGGGTAGTGGCGCTCGATCGCCTCGTCGGCCAGCAGCCGCAAGGCCTCCTGATCGTCACGGGCGGCGAAGTACTGGAAGGTGCCCACCCGCAGGTGGCTGGCGGCGACGCGGGTCAGCACCGCGCCAGGCTCCGGCACGCGACGATAGACCCTCTCACCGGTGGTCACTGCCGCCAGCGCCCGGGTGGTCGGCACGCCCAGAGCATGCATGGCCTCGCTGACCAGGTACTCGCGCAGCACCGGACCCAGCGGCGCGCGGCCGTCGCCGCCGCGGGAGAACGGCGTACGGCCGCTGCCCTTGAGCTGCAGGTCACGTACCCGGCCGGCGCGGTCGGTCACCTCGCCGAGCAGCACCGCCCGGCCGTCGCCGAGCTGGGGCACGAAGTTGCCGAACTGGTGGCCGGCGTAGGCCAGCGCCACCGGCTCGGCGCCCTCGGGCAGCGCATTGCCGGACAACAGCGCGGCGGCCTGCTCGGGGTCGAAGGCGTCGAGATCGAAGCCCAGCGACTCGGCCAGCGGCCGGTTGAAGGCCACCAGCTCGGGGCGCTCGACGGGCACCGGCCGGGCGGGCGCCCGCAACCGGTCGGGGAAGCGCGCATAGCGCAGCGTGAAGGGGGGAAACATGGCGCCTCCTGAATGCGAATTGCCCCCAGCCTACAGCGACCGGGGGCCTGCACCCAAGGCGTATCGGCGCGATTCAGAATGGCGCTGAACGTGGAACACGCCGGGGACGGGTCGAAGAGAGGGCCTACGCCAGGGAAGGCGTCGATAGCGCCCAGGGAGCGGTTCACAGCGCCCCTCGCAGACCCGTCGACGGCGAACGCATCGGTTCCCGTTTACAGAGAATCGACGAAGGTGGCGTGATCCCGGCCCACGCAGTCGGCGTAGCCGAAGGCCAGCGTCGAGATCATGTCCACGAAGTGCGCCTGGCCGCCCTCGACTCGGCCGGTCACCGCCCGGGCGAAGGCGCCGGGATCGTCGGAATTCAGCGCCTGAGCGCCGCGCAGGTGCTCGCGGGCCAGGATCCGGCCCCACTGCTTGGCCAGCTTGCGATAGGGCTTGTCGCCGTCGATCTTGTGGGTCGGGAAGTCCTCCCTTGAACGGCGAGGGCTCGCGCACCGAGAACACCGTGTCGCCCAGATGCAGCCAGCCCAGATAGATGTCCGGGTGCTCGGCGATGGCGGTGAAGGCCGCAGCGTGGCGGGCGCCCTCGTGGGCGAAGGCGCGGCGCCAGTCGCGCTTCTCGGCGGCGTTCATCAGCCGCCAGCCCTCGGGCGCGGTCTGCTGCTTCACGTCGAGGATCACGTCGTCATGGGCATGATCACGCCCGCCCTCGATCAGCACGTAGTAGCGGTCGAGCCCCAGCGAGCCGGTGCCGGCGTCGAGCCGCCGCGCCATGTCCTTGACCCGGAAGTGGTCCTCCTCGGCCTCGGCGCGGGTGCCGCGCAGGGTCTCGCGGTATTCCTCCTCGATGGCCTTGCGCAGCTGGCTGCCCAGGTGGGCCGGCAGGCGAGCCAGCTTCTCCGGGCGCTCGTCGACGGCGAAGCGCCGGCCGTCGTCGCCGAGCACGGTCCACTTGTCGAGCATCTTCGCCCGGCTCTCCTTGCGCGCCACCTTCTCCAGGAAGGGAGCCAGCGGCCCCTTGGCGGTCTCCAGGGTCACCGCCCCCGGCACCTCGCCCTCGGCGTGGTCGTCGAGCTCGTCCAGATAGGCCTCGATGAGCGTCTCGAGCGACTTGTCGATGCCCTTGCGCGAGAGCCCGGCGTTCTCCCGCGCGTCCAGCACCAGGCTGATCGCCAGCCGCCACAGGTCGTACTGGTAGTCGCCGACCATGGCGTCGTCGAAGTCGTCCATGCCGTAGCGCACGGCATCGTCATGGTGGCCGTAGGCGCCGAAGTTGTAGACGTGGGCGTCGCCCTGCAGCCAGGTCTGGGTCTCGGGCAGGCCGCCGTAGAGGGCGAAGCGCCAGTCGTGCCAGACGTCGCTCCAGTACAGGTGGTTGGTGCCGCGGAAGAAGCGATACGGCGATTCCGCGAGCTTGGCGTACTTGGCCTCGCGGTCGTCGTCGTCAAGCGAAGCGTTGGCGGCGGCGATGGCATCGAGCACCTGGCGAGGGCGATTGTGGCGGGTCAGCGGTGGCGTCATGGGGCTTCCTTCTCCGACATGGGCGAACGCCCGCGGGCGCAGCGTTCAGTCAAGCAAGCCCCAGCATCGCCGACAAGGGTTACAGCTGATCGAGCACGTCGAAGTGATCGCAACCGCCCAGATCGACGAGTTCCACCACGCCACCGGCGGCCTCGAGCGCGGCCGCGAAGTCGCGCCCCTGGGAGCGAAACGCGGGCGGGTCGCGCTCGGCGATCACCACCCGGCTCGGCGGCAGCGCGGCGAGATCGCCGAAGCGCGGGCTCAGCCCCCGGAACTGCGCCCGGTCGAGGCCCAGCGGCGCGTTGACGTAGGTGTCCACCAGCGGCGTAAGGTCATAGACGCCGCTGACCAGAAGCAGCTCGTCGACCCGACACTCGCCATCGGCGGCCACCCGACAGGCCAGCTGGGCGCCGGCGCTGTGGCCGCCGAGCGTCACCCGCCCGGTGCCGCCGCGAGCCACCAGCGCCTCACGCGCCATGGCGAGGCCGCGGGCGCACTGGGCGATCATGGTCTCGATCGAGGTCCCGGGCGCCAGCCCGTAGCCCAGCGAGGCGAAGGCCATGCCCCGGGCCAGATAGCGCTCGGCGAGGAAGTCGGTGGCGGTGTGATCGAGCTCCTGCCAGTAGCCGCCGTGGATGAAGGCCATCAGCGGCCAGGGAGACTCTCTCCCGGACATGCGTCCGCTTACGCCCTCGGGAAGGAACAGGTCCAGCCGCGCGTCGGCATCGTCGCCGTCGACCAGTTCGAGCGGCCGATGACGGGCCGACAGCGTGCGGCCGGCGTCCGCCTGGCGCGCCAGGGTGGCCTCGACGTCACGGGCGAAGCGGCTCGGCGAATAGGCATGATCCCGCGCCGCTTGAGCGTCACTATCGGCCATCAGGTCACCGCCCCACGCACGTGGAAGCGCGGCTCGCGGTACTCGCCGCCCTCGACCACCTCGCGGAAGTGCCGCGCGGCCTGCCAGACGTCCTCGAAGCTCAGGTAGAGCGACGTGAAGCCGAAGCGCATCAGGCCCGGCTCGCGGTAGTCGCCGATCACCCCGCGCGCGATCAGCGCCTGGACGATGGCGTAGCCGTTGTCGGCGTCGACCAGCGACACCTGGCTGCCGCGCTCGCCCGCCGACGGGGTGATGTCCGCGATGCCGTGCGCCTCGAACAGATCGGCCAGGCAGTCACGGAACAGCGTGCCCAGCGCCAGGCTCTTCTCCCGCAGCGCCGCCATGTCGACATCGCCCCACATCTCGAGCGAGGCCTCCAGGGCGCTGTAGGCCAGCGCGGAGTGGGTGCCGGTGCGAAAGCGGGTGATGTCGCCGGCCGGGGCATAGTCGGCGTCGAAGGCGAAGGGCGCGGCATGGCCGTGCCAGCCCGAGAGCGGCTGCCAGCCGCCGTCCTGATGGTCGCGGTGCACGTAGAGGAAGCCCGGCGCGCCGGGACCGCCGTTGAGGTACTTGTAGGTGCAGCCCACCGCGTAGCGGGCGCCGCTGCCGGCGAGGTCCACCGGCAGCGCGCCGGCCGAGTGGGCCAGGTCCCAGATCACCTCGGCGCCGGCCTCGTGCACAAGGCGAGTCGTGGCGGCCATGTCACGCAGCCGCCCGGTGCGGTAGTTGACCTGGCTGAGCACTACCACGGCCACGTCGTCCAGGTGGTCGGCGAGCTCGGCGCCCTCGGGCAGCACGCGATGCTCATGGCCCCCGAGCCGGCAGAAGCCCTGGGCGATGTAGCCGTCGGTGGGGAAGTTGCCGCCTTCGCTGAGCACCGCGCCACGGTTGCCATCGCCGCGCCGCTCGAGGATATAGCCCAGCAGCTTGAACAGGTTGAGGGTGATGTTGTCGGTGACGACGACCTCGCCGTCGCGGGCGCCGATCACCGGCGCCAGCCGGTTGCCGAGACGCTCCGGGGCGTCGAACCAGCCCTGGTTCCAGCCGCCGATCAGCTCGTCGCGCCACTGGTCCAGGGTCGCGGCAACGGCCTCGCGGGCGGCCCTCGGCTGGGCACCGAGGGAGTTGCCGTCGAGGTAGATCACCCCCTCGGGCAGAGCAAACAGGGGCTTGAAGCCCGCCAGGGGATCATGACGATCGAGCTCGCGAACGCGGTCCAGGCTGACGCTCATATCGGGTCTCCGCAGGATCAGGGGAAAGGCCTGCGATCATTCTAGGCGAGGACGAACGACGCCCGTTTGCGTTCTCGGGCGCCTCAGGCCACCTTAAACGCAAGAATCTTGCATCCAATAGCCATTACAAGAGAAATGACATCATTCGATCGCTTTGACCTGGCCCTGCTGCAGGCCCTTCAGCGCGACGCCCGCCTGACCCTCGGCGCCCTCTCCGAGGCGGTCAGCCTCTCGCCCAGCCAGTGCTCGCGACGCCTGGCGCGGCTGGAGCGCGACGGCATCGTCCAGGGCTACGCGCTGCGGCTCGACCCTCAGGCGCTGGGCCTGGCGGTGACGGCCTTCATCTCCATTTCCATGGACAAGTCGCGCATGCGCCGCCCGGCCGATGCCGTGGGGGCGCTGCTGGCCCGCGACGAGGTCGTCGAATGCCATACCGTCACCGGCGATCACGACGTCTTTCTCAAGGTGGTGGTGGAGAGCCTGGGCGCGCTCTCGGCCTTCCTCGCCGAGGCGGTGAGCCCGCTCGACGGCGTGCAGAACGTCGCCACCCAGGTGGCCATGGACACGCTCAAGTGCGGCGGGCCGCTGAAGCTAAGCTGATGGTCTCCGCGTCCGTTTCCGGCGAGTCTCTCTACGCCGTCGCGTTACACTGCGATCAGTCAACGAGATCGAGGAGCGCCGTCATGCTGGACCCTGCCCAGTGCCGCCAGGCCCGCCTGGCCCGGGATGCCCGCTTCGACGGCCGCTTCGTGGTCGGCGTGACCAGCACCGGCATCTACTGCCGGCCGATCTGCCCGGCCATCCCGTCGAAAGACACCCGGGTGCACTACTTCGACACGCCCCTGGCCGCCGCCGAGGCCGGCTTCCGGCCTTGCCTGCGCTGCCGGCCCGACAGCGCGCCGGATTCCCCCGCCTGGTGCGGCACCCGCACCACGCTCGAGCGGGCGCTGAGGCTGATCGACGACGGCGCCCTGCGCGACGGCTCGCTGGGCGACCTGTGCCAGCGGCTCGGCGTCGGCGAGCGCCACCTGCGCCGGCTGTTCCACGACGGGCTCGGCGTCTCGCCCAAGGCCTATGCCCAGTACCGCCAGTGCCTGTTCGCCAAGCAGCTGCTGCATCAGACCACGCTGCCGATCACCGACATCGCCTACGCTAGCGGCTTTCGCAGCCTGCGACGCTTCAACGATGCTTTCGTGACCCGCATCGGCCTGGCGCCGCGCGAGCTGCGCCGCCGCCGCGACGCGTCCCCGGCCGGCGAGCCGCTGACGCTGTGGCTGGCCTATCGCCCGCCCTTCGCCTGGCCGGCGCTGCGCGATTTCCACGCCGGCCGCGCCATTCCCGGCCTGGAGTGGGTCGGCGAGGCCCATTACGGCCGGCATATCCGCTGGGGCAGCGCGAGCGGCTCGTTCACCGCCGAACACGTACCAGAGCACCACGCCTTCCGGGTCCGCCTCATGCTCGATGACCTGCGCGCCCTGTCGCCGGCGGTGCGGCGCATCCGCCGGGTGCTGGACCTGGACGCCGACACCGCCACCGTCGAGGCCCACCTGGCCGACGCCTTCCCCGGCCTCGCGCTCGTCGAGGGGCTCAGGCTGCCCGGCCTCTGGTCGCCGTTCGAGGCCGGTGTGCGCGCCATCCTCGGCCAGCAGGTCTCCACCGATGCCGCCCGCAGCCTGGTCACGCGGCTGGTGGAGGCCCTCGGCGAGCCGGCAGGGCACGGCCATCACTTCCCCACGCCCGCGGCCATCGCCGGCAGCGAGCTCGACGAATTGCGCATGCCCGGCGCCCGCAAGGCGACCCTCAGGCGCTTCGCGAGCTGGTACGCTGACGGCGAGGCCGACGACGACCCGCAGGCCTGGACGGCGCTGAAAGGCATCGGGCCCTGGACGGCGAACTACGCGGCGCTGCGCGGCACCGGCGCCCCCGACATCTGGCTGGACGGCGACGCCGGCGTGCGCCGCGCCCTGCCCCGCCTGGAAGGCGAAGACCCGGCCCGAGGGGCGCCCTGGCGCAGCTACCTGACCCTCCAGCTGTGGTCGCAAGCCCTCTGAGAACCAAGGAGCGAGCCAATGACTGACGATGCCCTGGACTACTTCCGCCCGCCGGAGACCGAGGCCCTCGGCCTGATCCGCCTCGGCGCCTCCGATGCGGGGCTGACCGAGATCGCCTTCGTCATGGAGGAGGACGCACCGGCCCGGCCCAACGCCCACACCGAGCGGGCCCGCGCCCAGCTGGCCGAATACTTCGATGGCACCCGCCAGGCCTTCGACCTGCCGCTGGCGCCGGAGGGCACCGACTTCCAGCGTCGCGTCTGGCAGGCGCTCGCCACCATTCCCTTCGGCGAGACCCGCTGCTACGCCGAGATCGCCGAGCAGCTCGGCTGCAAGGGCGGGCAGCGCGCGGTGGGGGCGGCCAACGGCAAGAATCCGCTGGCCATCGTGGTGCCCTGCCACCGGGTGATCGGCAGCGACGGACGCCTCACCGGCTACGCCGGCGGCATCGGCCGCAAGCAGTGGCTGCTGGCGCACGAGGCCGGCGAGATTCCCTTCGCTCTCGGCTGAGCCGAGCGCCCGGCGCGCTTCGCCGACGCGAGGCCCCCGGACCGGCCTCGCGGCGGACTTCCCCGATTTTCTTCTTCTCGTCTCGATCGCCCGCCATGACCGCCTTTCGGCGCTTTTGCTGCATCGCAGCTGACACCTTTGTCTAAGCCGTCCGGTTTGACAGTAGTATTTCACTTAGCCTATTGAAATATATATCAGCACCGCTGATAGACACTTCACATAAGAAAGCGTCGTACGACCGCTTCAAAAACAGCGGCTCGAAACACAGCCGCTCTCAACAACGGCCCATAACAACAACGCCAATATTGGAGACGCCATGAAACGCTCAATGCTCCCCATCGTCGTGGGCACGGCCCTCGCCGCCTCTCTCGCCGGCACCGCCGCCTCGGCCGACACCGTGCTGCGCGCCTCCCACCAGTTCCCCGGCGGCCAGGGCGACGTACGCGACGAGATGGTGCAACTGATGGCCGACAAGGTCGCCGAGGCCGACGTGGGCCTGGAGATCGAGGTCTATCCCGGCCAGTCGCTGTTCAAGGCGCGCGAGCAGTGGCCCGCCCTGTCCCGCGGGCGCCTGGACATCACCGCCCTGCCGCTCGACTACGCCAGCGGCCGCCACCCGGAGTTCTCCGCCACCCTGATGCCCGGCGTGGTGCGCAACCACGAGCACGCGCGCCGCCTCAACGACTCCAAGTTCATGGACATGATCAAGGACGTCATCCACGAGGGCGGCGCGCGGGTGCTGGCCGACGCCTGGCTGGCCGGCGGCTTCGCCTCCACCCAGAACTGCATCACCTCGCCGGAGAGCGTCGAGGGCCAGACCTTCCGCGCCGCCGGCCCGGCCTTCGAGCAGATGCTGGCCGGCGCCGGCGCCTCGATCTCCTCCATGCCGTCGTCCGAGATCTACACCGCCCTGCAGACCGGGGTGCTGGACGCCGCCAACACCTCCTCGATGTCCTTCGTCTCCTACCGCATCTACGAGCAGGTGAAGTGCATGACCGCGCCGGGCGAGCACGCCCTGTGGTTCATGTACGAGCCGATCCTGATCTCCGAGCGCAGCTGGCAGGGCCTCAGCGAGGAGCAGCAGCAGGCGCTGACCGCCGCCGGCCAGGCCGCCGAGGACTTCTTCGCCGAGGAGGCCGCCGGCCTCGATCAGAAGATGATCGACGTCTACGAGGAGAACGGCGTCGAGGTGGTGACCATGAGTCAGGAGGACTACGACGCCTGGCTGGAGATCGCCAAGCAGACCTCCTACCAGAACTTCGCCGAGAACGTCCCCAACGGACAGGCCCTGATCGACGCCGCCCTGGCCGTCGAATAACCGGCTTCCGCCCCCTTCGACACCGGCCCACGGGCCGGTGTCTCTGACTCCGGGAGGACGACATGGCCATGGCCAACACTTCACCCCTGACCCGACGCCTGCCGCTCGTCAGCGGCTACATCAAGCTGATGGACGGCCTCTCCCGCGCCGCCGCCTACGTCGCCTGCGCGCTGTTCCTGGCCGGCGTCGGCGCCATCTGCCACATGGTCTTCGTGCGCTACGTGCTGGGCATGAGCACCAGCTGGCAGACCGAATTCACCATCTTCTCGGTCACCGGCGCCATGCTGCTGGGCAGCGGCTACGTGCTGATGACCGGCGGCCACGTCGCCATCACCCTGCTGCCCGATCTGGTCGGCGGCCTCGGCCGCAGGCTGATGCTGCTGACCGGCTCGCTGGTCGGCCTGGCCTTCTGTGCCGCGCTGTCCTACGGCAGCTGGATCTACGTCGCCGAGGCCTGGCAAGGCCAGTGGACCACCGGCACGGTGTGGAACCCGCCGCTGTGGCCCGCGCTGGTGCCGGTGGCGCTCGGCGCCACCCTGCTGACGCTGCAGTACGTCGCCGAGCTGCTGCGCGGCGAGGAGGAGTGACATGGATCCGATCACGCTGGGCATCCTCGTCGCCCTCGGCCTCATCTTCCTGATGGCCATCGGCACGCCCATCGCCTTCGCCCTGGGCGGCGTCTCGCTGCTGGCCCTGCTCTACGACCAGGGCATGCCGGAGCTCACCTACTTCGGCGAGACCTTCTTCGAGCGCATCGCCGACTTCGGCTTCGTGGCCATCCCGATGTTCATCCTGATGGGCGCCGCGGTGGCCTCCTCGCCCACCGGCCGCGACCTCTACCGCTCGCTGGACCTGTGGATGGGCCGCCTGCCGGCGGGCCTGGCGATCTCCAACATCGGCGCCTGCTCGATCTTCGCCGCCCTCTCCGGCTCCTCGCCGGCCACCTGCGCGGCGATCGGCAAGATGGGCATTCCCGAGATGCGCACCCGCGGCTATCCAGACGGCGTGGCCGCCGGCTGCATCGCCGCCGGCGGCACCCTGGGCATCCTCATCCCGCCCTCGGTGACCATGATCATCTACGGCATCGCCAGCGAGACCTCCATCGGCCGCCTGTTCATCGCCGGCGTGGTGCCGGGCTTCATGCTGGCCGGGCTGTTCATGATCTGGACCGTCATCGCCTGCAAGCTGGCCGGCGGCTACCAGAATCCCGCGGCCGACGCCGCCGGCCGGCTGAAGGAGACCGTCAAGGCCAACGTCGACTCCAACCTCAAGGCGCTGGTGCGGGTGCTGCCGTTCCTGGCCGTGGTGGCAGGCATCCTGTTCGCGCTCTACGGCGGCGTGGCCACGCCCTCCGAGGCTGCCGGCGTCGGCGCCTTCCTGTGCCTGGCGCTGTCGATCGTCATCTACCGCATGTGGCAGGCCGGACCGATCAAGCTGATCATGCGCGACTCGCTGCGCGAGAGCGTGATGATCATGCTGGTCATCGCCTGCGCCGAGGTGTTCGCCTACGCCCTGTCGTCACTGTTCATCACCCAGACCGTGGCCGGCGCCATCGCCGACCTGGAGGTCAATCGCTGGGTGCTGATGGGGGTCATCAACGTCTTCCTGCTGGTAGCCGGCTTCTTCCTGCCACCGGTGGCGGTGATCGTGATGACCGCGCCGATCCTGCTGCCGATCATCCTGGCCGCCGACTTCGACCCCTACTGGTTCGCGGTGGTGCTGACCATCAACCTGGAGATCGGCCTGATCACCCCGCCGGTGGGCCTCAACCTGTTCATCATCAAGGGCATCGCGCCGGACATCTCACTGCGCAGCATCCTCACCGGCAGCCTGCCCTACGCCCTGTGCATGGTGCTGGCGATCGTGCTGCTGTGCTTCTTCCCCGGCATCGCCCTGTGGCTGCCCGACCTGATCATGGGCTGAAGGAGACACCGCCATGAACATGACCTTCCTTCAAGAAGTGTTCAACAACATCACCCAGCGCGACGCGCTGCGCTGGCGGCGCTCGGACGGCGACGACGCCCCCAGCCACGACGAGCTGGTCGAGGCCTGCCGCGCCCTGCTCGAGAGCGACGGCGAGGCCTCGAGCATCGCCCTGGCCAGCCGCGCCCTGGCGATGTACGCGCGGCTCGACGCCGACCAGCGCAAGCGCTTCTTCATGCGCCTGGCCGAGGAGTTTGCCGCCGACCCCGAGCGCATCGACGCCACCTACGCCGCCTATCGCGACAGCCGCGACAACGCCTCGCTGGAGGCGCTGTTTGCGGCCTGCGAGCCGAAGCGCCAGGAGCTGTTCCGGCGGCTGAATCTGGCCTCCGACGGCACCTACCAGCTGGTGCGCATGCGCGAGCAGCTGCTGGCCCTGCGCCGGGAGCATCCCGAGCTCGCGGCCATCGACGCCGACTTCGCCCACCTGTTCGGCTCCTGGTTCAACCGCGGTTTCCTGATGCTCAAGCGCATCGACTGGAACACCCCGGCCTCGATCCTGGAGAAGATCATCCGCTACGAGGCGGTGCACGAGATCCAGGACTGGAACGACCTGCGCCGCCGGCTCGACGCCCGCGACCGCCGCTGCTTCGCCTTCTTCCACCCGGCCACCGGCGACGAGCCGCTGATCTTCGTCGAGGTGGCGCTGTGCAAGGGGCTGCCGGAGCGCATCCAGCCGATCCTGGCCGGCGATCACGACGACAAGGGCCACGTGGAGGACCCCGAGGACGCCGACAGCGCCGCCTTCTTCGGCATCAGCAACTGCCAGGTCGGGCTACGCGGCATCTCGTTCGGCAACTTCCTGATCAAGCAGGTCGTGCAGGAGCTCAAGCAGGAGCTGCCCCAGCTCAAGCACTTCGTCACGCTGTCGCCGGTGCCGGGCTTCGCCCGGTGGCTGGCCGAGCGCAAGGACGACACCACGCTGCCGGAGACCACCCGCGGGGCGCTGGCCGAGCTCGAGGTTCCCGGCTGGCACCAGGACGCCGAACGCGCCGAGGCACTCAAGGCCATCGTGCGCCCGCTGGCCGCCCGCTACCTGGTCGAGGAGAAGAATCCCAAGGGCCTGCCGCTCAACCCCGTGGCCCGCTTCCACCTCGGCAACGGCGCCGAGCTGCATCGCATCAACTGGCTCGGCGATACCTCGGCCAAGGGCCTCGAGCAGGCCGCCGGGCTGATGGTCAACTACCTCTACGTGCTCAACGACATCGAGCGCAATCACGAGAACTACACCGCCAACGCCAGCGTGGCCCGTTCCGGCGAGGTCAAGGACCTCGTGCGCAAGGCCCGCAAGGCGCAAGGCAAGGGAGACACCGCCAGATGACCGATAACAACAACCTGTTCACCACCTTCGCCGCGCGCATGCAGGCCCGTGGCGACGCCGACTTCATCACCACCCGCGACGGCCGCCGCTACTCCCACGCCGACGCCCTGGCCGAGAGCGCCCGGCTGGCCGGCGCCCTGGTCGAGCTCGGCGTCTCGCCCGGCGACCGGGTCGCGGTGCAGGTCGACAAGAGCCCCGAGGCGATCCTGCTCTATCTGGCCACGCTGCGCGCCGGTGCGGTCTACCTGCCGCTCAACACCGGCTACACCGGCGACGAGATCCGCTACTTCCTGAGCGATGCCGAACCGGCGCTGTTCGTGTGCCGCCCGGCGGTGCTCGAGGACGCCCGCGCGCTGGCCGCCGAGACCGGCTGCCCGGCGGTCGAGACCCTCGGCAGCGACGCAGACGGCTCGCTGATGGAGCGCGCCGCGGCCGCCACGCCCTTCGACGACGCCGTGCCCCGCGCCGACGACGACCTGGCGGCGATCCTCTACACCTCCGGCACCACCGGGCGCTCCAAGGGCGCCATGCTCACCCACCGCAACCTCGGCTCCAACGCCGCGGCGCTGGTCGAGGCCTGGCGCTTCACCCCCGAGGACCGGCTGATCCACGCCCTGCCGATCTTCCACACCCACGGCCTGTTCGTGGCCTGCAACGTCACCCTGATGGCCGGCTCCAGCCTGCTGTTCCTGCCCAAGTTCGACGCCGACGTGATCTTCGAGGAGCTGCCCCGCGGCACGGTGATGATGGGCGTGCCGACCTTCTACACCCGGCTGGTGGCCGACGAGCGCCTCACCCCCGAGGTCACCGCCAACATGCGCCTGTTCGTCTCCGGCTCGGCGCCGCTGACCGCCGAGACCCACGAGCTGTTCGCCGAGAAGACCGGCCACGCCATCCTCGAGCGCTACGGCATGACCGAGACCAACATGAATCTCTCCAACCCCTACGACGGTGACCGCCGTGCCGGCACCGTGGGCATGCCGCTGCCCGGGGTGGAGATCCGCATCATCGACCGCGACAGTGGCAAGGAAGTCCCCGATGGCGAGATCGGCATCCTCCAGGTGCGCGGTCCCAACGTCTTCGTCGGCTACTGGCGCAAGCCCGAGAAGACCAAGGAGGAACTGCTCGAGGACGGCTTCTTCATCACCGGCGACCTGGTCACCCGCGACGAGCGCGGCTACGTGCAGATCGTCGGCCGCGACAAGGATCTGGTGATCTCCGGCGGCTACAACGTCTATCCCAAGGAGGTCGAGCAGGTCATCGACGAGATGGACGAGGTGCTGGAATCCGCCGTGATCGGCCTGCCCCACCCGGACTTCGGCGAGGGCGTCACCGCGGCGGTGGTGTGCCAGCCCGGCGCCCATCTCGAGGAGGCCCAGGTGATCGCCCACCTGCAGGGCCGGCTGGCCAAGTACAAGCAGCCCAAGCGGGTGTTCTTCATCGACTCGCTGCCGCGCAACACCATGGGCAAGGTGCAGAAGAACGCACTGCGCCAGCGCTTCGACGCCACCTATCGCTAGGCTGTCGACGCCGGCGACACCCGGCCACCACGAACACGACGGCACCGCCACGGCGGTGCCGTCGTCATTGGAGCGGCCGTCGCGATCGCAGGTCCGTGCTACCCTGCCGACGACTCAGCCGCCATGCTCAGGGAGCCCGACCATGACCCAGTTCTGGCACGACCCGGCGCTGCCCTTCGTCGAGAGCCGACGGGCCAGCGACAGCCGCGCCTGCTATCGGCCCCACAGCCATCCCACCCTGTCGATCGGCGTGGTCGACCGCGGCCAGAGCCGGTTCCATTGCCAGCGCCGCCGCGAGCGCCTGACGCCGGGCTGCCTGGTCAGCGTGCCGGCGGGCGTCGTGCATGACTGCAATCCGCTGCCGGAAGGGCGCTGGAGCTATCAGATGCTGCATCTGGACCCGGCCTGGGCGAGCGCCGTGCTGGCTGAGACCGCGGCCGGACGCGACATCGACCGGGCCCTGCCATCGACGGTCTTCATCGCCCGCGACCCCGCGCCCTATCGAGCCTTCTGTGAGCTCAATACGCTGCTGTTCTCCCCGGCCCCGGCGGCCGACAAGGAGGCCGAGCTGATCGAATTCCTCGGCCGGCGCCTGTGGTGTCGCGGCGAGCCCCTGGCCGTGCATCGACCGGACTCGTCCGCCCTGGCCGACCTACAGCGGCACCTGCTCGAACGCCTCGAGCGGCCGCCGTCGCTCGAGGCACTGGCCCGGGAGCACGGCCTGAGCCGCTATCAGGTGATCCGACTGTTCCGCCGCGAGACCGGCCTGACACCCCACGCCTGGCTGCTCGACCGCCGCATCCAGCGGGCCCGCCGCCGCCTGCGCCAAGGCGCCGGGCTGGCCGATCTCGCCCAGGAGCTGGGGTTCGCCGACCAGGGCCACTTCCAGCGCGCCTTCAAGGCCCGGGTGGCGATCACCCCGGGGCGCTATCGCGGCGCCTGAGCCGTCCGCACTTTCCTTCAATACCGTCGCGCCGGCACGACGCAGACTGGCCTCCCCGCCATCCGGAGAGGCCCCACGTCATGCTGCAACAGTTCCTGCTGGTCGCCGGCGCCCACTTCCTCGCCCTGCTCAGCCCCGGCCCGGACTTCTTCCTGATCCTGCGCTACGCCATGGCCCGTGGCCGCGGCCCCGCGGCGCTGGTCAGCCTCGGCATCGGCCTGGCCAACGCGCTGTTCATCCTGCTGGCCATGGGCGGGCTGATGGCCCTCGATGCCGAGGCCGACGCCTTCATCGCCGTTCAGTGGGCAGGCGCCGCCTTCCTGCTGTTCATGGGCCTTCAGTTCCTTCGCCAGGCGGGCGAGACACGGCTCGACGCCGCCACCCTCGGCGAGACCACTGCGCCCTCCAGCGCAGCGGCCGGCGCCCTGCTCGCCGGGCTGGCCTCGGGGCTGCTGAATCCCAAGAACGCGCTGTTCTACGCCAGCCTGTTCGCGGTGCTGCACGCCCGGGACACGCCCGCCGGCCTGCAGGGCCTCTACGCCGCCTGGATGATCGCCGCCGTGCTCGGCTGGGACCTGCTGGTCGGCCATCTGGCGGGGCATCCGGGGCTGATCCGGCGCTTCGGTCACGGCCTGCGACACATCGAGCGACTGGCCGGCGCCCTGCTCATCCTGCTGGGGCTCGGCATCGTCATCACCCGTCTCGCCCCCGGGCTGCTGACGCTCGCGTGACCGACTCAGCCCCCGGGCGCCTCCAGCGCCGAGCGCGACTCGATGACCCGTTCACTCAGGAAATCGGCCAGCGCGCGCACCCGCGGCGCCCGCGACAGGTCGGTCTGGATCACCAGGTAGATGTCCTGGGCGACGCCGATGTCGGCCTCGAGGCAGGCAAGGTCGCGGCCCCGCGCCAGCAGGTGCGGCAGCACTGCCAGTCCGAGCCCCGCCTCGGCCGCCACCACCTGGGCATCGAGCGAGGTCGTGGTCAGCGCCGGCTCGCGGCCGTCGAGACGCTCGGTTACCCAGCGCGCGGCAGGCAGATGAGCGTGGCGCTCGCCCCAGGTGATATAGGCGTCATCGTGATCGCCCTTAGCACCGGCCGGGCGCCGCGACAGATAGTCGGGGCCGGCATAGAGCCCGTAGCCCAGGGTGCCGAGCCGGCGCAGCGAGACGTTGCCCCGCTCGGGCTTGACCATGCGGATCGCCAGATCGGCGTCCCGGCGCGACAGGCTGGCGGTCGCGATGTCGGTGACCAGGTCGATGGCGATGCCCGGATGGCGCTCGCGGAACGCCGGCAGCGCCGGCAGGATCAGCCGGGTCGCCAGGTTCTCGGCGGTGGCCAGCCGCACCCGGCCGCTCAGCGCCTCATCCCCCTCGACGCCGATGGAGAAGGCGTGGGCGGCGGCCTCCAGCGCCTCGGCCCGGGGCACCAGCACCTGACCCTCCGCGGTCAGCGAGTAGCCCGACGGCTGGCGCACGAACAGCGGCATCCGCATCGCGCCCTCCAGCCGCTCGATGCGCCGCCCCAGGGTGGCGATGCCCACGCCCAGCGCACCGGCCGCCCCGCTCAGGGTGCCGTGGCGCGCCACCGCCAGGAAGGCCTGGGCGTCGTTCCAGTTGACCCGCCGCGAGGCCGGCTTTTCATTTGTGGCAATCCGCTTTGCGGAGTCGTTCATGTTGCGCGTTCCCGGTATGTGTGACGCTGCCTGTCGACACGTTCCGCATCGCCAAAGGAGAGCCAGCATGCAACGACGCACCCTCGGACAGGACCTGACGGTATCGGCCATCGGGCTGGGCTGCATGGGCATGAGCGAATTCTACGGTCCGCGCAATGATGACGAATCCCGGCGCGTATTGGCCAGGGCGGTCGAGCTCGGCGTGGACTTCCTCGACACCGCCGACGGCTACGGCTCCCACCACAACGAGACCCTGCTCGGCGACTTCCTCGCCCGAGAGCGGGCCGAGGTGAAGGTCGCCACCAAGTTCGGCATCGTGCGCCGTCCCGGCGAATACCGCCGCAGCCTCAACAACGACGCGGCCTACGCCCGCGAGGCCTGCGAGGGCTCGCTGCGCCGCCTCGGCGTCGAGCGCATCGACCTCTACTACGTGCACCGCATCGACCCGACGCGCCCGATCGAGGACACCATGGAGGGGCTCGCGCGCCTGGTCGAGGAGGGCAAGATCGCTCGCATCGGCCTGTGCGAGGTCAGCGCCGAAACCCTGCGCCGGGCCCATGCCGTGCACCCGATCAGCGCCGTGCAGACCGAATACTCGCTGTGGACCCGCGACGTCGAAGCCACGGTGCTGCCAACCTGTCGCGAGCTCGGCATCGGCTTCGTGCCCTACTCGCCACTGGGGCGCGGCTTCCTCACCGGGCGCTACCGGGACGCCTCCGACTTCGAGGACGGCGATTTCCGCCCCGGCCTGCCACGCTTCGCGCCGCAGGCGATGGCCGCCAACCGGCGGATCGCCGAGGCCATCGCCGAGCTGGCCGCCGAGAAGGGCTGCACCCCGGCCCAGCTGTCGCTGGCCTGGCTGCTCGCCCAGGGCGACGACATCGTGCCGATTCCGGGCACCAAGCGGCCGCGCTATCTCGAGGAGAACGTCGCGGCGGCCAGCATCTCGCTGACGGCGGACGAATGCCGACGGCTCGAGGCCGCCACCGCCCGCATGCCGGTCAGCGGCGAGCGCTACACCGCCGAAGGCATGAAGGGGGTGAACGCATGAGCGATGCACCGACGACCCGCCGCGATGAGGCCTTTGCCCTGCTGGCCCGCCTGGAGCCCGAGGCGCCGGCCAGGGTCGCGCGCAACCTGGACGACTTCGATGCCGACGCCGCCGAGATCCTGCTCGGCTTCGCCTTCGCCGACGTCGTCGCCCGCGACGGCCTCGACCTTCGCACACGCGAGATGCTGACGGTGGCGATGCTCGGCGCCATGGGCACGGCCCAGGGCCAGCTGGAATTCCATCTGCGCGCGGCGCTCAACACCGGGGTGACCCGCGAGCAAGTGGTCGAGATCGTGCTCCAAGTCGCGGTCTATGCCGGCATCCCCGCGGCGATGAACGCCATGAACGCGGCCAAGGCGGCCTTCCGGACCCAGGAGGTGGGCTGACGTCTGGGGGACGCCGAGACGTCGCGGCTACGGCGGCAGATGCAGGATGGCGCCGCGCAAGGCCGAGGCATCGGGCCACAGCTTGCCGAGGGTCAACGGCAGGGTGAAGCGGCGCCGGCCGGCGCCGCCGGGATTGAACAGCAGCCGCCCGTCGCGCCATTCATTCCGGGCCTTGTGGGAGTGGCCGTGAAGCACGGCGTCGCAGGGCGTCTCGGGAGAGAAATCGGCGATATCGTGCACCAGATGCAGGCGCCAGCCGTTGACCGTGAGGTCGCGATGCCAGGGCAGACGCTCGGCCCAGTCCGCAGTGTCGACGTTGCCGCGCACGGCGAGCACCGGCGCCAGCTCGCCCAGCCGCTCGAGAATCGCCGCATCGCGGTCGCGGCTGCCCACGTCGCCGAGATGCAGGATCAGCCCACAGCCCTCCAGCATCGCCAGCGCCTCGTCGCGCAGCGTGCCGTGGGTATCGGCGATCACGCCGACCGGGGCGTCGAGCTCGAAGCGCTCGTGATCCATGGAGAGCCTCCCTTCAGGTCGTTTCCAGCGCCGCATACCAGTCCGAATAGGGCGTATTCTCGACCTTGCGTTGGGTATAGTCCGGCGCCCCGTCCTGCCACCACACCGGCCCGCGTTCGCCCAGCGCCCGCTTGGCCTCGTCGACCCGATCGCGAGCCTCGCGCTCGGCCTGCGGGTCGTCGGCACGCTTCGCCTGGGCCACGCCGCGCCGGGCCCGCATCAGTTGCTGCACCCACTTCTCACGATCCGACTCGGGCAGGTCGGGATTGGTGCACCGCCACAGCCGGCCGCGAACCACGATATAGCGGCCGTCCGGCGTGGTCAGCGGCGTCGATGAGCTCATGGTATGCCTCCAGGCCAGATGAGGGTCAGGGGCGCGCCCAGTCCACCTCACCCTCGCGCGCCAGCGGCCGGGCGTCCAGCCCCAGCAGCGGTGCCAGCGCCGCCCAGGCATCGTCCACGGCCTCGGCCCCGAACAGATAGGCGTTGACGATCATGCCGTCCAGCATCACCTGCACCAGGCGCGCCAGCCCCGGTACGGCCTCGCCCTCGGCCTCGCTCTCGGAAAGAACCTCCTCGACCAGCGCCGCCACCTCGTCCTTGTGGCGCCGCGACAGCGCCAGCAGCGCCTCGGGCTGCCGGGCATATTCCTCGGTCGCCTTGATGAACATGCAGCCGTGGAAATGCTCGGAGGAAAACCAGCGGGCATGCCAGTCGAAGATCGCGCGGAGGCGTTCCTGATGCGTCGGACAAGCGTCCACAGCCGCCCGAAGGGAAGCCATGAAACGTTCATGGCGCTTCGCCAGCACCGCTTCCACCAGCGCCTCCTTGCCGGGGAAGTGGTGATAGAGCGTCATCTTCGAGACGCCCGCCTCGTCGCGAATCCGGTCAACGCCGACGGCGTGATAGCCGTACTCGCCGAACAGACGCGTCGCCGTCGCCAGGATGTCGTCGCGCTTGGCCATGGCCGTGTCTCCTCGTCATTGGATGGCTTGCTTCGATGAGCACATGGTAATACTGTACAGACCTGTCTGTATAGAAAAGCGAGTCACGCCATGCTCCACAAGATGAAAGGCGGCGGCACCCTGCCGGCGCGCCCCGACACCCTCCAGATCCTCACCGGCCTGATCGGCGGCATCAGCGGCATCGGCCTGGTCGCCTGGCTGACCCGCATCACCGAGGTGCCGCTGCTGATGGCGCCCTTCGGCGCGACCTGCGTGCTGCTGTTCGCCGCCCCGGGCGTGCCGCTGGCCCAGCCGCGCAACGTGGTCGGCGGACACTTCGTCGCCGCGCTGGTCGGCCTGGTCGTCATGCAGCTGCTGGGCACCGGCCCGATAGCCATGGCGGTCGGCGTCGGCCTGGCCATCGCCCTGATGCAGGCGCTGCGCGTGGTGCACCCACCGGCGGGGGCCAATCCGCTGGTGGTGATGATGTCCGGCGCGGTGGGCTATGACTTCCTGGTGATACCGGTGCTCGCGGGCTCGGTGAGCCTGGTGCTGGTGGCGCTTCTGCTCAACAACCTGGGAAGCGAGCGCCGCTGGCCGACGTATTGGCTGTAACCGCAGGCGGGCATCACGCCGCCTTCATGCCTCCGGCGTTTTGCGGCACCATTGAACCCCGTTTCATCGCCGCGAAGGATTCGCCATGCCCCTTAATCTCTCCCAGGGAACCGAGCTCAGCCCCGGCTTTATGGTGATCCACGGCAACCGCCTGGAGGCGCTGCGCGACCTGGCGGTGGAATGGCTGCGCCACCACCCACTCTCGCCGCTCGAGGACGAGGTGATCCTGGTGCAGAGCAACGGCATCAGCCAGTGGCTGAAGCTGGCGCTGGCCGCCGATCCGCCCGCCGGCGCCGGCATCGCCGCGGCGATGGACGTCACTCTGCCGGCGCGCTACCTGTGGCAGGCCTACCGCGCGGTGCTGGGTGCAGACGCGGTGCCGCCGGCCTCGCCGCTGGACAAGCCGCGGCTGATCTGGCGGCTGATGCGCCTGCTGCCGGAGCTCACGGACGACGCGACCTTCGCCCCGCTGGCGCGCTTTTTGGCCGACGACGAGGACCGCCGCAAGCGCCATCAGCTGGCCGAGCGCCTGGCCGACCTGTTCGACCAGTACCAGGTCTACCGCGCCGACTGGCTTTCCGCCTGGGCCGAGGGCCGCGACGAGCTGATCGACGCCCGTGGCCAGGCCCGGCCGCTGGCCGAAGACCAGCGTTGGCAGCCGGCACTATGGCGGCGCCTTCGCGACGACATCGGCGAGGACGGCCTCGCTACCAGCCGCGCCTGGGTCCACACCCGCTTCCTCGAGGCGTGCCGGGAACTGACGCCCGAGACGCGCCCCGCCGGCCTGCCGCGCCGGGTGGTGGTGTTCGGCATCTCCTCGCTGCCCCGGCAGACGCTCGAGGCCCTGGCCGCGGTGTCGAAGGTCACCCAGGTGCTGCTCTGCGTGCACAATCCCTGCCGCCACTTCTGGGCCGACATCATCGAGCACAAGGACCTGCTGCGAGCCGCCCGCCGGCGTCAGCGCCACCGCCCCGGCATGCCGCTGGAGCTCGACGACACCCAGCTGCACCTCCACGCCCAGCCGCTGCTGGCCGCCTGGGGCAAGCAGGGCCGCGACTACCTGCGCCTGCTCGACGAGTTCGACGACCAGGACGCCTACCGGGCGCTGTTCGACGCCGAGGCGATGCGCATCGACCTGTTCGACTCGCCCGCCGACGGCGAGGCGCCGGGGCTGCTGCAGCAACTGCAGGACGACGTGCTCGAGCTGCGCCCGCCCCAGGAGACCCGCGAGGCCTGGCCGGCGGTGGACCCGACGGCTGATCGTAGCCTGCGCTTCCACGTCGCCCACAGCGCCCTGCGCGAGGTCGAGATCCTCCACGACCAGCTGCTGGCCGCCTTCGACGCCGACCCCACGCTGCGCCCGCGCGACGTGCTGGTGATGGTGCCGGACATCGACACCTACGCCGCCGCCGTGCAGGCGGTGTTCGGCCGCCTGCCGCCGGAGGACCCGCGCCACATTCCCTTCACGCTCTCCGACCAGACCAGCCGCCATCGCCAGCCGCTGCTGGTGGCGCTGGAGGCGCTGCTGCACCTGCCGGAGGCGCGGCTGACGGTCAGCGACCTGCTCGACCTGCTCGAAGTGCCCGCCCTGCGCGCCCGCTTCGGCCTGGACGCCGACGCCCTGCCGGTGCTACGGCGCTGGATCGAGGGTGCCGGCATCCGCTGGGGGCTCGACGCCGAGCAGCGCGCCCGGCTCGACCTGCCCGGCGGGCTCACCGCCAACACCTGGGCCTTCGGCCTGCGCCGGCTTCTGCTCGGCTATGCCGTGGGCGACACGGCGGATGGCCCCTGGCACGACATCGAGCCCTATGGCGACATCGGCGGCCTGGAAGCCGCGCTGGCCGGCCCGCTGATGGACCTGCTCGACGCCCTCGAGGCCCAGTGGCGCGCGCTCTCCGAGCCCGCCGACGTGCCCACCTGGTGCCGCCGCCTGCGCGAGCTGCTGGCCGCCTGCTTCGCCGCCGAGGACGAGGCCGACCTCGCCACCCTCAACCGCCTGGGCGAACTGCTGGAGGACTGGCAGGAGACCGCCGAGGACGCCGGCCTCACCGAGGCACTGCCGCTCTCGGTGGTGCGCGAGCACTGGCTCGGCCAGCTCGACGAGGCCAGCCTCTCCCAGCGCTTCCTGGCCGGCGCGGTGAACGTCGCCACCCTGATGCCGATGCGGGCGATCCCGTTCCGCCACGTCTGCCTGCTGGGCATGAACGACGGCGACTACCCGCGGGTACAGCGCCCGCTGGACATCGACCTGATGGGCCACGACTACCGCCCCGGCGACCGCTCGCGCCGCGAGGACGACCGTTACCTGTTCCTCGAGGCGCTGCTCTCGGCCCGCGACAGCCTGATGGTCAGCTGGGTCGGCCGCAGCATCCACGACAACGAACCGCGCCCACCCTCGGTGCTGCTCGGCCAGCTGCGCGACCACCTCGCCGCCGGCTGGACGCTCGCCGGCCACGAACACGAGGACGACGCCGGCCAGGCCCTGGTCGATGCGCTGACCACCAAGCACCCGCTGCAGCCGTTCAGTCGGAAATACTTCCGTGCGGGGTCGGGCACGGTAGGAAGCCGCGCGGGGTCGGGCGCGGTAGAGAGCTTCTCGGAAGACGAGCGGCTGTTTACCTACGCCCGGGAGTGGCGGGCGGTGCATGCCGGCCGGCCGACGCCGGAGGCCGCCGTCGACGGCGAGCTGCCGCCCATCGAGCTCGATACGGCGCTGACGCTGTCGCGCCTCAGCGGCTTCCTCAAGGACCCGGTGAAGGCCTTCTTCACCACCCGGCTCGGCGTCTACCTCGAGCGCGAGGCGCTGGAAAGCCCCGACCACGAGCCCTTTGCCCTGGACGGCCTGGACCACTGGCAGCTCCAGCAGGCGCTGATCGAGGCCGGGCGCCGCGCCGTCGATGCCGCCGAGCCGCCGATGCCCGCCGTGCACGACACCCTGGAACGCCTCGAACGCGAGGGGCGCCTGGCCATGGGCGGCTTCGCCGAGCTGATGCGCGAGCACCTGGTCGAGCCGCTCGACGGCCTGCTCGGCGACTACGCCGATACGCTCGAGGCCTGGCCCCACGCCTGGGAGACGCCGGCCGCCGTATCGCTGGAGCTCGCCACGAACGACGAACCGATTCATATCGAAGACTGGCTGGACGGCCTGCGCGAGAACGCCGCCGGCGAGCGCTGCCGGCTGGTGCTGATGACCAGCAGCCTGGTCAACAAGGGCAAGTACCACTGGAAACACTGGCTGGCCCCCTGGGTCGCCCACCTGGCCGGCCAGCTCGCCCTCGGCCCCATGACCACGGTGCTGCTCTCCCGCGCCGGCGGCGGCACCCTGGCGCCGCTGGACGCCGGCACCGCCCGCGCACATCTGGAAGCCATCGCCCGCGCCTGGCGCGCCGGCATGACCGCGCCGCTGCCGCTGGCCCGGGACACCGCCTTCGCCTGGCACGAGAAGGGCGGCGATCCCGACGCCCTGGCCCGCGTCTTCGGCGATGCGGAGAAGACCGAGGAGGCCGACCTCAAGGCCTGGAAGGCCGCCGTCACCGCCTTCCATGGCACCGGCTTCAACGGCGACCATGGCGAGCTCGGCCGCGACCCGTACCTCGCCCGCCAGTGGCGCGACCTCGAAGGCCTGGTGCGGCACGAGGCCGCCGGCCGGCGCTTCACCGAGCTGACCGCGGCGCTCTACGCCCCGCTGCACGACGCGGTAAAGGCCAAGGGCGGCGACAAGAAGAACGACAGGAAAGGCGGCAAGGGCCAGGGAGGCAAGGCATGACGATGACGGAAGACAGGCAGATCGCCGAGACGCCCCGGCTCGATCCCGTGGCCCTGCCGCTCACCGGCAGCCGGCTGATCGAGGCCAGCGCCGGCACCGGCAAGACCTTCACCATCGCCCTGCTCTACCTGCGGCTGGTGCTCGGCCCCCGCGGCGAGGACGACGCGGCCAGCTTCCCGCGGCCGCTGACGCCGCCGGAGATCCTGGTCGTCACCTTCACCAACGCCGCCACCCAGGAGCTGCGCGACCGTATCCGCGCCCGGCTGGTGGAAGCGGCCGAGGCCTTTCAGGTCGATGAAGGAGCTGCCCCCGACGACGCCCCGCTGATCGGCGACCTCTTCAGCGAACCTTGGGGTCAGACCCCTCAGGGGACTTTGGGGTCTGACCCCAAGGGAGGATTAGGCGACCCGCTGATCGCCCTGCGCGACAGCTACCCCCGTGAGAGCTGGCCGACCTGCGCCCGCCGGCTGCGGCTGGCCGCCGAGTGGATGGACGAGGCCGCGGTCTCCACCATCCACGCCTGGTGCCACCGCATGCTGCGCGAGCACGCCTTCGACAGCGGCAGCCTGTTCGCCCTGGAGATGGCGCTGGACCAGTCGGAGATGGACCTGGAGATCGCCCGGGACTACTGGCGCAGCTTCTACTACGACCTCGACCCCGAGGCGCTGGCGATCGTCGCCCGCTACTGGACCACGCCGGACGCCCTCAACGACACCGCCGCCCGGCTGCGCACCCACGCCGCCGCCCTGCCCGCGGCGCCGCCGCCGTTTGATGCGCTCTCGAACTACCGCGAGCAGCGCGCCGCGGCGCTGGCCGAGCTCAAGGCGCCCTGGCCGGCCTGGCTCGACGAGCTGGAGGCGCTGCTCGAGGCCGCCGCCAAGCGCAAGGCCTTCAACGGCCAGAAGCTCAACGCCAGGAGCCGCGCCAACTGGCTCGCCGCCCTGCGCGACTGGGCCTATGACGCGGAGCTCGCGAGCCCCGATCTCACCCCCGCCGCCTGGAAGCGCCTGACGCCAGACGGCATCGCCGAGATCTGGAAGGAAGATCCCGTACCGAATCTGCCGGCCCTTGAAGCCCTGGCCGAGCTGCCGGAGCGGCTCGCCGAGCTGCCCGACCCGTTCGCCGACCTGCTCGCCCATGCCGTGCACTGGATGGCCGCGCGCCGCGAGACCGTGCAGCGCCGCCGCGCCGAGCTCGGCCCCGACGACCTGCTGCACCGGCTGGACGCCGCCTTCGCGGGCGAGGCCGGCGAGACGCTGGCCGCGCGCATCCGCGAGCAGTTCCCGGTGGCGCTGGTCGACGAGTTCCAGGACACCGACCCGGTGCAGTACCGGCTGTTCGACCGCGTCTATGAGCTGGCAACGAATAGAGAGGACAGCGCGGTGCTGCTGATCGGCGACCCCAAGCAGGCGATCTACGCCTTCCGCGGCGCCGATATCCACACCTACCTCCAGGCCCGGCGCGACACCGCCGGCCGCCACGTCACGCTGGGCACCAACTTCCGCTCCGCCACGCCCATGGTCGAGGCCGTGAACCGGGTGTTCGCCCACGCCGAAGCCAATAACGAGGCGGGCGCTTTCCTGTTCCGTAAAAGGCAACCTGAATCCCTGGATCAATCGGCGAGCGGAATGAAGCACAAGGCGCACGGCGCACAGGAAGCGAGACATAACGAGGGGTTAGGCGAGCTTTCGAGCACCGCGCAACGCAGTGATTCGTCCGCGCAGCCATTTAGCCAGGGATTCAGTAATCCCGTGCCGTTCACTCCGGTCGACGCCAATGGCCGCAAGGACGCCCTCGTGCGCCGCGGCGCCGCCCAGCCGGCGCTGACGCTCTGGCATCTGGCCGCCGAGGAGACGCTGCCCAAGGGCGCCTATCTCAATGAGCTGGCCGCGCGCTGCGCCACCGAGATGGCGAGTCTCCTGCGCGAGGGCCAGGCCGGGCAGACCGGTTTCCAGAAAGAGGGAGACTTCCAGCCGCTGGCGCCGTCGGACCTCGCGGTGCTGGTCAACAACGCCAGCGAGGCCCGCGCCATTCGCGGCGCCCTGCTGGCCCGCGGCATCCGCAGCGTCTACCTCTCCGACAAGGAGGGCGTGTTCGAGACCGAGGCCGCCGCCGAGCTGGAGGTATGGCTGGCCGCCTGCGCCGCGCCGGACGACGAGCGCTGCCTGCGCGCCGCGCTGGCCACGCCGAGCCTGGGGCTTAGCCTGGCCGAGCTCGACGCCCTGAACGGCGGCCCCCAGCAGGACGAGCTGGCCTGGGAGGCGCGGGTGATGCAGTTCCGCGACTACCACCGCCAGTGGCAGCGCCGCGGCGTGCTGCCCATGCTGCACCGGCTGCTGGCCGACTTCGCGGTGCCCGGCCGGCTCCTGGCGGTGCCCGAGGGCGAGCGACGGCTCACCGACCTCTTGCACCTCGGCGAGCTGCTCCAGGAGGCCAGCGCCGAGATCGACGGCGAGCACGCCCTGCTGCGCTTCCTGGCCGAGTCCCGCGCGCATCCCCAGGCGCAGTCCGACACCCACCGCCTGCGCCTGGAGAGCGACGCCGACCTGGTGCAGGTGGTCACCATCCACAAGTCCAAGGGCCTGGAGTACCCGCTGGTGTTCCTGCCCTTCATCGCCGCCTTCCGCCCGGTGAAGGCCGGCGACCTGCCGCTGCGCTGGCACGACGACGCCGGCCACCTGCGCCTGACGCTCTCCGCCGACGAGGCGACGCTGGCCCGCGCCGACCACGAGCGACTGGGGGAGGATCTGCGCAAGCTCTACGTCGCCCTGACCCGCGCCCGCCACGCCACCTGGCTCGGCCTGGCGCCGCTGGACGCCATGGAGCGCAGCGCCGTCGGCCATCTGCTCAAGGGGGGCGAGGCGCTCTCGCCCGACAACCTGCGCCCGGCGCTCGAGGCGCTGGCCGACGAGAACACCGGCGATCACAACGCACAGGTCGCGGTGCAGGACGCCCCCGAGGCCGATGCCACGCCGGTCGAGCTCGCCAGCGACGACGCGCCGCTCCTTGATGCCCGCGCGCCCACCCGGGCGATCCGCGAGCACTGGTGGATCGCCAGCTACTCGGCGCTGCGCACCGGCGCCACGCCGGACGACCTGGGCACGGACGACGCCGCCGAAGCCGAACCGGCCCCCGAGCCCACCACCGCCGACGAGGCCACCGCCATGGAGGTGATCCACGAGCCCTTCGATGCCGCCGCGGCCACGGTGAGCGAGGGCTCGCTTCACCGCTTCCCCCGCGGGCCCTCGGCGGGCACCTTCCTGCACGGCCTGCTGGAATGGGCCGGCGAGGAAGGCTTCGCCCGGGTGGCCGAGGACGCCGAACTGCGCGCCGACACCCTGGCCCGGCGCGCCAATCGCCGCGGCTGGAAGGGCCAGATCGAGGCGCTGTCGCAGTGGCTGCCGGAGCTGCTGACCACGCCGCTGCCGGTGCCGGGCGATGGCGAGACCGCGCCGCTGCGCCTCGACGCCCTGGACGGCTACCGGGTCGAGCTGGAGTTCTGGTTCGCCGCCCACCAGGTCAACACCCGCCGGCTGGACGCCCTCGTAAGCGCTCACACGCTCGGCGGGCGGCCGCGGCCGGCGCTCGAGCCCGACACCTTGAACGGCATGCTCAAGGGCTTCATCGACCTGGTGGTGGAACACGAGGGGCGCTTCTACGTGCTCGACTGGAAGTCCAACCACCTGGGCGCCGACGACGCCGCCTACACCGAGGCGGCGATGGCGGAGGCCGTGCTCGAGAAGCGCTACGACGTGCAGTACTGCCTCTACCTGCTGGCCCTGCACCGGCTGCTCGAGGCCCGGCTGCCGGACTACGACATCGAGCGCCACCTGGGCGGGGCGCTCTACGTCTTCCTGCGCGGCACCCGCGCGCCCTCCCGCGGCGTGCACGCCGAACGCCCGCCGAGCGAGCTGATCCTGGCGCTCGATGCCCTGTTCCGCGCCGCCGAGGAGGCCGCCGCATGACCCCGGATATCCCGAATCACGCTACCGATCAGGCGCCGGAATCCGCCGCCTCTGAGCGCGCGCTGAGCGATCACGCGACGCTGTTCGCCCTGCTCGACCGCTGGGTCGATCGCGGCTGGCTGCGCTCGCTGGACCGCGCCTTCGCCGCCTTCCTGCATCGCGAGGTGAGTGAATCTTCACCCCTGCTGTTGCTGGCGGCGGCCCTGGCCAGCCACCAGCTCGGCCGCGGCCACGTGTGCCTGGACCTGGCCCAGACGCTGGCCACCCCGGACCTGGCGCTCTCGCTGCCGCCGGAGGGCGACAGCCTGGAGGACCCGCCGCCGCTGCCCAGCCGGGTGATGGCCGCGCTGGACCTCGACGCCTGGCGCGCCGCGCTGGCCCAGCCCGAGCTGGTGGCCGACGGCCCCGGCAGCACCCCGCTGGTGCTCGCCGGCACCGCCGCGCGCCCGCGGCTCTACCTGCGCCGCTACTGGCAGCACGAGCAGGATATCCACAGCCGGATCTTCGCCCGGCTCGGCGGAACGGAGAACGACGATGCGCCGGACGCGGCCCGGCTGCGGCCTATCCTCGATGCCCTCTTCCCTCGCAACGATACGTTCGACTGGCAGAAGGCCGCCTGCGCCCTGGCCGGCCGCTCGCGCTTCGCGGTGATCACCGGCGGCCCCGGCACCGGCAAGACCACCACCGTGGTGCGCCTGCTCGCCCTGCTCCAGGCGCTGGCCCTCGGCAAAGGCGACGACGCCCTGCGCATCCGCCTGGCCGCGCCCACCGGCAAGGCCGCCGCCCGGCTCAACGAGTCCATCGCCGGCCAGGTGGCCCGGCTCGACCTCGCCGGCCTGGCCGACGATCCCGAGCGGCTGCGCGAGGTGATTCCGAAGGACGTCAGCACGCTACACAGGTTATTGGGCTCGCGCCCCGAGACCCGCCGCTTCCGCCACGACCGCCACAACCCGCTGCCGCTGGACGTGCTGGTGGTGGACGAGGCCTCGATGGTGGACGTGGGCATGATGGCCGCGATGCTCGAGGCGCTGCCGCCCCGGGCGCGGCTGGTGCTGCTCGGCGACAAGGACCAGCTCGCCTCGGTGGAGGCCGGCTCCGTGCTGGGCGACCTGTGCGCCCGGGCCGAGGGTGGCCACTACACCCCGGCCACCGCCGAGTGGCTAAGTCAGGCCACCGGCCAGACGCCGCCCGCGGACACGCTGGACGCCAACGGCCAGCCCCTCGACCAGGCCATCGCCATGCTGCGGGTCAGCCACCGCTTCACCGCCGACAGCGGCATCGGCCAGCTGGCGGCGGCGATCAACCTGGAGGCCGAGCCCGCCGCCAAGCGCCGCGCCATCACTGAGGCGCTGAACGCCGGCTTCGCGGACCTCTCGCACCACAAGCTTGCCGCCGACGACGAGCGCGGCCTGGCCCGCCTGGCCGTGACCGGCTGCCCCGAACGCTTCGCTCACCATCAGCCCGGCACCCGCGCCGCCACCGCGCCGCCGGTGGGCTATCGCCACTTCCTGAGCGTGATGACCGAGCGGCGCCCGGCCGACGACGCCGATCAGCAAGCCTTCGATGACTGGGCCCGCGCGGTGCTGGCAGCCCACGGCGACTTCCAGCTGCTGTGCGCGCTGCGCCGCGGCCCCTGGGGCGTGGAAGGCCTGAACGAGCGAGTGCGCCAGGCACTGGAGCGGGAAAAGCTGATCGACAGCCAGGACGGCCGCCAGCGCTGGTACCCCGGCCGCCCGGTGCTGGTGACCAAGAACGACTACGGCCTGGGGCTGATGAACGGCGATATCGGCATCACCCTGGACATGCCGCGTCCGGACTCGGCTCACGCTTCACAGCGCCCGAACAATGCGCTTGGCGACGGCAATCGCCGCCTGCTGCGGGTGGCCTTCCCCGCCGGCGACGGCACCGATCGCATCAAGTGGGTGCTGCCCTCGCGCCTGCAAGCGGTGGAGACGGTGTTCGCGATGACGGTGCACAAGTCCCAGGGCTCGGAGTTCACCCACGCCGCCCTGGTGCTGCCCGACGCGCCGAACCCCATCCTCACCCGGGAGCTGGTCTACACCGGCATCACCCGCGCCCGCCACTGGCTGACGCTGGTGGAAACCGGCCGCGGCCAGCTGATGGACGCGGCGCAAAGAAGGGTGATGCGGGTGAGTGGGTTGGGGACAATATAGTGTTTGAAAACTTACAAGCCCCTTATACTAGGATAAAACCTACCACTTACGTTCAAAATTTGACCGAACAATCCTTGAGATATAAGAATTCAGACCATGACCCTGTTGAGCCAACTGTATCATTCGCTCTACTGCTGCGGCTCCAGGCCTTCGACTAGTGTAGAGATAATTTCTATGCGTGCCAGACATAAACCGTACTGTGATTGAACCATCGCCTATTTCATAGGCTTCTACATTGGAATCACCATTTTGATTCTGGTACGGAATCATCTACATCTCCTATAAAATTTTCTTGCCATATAAAAACTGCACATCAGCACTTCAGCCATCAAGCCCGACTTCAAGGCTTAACATTGATTCAAGCTAGCATCCTTCCATGACTCATGAAATTATTACAGCGCAAAACATGACACATATCAAAAAAAATTAATCAGATTGCTCGCAATCTTTGCTGATACGCGCACTTAATGTTCCGCCATGGAAAAAGAAAAAAGTGTTTTTTCGTACAAAACACCATAAATACGCAGTTCTGATGACTCTTAAAATACTATAAAAATCGACAACACCGCCCGCATCATGCGGGTGCTGCCCTCGCGCCTGCAGACCGTGGAGTCAGTATTCGCGATGACGATACACAAGTCTCAGGACTAGGAGTTCACCCACGCCGCTCTAGTGCTGCCCGACGCGCCGAACCCCATCCTCACCCGGGAGCTGGTGTACACCGGCATCACCCGCGCCCGCCCCTGGCTGACGCTGGTTGAAACCGGCCACGGTCAACTAATGGACGCGGCTCAGAGAAGGGTGATGCGGATGACTTGGCTGGAGTGTTGATTGGCTCCCTTATCCAAACAATGAGTGAGTGCCGTTTTCGTTCATGAGCAGACCTCGAGCACATACTGATTTAAATTCGAAGGTCAATTGCCATCAAACGCCAAAAGGCCGTAGAGACAACCCAAATCGCGGCAGTCTTTTGGGAGGTCATCTGCTGCAACTCGTTAAATATCATTTTCAAAACTCCACCTACTAACGCGAGCAGTCGAACCCACTTGCGGCAAGACCTCACCCGATGTAATTATTATTAACTTATTCCCGTAAGCATCACGATACCCGAACCTACAATGAGATAATCCAGTCGGACAGCAATCGATAATTTCATAATAGCCTTTCTGCCAAAAATACAAACCGTTGCCAACTTGCAGATCTGGATCTGAACCGTGGGCCATCGAATAACCAATCGGTTGCCAACCGGCATCTATTAGCGACAGTCTTGCTGTTTCATAAGACAGCCCGGCAATTTTTGGTATTGGGGCATGTTTAGCTGCAGGAGGCTGGGGGAAATAGTCATTTAAAGAGCTTCCACTCATGGCACGAAGAGCGCCAGCCTCGGCTTCGACTTTCCATTGTCTAAGCAGAGCTACTGGATAACGACTCTCGTCATTATCTATTAGCTTCGCACAACTTTGACATAACCAAATGCCATTTTCCACGCTTACTCGCTCAGCAGTAGATATCATTGAGTCAAATCTAGGGCCACCGGTAGAGGCGGCGGTAATATGACAGGCAACTCCAAGGTTAATCGATCTAGAAGAGTCGGCATGTGGACCGGTAGTTATGTTACCGCACGAAGGGTTCGAACATTTATGTGCGACGCGCTTTGCCAACACATCCTTTATAGACTGACTGAAGTTATCACGGGCCATTTTGGTACCTAATACATTCAATATTGCGCGCTCTTATATCGATTGCAATGCACGCGCACTCAACGTTGCACACCTCGCCTCCAGCAGATTTTTAAATCTCTGCATTATAGAACAATTAATCATGCCTCATTGTCACAGTCCCAACAATTTTTCCAACCACAACAGGGGGAATTAACGTACTACCTGAAAAATACCGACTTTTATCCGCCTGCGACCGATAGCATGACCCAACACACACCAAGCATGGATTGAGCCACCCTTTTCTCCCCTTCTAATTATAACCATTGCATTACAACTTCAACAACTGAAAAACAAATAGGGCTTTATTATTAACTCTGCTATACCCAATCGTCATCACGTGAAGACCACCTATAAAGCAATAATGAAAATTTGTGCAACTATACGTCGCGCAATGAGACTAAATCTGGCCTTAAGGAGTTGTAACAACCACTTTCGAGCCGACTCGAAATCACCCTCAACCGCGTCGAAATTTTATTATCCCATTTTTCATTAGGGTTACGAGGCCGCGGGTATTTAAGATAGACCACCATCTGTAATGCTTGATAAAATGTTGCACTTTCTAGATCCTCACCAAAACAATCTCTTAACCCGCTAATGCCTACAAATCCAGTTCCATAAAATGCAATTGCTAGGTAAGCGGAAGCAATTGATGCTTTGCTGGCCCGGCGAGAAATCATGATTGCTAGCATTTGCTCTCTAAACTTTCGAGATACAGTCTGCTCATATCGGCTTGTAACCACTCTGACATACTGCTGTTCTATTGTGCTTGCACCACCCCGTGGCTGATTCTTTTTCACTCTAGCCAAAAGCATCCTAATTATAGCTATCGGATCAACACCAGGATGAAATTCGCTTCGGTGGTCTTCGGCAATGACGAGTGCTTTAATAAACGAGCTGGGAATTCTTTCGCTGCTTTCCAATACAGCCAAGCAGCATTCTAGGTCCTCGCGCATTCTCTTTGTAATAAAAACCTCTAGAAACAGGGAAGCACACAGAAGCGGGAGAGATAGAGCCCAAAGAAAAAACTTCAAAACTCACCCCTTTGCCATTTAACACTACCATCTTGTTTGGCGACCATAGAATTAAAGCAACCAGTCATCCCTTCCTTTGAACTAAACTTAAGCTCATAAAAATTAGTTGACTCTCTCCCATGTCCGTTTTCAACGACATGTAACACAATTCGATCTTTGGAGAAAAACTTTTTCTCAATATAGCCTACCACCAACCCTCTAGTTCTATTTTCACCTTCGTACTCCCTTTCTCCCGTTGAAGAATTCTCGTATACCTTCTCAACTGTTCCTTCTATGCGATTACCTTCGCGCCAGAGCATAGCTACGTATCGCAAAACCATCCCCTTATAGGGGTTGTACGCAGAATTCACCGTATGTATTTCAAAGTACCAGCGCCCTGTTACGTTAGGAAGAGGGAACACCATCTCTCTTAGCCAAAAAAAGAGGAACGTGAGAATACCGCCACCAATAACAGTAGCTAGAACACTGCACAAAAAGTTTAACCAAAATTGCTCCGTCGTCATTTCTTTACTTCACCTTTCACTTGACCAACTGGATACCTTTCAAAACATTTAAAAACCAACATCACATTACATGCCAAACGATTATTTTATCGTTAGATTTATGGCACTTTGCAAGAATAAATTAACATAAAAAAAGCAGGTTTGGTTTTCAATCGTCCCTTTGGGAAAATAGCAGACGTCATGCTACAAGCTCCGTAACCTTCTTGGCATCAAAAGCCAACCGCCCGGCTATCGCCTGCATATCGTCAATCGGCCGTTCATAGCTCCAGGCCACATCGGCGATATCGGGCAGGGAGTAATAAGTGCTATCGCCCTTGAAGGGGCAGTGGGTGACGGTGGAGGAAATCGAAAGCTTCGCCATATCCACATCCTCTTTCGGGATGTAGTGACGGTGTGGATAGCCTTTCTCGCACAGCTCGATGGAGTTGCGGGTATCGGCGATCAGGGTGTCGCCATCAAGGATGCGCACGCGCCGGGAATGCGGATGCAAAGTGATGCGGGATTCGGTGGAGTGATCGGCCATGGCAGTCCCTTGCTGGTTGGCTGATCACTCAGCCTAGAACGAGGGATCAAGAATGTCACCGCTTGGTGACAATTTCACTTCGGCTTTTGATCTAGATCGATCTTGCAGGAACGGCCCACTCGCCTCCCTCAAGCCCTCGCCCGCTTGGCGCCAACGCGCCTTCCCCGCCAAGATGGAGGTCTTTATCAGCTGCGGGAGATTTGGGGATGCACCAGACACCACGCGCGCCGGCGCCGCCGGCGCCGCTGACGACGCTGGGCGGCCGCTCCGTGCTGTTCGTGATGGCGGCGGACGCGGAATACGGGCCGCATCTGCGGGAGCGTTTCACGCCCTTCATGACCGGCGTGGGGCCGGTGGAGGCGGCAGTGGAGCTCACCGCGGCGCTGGCGGAGCTTGCAGCGCGCGGGCAACGGCCGGACCTGGTGGTGTCGCTGGGCTCGGCGGGCAGCCGGGAACTCGAGCAGACCGGGGTCTATCAGGCGACCTCGGTGGCCTACCGCGACATGGACGCCTCGCCGCTCGGCTTCCAGAAAGGCGTCACGCCCTTCCTCGACCTGCCGGCGATTCTCCCGCTGCCGCTGCGCATTCCCGGAATTCCCGAGGCGTCGCTCTCGACCGGTGCCAATATCGTCTCGGGCGCGGCCTACGATTCTATCGCCGCCGACATGGTGGACATGGAGAGCTACGCCTGCCTGCGCGCCTGCACCCGCTTCGACGTGCCGCTGGTGGTGCTGCGCGGCATCTCGGACGGCAAGGCGGAGCTCAACCATGTCGACGACTGGACGGAGTATCTCCACGTCATCGACGAGAAGCTGGCCGCCGCCGTGGACCGGCTGGGCGAGGCGCTCGGCGAGGGCTTATTGCCGCGCTGAAGCGCCACCGACGAGGCCATGGGCGCGGCGCGTCACGGCGTGCGCACCAGCGCCATGTGCAGCAGAGGATAGGGCTTTCCCAAGCCGTCGAGCGCTGAGCGGTCGGTGACGGAAAACCCCTTGTGCCGGTAGAAGCCCTGCGCCTGTGGGTTCTGTTCGTTGACGTCCACCCGGGTGGCGTCCTGGGCGGCCACCGCGTCATCCAGCAGCAACGAGCCGATGCCGACTCCGCGCGCCCGCGGCGCAATGAACAGCATCTCGATCTTGCCGTCGAGCACGCCACAGAAGCCCAGGATGTCACCGCTCACGCCTTTGACGCACGTGAGATCGACCGCACCGAAATACTGCTCGTAGATGAGCGGCTTCAGCTCCAGCAGGTCGTCTTCACGCAGGAAATCGTGCGTTGCCCTGACCGAGGCCTCCCAGACCTCCAGCAGTTCACGATAGTCTTCCTTTTCCACACTCTCGACGTTCATCGAACACTCCCCTATTCCCTATTTCCCTATTGCCCAGGGCGTCATGCGCCTGCCAGGAACTCCCCCGCGAACGCCTGGAACGCGGGCGTCTCGTAGCCGCGGCGCCACAGCAGGCGCGTGCTGACGCTGCCCATCTCCAGCGTGGCCAGGTCGTCCGGCACGCGGCACAGTGCCAGCACGCTGCGCGGCAGCAGGGTAACGCAGGCGCCCGCCGAAACGGCCGCCACCATGGCGTGGTAGGAGCCGAGCTCCTGAACGCGCCACTCGCTCCCGGCGACGATGCCGAGCCGCTGCTCCGCCATGGCGCGGTAGGTGCAGCCCGGCTGGAAGGCCGCCAGGGTGCGGGTGCGCAGCTCCGCCGGCGCGGTGGCCTTGGCATCGACGGGCGGCAGCAGCAGCAGCAGCGATTCCTCCCACACCGGGGCGCTCTGCAGCCCCATCTCGGCCAGGGCTTTATCGTTCTCGAGCTCGGCGGGCAGGGCCACGAAGGCGCAGTCCAGCCGCCCGTCGCGCACCCCATCCACCAGCGGCCCCGAGGGGCCGGTGCTGACCTCGAGCCGGGTCGCCGGATGGGCGCGGTTGAAGGCCGCCAGCGGCGCCGGCAGCCGGCTGGCCGCCGTGCTCTCCATGCTGCCGATGCGCAGGCTGCCGCCATCGCCGCCGCCCACGGCCTGCCGCGCCTCGTCCTCCAGCGCCAGCAGGCGCTGCGCGTAGGCCAGGAAGCGCTGCCCCGCCGTCGACAGCGTGATGCGCTTGCCGAGGCGAACGAACAGCTCCGCGTCCAGCTCCGCCTCCAGCTGCTGGATGCGCGTGGTGACGTTTGAGGGCGCGCGCCCGAGCCGCGCGGCGGCGCGCGTCATGCTCAGCTCGGCGGCGACGGCCTCGAAGATTCTCAGGGTTTCCAGATCCATATTATTCGCCTTTTGAAATCCATTAATCTATTTTATTCTCAAAATGAGAACAAAAGAAAGCCATCGTTTCCCCGCTCCTGGAGGCCGTTCCCATGACATCGTCGAATCCCCTGACCGACCGGCTGGGCATCCAGCCCCTCATCCAGGCGCCCATGGCCGGCGTGGCCACCCCAGAGCTGGCGGCGGCCGTGTCGAATGCCGGCGGCCTGGGCTCGCTGGGCATCGGCGCCAGCGGCGTCGATAAGGCCCGGGCGATGATCGAGCGCACCCGGGCGCTGACAACCCGCCCGTTCAACGTCAACGTCTTCTGCCACGCCCCCGCGGTGCGCGACCCGGCCCGGGAGGCGGCCTGGCTTTCTCACCTGGCGCCGCTGTTCCGGGAATTTGGCCGCGAGCCGCCGGCCGGGCTCGACGAGATCTACCGCAGCTTCGTGGAGGACGAGGCGGCCTTCGAGATGCTGCTCGAGACGCGTCCCGCCGTGGTCAGCTTTCACTTCGGCTTGCTGCCCGAGGCACGGATACGCGCGCTGCGCGACGCCGGCATCTACACGCTGGCGACGGCGACCAGCCTGCAGGAGGCGAGAGGGATCCAGGCGCGGGGCGTCGACGCCATCGTGGCCCAGGGCGATGAGGCGGGCGGGCACCGCGGCTGCTTCGATCCGGCGGCGGACGATGAGCGGCTGAGCACCTCCGTGCTCGTCCGCCGGCTGGTCAGGGAGATGGACCTGCCGATCGTCGCGGCCGGCGGCATCATGGACGGCCAGGGCATCCGCTCGGCCCTGGCGCTGGGCGCCTGCGCCGCCCAGCTGGGGACGGCCTTCCTGCTGTGCCCGGAATCGGCGGCCAACGAGGGCTATCGCGCGGCCATCAGGAGCGAGCGTGCCGAGACGACCCGCATGACCACGGCGCTGTCCGGGCGCCCGGCGCGCGGCATCCTCAATCGCCTGATGCGCCATGCCGAGTCCGCTCCCGATGCGACGACCAGGGCAACGCTCAAGGTCAGGCCGCCCGCCTATCCGCTGGCGTACGATGCGGCCAAGCGGCTCAACGCGGCGGCGGCCGAGCGCGGTGATCATGACTTCGCGGCCCACTGGGCCGGACAGGGCGCGCCGCTGGCGCGCGAGCTCCCCGCCGGCGAGCTGGTGAGCCGGCTGCTTCAGGAGTGGCGAGACGGCGCCTGACGGCAAGGCGGCGGCGCCATCGTCGTTGGACACGCCCGGGGTGTCGAGGATGGATCGAGGCTTTAGGATGAGAGGCGACCCTTCGGCATCGAGCTCAAGGAGGCGCCATGCCTGCCACGCGCACGACCTCGCCCGCCCTGGAACGCGCCCACCTGGTGTGGGACCTGTTCATCATCGCGCTGGTGATCGCCAACCTGGCGCTGCTGCTGTTCGACAGCCTGTTCCTGCTGCCGCCGCTGAACGCCGCCTTCGAGGCCGTGGCGCCCGGCCTGCACGGCGCCTACGAGCAGCACATCCACGCCAACTTCCTCACCATCGACCTGGCGTTTGTGGCGGTATTCCTGTTCGACGTACTACTGGGCTGGGCGGTGGCCATCGCCGAGCGCCACTACCACCGCTGGTTCTTCTACCCCTTCGTGCACTGGTACGACGTGCTCGGCTGCATCCCGCTGGGCGGCTTCCGGCTGCTGCGTGTGCTGCGCGTGATCTCGCTACTGCACCGCCTGCAGCGCATGGGCCTGATCGACGTGCGCCGCTGGTACGTCTACAGCGTGTTCGCCAAGTACTACGACATCCTGATGGAGGAGCTCACCGACCGCATCGCCATCCGCATGCTCGACAACGTGCAGCAGGAGATCCGCTCGAGCGACGGGCTCACGACGCCGGTGATGGAGCGGGTGGTGCAGCCGCGCAAGCAGGCGCTGATCCACGAGATCGGCCAGCGGCTGGAGGCCATGGCCGGCGACGCCTACACCCACCACCGCGACGACACCCTGCGCTACGTGCGCGGGCTGGTGGGCCGCACCCTGGCGGAGAGCCCGGAGGTCCGCCGCCTCGGGCGACTGCCGCTGGGCGGCCAGCTGACCCGCGGGCTCGAGGCCTCGCTCTCCGACCTCGCCTGCCGGCTGGTCGACGAGGCGCTGGCGGGGCTGAAGTCGGCGGAGTTCTCCACTCTGGTGGAACAGCTCGCGGAGAGCGGCTTCGACGCCTGGCTGCGCACCGACTCGCACACCGAACAGATCACCGAGCAGGTGCTGGTGGACATGCTGGATCTGCTCAAGGAACAGATCGCGGTGAAGGGCTGGCAGCACAAGTACGACTGAGGCCGACGCCGGCGGGCGCCGTGGCTGGCCGGGATCAGGCCGGCGCCTCCAGCGGCGCCGGGGCGCTCTCGAGGCGCTTGCCCATGATGCACAGGCTGTAGTCGCGGCCGTCCATGCGGGCGATATCCGGCAGCCGGCCCCACTCCTGGTAACCACAGGTGGCCAGCAGGCGCAGGCTCGGCGTGTTGTGGGCGAACACGTAACCGACGAGGGTGTGGATATCCAGGCTGGGGGCCAGCGATTCCGCTCGCAGCAGCAGCGTCTTCCCCACCGTTTTCCCCTGGTAATCCGGCGCCACGTAGATGCTGAGCTCGGCCGTGTGGCCATAGGCCGGGCGGCCGTAGAAGTCCTCGAAGCTCATCCAGGAGACGACATCGCCTGCCTCCTCGCCGACCAGCAAGGGGCGCCGCTGCGGCTGGTGCCGGTGAAACCACTCGCGACGGGCGTCCGCCGTCACCGGCTCGGTATCCGCCGTCGAGCGCCGGCTGGGGATCGCGGCGTTGTAGATCTCGACGATCCTCGGCAGGTCCCGCTCGGCTGCCAGCCTGATGTCCATCACGGATGCTTGGCTCATCTGAATCCTCTCGCGTCTCCGATGGAAGAAAAGCGCCATCAGGGGCCGATACCTCGACTACCCCGATGGCGCCCCGCGAGCTGGCGATGTCTTATCGTTATCTGGACCTCAGCCTAGCACCCAGGTGGCAGGGCCTGTCGCCGCGGCGCTCCCCGTCACGATGACCGGGAGCTGTTTCTGGACTTATCCGCCTCGTCTTCTTCGGAAGAGGCGTCGGCGGAGGCCTCGGCGTCGGCGGAGACCTCGGCAAGCGCTTCCTGCTCTTCCAGCTCCTCCGGGTCTTCCAGCGGCTCGCCTTCCTCGTTCTGGAGCTGGTGATCATAGGCCGCCTGCAGGCCGGTGTCTTCCTCGGCGGCCTGTTCTTCCTCGTCGTCGCCGTGCTCGATATGACCGGGATAGAACGGCGAGAGGATCGCCACCAGGATGCCGAGCGCGGCGAACATGGAGAACGCCGTCGCATAGCCGAAGGCATTGACCAGCCCACCGACCACCGGCGAGCCGGTGGCCTGCCCCACCGAGACCGCCATGAAGGGCAGCACCGGCCCCACCGACAGCCGGCCCGGCAGCAGGCGGATGCCGGTCATCAGATAGAGCCCCGTCAGGCTCATGTAGGCCAGGCCGAAGACCAGTGCCGAGAACGCCGCCAGCGGCGTCTGGGCGGGACTGGCCGCGAGCAGCGCCAGGCTGGCGGCCAGCATCATCAGCATCAGCGCATGTGTGATCGGCGGGTTGTTGCGGTCGGCCAGATCGGCCACCACGGCGCCGCCGAGGCCGGCGATGCCCACCGCCAGCCACAGCCAGCCGGTGGAGGCCGGCGACAGGCCGCCGAGGGTGACGACCAGGTCGGGCGCGAAGATCCAGTAGGCGGACGAGACGAAGCCCATCACGAAGGCGAACAGCGACAGCCGCACGAGGCGCGACCAGGGCAGCTCGGGGAGCGGCGGCGGCGGCGCGGCGTTCGAGGGCACGATCCGCGACACCGAGGGCAGGAACCACCAGGCGGCGACCACGCCGACGGCGGTGCAGATCGCGAACGAGAGATAGGCCAGCCGCCAGGCGCCGACCATGAACAGCACCGTGGGCACGGCAACGATAACGCCGATGCTGGTGCCGGCGTTCATCACCGAGCTGACGCGCCCGTGCAGCGAGCGCCTCACCATCGCCTGCATGGCGGCCGTGAGGGCCGGCATCATCAGGCCGGTGCAGATGCCGCAGGCGAACACGCCGGCGCCCAGCATCAGCGCATCGGAGGCCTGGCTGATCAGCCCCAGGCCGCCGACGCCGAACAGGCCGGACAGCACCCCCGTGTTGCGGGCGCCGAGGTGATCGGTGATGAAGGGCGCGACCACCGTGGAGAGCAGGAAGCTGATCAGCGGCAGCGCGCCGATAATGCCGATGGCGTAGGGCGTGAGTTCCAGCGCGTCGCGGATCTGCGGCACGAACAGGCCGAAGGCGAAGCGCGCGAGACCGTAGCTGATCGCGACCAGCGCCGCGCCGAGAATCGCGAATCCCGTACTCGAAAGAGACTTCATGACACCTCCGCCAGGCTCGCCGGGCTGATGGACAGTGGAATAGTCGTCGACGCCGCGAGGCACCGACAAGACATATACCGATATACGCGACCTTGCCAGCTACCCGGGGCGATATGCCACCCTGTAACGACCACACCGTGTTGCCCCGCGACGGGCACGACCAAGGTGTGATTCACCCGCCGACGGAAAGGAGTCTTCCCATGAGCGACCGGAATGCCTACGAACAGAAGCTGCGCGCCAAGCTGGACGAGATGCAGGCCGAGGTGGACAAGCTGAAGGCCCGCGCCAAGGACGCCGAGGCCGACCAGCGCATCGAGCACGAGAAGGAAGTCGACGAGCTCGAGGCCAAGCGCGACGAGATGCGCCAGAAGCTCGACGAGCTGCGCGACGCCGGCGACGACGCCTGGGACGACATCAAGGCCGGCGCGGAACGTGCCTGGGGCTCGCTGAGCGATTCCCTCGAGAAGGCCCGCTCACGCTTCAAGTGATGCGCCGCGCCTCCCCCGGCTAGCCCCTCGCCCCGGCCCTTCCTGGCCGGGGCGTTTTCGTATCGCCCCCTGCCGACCTTCCGCCGCCGGGCCGGCCGTGGTGGAATACTGTTCTTTCCTCATACCACGATGACGGAGCCGGGAACCGCGGGCCGCCCATGAAACGCTACGAGACATTCGCCGACCAGATCGCCGAGCTGATCCGCGAGGGCGTGCTGGCCCCGGGCGAGCGGGTGCCCTCGGTGCGCCAGGCCAGCCGTCAGTACGGCATCAGCCACTCCACCGTGTTCCAGGCCTACTACCTGCTGGAGGATCGCGGGCTGATCGTGGCCAGGTCGCGCTCCGGCTATTACGTGCGCGAGCAGGCCCGGCGGGTGCTGCACGAGCCGCGCATGACGCCGAGCCGGCAGGAGAGCGCCGACGTGGCGGTCAGCGAGCTGGTGTTCTCGGTGCTCGACTCGCTGCAGGACCCCGACACCGTGCCGTTCGGCTCGGCCTTTCCCAGCCCCGAGCTGTTTCCGCTCGCCCGGCTGGCCCGCAGCATGACCAAGGGCCTGCGCGAGATGAGCGGCAATGAGGTGCTCAAGGACATGACGGCGGGCGACGCCGACCTGCGCCGTCAGATCGTGCTGCGCTACACGCTGAAGGGAATGCCGCTGCCGCCCGAGGAGCTGGTGATCACCAGCGGCGCCATGGAGGCGCTGAACCTGGGCCTGCAGTGCGTGACCGAGCCCGGCGACCTGGTCGCCATCGAGTCGCCGGCCTTCTACGCCAGCCTGCAGATCCTCGAGCGCCTGAAGCTCAGGGCGGTGGAGATTCCCGTGCATCCGCGCGAGGGCGTCGACCTGGACGTGCTGGCGGACAGCCTGGCGCGGCTGCCGATCAAGGCCTGCTGGTTCATGAGCCATCTGCAGAACCCGCTGGGCGCGAGCCTCGATGACGACAGGAAGCGCGCGCTCTACGCGCTGATCAAGCGCCACCGGGTGCCGCTGATCGAGGACGACGCCTACGCGGAGCTGCACTTCGGCACCACGCCGCCGAAGCCGGTGAAACAGTTCGACGACGCGGGCCTGGTCATCCACTGCGGCTCGTTCTCGAAGAGCCTGGCGCCGGGGTATCGGGTCGGCTGGGTGGCCGCCGGGCGCGTCGCGGAGGCGATCTCGCGGCTCAAGCTGATGACGACCATCTCGCCCTCGGTGCCGGCCCAGATGGCCATCGCCGACTACCTGCAGCACGGCGGCTACGACCGCCACCTGCGCCAGCTGCGCCATGCGCTGGAGACCCAGCAGGGCCGGATGCTGGCCGCGGCGGCGCAGCACTTTCCGGCCGAGACCCGGGCCACGCACCCGGCCGGCGGCTACTTCCTGTGGTTCGAGCTGCCCGAGCGGGTGGACTCGCTGCGGCTATTCCATCTGGCCCGGGAGCGCGGCATCAGCCTGGCGCCGGGGCCGATCTTCTCCGCCACCCAGGGCTTCCGCCACTGCCTGCGCCTGAGCTACGGCCATCCCTGGACGCCGCGCAGCGAGGCGGCCATGGAGACCCTGGGCGAGCTGATCGAGACCTTCTGAGCCGCGTTCTATTCCGCCTCGTTCAGGCGCCGCTCCAGCCGGCCGATCTGCTGGAGATCGTGCAGGTAGAGGTCGAGCTTAGAGGCCGCCACGGCCAACAGCGCCGAGGCGTAGACCAGCCCGGTCAGCACCCACAGGTCGTTGGCCCAGGCCATCCCCGGCGCGTCCAGCGGATAGGACAGCGTGAAGATGCTCATCCCGCCCCAGAACAGCGCCAGCAGGCTGAAGACCATGACCAGCACCAGCACCGGCCCGCGCCGATAGCGACGCGGCGGGTGCGTCTTCCAACCCGGCAGGTGGGCGACGCTCAGCGTGCCGCGGGTGTCGATGCGCCCGCGGCGGCGCAGCAGCGGCTCGGCGAAGGCCTTCTGCCGGCCGGGCGCCATCGCCGCCAGCACCAGGCGCGGGTCGATGCCGCCACCGACGATCCGCGCCGCCGCCTGCTTGAAGCCTTCCGAGGGCTCGCCGTCGCGGCAGTCCTTGGCCTCGTCGGCCAGCGTCTTCAGTGCCTGGTTGACCCGCTCCGGGCGCTCCTCCTCGTCCTCGAAGTTGATCGCGTAGTGCACGCTGTAGACCTGATGCAGCGCGAAGGTCACACCGACGAAGATCAGAAAGAACGCGACGTAGATCATCATGACACCCCTCAACACCCTGGAAATCGGCCCGCCATCGCGGGCATGCGCGGCCAAGATGACAGATGCGCCGAGGGCATAACAGACTCAGAATGCGGTGAAAAAAGGGGATCAGTTGAGCCGAGGTCGCCCCTCGTGGCCCGAGGGCCAGCACGAGCACCGCGACATGACCGCGCCAGCCCGCGGCGAGTCATCGCCAGGGGTTGGCCATCGTGCTCGGGACGGTCGGTATCTCCTCGGCGGGGGCAGCGTCAGACGCTAAGCCTGGTGTAATAGGTGATCACCTCGGAGCGCACCCCGGCCGCGTCGGCCTTGATCAGGCCGGCTCCCTTGATCTGGGTGCCCGGAAAGGACCACCAGCACGACGCCGTGAGGACGCCGTCTTCCTCGTGGCTCAGCACCTCGGACAGCTCCATCAGGGGATCCGGGAGTTGCCCACCGCATTGCGCGGCGATGCTCTCCTTCAGGCCCGTGAGGTAATCCGGAAACGCCTTCCTCGTCACGACGCCGAAGTCGGGGTCGTCGAAGGTGTAGTCCTCCGCCGTGGCCTTGAGGATCCTGTCGGCATCGCCGTGGGTCCAGCCGTCCGCATAGGTCCTCAGGTGTTCCGCCGCGTTCATCGTCATGCCCTCCGCTCCCCCTGGGGGTCACTGCTCGGGACTCTCTGAGCATGGCCAGGCGAGCGCCCGGTGACCCGCCTTGTGACATCCCCCTCGCCCTGTCCTCGGGCGAGGGGCCATGCCGACGCCGTTGTGATCCACCGTCCCTGCTGAGCCAGTATAGATCGGCGGCGTCCCGAAAAGGCGCCCCGGCCACGACCGCTCGAGGCCTCGCGCCATCGAGACGCCGCGCCATCGGGGCCTCATCCGCCTCCGTCGGTCAGCCGGCGGATCTGGCGATCCTGCACCCGCGAGAGCAGCGCCACGGCACAGATCGCCCCCAGCAGCGCCAGCGCCATGTCCGACTGCGTGTCCCAGACATAGCCCTGGGTGCCCAGAAAGGCCTCGGCTGCCTGACGGGACAGCAGCGCCACCCACCACTCGATCAGCTCGTAGCAGGCGCTGATGGCGAGCGCTACAGAGATCACGAAGAGCGCGAGCCACCCTCGCCCGTTGACCGCGCGCCGCCGGATCAGGATCTCCCTGGCGATCAGCGCCGGCACGAAGCCCTGGAAGAAGTGGCTGACCTTGTCGTAGTTGTTGCGCTCGAACCCGAACCAGCCGTCGAAGAACGGCACCTCGGCATAGGTGTAGTGGCCGCCGACCATCAGCACGAGGCAGTGCAGCAGGACCAGCCCGTACACCAGCGGCGTCAGCCGGAAGCGGCGATAGGTGCCGAGCAGCACGACGGCGCCGACCAGCGCCGGCAGCACCTCGAGCCACCAGGTGAGGCGATCCGCGGGCCGGATGCCCGACCATACCAGCACGACGACGAACACCACGGCCCAGAGGTACTTGATCGCGTTCTCCTCACGGCTCGGCGGTGCCCGGCCGGGTGTTCCCACCCTGGGAACGCCCGGCCGGGCACCACACTCATTCCTGCAAGGTGGACAGGTAGGAGATCAGCGCCAGGATGCGGGAGCGGGTATAGGCCTCGCGCCCGATCATCATCTCGCCGACCATGCCCATGTCCAGGGCATCGTCGCTGTAGCGCTTGCCCCAGATGGGCATTTCCCGCGGACCGTGAAACTTGACCTCTTCCCGTCCGTCGATGACCCGGTAGACCCGCTCGAAGGGAAACACCCCGTCGTTGTTGGCCTGCAGGCGCGTCAGGTCGGGCGGGCTTCCGGTCAGCGACAGCAGCTCCGCGAAGGGGCCCTGGCCCTTGGCATCCACCCCATGGCAGCTGGCACAGCTGGACTCATACTCCGCCTGCCCGATGGATACCTGATCGGCCAGCACCGGCATCACGGCGAGCGACAGCATCGTCCCTGACAACATCGATACGACCTGCCTGTTCATGACATCCCCCTCGTTGGCATAGAGGCGCATGAACGCAAGAGGAGAGGACTCCGTCAGGGTGAAGCCTCCCGGCGAGCGATTCATGCAAGGCGGGACATCTCCCGGCCGGGCAAGGCCAACGGCCCTGCCCGATCCGGCATGAACTACCTAACTCGTTGTTATCGAATGCCTTCCTGGCACAACAGGTCGCTCCCGCCGCCGGCCCGTCTGTTTAACACATAGCCACAAGTCCGCGCCGCGGCAAGAGGGGCCGTGGGCCATGAAGGGAAGCGTTCGAGGCCGGGGCCGGAAGCGCGTGGCAGGCCCGCATGGAAGAAACGAAGAAGGAGCAAAGCAAGGGGAAGGGGGGAATCAGCAAGAAAGGACGCCAGCCGTCGGCGGCGCCGACGGCTGGAAGCCGCACGCTTACTTCATCTCGAAGCCGCGCTTGACCAGGAAATCGCGCATATGGGGGCGCAGCTTGGTGTCGAACAGCGGCTCGAGGCTCTTCGACCAATTGGTGTCCTTGGTGCCGCCGGTGCGCTCGCCGTAGTAGCGGTGCATCTCGTCGTCGTAGGCGTCGACCTGCTCGCGGTCGTCGGTGTAGCGGTCTTCCTTGAGGATCGCCTCCACCGGCAGGCGCGGCTTCACGTCCGGCTCGTGGGCCGGATAGCCAATGCACATGCCGAACACCGGATAGACGTGCTCCGGCAGCTCGAGCAGCTCGCTGATCGCCTGCGGATTGTTGCGGATGCCGCCGATGTAGCAGATGCCGAGGCCCTCGGATTCGGCGGCCACAGCCACGTTCTGCGCCATCAGCGCGGTGTCGACGCTGGCGACCAGCAGCTGCTCGGTCATGCCGCGCACGACATTGGCGCCGGTGCGCTCGGAGGCCTCGGTGGGCCGCTTCATGTCGGCGCAGAACACCAGGAAGTCGGAGGCGCTGGCGACGTAGCCCTGGCCGCCGGCCAGCTCGGCGATCTGCTCGCGCTTGGCCGGGGTGGTCACGTGGATGACGCTGTAGGCCTGCACGTGGTTGGACGACGCGGCGGCCTGGCCGGCGCTGACCAGCTCCCGCAGCAGCTCGTGCGGGATCTTCTGGTCGGTAAACTTGCGCACCGAGCGGTGGGACTTCAGCAGTTCGATGGTCGGATTCATGGAGCCTCGCGGTATTCACGTTCGGGGGGTCAGGATCGGTTGATTCAACGGCCCTGCCAAGACCCGCACAAGATACTTAACATGCTCACGATTTACCAATATCGGCGCCATAACGTCGGGCTATCGGCGACCCGCGCGTGCCGGCAGGATCGGCAGGCGCCACCAAGGGCACTACATTAGGGGGACGCAACCTAACCACAGGAGGCACCTGACGCGATGTCGCTGACCTTCAAGCCCCGACCGCGCGGTGGCCGCTGGCCGGTCGCCCTGGCCTGGCTCGCCGTGCTGCTGCTGGTGATCTCGGCGCTGCTGATGGGTGGCGCGGGGCCGGCCTATCGCCTGGAGTGGCTATCGCTCGGTCAGTCGTTCTCGCTGCTGCATCGCGGCGCGCTGCTGGCCGTGGGCGCGGCGTTCGTCGCCGTCGTGGCTCTGCTGATCGCAGGCGCCTGTCGGCGCGGCAAGCCGGCCCTGGCGAGCCTGCTGGTGATCGCCGCGGCGGTGGCGATCGTCGCGCCGCCGCTGCAGATGCGCGAGCTGGCCCGCAGCGTGCCGCCGATCCACGACATCACCACCGACCTCGCCGACCCGCCGGCCTTCGTGGCGCTGGCCGAGGCCCGCCGGGCGGCGCCCAACGCGCTCGACTATCCCCGCGCCTTCGCCGAGGCGCAGCGTTCCGGCTACCCGAACCTCGGGCCGCTCACGATCGCCCGGCCGCTGCCGGAGGTGCGCGATGCCGCCGCGGCCCTGGCCCGGGCGCGCGGCTGGTCGATCGCGGTCGTGAGCGAGCGCCGGCTCGAGGCGGTGGCCACCACCCGCTGGTTCGGCTTCGAGGACGATATCGTGATCCGCCTGACGCCGAGCGCGGCGGGCACGAGGGTGGACATGCGTTCGGCCTCGCGCCTCGGACGAAGCGATCTGGGCACCAATGCGGCCCGTATCCAGACCTTCCTCGAGGATCTGGCGGCGCGCCTTTCGGCCTGAGGCGACGTCGGGGCCGATTCGTCACCGAATCGTGAACACGCTACCATCATGCTCCCGCGCCCCGGCGGGCCCACCATCACTCACAGGGAGCATCCTTCATGGCGGCCACGTACCGCGCCCCGGGTCAGATCATCACCTCGCTGCTGGATACCGACTGGTACAAGCTCACCATGATGCAGGGGGTTCACCACAACTACCCCAATGCCAGCGTAACCTGGGAATTCCGCTGCCGCGATGCCGAGGACCTGCGCCCCTATCTCGACGAGATCCGCGCCCAGATCGACGGCCTGGCCTCGCTGTCGCTGAGCGAGGCGGAATCCGACTACCTGAGCGGCTTCGCCTACCTGTCGCCGGACTTCATCCGCTTCCTGGAGCTGTACCGCTTCCGCCCCCAATACGTGGACCTGCACATGGAGGGCAGCGAGCTGTGCATCGTCATCGACGGGCCCTGGACGCACAGCATCCTGTTCGAGATCGTGATCCTCGCCATCATCAGTGAGGTCCGCAATCACACCCTGAATCCCGGCGCCAGCGTCGATCAGGCGGTGGCGCAACTGCGCGAGAAGATGGCCCGACTGCGCCGCGACTACACGCCCGAGCAGCTGGCCGACTTCCGCCTGGCCGACTTCGGCACCCGGCGGCGGCTCTCCCAACCGGTGCAGGAGGCCATCGTCGAGGTACTGACCGAGGAGTTTCCGGGCCAGTTCGTCGGCACCAGCAACGTCGATATCGCCCGCCGCCACGGCCTGGCCCCGATGGGCACCATGGCCCACGAATGGGTGATGGCCCACCAGCAGCTCGGCAGCCGGCTGGTGGACAGCCAGCGCGCCGCCCTGGAGGCCTGGGTGCAGGAGTATCGCGGGCACCTGGGCGTGGCGCTGACCGACACCATCAACCTCGACGCCTTCCTGGCCGACTTCGATCTCTACTTCGCCAAGCTGTTCGACGGCCTGCGGCACGACAGCGGCGATCCCATGGTGTTCGCCGAGAAGTGCATCCGCCACTACCAGCGGCTGGGCATCGATCCGCGCAGCAAGACGCTGATCTTCAGCGACGCGCTGACCTTCGATTCGGCGATGGACATCAAGACCGCGCTGGACGGGCGCATACGCACCAGTTTCGGCATCGGCACCAGCCTGACCTGCGACCTGCCGGAGGTGAAGCCGATGAACATCGTGATCAAGCTGGTGGCCTGCAACGGCCAGCCGGTGGCCAAGATTTCCGATGAACCGGGCAAGACGCTGTCGCGCGACGAGGCCTATGTGCGCTATCTGAAGAGCGTGTTCGGCGTGAGCGACTGAACCGAATGCGAATCGCACGCGAAGACAATCTCAAGCCATTGAAATAGCGGGAAAATTGACCAAGCTCGCGCCCCAGACTAGGATGCGCGACTGATACGTCACATCGACAAGGAAAAGCGCTCATGCAAGGCAATCAAGAGATCATCGACGCCCTGAACGGCCTGCTCGCCGCCGAGCTCGCCGCCATGGACCAGTACTTCGTGCACGCCGAGATGTACGCCGACATGGGCCTGACCAAGCTCCACGAGCGCATCGACCACGAGTTCCACGACGAGAAGGGCCACGCCCAGAAGCTGATCGAGCGCATCCTGATGCTCGAGGGCAAGCCGGACATCCACACCCGCACCGAGGTCCGCATCGGCAAGGACGTGGAAGAGATGCTCGGCTACGATCTGCAGCTCGAGTACGAGGTCGGCGATGCCCTGAAGGCCGCCATCGCCCTGTGCGAGCGCGAGCGCGACTTCAACACCCGTGCCATCCTGCTGCCGCTGCTCGCCGACACCGAGGAAGACCACGCCCACTGGCTGGAACAGCAGCTGCGCCTGATCAAGCTGGTCGGCCGCGAGAACTACCTCGTCGCCCAGATGTAAGCCGCTCGGGCCGGCCCGGATCGGCGCTCGGCCTCTTCAGCTCAGCCAATTGGGCTCAGGGGGTCAGGCCATAGCGCCGGGCGGCACGCCGCAGGCGCCAGATGGTGATCAGGTTGGTGACGAGAATCAGCGTCTCGGCGAGGGTGCCGCCGATGGAGCCGGCCAGCAGATTGCTGATCACCCAGCAGAAGGCCGCCGCGGCCAGCACCGCGCGCATGGCGACGCCGCGCAGCATGAACATGCCCCAGCTGCCGAGCAGGCCGGCCAGCAGCGCCGGCACGTCGCGCGGGCCGCTCCAGGTCAGCAGGGCGACTGCCAGGGTCGCGACGAGCACCCCGACCATCACCGCCACATTGCCCGGGTAGCGACGCACCAGGGCGATGCGCAGCACGATCAGCGCCGAGATGCCCGCCGCCACCCAGCTCTGGAACAGCGCGAACTGGGCGGCGAAGGCCACGTTGGCGAACAGCAGCAGCACGAACAGCCGATCGTCGCGCCGGCTGGCGAAACCGGCCACGCACAGCGCCAGCGCCACCAGGCTGACGCCCTGCCCCAGCCACTCCCTCGTCACCACCCCACTCAGTCCGATTTCTTCCATGCGTGTCTTCCTTTACCGCGTGTCCTCAGGCATCGCGTCAGGCTAGCACGCCGCGCCGCCGGTCAGCGCTCGCCCCACTGGGATGCCGGAACGCCGCCTCCCCGACGCGAACGCGTCTCCTCTAGCCAAGCCGGCTCCAACGCGATAGAATAATTAGGTAGCGAACTATGATCTGGCTAGCACCGGCGCATGGTTTGCTGTTTCCTTCGATTTAGGGCCGGCTTCCTCCTTGGGGGCCGGCCTCTTTTCGCGTGCCATGGTGGTGGCGATCCCCGCCGTGGCCGCCGACATCGTCCCTTCCCCCGATCGCATGAAGGAGAATTCCCGTGCCGGATGACACCTCTCATCGCCCGACTCAGCATCGCCCGATCCCGCATCGCCCGTCCGTCCGCTTCTCGCCCTCGACCAGCGCGGGGCATCGTTCATGACCCAGGTCGAACGCCTTTACCGGCGCTACGGCCCCCGCTACCGGCTGTGGGTCACGCTCACGGTGATGCTGGGCCTGGTGGCGCTCGGCATGTCGATCACCATCGTCAACGTGGCGATTCCCTTCATCAGCGACGACTTCGGACTGAGCGACGCCGAGGTGCAGTGGCTCTCCACCGGCTTCCTGGCTTCGACCACGGTATCGCTGCTGGTGGCTCCCTGGCTGGTGCACGCCGTCGGCCAGCGTGCCACCTACATGGGGCTGCTGCTGGTGTTCATCGGCGCCTCGATCCTCGGCGGGCTGGGTAACGGCATGGCGATGCTGGTCGCCGCGCGGGTGATCCAGGGCGCCATGACCGGGCTGATCCGGCCGCTGGCGATGCAGGTGCTGTTCGACGTCTATCCCGCCGAGGGGCGCGGCATGGCGGTGGCCATGTATGGCATGTGCCTGGGACTGCCGCTGACCCTGGCCACGGTGATCGGCGGCTGGCTGGTCGAGCACCTGTCGTGGCACTACGTGTTCTTCGTGCCGCTGCCGATCTGCGTGGCGGCGGTGGTGATGGGCGGGTTCTTCCTGCCGCCCAGGGAGCGCGGCGGGCCGCTGCCGCCGTTCGACTGGGCCGGCGCCGGGCTGCTGTTCGCCGCGGTCTTCGCCCTGCTGACGGCCCTTTCCAGCGGCCAGCGCTGGGGCTGGAGCGATCCGCGAATCGCCGGGCTGGCACTGTTCGCGCTGCTCGCCGGCGTGGCCTTCGTGGCCTGGCAGCGGCGCTGTGCACAGCCGCTGATGGACCTGTCGATCTTCCGCTATCGGCTGTTCGTGGTCGGCACCCTGGCGATGCTGCTGTTCGGCGGCACCTTCTACAGCGTGATGTATCTGTTGCCGCAGTTCGTGCAGTCGGTGCTGCACTTCAGCCCGATCGCCACCGGCATGATCTACCTGCCCTCCACGGCGGTGCTCGGCGTGCTGGTGCCGCTGGTCGGCTGGCTCAGCGATCGCCATCCGCCGCTGTGGCTGACGCTGCCGGGGCTGGCCAGCACGGTGTATGCGGTGTGGCAGATGGCGCAGATGGACGCCGGCACCGGCTTCGCCGCCCTGGCCGGGATCATGGGCATCATGGCGATCGGCATGGCCGCCTTCCCGCCGCCGACACTGGCCAACGCCATCGCCGCGCTGCCGGCACGACTGACCGGTTACGGCTCGGGCATGCTCAACTTCGTGATGCAGCTGGGCGGCGCCCTGGGCACCGCCGGGCTGGTGATCCTGCTCGAGCGCCAGACCGCCCTGCACGGCCAGCAGATCGCCGTCACCGGCGCGCCGAGCGACGAGGTATCGCCCGGGGTCTGGGCCTCGATCCTCGCCTATCAGGACGGCTTCTGGTGGCTGGTGATCAGCCTGGTGATCATCATCGTGCCGACACTGCTGGTCAGTCGCTGGCGCCACGACTGACGCCCCAGGGCTCGCTCTATACACGCTTCCCCTCGCCCGAGCCCCGGCGCCCGCCTTACTGGCGGGCGCCGTCGTTTCTAGGCGTTGTGCAGACCCTCTCGCTGCGTCAAGGCGCACTGGAACTCCTTGCGCCAGGCCTCGGCCTGTAGCGCCGGATCCTGCGGGAAGCGCCCAAGGGCGACGGCCAGCTCGAAGAAGCCCGCCCGCGGCAGGCCTTCTCCCTGGCGGCTGACCACCAGCGCGGCGATGAAGGGGCGGCCGGCAGCGGCGTCCTCCCGCATCAGCTGTTCCAGGGCCAGCGCCACGCGGCGGATGGTGCGCGGCGGAGTGAGTTCAAGCGCCTCGGCCAGCCGCTGGTAGGTCAGCGGCAGCGCGGCCTCGGGGGCCGACTCGAGCAGGTGTCGGGCGCGGGCCGGCAGCGCGGCATCGGCATCGCTCATGGCGTCGTTCCTCGTGAATCAGGGGACCGGGATGATGCCGTCAGGCAAGCGGCGCGTCGAGGCGTTGACGCATCTAATTGTACAATACCGATACATGATGAATAATCAGTATAAATAATCCTTATCGCTCTGCCCCATCGCCCTGCCATGGAGTAGTGCACCACGCCAGACGACAGGAATCGCCATGGGACACTGCGCCAGGGTCGCCCACCACTGCAACCGCTGCGAGGCCGAGCTGCCGTTCGACTTCACCATGGCCTTTCAGCCGATCGTCGACGTGGGCCGCCGCGAGATCCACGCCTACGAGGCGCTGGTGCGCGGCCCCGAAGGCGAGTCCGCCTACTCGGTACTCGAACAGGTCGACGACCGGCTGATGTATCGCTTCGACCAGGCCTGCCGGGTCAAGGCCATCGAGCAGGCCAGCCGGCTCGGCATGGACGTGCCGCTGTCGATCAACTTCCTGCCCAACGCGGTCTACGAGCCACAGGCCTGCCTGAGCGCCACCCTGGAAGTCTCGCGTCGGGTCGGCTGGCCGCTGGAGCGGTTGATCTTCGAGATCGTCGAGACCGAGCGCGTGGTCGACCGCGATCATCTGGCGGCGATCATCAAGGCCTACCGGCGGGCGGGCTTTCGAGTAGCGCTGGACGACTTCGGCACCGGCCACGCCAATCTTGACGTGCTCACCGAACTGTATCCGGATAAGCTCAAGATCGATCGCCAGCTGGTCACAGACTGCCACCGGGATCCGCGACGCCAGGCGATGGTGCGGGCACTGGCCGCCATGGCCGGCCCGCTCGGGGTCACGCTGATCGCCGAAGGCGTGGAGACCGCCGAGGAGGCGCGCTGGCTGTTCGAGGTCGGCATTCCACTGCAGCAGGGCTACTACTTCGCACGCCCGGCCCTCGATGCCCTGGCCGAGGACCCGGCCCCGCGCATCGCCGCGCTGTTTCCCCGTCCGCAGGATCGAGGATGAATGCATGCCGCTGACCCTGACCCGCTCCGACAACGTGCCGCGGCTGATCCACGCGGCGCCCATCGGCATCTGCATCACCGACGAGGACGGCCTGTTCGAGATGGCCAATCCGGCCTACTGCGCGTTCTCCGGCTACGCCGAGGCGGAGCTGCTGGGCCGGCCCTTCACCCTGCTGATGCCGGAGGCCGACCGCGAGGCGCTGATCGCCCAGCATCGGCATTTCATGCAGGGCGATGAGGAGCACGACGAGCGCCGGGAATGGGAAGTGATCTGCCGCAGCGGCGAGCGGCGCAGCGTCATCGCCGAGTCGTCGCGCCTGGAAGACGACGCCGGCCGGCCCAAGCGCGTGACCTTCATCACCGACATCACCGAGCGCAAGGCCATGGAGCAGCGCCTGGATTTCCTGGCCCGCCACGACGACCTGACGGGGCTGCTCAACCGCCGCGCCGGCATGGCCCGGCTGGAGGAGGAGATCGCGCGCAGCCATCGCCAGGGCACGTCGCTGTGCGTGGCCATCGCCGATCTCGACCAGTTCAAGCTGATCAACGACCGATACGGCCATGCCACCGGCGACGACGTGCTGGCGGGCGTCACCGAGCTGATGCAGGGCAACCTGCGACGCTACGACATCCTGGCGCGCATGGGCGGCGAAGAGTTTCTGCTGATCCTGCCCGACGTCACCCTCGATGAGGCCCACCAGGGGCTCGAGCGCCTGCGGGCGCTGGTCGCGCACGCGACGCTGGGGCAGGCCGGGGTCGGGGTGACTCTGTCGGCCGGCACCGCGATGCTGGCCCCGGGCGAGGCCAGCCGCACGCTGCTGGAACGCGCCGACCGCGCCCTCTATCGCGCCAAGCAGGCCGGCCGCAACCGGGTGCTCGACGCCTGCGGCGCCTAGGCCACCACCTCGGCGATCTCGCGTTCGCCGTCCAGCAGCGGATATTCTCGGCCGTTCGGCGCCTTGCCCTGCACCAGGTGCAGCAGCGCGTGGGCCACGTTGGCCCGGGAGACGTCGTTATTGCCGCCGGTTTCCTCCAACGAGGCGGCGACGCGCCGGGTGGCCGGCTCATCGGTGAGACGGCCCGGCTTGAGGATTGCCCAGGGCACCTGGGCGGCCTTGAGGTGGGCATCGGCGGCGCGCTTGGCGGCGAGGTAGGGGCGCAGCTTTTCCGGCCCGGCCAGCGGGTCGTCGACGCGCAGGGCGCTGACCATCACGAAGCGCTCGAGGCCGAGCTCGGCGGCCAGGTCCACCGCGCGCATGGCGCCGTTGAGGTCGATCATCAGGGTCTTGTCGAGGCCGGTGTGCGGCCCGGAGCCGGCGGTGAACACCACCTGGTCGCAGCCCTCGAAGGCATGGCGCAGCTCGCCTTCCAGGTCGGCGATCACGGTGTCGATGCCCCGCGCCTCGAACCAGGCGCGCTGATCGTCGTTGCGCAGCATCGCCCTCACGGGCTCGCCGGCCTGCTGGGCCAGCTCGCAGAACAGGCGGCCGATCTGGCCGTTGGCGCCGATCACCAGTGTGGTCATGGGAGTTGCCTCATCTGCCGGGAATGTACGCCATCAATGCGGGCCGGGCCGGCAGGATTCAAGGCCCGCTCGGGAAACCCGCCTCGCGACTGGCCGCCCGAGGCCGGGTGGCGTACCCTTCGGCCTCGTTTTTCCGGTTTTCATTCCCCGGTTTTCATTCACCCGAGAGGAGCGGCGCCTTGCAATCCGAGGACCTGCAACGACTGGTCACCCAGCGCATGCCCTTCGGCAAGTACGAAGGCACCCTGATCGCCGACCTGCCCGGCCCCTATCTCGCCTGGTTCGCCCGCAAGGGCTTCCCCGAGGGGCAGATCGGCCAGCTGCTGCAGCTGATGCACGAGATCGACCACAACGGTCTCAACGAGCTGCTCGAGCCGCTGCGTCGGCGCGGCTGAACGGCCGCGCTGCACGCCCATCCCCACTCCCGTCTCCCATCCATTTTCCCCGCCGCGAGGACCCCATGCTGCGTATCTCCAACACCGTGGAAGTGCCCGACCACGAGATCGAGATTCACCAGATCCGCGCCCAGGGCGCGGGCGGGCAGAACGTCAACAAGGTCGCCTCGGCAGTGCACCTGCGCTTCGACATTCCCGCCTCCAGCCTGCCAGAGTTCTACAAGGAACGCCTGCTGGCGCTGTCCGACCAGCGCATCAGCAAGGACGGGGTGGTGGTCATCAAGGCCCAGGAACATCGCACCCTGGAGCTGAACAAGGAAGACGCGCTGAATCGGCTGCGCGAGCTGATCCGCCAGGCCACCAAACAGCGCAAGGCGCGCAAGCCGACCAAGCCCACCAAGGGCTCGCAGCGCCGCCGGGTCGACAGGAAGGTCAAGAAGGGCCAGACCAAGGCGCTGCGCGGCAAGGTCCGCCCCTGAGACCGGGCCCACCGGCGCTTCAAACCGGTTTCCTCCCGCACCCGCGCCTCGAATCACGCGACACGCGCGCGAGCCTCGCCGTGGTAGGCCTTGCAGGTCTCGTCACGCGGGGCACGGTGGGGACACCCGGTGACTGCCATTTGCCAACAGTCCGGGGCTGTGCGGATCGTGAATTCACTTTGTTGAATATCATGCATAACCGATAGGACAATGTCCCCGGCCGACGCACGGCATCCCGGTCGGATACCGCCGGAGCGCGCGCCATTTCCTGTCCCATCGAGAGCGAGGCGAGCCACGTGAGAGTCTTCCTGCTTGTGCTTGCCTGCCTCGCCAGCCTCGGCCTGCCGATGCCGTCCGTCGCGGACGCCTCGGCCCCGCTCCAGATCCGGTTCGTGAATCCCGGTTTCGCCTCCGGGGGCTTCTGGCGCTCCGTCAGCGACACCATGAGCGCCGCCGCCGAGCAGCTAGGCATCTCGCTGGAGATCAGCTATGGCGAGCGGGAATGGCCACGCATGCGCCAGAACGCCGAGGCGGCCATCGCCTCTCCCTCACCCCCCGACTACCTGATCCTGGTCAACGAGCACGGGCAGGCCGCCGATCTGGTGCGCGACGCCAATGACCGTGGCATTCCGACCCTGCTGCTGCTCAACGACCTGACCGAGCGACAGGTCGCCCGCGTCGGGCGGGCGGGACGCGAACTGCCGTACTGGCTGGGCAGTCTCACCCCGGACAACGAGCGCGCCGGCCACGAGATGGCCACGGCACTGTTCGACGCCGCCCACCGCCTCCACCCGCGGCGTCAGCGGATCGCACTGATGACCCTGGCCGGCGACTTCGCCACCCCGGCCTCGCAGGCGCGACTGGCCGGCCTGGATCGAGCGCTCGCGGCCGCCCCGGACGTCGACGAGCTGCGCCGTCTGATGGTCGACTGGTCCTATGATGAGGCCTACCGACGCATCGACACCTGGCTGAGCACCGGCCGACGCTTCGATGCGATCTGGGCGGCCAACGACCCTATCGCGCTGGGCGCCATGGCGGCGGCCAGGCGGCATGGACTGGCGGCGGGTCAGGACTATGCGGTGGTCGGCATGAACTGGTCTTCCCCCGCCCTGGCGAGCGTCCGGAACGGTGAGATGACCTTGACCCACGGCGGCCACTTCCTGGCCGGCGCCTGGGCGATGGTACTCCTCTACGATCTCTATCACGGCATCGATGTCACCGCCGAGACGCCTCATCTGCGCTTTCCCATGGCCGCCCTGAGGGCCCCGATCCCACCCGCCTTGCGAGACGTCCTGACCGAGAAGGCCTGGTCACGCATCGACTTCCGACGCTTCAGTCGATACCTCCACCCCGGGCGGGATCGCTACGACTTCTCGCTCACCGCCCTGCAGTCCGCTCTACGCCCCCTGGAGGCACCGGAATGACGGCCCGTTCTCTCTGCGGCCTGCGGGCGGCCTTCGCCAGCCGCCTGGCCCGTCGCCAGGTGCGGCTGGTGCTGGTCGTGGCCCTGGCGCTGGGCTGGCTGCTGTCCGGCGTGCAGATCGCGATCGACTACCGCAACGATCGGCAGTCCCAGCAAGAGAGCCTGGATCAGCTGGTCACCAGCACCCTGAGCACCGCCGCCTCCGCCGCCTGGCAGCTGGACGGCCACCTGGCGCGGGTGATGTGCGAGGGCCTGATCGCCCATCCGGCCATTCATGGCTGCCGCCTGCGGTTGCCCGGCGATATCGTGCTGGGCGATTCACGCAAGCCACAGGTCGCCGCCTGGCTGCCGTTCAGCGCCGGGCTGTTCGGCGGCGAACGACGGCTCGAGCTGCCCCTGCGCCACCAGGGGCAGCAGCCCGTGGGCGCATTGGTACTGGAGATCAGCCCGGCGAACGCCATCAATGACTTCGCGACCCGAATGCTGGTGACGCTGCTCGCCGGTACCCTGCGCGCCCTGGCGCTGGCGCTGGTGCTGTTCGCCGCCTTCCACGCGCTGACCATTCGGCCGATCACCCGCCTGTCGCGGTTCCTGGTCGAGGCCGGCGAGCGCGACTTCGCCACCGACCGCCCCCCCCGGCCCCACCACCGCCACGACGACGAGATCCGCACCCTCGAGGCGACCACCCTGAAGCTGATGCACCGGCTGGGCTCCCGCGTCGAGGAGCTGCACGCGGCCAAACTGGCCCTGGAGGAGACCAACCGGCACCAGGAAGCACGGATTCGCGAGCGCACGCTCGAACTGGAACGGACCGTGCAGGCCATGAAGCGCCAGGCCTACAGCGATCCGCTCACCGGCCTGGACAATCGCCGCGCCTTCTTCGAGGCCGCGCCTCGCTACCTCGAGCACTGGCAGCGCTACGGCGAGGGCTTCGCGGTGATCCTGGCCGATCTGGACGACTTCAAGGCCATCAACGACCGCCTGGGACACGACCAGGGCGACCGGGCCCTGTGCGCCGTCGCCGCACTGCTGCTGCGCACGCGGCGTCAGGGCGACGTCATCGCCCGCTTCGGCGGCGAGGAATTCATCGGACTGTTCAAGGTGTCGACTCGCGACGCCGCCCTGGAGGCCGCCGATCGTCTGCGTCGCGAGGTGGCCGCGCTGGCGGTCGAGGGCTTGACCAGGCCGCTGACGGTGAGCATCGGGGTGGCGCTGGTGAGGCCGGATGATACCGCCATCGACGGCCTGGTCACCCGGGCCGACCGTGCGCTGTATCGTGCCAAGCACGACGGCCGCGACCGGGTCAGAGACGACGATCGGCCACAGATCCCCTCCCCGGGAGAGTGAGCCGAGGCGCGCTCAGCGGAAGGTGTCGCAGACGGAGGTCTGCGCCGAGGGATCGTGGTGCTCGGTATGGGTCACCGGGCCGCTGCCGGGCTCGAGGGCCACGTGCCACTGGTGGTCGTGCTGCATGGAATCGCAGTTGCCCGGCGTGCCGCCGCCGAAGTTGGCGTCGATCCAGTAGTTCACGGCGTACTGGCCTCCCTCCATCAGGGCCCCGGGAAAGGTGAAGGAGAAGCTCGGATCGTCATCGGCGGAGACCTTGCCGGTCTTGATCGCGATGGTCTCGTTGCGGGCCGTGTCGATCAGCGCCGCCTGGATGGCCTGACCGCCGTGAGGCCCCTGGAAACTGGCATCGCCCTGGAAAGTCAGGTCCTGACCGTCCGCGGCGAGCGCCGAGCCGACCACCAGCGGCAGCGCCAGCAGCAGACAGCGGCCCAGCCGGGCGGTGAGTAGCGTCGTGTTCATGGTGCGATATCTCCCAACGAAGCGAGGAAAGGAACGAGACCCGAGGTCTCGTCACCAGCATAGCGTCCTCCCCGGGCGCTCGCCGGGCCTATCCCGAAGGGCCAGGCTGCATGAACTCGGCGACCGGATAGCGACAGCCCTGCAGCGAGGCCAGCTGTGACAGCTCGAGCGGTCGAAACGCGAGAGCCTTTTGATTCGTCATGGCTTATATTTCCCTGCATTGCCCCTGGCCCCTGTCGTCTCGGCGGCGGGGCATGGTCGGCCGACACCCGAGATTAAAACGACCGTTTGCATTTCGCCGGAGACCGGCTAGGCTTGTTTTCGAACAGTGTTTCACAACCTCCATGGAAAGGAGATCTCACAGTGTCACTCACCGTCTTCCGCCATCGCCGCGAGGTCACGTCATGACCACCGATGCGCTGCTGGTCCAGGTCCTGCTCTACGTCTTCCTGCCGCTCTGGGGCATCGCCGGCTTCGTCGACTGGTGCTGCCATCGCGCCACCCGCATCGAGGCCACCTCGGGGATCAAGGAGTCGCTGGTCCATTCGCTGATGGGCCTCCAGGTCGGCATTCCGATCCTTCTGTGCCTGCTCTTTGAAGTCAACGTGCTGGTGCTGCTGATCTGCCTGGCGGCCTGGGTGCTGCACGAGCTGGTCGCCCACTGGGACGTGCACTACGCCGCCCCGCGCCGGCACATCAGCATCTGGGAGATGCATGCCCACAACTATCTGGCCAGCCTGCCGCTCTACATGCTGGCGCTGATCGCGGTGATCAACGGCCCGACGGTGGTCGACCTGCTGACCCTGGACTGGGCCGGCCAGCTGGCGCTGGTGCCACTGACCACGCCCCACGGCGGCGACGGTTACCTGCCCGGCTATCTGGCCTTCATGGCGGTGCTGGCGATCTTCCCCTACGCGGAGGAGAACCTGCGCTGCCTGGTGTTCGCCCTGAAACGCCGGAGGTCGGCATGAGCGTCTACATCACCAGCACCGGCCACCACCTGCCCGGCGAGCCGGTCGACAACGACCGCATCGAGGAAGTGCTGGGCCTTGTCCACGGCAAGCCCAGCCGGCTCAAGCGGCGCATCCTGCAATCCAACGGCATCCGCACGCGCCATTACGCCATCGACGCCGAGCATCGCACCACCGTCAGCAACGGCGAGATGGCCGCCCTGGCCGGCCGCGACTGCCTGGATCGGGGCTACCTGCCCGATGCCCGCCTCGACATGCTCAGCGTGGCCACCAGCCAGGGCGACCTGGTGCTGCCGGGCTTCGGCAGCATGGTGCAGGCCGAGCTGGGCCTGCCGAGCCTGGAGCTGCATACCAGCCACGGCATCTGCTCGAGCAGCATGATGGCGCTGAAAGCGGCCTACACGGCGATCCGCGCCGGCGAGCACGGCAATGCCCTGGTGGTCGCCAGCGAGCTGGCCTCGCGGCTGTTCAAGGCCAGCCGCTTCGAGGCCGCCGGCGCCACGCCGGACTTCGACGCCGAGTTCCTGCGCTGGATGCTCTCCGACGGCGCCGGCGCCCTGCTGCTGGAGAATCGCCCGCGCGGGCTGAGCCTGCGCATCGACTGGATCCGCGGCGTATCCCACGCCGACGCCTTCCCGGTGTGCATGAGCGTGGGCCGGCCGAACGGCCAGGGGCGCCACCCGAGCTGGCAGGACTACCCCACCTACGCCGAGGCCGAGGCCGACGGCGCGCTGCTGATCCGCCAGGACGTGCGGCTGCTCGATCATCTGGTGAAGCTCGGCGTCGACGGCCTGCTGGGGCTGATCGACGAGGGCCGGGTGAGGGTCGACGAGGTCGACCACCTGCTGTGCCACTACTCGTCGCATCACTTCCGCGGCCAGATCCACGACATGCTGACCCAGGCCGGCGCCGCCATTCCCGAGGAGAAGTGGTACACCAACCTCTACACCCGCGGTAACACCGGCTGCGCCTCGCTGTTCATCATGCTCGACGAGTTCCGCCGCACCCGCGAGCTCGCCGAGGGCGAGACCCTGCTGTGCTTCGTGCCCGAGAGCGGGCGCTTCAACAACGTCTACATGCACCTCACCGTGGTCAAGGAGGCCACCTCATGAGCGACAAGGTCACCACCTCCGAGGGCCAGGCCTGCCTGCAGGGCCTGATGCGCGTCTGGTTCGACTTCGAGCGCCAGCTGAGCCGGGTGCCGATCCTTCAACGCCTGGAGCGCGACCGCTTCACCGACGAGGACTACCGCCGGCTGCTGTGCCACCTGCGCCAGCAGGTGATCGAGGGCGCACGCTGGATCACCCGCGGTGCCTCGAGCTTCGAACGCGACTTCGCCGACGTGCGCTCGATGGTCATCGAGCACGCCCGGGAGGAACACCGCGACTACGAGATGCTGGAGGCCGATTACGTGGCAGCCGGGGGCGAGCGCCAGACGATCGTTCACGCCGAGCGCAACGCCGGCAGCGAGGCGCTGCACGCCTTCATGATGCATCGCGCCGGCCAGCCCAATCCGGTCGACCTGATCGGCGCCATGTGGATCATCGAAGGGCTCGGCCACAAGATGGCCGACGACTGGGCCCGGCGCATCGATGCTGCCCTCGGCGGCGACGGCGACGCCACGCGCTTCATGCGCTATCACGGCGCCAACGACGACGCCCACCTGGACAAGCTCTACGCGCTGCTCGACCGGGTGTGCCGCGGCGAGGCCGAGCGCCGCGCCATCCTGCGCACCGCCCGGGTGGTGGCGCGGCTCTATGCCCTGCAGCTCGAGGAGATCGACCATGAGCCGGCGTAGCCCCTTCCTGCGTGCCCTGGAGGCCGACGACACCCTGCCCATCGAGCACGAGGCGCTGCGGCTCTGGCTCGACGACATGGAGCGCCCCACGCGCTGGTCGCTGCGCCCGCTGCTGCAGCTGGTGCTGGGCGCGCTGCTGCACCTGACCTGGTTCCTCAAGCGGCTGCCGCTGCCCCAGTTCCGCGCCCATGGTCTGCTGCAGCGGCTGATCTGCTGGTTCTGCCGCCACGTGGTCAGCCCCGAGGCCAACCTGCTGATCCTGCGCCACTACGCCACCGAGTCGAACGTCATCAACTTCCTGATCGACAACGGCGCCGCTGGCCGGGTCGAGCCGCTGGCGCTGTATCCGCGACGCATCGAGGACATGCTCACGGCGAGCTTCGTCGACCACGACCAGGAGCTGTTCCGGGCCTTCGCCGAGCTCGGCGAAGGCGGCCAGGACACCGCCTCGCGGCCGCCCGAGGCGCTGCGCTGGGACCACTGGCGGCCGCTGGACATGGCCGACTTCACGGTCGAGCGCCGGTGCACCCAGGTGCTCGACTTCGAGAGCGCCCACGTGCTGTTCATGTGCCTGTTCTGCCTGCTGCTGACCCGCGAGGAGTACCGCGACGCCATCAACGGCTTCAACCTCGACCAGTCGATCGCGCTGCGCATCGGACGGATGATCGGCGACCCGAGCCTGGCCGAGCTGGCCTACAACAAGTACCCGCACTACCTGGTCGGGCCCTGGAACCTCAGCCAGCGCTTCCTGATGCATGGCTTCTTCACCGAACACCTCTACGCCCGGCTGGAGCGGCTGCGCCGGGACCACGCCCCGGCGTGACTTTCCCCGGGCGCTTGTTCATATTACTTCGGTGCGCAACGCACATGAAAATCGCGAACGGATATTGCGAGCGGCGCAATATTCTCGCTTTCTCAAGGACTTAAATCGCAAGGGAACAAGACCATGCTGTCGTCGACTCATCGCAAGACCGCGCTCGCGGCCCTGCCCATGCTGCTCCTCAGCGGCTGTGCCCAGGCCCTGGACTGGCAGGCCAGCCCCACCTACGGCACCGTCAACCTCAACTCAGGCTTCCAGCCCGATCCGCACGTCACCTCGCTCACCGCCGGCGGCAACCAGGCCGCCAGCGAGGCCGGCCCCAACTGCAGCGGCTATATCAGCGGCGAGCCGGACCTGGACCTCAACTACGAGGCCGGCCAGTACACCCTGAGCATCTACGCCGAATCCCAGGAAGACGTCACCCTGGTGGTCTACGATGCCGCGGGCAACTGGCACTGCAACGATGACTTCTCCACCGCCGCCGGCACCAACCCCGGCATCACCTGGAGCGATCCGCCCTCCGGCAACTACAACATCTGGGTCGGCACCTACGAGTCCGGCGGCCTGCCGGATGCCAGCGTCTACATCTCCGAGGCCGAGCCCGCCTGGAGCAACGGCGCCGGCACCGCCTCAGGCGGCGGCTCCAGCCACGGCATCGAGTGGGGCGACAACACCAGCCGCTGGGCCAACGACGGCGAATGCGACGACCCGCGCTTCGCCGGGCCGGGCGTGCACTCGCTCAATGTCGACGAGGACCGCTACCACGACGCCAACGACTGCCGCTCGCTCTACGATCAGGGCCAGGTCTACCTGAAGTGACAGCGCCCGGGCGCCGGCCGCCGCCGGCGCCCGACCTCCCCTCCTCAATGGTTCTTGACCCGCCATATCCGCCACCCCAGCAACACCAGCACCAGCAGCGCCAGGGGCCCGAAAACGGCGACCGCCCGCCACGGAGCGACCGGCATGCCCAGCGCCTCCAGGCTGTCCAGGGCCAGCTTGATCAGGCTGAAGACGTAGTAGCTGATGACGATGATCGACAGCCCCTCGACCGCCTTCTGGATCTTCAGCTGGCTGCTGGAGCGCGCATCGAGGCTCTTGAGGATCTCGACGTTCTGTTCCTCGATCTCCACCTGGGCGCGGGTTCGCAGCAGGTCGTTGAGGCGCGCCACATTCTCGGCCAGCCGCTCCTGACGGCGGTCCACCGCCGCGCAGTAGCGCACCGTGGGCTGGAAGCGGCGCATCAGGAACAGCCCCAGCCGCTGGCAGTCCGCCACCCGCGTCTCGCGCAGTCGTTCGACCCGATCGAAGACGATGCGCGCATAGGCCTCGGTGGCTGCGAAGCGATGGCGGCTCTGCGCGCCGCAGCGCTCTAGCCGCGCCGACAGCGAGGCGATCGCCCCCAGCAGCTGACGCGGTCCTCCGGGGAGATCCTCGGCGTTGCGGTCGGAGAGCTCACCGAGCTCGGCCTCGAAGCCCGCCAGTTCGGCACCCAGCGACTTGGCCAGGGGCAGCGCCAGCGACGCCATCATGCGATAGGTCTCGATCTCCAGCAGGCGGCGGCCGATGCGGCCGAGGCGGAAGTCGTTGAGGCCGCGGTTGACCACCAGCAGGCGGTTGACGCCGGCCTCGTCGAGGCGGAAGTCGCTCCACACGGTGGCGTCGCCCCCGGCGACCCGCGAGCCGGCCGGGTCGACGAAGCCGTAGTGGGCGGTATCGCCGGCCCAGTCGGCCTCGTTCTCGACCCGGATCAGGGTGGCGCTGATCAGCGCCTGCTGATGCGCCTCGGCGATCTCGGCCAGCCGCGGCGGCGGCGCCGGCCACAGCGGCGTATCGTCGACGATCGGCACCATCAGGGTGAGGGTGAAGAACTCGGTATGGCGCTCCCACTTCAGCACCCGATCGCCGTCGAGGGTGAGGATGCCCTGCACGGCATCGGGCGCCGGTCGGGTACCGGTCAGCTCGTACAGTCGCCGGACGATGCCGTCGCAGACGCCGTCGGTGTCGAGAAAGGCGTAGTGATGAAGGTGTGCCGGCTCGGAAAAGTAGATCGAGGGCCGGGCATGCAGCTCGTTATGGAGTTGTTCGCGCTGTGGATGCATGGTCGAGACCGCGTCAGAAGAGGGAACCCTCGAGACTACGGGCCGCGGCGGCCGCGGGGAAGCCGCTCACGCTGCGGCACTATGCCCCACCGGCCTCGCTCATAGCCATTTGACGCGCCGGAACCACCACAGCAGGCCGGCGCCGATCGCCAGCATCACGCCCATGACGATGAAGTAGCCGTAGCGGTAGGTCAGCTCGGGCATATGGCTGAAATTCATGCCGTAGATGCCGGCGATGAAAGTCAGCGGCACGAAGATCGCGGTGATCACCGTCAGCACGCGCATGGTCTCGTTGAGCCGGTGCGAGGACAGCGACAGGTGACCGTCGATCAGGTCGCCGCAGATGTCGTAGTACATCTGGGTCAGGCTGTAGAGCCGCTCGAAGCGCTCGTGCACGTCGTTGATGGCGTGCAGGGTCTCCTCGTCGTCGCGCGGCAGATGGGCGTAGTCGTAGGCGGTCAGCTCCTGGGTGATGCCCAGGTGGTAGTTGAACACCCGGCGCATCTTCACCAACCGCGAGCGATAGCCGATCATGCGGCGCATCAGCGCATCGTTGCCATCCTCGACCAGGGCGTCCTCGAGGTCGCTCAGCTCGGTCTCGAAGGCCAACAGGCTGTCCAGGTAGTAGCCGGCGGAGGCGTACATGATGCGTAGCGCCACGAACTCGGGGGAGCGCGCCAGCAGGGCACCGGCGTCCTGGCTCATCAGCCGGTCGATGCTCATCGCCAGGCCCGGATGCAGGCTGATCAGAAAGCGCTCGCCGAGCAAAAAGGCGATCCGCTGGGGCTCGTAGCTGAGCTCGGCGTCGAAGGAGGAGATGCCGCGATAGAGGATCAGGGTGTGGTCCTCGAACTCCTCGATCTTGGGCGGATGGCGCTCGCGATGGACGTCGTCGATGGCCAGCGGGTGAAAGCCGAAGCCTTCCAGCATGACCCGCTCGTCCGCCATGGGCTCGCCCTGCAGGTCGATCCACAGATGGCTGTCGTCGCGTTCGCGCCAGCGCGCGATCAGCTCCTCGCCGCCGCGGATCTCGCCCGCGCCCGGTTCCACCAGCAGTGTGCGTATCATCGAGTCATCCTTTGACGGGATACTGCCGGCATCTTGCGCCATCGCCGCCCGGCTTGCCTAGTCCGCGACAGGCCCGGCGGAAGCAAGCGCCGGGCACGCCGGTGGCATCAGGCCTCGGCGTCGTGCGCCGCCTTGAGGCGATAGAACTCCTCGACGATGGCATCCATGGTGCCGGCGTCATAGTCGCACAGGCCGCTGACCACCAGCTTCTTGGAGCCGGTGCCGACCTCCTCGCCGCCGGCCAGAATGCGGAATTCGAGCAGCGCGTCACCGCGCTTGCCGACCACCTCCAGCGAGGCGTCGACCAGCTCCAGGCCGGGATCGATGCCGTTCAGGCGCTCCAGCGAGAAGCCCATGCTGTCGTAGATCACCAGCGGGCGCTTGGGATTGAACATCACGCCGCGGTCTTCCATCAGCGGCTTGAGGTAGTGCGGGAAGTTCTTGCCGGAGAAGGCCACGTAGCAGCGCGTGAAGGCCTCGACCACGGCCTCGTCGCGGGTGATGTCGCCGCTGCGCTCCACCTCGAGGTAGCACTTGCCGCTGTCGTCGCGCACCCGGATCCGGCCGTCGTCGTCCTCGTCGAAGGTCAGCGGCACCTCGGCGCCGACCATGCTCAGGAAGCGGAAGGTCATGCGCTGAGACAGGCCGAACCGCGCCAGCACCAGGGCGAAGAGCAGGTCGCCGGGCACGCAGAAGCGCCGCGCGTCCGGGTTGTGAATCGGGTTGAAGTCACCGGCGACGCGCTTGGCGAAACGGCTCGCCTGCTCTGCCGTGATGCAGAACCGCGAGTCCGTGCGCGAATGGTAATCATCGAGAAACATGCGTCGAGAGCCTGCCCTGAAGTCGTTGGCGATGCGATTCCGGGCCATGCCCGGAGAGGGCCAGATAATGCCACAAAATTTCCCTCTTCGGGCGCCCATCCCGACCTGGTTGTTGGCCGGAGCGTTGATTTTCACCGCTATCCCCTACCAAAGGGGCAGACCCGACGACGCGCCATCTCAGTACGCTGGTAGTTGACGCATCGCTTATCCAAACGCGCCTCCCACGCCCAGCCACAGGATGATCGTCGCCATGCAGATACTCCGCCGCACCGCAGCTCGCTCCCCGGCCGCCCGCTGGCTGCCCCTCGCCCCGCTGGCCCTCAGCGCCACGCCCGCCGCTGCCGCCACCGGCGAGCTCGACCTCACGCACTCCTTCGTCGGCGGCTTCGCGGTGCTGATCTTCGCCCTGGCCTATTCGCTGGTCATGGCCGAGGAAAAGATCCACATGCGCAAGTCAAAGCCGGTGCTGGTGGCGGCCGGCATCATCTGGGGCCTGATCGGCTGGGTCTACGTGCAGTCGGGCATGTCGGATGCCTCGGAGCATGCCTTCCGCAGCACCCTGCTGGAGTTCACCGAGCTGATGCTGTTCCTGCTGGTGGCGATGACCTACATCAACGCCATGGACGAGCGAAAGGTCTTCGACGCCCTGCGCGGCTGGATGGTGCACAAGGGCTTCAGCTTCCGCTCGCTGTTCTGGATCACCGGCCTGCTGGCCTTCGTGATCTCGCCGGTGGCCGACAACATGACCACGGCGCTGCTGATGTGCGCGGTGGTGACCAAGGTGGCCGAGGGCGACAAGCGCTTCATCAACCTGGCCTGCATCAATATCGTGGTGGCCGCCAATGCCGGCGGCGCCTTCAGCCCCTTCGGCGACATCACCACCCTGCTGGTGTGGCAGGCCGGCATCGTCAAGTTCCACGAGTTCTTCGAACTGCTGGTGCCCTCGCTGGTGAACTTCCTGATTCCCGCCGTGGTGATGAACGCCTTCATCAAGAACCGCAAGCCGGCGGCCCTGGAGGAGGACTTCGAACTCAAGCGCGGTGCCCGCCGCATCATCGTGCTGTTCCTGCTGACCGTGGCCACCGCGGTGGCCTGTCACACCGTGCTGCACCTGCCGCCGGTGCTGGGCATGATGACCGGGCTCGGCTATCTGCAGTTCTTCGGCTACTACCTGCGCCAGACGCTGCCGCGTTCGCTGGAGCGCAAGCGCACCCTCTATACCCAGCGCGGCGACTGGAAGATGCTCGAGCAGCTGGGCAGCGTGGTGCCCTTCGACGTCTTCAGCCGGGTGGCCCGGGCCGAGTGGGATACCCTGCTGTTCTTCTATGGCGTGGTGATGTGCGTGGGCGGGCTGGGCTTCATGGGCTATCTCTCGCTGCTCTCCGATGCCCTCTATACCGAGTGGCACGCCACGGGCGCCAATATCGCCCTGGGGGTCATCTCGGCGGTGATCGACAACATCCCGGTGATGTTCGCGGTGCTGACCATGGAACCGGACATGTCCCACGGCCACTGGCTTCTGATCACGTTGACCGCCGGCGTCGGCGGCAGCCTGCTGTCGGTAGGCTCGGCGGCCGGCGTCGCACTGATGGGCCAGGCCCGCGGCAGCTACACCTTCCTCGGGCATCTGCGCTGGTCGCCGGTGATCGCCCTGGGCTATGCCGCCAGCGTAGCCACGCACCTGTGGCTCAACGCCGGCAGCTTCGCTCTCTACAACTGACCGCCAGGCCCGGCCGCATGCCGCCGGGCGCTATTCAGGAGGTGCTTGCCACTGAAGTGCATTATCTTTTCGTCATGCACTGAATAAAGGTAAGCTGTGCCCAAACGTTCAGCGGCAACACGCCCAGACCGGGGCGCTTCGAGAACACGATAACGACAAGATCCGACGAGTCGACAGGGAGATAGCACCATCGCCCCGATCCTTCATGCCCTCGGCGCCAGGTTTACCCTGCGGCCGCTCCCGGCACTGCCGGAGGGCCGGGGGAGCATGCCGGGCCTCGGCGCGCCCGCGGGGCGCTCCCCCGAGCCCGGCATCGCGCGGGAAAAGCCGCGCAGGCATCGGCGGCTGCTGCAGGCCCTCGGCCTCGCACTGCTGATCGGCTTTCCCTCCTGGGGGGCGGCGCAACAGGACGAGGACGACGCCTCGGTACTGCTGGTCGCCAATCCCAGCGTCACGATCCATCGCCTGACCCGCGACACCACCCGGGCACTGTTCGCCATGCGCCAGCGCACCTGGCCGGATGGCCAGGCCGCCCGCATCTTCGTGTTGCCCAATCGACACCCCGTGCATGCTCGCTTCGTCAAGCAGCGGCTGTCGGTCTACCCCCATCAGCTGCAGCTGGCCTGGGACCGTGCCGTCTTCTCGGGCACCGGGCAGGCGCCGGAACGGGTCGACAGCCAGGACGAAATGCTCGAACGCATCGCCGACACCCCAGGCGCACTGGGCTATCTGGAAAGGGAGTACCTGGATGACCGCGTCCAAGTCATCAGCATCGAATAAGCCACGCCTCGCCCTGGGCCTAGGGGCGGCGCTGATGGTCAGCGTCGCCCCGGCCCAGGCCGAGGAGGACGAGGTGCTGGACACCCTGCAGCTGCATGGCTTCCTCAGCCAGGCCCTGGTGATCACCGACGACAACGACTTCTTCGGCCCCAGCAGCGATGGCGGCGGCAGCCTGAAGTTCACCGAGCTCGGGGCCAACGTCTCGCTGCGCCCCCACGAGGACGTGCTGATCGCGGCCCAGGTGCTCAGCCGGCGCGCCGGCGGCGACAGCAGCGACGCCAGGCCGAAGCTGGACTACGGCCTGATCGACTATCAGCTGCAGTCCAACCAGCAGCGCACCATCGGCGTGCAGCTGGGGCGCTTCAAGAATCCCTTCGGCTTCTACAACCAGACCCGGGACGTGGCCTTCACCCGCCCCGGCATCCTGCTGCCACAGTCGATCTACTTCGATCGCACGCGATCGCTGGCGCTGTCGGGGGACGGGGTATCGACCTATCTCGAAGAACGTCTCCCACAGGGAACGCTGCGCGCCCAGGTCGGGGTCGGACGCGTTCAGGCCGGCGACGATCTGCGCGAGACCCTGCGTCTGGATCGCGTCGACGGCGATCTCGATCCAGACAACTCCGCGATTGCCCAGCTGCGCTACGAATATGATGGCGGCCGCATCGTCACAGCCCTAAGCCATGCCTATGCCAAGGCACACTTCGACTCCCAGCAGGACGGCCTCAGCGACGGCGACTTCTTCTTCCGCCCCTGGGTACTGTCAATGCAGTACAACGCCGAGCTGTGGAGCCTGACCGCCGAGTACGCGCTGCGGCGATCCGGACTGAAAGGCTTCAACGATCCTCGCTTCAACTTCGACGTCACCGGCGAGAGCTGGTATCTGCAGTACCAGCGTCGCTTCCTCGACGACTGGCAGTGGCTGGTGCGCTACGACAGCCTGACCGCCAATCGCGACGACCCCACGGGCGACGACTATGCTGCCAGCGGTGCAGGCCCCGACCATTCTCAGTTCGCTCGCGACTGGACCTTCGGCCTGCAATGGACACCGACGCCGCGAGTGATGCTTGCCGGCGAGTACCACTATATCGACGGCACCGGCTGGCTGCCGGTTCAGGACAACCCCGATCCGTCGGAGACCGATCGTTACTGGAACATGCTGCTGTTCCAGGTAGCGTTCCGTTTCTAGGCCCGCGCCGAGTTCCCGATGCCCCTGCCCCCGCTGTTTCGCCAACGCCGATCGCTGAGCCTGACCTGGCGCGTCATCACGCTCAGCAGCCTGCTGCTGCTGGTGCTGGTCTCGCTGTTCACCTGGCTGGGTCATACCACCCTGAGCCGCCAGTTTCAGGAAGGCCGCCTTCAGCAACATGCCCTGCAGAAGCGCGAGGTGCGCCTGGCCCTGCAGCGCTCCGCCGAGGGCCTGCGCCAGCTCGCCGGCCTGGCCGCGGCCTCGCCGGGGCTCGGCGCGGCGCTGGAGACGGGCGATCGCGAGAGCGTCCACGCCTCGCTCGCCTCCCAGTGGCCGACCCTGCAGCTGGATGCGGGCGTCGACGCGGTGCAGATCTTCGATGCGCAAGGCGAGACGATGGCGACCTGGGGAGGCGGCCAGACGCGCCCCTGGCCGATCCGGCAATGGGTCACTCGGGTGCTGACCACCGAGATGCCGCTGACGACCCTGCGTTGCACGACGAGCTGCCGTCAGTACGCCACCGTGCCGGTCCTGATCGAAGGCGAGAGCGTCGGCCTGGTCATCCTGTCACGCTCGCTGGCCGACGTGATTCTCCAGATCAAGTCGGTCGCGGAGAGCGAGGTAGCGCTGCTGGTGACCGCGTCATCGGCAAACGAGCCCGCCGCGCCGGAACGTCGCCTGCCCGCCTGGGACGGCAACCTGCTGGCCCTGACCCAGCAGGAGCCCGGCCTTTCTCTGCTCCGCCAGGCCTCTGCGCGCGTCTCGCTGGACTCGCTGGCCAGTGGCCCCCTGCAGCTGCCGCACGGGGACCGCCTGGAGGAGCTGACGGCGGTTCCGGTCGAGAGCGGCCGCGGGAGCGATAGTGCCGGCTACTTCCTGCTGATCTCTGACATCACCGCCCAGGTGCAGGCCATCAGCCATGATACCCGCACACTGCTCGGCGCCGGCGTCGCCGGCTGGCTCGCCGCCGAATTCCTGCTGCTGATCATCCTGCTCGGCCCCATGGCGCGGCTGCGCCGCGTGGCCGGCGTGCTGCCGACCCTGGCCCGCGGCGGCTTCGCCGAGGTCCGACGCATCATCCCCACCACGCCGAGGCGCTGGCCCGACGAAATCGATGTGCTGGAGGGCACCACCGTCGATCTTTCCCGCCAGCTGGAGCGGCTCGAGAGCGAGGTCCAGGCCCGCGGCGAACAGCTCGCCGAGCGGGTCGACGAGCTGGCCAGGGAGCGAGACTTCGTCAGCGGCCTGCTCGACACCGCCCGGGTGTTCATCATCGCCCAGGACGCCGCGGAACGTATCAGTCTGGTCAATGCCCACGCCCTGGCACTCCTCCAGGTCGACGAGGCGGCGCTGATCGGCCGCCGCTTCGACGACATCTTTTCCCGACGCGGGCACTCACCGATCGCCGAGTCCAGCCGCGCCGAGGAAGAGGAGCGCACCCTGATCACCGTCGACGGCCAGGTGCATACCATCGTCTGGTATCACGCGCCCTTGGGCGGCAGCGCCCAAAGCGGGCCGGAGCGCCTCTCGGTGGGCATCGACATCACCGAGCGCAAGGCCGCGGAGGGTCGCCTGACCTGGCTGGCCGAACGCGACCCGCTGACCGAGCTCTACAACCGCCGCCATTTCCAGGAGAGCGTGAAGGCCGCCCTGAAGCGCGGCGAGCGGGGGGCGCTGCTGCTGCTCGATCTGGATCAGTTCAAGGAGGTCAACGAGCTGAGCGGCCATCACGCCGGCGACAAGCTGCTGCGCGAGGTCGCCGACGTGCTGCAGTTCCATCTCGGCCATCGCGCCGGCATTGCGCGGCTGGGGGGCGACGAGTTCGCGCTGCTGCTGGAGGGCGCCGATGCCGACCAGGCCATCGGCGTGGCGCAGCAGTGCAACCAGCTGCTCGAGGGCATGCATTTCCGGGCCGGCGGCCGACGCCACCGCGCCATCGCCAGCATCGGCATCGTCCAGTATCCCACCCACGGCGACACCCCCGCCGACCTGCTCGCGAGCGCCGATGTGGCCATGTACAAGGCCAAGGAACACGGCCATCAGCGCTGGCATCTGCTCTCCAGCCTGGAGAGCGCCAAGAGCGAGCTGAAGGAGCGGGTCTACTGGGTCGAACGCCTGCGCAAGGCCCTGGCGGAGGACGACTTCGTGCTGATGGCGCAGCCCATCATGCGCCTCGCCGATCGCGACGTGAAACACTACGAGGTGCTGATCCGCATGCGCGAGGAGGACGGCAGCCTGGTCTCGCCCGCCCACTTCATCCCGGTCGCCGAGCGCAGCGGCATGATCGCCCAGCTGGATCGCTGGGTGCTGCGCCACAGCCTGAAGACCCTTAAGCGCCTCCAGGAGCGCGGCATCAGCCTGGCCGTCAACCTCTCCGGCCAGTCGCTGCACGACAAGGGGCTCGAGCAGTTTCTCGCCGAGGAGCTGGCCAGCAGCGGCGCCGATCCGCATCATCTGATTCTCGAGGTCACCGAGACCGCGGCGGTCACCGACTTTTCCACGGCCCGCGGCGTGCTACAGTCGATGCGGGACCTGGGCTGTCGCACCGCGCTGGACGACTTCGGCGTCGGCTTCAGCAGCTTCCACTATCTCGGGCAGCTGCCGGTGGACTACATCAAGATCGACGGCTCCTTCATCCGCCATCTGACCGACAACCCCGACAGCCGCGTCATCGTCCGAGCCATCGCCGACCTGGCCGCCGGCTTCGGCAAGCAGGCCATTGCAGAGTTCGTCGACCAGGAAGCCCTGATTCCCCTGCTTTGCGAATATGGCATCGCCTATGGACAGGGCTATCATCTCGGTCGGCCACAGCCACTGGACGTTCTCTTCACACCCGGGACATGATCCGGGGCAAGCCGTGCACCACGACACAGGGATTCTCAGCCATGTCCTCGACCACCGCGAAGGAGACGCATCGACGGTCTCGGATGTCTCCCCAGCTCTTCGAACGCTTCCGCGAGACGTTCGACTTCCGACTAGCCGTCGATGACGAGACGCGACGCCGCATTTTCCGGCTTCGTCACGATGTCTACTGCGAGGAGCTGGGCTTCGAGGACCCGGCAGACCCGCTGCACCACCTGGAGTTCGATGCCCACGACGAGCGCGCCATCCTGTGCCTGATCGAGCATCGCGATACCGGTCTCGCGGCGGGCTGCATGCGACTGGTGCTGCCGGAAAAGAGTGACAGCAGCGGGATTCAACGCCTTCCGCTCGAGGACTACGCCAGCGACAGCCTGGATCACCCGACGATTCATCCGCAGCGCTTCGCTCACGATGCAGTTTGCGAGGTGTCGCGGCTGGCGATCTCGCCGCTGTTTCGCCGACGCTCGACGCAGGAGGAGATTGAAGGCCTGCTGCACGCTCATCAGGCCTTCACGCCCCGGCAGCGCGAGACCTTTCCGCTGATCGTGATCGGCCTTTTCTTGACCACTTATGCTCTGGTCGGTCTCAACGGCCTTCGGCACGTCTTCGCCATGATGGAACCGCGGCTGCCGCGGCTGCTGTCGATGTCGGGCTTCCTGTTCACCCCGGTCGGCCGACTGATCGACTTCCATGGCAGCCGCAGCGCCTTCTATATCGACCAGCGACAGGCCGAGCAGGAAATGCATGCCGATCTGATGCCGCTCTACCTGGATATCAAGCGCACGCTGGCGGCGCAGATGTCCGGCTCGACGTCACGACAGGCGACCGACTCCCTTTCCTGACGGATCGTCGACAGGATCGGCCCCGGGTAGAGCCGCTCGGGCCAGTCCAGCAGCATGATCGCCAGCACGTTGCGGTGCTCGCCGCGCTCGAGGTCGGTGCCGCCCGACTCCGAGGGCACCATCCCGGCCACCGGATCGAAGGCGTCGACCAATGCCTCGCGCAGGCGCGTCACGGCGGGCGCCGCTTCCCTGCCGGCCAGCAGGAAGCTGATGCCCACCTCGGTGTAGATATCTTCCTTGGTGTCGGCCAGGATCCGCCCCAGCGCGCCGGAGAAGCCGTCCAGCACCCAGCCGAACTCGTCTGCCGAGACCGGATGCTGGTAGTAGTCGCTGGCGGCGATCACGAAGTGAGTCATGCCGTAGATCTTGTTGCGGAAGAGCGCCTGACTCAGCGTCGCGTTCCGCGATGGCGGGAAGCGCTGCCGGAAGGCGGCGATGGCCTCGCCGCGCAGGTCCGCCACGCCGAGGTCGTGCAGGTAGTAGACCAGATTGGCGACCTGGGCGGCGTAGACGTCGAGCACCTCAGGGTCGGTCACGAAGGCCAGGAAGTCGACGCCCGACAGATAGTCCAGCGCCCGCCGATAGCCGGGAAGGTCCCGCTCGTTGAGCAGGCCGTGGTAGTGGGCCTGGGTCAGATCGAAGGCCAGCCCCTTGGCGAAATGGATCTCGCCCCAGTCGGCGAGCATGCGCTTGCGACGGCGCTGCTTGGCGGTGCGCACGGAATAGCCCTCGACACCCTCGCGGCTGCGACGCGCCGCGTAGCCGGGCTCGTCCAGCCGGGCGATCTCCTCGCGCAGCGAGGCCACCAGCCGCTCGCCATAGTCGCGATTGAGCGGCAGCCAGCGCGCCTCGCCGGTGATGCGGTAAAGCCGCTGGGCATAGTGGCGCTGCTTGCCCGCCGACAGGCTCGGCAGGGAACGCTCGTAGGTGGCGCGAATCTCGGCCGCCACCGCCTCGTCGTCGAGCGCCGGGGTGGCGGGTTCGAGGGCGCAGCCGGCCAGCAGCAGCGCCAGCCCCCAGCCGACCAGCCAGCGCCATGGCGCGTGACGATTCATGATGACCTCCTGCGGCGACGCGACCGCTCCGGGGGAATCAGCTTGACGCGCGCCTTGGGGCGCCGCGGCGGCCCGGGCGGTGACGCGGCGTCATTCGTCTCGCCAGGCGGCGGAGCGGGCGGTGGTATCGTCACCCAGGCGAAGACCGGCAGCGCCAGCCCCCAGTGGATGGCCGACAGCCGCAGCCCCAGGGTCGTCACCAGCGATGCCGCCACGCTCAGCGGCAGCGGTGCGCCGAGCGCCTCGAGAACGACCAGCACCACGCCACCGGCAATGGCCGCGGTGGCATAGATTTCCTGCCGCAGCACCATGGGCACGCGACGCGCCAGCACGTCGCGCATCATGCCGCCGGCCACCCCGGTCAAGAGCCCCATCAGTACCGCCACCACGCCGGGCGCCTCCAGGCTCAGGGCCTTGTGGGTGCCGATCACGGTGAACAGTGCCAGGCCGAAGGCATCGGCCACCGGCAGGAAGATCCGCGACAGGCGGTGGATATAGTGGAAGCCGAGGATCGACAGGCCCACCGTGGCCAGGATCACCCACAGGTAGGCGGGGTCACCGACCCAGAACACCGGACGCACGCCGAGCACCAGGTCACGCAGGGTGCCGCCGCCGATGCCGGTCATCGCGGCCAGCACCAGCATGCCGAAGGGGTCCATGCGCGAGCGGCAGGCGAGAATCACCCCGGAGAGCGCGAAGACGATCACCCCCGCCATGTCCAGCCAGTAGACCCATTGCGCCACCTTGCACCTCCCTTGCCCGTTCGCCACCAGCATAGCAGCGGCCTGCGGTCTCCCATCCGATGAGCACGGCGCCCGACGCTCTCCGCCGGACGCCTCAGGCCCCGCGCAGGCGCTGGAACAGCGTCACCGCGCCGAGCACCACGGCGCCGACCACCAGTCCTATGCCGAGGTTGATGAGCATCGGGCCGAGGCCGTGGACCACGGCCTCGAGGCTCGGCACGGCCAGATCCGCCTCGGCCACGTCCCGGGTCAGATGATGCAGCACGGGCACGCCGTGAGAGAGGATACCGCCGCCGACCAGGAACATGGCCGCAGTGCCGACCACCGACAGCAGCTTCATCAGCTTGGGCGCGGCGGCGACCAGGCCGCGCCCCAGCCCCGCCAGAGCGCCCTCGCGGCGACTGAGGTAGAGCCCCAGATCGTCCAGCTTGACGATGCCGGCCACCAGGCCGTAGACGCCCACGGTCATCAAGAGCCCGATGCCGATCAGCACCAGCACCTGCTGGCCGAGGGCAACGCCGGTCACCGTGCCCAGGGTGATGACGATGATCTCGGCGGAGAGGATGAAGTCGGTGCGAATCGCGCCCTTGATGCGCTTGCGCTCGAACTCGCGCATGTCGACGCCCTGGTCGGCCAGGGCCTTCACGCGCTCGGCGTGCTCGGTCTCGTCGTCCTTGCCGTGCAGGAACTTGTGCGCCAGCTTCTCGGCGCCCTCATAGCACAGATAGGTGCCGCCCAGCATCAGCAGCACCGTGACCAGCACCGGCACGAAGGCGCTGATCAAGAGCGCGGCGGGAATCAGGATCGCCTTGTTGCGCAGCGAGCCCTTGGCCACCGCCCACACCACCGGCAGCTCCCGGTCGGCCTTCACCCCGGTGACCTGCTGGGCGTTCAACGCCAGGTCGTCGCTGAGCATGCCGGCGGTCTTCTTGGCCGCCACCTTGGTCATCAGCGAGACGTCATCGAGCAGCGTGGCGATGTCGTCGATCAGGGTCAGCAGACTGCTTGCGGCCACGTCGGCCTCCTTGCGCGTGGAATGGATGCGTTGCATCAGCATACGCCGTCAGAACACGGGACGACCGGCGGCCTGATGGATTTTTTTCGATTTGCATTTTCATAGACGACCGGTCTAAATTTTGCGCATGAACACCACGACGACCAAACGCCGCGGCCGTCCGCCCAGGACCCCGCGCGACAACCCCGACACCCGAGACGCCCTGATCCGCTGCGGCGTGGAGATTCTCACCGAACAGGGGTTCGTCTCCACCGGCATCGACGGCGTGCTCAAGCAGGTCGGCGTGCCCAAGGGCTCCTTCTACCACTACTTCGACAGCAAGGAAGCCTTCGGCGAGGCGGTAATGGATCGCTACGCCGCCTACTTCGCCGGCAAGCTCGACCGCTGGCTGCTCGATCCCGAGGTACCGCCGCTCGAGCGGATCGGCCGCTTCATAGACGACGCCAGGATGGGCATGGCGCGTCACGATTATCGACGCGGCTGCCTGGTGGGCAACCTGTGTCAGGAGATCACCATTCTGCCCGCCCGTTACCGCGAGCGCCTGACGGCGATCCTGGAGGACTGGGAGCGGCGCCTGGCACGCTGCCTGCGGCTCGCCGTGGAGGACGGCGACCTCGCGCCGGACGCCGACTGCGAGCGCCTGGCCGCGCTGTTCTGGATCGGCTGGGAAGGCGCCGTCCAGCGCGCGCGCATCGTTCAGGACGACACCCCGCTGACGCTCTTCGGCGAGGAGTATCTGGCCCGACTGCCGAGATAAGGTTCCATGCCCGCCGCCTCGGCGGGCCCCACAGCCGTCGCTCAGCCGACGCCTGGTTCGCATCGGGCTTTTTCAGGCCCATTGATAGACGACCGGTCTAAAAAGGAGATCCCATGTTCAATGCCATCCTGGTGAGCCAGACCGAAGACCAGAGGAACACCGCGGCCCTCACCCGACTCGAGACGAGCGACCTTCCCCAGGGCGACGTCCGGGTGCGGGTCGAGTGGAGCACGCTCAACTACAAGGATGCCCTCGGCATCACCGGCCAAGGCCCGGTGATCCGGCGCTTCCCGCTGGTGCCAGGCATCGACCTGGCCGGCGTGGTGGAACACAGCGAACATGACGACTGGCGCCCGGGCGACCGGGTGCTGGTCAACGGCTGGGGGATAGGCGAGGGCCATTGGGGCGGCCTGGCACAGCGGGCTCGGGTGCGGGCCGAGTGGCTGACGCGCCTGCCCGACGATCTGAGCCCTCGACAGGCGATGTCGATCGGCACCGCGGGCTATACGGCCATGCTGAGCCTCATCGCCCTGGAGCGTCACGGCCTCACCCCGGCCCACGGCGACGTGCTGGTCACCGGCGCCAGCGGGGGCGTGGGCAGCGTCGCCGTGATGCTGCTGGCACGGCGCGGCTATCGTGTCATCGCCGCCACCGGCCGCCCCGAGGAGGCGGACTACCTGAAGGCCCTCGGCGCCGCGGAGATCCTGCCCCGCGATGAGCTGTCGTCTCCCGGCAAGCCGCTCGGCAAGGCGCGCTGGGCCGCGGTCATCGATTCCGTAGGCAGCCACACCCTGGCCAACGCCTGCGCCCAGACCCAGGAAGACGGCTGGGTCGCGGCCTGCGGCCTGGCCCAGGGCATGGACTTCCCGGCCACCGTGGCACCCTTCATCCTGCGCGGCGTGACCCTGCTCGGCATCAACAGCGTCACCCGCCCGGCGGCGGAGCGCGACGAGGCCTGGCGCCGCCTGGCCGAGGAGATCGACCGCGACAGGCTCGAGCAGATGACACGGGAGATCGGCCTCTCGGAAGCGATCGACGCGGCCGATGAACTGCTGGCCGGCAAGGTGCGCGGCCGGCTGGTGGTCGACGTCAACCGCTGACGCCCGGCAGGGCGCAGAACGAGATCCGCCCCCGCCGATCGGCGGGGCCGGAGACGCCTCGGCGGCAGGGCCGCACGAGGCAGCGCCGATGGCTCAGCGCTGGAAGGGGTAGACGCTGCCCAGCTGGAGGATGCCGGTGAGCTCGTCCAGAGCGGCGAGGGTCTCGCTGGCGAGCGCCGGGTCGGCCAGATCGGCCGGGGCCAGGCGGTCGCGGTAGTGGCGCTTCACCCAGGCGGTCAGCTCGCCGTGCAGGGCGTCGTCGAGCAGCACCCGGCCGGAGAGCGCGGCGCGCTCGGCCTCGGAGAGCGCCACCCGCAGCCGCAGGCAGGCGGGGCCGCCGCCATTGCGCATCGACTGCTTGACGTCCTTCACCACCACCTCGGCGATGGGGTTGTGGCCCGCCAGCAGGTGATCCTGCAGGCAGCGCCATACCGCCTCGCGCTCCTGGCACTCGCCGGGCACCACCAGGGTCATGGTGCCGTCCGCATTCGTGAGCAGCTGAGAGTTGAACAGGTACGAGGCCACGGCGTCGTCCAGGCTCACCGCCTCCACCGGCACCCGCACCGGAATCAGCGGCGAGGCCACGCGTTCGCGCAGCGCGTCCAGGGTGCCCTGCTCGTCGCGGAAGGCGTACTCGTGGTAGAGCAGCACCGGGCCGTTGCCCACCGCGATGACGTCGTTGTGGAAGACGCCGGCGTCGATGGCCTCGGGATGCTGCTGGGCGAACACCGTCTGGGCATCGCCGAGGCCGTGCTGGCGGGCCACCGCCTGACTGGCCTCCAGCGTCTGGCGGGCCGGATAGCGCCGCGGCGCGATGCCGTCGCCGCCGAACGCCTGGCGGCCATAGACGTAGAGGTGCACGCCCGGCTCCCCGTGGTCGCCGGCCAGCCGGGTGTGGTTGGCCGCGCCCTCGTCGGAGAAGGCCGGCGTCGCCGGCAGCACCGGATGGTGGGCGAAGCGGGCCTCGTCGGCGAAGATCGACGCCAGCACCCGGCCGGTGGTGGCCGGCTCCAGGTAGCGGTGGAAGCTCGACTGCAGGTTGGCCGGGGTGAAGTGCACCCGTCCGTCCGGCGCGTCGACGCTCGGCGTCACCGTGGCGGCGTTGGCGGTCCACATGCTGGAGGCCGAGCACACCGCGCGCAGCACCTGAGGCGCCTCGTCGGCGGCCCGGGCCAGCACCTCGGCATCGCTGCCGGCGAAGCCGAGATCGCGCAGCGCGCCCAGGTCCGGGCGCTGCTGGGGCGGCAGCACGCCCTGGGCGTAGCCGGCGTCCATCAGCGACTTCATCTTCTCGAGGCCCTGCAGCGCGGCCTCGCGGGGATTGGCCACCAGCCCCTCGTGGCTCATCGAGGCCACGTTGCCGTGGGCCAGGCCCGAGTAGTTGTGGGTCGGGCCCACCAGGCCGTCGAAGTTGACCTCGCGAACGCTCATGTCGGGTTCCCGGCTCACAGCGTCACCCCCGGCGGCAGCTTGTCGGGCAGGCTCAGCGCCTCGCTTTCCATAGAGGCTACCGGATAGGCGCAGTAGTCGGCCGCGTAATAGGCACTGGGGCGATGGTTGCCGCTATCGCCCACGCCGCCGAAGGGCGCGTCGCCGGAGGCGCCGGTGGTCTGGCGGTTCCAGTTGACGATGCCGGCGCGGATGCGCAGCAGGAAGTCGTCCCAGTCCTCGCGCTCGCCGCCGATCAGCCCGGCGGAGAGGCCGTAGCGGGTGTCGTTGGCCAGTGCCATCGCCTCGTCCCAGTCGCGGTAGCGATGGACCTTGAGCAGCGGGCCGAAGTGCTCCTCGTCGGGCACCTCCAGGCCGGTGACGTCGATCAGCGCCGGCGACAGCAGGCTGGTGTTCTCTTCCAGGCGCTGCATGCGCGCGAGCACGCTGCCGCCGCGGGCCTCGAGGTCGTCCTGGGCCGCCAGCAGGCCATCGGCGGCGGCCACGCTGACAAGGCCGCCGTAGAACGGCGCCTGCTCGCTGAACTGGCCGGCCACGTGGAGCCGCGAGATGGCATCAGACAGGGCGTCCAGCAGGTGATCGCCCACCTGCCCTTCCGGCACGATCAGCCGGCGCGCACAGGTACAGCGCTGGCCGCCGGACAGAAACGCCGACTGCAGGATGGTCAGCACGGCGGCGTCCTGGTCGGGCACGTCCTTGATCACCAGCGGGTTGTTGCCGCCGAGCTCGAGGGCCAGGATCTTGTCCATCTGGCCGGCGAACTGCCGATGCAGCAGGCCGCCGACCTTGGCGCTGCCGGTGAACAGCAGGCCGTCGATGCCGGTGTGGGAGGACAGCGCCTGGCCCACCGGGGCCGCGCCCTGCACCAGATTGATCACGCCCTCGGGCAGGCCGGCCTCGCGCCAGCACTGCAGCGTCAGGTCGGCGGTCAGCGGGGTCTGCTCGCTGGGCTTGAAGACCACGGTGTTGCCGGCCAGCAGCGCCGGCACCATGTGGCCGTTGGGCAGGTGGCCGGGGAAGTTGTAGGGGCCGAACACCGCCATCACGCCGTGGGGCCGGTGGCGCAGCACCGCCCGGGCCTCGCCCAGGTCGCGCTCGCGCTCGCCGGTGCGCTCCTGGTAGGCACGGATCGAGATCGCCACCTTGCCGATCATCGCGCCGACCTCGGTGCGCGCCTCCCACAGCGGCTTGCCGGTCTCACCGGCGATCGCCGTGGCCAGGTCCTCGCGGTGGCTCTCGAGCACCTCGCGGAAGCGCTCGACCAGCGCCTGGCGCGCCTCGAACGTCTGCCGCGCCCAGGCCGGGAAGGCGGCGCGGGCGGTCTCGACGGCGGCGCCCACCTGGGCCTCGGAGGCGGCGTGGCCCCGCCACAGCGTCTCGCCCGAGACCGGGTCCTGCTTGGCGAAGCCCTCGGCCTCGCCGTCCTGCCACTCACCGCCGATCAGCAGCTGTCGCGTCGCCTTCATCATGCCTCCTCGTCGCTATCCAGAATGCGCAGGGTGTCGCCGGCGCCGACCTCGAGGCGTGCCGCTTCGGCCTCGCTCAGCGTCACCACGCCGTCGTCATCGGGCCCGCGGCCCAGCCAGGCCGCGCGGAACCCGGCCATGGACGTGGTCGCGGCCAGCCAGCGCGGCCGCTCGGCCTGTTCGAGCTCGCCGGCCTTGATCTCCACGCGGCAGGTCCGCGACAGGCGCACCCCGCGCACGTCGTCGATATAGGCCTCCACGGTGGGGCCACCATCGAAGATGTCGATGAACCCTTCCCAGCGCAGGCCCTGCTTCTTGAGCATCGCCAGCGCCGGGCGGGTGTGCTCGTGGACCTCGCCGATGCAGGCCCGGGCCTCCTCGGAGAGGAAGGGGGTGTAGATCGGGAACTTGGGCATCAGCTCGCCGATAAAGCTCTTTTGGCCTAATCCAGTGAGTCTGTCCGCTTCATTGAAGTCCATGGGGAAGAAGTTGCTGCCCAGGCACTCCCAGAACGGGCTCTTGCCCTCGGCGTCGAACTTGCCGCGCATCTCGGCCAGCACCTTGTCGGGGAAGCTGTCGCGGAACTCGGCCATGAACAGCCAGCGCACCATCGACAGCAGCGCACCGTTGCGCTCGAGGCGATGCTCGCCACCGCGATACTCGGGACGCAGGAACAGCGAGGCCACTTCGGCGTCGCCGGTGTGGTCCGAGCTCAGGAACAGGGTGTCGATAGTGCGGTGCAGGTCGAGCTGCACCGAGGAGTGCGCCAGGGTGCCCAGCCGATAGTGGTAGAACGGCACCTCGCGGCCCACCTGGCCCTCGATGGCGCAGCAGCCGGCCAGCTTGCCGCTGGCCTCGTCCTCGAGCACGAAGAAGTAGAGCCGCTGGTCCACCGGCGTCTGCTGGGCGAAGGCGCTGACCGCGGTGTCGATCTTGGCGGCCAGGAAGTCGCGGTTGTCGGGCAGCGAGGTGAAGCCCACCCCAGTCTCCCGGGCCACCGCCTGCAGCTCGTCCAGATCGGACGGGGCGATCGGTCGAATGCGCATCACAGCTCTCCCTCGTCGTAGCCCGGGTCGTGGGCGTCGCCCGACAGCGCCAGCGGCGCGGCCAGCACGGCGCGCCCCTCCTCCACGCCGAGCCGTTCGGCGTGCTCCGGCGACAGCATCAGCTGGCCGGTGGGCGACAGCGCATAGCGTGCCACCACGCAGCGGAAGTCGCCGAGGCGCTGATTGGCGACCATCGCCGGCTCGGCGTCCGGCAGCGAGTGCGCCGGACGAATGCGCACCGGGTGCCAGGCGGCGCGGCGAAAGCTCTCGAGCCGTTCGCGCTCGGCCTTGATCACCGGACCGGCGTCGAAGATGTCGACGTGGCGCGAACGCAGGAAGCCCTCGCCCAGCATCTCCTCCAGCGCCGCCTCATGGTCCGGGTGTTCGCGACCGATGGCGGCCCGCGCCTGAGGCGTGAGCAGCGCCAGGTAGAGCGGGAACTGCGGCATCACCTCGGCGATGAAGCTCTTCGAACGCACCCCGGCCACGTAGTTGATGTCCTGGTAGTCGCGCTGGAAGAAGTGGCGCCCCACGCTGTTCCAGAACGGCGACTGCTGGTCGTCGTCCAGGAAGCCGGGGAAGGCCATGGCCAGGATCTCGGCGAAGCGCTCCGGGTACTGGGCGATGAACATCAGCCGCGCCCGGCGCAACAGGCTCTCGGCGCTGGTGCCGCGATAGCGCGGGTCCAGCGAATAGGCGCACAGCAGGCTGGCCTCGGAGACCTCGTGGGACAGCGACAGGGTCGGCACCTCGCGGCGCACGTCGAGCTGCTGCGAGGCGTGAATCAGGGTTTCCTGGCGATAGGTGTAGTAGGCTTCCCGGGCGCCGGCCTGGGCGCGCACGGTGGCGGTGCCCACCACCTCGCCGCGCTCCAGGTCCTCGAGCACGAAGGTGTAGTGCTCGTCGCCGGGGAACTCCACCTCGGCCTCGAAGGCCCGCTGGGAGCGCGCGATGCGCTCCTCGAGGCGGTCCCGATGGGCCGGCAGGTTGGTCAGGCGCGGCGTGGCGTTGCCCGCCAGCCGCTCCAGGGCCGGCAGATCCGCCGGCCGGGTGGGACGTACGACCAGCATGGCTTGGCCTCCCGAGGATGATTCCGACGTTTCCATGGCGTGGCCGCGGCTCACTCGGACGCCACCAGGCGGGCGATGGCCCGCTCCAGGCGCGCCATGCCCTCGGCGATGTCGGCCTCGGGGATCACCAGCGACGGCGCCATGCGCAGCACGTTGGGACCGGCCACCAGCGCCATCAGGCCCTCCTCGATGGCCAGCGGCAGGATGTCCTTGGCGCGACCCTCGTAGGCGTCGCTCATCTCGGCGCCGATCAGCAGGCCCATGCCGCGAATGTCCTTGAACACGCCGTGCTGGCGGTTGATGGTCTCGAGATGCTCGCGGAACAGCTCGTGGCGGCGCTTCACGCCTTCGAGCACCTCGGGGGTGTCGATATGCTCCACGGCGGCCAGGGCCACGGCAGAGGCCAGGGCGTTGCCGCCGTAGGTGGAGCCGTGGGTGCCGATGGCCATGGCCGGGGCGATGCGATCGGTGGTCAGCATGGCGCCCACCGGGAAGCCGCCGCCCAGCGACTTGGCGCTGGTCAGGATGTCCGGGGTCACGCCGTACTCCATGTAGGCGTAGAGGGAACCGGTACGGCCGACGCCGGTCTGCACCTCGTCGAAGATCAGCAGCGCGTCATGCTCGTCGCACAGCGCGCGCAGGCCCTTCAGGAACTCGGGCTTGGCGGGCAGGATGCCGCCCTCACCCTGCATCGGCTCGACCATCACCGCGCAGGTGTCGTCGCCCATCAGCTCGCGTACCGCCTCGAGGTCGTTGAACTCGGTGTGGACGATGCCGCCCGGCACCGGACCGAAGCCCTGGGAGTACTTGGGCTGGCCACCGACGCTGACGGTGAAGAAGGTGCGACCGTGGAACGACTGGCGGAAGGAGATGATCTTGTCCTTCTGCTCGCCGTGGGTGTTGTAGGCCCAGCGACGCGCCAGCTTCAGCGCCGCCTCGTTGGCCTCGCCGCCGGAAGAGCAGAGGTAGACCTTGTCGGCGAAGGTGCGTTCGACCAGCGAGCGCGCCAGCTCGAGCGCCGGCTCGTTGGTGTAGACGTTGGAGAGGTGCCACAGCCTGTCGGCCTGGTCCTTGAGCGCATTCACCAGCACCGGATGGCAGTGGCCCAGCGAGTTCACCGCGATACCGCCGGCGAAGTCGATGTACTCACGGCCCTCCTGATCCCACAGTCGGCTGCCCTCGCCGCGCACCGGAATGGCCTTCTGCGGCGAGTAGTTGGGCACCATGTACTGGTCGAAATCACTGCGGGTCGGGGTGTGGGTCATGTCGTTCTCCGTTGTCTCGAGTCGAACTCGTTCAGGATGAATCGGGGATCATTCGAGTATAGGGAGCCCCCTGCCGAGGGTCTTTCAGCAATGGGACGGCGATTTGTGAAAAAGGCAGGAACGCCGCACCGGCACGATCGGCTAAGGTAGGAAGCGTCAACGAGACGGCGACTGCGAGGAGAAACGCGGCATGTTCAACACCACCGGCTGGAACCGGCTGCGCTACGACGCCTACGCTCCGATCTACGACGCCGTGGCCGAGCGCGCCTTCCGCCGCGCCCGGCAGGCGGCGCTCAAGCAGGTGCACTGGCGCCCCGGCCTGCGCGTGCTGCTGGTGGGCGCCGGCACCGGCCTCGACCTGCCCTGGCTGCCGCGGGACATCGAGCTGCACGCCACCGACCTCAGTCCGGCCATGGTGCGGCGCCTCGGGCGGCGCGCCGAGGTGCTGCATCGCGACGTCGAGGCCGAGGTGATGGATGCCGAGGCGCTCACTTTCCCCGACGGCCACTTCGACGTGGTGGTGATGCACCTGATCCTGGCGGTGATGCCCGACCCGGCTCGCGGCCTCGCCGAGGCCCATCGCGTAATGGCCGACGACGGCCAGCTGTGCGTGATGGACAAGTTCCAGGCCGATGCGCGCCCGGCCGGGCTCGGCCGCCGGGCGCTGAACCTTCTCACCACGGCCATCGCCACCGATATCACCCGCCAGGCGCGGCCGCTGCTGGAAGACGCCGGCTTCGTCATCGAGGCCGACCGGCCGGTGATGATGGGCTCCTTGTTCCGCGCCCTGCTGGCGCGCAAGGGCGCCTGACAATATTCCCGAGCTCAGCCCGACGCCGCGAGCCGTCGCCGCCACGCCTGGGGCGAGCCCGCCTCGAGGCGCTTCCAGGCGCGGCGCAGCTGGCGGTCGTCGCCCAGCCCGACCTCCTCGGCGATACGCGCCAGGGTCCAGGGCGTCTCCTCCATCAGCTGTCGCGCCAGCTGAAGGCGTAGCCGCGTCAGGTAATCGCCGGGCGACATCCCCGCCACGGCGACGAAGCGGCGACGCAGCTGGCGTTCGCTCAGCGCCGCGGCGTCCGCCATTTCCCCCAGAGTCCAGCGCGCCTTGAGGCCGGCACAGAGCGCATCCTGCAGGCGATGGATGCGCTCGTCGACGTGATTGCGTCCCGCGAGCCAGCCGGCCAGCTGGGGCTCGTGGCCGCTGCGGCGCAGGTAGAGCACCATCTCTCGGGCCACGGCCAGCGCCAGGCGATGCCCGAGCCGCCGGGTCAGCCAGTGCAGCATGGTGTCGATGCCGGTGGAGATGCCGGCGCTGGTCAGGCAGGGCCCGTCCTCGATGAAGATGCAGTCGCCCTGCACCCGGGCCGCGGGTGCCAGCGTCCTGAGCCGCTCCAGCAGGGTATGATGGGTGGTGCAGCGCCGCCCGTTCAGCAGCCCCGCCTCGGCCATCAGCAGCGAGCCCGAGCAGATGCCCATCAGGGTCGTGGCCTGCCCGGCCTGGCGGCGCAGCCACTCGACGCAGCCCGGCTGAAGGTCGGGGTCGATGCCGCAGCGGTACTGTCCGGGCACCAGCAGCATATCCAGCGGTTCGAGCGCCTCCGGCAACGGCTCGATGCCGCCGAGGGTCAGCGGCCCCAGCCAGTCCAGCGTCGCCCGAGGCCCGAAATAGCGGATCGCGATGCCGTCCTGCTGCTTCTGGGCGGCGTGCAGCACCTGCAGCGGCCCGACCAGGTCCAGCGGCACCTGGCCGGGGAGCATCAGCACCCCGACCGTCAGGCGTGCGCCCTCAGGCGACGGCACCGCACCACTCCTCTCGCAGGGTCGCCACGTCGGCGATGCGCGCGAAGCGCCCCTCCAGCACCAGCTCGGTGCGCGCGCGGATCTCCTCGGCGCTCCAGATACGCCCGAGGCGGGTCATGGGGAAGGTCAGGGTCGCCTCGCCGACGAAGTCCACCGCGAACCCCAAATCGGACGCGACCCGCGCGGTGGTCTCGCAGCACTGCTCGGTGCGGATGCCGCTGATCACGAGCCGCGCGATGCCTCTCTCGCGCAGCCAGGCCTCGAGGCCGGTGTCGGTGAAGGCGTTGTGGGCGCGCTTGTGGAAGGTCGCCGCGGCGGCATCCTCGAAGCCATCGAGCGGACGGATCAGGCCATGCTCGGGATCGAAGGGCGTGCCGCTGTTCGGCGCTTCGTGGTAGATGCGCACCAGCGGAATGCCGGCCTCGGCGGCGAGGTCCAGCAGTTCGCGCTGGCGCTCGCGCCAGGGGCCGGCCAGGGTCTCGTCCCAGTAATCACGGGCGGGGAAGGAAGCCTGGACGTCGATCAGCAGCAGGGCGGTGGTCATGGGTCGAGTCTCTCATGCGATGTGGAGAGACCACCATAGCGCCGGAAGAGGCGACCCGAACGGCCGCCACCGGACGCGGGGCGGACACTTCCGGCCATCATCGATCCGCCGCCGAGCAACCCTCAGCCCAGGCGCTCTTCCCGGGGCGTGATGCCGAAGTGGTTGCGATAGGCGGTGGAGAAGTGTGCCGCCGAGGAGAAGCCGGTCTGCAGCGCGATCTCGCCGGCCGGGCGGTCGCTCTCGCGCAGCTGCTTGCGAGCCTGCTGCAGGCGCAGGTTGAGGTAGTAGCGACTGGGCACCGCCTGCAGGTGCTTCTTGAACAGTCGCTCCAGCTGGCGCCGCGAGATGCCGAGGTGCTCGGCCAGCTCGTGAGTGGTCAGCGGTTCCTCGATGTTGGACTCCATCAGCGCCACGGCGTCGATCAGGCTCTGCGGGGCGTTGCCCAGCCGGGTGCGCAGCGGCACCTGCTGCGGCTCGTCGCCCATGCGGATGCGCTCGAGCACGAAGTGTTCGGAGATGCGCTCGGCCAGCTCGGCGCCGTGCTGGCTGCCGATCAGCGTCATCATCATGTCCATGGCCGCGGTGCCGCCGCCGCAGGTCAGGCGGTCGCGGTCGATCTCGAACAGCTGCTGGGAGAGCCGCACCCGCGGGTAGTCGCGGGCGAAGGCCTCGAAGCGCGTCCAGGGCAGGGTCGCCCGGTAGCCTTCGAGCACCCCGGCCCGGGCCAGCACCTCGGTGCCGCCGCCGATGCCGCCCAGCACCACCCGGGCGGCGGCCAGGCGACGCAGCCACTCGAGCAGCGCCTCGGGCACGCTGCCGGAGAGCGGCCCGGGAGCGCAGACCAGCAGCATGTCGAGGCCCTGGTCCGGCTCGCCGGCCGACGCCTCGGGCACCAGCGCCTGGCCGGCGGCGCTGGCCACCGGGCGCTCGTCGATCGCATAGGTGGAGAGCCGATAGAGGCTGCGCTCCGCCAGGCGGTTGGCCACCACCAGCGGCTCGGTGGCACAGGCCTGGGCCAGCAGCGAGAAGCCGGGCAGCACCACCACGCCCACGTGCCGGGACAGCGGCACGGCGGATGTCACGGGTGGAACGTCGGGCATGGGGCTCTCTCGCGGGCGGGAAAAGCCCCATTCTAGGCCGAAGGCGGCGAGCGTAACAGCGTCCGGACACGACGACGCCGGGCATGTGCCCGGCGTCGCTGGTGCGGCCTCGGCGACGACGCGCCGGGTTACAGGCTCACGACATCGAAGTCGCGCTCGGTGGCCACGTCGGCGTCGTAGTCGACGTCGTCGCGCTCGAAGCCGAACAGCTTCAGGAACTCGTGCTTGTAGCCGGCGTAGTCGGTGATGTCGAACAGGTTGTCGGTGGTCACCTGCGGCCACAGGTCCTTGCAGGCCTGCTGGACGTCGTCGCGCAGCTCCCAGTCGTCGAGGCGCAGGCGGCCGGCCTCGTCGGTCTCGGCGCGGCCCTGACCTTCACCAAGGTACAGCCGCTCGCCGAACAGACGGTTGAGCTGGTCGATGGTACCCTCGTGCAGGCCCTGCTCCTTCATCACCTTGTAGACCATGGCGATGTAGAGCGGCATGACCGGGATGGCCGCGCTGGCCTGGGTGACCACGGACTTCAGCACCGCCACGTTGGCGCTGCCGCCCTGCTGGGCCAGGCGCTGGTCGATCTCGCCGGCGGCGCGATCGAGGTCTTCCTTGGCCTTGCCCAGGGCGCCGTGCCAGTAGATCGGCCAGGTGATCTCGGTGCCGATGTAGCTGAAGGCCACGGACTTGGCGCCTTCCGCCAGCACGCCGGCCTTGTCCAGGGCGTCGATCCACAGCTCCCAGTCCTCGCCGCCCATCACCGCGATGGTGTCGTCGATCTCCTGCTGGGTCGCCGGCTCCACCTCGGCCTCGATGATGGCGTCCTTGTTGGTGTCGATGGCGGTGGCACGGTAGGTGTCGCCGATCGGCTTGAGGCTGGAGCGCTTCACTTCACCGCTGTCCGGCAGCTTGCGCACCGGCGAGGCCAGCGAGTAGACCACCAGATCGACCTGGCCCATGTCCTGCTTGATCAGCTCGATGGCCTTCTCGCGGGCCTCGTGGGAGAAGGCGTCGCCGTTGATGGACTTGCTGTACAGCCCTTCCTGCTTGGCGAACTTGTCGAAGGCCGCGGCGTTGTACCAGCCGGCGGTGCCCGGCTTCTTCTCGGTGCCCGGCTTCTCGAAGAACACGCCCAGGGTGTCGGCGCCGTAGCCGAAGGCGGCGGTGATGCGCGCGGAGAGGCCGTAGCCGCTGGAAGCGCCGATCACCAGCACCTTCTTCGGTCCGACGCTCTTGTCCAGGTTGCGGGCGCGAGTCGCCTCGATCTGCTCGAGCACGTTCTGCTCGCAGCCGACGGGGTGGGTGGTGGTGCAGATGAAACCGCGGACCTTGGGCTTGATGATCACGTTAGACCTCTTGGCATTCGCAGCGGAGCGGCGAACCGCCGCCCCGGTGAAAGGAAATTCGTTCGTGGCGACATTCTAGCGGCCTCGCCCGGCGCTGTCCGCCCTTGAGCGCGGCCGCCGGCTGGGGCAGGATGCTCGCCATCCCCCATCCTGCAGGAGATCCCATGGACGCACAGACCCTCGTCGACACGCGCGGCGACCTCTGGCTGGCGCTGGCGCCGCTGTGGCTGGATCGGGAACCGCGGGAGCGCGACTATGCGCGCATGATCGAGGAGATCGAGCGCCACGCGCTGAGCCAGCGCGAGCTGGAATGGGTATTCCGCCTGGAGCTGGCACCGGTGCTGGCCCGCCAGCAGATGTCGGTGGCCGGCGAGTGGCGCCACTTCGACGACTATCAGCTGATGAAGCGCCTGGTGGCCCACAACCTGCGCCTGAGCGGCTGGCGCCGCAAGGCCTGGGCGCTGTTCTCGGGGCTGACCACGCTGATGGCCCGCCACCGCTTCAACGAGCTGACGGAGCGGCTGATGATCGCCCGCGGCCAGGACGTGCCTTCCTGAGCACGTGACGGGGGGCTCAGGACTCGTCGAGGGCCCGTTCCAGCACCGTCACCAACGCCGCCTCGCCGTCCCGCGGCGAGAAGCGGCGGATCACCCGGCCGTCGCGGCCGACCAGGAACTTGGTGAAATTCCACTTGATCATCCCCGTGCCCAGCACGCCCGGCGCCTCGCGCTTGAGCTCGACGAACAGCGGATGGGCGTCGCCGCCGTTGACCTTGACCTTTTCCATCAGCGGGAAGGTCACGCCGTATTCGCGTTCGCCGAAGGCGCAGAAGGCCTGGGCCGACTCCGGCGACTGGCGGGCGAACTGGTTGCAGGGGAAGGCCAGCACGGTGAAGCCGCGATCGCGGTAGCGGCGATAGAGCCGCTCGAGGTCGCGCAGCTGAGACGTGAAGCCGCACTGGCTCGCCACGTTGACGATCAGCAGCACCTGGCCTCGCAGGGCGCGAAGGTTGAAGGGCTCGCCACGGGAGGTGTGGCAGTCGTGATCATGGATGCTCATGGCGCGTGCTCGCAGTCTGTCCTTTCACGATGACACGCCGTTTGGCCCGACGCCAGTCCCGGCGCGCCCGCCTGAGCGCGGCGTGAAGGCGGCGAGAGGCCTCGCGTCGTTCGGGCGCGTCGAGCAGCGCATAGAGCCACCGCTCCAGGGCCTCGGCGGCCGCCTCCAGCGCCGGGGCGGCGGTGTCCATGTCCTGTGCCACGCGCCGCAGATGGGCCGCCGGCGATTCGCCCGGGCGCAGCGGATAGCCGCGCCGCCGGAGCCAGGCCTGAAAGGCCGCGAGGCGGCGTAACTCATCGTGTCGCCCAAGCCGCCACTGCCGCCCGACGCGCCACCCCAGCGCGGCGCCCGCCAGAGCCGTCAGCGCCAGCGCGGCGAGGCCCAGCAGCCGCCAGGGGCCGAGCGCGACCAGGGCCGCGGCCATCTGCGCCAGCGTCTCGGTCAGCCGCGCCATCAGCCGCTCCCGGGCCGCGCCCCGATAGTCGACCACCCCGCGCTGCCAGCGATATTCCAGCCGCTCCCACTCGAGGCGCATCTCGTTGAGCCAGCCGATACCGCGATAGTTCAGCGGCGAGAACGGCGCATCGGCCAGGAAGGCCTCGCGCCCCTCCGTCACCGCCGAGGCACCCCGCTCGATGCGCTCCGGGGCGATGGCGGCGGTGGGGTCGAGGCGCTGCCAGGCGCCGTCCAGCCACACCTCCACCCAGGCGTGGGCGTCGTAGTCGCGCACCGTGAAGTGGCCGTCGGGATGACGCTCGCCGCCCAGGAAGCCCGCTACCAGCCGCGCCGGGATGCCGGCCATGCGCGCCATCACCGCGGTGGCCGAGGCATAGTGCGAGCAGTAGCCGGCCCGGCTGTCGAACAGGAAGTCGTCGACCCGGTGCTGGCCGGTGAGCCGCGGCGGCGACAGCGTATAGCGATACGGCGCCTCGCCGAAGCGCGCCAGCACGGCCCGCAGATAGCGCCGCGGGTCACCGTCGCTGTGGCGCCACAGCCGCCGCGCCAGTTCGCGGGTGCGCGGGTTGGTGTCGGCCGGCAGCAGCCGGAACCAGCGCGTGCCGGCGGGATCGGCGAAGGCCGGCGCCGCGCCGCTACTCTCGAGGTCCAGCAGCGCGCGGCTCGAGAGGGCCTCGCGCCCGGCCAGGGTGCCGTCGGCCAGGAAGCGCTGGGGCTCGCCGGCGCGCAGCGGCGTGCCCAGGCTCGGCCGCCAGGGGCGGCTGTCCGGCTCCAGCAGCAGCTCGTAGTCGTAGCGCGCCTCGCCCTGCGCTGCCCAGGCGCTGGCGCGGCCCTCGCGCACGAAGCGCGACAGCGGTTGCTCCAGGGTCGCGGCCAGCTGCGACGGCGAGACCCGGCTCCAGCCGACGCCGTCGAAGTGCGACAGCGTGTAGACCCGCCAGTAGCGCTCGCCGGGCGGCGGCGCCTCGCCGCGGAATTCGGCTCGGAAGGCCCGGGCGTCGCTGCGTGACAGCTCGGCGATGTCGCCGGGCGAGACGCGATCGGTGAGCCCGGTGGCGGCCCGCGAGGTCTCGGGCATGTGCCACAGCGGCGGCAGCCGCGGCACGACCAGAAACAGTGCCACCATCAGCGGCGCCGAGAGGCCCAGCAGCCAGCCGGCCTCGGCCCAGGCCTGGCGCCGGCTGCGCGCGCCGGACAGCCACGCCAGCAACTGCAGCTGCCAGGCCAGGGCGATCACCGCCGCCAGCGCCAGCGGCAGCCCCTGCCCGTGCAGGAAGGCCACGCCGGTGGCCACCAGGCCGATCGCCACCACCACCCGAGCGTCGCGCCGGTCGTGGGTCTCCAGCAGCTTGAGCAGATAGACGCCCAGCAGCAGGCCGATCAGCGCGCGCATCTCGCCGAGGCTGCCGTACTCGCTCGTGAGCGCCGCCACCAGTGCGCCCACCGCGGCCAGGCGCAGCAGCAGCCCGGCCCGCGGGGCGTCGCGGCGCAGCTGGCGATAGCGGTAGGCGGCCACCACCACCGCCACGCCGGCGAACCAGGCCGGCATCCAGGCCAGATGCAGCGCCAGCACCAGGCACTGGCCGACGAACAGCCGCCACAGCATGGCACCGCTCAGCCCGCGCCCGTCGGCCAATACCGCCGGGGCGTCGGCGGCAGCGGAAGACGCCCCGCTCATGGCGCGCCCTCCCCGTCCGCCGCAGGCCGGCAGCGGGCCAGGGCGTCGAGCGCCGCGCGGCGATGGGCCGCGCCCTGCCCCGGCGCCAGGACCCGGTCGGGCAGGCGCAGGCCGAAGCGCTCGCCTTCGCGATGATGGATCAGCACCCGGGCGCACAGCCAGGAAAGCCGGCGTTCCGGGTCGCCGCTGCCGTCGGCGTAGTCGAGCCAGACATCATCATGGGGCGGCGCCTCGAAGGCCTTGGCAGCCAGCGTTCCGGTGCGGCTCCACTGCTTCCAGGCCAGCCGCGCCGGCCCGTCGCCGGGCTCCGCCCGCCGCAGCCCGGCGAAGTCCTCTTCCTCGCGGCCGGGGCCGCCGTCGGCGCGGCGCGTCTCGGCCTCGCCCAGCGGCTGCGGCCAGATCACCAGCTCGTGCTCATGGGCCTGCCAGGCCAGGGCGCGCACCAGCCCCAGCGGCCAGCGGCTCTCGAGGCACAGCGTCGGCACGCGCCACACCCCGCGCGACGGGGTCGGCACGCGCAGCTCGCCCTCGCCGCGGCCTTTCTCCACATCGATCCGGACTCGCTCGTCGTCGCAGCGCACCTGCAGCGCGGTGCGCGGCCGGCGGGACTGGGCAATCACGCCGAGCCGCGCCTCGCCGCCGGCGAAGGCCTCGGCGGGCAGGCGCAGGCTCAGGCGAACGCCGAGCAGGTTGCGCCAGGCGCGCAGCAGCACCGCCACGCCCAGGGCGAACAGCCAGAAGGCCAGCGCATGAATGAGACTGTTCTGGTAGTTGATGCCGAGCAGCATCAGCAGCACGACGAGCGCCGCCCAGCCCAGCCCGAAGCGGGTCGGCAGCAGGAACAGCCGCCGCTGGGGCAGCGGCGCGCCGAGCGGGGCGGCCAGGCGATGCCACCAGTTCCGCTGCCAGGCGCGGAACCGACGCGCCGCACCGGGCCGCCGCCGGCTCATCCCGGCACCGGCGCTCATCCCAGGACCGGCACCTGGCCCAGCAGCCGATGGGCCAGCGCCTCGCCCTGGTCGCGCCGGCCGCCGAGGCGGTGGGCCACCACCGGCGCCCACACCGCCTGGACGTCTTCGGGCAGCACGTGGTCGCGCCCGGCGAGCATCGCCCAGGCCCGGGCGGCCCGCAGCAGCGCCAGGGCACCGCGCGGCGACAGCCCCCAGCCGGCCTCGGGATGCTCGCGGCTGGCGGCGGTCAGCGTCTGCACGTAGTCGAGCAGCGGCTCGGCCACATGCAGCCGCTCGCAGCGTGCCTGCCAGTGGCGCAGGGTCTCGGCGTCGAGCAGCGCCGGCAGCTCGCCCAGGGTCGAGCGCCCGGCCTGGCCGCGCAGGATCTCGCGCTCGGCGCGGGCGTCGGGATAGCCCAGCGACAGCCGCATCAGGAAGCGATCGAGCTGGGACTCGGGCAGCGGGAAGGTGCCGGCCTGCTCCTGGGGATTCTGGGTAGCGATGACGAAGAAGGGATCGGGCAGCGCGCGGGTCTCGCCCTCCACGGTGACGCACCCCTCCTCCATGGCCTCGAGCAGCGCGCTCTGGGTCTTGGGCGTGGCGCGGTTGATCTCGTCGGCCAGCACCAGGCCGTGGAACACCGGCCCGGGATGGAAGCGGAAGCTGGCCTCGCGGGGATCGAACACCGAGACGCCGAGCACGTCGGCGGGCAGCAGGTCGCTGGTGAACTGCAGGCGCTGCATGTCGAGCCCGGTGACCCGCGCCAGCGCCTGGGCCAGGGTGGTCTTGCCGAGCCCGGGCAGGTCCTCGATCAGCAGGTGCCCGCGGGCCAGCAGGGCGCACAGCGCCAGGCGCACCTCGCGCGGCTTGCCCAGCACCACGCCCTCCAGCGCGGCCAGCACCGCCGCCAGCCGTTCGCCGTCGACGGGGCGGTTCACGCGCCCGCCCCCAGCCACCCGCGCTGCCACAGGACCTCCACCGCCTGGCGGGTGTCCGGGGTCACGCCGTCCAGCGCCAGCGCCTCCTCGGGCGGGCACCAGAAGGCGTCGGCGACCTCCTCGGCCTGCAGCGTGAGCGGGCCGTCGTAGTCGACCAGGTAAGCGCTGCCGAAGATGTGATGGCCATCGGCGTCGTAGACGAACTCCAGCACGTGGCGCAACGGCTGGCCGACGATGCCCAGCTCCTCGGCCAGCTCGCGGCGGGCGGCCCGATGCACCGGCTCGCCGGCGCCGACCACGCCGCCGGCGGCCAGGTCCAGCCCGCCGGGGAACACCTCCTTGGTCAGGGTCCGGCGCTGCACGCACAGCTCGCCGGCGGCGTTGCGCACCACGATGTAGGTGGCGCGATGCCAGTAGCGATAGCGGCGCATGGTGGCCCGGGACGCGCTGCCGCAGGGCCGGTTGCGGGCGTCCACCAGCTGGATGCTCTCGTCGGCGATGCGGGGGGCGGGCAGCGGCGCGGGCGCCAGGGCGTCGTCGGTCATCGTGGCTCTCCGGGGAAATGTCTTCAGCCTACTCAGTCCGGCGCGGAGCGTCACGCGCCAGCGTCCATGGCGCGCCATCCTCATCCACGCTGGCACGGCGTAGAGTCGACGTCATGCCCGCTGTTTTCCAGGAGCCCCCATGACCGACTCGCGCCAGCACCGCGTCGACCTCGACAACGAAGCCATCCACTGGGACCAGGACATGAGCTATGGCCAGTACCTGGGCCTGGAGACCCTGCTGGACTGCCAGCATCCGCGCTCCCGTCAGCACGACGAGATGCTGTTCATCGTCATCCATCAGGCCTCGGAGCTGTGGATGAAGCTGTGCCTGCACGAGGCCCACGGCGCCGCCGACTGCATCCGCCGCGACGAGCTGCGCCCGGCGTTCAAGATGCTGACCCGGGTCGCCCGCATCCAGGAGCAGCTGATCAAGGCCTGGGAGGTGCTGGTGACCATGACGCCGGCGGACTACTCGAGCTTTCGCGACGAGCTGGGCCAGAGCTCGGGCTTCCAGTCCTTTCAGTACCGCGAGCTCGAGTTCCTGCTCGGCAACAAGAACGCCAGGATGGTCGAGGCCCACCGCGCCCATCCCGGCCACTACGCCCACCTGACCGCGGTGCTGCAGGCGCCGAGCCTGTACGACATCGTGCTGCAGCGCCTCGCCGCGCGCGGCTTCGCCATTCCCGACGGCCACCTGGCACGCGACTGGGCCGAACCCTACGTCGCCTCGCCCGAGGTCGAGGCCGCCTGGGCGGCGGTCTACCGCGACACCGCCACCCACTGGGACCTCTACGAGCTGGCCGAGAAGCTGGTCGACCTGGAGTACAACTTCCAGAAGTGGCGCTTCAGCCACATGAAGACGGTAGAACGCATCATCGGCTATCGTCGCGGCACCGGCGGCACCGCGGGGGTGAACTATCTGGTCAAGGCGCTGGATCTGCAGTTCTTTCCCGAGCTGTGGTCGGTGCGTACCTCGCTCTAGGCTCCGGGCACCAGGTATCCCGGGCTTTGACCGCCCCGCCGGCAGCCACCATGCTCAGGGGAGTCCGCCTGCCGGAGGTCCGCCATGCACGACCACGCGCCCCGCGACCGGCTGGCCACCCATACGGTGACCAACCAGCCGCCCCCGCCCGAGGACCGCGACGCCCTCGCCGACGACACCCCGCTTCAGGAGGCGCTCGCGCGGGAGGCTCCGGACTGGGTCGCCCGCCGCCTGGCCTCGCTGGGCCGCGAGGTAGGCAGCCGGCGGGTGCAGGCGCTGGGCGAAGCGGTGAATCACCACCCGCCCGAGCTCAGGCTGTTCGACCGCCACGGCCGACGCCTCGACGAGGTCGCCTATCACCCCGCCTATCACGAGCTGATGCACCTGGCGCTGGATCACGGCTGGCACGCCGTGGCCTGGCAGGAGGAAGGCCGCGGCGGCCATCAGGCCCACGTCGCCGCCCTCTACCTGCTGACCCAGGCCGAGCCGGGCTTCTGCTGCCCGGTGACCATGACCCACGCCGCCCTGCCGGCGCTGCGTGCCTCGCCCGAGGCCATGACCGAGTGGGCGCCAAAGCTGCTGGCCTGGGACTACGATCCTCGGGCGCTGCCCGCGGAGCAGAAGAACGCCCTGACCTTCGGCATGGCGATGACCGAGAAGCAGGGCGGCAGCGACGTGCGCGCCAACACCACCCGAGCCGAAGCCACCGGCGACGGCTGGCGGCTGACCGGCCACAAGTGGTTCTGCAGCGCGCCCATGTCCGACGCCTTCCTGACCCTGGCGCAGACCAACGAGGGTCTCGGCTGCTTCCTGGTACCGCGCTTCGCCCCGGACGGCACGCGCAATCCGATCGAGCTGCAGCGCCTCAAGGACAAGTGCGGTAACCGCGCCAACGCCTCGGCGGAAATCGAGTACCGCGACGCCTGGGCCCGGCCGCTGGGCGAGCCCGGCCGCGGCGTGGTGACCATCCTGGCGATGGTGCAGCAGACCCGGCTGGACGCCGCCACCGCCCCGGTGGCGATGATGCGCCAGGGGCTCGTCGAGGCCTGGCGCTTCGTCCAGCATCGCCACGCCTTCGGCCGGCGGCTGGCCGAGCAGCCGCTGATGTGCACGCTGATCGCCGACATGGCGCTGGAGGTGGAGGCCGGCGTGGCGCTCGCCCTGCGCACCGCCCGGGCCTTCGACGGCGCCGCGCGGGGCGACGACCGCGAGCGCGCCCTGGCCCGGCTGCTGCCGGCACTGGCCAAGTACTGGCACAACAAGCGCGCGCCGGGCTTTCTGGCCGAGGCCATGGAGTGCCTGGGCGGCATCGGCTACGTGGAGGAAACGCCGCTGGCGCGGCTCTACCGCGAGGCGCCGGTCAACTCGATCTGGGAGGGCTCCGGCAACGTGATCTGCCTGGACGTGCTGCGCGTGCTCGGCCGCCATCCCGAGGCGCTGGCCGCGCTGCGCGAGGAGCTCGATGCGGTGCAGGGCGAGTCCACCGAGCTCGACCGCGCCGTGGCCGAACTGGAGGGCCTGATCGGCGAGCCACCCGAGACGCTCGAGCCCCGCGCCCGCTGGCTGACCCAGCGCCTCGCCCAGTGCCTTCAGGCCGCGCTGCTGCTGCGCCACGCCCCGCCGGCGGTGGGCCACAGCTTCTGCCGCAGCCGGCTGGGCGATCACGTCGGCGGCGCTTACGGGGTCATGCCCGTCGATGCGCCGCTGGACGAGATCCTCGCCCGCCTGCCGAGCTGACGGGGCCCGGCATCCATCGACGGGCCTAGGCCTGGCCGAGCCTGGCGGTCACGTTCAACGGCGACAGTCCGCCGGCCAGCGCCGGAATCTCGTCGGCCGGCATCGGCCGCGCCAGCCCGAAGCCCTGCACGTGGGTGCAGCCGAAACGCGCCAGCGGCGCTAGGCAGGCCAGGTCTTCGACGCCCTCCGCCACCACTCGGATGCCCAGGCGTCGGCCGAGCAGCGCCACGGCCTCGACGATGGCGGCATCCTGCGCATCCTCGTGGAGGCGACTGACGAAGCTGCGGTCGATCTTGAGCTCGCTGACCGGCAGACGCTGCAGCCGCGACAGCGACGAGAAGCCGACGCCGAAGTCGTCCACCGACACCTCGAGCCCCGACAGATGCAGCCGGGCGGCTGCCTCGCTGCCAAGCAGCTCATCCCGCATGGCCGAGGCCTCGGTGACCTCCAGCACCAGCGGCATGCCCCCCGCCTCGTGCCACCCCGTGCGCACCAGGTTCACCAGCTCCGGACACAGCAGGTCATCGGGCGTCACGTTCATCGATAGCGAGATCGCCACCCCGTCGCGACGCCAGCGCGCCGCATCCAGCATGGCCAGGCGCAGCACCCGCCGCGTCAGCAGGCGGCTCTGCTCCCGGCTCAGCAGCGGCAGGAAGCCCCCCGGGGTCAGCAGCCCGGCCTCGGGGTGCTGCCAGCGCACCAGCGCCTCCACGCCGGACAGGCGCCCCGAGGCCAGATCGAACTGGGGCTGGTAGTGGAGGATCAGCTCCTGACGGGCGAAGGCAAGTTCCAGCGCCCGGGCATCGACCAACGGCGCGGGGGCCGGCGCGGCGGGGCAGAATGAGGCCAGGCCGACCAGGCGCTGGCGCAGCTCGGCCAGCCGCACGGGCTTGTCCAGCCATCCCAGCATGGCGAGGCCGAGCTCCTCGCCCAGACGTTCGACGAGGCGAGCCACCTTGCGCTCGACGCCGCTGAGCAGCAGCACCCGGCCGGCGTGGCCGCACTCGGCCAGCCGACGCAGCACGGCGATGTCTTCCTCGCCGCCGAAGGCCAGGCCGATGACGACCAGCGGCGGGCGTCGGGCCACGACCTCATCGATCAGCTGGCCGGCGTGGCGACAGTAGTGGGTATCCATGCCCAGTGTCCGAAGCTGGACCGCCAGGGCGGCGGCCGCGTCGGCATCGTCCTCGAGCACCAGTGCCGGTGCCGGGGAAGAAGGCACATTCATTGACGGAATTCCGGTGGAAGCGACTTACACAGCGTAACAAAGCTGCAACAGCCTGCTCGCCGAAGCGGTCAACGCTGGGCTCAGACGATCGGCCCCGCCACCACGCGCAGCGCCAGCCCCAGCAGCAGCACGCCGGTGATGCGGTTGATCCAATGCGCCCGCGCCTGCAGCCAGGGCAGCACCCGCGAATGAGAGAGACCGACCGCCACCAGCACGTACCAGCCGCCGTCGATGACCACCGCCGTGAGCACGATGATCGCTCGGGCGGCCAGGCTCATGTCCGGCGTCACGAACTGACTGAGCAGGGCCACGAAGAACAGGATCAGCTTGGGATTGCCGAGCGCCACCAGCATGCCGTCGCGGACCGCCTGGCCCCGCGTGGTGGCCATCGCCCGAGCGTCCAGCGCCCCGCCGCGGCCGGCGCGTAGCGCCTTGAGGCCGAGCCAGGCCAGATAGGCCGCCCCGCCCCAGGTGATGGCCTGGAACAGCGTCGGAAAGCGTACGATCAGCGCCCCCAGCCCCCACACGGTCAGCAGCGCATAGAGCCCCACGCCCAGCGCGTGCGCGACCGCCGCCGCGATGCCCGGCACGCGCCCGCCGCCCAGGGTATGGCGCAGCACCATCGCCAGGCTCGGCCCGGGCGACATCGCCCCCATGGCACAGATGGCGGCCAGTGACATCCAGAGCGAAAACGGCATGACGGTCTCCTTGTTATCGATGCTTGTTATCGAGTGTTGGCCGGCGATGCCAGCGGACGCCGGCGCCGAAGGGAAACTGATCGCCCAGCATACGATATTGCAATGCCGGCTGCTCGACCGAGCCGCTAGCCTGCGCGTGTGCCGACGAGACTGGACGGTCATGGCCCGGCCGGGTGACCCTGGTACCGGCAGTGCCATCCTTCACTCGCACGGCAGGAGCCGCATGACCGACGACGCCCAGCCAGCCCCACCCCAGGCATGCCCCAGCAGCCTGACGACGCTGATCAGCCAGGTGCAGCAGGCCGGGGAGCAGCGCGACGATGTGAGCCTGGGGGCGATCCTCGACACGGTGGGCCGGCGCAGCTTCGCGCCCTTCCTGCTGATCGCCGGGCTCGTCACCCTGGCGCCGCTGATCGGCGACATTCCCGGCGTGCCCACCCTGATGGCGGCGCTGGTGGTGCTGGTGGCCGCCCAGCTGCTGCTCGGCCGCGAGCACTTCTGGCTGCCGCGCGTTTTGCTCGAGCGGCGGGTGTCACGGTCGCGGTTCGTGCGGGTGACCGGCGCGATGATGCGACCCGCCCAATGGGTCGATCGCTATCTGCGCGCGCGGCTGGTTTGGCTCACCCGCGCCCCGGCTCACCTGCCGGTGGCGCTGACCTGTCTGCTGATCGGACTGGCCATGCCGCCGATGGAGCTGGTGCCCTTCTCCGCCAACGGGGGCGGCCTGGCGCTGACGCTCTTCGGCCTGGCGCTGCTTGCCGAGGACGGCCTGATGGCGTTGGCAGCCTATCTGCTGACCGGCACCACCCTGACCCTGGTGGTCATGGGCCTTGCCTGACACGTCGACGCCGGAGCCTGCGATGCCAAGATCCGATTCCCGACTGACGCGGGGCGTGGCCCTCGCAGCCGCCATCGGCTATGCCGCCAAGGGCATCGTCTACCTGCTGGTGGGCGGCCTGGCCTTCCTGGCGGCGATCGGCCTGGGCGGCGACAACGTGGGCACCAAGGAAGCGTTGTTCGGCCTGGCCGCTCAGCCCTTCGGCGACCCGATGATCATCGCTCTGGGCGTGGGACTCGCCGCCTACGCCGCCTGGCGCTTCCTGCAGGCGCTGCTGGACACCGAGGACGCCGGGCACGGCCCCAAGGGGCTGGTCACGCGGCTCGGCTTCCTGGTCAGCGGCCTCATCCATGCCAGCCTCAGCGCCTATTGCCTCGACCTGCTGCGCGATGTCGCCGAGACCTCGGGCAACGACGCGGCCAGCGACCGCACCGCCCAGGTAATGAGCCACCAGGGCGGGCTCTACGTGATCTTCGCCGTCGGCCTGATATTCATCGCCATCGGCCTGCGCCAGCTGTGGCGCGCCATCCGCCAGACCTACCTCAAGAACTGGTATCGCCAGGACCTGGGACCGCTACAGCGACGGCTGGCTAATATCGTCACCCGCTGGGGCCTCTCCGCCCGCGGCCTGGTGTTCCAGATGATCGGCCTGTTCCTGTGCCTGGCGGCCTGGCGCACCGATCCCGACGAGGCCCAGGGCCTGGGCGGCGCGCTCAACGTGCTGGCCGCCCAGCCCTTCGGCCCCGGGCTGCTCGGCGTGGTCGCCCTCGGCCTGGCAAGCTACGGCCTCTATTGCCTGATCAACGCCGTCATCCGCGACACCAGCCTCGACTGAGACATCCGGCGCGGTCACAACACAGGCCTGTTCCCCTGCGGTCGGGTATGCCGGCATAAAAAAGCCGCCCTGAGGAGGCGGCGAGAGACCGTGACTAGCAATGAGGAAAATCTGACAGCCACTGACCCTGGCGGCTGTCAGCCGTGGCGGTTCATCAACGCCACGCTCTCAAGCTAATCGCTCTCTGCGTGCCCGTCAATACAAATGCGAATAGTTTTTATTAGATCTCGAAAGGCATCCCAGGAGGCCTTCTCAATCTTGAGCGGGCATAAAAAAAGCGCCCTCAGGGAAGGGCGCAAGTACGGGGATGTGCCAACGCTGTCATCGGCACATGAGAATTATTCACTATTAACTCATATTTCAAGAATGAGATAACGCTTAAAAAGCAAGCCTGATCATGGCATTGCGCATGAGCCTGGGAGGACTTGGGAATCGGGCACGGCAGGACACGACGGGCCGAATCTGCGTCGTCATTCCGTTAACACTTGAAATAAAGCTAATTCAGAACAAGCACAAGGAGGGAGGTAAGTGCTTGATATAATGGTACCGGTGGTCGGACTCGAACCGACAAGGGCTTGCACCCGGCGGATTTTGAATCCGCTGCGTCTACCAATTCCGCCACACCGGCAACGGCGCAGCATTATACGTGGGCCGGGCGGGAGGTCAATCGCGCCCCCTGACTTCGCGTCGGCGACAGGGTATCCTAGGCGGCTTGCCAAGGCTCGGCCGAGCCGCCCTTCTTCCTCCCACCATCCGGACGTTTCACCCCATGCAGCGCGCCGATTTCCACTATGAGCTTCCCGAGGCGCTGATCGCCCGCTATCCCTCCGAGCAACGCAGCGACTGCCGGCTGCTGTGCGTCGACGGCGAGAGCGGCGCGCTCGCGCACCGCCGCTTCCCCGACCTGCTCGAGACCCTCGAGCCGGGCGACCTGCTGGTGTTCAACGACACCCGGGTGATCCCGGCTCGCCTGCACGGCCACAAGGCCAGCGGCGGCCGCGTCGAGATGCTGCTGGAGCGCCCGCTGGACGCCCACCGCGGCCTGGCCCACCTGCGCTCGAGCAAGTCGCCCAAGCCCGGCACCGAGCTCGAATTCGAGGGCGGTATCCGCGCCGTGGTCGAGGGCCGCCGCGAGGCGCTGTTCGAGCTCCGCTTCCTCGGCGAGACACCGCTGGTGGAGCTGCTGGAGCAGCACGGCCACATGCCGCTGCCGCCCTACATCACCCGCGAGGACGAGCTCTCCGACCGCGAGCGCTACCAGACCGTCTACGCCCGCCGCGAGGGCGCGGTGGCCGCGCCCACCGCGGGCCTGCACTTCGACGAGCCGCTGCTCGAGGCCCTGGCCGCGAAGGGCGTGGAGAGCGCCTTCGTCACCCTGCACGTGGGCGCCGGCACCTTCCAGCCGGTGCGCGCCGACGACATCCGCGACCACGAGATGCACAGCGAATGGATCGAGGTCACGGAGGCGGTCTGCGAGCAGGTGCGCGCCGCCCGCGCCCGAGGCAAGCGCGTGATCGCGGTGGGCACCACCAGCGTGCGCTGCCTGGAGTCGGCCTGCCTGAAGAGCGACGACGGCGAGATCGCGCCCTACAGCGGCGAGACCGACATCTTCATCTATCCCGGCTATGACTGGCGGGTGGTCGACGCCCTGATCACCAACTTCCACCTGCCGGAGTCGACCCTGCTGATGCTGGTGTCCTCCTTCGCCGGCTACGACACCGTGATGAACGCCTACCGCGAGGCGGTGCGCGAGGAGTACGCCTTCTTCAGCTACGGCGACGCGATGCTGCTGACGCGCGCCCGCTGATCCGAGCCGATCGGCCACTCGATGGCCGCCCGCTTCGACGAATTTCGAGAGACCCCATGCGAGACGAATGCTTCATGAACTTCGAGCACCTGGCCAGTGATGGCCGGGCGCGCCGCGGCCGCCTGACCTTCCCCCGGGGAACGGTCGAGACGCCCGCCTTCATGCCGGTCGGCACCTACGGCACCGTGAAAGGCATGACGCCCGAGTCGGTCGAGGAGATCGGCGCCGAGATCATCCTCGGCAACACCTTCCACCTGTGGCTGCGCCCGGGCACCGAGGTGATCGAGGAGCACGGCGACCTGCACGACTTCGCCCAGTGGGACAAGCCGATCCTCACCGACTCCGGCGGCTTCCAGGTATTCTCGCTCGGCGAGATGCGCAAGATCACCGAACAGGGCGTGCACTTCCGCTCGCCGGTGGACGGTTCCAAGGTGTTCATGGGCCCCGAGGAATCGATGGCCGTGCAGCGCTCGCTGGGCTCGGACATCGTGATGATCTTCGACGAGTGCACGCCCTACCCGGCCACCGAGGACGAAGCCCGCAAGTCGATGGAGATGTCGCTGCGCTGGGCCCAGCGTTCCCGAGACGCCCACGGCGACTCGCCCTCGGCGCTGTTCGGCATCATTCAGGGCGGCATGTATCCCGAGCTGCGCGAGAAGTCGCTCGAGGGCCTCGAGAAGATCGGCTTCGACGGCTACGCCATCGGCGGCCTCTCGGTGGGCGAGCCCAAGGACGAGATGATCAAGGTGCTCGACTACCTGCCTAAGTGGATGCCGGCCGACAAGCCGCGCTACCTGATGGGCGTGGGCAAGCCGGAGGACCTGGTAGAGGGCGTGCGCCGCGGCGTCGACATGTTCGACTGCGTGATGCCGACCCGCAACGCCCGCAACGGCCACCTGTTCACCGCCGAGGGCACGGTCAAGATCCGCAACGCCAAGCATCGCCACGATACCCGTCCGCTGGAGGAAGGCTGCGACTGCTATACCTGCCGGAACTTCTCCCGCGCCTATCTGCATCATCTCGACCGCTGCGGCGAGATGCTCGGTTCGATGCTCAATACCATCCACAATCTGCGCCATTACCAGCGCCTGATGGCTGGTTTGCGCGGTGCTATCGAAGCGGGTACATTGGCCAACTTCGTGGAAGGGTTCTATGCGCAGCGCGGTCTGCCGGTTCCCCCCGCTCCCAATTGATCGACGGCCGGCCTAGCGCCGGCCGTCGAGCGCCCTTGCCAGGCGTCTCGTTTCCCCGCGACTCAGGAGATCGTCGTACATGCTGGACTTCCTCATTTCCCCGGCCATGGCCCAGGACGCTGGCGCCGCTCCGGGCGGTGGCATCGCCCAGATCGTGATGCTGGTCGGCTTCGTGCTGATCTTCTACTTCCTGCTGTGGCGCCCCCAGGCCAAGCGGGCCAAGCAGCACAAGCAGCTGATCGCCGGCCTGTCCAAGGGTGACGAGATCGTCATCGGCGGCGGCATGATCGGCCGCATCACCAAGGTCAGCGAAGACAGCGAGTTCCTGACCATGGAAATCGCCGAAGGCACCGAGGTCAGCGTCCAGAAGACCGCCGTGGCCTCCGTTCTTCCCAAGGGCACGCTCAAGTCCATCTGACCGGATGCCCTCGCGCCCGCACCGCCTCCCGGCCGTGCGGGCTGCCCTGCGACCACCGAGGCGGGGCCCGGCCGACCGGCTCCGCCCGGTGCTCGTGATGGCGCAGCGTCCGACCCATCATCAGCAACCTGAGGGCAGGGCCCCATGCTCAACCGTTACCCCCTGTGGAAGTATCTGCTGATACTCCTCGTGGTCCTCGTCGGCCTGATCTACTCTCTCCCCAACCTCTTCCCCGAGGACCCGGCGGTACAGATCAGCAGTGACGGGGGCGACTTCAGCCTCGACGAGCGCCGCCTCGACCGCCTCGAGAGCTCCCTGGCCGACGCCGACATCGACATCCAGTCCGTCGAGCGCGACGCCAACAGCGTCCTTATCCGCCTCAACAACCCCGACGACCAGATCCAGGCCCGCGACATGATCAGCGAGTCCCTGGGCGACGGCTATGTCGTGGCGCTGAACCTGGCCCAGTCCACCCCGGCCTGGCTGGAATCGCTGGCCGCCTCTCCCATGACCCTCGGCCTGGACCTGCGCGGCGGCGTGCACTTCCTGCTCGAGGTCGACATGGAGGCCGCCGTGAAGCAGCGCCTCGAGGTCAACGCCAGCGCCATGCGCGAGACCCTGCGCGACGAGCGGATTCGCTACCGCAACACCGAAGTCGTGGATCGCTCGATCCACATGGATTTCATGAACGCCGAGGATCGCGATCAGGCCCGCCAGCTGATCAGCCGAGACTTCCCCAACCTCGAGTACGCCAACCTCGAGCGCGACCGTGGCGCCGGCCTGTCCATGACGCTGACCGACGCGGCCGTGAAGGAGATCCAGGACTACGCGATCAACCAGAACCTGACCACGCTGCGCAACCGCGTCAACGAGCTGGGCGTGGCCGAGCCGCTGGTCCAGCGTCAGGGCCCGGCGCGCATCGTCGTCGAGCTGCCCGGCGTGCAGGACACCGCCGCCGCCAAGCGCATCGTCGGCGCCACCGCCAACCTGGAGTTCCGCCTCGAGGCACGCCCGGACACCCCGGAGTCCGAGACCGAGAGCTACGCCTTCCGCAACCAGGAAGGCCGCACCGCCAACCTGATGCGCGACGTCATCATCACCGGCGACAGCGTCTCCAACGCCAACCGCAGCTTCGACCAGAACGGTCGTCCCCAGGTCAACATCAACCTGGACGGCACCGGCGGCACCCTGATGAACCGCGCCACCCGCACCAACATCGGCCGCAACATGGCGGTGCTGTTCATCGAGCACAAGACCCGCGAGCGCACGGTGCTCGAGGACGGCAAGGAAACCGTCGTCCGCACGCCCTACACCGAACGCAGCATCATCAGCCTGGCCACCATCCAGAGCGCACTGGGCAACAGCTTCCGCATCACCGGACTCGACTCGCCCACCGAGGCGGCCGACCTGGCGCTGCTGCTGCGTTCAGGCTCGCTGGCCGCGCCGATCTACTTCGCCCAGGAACGCACCATCGGGCCGAGCCTCGGCGCCAAGAACATCGAGCGCGGCATCTTCTCGGTGATCGTCGGCGGCCTGCTGGTGGTGGCCTTCATGCTGATCCGCTACAAGGCGTTCGGCGTGATCGCCAACCTCGCCCTGGCGGTCAACCTAGTACTGCTGGTCGCGGCCATGTCGCTGCTCGGCGCCACGCTCACGCTGCCCGGCATCGCCGGCATCGTGCTGACGCTGGGCATGGCAGTGGACGCCAACGTGCTGATTTTCGAGCGCATACGCGAGGAGCTGCGCACCGGGCTCTCGGCCCAGCAGGCCATCCACGCCGGCTACGAGCGCGCCGTCACCTCGATCGTCGACGCCAACATCACCACCCTGCTGGTGGCGCTGATCCTGTTCTCGATCGGCACCGGCCCGGTCAAGGGCTTCGCCGTGACGCTGTCGCTGGGCATCCTGACCTCGATGTTCACCGGCATCATGGTGTCGCGCGCCCTCGTCAATCTCTCCATCGGCGGCAAGCCGGTGAAGAAACTCTGGATCTAGGAGACGCGAGCAATGCGCCAATTCGATTTCATGGGCAAGCGTCGCATCGCCTTCATCGCCTCGATCGTGCTGACGATCGTCTCGGTGGCGGCCCTCGCCCTCCTTCACCTCAATCTCGGCCTCGACTTCACCGGCGGCACGGTGGTCGAGCTCCACTACGCGACCACGCCGTCGCTGGACGACATCCGCACGCTGCTCGCCAACAGCGGCTTCGAGAACTTCCAGGTGCAGACCTTCGGCGCCGCCGACGAGATCCTGGTACGCCTGCAGCAGACCTTCAGCAACGACGTCGGCGCTCAGGTCGTCTCGGCGCTGAGCGGCAACGGCCCCCAGGTCGACCTGATACGCGCCGAATACGTCGGCGCCCAGGTCGGCGACCAGCTGCGCGACCAGAGCGGCATGGGCATGCTGGTGGCCATGGCCGGCGTGGCGCTCTACGTGGCCTTCCGCTTCCAGTACAAGTTCGCCCTGTGCGCGCTGATCTCGCTCGCCCACGACGTGGTGATCGTGCTGGGCCTGTTCGCGCTGTTCCAGTGGGAGTTCGACCTCACCGTGCTCGCCGGCATCATGGCGGTGATCGGCTATTCGTTGAACGACACCATCATCGTCTACGACCGCATTCGCGAGAACATCCGCAAATCGCGCATCGACGACATGCCGACGATCTTCAACGAAGGGATCAACCAGACCCTGTCGCGCACCCTGGCCACGTCAGGCACGACGCTGCTGGTGCTGTTCGCGCTGTTCTTCCTTGGCGGCGACATGATCCACAACTTCTCGATCTCGCTGATCCTCGGCGTCGTGGCCGGTACCTTCTCGTCGATCTACGTCGCCGCGGCGCTGCTGCTGGTGTTCAAGCTCGAGCGCCACGACCTGATCCCGGCCAAGAAGGAAAACGCGGAGACCGAAGAGCTGCCCTGAGGCCAGTGTCAGTTCCTTCGTTCCCACGAAAAAGCCACCCCGCGGGGTGGCTTTTTTCATACCTGGAGGACGGCCGGCGCGGGCGTCAGGCCGGGGCCGTCTCACGGGCGCGGTGCACCGCCTCGGACAGCGAGCGGGTCAGCTCGACGACCCGGCGCACGCCGTCCTCGGGGCGCTCGGCCTCGCCGACGGCGTCGGTGAAGGCGGAGCCGACCACCACCGCATCGGCGAAGCGGGCGATGCGCTCGGCCTGCTCGGGGGTGCGGATGCCGAAGCCGACGCCGATCGGCAGCTCGGAGTGGGCGCGGATGGCCTCGACTTCCTGCGCCACGCGCTCGGCGGACGGCGCGGCGGCGCCGGTCACGCCGGTACTGGAGACGTAGTAGAGGAAGCCCGAGGTGTTCTCGAGCACCAGCGGCAGACGCTTGGCATCGGTGGTCGGCGTCGCCAGGCGGATGAAGTCGAGGCCGTGGGCCTGGGCCGGCAGGCACAGCTCGGCGTCGTGCTCCGGCGGCAGGTCGACCACGATCAGCCCGTCCACGCCGGCCTCGGCGGCCTCGGCGAGGAAGGCCTCGACGCCCATGCAGTAGATGGGGTTGTAATAGCCCATCAGCACCACCGGAGTGGTGTCGTCGCGCTCGCGCAGGGCGCGCACCATGTCCAGGGTCCTGGCCATGGTCTGTCCGCCCTTCAGGGCGCGCAGCGTGGAGGCCTGGATGGACGGGCCGTCCGCCATCGGGTCGGTGAACGGCATGCCCAGCTCGATCACGTCGGCGCCCGCCTCGGGCAGCGCCAGCAGGGTCTCGAGGCTGGCCTCGTAGTCGGGGTCGCCGGCGCTGATGAAGGTGACGAGGCCGGCGCGGTTGGCGGCCTTGAGCTCGTCAAAGCGGCGCGCGATGCGGTCGTGGCGTTGGGTCATCGTCTCTCTCCTCATTCTGCCGGTGCGTCGGCCGCCAGCTCGTCGGCCAGGCGTTCGGTGACGGTGGTCATGTCCTTGTCGCCGCGTCCGCTCAGGTTCAGCACCATGACGTGATCCTCGGGCAGCGTCGGCGCCAGCTTGATCGCGTGGGCGATGGCGTGGGAGGACTCCAGGGCCGGAATGATGCCTTCCAGGCGGCACAGGGTCTTGAAGGCATCGAGCGCCTCATCGTCGGTCACGGCGACGTACTCGGCGCGGCCGATCTCGTGCAGCCAGGCGTGCTCGGGGCCGATGCCCGGATAGTCGAGCCCCGCCGAGATCGAGTGCGCGTCGGTGATCTGGCCCTCTGCTGACTGCAGCAGGAAGGTCCGGTTACCGTGCAGCACGCCGGGGCTTCCGCCCTGCAGGCTCGCGGCGTGCTTGCCGGTGTCCAGGCCTTCGCCGGCCGCTTCCACGCCGATCAGGCGCACGCCCTCGTCCTCGAGGAAGGGGTGGAACAGGCCCATGGCGTTGGAGCCGCCGCCGATGCAGGCCACCAGCGAGTCGGGCAGCCGGCCTTCCTTCTCGGCCAGCTGCTCGCGCACCTCCTGGCCGATCACGGACTGGAAGTCGCGCACCATGGCCGGATACGGGTGCGGGCCGGCCACGGTGCCGATGATGTAGAAGGTGTCCGCGACGTTGGTCACCCAGTCACGCAGGGCGTCGTTCATCGCGTCCTTCAGGGTGCCGGTGCCGCTGGTCACCGGGATCACCTTGGCGCCCAACAGCTTCATGCGCTGCACGTTGGGCTGCTGGCGATCGATGTCGGTGCTGCCCATGTAGATGATGCATTCCATGCCGAAGCGGGCCGCCACGGTGGCGGTGGCCACGCCGTGCATGCCGGCGCCGGTCTCGGCGATGATGCGCTTCTTGCCCATGCGCCGGGCCAGCAGCACCTGGCCGATGCAGTTGTTGATCTTGTGCGCGCCGGTATGCATCAGGTCTTCGCGCTTGAGGTAGATCCGCGCGCCGCCCAGTGCCTCGGTCAGCCGCTCGGCGAGGTACAGCGGGCTCTCGCGGCCGATGTAGTCGCGACGCAGCGCGTCCAGCTCGGCGTGGAAGTCGGGATCCTGCTTGGCCGACTCATAGGCCTCCTGCAGCTCGAGAATCAGCGGCATCAGGGTTTCGGCGACGAAGCGGCCACCGAAGCGGCCGAAGAAGCCATCGGCATCGGGGGCGAGTTCGGCGGTGGGGTGCGGCAGACCCATGGTGACGACTCCTGACGGTCAGTGGGGAATGGCCACTAACATAAATCGCGCGGCGCCCCTGTGATAAGCGATCATTGCTCGCTAGCATGTGAGAAAAGCTGACACGTCAGGAGCCCGCCGTGAGTGATCGACTGCCCTCGCTGAATGCCCTGCGCGCCTTCGACGAGACGGCCCGCACGCTGAGCGTGACGCGCGCCGCCGAGGCGCTTCACGTCACTCATGGTGCGGTCAGCCGCCAGCTCAAGCAGCTCGAGGAGCAGCTCGGTGTGACGCTGTTCCGGCGCCAGGGGCGCGGCCTGGCGCTGACCCAGGAAGGCGAGCTGTTGCGTGCCTCGACCTCACAGGCTTTCGAGCGCCTCGGCCAGGCCTGCACCCAGCTGCGCCGTCGCGCCTCGGAGGCGCCGCTGGTGCTCGGCTGCCCCGGCAGCTTCCTGGCCCGCTGGTTCATTCCGCGGCTGGATCGGCTGAAGGCCCAGTGTCCGGAGCTGAACCTGCACCTGACCGCCGACGAGGAAGTGGCCGGCCGGCTCGGCACCGACGTCGACGCCGTGCTGCGCTTCGCCGAGCCGCCCTGGCCCGCCGACGTCCGGGTGGTCGAGCTGGCGCCGGAGCGCATGGGGCCGGTGCTGGCGCCGGCGCTGCTCGACACCCCCGACCCCGATGTCGACGCCCTGGCGCGGCTGCCGATGCTGCATACCCAGTCGCGCCCCCAGGCCTGGTCGCAGTGGTTCGCCGCCCGGGGGCTGGACCCCGCGACCATGCGCCACGATCAGTCCTTCGAGCACCTTCACTACATGCTCGAAGCCGCGCTGGTGGGGCTGGGCGTGGCCATCGCGCCGTCCTACCTGGTGGAGGAGGACCTGCGCACCGGCCGGCTGGTCGCGCCCTGGGGCTTCATCGAGACGCCGGCCCGGCTCGGGCTGTGGCTGCCGGCGGGCGCGCCGCGGCAAGATACCGAACGGCTGGTCGAGTGGCTGACGCAGGAGCTTTCACGCTCCGCCGGCTGACGCCTCGCTCCCTGCCCCTCACCCCAGCCCCTCACTCGTCACGTCCTGCTCCTCACCCTCCCCACAGCCAGCAAAAAGCCCCGGGGTCGCCGGGGGCTTCTCGTTCCGCGTGCCGCCGCGTCGACGGCGGGCTCGCCTGAGGATGGTGCCTAGGCGACGCCCTGCGCCTCGTCGTCCGCGTCGGGAGCGAAGACTTCGCGGGCATGGTGATAGAGCACGCCGGCGTAGCCGTTGCGCTGCATCACCTTGAGGATCTTGGCCGGGTTCTCGTCGTCGAGGGCGCGGCGCAGCTTGTCGCGCTGCTCGTCGTCCAGCGACTCGTGCCAGTGGTAGGGCTCGCCATTCGCGCTGGCCGCCTCGGCACGGCGGATCAGGTCCATCTCGACCCGGCCGCCGTAGCGGTACAGCAGGTCGTAGCCTTCCTGGAGGTGCAGGGCCGGCACGTCGCACGGCTTCTCCAGGCTTTCCAGCACGTTGTAGTAGTAATAGCTGAGCGGTTCCATCATCACTCCTCTCGCGAATGAGGGGCATGGCCCGGCCGTGTTGAGAGGGTGGCCGGGGTGCATGGAGCCGGGGCGAAAAAATGCCGCCGACCTCCCCAAGCTACACCCAGTAACGCGCCCAGAACAGTCTCGAGAACGTCATACTTCTGTCGCTGTTGCCCTGAAACGCAAGACGCCCCCGCGGCCAGGCCGCGGGGGCGTCTCGTCATCCGCCGACGTCGTCAGGCGCCAAGGCTCAGAAATGCGGCTTGAGCTGCTTCAACAGGGCCTTGAACATCCGCGGCCCGGCGGCCATCAGCTGGCCATCGGCGGTCACCGAGGGCTGGCCGTCCGGCGTACCCTGCAGGGCGCCGGTTTCCTTGAGCAGCAGCGAGCCGACCAGCAGGTCCTGCTCGTCTATGCCCATCACGAAGGCGGCGTCGACGCGGCCGGCGGCCAGCTCGGCGAGGTCCAGCAGGCCGCAGCCGGAGGCGCGCATCAGGTCGATCTGGGGGGCCAGCTGCTGGGTGACGGTGAGGTAGGACGGCAGCTGGCGCTCGCGCACCCAGCTCTCCGGCAGGCTCATGGCGATGCGGGAACCCGGGATCGCGGTGGCCTTGGAGACCCGCAGGCGCTTGCCGTTGAGCTGGGCACCGCGGCCGCGGCTGGCCAGGTACTCGTCATCGCTGAAGGGGCAGATCACCACCGCATGCTCCGGGCGGCCCTTGACCAGACACACCAGCGACAGCGCGAAGCTCGGCGCGGCGACGGCCAGGTTGGAATAACCATGGAAGGGTTCGATGCGCCACAGCACGTCGGCGCCCTCGCCTTCGCCGGCGCGGTGCGGCGTGTAGCGGCCGACGACGCCGTGCTGGGGGTAGCCACGGGACAGCTGGCGGGTGATCAGCGCCTCGGCGTTGCGGGCGGTGTCCTCGAGCAGCTTGTCGAGGTTGTGTTCCTCGTGGGCGTTCTCGATACGTTCACGGATACGCAGAAACTGTTCGCCGGCGCTGCGTGCGGCACGCAGGGCGTACTGGACCATCGGATGCATGATCGGGCCTTGGGAGTCGGTGGTGTTAAAGAACGGAGATCGGCGCGCATCCTAGCAGAAGCTCGGAAACCGCGCCACGCCATCCTCCTCGCCCCTCGCCCCTCGCCCCTCGCCCCTCGCCCCTCGCCCATGGCCCCTCGCCCCTCGCCCCTCGCCCCTCGCCCCTCGCCCCTCGCCCCTCGCACCTCGCACCTCGCACCTCGCACCTCGCACCTCGCACCTCGCACCTCGCACCTCGCACCTCGCACCTCGCCGCCAGCATGCTAGACTTTCGCCCCTTTCCCCCGACGCAACACCAGGCAGGCCCTCCCCATGCTCGAGCGCATCCGCATCGTCCTGATCGGCACCAGCCATCCCGGCAACATCGGCGGCACCGCCCGCGCCATGCACAACATGGGCCTGGCGGACCTGGCCCTGGTGGCGCCGCGCTGCGAACCGCTCACCGCCGACACCGTCTCCCGCGCCTCCGGCGCCGACGCGCTGGTCCACGCCGCGCGCACCGTGGAGACGCTGGAGGAAGCGGTCGCCGACTGCACCCTGGTGGTGGGTGCCAGCGCCCGCTCGCGCACCCTGCCCTGGCCGATGATCACGCCGCGCGCGCTGGGCGAGCGCCTGCCCGAGGAGCTGGCCGCGCCGGACGCCCGCGTGGCGCTGGTCTTCGGCCGCGAGGACAGCGGGCTCTCCAACGCCGAGCTGCAGCGCTGCCACGCCCACGTGCACATCCCCACCAACCCCGACTTCAGCTCACTGAACCTGGCCGCCGCGGTGCAGGTGCTGGCCTACGAATGCCGGCTGGCGTGGATGGAGCACGGCGAGGCGCAGGGGGAGAAGGACGATGCCCAGCCGCTGGCCAGCCACGAGGAACTGGAGCACTACTTCACGCACCTCGAGCGCACCCTGATCGCGATCGGCTTCCACGACCCGGCCCAACCGCGCCAGCTGATGGCACGACTGCGCCGATTCACGCTGCGCGCCCGCCCGGAGCGCATGGAGCTCAACATCCTGCGCGGCATCCTCTCGAACACCGAGAAGCTGGCCCGGCCGGAACAGCCGGCCACCGGCGAGCGCGCCTCCGGCAAGCGCGACGGCGACTGAACCGCCATCGGGGCGCGACGGGTCACGGCTTGAAGCCGGCCCGCCGCGCCCCCACTATTAAGGCAATTGCTCTGACGCTTGCCGTCACCGTTCCTCGCCGCCAGCTTAAGGACCGCCGCATGTTTCAACGTCTGCGCGAAGACATCAACAGCGTATTCGACCGTGATCCGGCGGCGCGCAACTTCCTGGAAGTGCTCACCAACTATCCCGGACTGCACGCCCTGCTCGTCCATCGGCTCAGCCACCGGCTGTGGCAGAAGAACTTCAAGTGGCTGGCACGCACCCTGTCGAGCCTGGCGCGCTGGTTCACCGGCATCGAGATCCACCCGGGGGCGACCATCGGCCGGCGCTTCTTCATCGACCACGGCATGGGCGTGGTGATCGGCGAGACCGCCGAGGTCGGCGACGACGTCACCCTCTATCAGGGCGTGACCCTGGGCGGCACCAGCTGGAACAAGGGCAAGCGGCACCCGACCCTGGAGGACGGCGTGATCGTCGGCGCCGGGGCCAAGATCCTCGGCCCGTTCACCGTGGGCGCCGGCGCCAAGGTCGGCTCCAACGCCGTGATCACCAAGGAGGTGCCGGCGGGGGCCACCGTGGTCGGCATTCCCGGCAAGGTGGTCAAGCGCGACGAGCCCGACACCGTCACCCCGCTCGAGGTCGACCCGGAGCGCCGCGAGGCCATGCGCCGCAAGTTCGGCTTCGACGCCTACGGCGTCAGCCAGGACATGCCCGACCCGGTGGCCCGTTCGATGCAGGCCATGCTCGACCACATGCACGCGGTCGACGAGCGCCTCGAGCGCATGTGCACCACCCTGCGCCACATCGACGCCGGCTTCCGCGACAGCCAGCTGCCCGAGCTGCGCGACGAGGACTTCGCCAACATCCTCGCCGACGTCGACAGCTGCTGCGGCCCGCAGCACGATGACGAGGCCGCGGACGCCCCGGACGACGAGCCTCGGGAGCGCCCCGCGCGCCACCGCCAGAATGGTTGACCGCCACGCTCGGGTTTCCTCATAATACCTGCCCGATCCGACGCCGTCGGACGTCGGCCCGCTTCGTCGCTGGCCGACGCCCGCGCGGGCACCGAGGTGAACTCTCCATGCGCCTGACCACCAAGGGACGCTACGCCGTCACCGCCATGCTCGACCTGGCCATGCACGCCGACGAGGGCCCCACCAGCCTCGCCGACATCTCGCGTCGCCAGGAAATCTCGCTGTCCTACCTCGAGCAGCTGTTCGCCCGCCTGCGGCGCGGCGGCCTGGTCGACAGCGTGCGCGGCCCGGGCGGCGGCTACCTGCTGGCGCTGGCGCCGGACGCCATCTCGGTGGCCCGAGTGATCGACGCGGTCAACGAATCGGTAGACGCCACCCGCTGCGGCGGCCTGTCGGACTGTCAGCAGGGTGACACCTGCCTGACCCACCATCTATGGAACGAGCTGTCCGACCAGATTCACGGCTATCTTGAAGGCGTGACGCTGGGCCAGCTGGCCGGCCGCGACGAATTCCAGCGCATCGCAGAACGCCAGCGGCGCCGCCTCGACGACGACCAGATCCCCACCGTCTCGCCCTGAACCCCATTACCGGCCCCAGCCCATGAGCGCATCCGTCTACCTCGATTACGCCGCCACCACTCCCGTCGACCCGCGGGTCGCCGAGGTCATGAGCCGCTACCTGACCCTGGAAGGCACCTTCGCCAACCCGGCCTCGCGCAGCCACATGCCCGGCTGGCAGGCCGAGCAGGCGGTGGAGAGCGCGCGGCGCCAGGTCGCCGACCTGATCGGCGCCGACCCGCGCGAGATCGTCTGGACCAGCGGCGCCACCGAGGCCGACAACCTGGCGCTGAGCGGCTACCTGCGCGCCAACCGCGAGCGTGGCCGCCATCTGGTGACCTCGACCATCGAGCACAAGGCCGTGGTCGACACCGCCCATGCGCTCGAGCGCGAAGGCTTCGAGGTGACCTGGCTCGCGCCGGAGTCCGACGGCCGCATCACCCCCGAGGCGCTGCGCAATGCCATGCGCAAGGACACCGTGCTGGTGTCGCTGATGGCGGTGAACAACGAGCTCGGCACCGTTAACGACATCGCCGCGCTGGCCGAGGTCGCCCGCGCCGGCGGCGCCGTGTTCCACACCGATGCCGCCCAGGCCGCCGGGCGCATCCCGCTCGACGTGGCGGCCCAGGGCATCGACCTGATGTCGCTGTCCGGCCACAAGGTCTACGGCCCCAAGGGCGTCGGCGCGCTGTACGTGAAACGCGACCCGGACCTGCGCCTCGAGGCGCTGATCCACGGCGGCGGCCACGAGCGCGGCATGCGCTCGGGCACCCTGCCGACTCATCAGATCGCCGGCATGGGCGAGGCCTTCGCCATCGCCGGCCGCGAGCGCGAGGACGACCAGGCCCGCATCGCCGGCCTGCGCGACCGTTTCCTGACCGGACTCGAGGGCCTCGAGGGCGTGCACCGCAACACCGCGATCGCGCACTCGGTGCCCAACATCCTCAACCTGGCCTTCGAGGGCGTCGACGGCGAATCGCTGCTGATGGCGCTGCGCGATATCGCGCTGTCCACCGGGTCGGCCTGCAACTCCGCCAGCGTCGAGCCCTCCTACGTATTGAAAGGCATCGGCGTGCCGCGCCGCCTGGCGCTCGCCTCGCTACGCTTCAGCTTCGGCCGTTTCACCACCGAAGCCGACATCGACCGCACCCTGGAGGCCCTGCGCCACGCCCTCGTCGGGCTGCGCCGCTAGCCTCCAACGCCGCAGGAGAATCACCATGGCGACACTTTCGATCACCAACGCCGCCGCCGACCAGATCCGCCGGGTGCTCGACGAGCGCGGCCACGGCCTGGGCCTGCGGGTCTCGGTCAAGCCCAGCGGCTGTTCCGGCTACAGCTACGTGCTCGACTTCGCCGACGAGGCCGCCAACGACGACATCGTGGTCGAGGATCACGGCGTCAAAGTCTACGTGGCCCCGGACGCGCTGGAAGTGCTCGACGGCAGCGAAGTGGATTACGTCTCGGAGGGGCTCAACCGCTACTTCCGCTTCAACAATCCCAACGTCAAGGACGAGTGCGGCTGCGGCGAAAGCTTCAGCGTCTGAGCCCGCCGCGCCGATTGTTCATCGCCGCTCGGGGACGGTATACTCTGCGCCCAATTCGGCGCCCGACGCCGAGCCGCACTCTTTATTACTCCGGCCTCGCGCCGCCCCGGCCCTCCCGGGGTGGCGCGAGGCCGTCAACGCTCGTGACTTCCCAGATTGGAGAACACACCCATGGCTAACGAACGCACCCTGTCCATCATCAAGCCCGACGCCGTCGCCAAGAACGCCATCGGCGAGATCGAGAGCCGCTTCGAGAAGGCCGGCCTGAAGATCGTGGCCGCCAAGATGCTGCAGCTGTCCCAGGAGCAGGCCGAAGGCTTCTACGCCGAGCACAGCGAGCGTCCGTTCTTCGGCGCCCTGGTCGGCTTCATGACCTCCGGCCCGGTCGTCGTGCAGGTGCTGGAAGGCGACAACGCCATCGCCGCCAACCGCGACCTGATGGGTGCCACCAACCCGAAGGAAGCCGAAGCCGGCACCATCCGCGCCGACTTCGCCGAGTCCATCGACGCCAACGCCGTCCACGGTTCCGACTCGCCGGAATCCGCGGCCCGCGAAATCGCCTACTTCTTCGAAGACAGCGAGATCTGCGCCCGCTAAGGAAACGCCGACTCGGGGCGCGCCCGCGCCCCGAGTCCGCTGTTTCCTCTCGGACCGGCAGCCTCACTGCCGCGCGGGGGCCATCCGTCCCCGCACCCAGCCCCACCGACGCCGCTGACCGCCCATGACCGACACCACCGCCCCCCAACGCTCCAATCTGCTCGGCATGACGCGCGAGGAGATGGAAGCCTTCTTCCTGTCCATCGGCGAGAAGAAGTTCCGCGCCACCCAGGTGATGAAGTGGATTCACCACGAGGGCTGCGACGACTTCGCGTCCATGACCAACCTGTCCAAGGCGCTGCGCACCCGTCTCGAGGAAGTCGCCGAGATCCGCGGCCCCAGCGTGGTCTACGAGGGCACCTCCAGCGACGGCACCCGCAAGTGGGTGCTGGAAGTGGAGGACGGCAGCTACGTGGAAACGGTGCTGATTCCCGCCGAGAACGGCAAGCGCCGCACCCTCTGCGTCTCGTCCCAGGTCGGCTGCTCGCTGGACTGCAGCTTCTGCTCCACCGGCAAGCAGGGCTTCCAGCGCAACCTCACCGCCGCCGAGATCATCGGCCAGGTGTGGGTCGCCAGCAACAGCTTCGGCCCGCGCAAGGACACCGCCAATCGCCCGGTCACCAACGTGGTGATGATGGGCATGGGCGAACCGCTACTGAATTACGATAACGTCGTGCCGGCCATGAAGCTGATGCTCGACGACAACGGCTATAGCCTCTCCAAGCGCCGCGTCACGCTCTCCACCTCGGGCGTGGTGCCGATGCTCGATCGCCTCGGCGACGAGCTAGACGTGAGCCTGGCCATCTCGCTGCACGCCGCCAACGACGAGCTGCGCAACGAGCTGGTGCCGCTCAACCGCAAGTACAACATCCGCACCCTGCTCGACGCCTGCCAGCGCTATCTCGGCAAGTGCGACGACACCCGCGTGGTGACCATCGAGTACACCCTGATCAAGGACGTCAACGATCAGCAGCAGCACGCCCGAGAGCTCGCCGAGCTGCTCGAGGAACTGCCGTGCAAGATCAACCTGATCCCGTTCAACCCCTTCCCGCACTCGGGCTACGAGAAGCCGTCGCGCAACCAGACCATGCGCTTCCAGCAGTGGCTGGCCGATCTGGGCTATACCGCCCCGGTGCGCTCCACCCGCGGCGATGACATCGACGCCGCCTGCGGCCAGCTGGTGGGCCGGGTCAAGGACCGCACCAAGCGCCACGCCCGCTACATCCAGTCGATCCAGATCGACGCCGACTGAGCCCCGGGGGCGCCTTGACTTCAACCAGGCACGACGCTTTGATGGTCGGGCCTTTTTCACCAACGGTCGAGCGGCCCCGCGCCGCCGCCCAGCGAGGATGCCATGACACGCCGCCCGCCCGGTTTCCGACAGTTATCCGTCACCGTCGTCCTGGCGAGCGCTCTATGGCTGACCGGCTGTGCCACCACCCAGCCAGGTGCGACAGCGCCCGAGGCGGACACCGGCGACCCCGTGGCCGCCTATACCCGGCTCGGCACCGCCTACCTGGAGCGCAACAACCTGCCCCGCGCGCTGTCGGCCCTGGACCGCGCCCTGGAGATCGACGACGACGATCCCGAGGCACTTCAGGCCATGGCCATTGTCTACCAGCGCCAGGGCGAGGCGACGCTCGCCGACCGGACCTTTCGTCGCGCGCTCGACGCCGATCCCGATCTGACCCGGGCGCGCAACAACTATGCCGCCTTCCTGTATGATCAGGGACGCCTCCGCGAGGCCTGCCACCAGCTCGAGCAGGCCACCGCCGACACCCAGTACGCCAACCGTGCCCAGCTGTTCACCAATCTGGGACGCTGCCAGCGCCGCATCGGCGACATCGAGGCCGCCCGCCAGAGCCTGCTGCGCGCCCAGGACATCGACCCGCGCCGGGCCGAGAGCTATCTGCGCCTGGCCCAGCTCGAATTCGAGCAGGGCCGGCTGGCGCGCGCCGAACAGCAGCTCCAGGACTACGTGCGCCTGGCCGGTCCCACGCCGGCGGCGCGGCAGCTGTCGGCGGATCTGGCCAATGCTCGTGGCGGACGGTCGGCGGCATCCACTGACGCGCCCTGACCCCGTTTTTTCTTGAAGGATGCCACGCATGAGCGACACCCCCTATTCGGAGCCCGACGTAGCCGTCAACCAGGCCTCCCCCGGCGAGCTGCTGCGCCGCCAGCGCGAGGCCCAGGCGCTGTCACGCGACGAAGTCGCCGAGGCCCTGAACCTGCGTCCGGCCGTGATCGACGGCCTGGAGCGGGACGACTACGACGAGGTGCCGATCGCCACCTATCGTCGCGGCTACCTGCGCAGCTACGCCAACCTGCTGGGCCTCGATCCCGCCCCGGTGCTGGCCGCCTACCAGGCCCGCGTCGGCAGCGAGGAGCTCGAGACCCGCGTCACTCCGGTCCACGTGGTCAACAAGCCGCCCTCGAAGCTCGGCGCCTGGCTGTTCCGCCTGGCCACCGTGCTGGTAATCGCCGGCCTGGTCGGCCTGACCCTGATGTGGTGGCAGAGCCGCGGCGGCAGTGAGCCGCCCACGCCGGGCGACAGCGCCCCGGTGGCGGTGGACAGCCTCGACGGCACCACCGTCACCGAGGGCGGCGACGCGGCGGCCGACGAGCTCGACGGCGACGCCGGCGACTGGAGCAGCGCAGTCGCCACCACCAGCGCCGACGACACCGACGAAGCCACGGGCACCGCCGAGAGCGCCGCCGACTCGGGCGATACGGGCGATGCGACGGCCGCCGCCGCGGGCGACAGCAGTGAGCCGAATGCTGCCACCGATGCCACCGATGCCACCGACGGCGACAGCGTCGCCGCGACCGATACCGAGAGCGCCGATGACGCTGCCGCCGAGCCGGCCGCCGATCCGGGCGTGCTGGAACTGACCTTCAACGAGCAGTCCTGGACCGAGATCTTCGACGCCACCGACCAGCGCGTCTTCGTCGGTCTGCAGAACGCCGGCACCACGGCCACCGTCGAAGGCGAGCCGCCGTTCCGCCTGACCGTGGGCAACGCCACCGGCGTCGAGCTGAACTGGAAAGGCGAAGCCGTAGACCTGGCGTCGCACACCGGCGCCAACAACGTCGCCCGCTTCACTCTGGGAGAATGAGTCCGATCATGCACGCTACATCGCCCATCACCCGTCGCCAGTCACGCCGCATCCATGTCGGCAAGGTGCCGGTCGGCGGCGGCGCCCCGATCTCCGTCCAGAGCATGACCAACACCGACACGCTCGACGTGGCGGCCACCGTGGCGCAGATCCGCCAGCTGGAAGCGGCGGGCGCCGACATCGTGCGCGTCTCGGTGCCGACCATGGACGCCGCCGAGGCCTTCGGCCGCATCAAGCGCGAGGTCGAGGTGCCGCTGGTGGCGGACATCCACTTCGACTATCGCATCGCCCTGCGCGTCGCCGAGCTTGGCGTCGACTGCCTGCGCATCAACCCCGGCAACATCGGCCGCGAGGACCGCGTCCAGGCCGTGGTCAGCGCGGCCCGCGACAACGGCATCCCGATCCGCATCGGCGTCAACGCCGGCTCGCTGGAAAAGGACCTGCAGAAGAAGTACGGCGAGCCGACCCCGGCCGCGCTGGTCGAATCGGCGATGCGCCACATCGACCACCTCGAGCGCCTCGACTTCCCCGATTTCAAGGTCAGCGTCAAGGCCTCCGACGTGTTCATGGCCGTGGCCGCCTACCGCGATCTCGCCACCCGCATCGAGCAGCCGCTGCACCTCGGCATCACCGAGGCCGGTGGGCTGCGTTCGGGCACCGTCAAGTCGTCCATCGGGCTCGGCATGCTGCTGATGGACGGCATCGGCGACACCATCCGCGTGTCGCTGGCGGCCGATCCGGTCGAGGAGATCAAGGTCGGCTTCGACATGCTCAAGAGCCTGCGCCTGCGGGCCAAGGGCATCAACTTCGTCGCCTGCCCGAGCTGCTCACGCCAGAACTTCGACGTCATCGGCACCATGAACGAACTCGAGGAACGCCTCGACGACGTGATGACGCCGCTCGACGTCTCGGTCATCGGCTGCGTCGTCAACGGCCCGGGCGAGGCCAAGGAAAGCGACATCGGCCTGACCGGCGGCAGCCCCGCCAACCTCGTCTACATCGACGGCAAGCCGGCCAGCAAGCTGCGCAACGACCACCTGGTCGACGACCTCGAGCGGATGATCCGCGACAAGGTGCGCGAGAAAGAACAAGCCGAGCAGGATGTCATCGCCCGGGACGCCTGAGGCGTGCCGACAAGGAGCCAGCATTGAGCAAAAAGATCCAGGCCATTCGTGGCATGAACGACCTGCTGCCGGAGCAGTCCCCGCTGTGGCAGTACTTCGAGGGCCAGGTGCGCACCCTCATGGGCCGCTACGGCTATGACGAGATCCGCACCCCCATCGTCGAGCAGACCGCGCTGTTCAAGCGCTCCATCGGCGAGGTCACCGACATCGTCGAGAAGGAGATGTACACCTTCGACGACCGCAACGGCGACAGCCTGACGCTGCGCCCCGAGGGCACCGCCAGCTGCGTGCGCGCCGCCATGGAACACGGCCTGCTGCACAACCAGACCCAGCGGCTGTGGTACCAGGGCCCGATGTTCCGCCACGAGCGCCCGCAGAAGGGCCGCTATCGGCAGTTCCACCAGGTCGGCGTGGAGACCTTCGGCCTCGAGGGCCCGGACATCGACGCCGAGCTGATCCTGCTCTCGGCCCGGCTGTGGAAGCAGCTCGGCCTGTTCGAGCACGTCACCCTGGAGCTCAACTCCCTGGGCTCGCCGGAGGCGCGCGCCACCTACCGCGACACCCTGGTGGCCTACTTCGAGCAGCACCTGGACGTGCTCGACGAGGATTCCCGGCGCCGGCTGAACACCAACCCGCTGCGCATCCTCGACTCCAAGAATCCGGACATGGCGCCGATGCTGGCCGACGCCCCGCGGCTGATGGACCACCTCGACGCGGAATCGAAGGACCACTTCGAGCGCCTGACCGCCATGCTCGACGCCGCCGGCATCGCCTACGTGGTCAACCCGCGGCTGGTGCGCGGCCTGGACTACTACTCGCGCACCGTCTTCGAGTGGACCACCACCGCGCTCGGCAGCCAGGGCACGGTGTGCGCCGGCGGCCGCTACGACGGCCTGGTCGAGCAGCTCGGCGGCAAGGCCGTGCCGGCGGTCGGCTTCGCCATGGGCATCGAGCGGCTGATCCTGCTGCTCGACACCCTCGACCTGGTGCCCGACGAGGCCCGCGGCGAGCTCGACGTCTACCTGCTGCCGATGAGCGAGGCCACCGAGCCGGCCGCGCTGCTGCTGGGCGAACGCCTGCGCGAGGCGCTGCCCGAGCTCGGCCTGCAGCTGCACTGCGGCGGCGGCAGCTTCAAGAGCCGCATCAAGAAGGCCGACAAGAGCGGCGCCCGCCTGGCCCTGCTGCTGGGTGAGGACGAGCTGGCCGAGAACGCCGTGACGCTGAAGTTCCTGCGCGAGGAGCGCGAACAGCAGCGTCTCGACCAGGACGCGCTCGCCGACACCCTCGCCTCCCTGCTGGCGGAAGCCCCCGCCTGACGCCCAAGGACAGACAAGGAGACCGCCCGTGGCGGAGATGAGAACGGAAGAAGAGCAGCTCGAAGCGATCAAGCGCTGGTGGAAGGAAAACGGCACCTCGCTGATCGCCGGCGTGGTGATCGCCGCCGCCGGCGTGTTCGGCTGGAACGCCTGGCAGGACTATCAGGCCGGGCAGGCCGAGGCGGCCTCGGCCACCTATCAGCAGCTGCTGACCCTGAGCAGCCAGGACAGCCTGGACGACAACGCGCGCCAGCAGGCCGACCACCTGACCCAGAGCCTGATCGACGACCACGGCGACAGCCTCTACACCGACCTGGCGCGCCTGCTGGACGCCCGCGTGGCCGTGGGCGCCGGCGACATCGATGCCGCCGCGTCCCGCCTGGAGACGCTGATCGCCAACGGCGACCGCCCCTATCTGCAGGGCGTGGCGCGGCTGCGCCTGGCGCGCCTGCAGCTGGCCGGCGACGACGCCGAGGCGGCGCTGGCCACGCTCGACGGCGACATCCCCGCGCCGCTGGCCGCCCAGCGGGCCGATATCCGCGGCGACGCCCACCTGGCGCTCGGCGACCGCGACGCCGCCCGCGACGCCTGGCAGCAGGCCCTCAGCCTCTCCGCGGAACGCGACCAGTCGCTCTACGGCGTGCAACTCAAACTGGATGATCTGGGCGTCGAGGAGACCTCATGAGCAAGACCACACTCGCCATCGCCGCCACCGCCGCGCTCGGCCTGCTGACCGGCTGCGCCGCCCAGGTGGAGCCCGAATACGCGCCGAAGGCGCTGCAGGACACCGCCGACACCACCACCGCCAAGGTGCTGTGGGAAGAGCAGGTCGGCGACGGCCTGGGCCAGGGCGGCTATCCGCTGGCCCCGGCCCAGGACAGCGACACCCTGTTCGCCGCCGACCATGAAGGCCTGGTCGAGGCCATCGACGCCGACAGCGGCGAGCCGCGCTGGCAGATCGAGCTCGATGCCGCCGCCTCCAGCGCCCTGACCGCCGTGGCCGGCCGGGTCTATCTCGGCACCCGCAACGGCGAGGTCGTGGCCCTCGACCAGTCGAACGGCGAGGTACTGTGGCACACCCGCGTCAGCAGCGAGGTGCTGGCCGCGCCCCAGCCCAACAGCTCACTGCTGGTGGTGCAGGCCATCGATGGCAGCGTGACCGCCCTGGACCGCGACACCGGCGCCGAGCGCTGGGTCTACAGCGGCAATCGCCCCACCCTGACCCTGCGCAGCACCGGCACCCCGCGGGTGATCGACCAGGTCACCTTCGCCGGCCTGGCCAACGGCCGCCTGGTGACGATCGACAACCGCAGCGGCCAGGCCCTGTGGGAGCGCCGCATCGCCGTGCCTCAGGGCCGCAGCGAGATCGAGCGCCTGGTCGACCTGGCCGGCCAGCCGCTGCTGACCCAGGACGGCCGCCTGTTCGTGACCAGCTACAACGGCCGCCTGGCGGCGCTGCAGGCCACCAGCGGCGAGATCCTGTGGTCGCGCGACATCTCCAGCTATCGCAGCCCGATGCTGGTCGGCGACTACCTGTTCGTGGTCGACGAGGCCAGCCACGTGATCGCCCTCAACGCCGGCAACGGCGAGACCCTGTGGCAGCTCGACGATCTCGAGGGCCGCGAGCTCACTGCGCCGACCTTTGCCGACGGTCGCCTGGCGGTGGGCGACTTCGAGGGCTACCTGCACCTGATCGACGCCCGCGAGGGCACCCTGGTCGGCCGCACCGAGGCCGACGACGCCATCAGCGTGGCCCCGCTCACCGACGGCAAGCGCGTCTACACCCTGGCCGACGACGGCAGCCTCGAGGCCCTGGAACTGCAACCATGAATCCCGTGATCGCACTGGTCGGCCGCCCCAATGTGGGCAAGTCGACCCTGTTCAACCGCCTGACGCGCACCCGCGACGCCCTGGTGGCCGACTTCCCCGGCCTGACCCGGGACCGCAAGTACGGCAACGGCGCGCTCGGCGGCAAGACCTACACGGTGATCGACACCGGCGGCATCAGCGGCGACGAGGAAGGCATCGACGCGGCCATGGCCGAGCAGTCGCTGCAGGCCATCGACGAAGCCGACATCGTGCTGTTCCTGGTCGACGGCCGCAGCGGGTTGAACGTGGCCGACGAGGCCATCGCCAACCACCTGCGCATCAACCAGAAGAAGACCTGGCTGGTGGTCAACAAGACCGACGGCCTGGAAGAGCACTCGGCCATGGCCGATTTCTGGCAGCTCGGCCTCGGCGATCCGCATCCGATCGCCGCCGCCCACGGCCGCAACGTCACCGCGCTGATCGACGAGGTGCTCGCCCCCTTCCCCGAGCGCGACGCCGACATCCCGCACGACACCGGCACCAAGGGCATCCGCATCGGCGTGATCGGCCGCCCCAACGTGGGCAAGTCGACGCTGGTCAACCGCCTGCTCGGCGAGGATCGGGTGGTGGTCTACGACGAGGCCGGCACCACCCGCGACGCCATCGAGATCCCCTTCGAGCGGCGCGGCGAGCCCTACGTGCTGGTCGACACCGCCGGCGTGCGACGGCGCAAGAACGTCAGCGAGACCGCCGAGAAGTTCTCGATCATCAAGACCCTCGAGGCGATCAAGGAGTGTCATGTCGCGATCATGGTGCTCGACGCCCGCTCGGGCCTGGTGGAGCAGGACCTGCACCTGCTCGACTATGTGCTGACCAGCGGCCGCGCCCTGGTGCTGGCGGTCAACAAGTGGGACGGCCTGGAGAGCGAGGCCAAGGACAAGATGCGCGCCCAGATCAAGCGCCGCCTGGGCTTCGCCGACTACGCCGACCTGCACTTCATCTCGGCGCTGCACGGCACCGCGGTGGGCGACCTCTACCCGTCCATCGAGCGCGCCTTCCAGTCGGCCAACAGCCACTGGTCGACCAACCGCCTGACCAACATCCTGCGTGACGCCGTGGAGCAGCATCCGGCGCCGATGATTCACGGCCGCCGCATCAAGCTGCGCATGGCCCACCAGGGCGGCAGCAACCCGCCGATCATCGTCGTCCATGGCAACCAGACCGAGTCGCTGCCGGAAGCCTACAAGCGCTACCTGACCAACACTTTCCGCAAGGTGCTCAAGGTGCGCGGCACGCCGATGCGCTTCGAGTTCCGTTCGGGCAAGAATCCCTACGACCACATGGCCGGGGCCAGCGACCGCGAGAAGGCCAAGAAGCGGGAGCTCGATCGCACCAAGGAATCGCGCCGCGGTCGTCGCTGACGTGTCGCCATCCGTCGACTCTCGACGCGCGGGCGAATCTCGCCGATAGTACTCGCGCCGATAGCGCAAACCGCCGGCCCTGGGGCCGGCGGTTTGCGTCTGTCACCCCGAGGCGGTCGCCGCCAGCGGGGACGGCGAGGAACTTTTGACCAGGAGGGGCAAGAGTCGCCACCCAGGACGGGCACCGCGCGACGCCTCGACGCCCCGTCGACGACTTCCGGCGAACGCCCGGAGACGCCCTCCCTCACGTCAATGAGAATCGCCATGTTCCTTCGTTCCCTGCGCCGCCGCGCGCGCCTGCTGATTCCCGGCTGCCTGGTCCTGCTGATCGGCGGCTGCCTGGCACTGCCCCAGACCGGCCTGTTCGCCTTCCGCCTGGCCGTCACCACGCTGGGCGTCGAGAACATCCGCATCGGGCCCTATGCCATCGATGCCGGCCTCGACACCTCCGACCTCACCTCGCTGATCGCCTCCGGCCTCGGCGCCGGCAGCCTGCCGGTGCAGGCCACCATGGCGCTGGGCCTCGGCCTGCCCGCCGGGCTGCCGGCGGTGCGGATGAGCGGCTTCGACTGGAACCTCGACGTGCCGGGGCTCGAGGCGATCGACGGCCGCTACGAGCAGGACGTGGCGCTGAGCCCGGGCGACGACGCCGACCTGCGCCTGCCGCTGGCCTTCGACCTGTTGAAGGTCGACCGCAGCCGGCTCTCGCCGCTGGTCGAGGTGACCCGCCAGATGGCCCGCACCGGCGACCTGCCGGAGGGCAGCGAGCTCTCGATCACCCCGGGCGACCTCAGCGGCCTGGGCATGACCCTGCCGTCGGGGCTCTTTACGCCGACCATCCGCCTGGCCGTGGGCGAGAACGGCGCGCTGCGCCCGCTCGGCGACTAGCCGTGGAGGCGCCGGCCGCCGATCCACTGGCAGGCGAACTGCCAGGCCACCCGGCCGCTGCGTCCGCCGCGCAGGGTGGCATAGCGCACCGCCTCGGCCCGCGCCTCGTCGCCCCAGTCGTCCGCCTCGCCGAGGCGCCGCGTCCAGTGCTCGCAGGCCTCGAGGTAGGCGTTCTGGGAGAACGGGTGGAAGGCCAGCCACAGCCCGAAGCGGTCGGACAGCGAGATCTTCTCCTCGACGGCGTCGCCGTGATGGAGCTCCTCGCCGACCAAGCGAGTGGCGTCGTTGTCGGCCATCGACTCCGGCAACAGATGGCGGCGGTTGGAGGTGGCGTAGAGCAGCACATTCTCGGGCGGGCCGGTGAGGGTGCCGTCGAGCACGCTCTTCAGTGCCTTGTAGGCATCGTCGTTCTGCTCGAAGGAGAGATCGTCGCAGTAGACCACGAAGCGGTGCGGCAGGTGACGCAGCTGGGCCACCAGCGACGGCAGCGCACCCAGGTCGTGGCGGTCGACCTGGACCAGGCGCAGCCCTTCGCCTCCCAGCCCGTTGAGCAGCGCCCGCACCAGCGACGACTTGCCGCTGCCCCGGGCGCCCCACAGCAGCGCGTGGTTGGCGGGATGACCGCGCAGGAAGGCGCGGGTGTTATCGACCAGCTGGCGCTTCTGGCGCTCGATGCCGAGCAGGTCGTCGAGGGCCAGGGCGTCGCGCGGCGGCACCGGCACCAGCCGCCCGCCCAGGGCGTGACGCTCCCACAGCGCGGCCACGTCGCGCGTCCAGTCGACCGCCTCGGCGGCCGGCGGCAGCCAGGGCTCGACCCGGGCCAGCAGTGACAGCAGGCGCTGCGACAATTCATCGTCCATGCACTTCCTCCGTGATTGCAGGTTTCGCGGTTGATCTTGCAGGCGTGAGGGGTATCTTGTGGCGAACCCTTATTCGCCGTCCAGTGGCGCTGCCACGGCCGGCCTCAGGAGAACTTCGATGCGCTGGAATCACTGTCTCGCCGTGGGCGCGCTGAGCGTCGCCCTGGCCGCCTGCACCACCTCGCCCACCGGACGCTCGCAGCTGACCCTGATGTCCGACGACCAGCTCGACCAGATGGGCGCCCAGGCCTTCTCCCAGTATCAGCAGCAACGCACCACCGTGGACGGCGCGCCGCTGCGGCTGGCCCAGTGCGTGACCCGGGAGATCGTCGCCACCCTGCCGGCCGAGCTGCAGCAGGACAACTGGCAGGTGCGAGTGTTCGAGGACGACTCGGCCAACGCCTTCGCGCTGCCCGGCGGCTATGTGGGGGTGAACACCGGCCTGCTCGAGATCACCGACAATCAGGACCAGCTGGCGGCGGTCATCGGCCACGAGATCGGCCACGTGCTGGCCCATCACGCCAACGAACGCGCCTCGACCCAGAGCGCCACCAACCTTGGCCTCTCGGTGCTGTCCTCGGCCGCCGGCCTGGAGGGCGCCGGCGGCCAGCAGGTGATGGCGGCACTGGGCATGGGCGCCCAGTACGGCATCCTGCTGCCGTTCTCGCGCAGCCACGAGAGCGAGGCCGACACCATCGGCCTGCGGCTGATGGCCAAGGCCGGCTTCGACCCGCGCGCCAGCGTCGCGCTGTGGCAGAACATGGAGCAGGCCGGCGGCGGCCAGCCGCCCGAGTGGATGTCCACCCACCCCAGCCACGGCAACCGCATCGCCGGCCTCGAGCAGGGCATGCCCGAGGCGCTGCGGCTCTATCAACAGGCCGGGCGCGCGCCGAACTGCGGACAGCCCTGAGCCGATAGACAGCCCCGAGCGGGCCGCAGGAAAAACGCCCCGAGCCGGACGACGGCTCGGGGCGTTCTTGTTCGCGGCCTGGTGGCGTTACAGCGCGCGGCGCAGCCTCTCCAGCACCGGCTCCACGTCCGGGCGTACGCCACGCCACAGGAAGAAAGATTCGGCCGCCTGGCCCACCAGCATGCCCAGGCCGTCGATGGTCTCGGCACCGCGCTCGGCGGCCCAGCGCAGAAAGACAGTGGGCTCGACGCCATACATCATGTCGTAGGCAGTGGCCCCGGGGGCGAGCAGGTCATCCGGCAATGGCGGCAGCTCGCCGCCGAGGCTGGCGCTGGTGCCGTTGATCACCACGTCGAAGGGGCCTGCCACCGCCTCGAAGCCGCCGCCGCTCACCCGGCCCAGGTCGGCGAAGTCCGCGGCCAGGGCATCGGCCTTGGCCGCGGTGCGATTGGCGATGTGCAGGCTCGCCGGGGCCTCGGCAAGCAGCGGCTCCAGCACGCCGCGCACCGCGCCACCGGCGCCGAGTACCAGGATGCGCGCCCCGCCCAGCGTCACGCCGCGGCGCTCGAGGTCGCCGACCAGGCCGGCGCCGTCGGTGGTGTCACCCCGGGTGCGGCCGTCGGCCTCGAGGATCAGGGTGTTCACCGCCCCGGCGCGCTCGGCCCGCGGGGTGAGCGCGTCGCACAGCCGGTAGGCCGTTTCCTTGAACGGCACGGTGACGTTGGCACCGCGACCGCCCGCCTCGACGAAACGCCTCCAGGCGCCGGCGAAGTCGTCCAGCGGCGCCTCGATGGCGGTGTATTCGAGCGCCTCGCCGGTCTGCTCGGCGAAGGCGGCGTGGATGGCCGGTGACTTCGAGTGGCCGATCGGGTGGCCGAAGACGCAGTAGCGGTCCGTCATTGCTGATTCTCCTTGGCCGGGTTTTCCTTGGCCTGCTCGCCCAGCCAGTCCCGGGGTGCCAGGTAGTGCTCGTAGAGGTCCGCCTCGGGGCTGCCGGCTTCCGGCGTCCAATCATATTCCCAGCGCGCCAGCGGCGGCATAGACATCAGGATCGATTCGGTGCGCCCGCCGCTCTGCAGGCCGAACAGGGTGCCGCGGTCCCAGACCAGGTTGAACTCCACGTAGCGGCCGCGGCGATAGAGCTGGAAGTCGCGCTCGCGCTCGCCATAGGCGGTCTCGCGGCGGCGCCGCACGATCGGCAGGTAGGCGTCGAGGAAGCTGTCGCCGACCGCGCGCTGGAAGGCGAAGCAGTCGTCGAAGCCGCCCTCGTTGAGGTCGTCGAAGAACAGCCCGCCGACGCCGCGGGTCTCGTCGCGATGCTTCAGGTAGAAGTAGTCGTCGCACCAGGCCTTGAAGCGCGGGTAGACGTCGTCGCCGAAGGGGGCGCAGGCGTCCCGGGCCACTCGATGCCAGTGGCGCACGTCCTCGAGCACCGGGTAGAAGGGCGTCAGGTCGTAGCCGCCACCGAACCACCATACCGGGTCCTCGCCCTCCTTCTCGGCGATCAGGAAGCGCACGTTGCCGTGGCTGGTGGGCACATGCGGATTGGTCGGATGCAGCACCCAGGACACGCCCACCGCGTGGAAGCCGCGGCCGGCGAGCTCGGGCCGGGCGGCGGTGGCCGAGGGCGGCAGGGTCGCGCCATGCACGTGGGAAAAGTTGACGCCGCCCTTCTCGAACACGGCGCCGTCTTCGATCACCCGCGAGCGGCCGCCGCCACCCTCGGCGCGCTCCCAGGCGTCCTCGCGGAAGCTCGCCCGGCCATCCTCGGCGGCCAGCGCCTCGCACAGCCGGTCCTGAAGGTCGAGCAGATAGGTCTTCACGGGGTCGAGATGGGCGTAGGCCACGGGGCCTCCTTGTATTGAGCGGCGAAAACGGAACTGGCGCCTTCCCGGCGCTCATTCACCGGATATCTCCAACGGTCTCTCAGTCGCGCAGCACGCGGCCGGTGACCAGGTCGCGGATGGTGCTGGGGCGATCGTGGCCGCCCAGCGGGCCGTCGAGCACGGCGTCGAGCTCGCCGTCGGGCCCTTCACCAAAGACGATATGGATCTCGTCGGCGCTCATCGCCGAGGGCTCGCCGGCGCGGTTGGCCGAGGTCGAGACGATGGGGCCGCCGAAGGCGCGGCACAGCGCAGCGACCAGCGGATGGTCGCTGATCCTGAGCGCCACCCGATCGTGCTCGCCGCGCACCAGAGGATGTGCCCGGCCGTTGTCCGGCACCAGCCAGGTGGTCGGCGTGTCGCGAGGCTCGGCCAACGTCGCACGGCGGGCGTCATCGAGACCCTCCAGCCAGGGCTCGAGCTGAGCACTATCGGCGGCCACCAGGATCACGCCCTTAGCCGGATCGCGGCGCTTGAGTTCGAGCAGCCGAGTGAGGGCCGTGGCATCGTCGGGGTCGCAGCCGAGGCCCCAGACGGCCTCGGTGGGATAGGCAATCACGCCGCCGGCACGCAGGGCGGCCACGGCGGCGTCGAGGGAAGGATCCTGAGTCATGGTGGAGTTCCGGCGGTGTCCGACATGGGCCGGGATTCTACCACGCTCCCCCGGAGCCCGGCAGGCGCACCCAGCCGCCGGCGGCGGGGCCGGCGCGACCCTCCAGCTCGAGGGCCAGCAGCCGGCGCTGGCACTCGGCCACCGACAGCCCGGTGAGGTTCACCAGGGAGTCGACCGGGGTCGGGGTATCGCTGAGCCAGGCCAGCAGCGGATCGTCGGCGTCGGTGACGGCGGGCGTTTGCTCTGATGACCGCGCGCGCGGCGCCTCCGGCGCGGCGCTCCAGGCGGGCAGCTCGGCGAGGATGTCGTCGACGTCGCGCACCAGCACCGCGCCGTCGCGCAGCAGTCCCAGGCAGCCCCGGGCCTGGGGATTGTGGATCGAGCCCGGCACGGCGAACACCTCGCGGCTCTGCTCGCCGGCCAGCCGGGCGCTGACCAGCGATCCGCTGCGCTCGGCGGCCTCCACCACCAGCACGCCGCGGCAAAGCCCGGTGACGATGCGATTGCGGCGCGGGAAGAAGGCGGGGTGGGGCCTGGTACCGGGCGGATGTTCGGACAGCAGCAGGCCGCCCGGCTCACGCAGCCGCTCGTGCAGGGCGCGATGGCGAGCCGGATAGATCACGTCCACCCCGCCGCCGAGCACCGCCACGCTGCGGCCGCCCGCTTCCAGCGCCGCCTGCTGGGCGGCGGCGTCGATGCCCAGCGCCATGCCGCTGACCACGCTCCAGCCGCGCTCGGTCAGCGCCCGGGCAAAGCCAGCGGCGTTGGCGAGCCCCTCGCGGGTCGGCTTGCGGGTGCCCACCATGGCCAGCCGCGGCGGCGCCAGCGCGTCGAGATCGCCCCAGGCCCACAGCACCGGCGGCGGATCGGCTATCTGGGCCAGCGGCGCCGGCCAGGCGGGATGATCGGGATGCAACAGCTCACGGCCGGGCGCCTCGGCGAGCCAGGCCTCGTCGGCGTCGAGGTCAGCGGTGAGCGGACTGCGCGCGGGATGGTCGAGCCACAGCCGCAGGGCGGTCGCGGCCTCGCGTGGCATCGCCGCCAGCCAGCCCTGGGGCCAGTCCGGGGCACGGGCGGCGAGCTCGGCCAGCCCGCCGGCCCCGAGGCCGGGCAGGCGCGACAGCAGCCGCCACTCCCTGGCCGTCGGCATGGTAGCGGCCTAGCGCTGCGCCGTGTCCAGGCCGGCGCCCGGAGTGTGCAGGCGGTCGCCCACCGCCAGGGTGCGCGAGGCCTGCATCACCAGGCCATAGCTCATCTTCTCGTAGGGCCGCACCACCATCACCAGCCCGGCATCCTCGCCGGGCAGGCGCAGCATCTCGCCGGTGCGGGGATCGTCGACCAGCTCGCCGCGCTGCTCCACCGCCAGCACATGGCCCGGCGCCAGGCCGTCGCGGGTGCCGCGGTCCAGGGCGACCATCTGCAGCCGGCCGATGAAACGCACGCCGCCGGGCACCGACAGGATATGCCCCTCGACGGCCCGATCCGGGGCCCGCGGCAGGAACTCGGTGACCAGGGCGCGATCCTCCAGCGGCAGCACGATGTCACCGTTGCGAATCTCCTGGGTCGCCTTGGTGGCCTCCAGTACCGCGACATCGTCCTCCTGGCGCATCTGCCGGGCCTCGCCCACGCTCTCGAGCTCGAGGCCCAGCACCTCGCCGGTGGCCTGGTCGAGATAGCGTTCGCCGGGGCGATAGATGCCGACGCGGGCGCCGGCCGGCACCTCGCCGCGGGCGTAGAAGCGGTCGCCGGCGCCGCTGATCAGCCGGCCGTCGTTGCCGCCCACCACATAGGCCAGCTCGTCGAGGGCCTCGGGATCGGTGATGACTCGATGATCGCGCATGAACAGGCGCACCGATTCCAGCGGGATCGGCTCGATCGCCTCGCGCCGCGGCACGGTGCGCACCTCCGGCGACAGGTGCACCACGCCCTGGCCGCGCTCCAGCCCCAGACACGGGCGGCCGCCGCAGTCGTAGAGGTAGACGATATCGCCGGGGTAGATCAGGTGCGGGTTCTCGATCTGCGGATTGACCTGCCACACCTCGGGCCACTGCCAGGGGTGCTGCAGGAAACGTCCGGAGATGTCCCACAGGGTGTCGCCTCGCACCACGGTGTAGCGATCGGGAGCGTCGCCCCTCAGACCATCGTCCCAGCTCAGGCCCTGGGCCTGGGCGGCGCCGGTGGCGAGCATTCCCAGCGCCAGCCCCCCCAGCCAGCGCCACACGAGCCTGCTGCGTCCGATCTGCTTCATTGCCTCGCTCCCTGCCTGATGAGCTCGGCGGCGCCAGGAACCTCGCCGCCGTGGTATAGTCTGATGCTATCGATACGATGCGTTGTGCCGCGGTTTCCCGGCATGCCGCAGGCTTCTAGAATAGCCGTATTTCCCGAATGACAGCACAACGGTGATACCAACGCCATGGCCAGACTCCCCATTCTCGAATTCCCCGACGAGCGGCTCCGTACCAAGGCCGCCCCCGTCGAGACGGTCGACGACGAGGTGCGCCGGCTGGTCGACGACATGCTCGAGACGATGTATGCCGCGCCCGGCATCGGCCTGGCGGCCACCCAGGTGGACGTGCACCGCCGGGTCATCGTGATCGACGTCAGCGAGGACCAGAGCGCCCCGCTCGTGCTGATCAACCCCGAGTACGTGCCGATCGGCGAGGAGCGCGAGCCGATGCAGGAAGGCTGCCTGTCGGTGCCCGAGTACTACGCCGAGGTGCCGCGGGCGCTGAAGGTCCAGCTCAAGGCCCTGGACCGCAACGGCCAGCCCTACGAACTCGAGGCCGACGGCCTGCTGGCCCACTGCATCCAGCACGAGCACGACCACCTCGAGGGCGTACTGTTTGTCGACTACCTCTCGCCGCTCAAGCGCGACCGGGTGATGAAGAAGATGCAGAAGCGCCACCGGCTGAACCAGCCGGCCTGAGTCGCCTCGACGCCCTTACCGAGATGAAGGCCGGTGCCCGATGGGCGCCGGCCTTCGTCGTTTGGGCCCGGCTCCGTTATCATGGGAGGCATTCATTCCGGCAAGGCCTCCGAACCCATGTCCCGACCCCTGCGCGTCATCTTCGCCGGCACGCCCGACTTCGCCGCCGAGAGCCTGTCGGCGCTGCTGGCGAGCTCCCATCGCGTCGTCGCCGTCTACACCCAGCCCGACCGCCCCGCCGGCCGCGGCCGCAAGCTCACCCCCAGCCCGGTCAAGGCACTGGCCCTCGAGCACGACCTGCCGGTCCATCAGCCGGCATCGCTGAAGACGCCCGAGGCCCTGGCCGAACTGGCCGCCCTGGAGGCGGACATCATGGTGGTGGTGGCCTACGGCCTGATCCTGCCCAAGGCGGTGCTCGACACCCCGCGCCTCGGCTGCATCAACGTCCACGCCTCGCTGCTGCCGCGCTGGCGCGGCGCCGCGCCGATCCAGCGCGGCATCGAGGCCGGCGACGCCGAGAGCGGCGTGACCATCATGCAGATGGACGAGGGGCTCGATACCGGCGCCATGCTGCGCATCGCCCGAACGCCGATCACCGCCACCACCACCGGCGGCGCCCTGCATGACGCCCTGGCCGCCCTGGGCGGCCGGGCCATGGTCGAGACGCTGGACGCCCTGGCCGGCGACGGCCTCGCCGCCACGCCACAGCCCGAGGACGGCGTCACCTACGCCGCCAAGCTGTCCAAGGCCGAGGCCGAACTCGACTTCCGCGAGGACGCCGAGGCCCTGGCCGCGCGCATCCGCGCCTTCAATCCCTGGCCGGTGGCCTGGTGCGCGCTGGGCGACGATCGCCTGCGGCTGCTGATGGCCGAGGCCGACGCTCAAGCCACACCCAGCGACGAGCGCGCCGCCCCCGGCACCCTGCTGCCCCATGACGATGACGCCCTGCGCATCGCCTGCGGCGAGCACGGCGCCCAGGTGCTGCGCGTCACCCGGGCCCAGCTGCCCGGCGGCAAGCCCCTCGACGTGCGCGAGCTGCTCAAGGCTCGCGCGGATCGCTTCGCGCCCGGCAGCCGCCTGGGCCGGCCGAACCAGGAGACTCCCGCATGAACCAGCCGCGCCATTCCTCCCGCTCGCCCGACAGCGGCCAGGCGGTGCGCGCCGCGGCCGCCCGCGCCCTGGTGCCGGTGATCACCGGCCGCGGCTCGCTCAGCAACCTCGACGACCATCAGGTGGTGTCCCGGGATCGCGGCCTGTTCAAGGAGCTGTGCTTCGGCAGCTGCCGCGCCCTGTGCCGCCTCGAGGCGCTCGCCGGCAAGCTGCTGGACAAGCCCTTCAAGACCCGCGACGCCGACGTCCAGGCGCTGCTGCTGGTGGGCATCTACCAGCTGCTCTACACGCGTATTCCGCCCCACGCCGCGGTGGGTGAGACCGCCGGCGCCGCGCGGCTGATCAACAAGCCCTGGGCCACCCGGGTGCTCAATGGCTGCCTGCGCCGCCTGCAGCGCGAGGCCAGCACCCTCCAGGCCGAGGTCGATCGCGACCCGGCGGTGGCGTTGCTGCATCCCAAGTGGTGGCTAAAGGCCTTCCGTCAGGCCTGGCCGGACGACTGGCGCGCGATCTGCGAGGCCAACAACCAGCCCGGGCCGATGACGCTGCGCGTCAATCGCCGCCACGGCGACCGCGAGAGCTACCTCGAGCGCCTCGACGCACCGGACATCGGCGCCCGCCTGTGCCTGCACTCGCCCGAGGGCCTGACCCTCGACGAGCCGTGCGACGTCGGCCGGCTGCCCGGCTTCCAGGAGGGGCTGGTCAGCGTGCAGGACGAAGCGGCCCAGCTCGCCGCCGAGCTGCTCGGCCCGACCCTCGCCCCGCGCCCCGGCGCCCGGGTGCTGGACGCCTGCTGCGCCCCGGGCGGCAAGACCGCCCACCTGCTCGAGCTGTTCGACGTCGACCTGCAGGCCATCGACAGCGACGACACCCGCCTGGCGCGGGTCGAGGACACCCTGTCGCGGCTCGGCCTGGAGGCCGACCTGGCCCACGGCGACGCCACCCGGCGCGACTGGTGGGACGGCACGCCGTTCGACGCCATCCTGCTCGACGCGCCCTGCTCGGGCAGCGGCGTGATCCGCCGCCATCCGGACATCAAGCGCCTGCGCCGCCACTCGGACATCGCCAAGCTGGCCGAGCTCCAGGCCCGGCTGCTCGACAACCTGTGGCCGCTGCTGGCGCCGGGCGGCACGCTGCTCTATGCCACCTGCTCGGTGCTGCCCGAGGAGAACGCCGACCAGGTCGCCGCCTTCCTCGCCCGCACCCCGGACGCCGAGGTGACCACGCCCGACGGCGTGGCCTGGGGCCGCCCCGCCGGCGCCGGCCGCCAGCTGCTGCCGAGCGCCGACAGCCATGACGGCTTCTTCTATGCCAGACTGAGGAAGCGGGCCGCCTGAGCGGCCGGAGGGGGCCTCCGCCTGTCGGCCTCCTCGCCCTTTCCCCGCTGCCAGAGGACGACACCATGAGCCACACCTACAAGCACATCGAGCTGACCGGCAGCTCCGAGACGAGCATCGAGGACGCCGTCCAGAGCGCACTGACCAAGGCCTCGGAGAGCCTGCATGGCATGCGCTGGTTCGAGGTCATCGACACCCGCGGCCATATCGAGCACGGCCGGGTGGCTCACTGGCAGGTCACGATCAAGGTCGGCTTCACCCTGGACTGAAGTCCCTTCGACCCTGTTCATCCATCCAAGGCTGGTTTAGGCTTGCCGCCACTCCCGAGACGGCGCCTGCGAGGCGCCGTCCGTCTAGCTCCGGACTGTGACACGCGATGAAGATCATCATCCTCGGCGCCGGCCAGGTCGGCGGGACCCTGGCCGAGCACCTGGCGCACGAAGAAAACGAAATCACGGTGGTGGACACCGACGCCAAGAAGCTGCGCGAGCTGCATACCCGGCTCGACATCCGCACCGTGACCGGCGCCGGCTCCTACCCGATGGTGCTCCGCCAGGCCGGCTGCGAAGACGCCGACATGCTGATCGCGGTGACCAACTCCGACGAGGTGAACATGATTGCCTGTCAGGTCGCCTACACGCTGTTCCGCACGCCGACCAAGATCGCCCGCGTCCGCGCCACCGCCTACCTGACCCGCAAGGGCCTGTTCGCCCACGAGGCGGTGCCCATCGACGTGCTGATCAGCCCCGAACAGGTGGTCACCGACCACATCCGCCGGCTGATCGAGCATCCCGGCGCCCTGCAGGTGCTGGAGTTCGCCGGCGGCCAGGTCCAGCTGGTGGCGGTGAAGGCCTTCTACGGCGGCCCGCTGGTCGGCCAGGAGCTCGGCTTCCTGCGCCGCCACATGCCCAGCGTGGACACCCGGGTGGCGGCCATCTATCGCCGCAACCGGCCGATCATCCCCCGCGGCGACACCGTCATCGAGGCCGACGACGAGGTGTTCTTCATCGCCGACCGCCGCGACATCCGCGCGGTGATGAGCGAACTGCGTCGCCTCGAGCGCGACTTCCGCCGGGTGATCATCGCCGGCGGCGGCAACATCGGCGAGCGCCTCGCCGAGCACCTCGAGCACAGCCATCAGGTGAAGATCGTCGAGCACAGCCTGGAGCGCTGCACCCAGCTCTCCGAGCGCCTCGACCGCACCGTGGTGCTTCACGGCAGCGCCACCAGCAAGCGCCTGCTGGAGGAGGAGAACATCGAGGAGTGCGACATCTTCTGCGCGCTGACCAACGACGACGAGGTCAACATCATGTCGTCGATGCTGGCCAAGCGCATGGGTGCCAAGAAGGTCCTTACCCTGATCAACAACGCCGCCTACGTGGACCTGGTCCAGGGCGGCGAGATCGACATCGCCATCTCCCCGCAGCAGGCCACCATCGGCAGCCTGCTGACCCACGTGCGCCGCGGCGACATCGTCAACGTGCACTCGCTGCGCCGCGGCGCCGCCGAGGCCATCGAGGCCATCGCCCACGGCGACCAGCAGTCGTCCAAGGTGGTCGGCCGCGCCATCGGCGAGATCGACCTGCCGCGGGGCACCACCATCGGCGCCGTGGTGCGCGGCAAGGACGTACTGATCGCCCACGACGACGTGGTCATCCAGTCCGGCGACCACCTGATCCTGTTCGTCATCGACAAGCGCCGCATCCGCGACGTGGAGCGGCTCTTCCAGGTCGGCCTGACCTTCTTCTGAGCCGCCGCCAGCCTGCACGCGAGGGAATCCGCATGATCCACCAGCCATCGTTCGATGACGCCGTTCGCCGCCCGCTCGCCCGCGCCTCGGAGGCGCGCTCGTGAGCCTGCTGGCTAGCGGGGCGACCCTGCAGCGTACGCGCCACTGGGCGCCGGTACTCAAGGTGCTGGCGCTGCTTTGGCTGGTGCTGGCGGCCTTCATGATGGTGCCCTGGCTGGTGCTGATGCTGGAGGGCGACGTCGACGCCACGGCGTTCGGCCTGTCGATTCTGATCGTGCTGGGCTCGGTGGCCGCGATCCTGCTGTCGACGCTGCGGGTGGAGATCAGCTTCAAGCCCTGGCAGATGTTCGTGGTCACCTCGCTGAGCTGGGTCTCGATCAGCGGCTTCGCCAGCCTGCCGCTGGTGCTGGGGGCCACCCAGCTGTCGTTTACCAACGCGGTGTTCGAATCGGTCTCGGCCATCACCACCACCGGCTCCACGGTGCTGACCAACATCGAGGGGCTGTCCGACGGCCTCAAGCTGTGGCGCGGCCTGATGCAGTGGCTGGGCGGGGTCGGCATCATCGTGATGGGCATCGCCATCCTGCCGTTCCTCAAGGTCGGCGGCATGCGACTGTTCCACACCGAATCCTCGGACTGGTCGGACAAGGTCATGCCCCGCACCGGCGGGATCGCCAAGGCCACGCTGATCATCTACTGCGGCATGACCCTGGCCGCGGTGGCCAGCTACTGGCTCGGCGGCATGGCGCCGATCGATGCCATCGTCCACGCCATGACCTCGGTGGCCACCGGCGGCTTCGCCAACTCCGACGCCTCCTTCGGCGCCTACGCCGACCAGCCGCATCTGCTGTGGCTGGGCAGCCTGTTCATGCTCGGCGGTGCCCTGCCCTTCGTGATCTACATCCGGGTGCTGCGCGGCGCGCGGCTCGCCCTGTGGCACGACCAGCAGGTGCGTGGCCTGCTGGGCATGCTGGCGATCGTCATCGTGCTGCTCACCGCCTGGCGCATCTGGCAGGGTAACGACGCCTTCGACTCGCTCACCCAGGTGACCTTCAACGTGGTCTCGGTGGTCACCACCACCGGCTTCGCCGGCGACGACTACACGGCCTGGGGCAGCCTGGCCGCGGTGGCCTTCTTCTACCTGACCTTCATCGGCGGCTGCAGCGGCTCCACCAGCGGCGGCATGAAAGTGTTCCGCTTCCAGGTCGCGACCATCCTGCTGCGCAACCAGCTGCGCTTCCTGGTGCACGCCAACGGCGTGTTCTCGGCCCGCTACAACGGCCATCCGCTGACCGACGACGTGACCCGCGGTGTCATCGCCTTCTCGTTCTTCTTCTTCCTGACCATCGCCGGGCTGGCCCTGGGCCTGTCGCTGCTGGGCCTGGACCTGGTCACCGCGCTGTCGGGGGCGGCCACGGCGGTGGCCAACGTCGGCCCCGGCCTCGGCGACATCATCGGCCCGGCGGGCAACTTCGGCCCCCTGCCCGACGCCGCCAAGTGGCTCTTGTGCATCGGCATGCTGATGGGCCGCCTGGAGATCCTCACCGTGCTGGTGCTGTTTACCCCGATGTTCTGGCGCAAATAGGGAAAACGCGGATTGATTGCTGCGCTCGACATAAATCAGCGCTTCCCCCCGACATTTCATCCGACGCGGTATAGCGACAAGTCGCAAGGCCGGTGCAAGCGCCCGCGGCGGGTTTGGCCCGCCGGCGGGCTTCGTGGATAATCGGGTCTTCATCCTTCAGACCCGAGCGTCCATGACCGACTCCCAGGACACCGCGACCGTCGAGCGCGAGCAGGTCGCCGGCGGCGGCCCGCGCCGCACCCTCCAGGTGGGCGAGACCCGCTATACCCTGCTGGGCACCGCCCACGTCTCCGCCGAGAGCGCCGCCGAGGTGCGCGAGCTGATCGACTCCGGCGAGTTCGACGCCGTGGCCATCGAACTGTGCGACTCGCGTCATCAGAACCTGGCCAATCCCGATGCACTGGGCGAGCAGGACCTGTTCCAGATCTTCCGCCAGGGCAAGGCCGGCATGGTCGCCGCCAGCCTGGCGCTGGGCGCCTTTCAGCAGCGCGTCGCCGAGCAGTCCGGCATCGAGCCCGGGGCCGAGATGCGCGCCGCCCTGGAGGCCAGCCGCGCCCGCCAGCTGCCGCTGCTGCTGGTCGACCGCGACGTCGGCGTGACCCTCAAGCGCATCTATCACAACGTGCCCTGGTGGCAGCGCTTCTCGCTGTTCTCGGGGCTGCTTGGCGGGGTGCTGTCGCGTCAGGACGTCTCCGCGGAGGACATCGAGCGGCTCAAGGAGGGCGACGTGCTGGAGTCCACCTTCAGCGAATTCGCCAGTGAGTCCGAGAGCCTCTACACGCCGCTGATCAGCGAGCGCGACCGCTACATGACGCTGCGCCTGGCCGAGCAGTGCCCGCCGGGGCGCTATCGCCACGTGCTGGTGGTGATCGGCGCCGGCCACCTCAAGGGCATGGCAGAGCACCTGGAACGGCCGCTGCCCGAAGCGCCGACGCCGGAGCGCGAGGCGCTGGAGGCCACGCCGCCACCTTCGAAGGTGTGGAAGACGCTGCCGTGGCTGATCACGCTGCTGGTGCTGACCGGCTTCGCCGTCGGCTTCTCGCGCAACACCGGGCTCGGCTGGCAGCTGGTGGCCGAATGGTTCGTGATCAACGGCGTGCTCTCGGGCGCCGCCACGCTGGTGGCGCTGGCCCATCCGCTGACGGTGATCGCCACCGTGATCGCGGCCCCGCTGACCTCGCTCAATCCCACCATCGGCGCCGGCTTCGTGGCCGCCGGGGTCGAGCTCGCCATGCGCAAGCCCAAGGTGCGCGACTTCGCCACCCTGCGCCACGACGTCACTCAGGTGAAGGGCTGGTGGCGCAACCGGGTCTCACGCACCCTGCTGGTGTTCCTCACCGCGACCCTGGGCTCCGCCGCCGGCACCTGGATCGCCGGCTTCCGCATCGCCGGCGCCCTGTTCGGCAACTGACGGCCCGGCCACCACTGAACGCTACCGGGCGCCCGACCGGCGCCCACCACGCCCTTCCCTGGCCATGACACAGCGCAAGGTTTCTCGCCGGACGCCGGCCTACGTTTAAAGCCCGCGTCGCCCTAACGGCGACGCGACGCATCACGTGACGGCGGCTATCACCGCAAGGGGGAAACGATGAGAACGCTTATGTTGGCCCTGGTATCGAGCGTCATGATCCTGGGCATCGCGCCGGTCTCGGCGGACATGCATGGCGACACGGCGCAGCTGGCGGAGGAGAAGGGCTGCCTGGGCTGCCACGGCCGTGCCGACGACACGCCACGGGCGCCGGGCTTCGCCAGCATCGCGGCGAAGTACGAGGGCAGCGAGATGCGCGGCTACCTGGTCGACGTGGTGATGACCGGCGGCGAGGATCACTGGGGCTCGGCCACCATGCCGGACGCCGGCGAGCGCCCCGAGGTGAGCCAGGAAGACGCCGAGCGGCTGGTGGATTGGATCTTCGGCATGCGCGAGGAATAGGCGATACCACGGAAAGGGGCCCGGGCATGGCTGCCCGGGCCCCTTTACTGCCTTGCTGGCGCGTGGGGCACGTGCCGCTTCAGCGTGACTGAAGCGCCGGCGAAGGCTCGTCTTCTGCCGGGCGGCGCTTCCAGGCGCCTGCCAGCAGCGAGCCGGAGACGTTGTGCCACACCGAGAACAGCGCCCCCGGCAGCGCCGAGGTGGCGGTGAAGAACTGGTTGGCCAGGGCCACCGCAAGCCCGGAGTTCTGCAGCCCGACCTCGAAGGCGATGGTGCGCGCGGTGCGCTCGTCGAAGCGCAGCGCCCGAGCCAGGCCATAGCCACCGGCCAGGCCGACGGCATTGTGGGCGATCACCGCCAGCGCCACGATCGGCCCCAGGGTCGCCAGCCGGCCGGCGTTGAGCGCCACCACGATGGCGATGATGACCACGATGGCCAGCATCGCCAGGCTCGCCAGCGCCGGCTCGATCCGCGCGATGCGATCGCCCAGCCAGTGATTGACGATCACCCCGACCAGGATCGGCACCACCACCAGCTGGGCGATGCTGGTCAGCATGCCCGCCACCGGCACGTCGACGCTCTTGCCGACCAGCAGCAGGGTCAGCAGCGGCGTGGCCACCACCGACAGCAGCGTCGAGACCATGGTCATCGACACCGAGAGCGCCACCCGGCCGCCGGCCAGCCAGGTCATGACGTTGGAGGACGTGCCGCCGGCGGTGGCACCGACCAGCACCATGCCAATGGTCAGGGCGTCGGAGAGCCCCAGCAGCCGCGAGATCGCCAGCGCCGCCACCGGCATGATCAGGAACTGCAGCGCCACGCCCACGGCGATCGGCGCCGGCGACTTCACCACCCGCGCGAAGTCGGCCTTGGACAGGGTCAGGCCCATGGCGAACATGATGACCACCAGCAGCGTCTTGATGCTGCCGGCCAAGCCGGTGAAGAGCTGCGGCTGCCAGGCGGCGACCACGGCCAGCAGCACCGCCCAGACGGGAAAGAGACGATTGAAGCGCTCGAAGAGGTGCATGACGTGTCCTTGCGATATCGTTTTTTTGGTGTTGATGATGCTTGGCCGACGCGGTACTGACGGCCGCTCGGCTGCCTATGGTCGTCGACCCGGCCGGCACGGGCAATGGTCAGCGCTCGATGGTCGACGAATGTCGGCTGACAGGCGGACGCGGGCGTGATAGGTTCAAGCTCAATAATTAGCAACAAAACAGTGACGCCATGACCTCATCCAACGCCCGGGAGCGCTTCGGCATCCGGCTCTCCACCGTTTCTCGCCGCTGGCGGCGCGCCCTCGACCATCACATGACCCTGGCCGGCCATGCCGACACCAGCTGGGCCCCACTCATCCATCTCGAAGCCGGCGGCGACGGCCTCAGCCAGAAGGCGCTGGCCAAACGCGTCGGCATGGAGGGCTCCAGCCTGGTGCGCCACCTGGATCGCCTCGAGGCCAAGGGCCAGGTCGAACGCGTCAGCGACGAGCGCGACCGCCGCACCAAACGGGTCTTCCTGACCCCGGCCGGGCGCGACGCCGTGGCCGTCCTCAAGGGCGACCTGCACGAGGCCGAGCGGGCGCTGCTCAGCGACCTGAGCGATAACCAGATCGAGGCCCTTCTGGACGCCCTGGATCTGATTGACCGACGCCTGCAGCAGGAACCCGGCGCGCAGGAAGAGCCCCCCGCCTGATCCCTACTCTCCGGCCTGGTTCGCTTTCAGCAGCCGCCGCATGGCCGGCGTCGGCGCCTCGATCTTGCCGTGGCGCCGGCTGGCGGCGTAGCTGTCGTTGAAGACGTCGAAGTAGTCGTCGAGCCGCTCGGCGGCCTCTCCATCGCCGGCCTGACGCAGCAGCTCCACCGCCACCTCGGCGGTGCACAGGTGCGCCTCGGAGGCCGGCTTGCGCAGCCGGTAGCGGGTCAGCCGCTCGGTGGTCAGCGGCAGCACCGGCAGCTCGGCCAGGTAGGGACTCTTGCGGAAGATGCGCCGCGCCTGGCGCCAGGTGCCGTCGAGGATCACGAACACCGGAATCCGCCCTTCCGCCTGGCGCGCCGCCACGCGCTCCATGCCGACCACCCGGTGAGCGTAGTCTTCCTGATCGTCGGGAAAGATCACGAAGGGCGCGTAGCGCGCGTCCTCGAGCATCGCCAGCAGCCGTGCGTCCGGTTCGGTGCGATACCAGGTGAAGACCTCGGTGGTGGGCAGGACGTCGCGAATCAGCCGCCCGGTGTTGGTGGGCTTGTAGTGCTCCAGCGGATGAGTGATCAGCCACACCCGGGTGCGGCTCTCCGCCGTCACCTTGTAGGGGCACAGGCAGTTCAGCGCCGGCAGGTTGCAGGACTCGCAGCGGCGCACGAAGCTGCCGCGGGCCTTGAACTCGCGCCGCGGCGGCCGTGGATGTCCGGTGGCGGGATCCACGTCGGCGTGGTCGGGGCTGGGGGTATCGTCCTGCATGGTCGTCGTCGCGCCGGAGGGAAGATCGGAAAGGGGGCCATTCTAGCACGCCGACTGGCCCCTCACTCCTCGCCCCACCTCATTATTCCGGCATCGCAAGCCGCCCCGTCTCGCGCCAGTGGCGCACCAGCGCCGGCACGCCCTCGCCGGCGGGCCGGGCGATCTTCGCCACCCCGCGCGGCGCCAGAGTCTCCGCCTCGGGGTCGACCAGCGCACAGGATACGCCGAACGGCGCCTCGTCGAGCAGCATCGCGGCCGGCATCACCGCCAGCGAGGTGCCCACCACCAGCAGCAGATCGGCCTCGGCGACGATGTCGCAGGCCACCGGATAGGCCGGCACGGCCTCGCCGAACCACACCACGTCGGGGCGCAGCTGGCCGCCCTTGTCGCACAGGTCGCCCAAGCGGATGCCACCCCGGGGCAGCGGGTAGCGCAGCGCCGGGTCGACGCTGGAGCGCGCCATCAGGATCTCGCCGTGAAGGTGCAGCACGCTGCGCGAGCCGGCCCGCTCGTGCAGGTCGTCGATGTTCTGGGTAATGACGCTGACCCGGAAGCCGTCCGCCTCGAGCTCGGCCAGGGCCCGGTGGGCGGCGTTGGGCGCGGCCCCGCGCACCTGGTCTCGTCGCGCGTCGTAGAAGCGCAGCACCCGTTCGGGATCACGGGCCCAGCCCTCAGGCGTGGCGACCGCCTCGACGGGTTCGTCGGCCCACAGGCCGTCGGCGGCGCGGAAGGTCTGGATGCCGCTCTCGGCGCTGATGCCGGCGCCGGTCAGCACCACCAGATGGGGGCGGGAGTCGTCGCTCATGGTCGTCTCGCGTATCGGGGAGCTCGCCCCAGCTTGCCATATTCCGCCCCGGCAAAGCAGCGAGCGGCGGATGACATCCGCTCGCCTCGCGGCGACAATGGGCACCCTCGCCGCCTCCCCCGAGCCGCCCGATGACCGAACCGCTGCCGATTCTCCATCACGACGAACACCTGGTCGCGGTGCACAAGCCCGCCGGGCTGCTGGTGCATCGCAGCGCCCTGGCCCGGGGCGAGCGCCACTTCCTGCTGCAGACCCTGCGCGACCAGCTGGGCCAGCGGGTCTATCCGGTGCACCGCCTGGACCGCCCCACCTCGGGGCTGATGGTATTCGCGCTTTCGTCCGAGGTCGCCCGCCGCCTGGGCGAGGCCTTCGAGCAGCACCGCGTGGCCAAGCGCTACCTGGCCGTGGTGCGCGGCACCGGGCCGGACGCCGAGCGCCTCGAGTACGCCCTGCGCGAGGAGGACGGCCGCCGTCCCAAGGCCGAGATGCCGGCCATGGAGGCCGTCACCGAGGTGCGGCGGCTGGACAGCGTCGAGCTGCCGGTGCGGGTCGACCGCTACCCCAGCAGCCGCTACTCGCTGATGGAGGCGCGACCGCTGACCGGGCGACGCCACCAGATCCGCCGCCACCTGTCCCAGCGCGGCTACCCGATCATCGGCGACGCCAAGCACGGCAAGGGCGTGCACAACCGCTTCTTCGCCGACCGACTCGACTGCCCGCGGCTGCTGCTGGCCGCCGTGGGCCTGAGCTTCGACCACCCGGTGGACGGCCGGCGCCTGGACCTGGGCTGCGCCCTGGACGCCCCCATGACCGCGCTGTTCCAGCGCTTCGGCTGGGCGGGCCACCTGCCCACCAACCGCCGTGCGCCCTCCGCCGAGCCATGTGAACTGCCATGAACGATTTTCCGAGCCCCGCCTCCCTCGAGACCGACGACCACGAGCTGCGCTTCGGCGGCATCCGCCGCCTCTACGGCGCCCGCGCCCTGGAGCGCTTCCGGAACGCCCACGTGGCGGTGATCGGCGTCGGCGGCGTCGGCAGCTGGGCCGTGGAGGCCCTGGCCCGCTCCGGCATCGGCAAGCTGACGCTGATCGACCTCGACGACGTCTGCGTGTCCAACGTCAACCGCCAGCTGCACGCCCTGGACGGCACCGTCGGCCGGCCCAAGGTCGAGGTGCTGGCCGAGCGCTGCCGGGCCATCCAGCCCGGCATCGAGGTGGTGGCGGACACCGCCTTCGTGACCCCGACCAACCTCGCCGAGCGGCTGCCCGAGGACCTGGACCACGTGATCGACGCCATCGACAGCGTGGTGGCCAAGGCGGCGCTGATCGCCTGGTGCAAGCGCCGCAAGCTGCCGATCACCGTGACCGGCGCGGCGGGCGGCCAGACCGACCCGACGCGCATCCGCGTGGCCGACCTGACCCGCACCGAGCACGACCCGCTGCTGGCCAAGGTGCGCTCGCGGCTGCGTCGCGACCACGGCTTCTCGCGCAATCCCAAGCGGCGCTTCTCGGTGGAGTGCGTCTACTCCAACGAACAGCTCGTCTACCCCGGCGCCGACGGCGAGGTCTGCCACACCAAGCCCGGTGCCGGCGAGGCCACCCGCCTCGACTGTGCCTCGGGCTTCGGCGCGGCGACCTTCGTCACCGGCAGCTTCGGCTTCACGGCGGCCTCACGCACCCTGGCGCGGCTGGCCCGAGACGCCGCCTCATCCCGCTGAATTCCCTGGAGAGACTCATGGACGTTTCGCATCCCGTGCCCGGCATCTACCGCCACTACAAGGGCCCGCTCTACGAGGTGATCGGCGTGGCCCATCACAGCGAGACCGAGGAGGCACTGGTGACCTACCGCGCGCTCTACGGCGAGTACGGCCTGTGGGTGCGTCCGCTGGGCATGTTCATGGAAACGGTCGAGGTGGACGGGGAAGTGACGCCCCGCTTCGCGCTGGAAAAGGCCTTTTCCTGAGCCCGGGCAGGCTCACGCCGAACGCAAGAAGGCGCCCCTCGGGGCGCCTTCTTGATATCGATGACCGATGTTCGGGGGCAAGACGAAGCGAGGGTTATCCGCCAGGGGTGAGACGGATTCCGCCGAACGGGCTGTTCAGGGACGGACGGCACCGGTCCTGCAAGCGCAGCAGGAAGCGAAAGCGCCGCAGGGCGGATGAAGCGCCCATGGATGGGTTCATAGCGCCTCGCGATGGTCTGACACTTCGGGGCTTGTCACCGAACGAGTCCATTCGACAATGCCTTATTCCGCTTCGTGCATCTGCTTCTGCAGGTAGTTCTGGATGCCGACCTTGTCGATCAGCGAGAGCTCGGTCTCGAGCTTGTCGATGTGCTCTTCCTCGTCGGCAAGGATGTCGCGGAACAGGTCGCGGGTGACGTAGTCCTGCACAGACTCGCAGTAGGCGATCGCCTCGATGTAGTCGTCACGGCCCTGGAGCTCGAGCTTGAGGTCGCACTCGAGCATCTCCCTGGTGTCCTCGCCGATCAGCAGCTTGCCGTAGTCCTGCAGGTTGGGCACGCCCTCGAGGAACAGGATCCGCTCGATCAGCTTGTCGGCGTGCTTCATCTCGTCGATGGACTCTTCGTACTCGAGCTTGCCGAGCGCGGCCAGACCCCAGTCCTGGAACATCTTGGCGTGCAGGTAGTACTGGTTGATCGCGACCAGCTCATTGCCGAGCGCGGTATTGAGGTACTCGATGACCTTCTTGTCGCCTTTCATGACACCACCTCATTGCTGTCGTCGGGGTCGTCCTTCAGCTTGGCATGCGTACCATCGCACCGCCATATGTGCCGGACAGTCTAGGTGATATCAGGAAAAACTCAAATAAATCAGAACGTTGAAAACGCCAAAAGAAACGATAGCGATTGCCATCAAACGGCGTAGGCGAGCCCCTCGCTGGCCAGACTCATCTCTTCCTGGATCGTCTCGCGGGTGATGGCCTTGCCCATGCAGGCGCACTTGCCGCACTGGGTGCCGCATCCCGTCTCGCGCTGGACCTCGCGCCAGCTGCGCGCGCCCTCTTCCACGCTGCGGCGGATCGCCTTGTCACTCACACCCTTGCACAGACACACGTACATACATCACCTCGCATCGGTCACGAGTCGAATGTAAATGATTCGCATGGACTATCGCAAGCATGACGCAGGACTATTGTGTGTCCGCAACGTTACCAAAGGACTCAACGCCGCCGGGGCAGTACCACCACGCGGGTGCCGGAGGCCAGGTCCGACCAGCTGCGACGCTCGGTATCGAACAGCACCCAGAGGTGGCCGAGCCCCAGCGGCAGGAAGGCGAGCGCGCCGACCAGGCAACGCATCAGGGCCTGGCGCCGGCCGATGGCGTGGCCGTCGAGGGTCTGCACCCGCAACCGCCAGGCCTGCATGCCCAGCGTCATGCCGCCGCGGGTCCAGAAATAGGTGAAGAAGGCCAGCGCGGAGAGCGCCAGCAGGGCGCGCAGCGACCATACCTGGGCGGCGCCGAGGCCGACCCGCTCGGCGGGCAGCCCCAGCAGCAGGCGCGTCACCGCCACGTGGGCGGCACCGATGACGATCCACAGCGCCAGCAGCAGCAGGCCGTCGTAGAGCATGGCGCCGAGCCGCCGGCCGAGGCCGGCGGGCCAGACGTCGTCGAGGCAATCGAAGCGGCGCGACATGGCAGGAACCAGGCGGGTCAGCCGGTACGGCGCAGCAGGTAGAGGCCCAGGCCGGCGCACAGCAGCGTCGGCACCAGCACGGCCCAGGCCGGCGAGAAGCCGAACAGCGTGGAGGCCGGCCCCAGCAGGTCCTGCAGGTACTTGAACACCAGCCCGGTGACCACGCCGTAGAACACCCGGGTGCCAGCGGCCACGGTGCGCAGCGGGCCGAACACGAAGGACGCCGCCACCAGCACCAGCGAGGCCATGGTCAGCGGCATCAGCATCTTCTGCCAGAAGTAGATCAGCGGCTGGGTGGCGTCCTGGCCCTGGGCCTGCAGGTGGCGGGCATAGGCCCACAGCTCGCTGGGCGCCTGGGTCTCCACGTCGCGCAGCAGGCGGTCGAGCACGTCGGGCGTCAGATCGGTCTGCCAGGCGTGCGTCTGCCAGTGCCGGGTCTCGGTGTGATCGTCGACGAAGCGGGTCTCGTCGACGTCATGCAGCACCCAGCCGCCGTCCTGCCACACCGCGCGGCGGGCGCTGAGCGCCTCGCGCAGCTGCTGGCCCTCGAAGCGGTAGCGGGTCAGGTCCAGCACCACCTGGTCGGCGCGGATCGCCCCGAAGCGGTAGAAGTCGTTGCCCTCGCGCTGCCAGCCGCCGCTCTCGGTCAGCACCGAGCCCTCGCCCTGGCGCTTCTCGAGCCGCCAGGCGCTGGCGAACTGCTCGGTCTTGGGACTGACGAACTCGGCCACGAACAGCACTACCACGATCACCAGGATGATCGGCTTCATCACCCCCCAGAGGATGCGCACCAGCGAGCGGCCCGCGGCGCGCATCACGGTGAGCTCGTTGCTCGAAGCCATGCTGCCGAGCCCGATCAGCGCGCCGATCAGCACCCCCACCGGGGCATATTGATAGAAGCGCCAGGGCAGCCGGAACACCAGATAGAAGAGCACCTGCAGGGCACCGTAGTCGCCCTCCACGTCGCCCAGGTCGTTGATGTAGGTGATCACCAGGTCGAGCCCCAGCAGGATCACCTGCACCACCAGGATCGCCCCGAGTACCTGGCGGGCGATGTAGCGATCGAGACGGTCGGCGATCATCCGCTCATCCCCTTGCGTTGTGCCTGCAGCGTCATGCCCAGGCCGATGGCCAGGAAGGCCGCGTGAATCGGCCACATGCCGACGCCGGCCGGCCAGCTGCCGCGGGAGATGGCATCCTGGGCCGCCAGCAGCAGGCTGAGATAGGCCACGTAGAGAAAGATCGCCGGCAGCAGCTTGGCGAAGCGCCCCTGGCGCGGATTGACCCGCGACAGCGGCATCGCCATCAGGGTCAGGACAAACACCATCAGCGGCAGGCTGAGGCGCCACTGCAGCTGGGCCGCGGCGGGCGTCGAATCGTCGTCGAACAGCGCCGCGGTGGTGGCGAACTCGGGGTCGTCGAGGTCGAGGCTCTTCTCGTCGCGCGACAGCCGCACCGCATAGGTGCCGAACTCGAGCCGCTCGGCCTCGGCGCGGCCGGGGGCGACGCTGTAGCGCTCACCGTCGGTCAGCACCAGGAAGCGGCTGCCGGTGTCCTCGTCGACGGTCTGATAGCCGCCGGTGGCGCGGGTCACCAACGTGGCCGGCGTGCCGTCGGAGCGGCGCTGACGCTCGCTGATGAACACCCCGTGCATCTCCTGCTGGTCGTCGCTCAAGGCCTCGGTATAGGCCGTACGCCCGCTGCCGAAGTCCTGGAAACGCCCCGGATTGAGCACCGAGAAGTCGAGCTGGCTGCGCTGCTTCTCGAGCATCACCTCGTTATGCAGTGCGCCGGCAGGGCTCAGCCATAGGCTGCACAGCCCCACCATCACCGCCACCAGGGTGGCCGGCACCAGGCTGACCTGCAGCAGCCGGTTGGGGCTGGTGCCGCAGGCCACCAGCACGGTGATCTCGCTGTTCAGGTAGAGCTGGCCGTAGGCCAGCAGGATGCCGAGGAAGAACGCCAGCGGCAGGATCAGCTGCAGAAACCCCGGCAGGTGAAACAGCATCAGGGTGCCGAGAATATCCAGGGGGATCTCGCCGTCCGCCGCGTTGGCGAAGTAGCGAATGAAGCGGCTGCCCATGATCACCAGCAGCAGCACCCCGGCCACCGCGGCCATGGTCTGCAGGATCTCGCGGGTCAGATAGCGGAATATGATCAACGTGGTCTCCCGATCCGGGTCCGTCCGGCCCGGCCCTCTTCCATGCAATGAGACGCAGGCCCGGGGGAGTGTCGAACGCCACAGTTCGGTGTGAAGTCCGGCAGGCTCCTGGGGTACACTGGGACGACTCGGCAATATGCCGGCATTATCCAGAATCCCCCACCGCTTGTCTTGTGGAGACACCATGGAATTCCCAGTTCAGACGGCCAATCCCGCCAAGGTCGAGACGGCCTGCCTCGTGGTACCGGTGTTCAAGGATGGCGATCTGCTGCCCGCCGCCGCCAAGCTCGACGACGCCAGTGAGCGGCTGATCGGCCAGCTGATCGAGCGCGAAGACTTCGACGCCAAGCTTGGCAACGTGCAGATGATTCCGTTCGCGCCCGGCCTGAGCGCCGATCGCCTGCTGCTGGTCGGACTGGGAACCCGGGACAAGTGCCAGGAAGGCGCCTTCCGCAAGGCCGTGGACGCGGCCTTCACTGCCCTGGCGGCGCTGCCCGCCGACGACGCCGCGGTGGCCTTCACCGACGTGCCGGTGCTTGATCGCGACAGCGACTGGAAGGCGCGCATGGTCGCCGAGGCCGCCCATCGCGCGGTCTACCGCTTCACCGAATTCAAGTCCGAGCCCGGCCCGGCGCCGAAGCTCGATCGCGTGACCCTGCTGGTCAGCGAAGGCGACGACGCCGAGGCGGCCCGCGAGGGCGCCCGGGTCGGCAACGGCATCGGCCAGGGCATCAACGCCGCCCGCACCCTGGGCAACCTGCCCGGCAACGTCTGCACGCCGCGCTACCTGGCCGAACGCGCCGAGCAGCTGGCCGCCGACTCCAACGGCGCGCTGAGCGCCGAGATCCTCGACGAGGAAGCCCTGGAGGCGCTGGGCGCCCACTCGCTGCTGTCCGTGGGCCACGGCAGCGACGAGCCCTCGCGGCTGATCGTGATGAAGTACCAGGGTGCCGAGGATCCCGACGAGGCGCCCCACGTGCTGATCGGCAAGGGCATCACCTTCGATTCCGGCGGCATCTCACTGAAGCCCGGCGCGGGCATGGACGAGATGAAGTTCGACATGTGCGGCGCCGCCAGCGTGTTCGGCGCCGTCACCTCGGTGCTCGCCGTGCGCCCGAAGATCAACCTGGTGGCCATCGTCGCCAGCGCCGAGAACATGCCAAGCGGCCGCGCCACCAAGCCCGGCGATATCATCAAGACCCTCAAGGGCCTGTCGGTGGAGGTGCTCAACACCGACGCCGAGGGCCGCTTGGTGCTGTGCGACGCTCTGACCTACGCCGAGCGCTTCGAGCCTGCCAGCGTGGTCGACATCGCCACCCTCACCGGCGCCGCCATCATCGCCCTGGGCCACCACGCCACCGGGCTGATGGCCAACGACGACGACCTGGCGCTGGACCTGCTGGACGCCGGCGAGACCGCCTGGGATCGCGCCTGGCACCTGCCGCTGTGGGACGAGTACCAGGAGCAGCTGGATTCCAACTTCGCCGACCTGGCCAACATCGGCGGCCGCCCGGCGGGCACCATCACCGCCGGCTGCTTCCTCTCGCGCTTCGCCGACAAGTTCCCCTGGGCGCACCTGGACATCGCCGGCACCGCCTGGAACTCCGGCGCGCAGAAAGGCGCCACCGGCCGCCCGGTCAGCCTGCTGACCCAGTACCTGCTGGACCGCGAGGCCGAGGGCAAGGTCGAATCCGACGGCGAGGCCTGAACGCCGCCGCCACGCCCGGGCTTGCCTTTTGGGCGTGGCGACTTTTTCATGTGAATGTCGACATTCGTTGACCGGGCGGCCTCTCGCCCGGCCACCCTGTTTAGCCTGCCGGGGCGCCGGCCGCGCCCCGAGAGAAGCGGAGACCAAGCCGTGTCCACCGAACGTTTTTCCGTGCTGCCCACCGCCGACGCCACGGCGACCCCGATCCGTGAAGAGATCCTGAGCAATCCCGGCTTCGGGCGCTACTTCACCGATCACATGGCCCACGTCCGCTGGACCGTCGACGCCGGCTGGCACGGCCATGAGGTACGTCCCTACGGCCCGCTGACCCTGGACCCGGCCGCCGCGGTGCTGCACTACGGCCAGGAAATCTTCGAGGGCGTGAAGGCCTATCGCCACGCCGACGGCTCGGTGTGGACCTTCCGCCCCGAGAAGAACGCCGAGCGCTTCCGCCGCAGCGCCCGCCGCCTGGCGCTGCCGGAGCTGTCCGACGAGGACTTCATCGACTCGCTCAAGGCGCTGCTGGCCCAGGACCACGACTGGGTGCCGACGCCGGCCAGCGAGGCCGACGAATCGAGCCTCTACCTGCGCCCGTTCATGATCGCCAGCGAGACCTTCCTCGGCGTGCGCCCGTCCCACGAGGTCGACTACTACGTCATCGCCTCGCCGGCCGCGGCCTACTTCAAGGGCGGCATCAAGCCGGTCTCGATCTGGCTGTCCTCGCACTACAAGCGCGCCGCGCCCGGCGGCACCGGCTTCGCCAAGTGCGGCGGCAACTACGCCGCCTCCCTGGCCGCCCAGAAGGAAGCCGCCGATCACGACTGCAGCCAGGTCGCCTTCCTCGACGCCGCCGAGAACAAGTGGATCGAGGAACTGGGCGGCATGAACCTGTTCTTCGTCTACCGCGACGGCCGTATCGTCACCCCGCGCCTGACCGACACCATCCTCGAGGGCGTGACCCGCGACTCGGTGCTGACCCTGGCGCGCGACGAGGGCCTGACCCCGGAAGAGCGCCCGATCAGCATCGACGAGTGGCGCGAGGGCGCGGCCAGCGGCGAGATCGTCGAGGTCTTCGCCTGCGGCACCGCCGCGGTGATCACCCCGGTGGGCGAACTGGTGACCGAGGACGACACCATCCGCCTCTCCGCCGAGGGCGACAACGAGATCGCCAAGCGCCTGCGCACCCGTCTGCTCGATCTGCAGTACGGCCGCAGCGAGGACAAGTACGGCTGGCTGACCCGCCTGGTGTAAGCCTCCCCCCCCCGGGCCGGCGCCCGGGGAACCCGCCCCTTCCTGCAGGAGAGATCGCATGAATCCCGTGATGCTGATCACCGGTGCCGGCCGCGGCATCGGCGCGGCCACCGCGCGACTGGCGGCTCGCCAGGGTTATACGGTGGTGGTCAACTATCTCCGCGACCATCGGGCTGCCGAGGAAGTGATCAGCGCCATCCGCGAGGCGGGCGGCCAGGCCATCGCCGCCCAGGCCGATGTCGCCAGCGAGGACGGTATCCGAGGGCTGTTCGCCACCGTCGACGCCGAGCTGGGGCGTCTGGACGTGCTGGTCAACAATGCCGGCGTGGTGGACGCCAACTGTCGCGTCGAGGACATGGACTTCGCCCGCGTCGAGCGCATGATGCGCATCAACGTCGCGGGGCCGATGATCTGTGCCCGGGAGGCGGTGAAACGCATGTCGACTCGCCGCGGCGGCAACGGCGGCGCCATCGTCAACGTGTCGTCGGTGGCCGCTCGCCTGGGCGGGCCCGATGAGTATGTCGATTACGCCGCGTCCAAGGGCGCCATCGACAGCCTGACGCGAGGGCTGGCGCGAGAGGTCGCCGGCGAAGGCATTCGCGTCAACGCCGTTCGCCCCGGCGTGATTCGCACCACGATCCACGCCAGCGCCGACAATGCGGGCAAGGTCGACACCGCCGGCCAGCGCATCCCGCTGGGTCGCATCGGCGAGCCCGAAGAGATCGCCTCGGCCATCATGTGGCTGGTCGGCAGCGAGTTCTCCACCGGCTCGCTCATCGACGTCGATGGCGGCGTGTAACGAGGGACCATGACCCGCATCGATTTCTATATCCTCCCCGAGACCACCCTGGAAGCGCGGCTGGCGTTCGCCTGCCGGCTGGCCGAGACCATCGCCCGCAAGGGCTATCGGCTGCACCTGCACGCCGAGGACGAGGCCATGGCCCGGGAGCTGGACGACGTCCTCTGGACCTTCCGGCCCGACGCCTACCTGCCCCACGCGCTGCTCGGCAGCGAGCAGGCCGACAGCGTGCCGGTGACCATCGGCTGGCAGGAACCGCCGCCCGGCGACGCCGGCGTGCAGGCGATGCTCAACCTGCACCCGGAGATTCCCGAGTGGTTCTCGCGCTTCGAGCGGGTCGCCGAGATCATCAACCAGCATCAGGCGGTGCTGACCGCCAAGCGGCGCTGCTGGCAGACCTACAAGAAGCGCGGCTACCCGGTCACGCCGCACCATCTGCGCGCCGGGGCCTGATTTCCGCCTGTTCCTGAGCCGTACTGTTCGGGGCTAGCCCGGCGACAGGTCTCAGAGGGGCGCTATGAACCCATCCCTGGGCGCTTCTTTGGCCATCCATGGCCAAAAACCCCCTCTTCGACCTGTCCCCGGCGCCCCTCACTGCATCGAGAAGCCCGTCGACCGCCCATGACGCCGCCCGGCCCCTCGGGCTATAATCGACCCCATTTTTCGCGTCCCGCACGGCCGGCCTGACAGGCCCGCCGTGCCGCGTCGTCGCCACCTCCTTCGACCCGGAAGACTCCATGGACAAGACCTACCAACCCGAGCAGATCGAAACCCGCTGGTACGAGCGCTGGGAAGCCGACAACCGCTTCGCCCCCTCCGGCGAGGGCGAGCCGTTCTCCATCATGATCCCGCCGCCCAACGTCACCGGCAGCCTGCACATGGGCCATGCCTTCCAGGACACCATCATGGACACCCTGACGCGCTGGCGGCGCATGCAGGGTCGCAACACCCTGTGGCAGGTGGGCACCGACCACGCCGGCATCGCCACCCAGATGCTGGTGGAACGCAAGGTCGCGGCCGAGGAAGGCAAGAGCCGCCACGACCTCGGGCGCGAGGCCTTCACCGACAAGATCTGGGAGTGGAAGCACGAGTCCGGCGGCCACATCACCCGCCAGCTGCGCCGCATGGGCGCCAGCGTCGACTGGTCCCGCGAGCGCTTCACCATGGACGACGGCTTCTACCAGGCCGTGCAGGAAGTCTTCGTGCGCCTCTATGAAGAGGACCTGATCTACCGCGGCAAGCGGCTGGTCAACTGGGACCCGACCCTGCACACCGCGATCTCCGACCTCGAGGTCGAGAACAAGGACCAGCAGGGCCAGTTCTGGCACTTCCGCTACCCGCTGGCCGACGGCGTGACCACCGACGACGGCAAGGACTACCTGGTCGTCGCCACCACCCGTCCCGAGACCCTGCTCGGCGACAGCGCCGTGGCGGTCAACCCGGAAGACCCGCGCTACGCCTCGCTGGTCGGCAAGTTCGTCGAGCTGCCGCTGGTCGGCCGCCGCATCCCGGTCGTGGCCGACGAGCACGCCGACATGGAGAAGGGCTCCGGCTGCGTGAAGATCACCCCGGCCCACGACTTCAACGACTACGAGGTCGGCAAGCGCCAGAACCTGCCGCTGATCAACGTCTTCTCCAAGGACGCCGCCGTGCTCGAGGCCGCCGAGGCGTTCGACCTCCAGGGCCGCCCGCTGGCCGACATCGACACCTCGCTGCCCGCCGCCTACGCCGGCCTCGGCCGCTTCGAGGCCCGCGAGCGCCTGGTCGCCGACATGGACGCCGCCGGCCTGCTTGAGCAGGTCGAGACGGTCAGCAACACCCTGCCCTTTGGGGACCGCTCCGGCGACGTCATCGAGCCGCTGCTCACCGACCAGTGGTTCGTCGCCGTCGAGGAGCTGGCCAAGCCGGCCATCGCCGCGGTCGAGAACGGCGACATCGAGTTCGTGCCGAAGAACTACGAGAACATGTACTTCGCCTGGATGCGCGACATCCAGGACTGGTGCATCTCGCGCCAGCTGTGGTGGGGCCACCGCATCCCGGCCTGGTACGACGAGAGCGGCAACGTCTACGTGGCGCGCAGCGCCGAGGAGGCCCGCGCCAAGCACGGCCTGACCGACGACGTCGCCCTGACCCAGGACGAGGACGTGCTCGACACCTGGTTCAGCTCCGGGCTGTGGACCTTCGGCACCCTCGGATGGCCCGAGCAGACGCCGGAACTGGCGACCTTCCACCCGTCCAGCGTGCTGGTCACCGGCTTCGACATCATCTTCTTCTGGGTCGCCCGGATGATCATGATGACCCTGAAGTTCACCGGCGAGGTGCCCTTCAAGCAGGTCTACGTCCACGGCCTGGTGCGCGACGCCCAGGGCCAGAAGATGTCCAAGTCCAAGGGCAACGTGCTCGACCCCATCGACCTGATCGACGGCATCGAGCTGGAGACCCTGGTCGAGAAGCGCACCGGCAACATGATGCAGCCGCAGAAGGCCAAGGCCATCGCCAAGGCCACGCGCAAGGAGTTCCCGGAGGGCATCGAGCCCCACGGCACCGACGCGCTGCGCTACACCTTCCTGTCCCAGGCCACCACCGGCCGCGACATCAAGTTCGACATGGGCCGCCTCGACGGCTACCGCAACTTCTGCAACAAGCTGTGGAACGCCTCGCGCTACGTGCTGATGAACGCCGAGGGCCAGGACTGCGGCGCGGCCGGCGGCGACGTCGAGCTGTCGCTGGCCGACCGCTGGATCATCTCCCGGCTGCAGAAGACCGAGGCCCAGGTGACCAAGGCGATGGAGGAGTTCCGCTTCGACCACGCCTCTCAGGCGCTCTACGACTTCGTGTGGAACGAATACTGCGACTGGTACCTGGAGCTCTCCAAGCCGGTGCTGTGGGACGACGGCGCCTCTGATGCCGCCAAGCGCGGCACCCGCCGCACCCTGGTGCGCGTGCTCGAGGCCGTGCTGCGCCTGGCCCACCCGATGATGCCCTACATCAGCGAGGAGATCTGGCAGCGCGTGGCGCCGCTGGCCGGCGTCGACGGCGAGTCCGTGATGACCCAGCCCTGGCCGCAGGCCGACAAGGCGCTGATCGACGAGGCCGCCACCCGCGATATCGAGTGGCTCAAGGGCGTGATCGTGGCCATCCGCAACATCCGCGCCGAGATGAACATCGCCCCGGGCAAGCCGCTGGAGGCGCTGCTGACCAAGGGCACCGCCGGCGACAGCGAGCGCCTGGAGGCCAACCGGCTGTTCCTCTCCAAGCTGGCCAAGCTCGAGAGCGTCACCTGGCTCGACGATCCCGAACAGGCGCCGCTGTCGGCCACCCAGCTGGTCGGCGAGATGGAAGTGCTGGTGCCCATGGCCGGGCTGATCGACAAGGACGCCGAGCTGGCGCGTCTGGCCAAGGAGATCGAGAAGCAGGACAAGCTGATCGGCGGCATCGAGAAGAAGCTCGGCAACGACAGCTTCGTCGCCAAGGCCCCCGAGGCGGTGGTGCAGAAGGAGCGTGCCAAGCTGGCGGACTTCGAGGCCGCCCGCAAGGTGCTGGTCGAACAGCGCGACAAGATCGCCGCGCTCTAGGAAACACCCTGTGTAACGCGAACGGCCCGCCTATCCGGCGGGCCGTTCGCGTATGGACTCGTTTATCGATAATAAGAAAGCCTGGTTTCGCGTCACGAGCGAAGAGAGGTGGGGGCGCCTAGCCTGGCCGCCGCCGGCGCGCAGCCACCGGAGTGTAGCCTGCTACATGAGGATGGCGACGGTCCGACGCTTCGGCACCGCCGGCGGCCAGGATCTCGAGCGCAGTAGCGAACCCTGGTTTTCTCAGTTGGCGCGGCGGAAGCCACCCAGCACGTGCTGGTCGGGGCCGAAGAACACCAGCCGGTCGTGATCGATCAGGTAACGATAGGCCTGGTCCAGCATCTCGGTGACCTGGCGGGCGCCGGCCATGTTCGGGCAGGCCCGGCGGGTCGAGGCCAGTCGGGAGAACTCGATGCGGTTCTGCGCATCCAGGGCGACACTGCCGGTGAGGCGGTTGCAGCCGTCGCTGCCGGTGACGCTGCCGTCCGCCGCGACCTGGAACCAGGGCGTGGCCGGCATCTCGAGGCGGTCGCTGGTGCCCACCAGCAGCAGGTTCCAGCGCGGGCCGACCACCGGGCCGGACACGGTATCGCCGGGCTGGCTGACCGGCGCGGGGCCGGCGGCACAGCCGGTCATCAGGGCGACAAGAAGCAGCGGCAGGGCAAGGCGTAACGTGGCGATCATGTGGCTCATCCTTGATCGTGACAGGTGTGGAAAGCGGAGGTGGAAACGCACCCAAGCTTGCCCCAGGCCGGACGTTCGGACAATGCTTGCCTCATCCCATCGACACGGAGAAGTCCCATGCTCAACGCTCTTCACAACGACGCCCTCGGCAAGCTGCTGCTACGACTCGCGGTGGGCGGCCTGATCCTGCTCCACGGCGTCTCCAAGCTGCTCAACCCCGGCTCGATCGAGTGGATCGGCGGCATGCTGGAGGGCCATGGCCTGCCCGCCGTGCTGGCCTACGGCGTGCTGATCGGCGAGATCGTCGCGCCGGTGATGGCCATCCTCGGCTGGCAGACCCGGGTCGCCGGCCTGCTGATGGTCGGCAACATGCTGGTCGCCGTGCTGCTGGCCCACACCGGTCAGCTGTTCATGCTCAACGACAACGGCGGCTGGCAGCTCGAGCTCCAGGGCATGTTCTTCGTCGGCGCCCTGGCCCTGGTCTTCCTCGGCAGCGGCCGCATGGCGATCAAGCCCGACTGAGCGCGCCCGGGCATCTCGAACGACAACGCCGCCGACGGCTTCCCGTCGGCGGCGTTGTTCATGGAGCAGCGTCCGGCAACCCGTTACCAGCTGCCGGTGTTCTCCATGGATGCCCAAGGCTCCCTCGGCGCCTGCGGCTCGCCGGCCTGCAGCAGCTCCACGGAGATGCCGTCGGGGCTCTTCACGAAGGCCATGTGGCCGTCGCGGGGCGGACGATTGATGGTCACGCCGTTAGCCTGGAGGTGCTCGCACAGCGCGTAGATATCGTCCACGCGATAGGCCAGGTGGCCGAAGTTGCGGCCGCCGGTGTAGGTCTCCGGGTCCCAGTTGTACGTCAGCTCGAGCTCAGGCGCCTGCAGCTCGGTGGAGCGCGATTCGTCCGCCGGGGCGGCGAGAAACGCCAGGGTGAAGCGCCCCTTCTCGCTTTCCTTGCGGCGCACTTCCTGGAGCCCCAGCAGGTCGCAGTAGAAGTGCAGCGAGGCATCCAGGTCGCTGACGCGGACCATGGTGTGCAGATATTGCATGTCTCTCTCCCTATTCACGATTCGTTCGGGTTTCACAAGTCTGGGCAATGGGGGCATCCTGACGCCTCACCCCGATTCCTTCCGCGACGAGCAGGTTCCATGAGCCACTACTGTGACCTGGCCCCCGGCCATCCGTTTCACGGTCCCTACCACGACCACGAGTACGGCTTTCCCGTCGCCGACGACGACACGCTGTTCGAGCGCCTGGCCCTGGAGATCAACCAGGCGGGCCTGTCCTGGCTGACGGTACTCAAGAAGCGTGACGCCTTCCAGGCGGCCTTCGAGGGCTTCGCCGTCGACCGCGTGGCCGCCTACGGCGAGGCCGAGCGCGCCCGGCTGCTGGCCGACGCCGGCATCATCCGCAACCGTCTCAAGGTCGATGCCGTGATCCACAACGCCGGCGTGATCCAGGCGCTGCGTGCCGAGCACGGCAGCTTCCGGACCTGGCTGGAGGCGCATCATCCGCGCTCCCACGCCGACTGGGTCAAGCTGTTCAAGCGCACCTTCCGCTTCACCGGCCCCGAGATCGTCGGCGAGTTCCTGATGAGCAGCGGCTTCCTGCCCGGTGCCCACCGCGACGACTGCCCGGTGCAGGCACGCATCCTCGCCGCCGGCCCGGCCTGGCAACGTGGCTAGCCCGCAACGCGAGCAGGGCGACCCTGGGGTCGCCCTGCGTCTGTCCTGATGCCCTGTCGGCGCCGGCTTAGAGGCGCTCCACCAGGCCGGCAATGGCCTGGCGAGCCTCGCTCATGGCGCCGTCCTTCTGCGCCTCGCCCATGTTGAGGCCCTCGGCGAACACGGTATTCACCTCGCCGATGCCCATCAGGCCCAGCATGTGGGTAATGTGCGGCGTCTGGCTGTCGAGCGCGGTGCCGGCGTACTGACCGCCGCGGGCGGCCAGCAGGATGGCGCGCTTGCCCTCGACCAGGCCTTGCGGGCCATTCTCGGTATAGCGGAAGGTCACGCCGGCGCGCAGCACGCGGTCGAACCAGGCCTTCATCTGGGTCGGCAGGCCGAGATTGTAGAGCGGCACGCCGAGCACCAGCACGTCGTGCGCCAGCAGCTCCTCGATCAGGGCGTCGGAACGGGCCGCAAGCTCACGCTGCTCGGCGTCGCGCTCTTCCGGGGCTACCTGCCAGCTGCCCAGCTCGGCCAGGCCCAGGTGCGGCAGCTCGTCGGCCACCAGGTCGCGGCGGGTGATCTCCACGCCGTCTCGCTCGCCGGCCAGGGCGCTGAAGTGATCGGCCAGCGCCTGGGAGTTGCCGCCGAGAATGGAAGAGGTCAGAACGAGGACGCGGGTCATGGCGATCTCCTTGAAGCATCGTTAGCTGAGGAATGATCGCCATTATATATTCGTTTTTGGCCACGATAAGCGGGAAAAACCGCAGCTGTCGTTCGACTATATCGAATAAAGCCCGCTCGACTCAGGGCGCGATGCCCTGGCCGCAGCCTCTATAGACCTCGCCGTTGATACCCAGCGTCACCCGGGCCGGCCACGGCTGGCCGCTCATGTCGTCGAAGCAGGCCTTGGCCTCGATGCGCAGCGTGAAGGGCCGCGCCGCCTGGCCGCTGGCCAGGATCACCCGCCCGGCCTCGTTGTCGAGGGTGGTGACCCGGTAGGGCAACGTCAGCTCGCGCTCTCCGTAGTCCAGGGTCAGGTCGAGCCGCGGCGCGTCGTTGGCCAGCTCGACGTTCCAGCCCGGCTCGTTGCCGCGACCGTGGAACATCACCCCCGGGTGGCCCTCGCGGGTCAGGGCATCGAGCGTGACGTCGCGCCGGCAGTCCAGCCGACCCCGCTGGCTCTCGACCAGCGCCTCCTCGCCCTTCAGCCACACGCTCAGCCCGCCGTTCTGATAGCGGCTGCCGCTGGCGACGACCGCCGGCGCGAGGCGATTGGCGCCGGCGGCCGACCACAGCCGCAGCTCGTCCTCGCCTTCGGCGGTGATCAGATCCTGGGCCGGCGTGCAGCGCCAGCCGACCAGCTGGCTGGCCTCGCCGGGAAACAGCGTGGACGGCAGCAGCGGCGCCTTGGGCGACGCCTCGTCGCCGGCTTCATCGGCACCGTCGACCGCGGCGTCGGCTACCGCCGGCGACGAGGCGCCGGCATCCGGTGCCGGCGAGTTCACGTAGGTGATGCAGCCGGACAGGCCCAGCGACATCAGCAGCGGCAGGACGATCCGGCAGGACGAGAGACGGGGCATGGCAATGACTCCTTGTGCGGCGAGACTCCATCGCCGCCAGCATACCAGCCGTCGGTGGGATTGGCCGCGGCAGCGGGCCGACTGGCCCCCGTAGCTGAATCAAACTAAACTTGCTCTTCATCATCATGAAGTTAGCTCAGAATCATGCTCGAACTCCGCCACCTCCGCACGCTCATCGCCCTGCGCGACGCCGGCTCCCTGGTCGAAGCCGCCGAGCGGGTGCACCTGACCCAGTCCGCCCTCTCCCACCAGATCAAGGACCTGGAGGAGCGGCTGGACAACCCGCTGTTCCTGCGCAAGACACGGCCGGTGGAGTTCACCCGCGCCGGGATGCGCCTGCTGGCGCTGGCCGAACAGGTGCTGCCCCAGGTACGCATGGCGGAGCGCGACCTGGCGCGACTGGCCGGCAACGAACAGGGCCGGCTTCACATGGCCATCGAGTGCCACAGCTGCTTCCAGTGGCTGATGCCCACCGTCGACCACTTCCGCGACCACTGGCCCGAGGTGGAGATCGACATTCCCGGCGGCCACCACTTCGATCCCCTGCCGGCCCTGGCCCGCGAGCAGCTCGACCTGGTGATCACCGCCGATCCCCAACCGCTGCCCGGCGTTCACTACGAGCCGCTGTTCCGCTACGAGGGGCTGCTGGCCGTGGCCCGCCAGCACCGCCTGGCCGGCAGGCCGTTCGTGGTGCCGGAGGACCTGGTCGACGAGACGCTGATCACCTATCCGGTGGAGCACGCCATGCTGGATGTCTTCACCCAGTTCCTCGACCCGGCCGGCTGCCGGCCGCGCGAGGTGCGCACCGCCGAGCTGACGATCATGATGATGCAGCTGGTGGCCAGCGGGCGCGGCGTCTGTGCGCTGCCCAACTGGGCGCTGACCGAATACCTGGAACGGGATTACGTGAAGGCGGTACCGCTGGGCGAGCGCGGGGTATGGAGCACGCTGTTCGCGGCGATCCGCGAGGAGACGCGCGACGCGCCCTGGATGGAAGACTTCCTGCGCACCGCCCGCGAGACCTCGTTCTCGGTGCTGGCGGGCATCAAGCCGGCCTGAGCGGTGTGCCTCAGGCGTCGCGGGCGGCGGCGCGCTGGGGCAGCAGCAGCGTGAAACGCGCCCCGCCGAGCGTGGGGCTGGCGTCCACCATCACGCTGCCGCCGTGCCAGGCCATGACCTTCTGCACGATCGACAGCCCCAGGCCGTAGCCACCCGAGTTGCGGGCGCGGCTGTCGTCGAGCCTGGCGAAGGGCTTGAAGATCTCGCTGCGCTTGGCCACCGGCACCCCGGGGCCGTCATCCTCGACGTCGATGCGCACCAGCCGCGGCTCGCCGTGGATGCGGATCACCACCCGGGTACGGGCGTGGCGGCAAGCGTTGGCCACCAGGTTCTGCAGCGCCCGCTGCAGATAGCGCGACTCCGCCGCGGCCTCCACCTCGTCGCCCGGCAGCAGGCTGAGGCTCAGCTGGCCGTGCAGGGGATGCAGCGCCTCGATCACGCGCTCGGCCATCGCCCGGCATTCCACCAGCGAGGTCTCCAGCGGCACGCCGTTGGCCGTCTCGCTGCCCAGGCGCGCGTAGGTGAGAATCTCGTCGACCAGGTCATCGAGCTCGGTGATGTCGGCATCGATGCCCTGCAGGTGGCGCCGCACGCTGGGCTCGTCGGTCATGTCCTCGACCATCTGCACGGCGAAGCGGATGCGCGCCACCGGCGTACGCAGCTCGTGGGACACCGCCCGGATCATGTCCTGCTGGCCGCGCAGCAGCGACTGCACCTGGGCCGCCATGCCGTTCAGCGCCATGCCCAGGCGGCTGAGGAAGTCGTTGCCCTCGACCTTCACCCGCGTGTCCAGGCGGCCCGCGGCGATGCGCGTGGCGGCCAGCTCCAGGCGCGCCATGCGCGCCTCCACGCCGCGCACGATCAGATAGATGATCACCGCCAACATGCCCAGCAGCAGCAACAGCAGCAACAGCAGCAGCGAGGCCGGCAGCGGCTCGAAGGCGTTGAGCGGACCGACCTCGACCCATTGGTTGGCACCATCGCGCCCCGGCAGCCGCAGGTAGAGCGACATCGCCCAGCGCTGGGGCAACAGCCGCACCACCACCTCGGTATCGCTCAGCGTGGCCAGCCGCGCCGGCTCGAGGCCCTCCGGCGGCGTATCGGTCAGGCTCAGCTGTATCACCGGGCTGCGCAGCCGTTCGAGCCGCGCCGCACGGCGCTCGGGCGGCACCGCCAGCAGCCACTGCCCCAGCTGACGGGCCAGTCCCATCAGCTGCTGCTCGCCCAGCGAGTCCAGCTCCACCCGCAGCAACCGTGGCTCCCCCGGCAGTCGCCGGCGCAGCTGCCAGCCCATGGCCTCGGTCTGGCGCACCAGCGTCTGGCCGGCCTCTAGCCGCGCCCGATCGAAATAGCCGAGCGAGGCATCCGACAGTTCATGCAGGGAAAGGCGGAAGCCGAGCCGCGCACTCTGCTCGCGCAGCCAGGCGTCGCGCCGAACGGCGGGCAACGCCTCGAGCTGGGCGCTGAACAGCGTCATCGGCGCCTCGGCGAGCTGCTCCTGGTAGTGCTGACGCCGCACCTTGTCGACCATGGTGATCGCCAGCAGCGCCAGGGCGAACACCATCACCAGGGCCAGCGCCAGCAGCACGTAGACGCGCAGGAAGGTGCTGTCGGAGAGCGCGCGGGGCAGCAGGCGAAAAGAGGCCATCAGCCGTCCTTGACGAACAGGTAGCCCTTGCTGCGCACGGTCTTGATCCGCTGCGGCTGGTTGGGATCGTCACCGATCTTGGGCCGGATGCGCGACACGCGCACGTCGATGGAGCGATCCTGGCCGTCGTACTTGATGCCGCGCAGCTGGGAGAAGATCTCTTCCCGGGTCAGCACCCGGCCGGCGTTGCTGGCCAGCAGCCACAGAAGGTCGAACTCGGCGCTGGTCAGATCGACGCGCTCGCCGGCGAGAAAGGCCTCGCGGGTCGAGTTGTCGATCTCTAGCGGGCCGAAAGCCAGCCGAGGCTCCTCGCCGGCCGCCCCGCTCTCGCGGCGGCGCAGCAGCGCACGCATGCGCGCCAGCAGCACGCGCGGCTGCACCGGCTTGGCCACGTAGTCGTCGGCGCCCATCTCCAGCCCGAGCACCTGATCCATGTCGTCGGTGCGAGCGGTCAGCATCAGGATCGGTCCGGGATAGTCCGAGCGTACCCGGCGACAGATCGACAGGCCGTCCTCGCCGGGCAGCATCAGGTCGAGAATCACCAGGTCGGGCTGCAGATCGAGGATGCGTTCGACGCCCCGGGCGCCATCCGGCTCGAGGGTCACGCGAAAGCCGTTGGCCTCGAGATAGTCGCGAGTCAGCTCGGCCAGGCGCTCATCATCCTCGATGATCAGCACGTGATCCTGCTCTGAAGGGTCCAGGCTATCGTCCATTTGCGCGTCAACTTCCTCAATGGGCGTGCAAGTTAAGAGGGCGCTCGGCACTCGACCGACCACCGATGGCTAAAGAATACCCGACAACGCCGGCCTTCGCTCGTCGCTCGATGGCGCAAAACCCCGCCGATGGCCCAACCGTGCGGGCTGGCGAGACATGCCCAGAACTCCCCCTGAAAGGCCACAGCTCATCCACAAGTTATCCACTTGATGAGCGGCAAAAAGCACACTATCTTGTGCCCACTTCCTGCTGGCACACCACATCATGTGCCATAGCAACCACTCCAGATTCTGTCAACCGTCGCCCCTCGGCGGCCTTCTTCAACCGACAAGGTAGGGACCCCCGGCGCCATGGATACCACCGCTGCCCCGGACCATTCGTCCGTCTCCGTTACCGCACCGCAGACCCTGCGTGTCATCAAGCGCACCGGCGATGTCGCGCCCTTCGATGCCGGCAAGATCGCCGTGGCCCTGAGCAAGGCCTTCATCGCCGTCGAGGGCGACAACGCCGCCACCTCCTCGCGGGTGCGCGACTTCGTGCAGCAGGCCTCCGAGGGCATCGCCCAGGCCTTCCAGCGCCGCATGCCCGACGGCGGCACCGTGCACATCGAGGACATCCAGGACCAGGTCGAGCTGGCCCTGATGCGCGCCGGCGAGCAGAAGGTCGCCCGCGCCTACGTGCTGTACCGCGAGGAGCATGCCCGCGCCCGCGCCGAGGCCAGCGCCGACATCGAGAAGCCGCACCCGACGCTCAACGTCACCGCGCCGGACGGCAGCACCCGCCCGCTGGACCTGGGCCGGGTCGAGACCCTGGTCTCCGACGCCTGCGAGAACCTCACCAACGTCGATCCGCAGAAGATCGTCGAGGACTCGCTGAAGAACCTCTACGACGGCGTGAGCGCCGACGGCGTCTCCCAGGCGCTGATGATGACCGCGCGCACCCTGGTCGAGAAGGATCCCAACTACACCTACGTCACCGCCCGCCTGCTGCAGGACAACCTGCGCCGCGAGGCGCTGTCGTTCCTGGGCATCGCCGACGAGGCGACCTACCAGGAGATGGCCGACTTCTACAAGCCGGCCTTCCAGGCCTACATCGCCAAGGGCATCGAGTTCGAGCAGCTCGACCCGCAGCTCGCCGAGTTCGACCTCGAGCGTCTGGGCGATGCCCTGGACCACACCCGCGACGCCCAGTTCACCTACCTGGGCCTGCAGACCCTCTACGACCGCTACTTCATCCACCGCGACGAGGTGCGCTACGAGCTGCCCCAGGTGATGTTCATGCGCGTCGCCATGGGCCTGGCGCTCAACGAGGACGACCGCGAGGCGCGGGCCATCGAGTTCTACGAGCTGCTCTCCAGCTTCGACTACATGGCCTCCACGCCGACCCTGTTCAACGCCGGCACCGTGCGCAGCCAGCTCTCCAGCTGCTACCTGACCACCGTGCCGGACGACCTGGACAGCATCTACAGCGCCATCCGCGACAACGCCCTGCTCTCCAAGTGGGCCGGCGGCCTGGGCAACGACTGGACGCCGGTGCGCGCGCTGGGCTCCTACATCAAGGGCACCAACGGCAAGTCCCAGGGCGTGGTGCCGTTCCTCAAGGTGGTCAACGACACCGCGGTGGCCGTGAACCAGGGCGGCAAGCGCAAGGGCGCCGTCTGCGCCTACCTCGAGAGCTGGCACCTCGACATCGAGGAGTTCCTCGAGCTGCGCAAGAACACCGGTGACGACCGTCGTCGTACCCACGACATGAACACCGCCAACTGGGTGCCGGACCTGTTCATGAAGCGCGTCTTCGACGACCAGGACTGGACCCTGTTCTCGCCGGCCACCTGCCCGGACCTCCACGACCTGTACGGCGCCGCCTTCGAGAAGCGCTACCAGGAATACGAGGAGATGACCCGCAACGGCCAGCTCAAGCTGTTCAAGCGCGTCAAGGCCAAGGACCTGTGGCGCAAGATGCTGTCGATGCTGTTCGAGACCGGCCACCCGTGGATCACCTTCAAGGATCCGTGCAACCTGCGCAGCCCGCAGCAGCACGCCGGCGTGGTCCACAGCTCCAACCTGTGCACCGAGATCACCCTGAACACCTCTCCGGAGGAAATCGCGGTGTGCAACCTGGGCTCGATCAACCTGGCCCAGCACGTGGTGAACGGCGAGTTCGACGGCGACAAGCTGAAGAAGACCGTCAAGACCGCGGTGCGGATGCTCGATAACGTCATCGACATCAACTACTACGCGGTGCCGCAGGCGAAGAACTCGAACTTCAAGCACCGCCCGGTGGGCCTCGGCATCATGGGCTTCCAGGACGCCCTCTACGCCCAGGACATCGCCTACGCCTCCGAGGACGCCGTGACCTTCGCCGACCGTTCCATGGAGCTGGTCAGCTATCACGCCATCGAAGCCTCCAGCGATCTGGCCGCCGAGCGCGGGCACTACCAGAGCTACGAGGGCTCGCTGTGGAGCCAGGGCGTGCTGCCGATCGATTCCATCGAGAAGCTGAAGGAAGAGCGCGGCGCGAAGTACATCGAGGTCGACACCTCCGCGACCCAGGACTGGGATCGCATCCGCGACAAGGTCGCCGCCCAGGGCATGCGCAACTCCAACGTCATGGCCATCGCCCCGACCGCGACCATCTCGAACATCTGCGGCGTCTCGCAGTCGATCGAGCCGACTTACCAGAACCTGTTCGTGAAATCGAACCTGTCCGGCGAGTTCACCGTGGTCAACTCCTACATGGTCAACGACCTCAAGGAGCGCGGCCTGTGGGATGAGGTCATGATCAACGACCTCAAGTACTACGACGGCTCCGTGCAGCCCATCGACCGCGTGCCGGACGATCTCAAGGCCAAGTACGCCAGCGCCTTCGAGGTCGAGCCCAAGTGGCTGGTCGAGGCCGCCTCCCGTCGCCAGAAGTGGATCGACCAGGCCCAGTCGCTGAACCTCTACATCAAGGGTGTCTCCGGCAAGAAGCTGGACGTGACCTACCGCATGGCGTGGTTCCGCGGCCTCAAGACCACCTACTACCTGCGCGCTCTGGGCGCCACCTCGGTGGAGAAATCCACCGTGGACCGCGGCAACCTGAACGCGGTGAGCAACGCCTCGCCCGGTGCGGCACCGGCTCCGACACCGTCCGCCGCCCCGGAAGCCAAGGAGCCCAAGGGCATCGACGACTTCCTGCAGGGCAAGAACGGCGGCGGTTCCCGCGCGCCCTCGGCCGGCGAGATCGACGAGCTCGGCTGCGAGGCCTGCCAGTAAGCCGACGGCGCCCAGCGCCAGCGCACGAGCCGGAGGGGCACCGCCCTCCGGCTCCGCCCCTTCTACCCTTGCCGCAGCCGCTCACTCCGATGCGAACGCCTGCGGACCATCCGGGAAACCACCGGGAGAGACACAGATGATCGATTGGAACGAGTTCCACGAAGACGACACCGCCACTGCCACCGCCGAGGCGCCCCAGCCGGCACCGGCGCCGCAGCCCGAGCCCAAGGCCGAGGCACCCGCCGAGGAAGTGCGCGACAGCGCCGGCAGCTACCAGGTCGCCGAGCAGGACCGCCTGGCCCGCGCCCAGCAGTCCCTCGAGGAGCTGGACGTGGCCGCCGGCCTCGAGGAACTCGAGATGGGCGCCAAGCGCATCGACGTCGAGCAGAAGCGGATGATCAACGCCCGCGCCGACCTCAACCAGCTGGTGCCCTTCAAGTACGAGTGGGCATGGCAGAAGTACCTGGACGGCAGCGCCAACCACTGGATGCCCCAGGAAGTGAACATGAACGCCGACATCGCGCTGTGGAAGAGCGCGGACGGCCTCACCGAGGACGAGCGCCGCATCGTCGAGCGCAGCCTGGGCTACTTCTCCACCGCCGACTCGCTGGTCGCCAACAACCTGGTGCTGGCCGTCTATCGCCTGATCACCAACCCCGAGTGCCGCCAGTACCTGCTGCGCCAGGCCTTCGAGGAGGCGATCCACACCCACGCCTATCAGTACTGCGTGGAATCGCTGGGCATGGACGAGGGCGAGGTCTTCAACATGTACCGCGAGGTGCCCTCCGTCTCGGCCAAGTCCGCCTGGAGCCTCAAGCACACCCAGTCCCTGGCCCGCCCGGACTTCCACACCGGCACCCCGGAGACCGACCAGGAGCTGCTGCGCAACCTGATCGCCTTCTACTGCGTCACCGAAGGCATCTTCTTCTACTGCGGCTTCAGCCAGATCCTGTCCATGGGTCGGCGCAACAAGATGACCGGCGTCGCCGAGCAGTTCCAGTACATCCTGCGCGACGAGTCGATGCACCTGAACTTCGGCGTCGACATGATCAACCAGATCAAGATCGAGAACCCGCACCTGTGGACGCCCGAGTTCCAGGACGAGGTCACCCAGATGATCCTCGAAGGCACCGAGCTCGAGATCGCCTACGCCCGCGATACCATGCCCCGCGGCGTACTGGGCATGAACGCGGCGATCATGGAGGAGTACCTGCACTTCATCTGCAATCGTCGCCTGGCGCAGATCGGCCTCAAGGAGCAGTTCCCGGGCGCCGAGAACCCCTTCCCGTGGATGAGCGAGATCATCGACCTGCGCAAGGAGAAGAACTTCTTCGAGACCCGCGTCACCGAGTACCAGGTCGGCGGCGCCCTGAGCTGGGACTGATCTCCCTCTCCCCCATATAGATGCGAGCGTCACGCTCGGCGGGCCATGTCAGGCGACATGGCCCGCTTTGCGTCGCGACGCCGCAATGGGTAGGCTTTGCCGCCGTCCCGCACCCCATCCCGTATCACGTCAAAGGAAGCAACATGCAACTCGGTATCATCGGACTCGGCCGAATGGGCGGCAACATCGCACGCCGCCTGGTCCGCGGCGGCCACGAGGTCGTCGCCTACGACCAGGACGCCGCCACCGCTCAGGCCCTCGGCGACGACGGCATCGGCCACGCCGAGAGCCTCGCCGCGCTGGTCGCGAGCCTCGAGGCGCCGCGCGCCGTCTGGGTGATGCTGCCGGCCGGCGAGCCGACCGAGGCCACCATCGACCTCCTGGCCGAGCTGTTGTCGCCGGGCGACACCATCATCGACGGCGGCAACACCTTCTACAAGGACGACATCCGCCGCGCCAGGGCGCTCGCGCCCAAGGGCCTGCACTACGTCGACGTCGGCACCTCCGGCGGTGTCTGGGGCCTGGAGCGCGGCTACTGCATGATGGTCGGCGCCGAGGACGCGACCTTCGACCGCCTGGAGCCGCTGTTCGACACCCTGGCCCCCGGCTACGGCGACCTGGAGCGCACCCGCGGCCGCAACGCCCCGGACGAGCGCGCCGAGCGCGGCTATATCCACGCCGGCCCGGTCGGCGCCGGCCACTACGTCAAGATGGTCCACAACGGCATCGAGTACGGCCTGATGCAGGCCTACGCCGAGGGCTTCGAGCTGATGCAGAGCAAGGGCTCCGCGGATCTGCCGGAAGACGAGCGCTTCGATCTCAACCTGGCCGACGTGGCCGAGGTCTGGCGCCGCGGCAGCGTGGTCTCCTCGTGGCTGCTCGATCTCACCGCCCAGGCCCTGGCCGGCGACCCGCGTCTCGACCACTACTCGGGCGCCGTGTCCGACAGCGGCGAAGGCCGCTGGACCGTCGACGCCGCCGTCGAGCAGGGTGTCTCGACCCCGGTGCTGGCCAACGCGCTGTTCTCGCGCTTCGCCTCGCGCAAGGAAAGCACCTATGCCAACCGCCTGCTCTCGGCGATGCGCTTCGGCTTCGGCGGCCACGTCGAACCGCCCAAGAAGTAACCGGGGGCAGCGCCTAACGGCGCCGCGGCTGGGTCCATATCAGCACCAGCCCCACCAGCATGCCCGCCAGGTGCGCGAAATGCGCCACGCCCTGGCGGGTTCCGGCGATCCCCGACCACAGCTCCACCAGGCCGATGAAGACCACGAAGTACTTGGCCTTCATCGGAATCGGCGGAATCAGCAGCAGGATGTACTGGTTCGGATAACGCAGGCCGAAGGCCAGCAGCAGCGCATAGACGCCGCCCGACGCGCCCACCGTGGGAGCGTAGGCGCCCGTCGAGACCACCAGCAGCTGCGCCGCGGCCGCGCCCAGCACGCACAGGACGTAGTAGCGCGCGAAGCGCTGGCTGCCCCAGTCGCGCTCCAGCGGACTGCCGAACATCCACAGCACGAACATGTTGATGGCCAGGTGGAAGAGGCTGCCGTGCAGGAAGGCGTAGCTCAAGAGCTGCCAGAGGTGGAACTCGCCCGCCGGCAACCCCGAGGGCAGCGTTTCCGGTGTCGCGCCCAGCGGCCACAGCGCGAAGTAGCGCAGCATCGGCCCCGGCAGCAGCTGCTGCACCAGGAAGGTCAGGCCGTTGGCCGCCAGCAGCAGGGCGATCACCGAGCTCCCGCCGCGTCTCTCGCCGCGTCTCTGGCCTTGCTCCAGCGTGCGTCGCACCCGGTGCCCTCCCCTGCGTCGTCTTTACAAGGTGGACGGCCAGGGAGCCGGGGCGCAAGCCGAACGCCACGATGGCCGCCCGTTTGCGCCATGCTCCAGCCTGGGCGACGCTGACCATCAAGGTTCGCCCGGCCATACTGTTCCTTCGCAATCTATTAGAATGTTAATATTACATTCTGTTTTTTCGCTTCGGAGATTCGACGCCCCATGCCCCGACGGTCACTCGCCCCCCTGATGACGCCTCTGCTGCTGCTGCCCGCCGCCGCTCAGGCCGACGAGCTCACGCTCGAGCCGCTGACGGTCAGCGCCCCGCGGCTCGAGCGTGAGCTCTACGCCACGCCCGCCGCCGTGTCCGTGGTGGAAGACGAGCAGATCGCCCAGGGACAGCAGCGCACGCGCCTCGCCGACGCGCTGGCCACCGTGCCCGGCGTCTACTTCCAGAACCGCGCCAACTTCGTCCAGGGCGAGCGGGTGTCGATCCGCGGCTTCGGCGCCCGCACGCCCTGGGGCGTGCGCGGCATCACGGTGCGCGTCGACGGCATTCCCTACACCCTGCCCGACGGCCAGGCCCAGCTCGATGCCATCGATCTGGACAGCGCCCGGCGCATCGAGGTCATCCGCGGCCCGGCGGCGGTGCAGTACGGCAACGCCGCCGGCGGCGTGATCGACGTCACCACCGCCGACGGCGAGAGCGATCCGGGCACCAGGCTCCGCGTCGAGGGCGGCAGCGACGGCTACCGCAAGCTGGCCCTCAGCGACGGTGGCGTCGAGGGCCCCTGGTCGCACCATATCAGCGTCTCGGCGCTGGGCATGGACGGCTATCGCGATCACAGCGAGGTCGAGAAGTACCAGCTCAACGCCAAGCTCAAGCGCGAGCTGGACGCCGACCGCTCGATCACCGCTATCGTCAACCTGCTCGACAATCCGCGCTCCGAGGACCCGGGCGGCCTGACCGCCGAGGCCGTCGGCGAGGACCGCGAAGGCACGATCGACAGCAACTTCTATTCACCGACTCGCATCGATGCAGGACAGTCGGTCGACCAGCAGCTGCTCGGCCTGGAGTACCAGGACCGGGCCGCCGGTCCCGGCGAACTGACCCTGCGCGGCTTCTACCTGCAGCGCGACTTCGAGCAGCAGCTGGCCTATGCCGGCGACAGCTTCGTCGCCTACGATCGTGACTACTACGGCGGCAGCGCCGAGTACCGCCAGTCGCTGACCGTCGGCGGCCTGCCGCTGAGCTACGTGACCGGCGTCGACCTGGCACGCCAGGAAGACGAGCGCTACCGCGACGACGTCACCATCGACGGCGACCACCAGGGCCGCGTCGCCGACGAGACCCAGACCGCCAGTTCGGTCGGCGTCTTCGCCCAGGGCGACCTGGACCTGACCGACCGGTGGACGCTGTCGCTCGGCACCCGCTTCGACCACACCAAGTTCGAGATCGACGACCACTACCTCAGCGACGGCGACAACGGCGGCGATCGCGATTTCGACCAGTGGAGCGGCAGCGCCGGGCTGAGCTATCGCTATCTGCCCAACCACCAGGCCTACCTCTCGACCGGCACCGCCTACGAGACGCCGACCTTCACCGAGTTCGCCAACCCGGCCCGTGTCGGCGGCTTCAATCCGGACATCGAGCCGCAGAAGGCCTGGAACCGCGAGATCGGCCTGCGCGGCACCTTCGTCGACGCCGGGCTCGACTACGACGTGGCGCTGTTCTCGACCCGCGTGCGCGACTCGCTGATCGCCTATCGTGATGACGCCGGACGCGACTTCTATCGCAACGCCGGACGCAGCCGCCAGGACGGCCTGGAAGTGGCCCTGGGCTGGCAGTTCGCCGAGGACTGGCGCCTCGACAGTGCCCTGACAATGGCACGCTACGAGTTCCAGGACTACGAGGACGGCGACGGTAATGACTTCGCCAACAACCGCATCCCGGGCCTGCCCGAGCGCACCTGGATCAACCAGCTGACCTGGCAGGGCCTCGGGGAGCGCTTCGCCACCCTGGAGACCCGCTACGTGGGCTCGATGTTCACCGACGACGCCAACAGCGTGAAGGTCGACGACGTCTGGTTGGCCAACCTGCGCGCCGGCGACGGCTGGCGGCTCGGCGGCGACACCCTGCTCAAGGCCTACGTGGGCGTGCAGAACCTGTTCGATCGCGAGCATTTCGACAACATCGTCATCAACGATCAGCGCGGACGCTACTTCTCCACAGCGCCGGACCGCAGCGTCTATGCCGGCGTGGAGCTGGCGTTCTAGGCCGCGTCTTCCCGCCTCTCTCGGGGCCGCCTAAAGGGGCGGCCCCGCGTCGTTTCCAGGAGCCTGCCCCGATGAATGACACGCCCGTCCTGCATATCGCCGCCGCCCTGATCGAGGACGCCGAGGGCCGCCTGCTGCTGGTGCGCAAGCGCGGCACCGAGGCCTTCATGCAGGCCGGTGGCAAGATCGAGCCCGACGAGTCGCCCGCCGAGGCCCTGGCCCGGGAGCTCGAGGAGGAGCTCGGCCAGCCGCCGACGCGCCTCGAGCCGCTGGGCGAGTTCAGCGCCCCCGCCGCCAACGAGCCCGGCCACGGGCTGCGCGCCCACCTGTTCCGCGCCGAGATCGCGGGTCCGCTGAAGGCCGCCGCCGAGATCGCCGAGCTGCGCTGGGTGACGCCGGTCGAGGCCCTGGCACTGCCGCTGGCGCCGCTGACCCGCGACGAGGTGCTGCCCCGCGCCGGCCTGACCGAGGCCTGAGATGGAACAGCCGATCGTCGGCTATCACCGCGACGACGAGGGCCACTGGGTCGCCGAGCTGGCCTGCGGTCACTATCAGCACGTGCGCCACCAGCCGCCCTGGGTCGAGCGCCCCTGGGTAACCACCGAGGCCGGGCGCCGCTCGCGGCTGGGCCTGGCGCTGCCCTGCGTGAAGTGCGACCGCGGCGAGCCGTCCGATGCCCCGGTCGATACTCCGCCCGAATCCCGCCGCTGAGCCGCCCGACACGCCGGTGGCCGGACCTGCCAACGGGGCGCCTGCGTTAGGATAGAAAGGAAACCGCCCCCACCAAACCGCCATCGAAGGAGCCCGACGTGGCCATCGCCCTGCTCTACAACGTCCTGATCTTCCTCGTTGCAGCGGTGCTGATCGTGCCGCTGGTCAAGCGACTGGGGCTCGGCGAGGTGCTCGGCTATCTGGTCGCCGGCGTGGTGATCGGCCCTTCGGCGCTGGGCCTGGTGCCGGACGCCGACGCCGTGCTGCAGTTCTCCCAGGTCGGCATCGTGTTCCTGCTGTTCGTGATCGGGCTGGAACTCAAGCCGGCCCGCCTCCGGCTGATGCGCAAGGCGGTGTTCCACTTCGGCAGCCTGCAGGTGGCCGTCACCACGGCGCTGCTCACCGGCCTGGCGCTGCTGGCGGGCCTTCCGCCCGCCGCGGCGCTGGTGGTCGGCTTCAGCCTGGGGCTGTGCTCCACGCCGCTGGTGCTGCAGCTGCTGGGCGAACGCGGCGAGCTTTCCAGCCGCCACGGCCGCTACGCCTTCGCCCTGCTGCTGTTCCAGGACATCGCCGCCATTCCGGTGCTGGCGGCCATTCCGCTGCTGGCCGGCGGCGCCTCGCTGGGCGGTGACTGGTGGCACCTGGCAAGCCAGGTTCTGATCGCCGCGGGCGCCTTCGCCGGGCTGATCGTCGGCGGCCGCTATCTGCTGCGCCCGCTGTTCCGCTTCGCCGCCGGCACCCGCAGCCGCGAGGTGTTCGCCGGCACGGCGCTGCTGGTGGTGTTCGGCGCCGCCCTGCTGATGGAACTGGCCGGGCTGTCGATGGCCCTCGGCGCCTTCATCGCCGGGGTGCTGCTGGCCGACTCCGAATACCGCCACAGCATCGAGGCCGACATCGAGCCGTTCCGCGGCCTGCTGCTGGGGCTGTTCTTCATGGCGGTGGGCATGACCGCCCAGATCGGCCTGCTGGCGGAGAAGCCCGGCCTGGCGCTGGGCCTCGCCGCCGGCCTGCTGGCCGCCAAGTGGCTCGCCATGACCCTCGCCGCGCGGCTCTACCGCCGCGACTGGAAGACCGCGCTGAACCTCGGCGCGCTGCTCTCACAGGGCGGCGAGTTCGGCTTCGTGCTGCTCACCGCGGCGGGCGCCGCCGGCCTGCTCGACGCCTCGCTGGTCGGCCTGCTGGTGCTGGTGGTGTCGCTGTCCATGGCCGCCACGCCGGTGCTGTTCCTGCTCCACGCGCGGCTGATCCGGCCGCTGCTCAAGGCCGACAGGCCGCGCCGCGACTACGACCGCCCGCCGCCCATCGGGCCGCAGATCATCATCGCCGGCTTCGGGCGCTTCGGGCAGATCATGGGCCGCATCCTGCAGGGGCTGAAGATTCCCTACACGGTGCTCGACAGCAACGCCGAGCACGTCGACGTGGTGCGCCGCTACGGCAACGACATCTACTTCGGCGACGCCTCGCGCATCGACCTGCTGGAGGCCGCCGGCGCCGACAAGGCCCGGGTGATGGTGGTGGCGATCGGCGACATCGAGACCTCGATGCGCATCGTCCAGCGGGTCAAGCGGCGCTTCCCGCACCTGCGCGTCTACGCCAGGGCCCGGGATCGCTACCACGCCCAGCTGCTGATGCGCGCCGAGGTCACCTACATCATCCGCGAGCTGCTGCCGGCGAGCCTGGAGCTAACCCGCGAGGTGCTGGTCGGCGTCGGCATCTCCCGCGACCAGGCCAGTCACACCGTGGAGACCTTCCGCCCCCACGACGAGCGCGCCCTGGAGCGCCAGCTGGAGGTATTCGGCAACAAGCGCGAGCAGATCCAGACCATCCAGCAGGCCGCCCGAGAGCTCGAGGAGCTGTTCGAGGCCGACGAGGACATCGCCACCACCGCGCCCGAGCGTCCACCGGAGCGGCGCGGCAACACGCGACAGGAGACCCCATGACCCATCACAAGGGCACCCTGGAGACCGGCCGCGACCTGCTGGCCGACGTCAGCCTGCCCGCCGCCGTCATCCACGAGGCACCGCTGGCCCACAACCTGGCCTGGATGCAGGCCTTCGCCGAGCGCCACGGCGCGCGGCTGGCGCCCCACGGCAAGACCACCATGACCCCGGCGCTGTTTCGCCGCCAGCTCGAGGCCGGCGCCTGGGGCATCACGCTGGCCACCCTGCCCCAGTGCCGCGCCGCCTTCGCCGAGGGCGCCACGCGGCTGCTGCTGGCCAACCAGCTGGTCGGCCGCGCCAACATGGCGATCGCCGTCGCGCTGATGCGCGCCGGCGCCGAGCTCTACGTGACCGTGGACGGCCACGACAACGTGGCCGAGCTGGGCGAGTTCTTCGAGGCGGCCGGCCTGACGCTGCCGGTGCTGATCGAGGTGGGCGTGGTCGGCGGACGATGCGGCTGCCGAGACGACAAGCAAGGCGTCGAGCTGGCCCGCGACATCGCCGCCCGGCCGGGGCTGACGCTGGCCGGCCTGGAGGGCTACGAAGGCGTGGTCCACGGCGACGATCCGGCCGCGGCCGTGCGTGCCTACGGCGAGCGGCTGGTGAAGAACCTGCACCGGCTGGCGGACGAGGGGCTGTTCGGCGTCGCATCGCCGATCGTCACCGCCTCGGGCTCGGCCTGGTACGACCTGATCGCCGGGGCCTTCCGCGACGGCGGCCTCGAGGGCCGCTTCACCCCGGTGCTGCGCCCGGGCTGCTACGTGGTGCACGACCATGGCCTCTACCGCGAGGCCCAGCGCGGCGTGCTGGCGCGCCGTCCGGACCTGCACGAAGGCCTGCGCCCGGCGCTCGCGGTCTATGCCCAGGTGCAGTCGCTTCCGGAGCCGGGGCTCGCCATCGTGGCGCTGGGCAAGCGCGACATCGGCGGCGACCGCCTCCCCGAGCCGCTCGCGCGATATCGAGAAGACGGCCGCGTCGAGGCGCCGCTGTCGGTGGAGGGCTGGGAAGTCACCAGGCAGATGGATCAGCACACCTTCGTCGCCCTGCCCGAAGATGCCGGCGACGTGCGCGTAGGCGACGTGGTCGCCTTCGGCGCCTCTCACCCCTGCCTGACCTTCGACAAGTGGCGACTGATCCACCTCGTCGACGACGGCCTGAACGTCGTCGACACCTGGGAGACGTGTTTCTAGGAGTGTCGGGTATCGAAGGCCACGCTGCGCACCAGGGCGACAACCGACATGCCTGGCTTCAGCCCCATCTCGTCGAGGGACTTGCGGGTCAGCCGCGCGCGCAGCCTCTGCTCGTCGATCCCCTTCTCACCGAGCCGCAGGCGCAGCTCCACGGCAGTCTGCCCCGGTCGTGACGGGCCGATCTCCTCGACCGTCGCACGAAGACGATTGCGATAGCTGATGGCGCCGGGTTCGTCCAAGGCCAGCGCCACCTCGCGCACCGGGATGCGCAGCCGCAGCCGCGTGCCGGGCGCGGCGTCCACCGCGGGCAGCGTCAGCCACTGACCGTCGGCCAGGCGCAGCCGGCTGAGCGCATAGTGCGGGTCGTGTTCCTCCACCGTCGCCGTGACCAGGGTCGCGGCATCGAAGCCGCCCAGCCGCTCGGTGAGCTCGAAACGCTGCAGCAGCGCCTCCAGCGGGCCATCGGCGACCACCCGCCCCTGCTCGAGCAGCACCAGATGGTCGGCGATGGCGGTCAGCTCGTCGGGATCGTGGCTGACGTAGACGATGGGAATGTCGATGTCGCCGGCCAGCCGCGCGATGTAGTCCAAGAGCTCCTGCTTGCGGGCACCGTCGAGCCCGGTCAGCGGCTCGTCCATCAGCAACAGCCGCGGCTCGCTGAGCAGCGCCCGGCCGATCGCCACCCGGCGCGCCTCGCCGCCGGACAGCGTGGCCGGGAAACGCTCCAGCAGCGCGCCGATGCCGAGCAGCTCGACCACGGCATCGAAGCGCTCGTGCCCGGCGTCACGCATGCCGTAGGTAAGATTGCCGCGCACCCGGTAGTGGGGAAACAGCCGCGGCTCCTGAAATACCACGCCCAGGCGGCGCCGATGCGGCGGCAGCCGAACGCCACGCGCGGTATCCACCAGCGTCTCGTCGCCAAGGCGGATCGCCCCGCGGTGCGGCGCATCGAGCCCGGCGATCATCCTGAGCAGGCTGGTCTTGCCGCTGCCCGAGGGGCCGAACAGCGCGGTGACGCCGCTGGCGGGCAGCGCCAGCGACGCCGACAGCGAGAACTCGCCGAGGCGCTGCTCGACGTCCAGGGTCAGGGCCGAGCGCGCGTCGGCGGCGCCGTCATGGGCGGCGGTCACATATGACATGGCATCCTCTCAAGACTCCTTACCCATTCGGGCCTTGATGAGCGCCCGGGACGAGTCAGAGCGAGGGGTTTTTGGCCATGGGTGAGGCGACCCTCGCCGAACGGGCTGGCCATGGATGGCCAGCACCGGTCCTGCAAGCGAAGCCGGACGCGAGAGCGCCGCAGGGCCAAAGTAGCGCCCATGGAAGGGTTCATAGCGCCCTCGCTCGACTCGGCGCCGGAATGGCTCATCGCTGCGCAGGCTGTCCTTCATCCATCCCGCTGGCGAAGCCGACGACGGGCCCGGCGGGCCAGCCACTCCGAAGCCATTAGCGAGACCATGGCGATGACCACCGACAGCGCGCACAGCCGCGCCGCCGCGCCCTCCTGGCCGGGGGTCTGGATCAGCGTATAGAGCGCCAGCGGCAGGGTGCGGGTCTCACCGGGAATGTTGGCGGCGAAGGTGATGGTGGCGCCGAACTCCGACAGCGCCCGGGCGAAGGCCAGCACGGTGCCGGTCAGAAGCCCCGGCAGCGCCAGCGGCAGGGTGATGGTGAACAGCACCCGCAGGCGGCCGGCGCCCAGGGTGCTGGCCGCGGCTTCCAGGTCGACGTCCACCGCCTCCAGCGACAGGCGCACGGCGCGCACCAGCAGCGGGAAGGCCATCACCCCGCCGGCCACCGCCGCGCCCTGCCAGGTGAAGGGCAGGCTCACGGCGAACCACTCGTTCAGCCACTGGCCCAGCCAGCCCTGACGGCCCAGCGACAGCAGCAGCAGGTAGCCGACCACCACCGGCGGCAGCACCAGCGGCAGGTGCAGCACGCCGTCGAGCAGCGCCTTGCCGCGGAACTCGTGGCGCGCCATCAGCCACGCCAGGGCGATGCCCGGCACCAGGATCCAGGCCACCGCGATGCCCGCCACGCGCAGGCTGATCAGGATGGCCTCGACCTCCAACGGCGACAGCATCGACTAGCCCTCGGCGCCGTCTTCGGCGGCCGGCTCGGCGCCGGCGGCTTCGAAACCGAAGCGGGTGAAGATGGCCCGGGCCTCGTCGCCGCCCAGCCAGGCGCGGAAGGCCTCGGCGGCGTCATCGGCCGGCGGATCGATCAGCGCCACCGGGTAGCGGATCGCCGGGTGGCTGTCGGCCGGGAACAGGCCCAGCTCGTGCACCCGATCACTGGCCAGCGCATCGGTGCGATAGACGATGCCGAGCGGCGTTTCGCCACGCTCGACCAGCGCCAGGGCGGCGCGCACGTTGTCGGCCCGGGCCAGGCGCGGGGCCAGCGCGCCCCACTCGCCGAGGGACTCGAGCGCCTGCCTGGCATAGATGCCGGCCGGCACATGAGCGGGATCGCCCACCGCCAGGCGCTCGCCGTCACCCAGCAGCGTGCTCAGCGGCGTGCCGTCGCCGGGCGTGAAGGTCTCGGGCTCGTCGTCGGCGGCGATCAGTGCCAGGCGATTGTTCAGCAGATCGGCCCGCTTCCCCAGGGTGATGCCCTGCTCGCCCAGCCAGTCCATCCACTGCTCGTTGGCCGAGAAATAGAGGTCGGCCGGTGCCCCCCGGGCGACCTGACGCGCCGCCGTGGAGGAGGAGGCATAGACCGGCACCACGTCGACGTCGTGATCTTCCTCGTAGCGCGCGATGGCGCTGTTCAGGGCATCGGTGAGCGAGGCGGCGGCGAAGATCCGCACCTTGGGTTGAGAGCCAGGCTCGGCCTGGGCCGGCAAGGCGACGCCCAGCGCCAGGGCGAGGCCGGCGCCGAGGGCGCGCAGCGAGTGGCGGTGGCGAGCAATGAACAGCGACATGAAGCCCCCGTTATGTCTTTTTGGAAACAACGGAACATTAGCGTTCGATGAACGCCCGGGCAAGCGCGATCAGACCGGCGCCTCCCCCGCCAGCAGCGCGAGCAGCGCCCGGGCGTCGTCGCAGGCCTCGGGGTCGAGGCGGCGCTCGAGCGCCCGGTAGCGCGCCAGCAGCGCCTCGCCCAGCGGCGTGAGCTCGGCCCCGCCGCGAGTGCTGCCGCCGGTGCTGGTGGCGATCACTTCGTTCGGGAAGTGGCGGTTCATGGTCTCGATCAGCTGCCAGGCCTTCTTGTAGCTCATGTTCAGCGCGCGGCTGGCCGCGGTGATCGAGCCCTCCCGGGCGATCGCCGCCAGCAGATCGACCTTGCCGGGCCCCAGCACCACGTCGCGGTCGGCGACCAGCCTGAGCTGGAAGGTGGGGCGTTCATGGCGGGTTCGGGTCATCGGCGTGTCCTCGTCGGCAAGGATCGGAAGGGAGAAAGCATTAGCGAGGCTCAGGGCGCCACCAGTCGGGAAGAAGGGCCCGATTCTCGGCGCGGGCGAAGCGGTCGTCCATCAGCACCACCACGCCGCGATCCTCGGGACCGCGGATCACCCGCCCGGCGGCCTGCACCACCTTGATCATCCCGGGCACCCGGTAGGCGTAGTCGAAGCCGCGGCCGAAGCGCGCCTCGAGCCGCGCCTCCAGCGCCGCGTGATAGGCGTCGAAGGGCGGCAGGCCGAGGCTCGCCACGACGGCGCCCACCAGCCGCTCGCCGGGCAGGTCGATGCCCTCGGCGAAGGCGCCGCCGAGCACCGCGAAGGCAATGCCGGTCTCGCCGGGCACGAAGCCGGCCAGGAAGGCCTCGCGCTCCTCTTCGGTCATGCCGCGCCGCTGGGCGCGCACCGGAATCTCCGGGCAGGCCTCGCGGAAGCGTGCCAGCGCCGCCTCCAGGTAGGCGAAGCTGCTGAAGAAGGCCAGGTAGTGGCCGGGACGGCGCCGGTACTGGCCGGCCAGCTCGGCGACGATGGGCGAAAGCGACGCCTCGCGGTCGCGCAGCCGGGTCGAGACGTCGCGGCGCAGCCGCACCTCGAGCTGCTCGGCGACGAAGGGCGCGGGCACGCGGCGAGTCACGGTATCGTCGGGCAGGCCCAGCAGGTCGCGATGATAGCCCGGCGGGCTGAGCGTCGCCGAGAACAGCACCGCGCAGCGGGCGACGCGGAAGCGCGGCGCCAGGAAGTCCGCCGGCACCAGGTTGCGGATCGCCATCCTGGCCCGGCCGCGGCCGTGGCGCTCCAGCTCGCACAGCGAATGCTCGCCGAAGGTCTCGGCGCGGCGGGCGAAGGCCAGCGCCTCGAACAGGAACTCCTGCAGCGCGGGATCACCGCCGGCGGGATGCTCGCCCAGGTAGTCGGTGATCGCCGCCACCGCCTGCTGCAGGGCGCCGAGCATCCCGCCCGGCACCGCGTCCAGCGCCTGCCACTCGCGCTCCTCGACCTCGCGCAGCAGGGCCTGCCAGCGCCGCGCGAGCCGCGACAGCGGCCTCGACAGCGCCGGCGGCGCACCCTTGCGCAGCCGATTGAGCCGGCGCTGGTCGAGCGCCGCGCTGTACATGCCGCGGGCCCGGTCGACCAGGTTATGAGCCTCGTCCACCAGCACGCCGAGCCGCGAGCCATCGGTTTGGGCCAGGCCGTGGATCAGCGCGCCGTCGTCGAAGTAGTGATTGACGTCGCCGACCAGCACGTCGGCCCAGCGGGCCAGCTCCTGGCCCAGGTAGTAGGGGCAGACGCCGTGCTCGAGGGCCAGCTCGCGCAGCGACGCGCGATCCCAGAAACCCCGGGCCACGGCGTCGCGGCGCGCCGCCGGCAGCCGGTCGTAGAAGCCCTGGGCGAGCGGGCAGGAGTCGCCGTGGCAGGCGCGGTCGGGATGCTCGCAGGCCTTGTCCCGTGCCACCAGCTCGAGCACCCGCAGCGGCAGCCGCTCGGTCTCGCGGTCGGCACCCAGGTCCGTCAGGGCATCCAGCGCCAGCCGCCGCCCCGGGGTCTTCATGGTCAGAAACGCCAGCCGGTCGAGGCCCTGGCGCGGCATGGCGGCGAGCAGCGGATAGAGGGTGCCGAGCGTCTTGCCGATGCCGGTGGGCGCCTCGGCCAGCAGGCAGCGGCCGGTGGCGGCGGCGCGGTAGGCGTCCTCGGCCAGAGTCCGCTGGCCGGGGCGGAAGTCGTCGTGGGGAAAGGCCAGCGCGGCGAGGGCCGCGTCCCGCGCCGCGCGGTGCTCGGCCTCCTGATTGGCCCAGGCCGCATAGGCCCGGGCGTGGGCCTCGAGGCGCGTCCACAGCTCGCAGGCGCTCGCCTCCCGGGTCATCACGGTCTCGCGGCCGGTGGCGATGTCCAGGTAGACCAGCGCCACGGTGATCGACGCGAGACCACGCTCGGCGCACAGCAGTGCCCCGTAGGCCTCGGCCTGAGCCCAGTGCAGGGCGCGCTGGTTGGCGGCCATGCGCTCGAGGCTGCCGCGATGGGTCTTGATCTCTTCCAGGCGATTGGCCGCGGGATCGACGCCGTCGGCACGGCCGCTCACGGTCAGGCCGGCGACCTCGGCGGACAGTGCCACCTCGGCCTCGTAGCCCTCGCCGCGCCGCTCACGCACCCGGGCATGGCCCTCGATGCCCTCCCGGGCGCTGGGCGCCGGGGTGAAGCGGTGGTCCAGATCGCCCTCGCGGGCGGTGAATTCGCACAGCGCCCGCACGGCGACGCGGCGGCCAGGCTCGCTCACTGCCTCATTCATGGTCCCGCTCACGGGCTCGCTCTCCGCTCCGCTCAAGACGCCTCCCAGCGCACGCGGCAGACCGCCACCGGGATGTCATGGGCGTGGAAGAAGGCCAGCCAGCGGCGCTGGTTGTCCTGCAGGCGGTCGCCGGGGCCCTTCACCTCGATCAGCCGATAGCCGGGCACGTCAGGGGGAGCGTCGGGGAAGAACTGGATCAGATCGGGCAGCCCGGCGCGATTGGCCCGCGGGTCATCCAGCAGCCGCGCGAACAGGGCGCGCAGGTGCGCGGGCGGGATGGCGGCCAGAGCGCGCTCCAGCAGCGCCTCGTCGAGCGCCCCCCAGTGCACGAAGGGCGAGGCCAGGCCCCACTTGACGCGGAAGCGCTCGCGGACGGTGTCACGGTAGCGGCCGTCATCGAGCTCGGCCAGGCAGTCGTCGAACAGGTCGCGGCGCCGGGCCACGAAGTCCTCGCGATTGAGATCGGCCGGTCCCGAATGGAAGGGGTGGAAGAAGGCGCCGGGCAGCGGCGCGAAGATCGCCTCCCAGCACAGCAGGCCGAACAGCCCGGTGATCAGCGTGTTCTCCACAAAGCAGACCGGCGCCTCGAGCGTGCCCAGGTGCTCGGCCACCGCCCGCTCCACGCCGCCGGGAGACGGGGCCAGCACCAGGTCGAGCCGCTCGGGCGCGGGCTCGATCTCACGCGCCGGCGCCGGCAGGCCCAGCTTGCGGCACAGCCGCGGGCGCAGCCGGGCCAGCGCCTGGCGTTCGGCCTCGTCCACCGGGTCGGCGGCGTCGATCAGCCGATGGGCCAGCGCGAACTCGCCGCGCCGCTCGAGCAGCCGCAGCCGACGCACCCGAGCCTCACCGAGGCCGGCGGCGGCGTAAGCCTCGAGGGCCGATTCGGCCTCGCCCCGCCGCTCGGCCTCGCGGCCCAGCTTGAGCAGCAGCCGCGCGCGACGGGCGGCCAGCCAGGCGTTGTCCGGCGCGCCCGGTACCTCGGCGGCCAGCGCCAGCGGGCATTCGCCGTCGTCGAGGCGCTCGCGCAGCCGGTGCAGGGCCAGGTAGGCGTCGACCTCGTCGCGGCGCCGGAAGGCGCGGGACTCCGGGCCGAAGGGCACGCTCTCGAAACGCTGCAGGCCGAGCTCGGCGAGCACGAACTCCGCCCAGTCCTGGCGCAGGTTGCCGAAGAACATCAGCCTGAGCCGGTCGCAGAGGTCCATCAGGGTGAGGCGCACCACCCGATCCGGCGCCCCCGGCCACCAGTCGCCCAGACTGCGAGACTCGAGCCCGCGCTCGGCCAGGGCGGCGTGCAGCACGCCCTTGGCCACGCTTTTCGGCAGGCCGGCCGCGGCGATCTCGTCGGCAAAGGCTTGCTTGAGTTCGGCCAGGCGCAGCTGGCGGAACAGCTCGTCGAGGGTGAGCGGCGGGGCCGCCTCGACCCAGCCGGCCTCGATCAGCGGGCCGAGCGCGGCCTCGGCCTCGCCAATCTCGTCGTAGGCCAGGCGCGAGACGCGGAAGTGTTCGCCCTTGCGCATCACCATCCGCACCAGCAGCGCCCGAGAGGCTCGGGGCAGGCGCGGGAACTCGGCGAGAAAGGCACGCTCGGGCTCGGAGAGCAGGTCCGCGTGGCGCGCGGCCACCCAGTCCAGCACGCACTGGAAGTTCGCCAGATAGTAGAAGGGATCGTCCAGAGAGGCCGTGAACGCGGCGGCGGACGTGATGCTGTTCATGGACGCCATGGTATCAGCCTCGCGCCGGCCGGTGAGCCCCGTCGGCACTCAGCCCTTGTCCTTTTCGGGCAGCCGCAGGGTCAGGGTGTCACCACGCATCTGCAGCTCGAAGCGACCGAGGAAGCTCATGCCCAGCAGCACCGTGTCGCCCTCGAGGCCCGGCACGACGGAGCCGCGGACGTCACGCGCGACCAGCCCGCCGAGACGCACCTCGTCGAGGATCGTCAGATGGCCGCGCACCCGGCCGTTGGCGGTGGAGAAGCTGGCCGCGCCGCGCAGCGGCAGGTCGAGGCGCTCGGCCAGGTCGGCGGGCACGGCCACCTGGGTGGCGCCGGTGTCGAGCAGCATGGTCACCGGCTCGCCGTTGAGGCGCCCGGTAGCCACGAAATGGCCATTGGCGTTGCGCGCGAGCGTCAGCGGGCCGCCGTCCAGCGACTCGACGAGATTGGCGTTGGGGTTCTCTCGCTCGTCGAACCAGCCCTGGAACCACCAGGTGCCGAGCCCGATCAGCAGCGCCCAGAAGGCCAGCATCATGCCCAGCCCCGCACGCTTCACGCCACCGCCCCGTTCGCTCATTCACCGCCCTCCCCTCGTCCGGCGCGCCCATCATGACACTGGACGCCCGCCGGCGCCCATGCTGGGATGAGGCCTTTCGTTCACCCTCAAGGAGCGATCATGAGCGACGCCTCCCCTTCCTCCGACACTTTCTCCGCCGAGGCCCTCGAGGCCGGCACGATCTACCGGCTGTTCTCCGGCGCCATCGCCCCGCGCCCCATCGCCTGGGTCGCCACCGTCGACGCCGAGGGGCGCGCCAACCTGGCGCCCTTCTCGTTCTTCAATGTGGCGAGCGTCACTCCGCCGGTGCTGGCCTTCTCGCCACTGCTCAACGGCGAGGGCCAGGCCAAGGACACCCTTCACAACCTCGACGAGGTCGGCGAATGCGTGATCCACGTCGGCAGCGAGGCGCTGGCCGAGGCGCTCAACGCCACCAGCGCCAGCCTGCCCCGCGGCGCGGACGAGTTCGACCACGCCGGCCTGACCAAGGCGCCGATGGGCGAGCTCAGGGTGCCGCGCATCGCCGAGTCGCCGATCGCCTTCGGCTGCCGGCTGCGCGAGGTGATCCGCTTCGGCGACAGCCCGCTGGCCGGCAACCTGGTGCTCGCCGAGGTGGTCGCGGTGCACGCCGCGCCCGAGGTCTGGGACGGCCGCCACGTGGATATCGAGACGCTGCGCCCGATCGGCCGCATGGCCGGCTCGGACTATAGCCGCACCACCGACCTGTTTGCCCTCGAACGCCCCGCCTGAAATAGCGTTTTATACCCGCTAGATGGCCCCAGTGAGCCATGTCGGGGACAAGCTTAAGCGAGGGTTTTTTGGCCATGGGTGAGGCGACCCTCGCCGAACGGGCTGGCCATGGATGGCCAGCACCGGTCCTGCAAGCGGAGCAGGACGCGAGAGTGCTACAGGGCCAAAGTAGCGCCCAGGGATGGGTTCATAGCGCCCTCGCGCGAGCTTGTCTCCGGCCTCATTTAGCCCCCTGAAGACACAGTTGAACCATTTATCCTCTCCCACTCTCTTGCCGCCCGCATTCCCCGCGCCTGATCGACAAACAGGCAGATCAGGATGGCGACGATGAACAGTCCCGCACACAGCAGGATCGAGGCTTGCAGCCCGACCACCGACTGCAGAAGTCCCAGGGCGACGATGCCCACCACCCCGGCGAGCTTGTTGGCCAGGCCCCAGAAGCCGAAGAACTCGGCGGCCTTGCGGCTGGGCGAGAACAGCCCCACCAGCGCGCGGCTGGCGGACTGGCTCGACCCCAGGCTGAGCCCCGCCAGACAGCCGACCAGCAGGAACAGGTGCTGGGCCTGCCAGTCGAGGCCCAGCGCGGCGTTGAGCCAGTCGGTGAGCGCGGGCGTGGCCCAGATCGCCAGGATCGCCGCCACCCACAGCACCAGGGTGATCAGGTAGGTCACCCGGGTGCCGATGCGGTCCTGGATGGCGCCAAAGCCGATCGCCCCGGCGGCGGCGGTGACCTGCACGATGATGAACATCAGGTTGCGCACGGACTCGTCCCAGCCGATCACCTGGGCGCCATAGATGAAGGCGAAGGCGATGATGATGTAGACCCCGGCCATGGAGAACAGCAGCGACACCAGGAAGATCGCCAGGTCGCGGAAGCGGCGCAGCTCGTGGAGGGTGGTCGAGACCCGCCGCCAGGCGATCGCGCGATAGGACAGCCCGCTGTTCTGCGGCGTGCCTCGCTCCTTCACCCACAGGAAGGTGGGGATGGCGGTGACCAGGAAGAAGCCGGCGGCGAAGGGCCCGACCCAGCGGATGCGCTCGAAGTTCTCGGCGCTGGCCTCGCCCAGCACCACCAGGGTGAAGCCGGCGGCGAACAGCCCGCCGACGTAGCCCAGCGCCCAGCCGAAGCCCGAGATGCGGCCCAGCGACTCCGGCGGCCCGAGGCCCGGCAGGAAGGCGGCGATGAAGGACTCGCCCATGGAGTAGGCGTAGTTCGAGACCACGATCAGGATCAGCCCCAGCCACACGTAGCCCGGGGCAACGAAATAGAGCAGCGCCGTGGCGACGATGGTGACCACGTAGCTGGCGAACAGGAAACGCTTCTTCTCCGCCCGGTAGTCCATCACCGCCCCGCACAGCGGGCCGGTCACCACCACCAGCAGGTAGCTGACCGCCAGCGCCAGGCTCCACAGGAAGTTGGCAAGCCGGTAGCCGTCGCCGCGGTCGCCGACGATCACCGTGGTGAACAGCTCGCCGAACACCACGGTGATGATCAGCAGCGTGTAGGCCTGGTTGGCGAAGTCGAACATCGCCCAGCCCAGGATCTCCTTGCGCGAGGCCCAAGGCGTCGCGGGCGCGTCGGCGGTGGTCACGCTCATGGCGGGGCATCCCTGTCGAGAAAGAGGCCAAGATAGCAAGGGCGAGGGGCGAGGGGCGAGGGGCGAGGGGCGAGGGGCGGCTATCCGACCGGGGGAACGTCCCGGCCGCAAGGCGAGGCGCTGCCGGCCTGAGGTGGGTGAGCTTTCCTGCGTTTGCTCCTCACTCCTTGCTTCTCACTCCTCTCACTCCTCCCCCGCTACACCAGATCCCGCGGAATCGTCTCGTCCCAGGTGCGGGCGAAGATGCGCGTCTCGCCCTCCCAGGCGTCCAGGGTGGCGCGCAGGCGGAAATTGTCCGGGTCGCTGGTCATCAGCGTGCGGGTCAGGGTGCGCACCTCCCAGTCGCCGCGCTGGAAGGTGCGTTCCCATTCGGTCCAGCCGCTGACGCTGTCGTAGCTGCCGTAGGAGTAACGGTAGCGCTCGGTGACCCGGCCGGCGATCTCCAGATCGATGGCGTCGAGCCGATAGCGGCCCTCGTCGTTGATCACCTCGAGGGTGGTCTGGTCGTTGGCCAGGTCGCGGATCACCCGCCAGCTCTCCTGGGTGGGCTGGATCAGGGTCTTGGCAATCGCCGGCGCGCCCTCCGGCTCGAGGAAGGCCGGCAGCGCCGCCTCCTCCTCGGGCTGCGGCGCGCGCACCGGCAGCACCAGCCGGCTGCGTCCGGGGCACAGCGTCAGGGTGACCGGCCGCGGCGCCGGCCAGGCCAGCGGCCAGTAGCTGGTGGACAGCGACAGCCGGATCGCATGCCCGGCCGGGAACTGCTGGGCGATGTGCTTGAGCGCCACCGTCACCCGATAGCGCCGGCCGGGCGTCAGCGGCTCGGGGTGTTCGTCGCTGTCGCGATGGGTCAGGTTCAAGAGGCCGTAGGACACCCGGGTGGCCTTGTCGTCCTCGGCGACGTCGATCAGCCGCAGCGCCACCATGGCCACCGGCCGGTCGGCCTCGAGCTCCAGCTCGACGCTGGGCTGGCCGCAGATCTCGACCGCCTCCTCCAGCCGCGGCGTCTGGAACACCAGGCAGCCGCCGTCCTCGTCGCGCTGGTCGTGGGGCAGGTCCGGCGGCGCGTTGTAGGAGCACCACTTGCCGGCATAGAGCCCCACCGACAGCGACGAGCGCAGCGTCATCACCTCGTCGTCGTCCGGCGTGTCCGGCGCCTCGGGCAGCAGGTCGTGCCCCGCGGTCAGGCGGAACGAGGCCGGCAGGATGCGCGGCGACGGCCAGCTCGGCTCGGCCACCCAGCGCCCCGGTCGCTCGGCGTAGCGCGCCGAGGGCGGCACCGACTCCTGCATCCACACCCGCAGCATGGGCTCATCCATGATTCCGGTGTCGCGGCCCTTGAGCCACCGGTCCCACCAGCGCAGCGATTCCTGCAGGAAGCCGATGGCCGGCCCCGGCACGCCCAGGTGCGGATACTTGTGCGACCAGGGGCCCACCAGCCCCTTGCGCGGCACCTCGAGCCCCGCCAGCAGGCGAAAGACAGCGTTGCAGTAGCCGTCGGCCCAGCCGCTGATGGCGTAGACCGGGCAGCGGATGGCGGCGAAGTCCTCGCACACCGAGCCGTGTTTCCAGTAGTCGTCGCGGCGCTGGTGCTCGAGCCACTGGGCCAGCCACAGGCCGCTGCCGTCGAGACGCTCGAGCCACATGTCGCGCCAGCGGTCGCCGACCAACGCCGGATCCGGCGGGCAGGCGTTGCCGTCGAACATGGTCGAGGCCCAGGACAGGTTGTCGCCCAGCAGGCATCCGCCCATGTGGTGGATGTCGTCGGCGTAACGGTCGTCGGTGGAGCACAGCGTGATCACCGCCTTGAGCGCCGGCGGCTGCAGGGCGGCGATCTGCAGGCCATTGAAGCCGCCCCAGGAGATGCCCACCATGCCCACCTCGCCGCTGCACCAGGGCTGGGCGACCAGCCACTCGATGATCGCCACGCCGTCGGCCAGCTCCTCGGGCAGGTACTCGTCGGTGAGCACGCCGTCGGACTCGCCGGTGCCGCGGATGTCGACCCGCACCCCGGCGTAGCCGTGGCCGGCCCAGTAGGGATGGCTCTGGACGTCGCGGGCGGCGGTGAGATCGCGCTTGCGATAGGGCAGATACTCGAGTATCGCCGGCACCGGGTGGTCCTCGGCGTCCACCGGCCGCCAGATGCGGGCCGCCAGGCGCGTGCCGTCGGCCATTGAAATCCAGGTTTCCTCCTCCTGAACCCTGCGGGGAAAGTCCTCGACGATGCGCATCCCTGTCCTCCTTTCTCAGCCCACGACCTCATCGAACTCGAACGTCAGCCGCGCCGCGAGGCGGTCGTAGTCCTCGAGCAGGCGCTCCGCGCTCTCGGCCCCCATCCAGATGTAGGCCAGTGCATAGCTGTAGCTGTCCTGCTCGGTCAGGGTCGACAGCCGCTGCCCGGCCTCCACCTGCAGGGCGATCACGGTGCCCGGGAAATCCGCCTCAAGCTCGGCAATCTCCTCGTCGCTCGGCACCCGGGTGGCCACGGCATCGACGAAGAACACCCGATAGAAGAACTTGGCCCCCACCGCGAAGTCGCCCTGGCGATGGGGCATGTCGGGCCGGCGGCCCAGCCCCAGGTCGATGGTGACCTGCTGGTTGCTGACCCCGTCGACCTTCTCGAAGAGGTCGCAGTGGGACTGGGAGATGCGGGTATTGATCTCGAGCAGCCAGATGCGGTCCTGCACCTCGTCCCAGAAGTACTCGATGTTGAAGGCCGAGTTGTCGAAGCCGATGTGGCGCATCACCCGGTCGGTGAGCTCGCGCATCTTGTCCTGGACGGGATCGGGCAGCCCTGACGGGTAGCGGTAGTGGAAGAAGCTCAGCACCTGAGGATAGCGCAGCGAGTCGACGATCCCGTAGCTGACCACCTCGCCCTCGAAGACGTAGCCCTCCACGGTGCACTGCCAGCCCCCGATGATCTCCTCGGCCATGCAGAAGTGCCCCTCCACGGCGGCGATCTCGTCGGGCAGCCGGGCATGTTCGAGCACGGTGTTGAAGGGGTCGGCGATCAGGCCGATGTCCTCCCTGAGTCGCTCGATGGCGTGATAGAAGTCTTCCGGGGTGTCGATGCGAAAGCCCAGCCGCGAGCCGGAGGACTTGATCGGCTTGACGAAGAACGGGAAGTAGAGCCCGGCCTCGCCGACGCGGGTCAGGGCGTCGTCGTCGAAGGGATCGAAGGCCGTGAAGGCGGGAATGTGCTCGGGCATGACCTCCCGCTGGACCAGGCGGCTCCAGTACTTGTGCTCGCACTTGAGCAGGCTCGAAAGCGTCGTCGAGCGAGTGCCGAAACGCTCACAGAGGATCGGCAGCATGGTCGAGACGGGGAAATCCATGTAGCCGACGATGGCGTCCACGCTGCCATCGAAGGCCTCCAGCTGCGCGGTGGCCTCCTCGAGCATGGCGGCGATATCGAAGACCTCGGTATCGTAGACCGCCTCGGGCTCGATGATCCCGTGGAAGCGGCAGTCGCCCGCTCCCCTCAGGTGTTCGAGCCGCTCCCGATTGAAGTCGTTGAGCCCCACCACGAAGACATTGCGCACTGCAGAGTTCATGATCGCTCCCTGCCGCCCGTCGGCGGCGCCACGGGCCAATCCCGGGCGCCGTCACGGCGACGCGAACATTACTCCTGCAGCATAGTCCAGCCGGAGACGCTTCAGCCCCCGCGCGCGCTCGCCTCGATGGCCTTGAGGGCGTCCTGCAGCTCCTGGAACAGCGCCTGGGTGTGGCCGACCACCTCGCCGATGTCCTTGGCCGAGCCCGTGGCCTGCTCGGCCAGGGCGCGCACCTCCTCGGCCACCACCGAGAAGCCGCGCCCCGCATCGCCGGCCCGGGCCGCCTCGATGGAGGCGTTGAGCGACAGCAGGTGCGTGCGCATGGCGATCGCCTCGATGTCCTCGGCGAACTGGGTGACCCGCTGGTTGGCCTTGGCGAACTCCTCGGTGCGCTCGACCATGTTGGCGCGATGGGTGACGTCCTCGGACACGTCGCGCAGGAAGGCGGTGTAGACCAGGCGCTCGTCGATGCGGATGCGCGCCAGCGACAGGCTGGCCCAGGTCGAGTCGCCGTCCTTGCGCACCACCTCGACCTCGCGGGTCCTGCCGACGATGCGGTCCTCGCCGGTGTCGCGATTGCGCTGCACGTAGGCGTCATGATTCGCCTGGATGGCGTGGGGCACCAGCATCTTGACGTTCTCGCCCAGCACCTCCTGACGCTCATAGCCCCACAGCCGCTCGGCGGCGGCGTTGAAGAAGGTCACCCGGTTCTGCTCGTCGATGGTCACCACGGCATTGACGGCCTGTTCCAGGGTGCTTTCCATCAGGGTACGGAACTCGCGCTCCTCGGTGATATCGCGCACGAAGGCGGTGTAGCACTGGCGGCCGTCAACCACGAAGCGCGACAGCGCCAGGTTGACCCAGCGCGTCTCGCCGTCGAAGCGTTCCAGCTGAACGTCGCGGCTGGTGCCGACGATGCGGTCGTCGCCGTGGCGGCGATGGCGGTCGACGAAGCCGTCGTGCCGGTCGCGGATCGCCCCGGGCACCAGGCGGTTGACGTTCTCGCCCAGCACCTGCTCGCGGCGGCAGCCCCACAGCCGCTCGGCGGCGGCGTTGAAGAAGGTCACCCGATTGCGCTCGTCGATGCTGACTACCGCGTCCAGGCACTGCTCCAGCGCCTGATGGGCGCCCTGCTCCGCCTGCTGGCTCTCGCCGAGATCACGCACCACGGCGGCATAGCCCTCGCCGTCGTCCAGGGCGATGCGGGACAGCGCGATGCTGACCCGGCGCCGGCCGCCGTCGGGGCGCTCCAGCATCACCTCGCGATGCCGCCCCACCTGGACGTCCTGGCCGCTGGCGCGGCTGACGTGCAGATGGTCGCGATGCTCGTCGCGCAGCAGCTCCGGCACCAGCCGGTCCACCGTCTGGCCGATCACCGCCTCCCGGGACAGCCCCCACAGCCGCTCCGCCGCGGCGTTGAAGCGAATCACCCGGTCGGCGGCGTCGATCACCACCATGCCATCCACGGCGGACGCCATCATCGCCTTGGCCACGCCATCCGCGGTCTCGCGCTCGATCACCGGCGCGCCCTCCGGCGCCTCCGGCTCCCCACGCTGCCACCACTTGCGGTAGTTCAACGGCATGAGTTCCCCCTGCGTTTTGCTTGTGTTTTTTTATCACGATCGACTGAGCTCACTCTCAGCCACTCGCATGACACTTTTGCCACTCTAGTCTTACTTCGGCCGCCATGACGTTGAATGAAGGGCAGCGCATGTCCGGCCGTCGAACGACGACCGGGCTCGCAGGGAAAACGGGTGGAGGAAGGGTGCATCAGAAGAAAAAGGCGGGGCAGAACGAGACGAGCCCCGGCAACCGGGGCTCAGGCATCGGATCGGGTCAGCACTCGTTCCTCAGCGCCGGACATCATCCTGCTGGCCGGAGTCGCGGGCCAGGCGCTCCACGGCGCCGCCGCCCTCGCGGGTCAGGCCCTCCAGCCGCTCTATCTGCTCGCCCAGCCGCGGCAGCGCCTCGCGGCGATAGCTCGCCAGGTCGTCGACCGCCGCCATGACGTCGGCGAAGGCGCCCTCCAGGGCCTTCATGTCGAGGTTGGCGGAGGCGGCGCGGGTCTGGATGTCCACGCCCTGCTGGCGCAGCGCCCGGGCGGTGCCAGCGATGGTCTCGCTGGTGGTGGCGTTGAGCGACTCGACGCGGTCGAGCACCAGCCGCTGGTTGGCCAGTGCCAGGGCCACGGTGGCCGCCACGCTCAGCGCCGACACGGTGACGTTGACCGCCCGGTCGACGCCGCGCATCAGCTCGCGGTTGTTGCGGATGATCACCTCCAGCGCCAGCACGCCCTGCTGGCACACCGCCTGCTGCTGCTGGAGGTCGAGGATGCGCTGGCGCAGCGGGAACAGCAGCTCCTCCTCGACGAAGGCGCGGCGGTCGTCATCGGCGATCCCGTCGCGAGCCGCCACCAGGCGCTCGTCGATCAGCCGGCCCAGCGACACCTGGCGCTCGAGCTGGTCGAGGGTGGCGCGCATGGCCTCCTGGTCGTCGGACAGCGTCAGGTTGTCCCGCTCCAGCATGTCGCGGCCGCCCTGGAGATCGGCGATGATCGCCTCCAGCGCCTGCTGGGCGGTCTCGAAGCGGTGGAAGTAGCGCTGCAGCCGGCTGCTGGCGCCCGGCAGCAGTCGCCGCACCCGGTCGAAGCGGCCGGGCTCCAGGCGATGATGGCGCGGGTCCAGGTCGTCCATGCGGCCGCGCAGCGCCACCAGCGCCTTGGCCACCGGCCCGCCTTCCTCGCCGTGGCGGGCCAGCTGGCGCAACGGCGTCTTGAGCATCTCGCTCTGGCGCGCGGCCTGCTGCTGGAGCTCGAGGCCCATCTCGTCCACCGCCCGACGCTGGCGGGCGGCGGCGCCCTCGGCCTCGTCGCCCAGGGTCTCGATCACGAAGGCCTCGGCCATGGCGGCGAGCTGCGGGTCCGCCGCGGCGCGCCCGGCCTCGTCCGCCGCCGGCCGTTCCAGCTCCTCGGCGATGCGTTCCACGGGCGGCAGCGACAGCGGGCTGCCCTTGGGCTGAGACGCGTCGGTCATTGGCAGGCTCTCCTCTTCTCTTCCTGACGCCCCGGGGCGATGACGGCCGGGGCCTGGGCAATCTATGCGGCGAGGCCGGTCAGGTCTCGCGGCCGTAGCGCCCGGCGCCGTCGATGAAGCGGCGCAGCTCCTCGCAGGCCTGGTCGGCGCCGACCCTGGCGCGCGGACGGCCGGTGACGATGCGCGACAGCGCCACGCTGGTGTCGTCCAGCGCGGTCAGCGCCGCCTCGTTGCGCGCGGCCAGCCGGCGCAGCGATTTCTCGGTGTCCTCGATCAGCGCCAGCCGGCGGCGCAGCGCGTCGGTCTCGTTGGCCGACAGCCGGTCGGCCTCCTGGCCGAGGCGGCGGCGGATGAAGTCGATGTCGAGACCGGCCACGCCGCGGGCCTGGGAGGCCATGGCGGTGAAGTTGTCCACCGCGCCCATGCACACCTCGACCACCAGCGAGCGGGCCCGCTCGTGGGCCAGCTCGCCGGCGGTGAAGCGCGAGGCCATGACCTCCAGCACGTTCCCGTAGCGGCTGTAGAGGCGATCGACCTGGGCGGCGTGATCGGCACGGTCGACCTCCAGCAGCGTCCGCTTGGCGCGGCACAGCGCCTGCACCACCTCGTCGGCGTCGGCCGGCGGATGGTAGGGGTCGAGCTCGCTGACGCCCGCCTCCCGGGCCGCCTCGTGGCGGCGGCGCGTGGCCTCGGCGCGCAGCATTTCCTCGAGCCGGCGCTTGTGGCGCCGGGCCCGGAAGCGCCGCCAGCGCCGCTCCAGCGGCAGCTCCACGGCGATGCCGACGAGCCCCGCTAGCCAGCCGCCGAGGCTGGGGTCGAAGCCGCCCCATAGCGAGGTCAGCCACATCATCAGGCTGAGAAAGGGCACCAGGAAGGCATAGCGCACCACCACCTGCCAGCGGGTGGGATGCTCGACGGCCAGCGCCAGCCGCGGGCTGGCCAGCCCCGCCAGGCACCAGGGCAGGCAGGTCAGGAACAGGCCGTAGGCGGCTCCCTGAAGGAATCCCAGCATCGCGTCGTCGTGGCCTCCCGTCGGCCGGTCTCTATGGTGACGGTCTCATGATGAGGCCAGCACGGCCATCCCGCCACCCCGACCGACGACATGCACCAACAGGGTGCAACCTCTGACGCCGGAGTCACTCTCAAGGTGCGGCGACGACCGGCTCGCGCGTCGGCTTGGCCTGCGGGGACGCATCGCGGCGATACTCGATCACGCCGTACCAGCCCAGACCCTCGTAGGTCTCGTAGCCCGGCGTCTCGGCGAAGGCGACCAGCCGCCGCTCGTCGCGGTCGAAGCCGCGCTCGCGACCTTCGGGCGACAGCGGGAAGGTCTCGCCCAGGGCCGCCTCGTCGAGGGAGTCGGCGATGATGCCGTGGCGGGCGTCGACCAGCATCACCCGGCAGCGCTCGCGCTCCTCCTCGGACAGCCCCACGCCCTGCACCACGTCGCGGGCCTGGGGCGCCCAGTCGAAGAAGATGCCCAGCACGCCGATCACCGCGCCGTCCTCGCGGCCGCCCTCGCGAATCGCGGTGGCGTAGGTGGCCACCGCCGCGTCCTCCAGGGACCGGTTGCGCTCGATATCGGCGACGATGAAGTCGTCACCCGAGCGGGTGCGCAGCGCGCGGCGGAACCAGTCGTCGCCGGCGACGTCGGCGCCGATCGCCCCGGGATAGCGATCGGGCCGACCGGTGGCGATCACCCGACCGTCGCGATCGGCGATCCACAGGTCCAGATAGACGGTGTAGGAGCGCAGGATGGTGGCCAGCCGGTCGCTGGCATGGGCCTGGCGGGCCGCGTCATCCGGCGCCGAGGCCGCCTCCACCACGGCGCTGTCGGTGGCCCACCAGCGCACGTCGCAGGAGCGTTCGAAGAGGTTGCGGTCGATGATCTCCACCGCGTTCAGGGCCAGGTCGGTGAGGCGCTGGCCGCGGAAGTCGTCGACCATGGACGTGCCCGCCTCCTCCAGCTCGGCGGTCTGGCGGGTCACCTCGTCGCGGAAGCTGCGGGCGATGCGCTGGATGTCGCTGGACACCTCGCCCATCTGTTCGGCGACCACGCCAAAGGCGGCGCCCGCCGACCCTGCGCGGGCCGCCTCGATGCGGGCGTTGAGGGCCAGGATCTCGGTCTGGCGGGTGATGCTCTCGATCCGCCCGATCTTCTCGCGGGTCACGTCGGACATGCCGTAGGCCAGGTCGAGGATGCGATTCTCTTGCACGAGCAGGCTCCTTGTTCCGGTGGGCCAGGGCCCACGTCGGGGTTTATTGTTTGCTAATGCAGAATGTATCGATGCAAAAAGCGGGCCCGCCCCGTGATATGCTCGCTGCGCCGAGGAACATGATCTGCCGTCAGGACCCGCCCCACGTGATCTCCGCCGACTCCCTCGCCACCGCCGCCAGCCAGGCCTGGCACCAGCGCCTGGCCCAGCTGATCCGCAGTGCCGGCAGCACCGGCCTGCCGACGCTGCTCGAGCAGACCCTGCACGAGCTGCTCGACTTCGACACCATCCTGATCAACACCTACAAGGGGCGTCATCGGCCACTGCTGATTCACGACAACTATCCCCCGGGGCGTCGCGAGCAGGGTATCGAACGCTATCTGAGCCAGGCCTACCTGCTCGACCCCTTCTTCAAGGCCGTCCATGACGGGCTCGACCACGGCGCCTGCCGGCTGCGCGAGCTGGCGCCGGACCGCTTCGAGAGCAGCGACTATTACCATCACTACTACCGCGCCCTAGGGCTCTCCGACGAGATCGGCCTGTTCGCCCGGGTCGATGCCGACGTGGTGATGGTGGTATCGCTGGGCTTTCGCGGCGACGGCCCTCGGGTCACGCGCCGCGCCATGCTGGCGCTGCGCCACATCGCCCCGGTGGTGGACGCCCTGCTGGGGGAGTACTGGAAGTGGCAGGGGCACGGTTTCCAGGCCCGGCTCGAGGAGCGCGAGCCGGTGGAGGCGGCCTTCGACAGCTTCGGCCAGGAGGCCCTGACCCAGCGCGAGCGCGAGATCGTCCGGCTGCTGCTGGCGGGCCATTCCACCAAGTCGGCGGCCCGCGAGCTCGACATCAGCGACGGCACCGTCAAGGTCCACCGCAAGCACATCTACCAGCGCCTGGACGTCTCAAGCCAGTCCCAGCTATTCCGACTGTTCCTCGACCACGTGGCGCTGGTCTCGCGCCAGCAGGGCGGCTGATGCCAAAAGGCCGGCCGCGGCTCGCCGCGGCCGGCCTTTTCGTCTCGCGCGAGAGCGGCTCGGTTCACGTCTCGCGCCTTTCTCCTCGCTCCTCACATCGCGAGCGTCATCCACACGCTCTTGAGATCGGAATACTCCTCCAGCGAGTGGTGGGACTTGTCGCGCCCGTTGCCTGACTGCTTGACCCCGCCGAAGGGCACCGTCTGGTCCATGTCCGCCCAGTTGTTGACGAACACCTGCCCCGAGCGCAGCCGGCGCGTGACGCGCATGATGCGATCGATGTCCTGGCTCCACAGCCCGGCCGCCAGGCCGTAGTCGCTGTCGTTGGCCAGCCGCACCGCCTCGTCCTCGCTGTCGAAGCCGAACACCGCCAGCACCGGGCCGAAGATCTCCTCGCGGCCGATCGCCATGGCCTCGGTGACGCCGTCGAACACCGTCGGCGGAATAAACAGCCCCTTGCCCTCGATCGCGGTGGCCTCGCCGCCGGCACGCAGGGTGGCGCCCTCCTCCACGCCGCGGCGGATATAGTCGAGCACCCGCTCGTACTGGGCCTGATCGACCATCGCGCCCATGAAACTGTCCGGGTCCAGCGGGTCGCCGGGCTGCATGCGCTCGGCGGCGGCCAGCACCTTGTCGACGAAGGCCTCGCGGATCGAATTCTCGACCAGCAGGCGCGAGCCGGCGATGCACACCTCGCCCTGGTTGTGGAAGATCGCCCCGGCGGCGTGCTCGGCCACCTTATCGAGATCCTTGCAGTCGGCGAACACCAGGTTCGGGCTCTTGCCGCCGCACTCCAGGAACACCTTCTTGAGGTTCGACTGGCCGGCGTACTGCATCAGCTGCTTGCCGACCCCGGTGGAGCCGGTGAAGGCCAGGCAGTCGACGTCCATCGACAGCGCCAGCGCCTTGCCCACGGTGTGGCCGAAGCCCGGCAGCACCTGGAACACGCCGCGCGGCAGGCCGGCCTCGCGGGCCAGGCCGGCCAGGCGCAGCGCCGACAGCGGCGACTTCTCCGAGGGCTTCAAGATGACGCTGTTGCCGGCGGCCAGCGCCGGGGCGATCTTCCAGGCGGTCATCATCAGCGGGAAGTTCCACGGCACGATGGAGGCCACCACCCCCAGCGGCTCGCGCAGCACCAGGCCCAGGGCATCGTTGCCGGTGGGCGCGACCTCGCCGTAGAGCTTGTCGATCGACTCGGCGTGGTGGCGCAGGCAGCCGATGGCACCGGCCATGTCGCCCAGCGAGCTGGAAACGGGCTTGCCCATGTCCAGGGTGTCGAGCAGCGCCAGCTCGTGCCGGTGGGCCTCCATCAGCTCGGCCAGGCGCAGCAGCACGGCCTTGCGGCCGGCCGGGGCCAGGCGCGACCACTCGCCGGCGTCGAAGGCGCGGCGGGCGGCCGCCACCGCGGCCTCGGCGTCGGCGGCGTCGCAGCTCGCCACCTCGGCAAGCGTCTCGCCGGTGGCCGGATTGATCGTGGTCAGGGTCGCGCCATCGGCGGCGTCGACGAAGGCGTCGTCAATATAGGCGCGGCTCTCGAGGCCTTGCTCGACCAGCGAGGCGGCCAGCGCCTGCCAGTCGGCGCGGGTCTGGGGAATTCGGCGATGTTCGGTCATAGGAAGCTCCCGTGATCAGGCCGGACGGTCGGCGCGGGCGACCATGGCGTCGCACAGCACCTGGGCCCCCAGGCTGCAGTGCTCCGGGGTGGCGTATTCGGCCTCGTTGTGGCTGATGCCGTCGCGGCAGGGGATGAAGATCATCGACGTGGGGGCGACGCGGGACACGTAGACCGCGTCATGCCCGGCGCCACTCATCATGCGCCGCCAGGGCACCGCCTGGGCCCGGGTCGCGGCTTCCACCGCGGCGATGCACTCGGGGGCGAACTCCACCACCGGCGAGGCCCAGATCCGCCGCTGGGAGACGGCCACGCCGAAGGTCTCGCCGGCGGCGGCCAGCTCGCGCTCGAACAGCGCCTGGAGGGCGTCCAGCTCGGTTTCCACCACGTGGCGCAGGTCGACGGTGAGGCGCACCTCGCCGGGGATGACGTTGCGCGAGGCCGCCTCGATGTCCAGGCAACCGCAGGTGACCTTGGTGTCGCCGCTGGCGTCGGCCAGGGCGTGGGCCTGCAGGCGGTCGATCAGGCGCGCCGCCGCCGCCAGGGCGTCGTGGCGCAGCCGCATCGGAGTGGGGCCGGCATGGGCCGACTGGCCGGTGAAGGTGACGTCGAACCAGCGCATGCCCTGCACGCCGGTGACCACGCCGACGGATTCCCCGGCGTCCTCGAGCACCGGCCCCTGCTCGATGTGCAGCTCGAAGAAGCCGTCCAGCCGCGGCTCGCCCACCGGCAGGTCGCCGGCGAAGCCGCAGGCCTCCAGGGCCTCGCCGAGGGTCACGCCGTCGGCGTCGCGGCGGGCCAGGGTGTCCTCGACGGGGAACTCGCCGGCATAGGTGCCGGAGGCGACCATCGCCGGGGCGAAGCGGCTGCCCTCCTCGTTGGTCCACACCACCAGCTCGAGGGGGCGCTCGGTGACGATGCCCTGATCGTGCAGGCTGCGGAACACCTCGAGCCCGGCCAGCACGCCGAGGATGCCGTCGAAGCGGCCGCCCTTGGGCTGGGTGTCCAGGTGGCTGCCGGTGGCTACCGGCTCGAGGTCGTCGCGCCTGCCGGCGCGGCGGATGAACAGGTTGCCGACCCGGTCGACCCGCCAGGTGCAGCCGATCGCCTCGCACCAGTCGAGCAGCAGGCGCCGTCCGGCGGCGTCCTCGGGGGTCAGCGCCAGGCGGCAGCTGCCGCCGTTGGCGGTGGGGCCGATCTCGGCCATGGCCATCAGCGTGTCCCACAGCCGCTGGCCGTCGATGGAAATCGTCATGGTGCGCCTCTTTGGTCGTTGTTCGTCATGGCAGCGACCTTACGAGGACGGCGCGAGTCCCCGATATACCCCAATCAGGATATGTTCCCCCCTGGCCGGGGATGGCTAGTCTGGCCTCCACTCGACAGGAGGTATTGCCATGACCACAACAACCGCTCGCCCGACGTCCGACACTCCCGCCCTCGATGCCGAGGCCCTGTGGCAGAAGGACAAGGATCACTTCATCCACCCCTTCACCGACTTCAGCGTCTTCCACGAGGAAGGCTGCGACCTGATCACCGACAGTGACGGCATCTACGTCCAGGATGCCAAGGGCAACCGCTTCATCGACGGCATCGCCGGGCTGTGGTGCGTCAACGTCGGCCACGGCCGCGCCGAGATCGGCCAGGCCATGGCCGACCAGGCCACCCGCATGGCCTACTTCTCGACCTTCAACAACCTGTCCAACGCCCCGGCCGCCGAGCTCTCCGCCAAGCTGGCCGAGCTGGCACCGTCGCACCTCAACCACGTCTTCTACAGCTGCGGCGGCTCGACCGCCAACGACGCCACCATCCGCCTGGTGCACTACTACTTCAACCGCCTGGGCAAGCCGAACAAGAAGCGCATCATCTCGCGCAACAATGCCTATCACGGCACCACCTATCTCGCCGCCACCCTGACCGGCATCGAGAGCAACAACTGGGACTTCGACACCCTCGATCACCTGGTGACCCATCTCAGCGAGGCCAACTGCTATCGCCGGCCCGAAGGCATGAGCGAGGCCGAGTACTGCGATCACCTGGTGCAGGAGTTCGAGGAGACGATCGAGCGCATCGGCGCCGACAACATCGCCGCCTTCATCGCCGAGCCGATCATGGGCGCCGGCGGCGTGCTGGTGGCTCCGAAGGGCTATCACAAGCGCATGCAGGCGGTATGCCGCGCCCACGAGATCCTCTACATCGCCGACGAGGTGGTGACCGGCTTCGGCCGCCTGGGACACTTCTTCGCCTCCGAGGCGGTGTTCGAGACCCAGCCGGACATCATCAACTGCGCCAAGGGCCTGTCCTCCGGCTACGCCCCGCTGGGCGCCACCCTGATCTCCGACGAGCTCTACGAGGTGCTGGGCACCCCGCAGGGCAAGGGCGGCGTGCTGAGCACCGGCTTCACCTACTCCGGCCACCCGGTGAGCTGCGCGGCGGCGCTCAAGAGCATCGAGATCATCGAGCGTGAGGCGATCCGCGAGAACGTCCGCGAGGTCGGCCCCTACCTCGAGCAGCAGCTCAAGACGCTGTCGCACCATGAAACGGTCGGCGACGTGCGGGGCAGCCACTTCATGATGTGCCTGGAGAACGTGGCCGACAAGGACACCAAGGCACTGCTGCCGGTGGAGGCCCGAGTCGGCGACCGCATCGCCTTCGAGGCCCAGCAGCGCGGACTGATCATCCGCCCGGTGGGCCATCTGAACGTGATCTCGCCGACCCTGATCTGGAGCCGCGAGACCGTCGACACCGCGGTGGCGATTCTCGACGAGGCGCTCACCGCAGCCACCGAGTCCTTGAAGGCCGACGGCTATCTGTAATCGCCCCGCGCGGCGCCCGAACGGGCGCCGCGCGGGCTAGATTCCCGCCTCAAAACCGACAACGACAATAGAGACGTCCCCATGGAAACCTATGGCGCCTGGAGCCTGATCCCCACCTTGGTGGTGCTGGGCATGGCCCTGCTGACCCGACGCACCATCGAATCGCTGCTGGCCGGCACCGTGGTCGGCCTGCTGATGGTCGACCCGACCACCGTCATCACCCAGGGCTCCGACATCCTGCTCGGCGTGCTGGGCAACGACACCGTGACCTGGATCATCCTGGTCTGCGGCCTGTTCGGCAGCCTGATCGCCCTGCTGGTGAAGACCGGCGGCGTGCTCAGCTTCGGCGACGTGATGACCCGCCGCATCCATCGCAAGCATCACAGCCTGCTGACCACCTGGGTGCTGGGCCTGGTGATCTTCGTCGACGACTATCTCAACGCCCTGACCATCAGCGCCTCGATGAAGAAGATCACCGACCGCTTCGGCATCTCCCGCGAGAAGCTGGCCTACATCGTCGACTCCACGGCGGCGCCGGTGTGCATCCTGGTGCCCTTCTCCACCTGGGCGGTGTTCTTCGCCGGCCTGCTGGAGGAGAACAACGTCACCGGCAACGGCATGGGCCTGTACATCGAGGCCATCCCCTACATGTTCTATGCCTGGGTCGCGGCCGCCATCGTGCCGCTGGTGGCGCTCGGCTGGATGCCCGACATCGGGCCAATGAAGACCGCCGAGGCTCGCGCCGCCGGCGGCCAGCCGTTGCCCTCCGGCGTCGACGACAGCACCCTGGAGGTGGACGAGGACAAGCCGCGCCCGCACCTGCTGAACTTCCTGCTGCCCATCGCCACGCTGATCTTCTTCACCTGGTACTTCGACATCGATATCCTGCGCGGCGTCATCGTGGCGCTGGTCGTGACCCTGGTGCTGATCGGCGCCCAGCGGCTGCTGAGCTTCCACGAGACCTTCGACACCGCCCTGGACGGTTTCAAGGCGATGCTGATGCCGCTCGGTACCCTGGTCGCCGGCTTCACCCTCAAGGAGGTCAACGACGTTCTGGGACTGACCGATTTCGTGATCGCGGCCGTGGAGCCGCTGATGACCTCCGGCCTGCTGCCGGCGGTGGTGTTCGTCACCATGGCCTTCCTGGCCTTCGCCACCGGCTCCTTCTGGGGGCTGTTCGCGGTGGCCATGCCCATCGTGCTGCCGCTGGCCGAGAGCATGAACGCCAACATGCCGCTGGTGGTCGGCGCGCTGATCTCGGCCAGCGCCTTCGGCAGCCACGCCTGCTTCTACGGCGACTCCACCGTGCTCTCGGCCCAGGGCAGCGGCTGCACGCCCATGGCCCACGCCCTGACCCAGCTGCCCTATGTACTGATTGCCGCCGCCCTCGCCACCGGTATATTCCTGGTGGTCGGTTACCTGTGAGACCCGCGATGACCATGACTTCTGCCCAGGGCGCCCCGACGGGCGCCACCCCCGAGACCCCGGCGGCCCAGGGCTTCGCCATGCCCGCCGAATTCGCTCCCCATGACGCCTGCTGGATGCTGTGGCCGCAGCGCCCCGACACCTGGCGCTACGGCGCCAAGCCGGCCCAGCAGGCCTTCGTCGAGGTCGCCACGGCCATCGCCGAGAGCGAGACGGTGTTCGTCGGCGTCAACGACGAGCAGTACGAGAACGCCCGCGTCCAGCTGCCCGACCACGTGCGAGTGGTCGAGCTGTCCAGCAACGACGCCTGGATGCGCGACGTGGGCCCGACCTTCCTCACCCATCCGGACGGCCGCCTGGCCATGGTCGACTGGGAGTTCAACGCCTGGGGCGGGCTGCAGGGAGGGCTCTATTTCCCATGGGACAAGGACCGCCGCATCCGCACCAAGATCGCCGAGATGCTCGGCATCGAGCGCTTCGTGGCGCCAGTGGTGCTGGAAGGCGGCGCCATCCACGTGGACGGCGAGGGCACCCTGCTGACCACCGAGGAGTGCCTGCTCAACGCCAACCGCAACCCGGACCTCTCCAGGGCCGAGATGGAGCGGGTGCTGTGCGACACCCTGGGCGTCGAGAAGGTGATCTGGCTGCCCCGCGGCTGCCATCTCGACGAGACCGACGGCCACGTCGACAACCTGGCCTGCTTCGTGGCGCCCGGCGAGGTCGCCCTGACCTGGCCCGACGACGAGGCCGATCCCCAGCACGCCATCTCGCGGGAGGCGCTGGCCGTGCTGGAGAGCGCCACCGACGCCCGCGGCCGCACGCTGACCGTGCACCGGCTGCCGCAGCCCGGCCCGCTGCATATCGGCGAGGACGAGGCCAGCGGCATCGACCGCCTGAGCCATTCGCATCCGCGGCGCCCCGGCGACCGCATGGCCGGCTCCTACGTCAACTTCTACATCGGCAACTCGGTGGTGGTGATGCCGCTGCTCGACCCCGAGCGCGACGACGAGGCCCGAGCGATTCTCCAGGACCTGTTCCCGACCCGGCGGGTGGTCGGCGTGCCAGCCCGGGAGATCCTGCTCGGCGGCGGCAACATCCACTGCATCACCCAGCAGCAGCCTCATCCCTGAGCCCGCGCGCTTCGCGCGCGGGCAGACAAGCCCCCGTCCTGGCATCTACCCTGTGGAGGACGCGGCGGGCCGAGACCTGCCGAATCCCCAGCAATCCCCCTCCAACGGGGGGATTTCACCATCGGAAGGAGAACACCATGAAACGGACCCTGATGCTTGGCCTCGGCGCCCTCCTGACCCTGGCACTCGCCGGCTGCGGCACCACCACCAGCGAACGCGCCGCCAGCGGCGCGGGCGTGGGGGCCGCGGTGGGCGCCGGCGCGGCGGCCGTCACCGGCGGTGACGTGAGCGAAGGCGCAGTGATCGGCGGCGGTGTGGGCGCGGCCGCCGGCGCGGCCACCGACGAAGAGGACATCGACCTCGACCGCTGATACCAGGCGCGTCCGCCGCCCATGCCGGCCATCGGCATGGGCGGTACCCTCTCCTCCCCGCTCCTGTCTCATCCTTTCCGTCGTTCCGAGCGTTGCCCGCCGGGCCCTCAGGCGCGCAGCACCAGGCTGACGATCAGCGCCGCACCTCCCACCAGCAGGGCGGTGATCACCGCCACCGTGACCAGACGGTCCAGCCAGCGATCGAATCGGCGCCAGTCGACGCCAGAGGGGCGGCGGCGCGGCGTGGCGCCGCGTCGTCGTGACGGGGCGCCCGGGGACCTGGGCGACATGAGCGAGCTTCCTTGTGCATCCTGTTCCCTGAGCTTAAGGGGAGCCCACGAGCGAAGCCAGCGACGGCGGCCATTCGACCCCGACCATTGTGTCGCGCCGCGATCGCCCCCCATGTAACATTGAGCAAGCTAACGACTGGAGCCCCTATGCCCCGCCTCAACGAGATTCCGCTCTCGGTGCTCGACCTCGCCCCGATCCGTCAGGGCGGCAGCGCCGCCGAGACCTTCGACGACAGCGTGGCCCTGGCCCGGCTGGCCGAGCGCCGCGGCTTCGAACGCTTCTGGCTGGCCGAGCACCACAGCATCGACGGCATCGCCAGCGCCGCCACCTCGGTGCTGATCGGCCACGTCGCCGGCCAGACCTCGCGCATCCGCGTCGGCAGCGGCGGCATCATGCTGCCCAACCATCCGCCGCTGGTGATCGCCGAGCAGTTCGGCACCCTGGAGACGCTGTATCCGGGGCGCATCGACCTGGGCCTGGGCCGCGCCCCGGGCGCCGACGCCGCGACCATGGCGGCGCTGCGACGCGACGCCTTCGCCGGCGTCGACGACTTCCCTCAGCGCCTGGACGAGCTCAAGGGCTATCTCGATGACGAGCGCCCCGGCCAGCGGGTGCGCGCGGTGCCCGGCCAGGGCACCCGGGTGCCGCTGTGGCTGCTGGGCTCCAGCGACTACAGCGCGCGGCTGGCCGGCCGCGAGGGCCTGCCCTTCGCCTTCGCCGCCCAGTTCGCCCCGGCGCGGCTGCACGAGGCGCTCAGGGTCTATCGCGACAACTTCCAGCCCTCGGCGCTGCTCGACAAGCCCTACGCCATGGTCGGCCTGCCGGTGATCGCCGCCGACAGCGACCTGCAGGCCGAGTACCTGGCCAGCACCGCGCGCCAGAAGTTTCTCGGTCTGGTACGCGGCCAGCGCATCCTGGCCCAGCCGCCGACGGAGCACATGGACTGGTCGCCGCTGGAGCAGTCCCAGGTCGCGCAGTTCCTGGGCGCGGCCATCGTCGGCGGCCCGCAGACCGTGCGCGAGGGGCTGGAGGCCTTCCTCGAGGCCACCGGCGCCGACGAGCTGATGCTGCACACCGACGTCTACAGCCTCGAGGACCGGCTCAGGAGCTACGAGATCGTCGCCGACCTGTGGCAGGCCGGCGACTGAGAGACGCGGAGCAGCCGCGGTCAGGAAAACGGGACGGCAAGCGGCTCAGGCCGGCCCGCCGAGCGGCAGCCGGATGCGCGCGGCCAGCCCGCCCAGCGCGGCCGTCTCGAGGGTCAGCCGGCCGCCGTAGAGGTCCATCAGGTCCTCGACGATGGCCAGCCCCAGGCCGCTACCCGAACGCCGCTCGTCCAGCCGTGCGCCCCGGGCCAGGGCCGCCTCGCGCTGCTCGGGGGTCATGCCCGGGCCGTCGTCCTCGACGTCGAGGCAGGCCTCGCCGCCCTCGGTGGACACCCGCAGCGTCACCCGGCCCTGCGCCCAGTGCAGGGCATTCTCGAGCAGGTTGCCGACCATTTCCTGCAGGTCCTGGGCATCCACGTGCAGCGCCAGCACGTCGTCGAGCTCGGCGTCCAGGGCGATGCCGCGCCGCTCGGCGAGCCGCCCCAGGCCGTCGATCACCGGCGCCAGCGCCTCCTCGACCCGCACGCGGCCGGCCAGGGAGGCGCCGCCGGCCGCCGAGGCGCGAGCCAGATGGTGGCGCACCGCCTCGTCGAGGCGGGTCAGCTCGACGCGCAGGCGCTCGGGCTCGGGGTGACGGCCGGCCAGGGTGCCCAGCACGCTGATCGGCGTCTTCAGCGCGTGGGCCAGGTTGCCGGCGGCGGCGCGGCCGCGCTCGATCAGCCGGCGATCGCGGGCCAGCACCTCGTTCATGGCGCCGGCCAGCTCGGCCAGCTCCGCGGGCAGGCGGGTGCCGAGGCGCTGCTCGCGGCCGGCCTCGACCTCGCCCAGGTCGGCATGCAGGCGCCGCAGCGGCGCCAGCCCCCAGCGGATCTGCGCCGCCAGCCCGCCCAGCAGCAGCACACCGAGCGACAGCAGCGACAGCCACAGCAGCCATTCGAAGCGCGCCACCTCGTCGTCGAGCGGCTGGCGCGACACCGCCAGCCCGACGTTCAGCGGCCGGGGATAGCCGGCCAGCCGGACGCGCCGCTCGATCAGCCGCAGCGGTTCGCCGCGCGGCCCGGTGATGTCGTGACGCGTCACCCCGGCGCTCGCCCCGCCGAGCGGCAGCCGCTGGTCCCACAGCGAGCGCGAGACGCGGGTCGTGCCCTGACCATCGCCGACCTGCCAGTACCAGCCGGAGAACACCCGCTCGAAGCGCGCGTCGCCCAGCGAGGGCGCGACGGCCAGGCGGCCGCTCAGCGGATCGCGCTCCACCGAGGCCAGCAGCACGCGCAGCATCGAGTCCAGGCGCTCATCGAAGGAGGCGGTCACGGTCTGACGGAAGGTGTAGGCGAGCCCGCCGCCGGCCAGCGGCAGCACCACCAGCACCAGCACCCCGGCGGCCAGCAGCAGCCGGCGCGCCAGGCTCCAGCGCGACGGGATCACGTCGGTTCGTCCCCCGGCGCCACCAAGCGATAGCCCTGGCCGCGGCGGGTCTCGATCCGCTCGCCGCCGAGCTTGCGCCGCAGCCGGCTGATCTGCACGTCGATGACGTTGGAATCGGGCTCGTGGTCGCGGTCGTAGACGTGCTCGGCCAGCTCGCTGCGGCTGACCACCCGCGGCATGGCGTGCAGCAGGTAGGCCAGCAGCCGCGACTCCTGGGCGGTCAGCGAGACCGGCCGCCCGGCCAGGGTCACGCTGCCGGTATGGGTGTCGTAGGACAGGGCCCCGGCGGAGAGCACCGGGTGGGCGTGGCCGTGGCTGCGCCGCACCAGCGCATGCAGGCGAAACAGCACCTCGGCGGTCTCGAACGGCTTGGTGACGTAGTCGTCGGCTCCGGCGGAGAAGCCGGCGGCCTTGTCGGACCAGCGCTCGCGGGCGGTCAGCACCAGCACCGGCAGGTCGATGCCGTCGTCGCGCCACTGCGCCAGCCAGCGGGTGCCATCGCCATCGGGCAGGCCCAGGTCGAGCACCACGGCGTCGTAGCGCTCGGTGCGCAGCAGGTAGTCTCCCTCACCGCCCGTGCCGGCGCTTTCCACCAGCAGGCCGGCATCGCCCAGTGCCTCGGTCAGCGCCTCGGCCAGGGCGCGGTCGTCCTCGATCAGCAGTACTTTCATCGGCGTCGCATGCCCTCGATGTTCACTCCCTCGATACCCACCAGCTCCCCGCTCGCGGCGTCGAACTCGAATTCCACCAGCTGACCCTGGGGACCCAGCATCTCGATCTCGTAGTGGCGCGCGCCGTCGTCGTTGTCCAGCTCGACCTCCAGCACCTGGCCGAGGTAATGCGCCTCGAGCCAGTCGAGCACCTCGGGCAGGGGCACGATGCGGCCGGCCCGCACCGCCTCATGCAGCGCCTGCCACTCCTCTTCATCATCGGCCTGGGCATCGATCGTCGGGCCGACCAGGGCAACGACCAGCAGCAGGGCGGCGAGCGCGTCGAGGCGGCGCCGGCGTATGAATCGCGTCTTCATGTCCGCAGGGTGCCAGAAGGCGCATGAATGCACCATTAACGCCGCCGTCAGCGACGAGACAGCCGGCCCGGGGCAGGCTGGTGACACGGCGGCCGCGACGCATCGCCACATGAATCGAACATGAATGCCGGCGTCAGCCCGCGGCAAGCCAGGCAATGCGATAACGGTCGCCGAGGCCACGACGCTTCCCCCTGCCGCATCATGTTCACAAGGAGAACCACGATGAAGATGCTCACCCAATGGATCGCCCCGCTGACCCTCGCCGGCATGACCGGCACCGCCATGGCCGACGGCGGCGGGCTGAGCCAGGACGACCTGCTGCGCCTGCTCGACGGCGCCGACGCCTACGGCTTCAGCCACTACGCCGAGTTCGAGCTCGACGACGGCCATCGCCTGGAGATGGAGGGCTGGCGGGATGACGGCTGGGCGCTCGACGTCGACATGCGGGTCGAGGATGGTACGCTGCTGCACGAGGCCCAGCACAAGAGCCAGATCCCCGACTGGAGCCTCACCGGCGCCCAGCTCCGCCAGGCGTTGGCCAACGCCCAGCGATCCGGCCTCGAACGATTCTCCACCCTCGATGTCGACGGGTTCGACGACATCGAGATCGAAGGCCTCGATAGCGACGGCCGCGAGATCGAGCTGCGGCTCGATCATGATCTGAAGGTCACGGGAGAGGAACATGACTGATCGACGCCAAGGGCAAGACCACAACGCCGCCTGGCAGGCGGCCCAGCAATGGCGGGAGCGAGCGCGCCAGGCGCGCCCCACCCAGGGCATGAGCGGCCCCCGGCTGGTGCTCACCTGGCTGCTGTTCGGCGCCATGATGATCGTCGGCACCCTGCTCGGCCTGGTGTTCCTGCTGGCCGGCTGGCTGATGCTGCCCTTCCTGCGCCACCGCATGAAGAAGCGCATGGAGCAGATGCGCGCCGAGCAGGCCCAGGACGTGGGCGGCGGGGCCCGGCGCGAGGCCCCGTCACGGGAGCGCGAGGCGCGTCAGGGCAGAGGTGCCGAGCATCAGGTGCTCGAGGGCGACTACGAGGTCAAGAACGACGAGCGCTAATCCCGGCGGCGCTCGTCGCCGATCACGTCTCCGTCCCGGCGAGCCAGCTCACCGCGCAGCGCGCCCACCTCCTCGCGCAGGGCGCGCACCTCGCCGTGCAGATCGCGGATCAGCTCGCGATTGGCCCGGTGCAGGCGCGACTGCTCGTTTTCCTGGTCGTCGACGAACAGCGAGCCGACGTAGGCGGCGAAGCTGCCGAACAGCCCCACCCCGGCGATCATCAGCGCCACCGCCATCATCCGCCCCAGGGTGGTGACCGGAAAGAAGTCTCCATAGCCCACCGTGGTCACGGTCACGAAGGCCCACCACAGCGCCTCTTCGGCGGTATTGATCGAGCTGTCGGGATTGGGCCCCTCGACCAGAAGGATGGTCACCGAGCCGAAGGCCACCAGCAGCAGGGTCGCGGTGGCGGCGGAGGCGAAGATACCCTCGGCGCGATTGCGGAACAGCAGCCGCCAGATCATGTGCAGCGACTTGATCGCTCGCAGCAGGCGGATCACCTGCACCACCCGCACCAGGCGGCCGGCGAACAGCAGCCCGGCCGGGATGCTCGCCACCAGATCGATCCAGCCCCAGCGCATGAAGCGCCACTTGTCCGGGGCGGCCCGGAAGCGCACGCAGAAGTCGGCGAAGAAGAACAGGCAGACCACCAGATCGAGATAGTGCAGCAGGCGCGAGATCTCCGGTGGCAGATCGAACAGCACGTTCACGGCCAGGGCGCCGAGCACGTAGAAGGACAGCACCAGGATCATCAGCTGGAAGGGGGTCAGGCGATCGTTCATGGCATCTCGGTCGCATTCGGGGGCACGAGGCCTTCGACCTTAACCGCCCGCCGTGGCCTTGTCGCCCCCGCCGCTCGGCCGCCGGGGCGACGGCCGCCTTATTCCAGCGACTCGTAGGGCAGCCCGACGTAGTTCTCGGCGATGGTGGTGAGCCCCGCCTCGGAGCCGGTGACATAGTCGAGCTCGGCCTGCTGCATGCGAGTGCCGAAGTCCTCCTCCTCGGAGAACTTGTGCAGCATCGAGGTCATCCACCAGGAAAAGCGCTCGGCCTTCCAGATCCGCTTGAGGCAGGTCTCGGAATAGCGCGGAATCAAGTCGGTCCGACCCTCCTGGTAGACCTTGACCAGCAGCCGGTAGAGGGTGTTCACGTCGCTGGCCGCCAGGTTGAGGCCCTTGGCCCCGGTGGGCGGCACGATATGGGCGGCATCGCCGACCAGGAACAGCCGACCGTGCTGCATCGGCTCGACCACGAAGCTGCGCAGCGGGGCGATGCTCTTCTCCAGCGACGGGCCGGTGACCAGCGCCTCGGCGACCTCGTCGGGCACGCGGCGCTTGAGCTCCTCCCAGAAGCGCTCGTCCGACCAGTCCTCCACCTTCTCGTCCAGCGGCACCTGCAGGTAATAGCGGCTGCGGGTCTCGGAGCGCATGCTGCACAGCGCGAAGCCGCGCTCGTGGCGGGCGTAGATCAGCTCATCGGCCACCGGCGGCGTATCGGACAGCAGGCCCAGCCAGCCGAACGGATAGACCCGCTCGAACGCCTTGATGCGGCCCTCGGGGATCGAGCGCCGCGACACGCCGTGGTAGCCGTCGCAGCCCGCCACGTAGTCGCAGTCCAGGCGCACCGTCTCGCCGTCCTTCTCGAAGGTGACATAGGGGCGGTCGCTCTCGAGGTCGCGGGGCTGGACGTCGCCGGCCTCGTAGATCGTGGTGCCGCCGCTGGCCTCGCGGGCCGCCATCAGGTCGCGGGTCACCTCGGTCTGGCCGTAGACCATCACCCGCTTGCCGCCGGTCAGCGCGGCCAGGTCGATGCGCACCCGGCGGTTGTCGAAAGCCAGCTCGACGCCCTCGTGGGGCAGGCCCTCGGCGTCCATGCGCTCGTCCACGCCGGCCTCGCGCAGCAGGTCGACCATGCCCTGCTCCAGCACGCCGGCGCGGATGCGGCTCAGCACGTATTCGCCGCTCTTGCGCTCGAGGATGACGTTGTCGATGCCCTGCCGGCTCAGCAGCTGGCCCAGCAGCAGCCCCGAGGGGCCGGCTCCGATGATGGCGACCTGTGTCTTCATGGCGAACTCCACCGTGTAGGGGTTTATCGTTGTAGAGTTGCATTTTTCCCTTATACACCCGGCTTTATAAGGCAATTTCCCCGCCATAAATTGGACATTCCCAGCATTCATGACCGACATTGGTCGTAGCCCCCATTCAGGATGCGCCGCCATGCCCGACTCCCTCGTGCCCGTGTTCAAGCTCTACGGCGAGACCCGCCAGTGGCCGACGCCGGACCTGCTGCACTGCGAGTCGATTCCCGAGCGCAGCCAGCGCCATGACTGGCATATCCGCGCCCACCGCCACGCCGACCTCCACCACCTGCTGCATCTCTCGGCGGGCGGCGTGCGGCTGGAACTGGAGGGCGGCAGCCGGGCCTTCGACGCCCCGCTGCTGATCGTGGTACCGGCCATGAGCATCCACGGCTTCCGCTTCTCGCCGGACACCGAGGGCCATATCGTCACCCTGTCGCGCCCGCTGGTCGAAGGACTGCAGCAGCGCCTGGGCGACCAGGCAGGCGTGCTGGCCCACCCAGAGGCCCATCCCCTGACCGCGCCGCGGCAGCGCGAGCGCATCGCGACGCTGATCGCGCAGATCGACGACGAGTATCGCCACCCGGCCCCGGGCCGCCGTCGCCTGCTGGAGGCCCTGATGGAGGCACTGATCGTGGAAACGGCCAGGCTGGCCGCCCCGGCCACGAGTGCCCAGGCCCCCGCTCCCCGGCAGCGCGACGAGGCCAGGACGCACCTGCAGGCGTACCAGACGCTGATCGAGGCGCACTACGCCGAACAGCCCGGCATCGAGTGGTTCGCCGAACGCCTGGGGATCACCAGCGCCCACCTCAACCTGCTGTGCCGGCGCCTGGCGGGCCGCAGCGCGCTGCAGCTGCTCCACGAACGCCTGCTGCTGGAGGCCAAGCGCCAGCTCATCTACACCAACATGACGGTGGGCGAGGTGGCCGACGGGCTGGGCTTCTCCGAGCCTGCCTACTTCACGCGCTTCTTCAAGCGCCTCGCCGGCACGCCGCCGCGCGACTTCCGCCAGCGTCAGGGCGAAGGGCACGTCGAGGCCCCAGGGCAGCAGAGCTAGGGCGAAACGACAACGCCCGCTGCCCGACGAATCGGGCAGCGGGCGATAGGGCTCGTCCGAACGGGCCTAGAGCAGGAACAGCCCCGTCAGCGTCGGGAACAGGATCAGCAGCGCCAGGCGCACGAAGTCCGAGGCGATGAACGGCGACACGCCGCGGAAGATCTCACCCAGCCCCACGTGCGGCGCCATGGCCTTGATCACGAACACGTTCATGCCCACCGGCGGGGTGATCAGCCCCAGCTCCACGGTCAGCACCGTGACGATGCCGAACCACACCGGGTCGATGCCCAGCGACTGGATGATGGGGAACACCACCGGCACCGTGATCACCAGCATGGCGATGGAATCCATGAACATGCCCAGCACGAAGTACATCAGCAGGATGCACAGCACGACCACGATCGGCGCCAGCTCCATGCCGTAGAGGAAGTCGCTGATCGAGAACGAGATCCGCGACACCGAGATGAAGTAGCCCAGGGTGTCGGCGCCCACCAGCATGAAGAACACCACCGTCGACAGCGCCAGGGTCTCCTGCACCGCGCGCCACAGCTCGCGCCCACGCAGGCCCTTGGCCAGGGCGTAGAGCAGGGTGGCGAAGGCGCCCACGCTGGCCCCCTCGGTGGGCGTGAAGATACCGAAGTAGATGCCCAGGATCATGATCAGGAACACCGCGAAGAACGGCACCAGTCCGCCCAGCGAGGCCAGCTTCTCGCGCCACGGGGTCGACTCGCCGGCCACCGCCAGCGACGGCTTCAGGCGCATCACCACGGTCACGGTCAGGGCATACATCACCAGCCCCATCAGCCCCGGCACCAGGCCGGCCATGAACATGTCGCCCACCGACTGCTCGGTGAGGATGGCGTAGATCAGCAGCGCGATGGACGGCGGTATCATGATCCCCAGGGTGCCGCCGGCGGCCAGCGCGCCGGTGGCCAGGCCGCGATGGTAGCCGTAGCGCTCCATCTCCGGCAGCGCCACTCGGGTCATGGTGCTGGCGGTGGCCAGCGACGAGCCGGAGATCGCCGAGAACACCCCGCACGAGCCCACCGCGGCGATGGCGAGCCCGCCCTTCCATCCGCCGCAGATCACCCGGGTGGCCTGGAACAGCTTGCCGGCCATGCCGGAATGCGCCGCCAGCACGCCCATCAGGATGAACATCGGCACCGCGCTGAAGCTGTAGTTGGACAGCACCTCCACCGGCACCGTCTTGAGCTGGGCGATGGCGGCGTCCCAGCTGATCACCTGGGCGAAGCCCACCACGCCGACGATCAGCATGGTCAGCGCCACCGGCACCCGCAGGATCATCAGGATCAGCAGCGCGCCGAGCCCCAGCGCGCCGATCATTTCACTCGCCATGGGACACCTCCGCCTCGCGACCGAACAGCGCGCCGAGCAGCGCCTCGATCAGGCTGCGCACCCCGAGCAGCAGGCTCAGGACCGCGGCCGCGTAGTAGATGGGGCTCATCGGCAGGCGCAGGTCCTGGGTCACCTCGCCGTGGCCCGCGGCGCTCTGCGCCGAGTCGACCAGGCCGAGGAAGAGCACCAGGCCCAGTGCCGCGAAGCCCAGCAGGTAGACGCCGTGCAGGCGGTTCTTGATCGCCGGGGCGAGGCCGTGGGAGAAGGCCTCGACCACCACCTGGCTCTTCTCGACGTTGGCCGCCATGGCGGCCAGCAGCGAGCACAGCATCAGGTAGCTGACCAGCTCGACGCTGCCGGTCACCCGCAGCGCGATGGCGCCCTCGGTGAGCCGATACAGATAGCGGGTGCTGACGTCGGCGATGGTCACCGCCAGCAGGGCGACCAGGGCGACGCCGGCCACCACCCGACAGACGAGGGCCAGCGCGTGGCTGGCCCGTTCCAGATAGGTCGTCATCATGGCTTATTCCTGTGAGGCGCAGGCGTCACGGGCAGCCAGCGCGGCCTCGTAGACCTCACGCCCCGGCAAGCCGCGCTCCTCGAGCTCGGCGAGGTAGCCGTCAATGCCGTCCTGAAGCGGCTGCTGCCAGTCCGGATCATGCAGCGGATCGTCGATCTCGCGGAGGGTATGGCCGGCCTCGATGGCCTCCTGCTTGCCCTCGCGATCGAGGCGATCGAATACCGCGCCGGCGTTCTCGGCCCACTGCATGCCCGAGTTCTCGTCGATCACCGCCTGCTGCTCAGGGCTCAGGCGATCATAGGTGCGCTGGTTCATGGTGGCGACGAAGATCAGGGTGTAGAAGGGCACCTCGGTGTGGTAGTTCACCAGCTCGTTGATGCGAAAGCCCTTGAGCCCTTCCCAGGGGAAGCTCAGGCCGTCGATCACACCGCGCTGCATGGCGGTGTAGATGTCCGGCGCCGGCATGCCGACCGGCGTGGCGCCCATGTTCTCGAGCATCTCGCCGGCCACCGCGGTGGGCCGGCGGATACGCAGGCCATCCAGATCCGACGGCACCTGAACATCGGTGTCGACGGTGTGAATGCCGCCCGGCCCGGTGGTGAACATGAACAGCGGACGCGTGTCCTCATACTCCGAATCCAGATGGCCCTCGTCGTAGAGGGTCTGCAGCACGCAGGCGCCCTGGGTAGCGTTGTCGGCGATCCCGGGCAGCTCGACGACCTGCGACAGCGGGAAGCGCCCTGCGGTGTAGCCCTGCGCCGTAGCGCCGATATCGGCGATGCCATTGGCCGCCGCCTCGTAGATGGCGTCAGGCTTGGCCAGGGTACCGGAGGGGTACATCTCGACGCGCAGTTCACCGTCGGAGTCCTCCTCGACGGCCTTGGCCCAGGCCTCGAACAGGTCCTGATTGATGCCGGAAGCACCGGGCCAGAAGTGGGCCATGCGCAGGGTAGTGGCGGCCTGGGCGGAAGCGGTGGCCAGGCCAGCGATGGTGGCGGCCAGCAGGCAAGCGGTGAACTTGGTCTTCATGGGGCTTCTCCGAACGTCTTGTATCGTTGTGCTTCGCCACGCCGAGTTCGCATGGTGAACATGTGTTCGTTATTTAAGCCCGAAGGTAAACCACCCGATGCCAGGAAGAAAATCGACTTTGGTCGTAGTCAGGATCCATTGATCCATGACTATCAGCGCCCCCCTCCCTCCAGCACCTCGGCGTATCGCAGGCCGATCAAGGCATGCTCACGCATCAGCATCTCGGCTCGTGCTCCCTCACCGTCGCGCAACGCCTGCAAAATCAGCTCGTGCTGCATCTGCGCCAGCTGCAGCTTGCGATATTCCCTGTCCAGGCATGCCTTATCGAGGATGATCGAATCCGCCGCCGCGAACGGCAGGTGATTGTTGCGAGCGATCGCATCTCCCACGACATCGCTCCCCGCCGAGTCGACGATCGTCCCGTGGAAGCCAAGATTCAGTTCGCCCCAATCGGCGACATCGTCCTCCACGAGAAATCCCTTGGCGAGCAGCTCACGCCCTTTTTGGATCCAATGCGCCAGCCGAGCATGCAGCTCGGGCGACAGCCCCTGCTCGGCCAGGCGTCGCGCCGCCAGCCCCTCCAGGACGCCACGCACCTCCACGGCACAGTGCACGTCGGCATCGGAGAACTCGCGCACCTGAAAGCCGCGCTTGCCGGCTCGCTGCAGCAACCCCTCCTGCTCCAGGGTGCGGAAGGCCAGGCGTACCGGCGTCCTCGAGACGCCCAGCTGCTCGGCGATCGCCACCTCACCGAGCCTTTGCCCGGGGAGAAGCTCTCCTTCGCTGATCAATCGACGCAGCTGACCCACCACGCTCTTGCCACTGTTACTCACTTGATTTCCCTACCTTCATTATCGGGTCGGCCTCCTCAGCGAAAATGGATCCAACTAAAGGATAAGTTGACCTCCCCAGGATAAAAAATCTTAACTTTGGATCCAAAACACAACGACCTTGACCGAGACATCGAGGAAATCCCATGCCCCATCAAGCGCCCTATCCCAAGAATACCTGGTACGTCGCCTGCACTCCGGACGAACTGGAAGACAAGCCCCTGGGCCGCACCATCTGCAACGAGCCGATCGTCTTCTTCCGTGGAGAAGAAGGCAAGGTCGCAGCCGTCGAGGACTTCTGCCCCCACCGTGGCGCGCCGCTGTCGCTGGGCTTCGTGCGCGACGGCCAGCTGGTTTGCGGCTATCACGGCCTGGAGATGGGCTGTGACGGCAAATGCTCGAGCATGCCGGGTCAGCGAGTCAGAGGCTTCCCGAGCATTCGCGCGTATCCGGTCGAGGAACGCCACGGCTTCGTGTGGATCTGGCCGGGCGACCCGGAAAAGGCGGATACGGCGATGATTCCCGAGCTGCACTGGGCCGAGGACCCGGACTGGGCCTACGGCGGCGGGCTCTACCACATCCAGTGCGACTATCGGCTGATGATCGACAATCTCATGGACCTGACCCACGAGACCTACGTGCACGCCTCCAGCATCGGGCAGCCGGAGATCGAGGAGTCCGCTCCCGTCAACCGCACCGAGGACGATGAGGCAATCACCGAGCGTCACATGGAGCGCATCCCCGCCCCGCCCTTCTGGCAGGCCGCGCTGCGCGGCAACGGCCTGGCCGACGACGTGCCGGTGGATCGCTGGCAGATCTGCCGCTTCACGCCGCCGAGCCATGTATTGATCGAGGTAGGCGTGGCTCATGCCGGACACGGAGGATACGAGGCACCGGCGGAGGTCAAGGCATCCAGCATCGTGGTCGACTTCATCACCCCCGAGACCGATACCTCGATCTGGTACTTCTGGGGCATGGCGCGCAACTTCAATCCACACGACAAGGCGCTCACCGACCGCATCCGCGAAGGCCAGGGGCAAATCTTCTCCGAGGACCTGGAAATGCTGGAGTCCCAGCAGCGTAACCTGCTGCGCTACCCCGATCGCCAGCTGCTCAAGCTCAACATCGACGGCGGCGGCGTCCAGGCGCGACGCATCATCGACCGGATCATCCGAGAGGAAAACGCCGCATCCACCGAGGAGGCCGACTCATGAGCCCGGTTCCCCTGTCGCTGATCGTCGAGGTCAAGGCCCGCCACGAAGAGGCCCAGGACATCGTCACCTTCGAGCTGGCCGACCCCCACGGCCGGCCCCTGCCGGCCTTCGGCGCCGGCGCCCATATCGACGTCCGCGTCCCTTCACAAGATCAAGACGGCCCGATACGCCAGTACTCGCTGTGCAATCACCCCGAGGAGCGCGACCGCTACCAGATCGGCGTACTGCGCGATCCGGACTCGCGCGGCGGCTCCGAGGCCATGCACGACAAGCTTCAGGAAGGCGATCTGATCCAGATCAGCGCGCCCAAGAACCATTTCCCGCTCGAGCCGGCACAGCGCATTCTGCTGCTGGCAGGCGGCATCGGCATCACGCCGCTGCTGTGCATGGCCGAACGCTTGGCACATACCGATACCCACTTCGAATTGCACTACTGCACCCGATCGCCGGAGCGCACCGCCTTCCGCGGGCGCATCGCGACCTCCGGCTTCGCCGACCGGGTGCGCTTCCACTTCGATGACGGCGAAGCGTCACAGAAACTCGACCTGGAGGCGCTGCTCGGGACCCCCGATCCCGACGCCAGGGTCTATGTCTGCGGCCCGTCCGGCTTCATCGAGGCCGTGATGTCCACCGCCAAGACCCATGGCTGGCCAACCGACCGGCTGCACAGCGAGTACTTCGCCGGCGCCGTGACCGCCACCGATGACGACGACAGCTTCGAGGTCAGGCTCGCCAGCAGCGGCGCCAGCTACACCGTCCCGGCCGACAAGACCGTACATCAGGTGCTGGCCGAGAACGGCGTCGAGATCATGGTCTCCTGCGAACAGGGCGTATGCGGCACCTGCCTGACAGGCGTGCTGGAAGGCGAACCAGACCATCGCGACCTCTACCTCGAAGACCATGAACACGCCGCCAACGATCAGTTCACCCCCTGCTGCTCGCGCGCCAAGAGCAAGGTTCTGGTACTGGACCTCTGAGCCACTCTCCCTCCCCGATAACCACAACGACACAATGAGGATGCCATGCGACCCACTCCGATCGTAGCCGGCCTCGCCCTGGCCACCGCCCTGGCCAGCCAGGCCTCTTTCGCCGACACCACCACCCTGCGTATCGCCCACGTCTGGCCCGGCGGCTCGCTGATCGACAAGGAACTCTTCCAGGCCTGGGCCTCCAGCGTCGAGGAGGCCTCCGACGGTCGCCTGGAGGTGGAAGTCTATCCCGGTCAGACCCTGACCAAGTCCGACAAGACCTACGAGAGCACCGCCAGCGGCATCGCCGATATCGGTGCCTCGGCACAGGGCTATACCGCCGGACGTTTTCCGCTGACGCAGGTGGTCGAGCTGCCCGGCGTGTCGTCCAGCGCCGCTCAGGGCGCCTGCATCCTGCAGTCGCTCTATGACCAAGGCCAGCTGGACGACGAATACGCCGATACCCATCCACTGTTCCTGTTCACCACCGGACCAGGCTATCTGCATACCCAGGAGCGGACGATCAGAACGCCCGACGACCTGGCCGGCCTGCGCCTCCGCCGTCCCACACCGCTGGTCGGCGACATGTTCGAGCGCCTCGACGCCCAGGCGGTGGGCATGCCGGCGCCGGACGTGTTCACCGCCATGCAGCGCGGCGTGGTCGACGGGCTGAGCTTCAACTGGGAGGCCATGAAGACCTTCCGACTCAATGAGCTGGCCGATCATCACACCGAAATCCCGCTCTACGACCTGTCGCTGTTCGCCACCATGAGCCAGCGCAGCTATGAGGCACTCTCCCCGGATCTGCAACGCATCATCGATGATCACAGCGGCGCCGAATGGGCACAGCGCGCCGCCGCCGTCTACGACGAACTGATCCGCCAAGGGCGCCAGGAAGCCGAGGCGGCCGGCGACGAGATCCTGGTCATCGACAATGCCCTCGACGACCCCGAGTGGGGGCCGGTGCTGCAGGAGTCCATCGACCGCTATCTGGAGGAAGTTGGCGGTAATGCACGCGGCATCTACGACGAGGCAATGCAGCTTAAAGAAAAGTGCCCGGCATCATAAAAAAATAATCAGGCATTAACACATCAAAAAACAGATCTTTGATGTAACCGAGGCTGGCCAACCTCTAATCATCGACGACTGGCCTCTTGGGGCCCTTCTGAAACTATCGAAGCCTCCTCAACCATCTTAAATACAATTTAATTTCCAGGTTAACTAACAATGAAAAAGATCATTACCCCTCTGATCCTTCTTGGACTATCAGCAGCTTCTACCAGCGCAGCCATCGCGGATACGCAGGTAGTCATGTTGGGAACCGGCACTCCCGTTCCCCATGGGGAGCGTGCGGGCGCTGGCGTCGCCGTCGTCTACAACGATGAAGCCTATATCTTCGACGTCGGGGCTGGCGTTGTGGAACGCGCCACTCAGGCCTCAGAGCGGCTCGGCATCGAAGCACTCAGCCCCACCAATATCGACCATCTCTTCCTGACCCACCTGCATAGCGACCATGTGCTGGACTACCCGGAACTACTGGGGACCTACTGGTGGCGCCGCCAGGACCAACTCAAGGTCTTCGGTCCGGAGGGCACGCAGGCCATGAGCGAAGGTGTCTATACCATGCTGGCCGCTGACACCGAGACTCGACTGAAGGACAAGAGCCCGATCACCAACCCCGATGCGGCACGCGCCGCTGTCACCGAAATTACTGACACCGGCACGGTGTTCGAGGAGGGTGAGCTCAGGATCGAGGCCTTTGGTGTCTCCCATGGTGACTGGGACAGAGCCTATGGCTACAAGGTGACCACTCCCGACAAGACCATCGTCATTTCCGGCGACACCTCGCTCAACAAGGAAGTCGAAAGGCAAGCTGAAGGGGCCGACATCCTGATCCATGAGGTCATTAGCCGCTCCGGCTGGAAGGAGTTGCCGGAACAATGGCAAGCCTATCATCAGTACGCCCACACCCTGACCGATGAGCTGGCTGGCCTCGCCAATACTGCACAACCCGATCTTCTGGTGCTCTATCACGTACTGCACTACGGGGCGCCCATCGAGTCGGCCCTTGAGGAGGTCCAGCGTGACTATAACGGCGAGGTGGTATTGGCCGAAGATCTGGACATCTTTGACTAGGAGACTCATCCAAGCGGGGCTCGATGCATTATGTGAGCCCCGCCTCTCATCCCTACCCAGGGCGTGATGCCGCATCTCAATTCCTGACCGCCTACCTGTTTTACCCAGGCGGGCAGGCATGCCCCTCCCCTGTCCACAATAAAAACGCTAGAGAGATAACAATGCAATCATCTCACCCACTACGGATCGCTTCCCTCTCACTTGCCATCCTTCTCGCCGGTCCCGCACAGGCAGAGGAGTCCCATAGCGGCCCCAACTTCAAGGGCGAACTGGCAGCCGGCCTTCTCAACGTCGAAGATAGAGATATCGATGCCTGGGCCTTCGAGCTTGAGGCCGGCTTTGACGGTCTTTATACCTTCGATGCCCCATTCAAGCTCAGCTACGAATTCATCGCCGACTTCGCCAACGCAGCCAATGACAACGATGACCTAACATGGACCCCCGGCAATCCTGACGGCGGTATTGACGATGACATCTATATTCGCACGGCGCGCTTGCTGCTGATCAGCGACTACGGTGCCCTGCTGTTCGCCCCCCGCGCCCCTTCCGGACAGTGGAGGGATCTGTACTCAGAAATCGACAACTACCACTACAACCGCTTCCATGCCCAGACCGGCGACATTGCGATCTTCGGCCAGGCGGAGCAGGGGCGTGATGTCATCGCCTATGCGTCGCCGAAGTTCGGAGGCGGCTTTCGCTTTATCGGCGCGACCTTGACCATAGATGATCTCAATGATAACTCCGAGGATGTTTATTCCTCTCGACTGGTCTATGACAATCAGGCAGGATTGAAGGCAGGTATCGGTCACGTAATCGTCGAGGCAGAAATGCTTCCTAATGACGATGACTATCACCGCTCGGCAGCATCGCTGAGCTATGATTTCGGACGACTGGATCTGGCGGGCGTCTATGAAATCAATCGCGACCATCCCTCTGGCGATTTCGACTCCTATGGGACAAACGCCGCCTATGATCTGACCGATCGCTGGACGGCAAGCCTGGGATACGCTGAAAAGCGCCACAAGGATAATGAGGCACTAGACGAACAGGTCATCGTCACGGATATCAAGTACCACCTCAGTGATCACGCCACTCTCTTCCTTGAGACCGGCCAGTACGACAAGGCTCGAGATAATATTGCCGGCGGCATCAGTGTAAAACTCTAATATTCACTCTTCTGTACAACCTCTACTGGCGAAGCCGGAAGAGGTTGTCGACCATTCCATCAGCGGTTCTTTCTCCGCAACGCAAAAGGCCCCACTCTCCAGCAGGAGAGCGGGGCCTGAATCGTGAGACCAGGCGCTCAGAAATCGAAGAACACCGTCTCGCCCTCGCCCTGCAGGCGAATGTCGAAGCGGTATCGCACTCTACCGTCGACTTCCTCGCGCCGGGCGATCAGCGTCTGGCGGCGGGCCGGCGACTCGACGGCGTTGAGCACCGGGCAGGCGGCGTTGGCCTCGGCCTCGTCCTCGAAGTAGAGACGCGTCTGCAGCTGGATGTTCACGCCACGGGCGAAGATCGCCAGGTTGATGTGCGGCGCCATCACTCGCCCGTCGCCGCGGGTGACGGCACCCGGCTTGACGGTCTCGAGGCGCCACTCGCTGGCGCCCTCGGCGGTGGTGGCGGTGCGGCCGAAGCCGTTGAACGGCTGCTCGAGGTCGAACTCGGGCCGATACTCGCCCCGGGCGTCGGCCTGCCAGGCCTCGAGCAGGGCGTCGCGCACCAGGTCGCCGTTGCCGTCGATGACGGTGCCGACCACCTCGATGTGCTCGCCCTCGGCCTCGGGCCGGGCCATGCGGTTCCAGATTTCCTCGTCGCGCTCCGGCAGGCCGGCCACGTCCAGGGCCAGGCCGATATGCACGTACGGGCCGGCGGTCTGGGACGCGGTCTCGCGCAGCAACAGCGCGGCGGTGGGCTGGGAATTGGGCTGTTTCATGAGAGTCCCCTGATCCTGTTTCACTGAGCCTCGAACCCGCTCATTGGTTTTCGAAGTAGGTCTGCAGCTCGCCGCGTACCACCAGGTCGAAGCGGTAGGCCAGGCAGTCCATGGGGCGGCTGCGCGCCATGTCGAGACGGCCGGTCATGGTCTCGACGGCTTCGGGGTCGCGCAGGGTCTGCACGATCGGACACAGCGGGATCAGCGGATCGCCCTCGAAGTACATCTGGGTGATCAGGCGGGTGGAGATCGCCGGCCCCATCACCGAGACGTGGATATGCGCCGGGCGCCAGCTGTTGACGTCGTTGGGCCAGGGATAGGGGCCGGGCTTGACGGTGCGGAAGCGATACCAGCCCTGCTCGTCGGTGAGGCAGCGCCCCACCCCGCCGAAGTTGGGGTCGAGCGGCGCCAGGTAGCCGTCCTTCTTGTGGCGATAGCGGCCGCCGGCGTTGGCCTGCCACATTTCCACCAGGGTATGCGGTACCGGCTTGCCGAACTGGTCGACCACGCGGCCGAACATCATGATCCGCTCGCCCGCCGGCAGGCCGGCGCTGCCCGCCAGGGCGGGATCCTCGCGGAAGTTCATCAGCAGGTCGTTGTCGTAGCGACCCATGCGCAGCCGGCGGAAGTCAGGACCGGTCAACTCGGAGGCGCTGGGCGTCTGCAGGCTGACCAGGGACTGGCTCGGCGAGCGGGCGACGCTGGTCTTGTAGCCGGGGGCATAGGCCGGGGGATGCCAGTCCCGGTCGCGCTCCACGAAGCGCTTGTTGTCGTTTTGCATCTCGGGGTCTCTTGCTGGCGTGAAGGAAGACGACGCACCTCGGGCGCGCCGAACCGATGTCGGCAGTGTGGCGCCCTGTCGCAGGGCTGCCAATTGACGTCTCGCCGAGGCCTCATAACCCCAGGGTTATGAGCAATACGGTTCGACGCGGCCTCTTACCCGACGAAAGACACCAAAAGGCCCCTCGTGCGAGGGGCCTGAAGGGGGCAGGTGGACGGCGCCGGTCGGGCCACCAGTCCTGCAGGATTCCGGCTAGTGCGCCAGCATTTCCTCGGCGATTGCCTGGCCATCCAGGTCGGCGGGATAGTAGGTCGGCCAATGCTCGACCTCTTCCAGCAGCGCCCGGCGGTCGTCGCCCCAGTACAGGTGAAAATGCGCGGCGTCGTTCGGGGCGATGGCGTGATCGCTGAACTGGATGAACGCGGGGAGGGCCTCACCCCCGTCCTGCCGCTTGAAGACATAGCGCACGCCGCGATTGCCGGCCGCGTAGGTCAGGATCTCGTAGCCGTCATAGACATACTCGCCGGTACGTGCCCCTTGCGGGTCCTGGAAGGTGACCGCTTGGCCGTCGATCTCGATCCGCGCGACATCGGTCCGGTAGCCCCGCTGGTAATACGCCCGATAGTCGGCGGCGGTCCTGTCGGCGCTGTCCGCCGCCTTGGCGGCCATCACCCGATCGAGCGTGCCATCCTGCAGGTAGGGATATACCGACTGCCAGTCTCCCTGCCAGTCGTCGAGCGCACGATCCTCGACCTGCTCGTCGTCGAAGTGGCCGGCGTAGATGTCCTCGTCGTGGTGGTGATCATGGGCATGTTCGTGCTCGTGATGGCCATGCGCGTGGTCATGGTCGTGCTCGCCATCGGACGAATGCGCCAGGGCCCACTGGCTGGCGGTCACCGACAGCATGCTCATCGCCACCACGCTCAGCTTCCGGGAATATCGCGTGCTCAAGGTCTTTCCTCCGGGATCGTCGTCTCTCGATCGCGCCGGGCTCGGCGCAATAACACAACGTTATAACATAACCATTATTGCGTGCGCGATCCCCACCATCGAGAGCGTCGGGCCCGGAGCGTCTATTCGCCCGACCGGCGCTCGGCCGCCACCTCCCTCAAGGCCTCGCAGAAGGCCTCCAGCGCCAGCGAAGGCTGCATGCTGGCGTTGATGCACAGCCCCACCGAGCCGCCCTGCCCCTCCAGCGGCAACGACAGCTCGACCAGCCGGCCGGCCTCGAGCTCCTCGACCACCGCCTCCCGGGGCGCCACCCAGATCGCCTCGCTGTCGCGCGTGTAGCCCGCGCTGACCGGCAGCGACAGGGTCTCCAGCAGCCGGCCGGGGCGCTCCAGCCCATGGCGCACGAAGAAGCTGTCGACCCGCTGGCGCAGCGTGGTCTGCGGCGGCGGCAGCACCCAGGGGAACTCGACCAGCCGACCGGGCGCCAGGGAAGCGACGCCGGCCAGGGGATGGCCGGCGCGCACCACCAGTACCAGCGGCTCGTAGTAGAGATGCTCGAAGGTCAGATCGCGAATCTCGCGCGCCTCGGTCATGCGCCCCACCACCAGATCGAGCTCGCCGAGGCGCAGCTGCGAGAGCAGGAAGGCGCTGCGTCCCGTCACCACGTCGACGCCGACCGACTCCGAGGACTGGGCGGCCTGCCAGCGCCGAATGGCCCGGGGCAGCAGGCGGCTCTCCACCGTGGACAGCGCCCCCACGCGCAGCCAGCGCGCGCCCTGATGGGCATCGCCGACAGCGCCGATGCCCTCCTCCAGCGCCCGGATCGCCGGCCCGGCGTGGCGCAGGAAGGTCAGGCCGGACTGGGTCAGCGCCACGCCCTGGGCCCCGCGCTCGAACAGCTCGGCGCCGAGGATCTCCTCGAGCTCGCGGATGGTCTTGGACACCCCCGGCTGGCTGATCGCCAGGCGCTCGGCGGCGCGGGCGAAGCTGCGCTGCCGCGCCACCTCGAGAAAGGCCTGCAGATGGCGCAGCTTGATGCGTGAGCTCAGCATCGGGACTCCTCCGGCGTCAGTCCTGCGCCTCTCCCCAGCCCAGCTGCTTGGCCAGGGCGAAGGCATGATTGGCCGCCGGCACGCCGCCGTAGACGGCCACGTGCATGAGCACCTGGCGCAGCTGCGCCTCGCTGAGGCCGATGCGCCTGGCGGTCTTGAGATGCAGCTCCAGCTCCTCGCGCCCCAAGGCGGCCAGGATGCCGGTGGTGATCATGCTGCGCTCGGCACGGGAGAGGTCCTCGTTGCCCCACAGCTCGCCCCAGGCCAGGCGGGTGATCATCTGCTGGAAGGGCGCGTCGAGGCTGTTGGCGTTCTCGGTGGAGCGCGCCACGTGGGTCTCGCCCAGCACCTGCTTGCGGGTCTCGAGGCCCTCGGCGTAGGCCACGCCCTGCTCGCCGACCCGCGCGCGATCCGCGGCCATCCACTTGAGCAGCCGCTTGGCGACCATCTCCGGGGCTTCCACCGAGGGCACGTGGGCGATGCGCTCGATGACCTCGAGCGGCGCACCGTCGCACTCGGCGGCCAGGGTCTGCAGCGTCTCCGGCGGCGTCGCCATGTCCTCACTGCCGCCCAGCAGGTGCACGTCGACTCCGTGGCCCTTCAATTGGCCGCGGAAGTCGGTGCGACCAAGCATCTCGCACAGCCGCGCGTAGCTCTCGTCGTCGGTGCGGCCCATCTGCACGCACCAGCCCTGGTCCAGCGCCGGCACGCGCGCCACCAGGTCGGGCGCGAACCAGCGCGGCACGATCTCGCCGGCCATCGCCGCCAGGCCTTCCTCGCGCACGCGCCCGGCCCGGGTGCTCCACAGCTCGGCGTTGCCGATCACCGCACCGGTATTGGTCAGCGTCGCCGACAGCAGGCGATCGGCGTGCGCCTTGAGCAGCTGCTGGCCGATCACGCCGCCGATGGAGGTGCCGACGAAGTGGAAGTGCGCCGCGCCGGCCTGCTCGGCCAGGGTCAGCGCTTCGGCGGCCAGTGCCTCCGGGGTGATCTCGCCGCCGTCGGCCGGCCAGGCCTCGCTGGCGCCGTGGCCGGGCAGGTCCCAGGTCAGCACCCGGTAGCGCGGCAGCAGCGCCGCCAGCACGTCGTCCCACACCGCCTGGGTCATGCCCAGCGGATGGGCCAGGATCACCAGCGGATTGGCCTCGGCGCCGAGCAGGCGATAGGCCACGCTGCGTCCGTCGATGTTCAGAAATGCCATGCGTTCTCTCCGTACAGGAAACGGGAAGGGCCGGCGACGCCGGCCCCGGAGGCGATCTAGCGCCTCTTTTACACTCTCTCGATCAGCGTGGCGATGCCCTGCCCCACGCCGACGCACATGGTGCACAGCGCGTAGCGCTTGCCGGTCTTCTGGAGTTCCACGGCGGCGGTCTGCAGCAGACGCGCGCCGGACATGCCCAGCGGATGGCCCAGGGCGATGGCGCCGCCGTTGGGGTTCACCCGCGGATCATCGTCAGCCAGGCCCAGGTCGCGCAGGCAGGCCAGCGCCTGGGCGGCGAAGGCCTCGTTGAGCTCGATGACGTCGATCTCGTCCAGCGACACGCCGTTGCGCTCGAGCAGGCGACGCACGGCCGGCACCGGGCCGTAGCCCATGATGCGCGGCTCGACGCCGGCGGTCGCCATGCCGACGATCCTCGCCATCGGCGTCAGGCCGTGCCGCTCCACCGCCGCCTGGCTGGCGACCAGCATGGCCGCGGCGCCGTCGTTGACCCCGGAGGCATTGCCCGCGGTGACGCTGCCGCCCTCAGCCTTGAACGGCGTCGGCAGCCTGGCGAGCTTCTCGACGGTGGTGCCGGCTCGCGGGTGCTCGTCGGACTCGAAGATCAGCGGCTCCTGCTTGCGACGCGGGATCTCGATGGCGACGATCTCCTCGGCGAAGCGCCCGGCCTGCTGGGCCGCGGCGACCTTGGCCTGGGAGCGCGCGGCGAAGGCGTCCTGATCCTCACGGGAGATGCCGAACTGCTCGGCGACGTTTTCCGCGGTCTCGGGCATCGAGTGGGTCTCGTAGACCTTCTTCATCAGCGGATTGACGAAGCGCCAGCCGATGGTGGTGTCCTCGATCTGCTGGCCGCGGGCATAGGCGCTCTCGGCCTTGCCCATCACGTAGGGCGCGCGGGACATGGATTCCACGCCGCCGGCCAGGGCCAGGTCCATCTCGCCGGCCTTGATGGCGCGGAAGGCGGTGCCCACGGCGTCCATGCCCGAGCCGCACAGGCGGTTCATGGTGGTGCCGGGCACCGAGGGCGGAAGGCCCGCCAGCAGCGACGACATGCGCGCCACGTTGCGGTTGTCCTCGCCGGCCTGGTTGGCGCAGCCCATGAAGACTTCCTCGATCGCCGCGGCCTCCAGCCGGGGCGCCTCGGCCAGCACCGCCTTGAAGATGTCGGCGGCCAGGTCGTCCGGGCGCACGCTGGCCAGGGTGCCGCCGAAGCGGCCGATGGCGCTGCGACGGGGATGACAGAGATAGACGTCGGTCATGCGGTGATCTCCTGGTTTACTGGCCCGCGTGGGCTTGAGCGGTGCGATCCTTGAGCGCGCGCAGCACCTCGAGCTCGCGGGCGCTGGGCTCCGGGGTGCTCTCCAGGGTCTCGGCGAAGCGGATCTCCCAGCCGGTGGCCTCCTGGACCTGCTCGGCGGTCACGCCCGGGTGCAGCGACACCACCACCAGCTCCCTGGTCTCCGGATCCGGCTTCATCACGCACAGGTCGGTGATCACCCGGGTCGGGCCCTTGCCGATGTTGGGCACGCCGTCGCGGCCCCTGCCGTCGCGGCCGAAGCCCAGGGTGGTGATGAAATCGACCTGGTCGACGAAGGCGCGCTTGGAGTGCTTGAGGGTGATGAACACCTCGCCCGCGTTGGTGGCGATCTCCGGCGCCCCACCGCCACCCGGCAGGCGCACCTTGGGCGCGGTGTAGTCGCCGATCAGGGTGGTGTTGAGGTTGCAGTAGCGGTCGATCTGGGCGGTGCCGAGGAAGCCGACGTTGATCTTGCCGCCCTGCAGCCAGTAGCGGAACATTTCCGGCACCGAGACGGTGGTCAGCGCGGTCTCGCACAGCTCGCCGTCGCCGATCGACAGCGGCAGCACCTCGGGCTTGGTCTGCAGGGTGCCGGATTCGTAGATCAGCACCACGTCCGGGGCGTGGGTCAGGCGCGCCAGGTTGGCGGCCTCGCTGGGCAGACCGATGCCGACGAAGCAGGTGGTGCCGTTCTCCAGCGCCCGCGCGGCGGTCACCGTCATCATCTCGCCGGCGGTGTAGTCCAGGCTCTTCTCGACGTGGCTCATCAGGCAGTCTCCCCGGCGTTCATGACGTTCTCTTCGATCCACTGGGTGAAGGCATCGCGGTCGCGGGCGATGGCGTCCCACTCCTTGTAGAAGCGGTTGTTGCGCGGGTAGTAACCGTGCGCGTAGGACGGCAGCGAGCCCTGCTCGGCCACGGCGATGGCGTCGATGGCCCAGCCCGGGATCACGCAGGCATTGGGATGCGTATCGAGATCGTCGACGACTTCCTCGACGGTGACGATGCTGTGCGTGGCGGCCAGAATCGCCTCCTTCTGCACGCCGACGATGCCCTCGACCAGCACGTTGCCGGCACGGTCGGCCTTCTGGGCGTGAACGATGGAGACATCGGGGCGCACGGACGGCACCGCGGCCAGGCGCTCGCCGGTGAAGGGGCACTCGATGAACCTGATCTGGTCGTTGACGTTGGGCAGCTCGCTGCCGACGTAGCCGCGCAGCACGGCCAGCGGCAGCCCGGCGGCGCCGGCCTCGAAGGCGCAGGCCATGGCGGCGTGGCTGTGCTCGAGGATCTCGACCTTGTGCGGCCAGCCCTTCTCCACCGCGTCGCGCAGGCGGTGCAGCGAGCCCACGCCGGGATTGCCGCCCCAGGAGAAGATCACCTTCCTCGCGCAGCCGGCGCCGATCAGCTGGTCGTAGACCAGGTCCGGCGTCATGCGGATCAGGGTCAGGTCGCGCTTGCCCTGGCGGATGACTTCGTGCCCGGCGGCGAAGGGAATCAGGTGGGTGAAGCCCTCCATGGCCACGGTGGCGCCGTCTTCGACGTAGCGCGCCACCGCGTCATGCAGGCTGAGGATCTCGGCCATGATAGTCGCCTCTGGTGGGAACGCCCGGATCGAGGAGTGTGCAGGGATCGCCGGCGTTCACGGTTGCTGTTCGATCTCCATGCGCGCCGAAGAGTTCGCTATACGCACATAGATTTGCAGTACGAACAAATTAATCCGCACGCCCGGCGGCGTCAAACGCCGGAAACGCCAGGAGCCGGCACGGCCGGCTCCTGTCATTGCTCGAATTCCCATTTTTTTCAGCGAGTTACTCAGCCTTCCAGCCAGCGGACCGCGCGCGCGACCTGGGCCTTGCTGCTACCAAGGTATAAGGCTGGATCCGTGGCGGCCTCGAGCTCATCGCGGGTGATCTCGCCCGCCAGCTCGGCGTGCCGCTCCCCCAGCAGCGCCTCCAGGGCCTGCGCATAGGGGCACGCCGCCTGCCGGGCGCGCTCGGACGCATCCGCCGCCAGCGCCTTGGCGGCATCGGGGCCCAGCTGCGGCGTCAGCCGCCGCGCCACCGGCTCGGCCATGATCGCGCCGCCGGTCACCGCGAGATTGCGGCGCATGGCCTCGGCGTTGACCTCCAGCCCCTCGAGCAGCACGGCGGACTGCTCCAGCGCGCCTTCCAGCAGCAGCACGCCGTCGACCAGCGGCGTCCACTCGGCGTGCCACTCGCCGAGCCCGCGCTCCAGCGGCTGCGCCGTGGCGTTGAGGATCACCGAGGTGTGGCCATGGACCCGGCGGCAGGCCCCGCGGATCATCGCGCAGCGCACCGGATTGCGCTTGTGGGGCATCGACGACGATTCGCCCATGCCCTCGCCGGCGGGTTCGGCCACCTCGCCGAGCTCGGTCTGGGTCAGCAGCGAGACATCCAGCGCCAGTTTCTCGGCGGCGCCGGCCAGCGCATCGACACCGCTGGCCAGGGCATGGATCGGCTGGCGATCGGTGTGCCAGGGCAGCACCGGCGCCGCCAGGCCGAGCCGCGCGGCGAGGCCGTCCATGACGCTGAGGCCGAGGCCCTCCCGGCCCGGCCCGTCTAAACCGGAGTGCACGCCCACCGCGCCGCCGAACTGCACCGGCAGCGTCAGCCCGACCAGCCGCCGGCGCCCCTCCTCGAGGCCCAGCGCCCAGTGGGCCACCTTGACGCCGAAGGTGATCGGCAGCGCCTGCTGCATCAGCGTGCGCCCCACCATCACGGTCTCGTCGTGGCGCGCCATCAGCGCGATGCCGGCGGCTCGGCAGCGCACGAGCAGCGCATCGAGCCGCGCCAGGCGCGGCGCGAGCAGCAGCATCAGGGCGCTGTCGACCACGTCCTGGCTGGTGGCGCCGAGGTGCCAGTAGCGCTTGAGATCGTCGGGCAGCGCGGCGCGGCCGGCCTTGACGAAGGGAATGGCGGCGTTGCCGCCGCTGGCGATGCCCGCGGTGATGGCGGGCACGTCGAAGGCATGCCCTTCCAGATGGGCCCGCATGCGCTCGGCGGTGCCGGTGGGGATGACGCCCTCGGCCTCCTGGGTCTCGGCCAGGGCCAGCTCGAAGGCCAGCATCGCGCCGACGAAGTCCTCGTCGCGGCTGGCCGCCTGGGCCTCCTGGCTCATGAAGGGGGACTGGAGCATATCGACGGGCATGGCAGAATCTCCGCGGTGGGCAGGAAGTGGCAATCTAGAGCGGCCATGGCGACCCTGACTAAAGTCGCACAAGTGTTCGCATTTCGAACATTATGCTAGATTGTTGGCGGATGCCCCATCAACTCGATACGGACAACCTGCGATGATGCGCCCATGCAAGACGACACCCTGACCCCGGACGATCGCGACTTCGTCACCGCCCTGGCCAGCGGCCTTGAGGTGATCCAGGCCTTCGACGACGACACGCCGCGCATGACGCTGAGCGAGGTCGCGACCAAGACCGGCATGAACCGCGCCCGGGCCCGCCGCTTCCTGCTCACGCTCCACGCCCTGGGCTACGTGCGCAAGCAGCAGCGCCACTTCGAGCTGACGCCCAAGGTGCTGCAGCTCGGCTATTCGTATCTGTCGGCCAACAATTATCGCTCGGTGATCCAACAATACCTGGAGGACATCACCGAGGAGATCGGCGAATCCTCGTCGCTGGGCGTGCTCGACGGCGATAACGTGACCTACGTGTGCCGCTCGTCGGCCAAGCACCGCCTGATGGCGATCACCCTGTCGGTCGGCACCCGGCTGCCGGCCGCCTACACCTCCATGGGGCGGGTGCTGCTGGCCCAGCTGCCCGACGACGAGCTCGACGCCTACCTCGAGCGAGTCACGCTCGAGGCCCACACCGAGCGTTCGATCATCGACAAGGCCCAGCTGCGCAACTGCATCGAGCAGGTTCGTCAGCAGGGCTACAGCATCGTCGATCAGGAACTGGACCCGGCGCTGCGCTCGCTGGCGGTGCCGGCCTTCGACGCCAACGGCCATCTGCTCGGCGCCATCAACGTCAGCACCAATGCTGCGCGCATCGACTTCGAGACCTTGACCCACCGTTTCCTGCCGCTGCTGCAGGACAAGGTGGCGCTGATCCGGACCCACGTAAGCTGACCGTCACACCAGATCGGGACGACCCACGGCGTCCCCATCCAGAGGAACCTCATGGCTTCAAGCTTGATCGAGCGCACAATGGGCATACTGGACGCCCTCTCTGCCGATGCCCGCGGCCTTCCCCTGCAGACGCTCGCCCAACGGCTGGAGATTCCCAAGAGCGCCGCTCATCGCATCTGCCAGGAATTGATTCGCCTGGGCTACGTGCGCCAGGAGCCACTCAGCGCCCACTACCAGCTGACCACCCGCCTGGTGGCCCTGGGCAGCCGCTTCCTGGCCAGCAGCGGTGCGCCCGACATCGTCCAGCCGATCCTCGACCGGCTGGCCGAGGAATCGGGTGAGCTGGTGCGCCTGGGGATCATCGAGAACCAGCGCCAGATCTGGATCGCCAAGGCCCAGGGGGCCCGCTCCGGACTGCGCTACGATCCCGACATGGGGCGCGAGGCGCCGCTGTTCTGCACCGCCTCTGGCCACGCCTGGCTGGCGCGGCTCAGCAACCAGGAGGCGCTCGCCCTGGTCGAGGCACAGGACACCGGCCCGGCGGACGACTACGGCCCCCAGGCGCCCCGCTCCGATGACGAGATTCTCGACTACCTGAACCGGACCCGTACCCATGGCTACAGCTGGCAGGTGGAGCATGCGGGCGTCGGCACAGCGGCACTCGCGGTGGCAGTACTCCACCCGCTGAACGGGCAGGTGCTCGGCACCCTCAGCGTCGCCGGGCCCAGCGTGCGCCTCGACGAGCCACGCATGCATCGCCTGGCGCCCAGCCTGCGCCAGGCCGCCGAAGAGCTGGCCCAGGCCTGGCTGTCCTCGCGACTCTTCACCTGATCCCGTCACCCGGCACGACAGCAAGGAGGCTTCCGTGCTCGACATTCTCGCCATCACGACGCCGATCTTCCTGATCATCGGCCTCGGCTACCTGGCCCGAGCCGGGCGGCTGCTGGATCAGCAGGCGCTGCAGGGGATCGGCACCTTCGTCCTGTACTTCGCGCTGCCGGCGCTGGTGATCCGCGCCCTGACCGAGAACCCGCTTGGCGAGGTCTTCGATCCCGACTATCTGCTGGCCTACGGTGCGGGCTCACTGGCAGCATTCGCCCTTGGGCTGGGGCTGACCCTGAGGATCGAGCGCAAGCCGCTGTCCGAAGGGGCCATCCAGGCACTCGGCATGTCGGTCTCCAACAGCGGCTTCATCGGCTATCCGGTGGTCGCCATGGCGCTGGGGCCGCCGGCGGCGGTGCTGCTAGCCCTGAACATGATGATCGAGAACCTGCTGATCATTCCCCTGGCGCTGATACTCGCCGAGCTGGGCCGTCAGGCCGGCAACGGCCTGCGTGACACCCTGCGTCAGACCGTCATGCGCCTGGTGCGCAATCCGATCCTCATCGGGCTCGCGATCGGCGTGTTGCTGTCGGCCAGCGGCCAGCCCCTGCCCACGCCACTGGCCAAGGTCATCGACATGCTGGCCGGAGCCTCGGGGCCCGCCGCCCTGTTCGTGATCGGCGGCTCGCTGTATGGCCTACGGCCCCACGGCATGGCGCTGGACATGAGCCAGATCGCCATCGGCAAGCTGGTGCTGCATCCGCTGCTGGTGCTCGGCGCCTTTCTGCTGCTGCCCGGCATCGATCCCTTGAGGATCGCCGGCGCGCTGCTGTTCGCCAGCGCGCCGATGGTCAGCGTCTACCCGCTGCTCGGCCAGCGCTTCGGGCTGGACGACATCGCCGCCGCGACCCTGATGGTCAGTACCCTGGCCTCCTTTGTGACCATCAGTCTGGTGCTGTGGCTGATCCAGCATATCGATCTCTTCGCCGTGTCCTGACCCCAGCATTCGCGCCACCGGTGACAACAAAAGCGGCGGGCGCCCTCTCGAGCGCCCGCCGCGGGGAGACCGGCTCGTCGACCGGGTCAGTAACCTAACAGGGCCGGAAGCCCTGTGACGGTGACCGGCACGAAAGTAATGATGAAGAGCACCAGCAGCTCTACCAGGAATAGCGGCAGAATCCGCCTCGACAGCCGCCCCAGCCCCACTTCGGCCACCGAATCGGCAACGAACAGGCACAGCCCCATGGGCGGCGTGATCAGGCCGATCATCAGGTTGAAGATCACGATGATGCCAAAGTGGACCGGATCCACCCCCAGGCTCACTGCGATGGGATGCAGGATCGGCACAAGCACCAGCATGGCGGCGATGCCTTCGAGGAACAGTCCCACCAGCAGAAACAGCACGATCACCGCCAGCAGGAAGGTCCACTGCGTCGAGATGTAGGACAGCGTGAACTCAGTGAGCAGATTCGGCACGCGATTGTAGGTCAGCAGCCAGTTGGCCGCTCCGACGGCGGCGATGATGATCATGATCACCGCGCTGTCGACCATGGTACGCGAGAAGATTCCCGGCAGATCGCGCCAGCTCAGCTTGCGGAACAGCACCGTGCCGACGAACAGCGCATAGGCGACGGCGAAGGCCGCAGCCTCGGTGGGCGTGACGATGCCCAGCAGGATCGCGCCGACCACGAACACCGGCATCAGCAGCGGGATGATGCCGTCGATCAGGATGGAACGCTTCTCTTCCTTGGGCATATCGACGTCGCGGCGCTTCTCGTACTTGCCGGCGAACAGCATCACGTAGCCGGACAGGAAGACCGCCAGCAGCACCCCGGGCACGATCCCCGCCAGGAACAACGACGGTACCGAGACTCCGGAGACGATCAGCGCGTAGATGATCACCGGAATGCTCGGCGGAATGATTGGCCCGATCACCGAAGAGGCGGCGGTCAGCGCCGCGGCAAAGTCGCGCGGATAGCCTTCCTTCTCCATCTCGGGGATGAACACTCTGCCCAGCGCCGAGGTATCGGCCACCGCGGAGCCGGACAGTCCGGCGAAGATCACCGAGGCCCAGATGTTGACATGAGCCAGACCGCCCCTGACGCGTCCGATCAGCACCTTGGAGAAGGCGATGATACGCACCGTGATGCCGCTCTCGTTCATCAGCTCGCCGGCCAGCACGAACAGCGGTATCGCCAGCAGGGCGAAAGAGTTCAGGCCCGAGAACATCTCGGTGGCCACGGTGGATATCTGGTAAGGGAAGCCGGCGTTGGCCATGAAATACAGCAGCGCGGCCACGATGGCAAAGGCGACCGGCACGCCGATGGCGAGGCCGACCAGCAGGATGACGTAGACCATGTCAGGACACCTCGGATGACGGGGAGCACAGCGCCGACAGGCGCTCGACGAGCTTGATCAGCGCAGCGACGGCAAGCAGCACGCCCCCCAGGCACAGCGCAAACTGGTAAGGCGCCAGGGTGCCGAGCGAGGCGACCCACTCCATGCCGGTGGCCTCCCTGAGGCTGCGCACCGTGCCGCTGAGCCCTGAGATACGCATGCCACCGCGGCTGGCCATGAACAGGTAGCCCGACCAGGCCAGCAGGGCTCCGATCGCAACGACCGCGAGGTCGACGACCACGAACAGCGCCTCGCGCGGCCGCGGGGGAAGGAAGTCCACGACCAGGCCGAAGCGCACGTGGCGATCCTGCAAGTAGGCCAGCGCCAGACCGAACATCACGCCGTAGATGCCGAGGAAGACCGGCACCTGATCGCCCCAGGCCAGGGAACTGCCGAACACGTAGCGCGTGAAGGCGTTGCCGAACACGATCAGAAAGATCAGCGCCATCGACAGGCCGGCGCCGAAGGCGAAGACTCCCGCGGCAATGCGTCGTGTCAGGCGAAAGAGGGTAACCATGAGCGTTTCGTCCCATGCGAAGCGGAGGGTCGCCGTGCCGGTTACCCGGCACGGCGGTGAGGCTTATTCGTCGGCGGTAGCGTCGGCCACAGCCTGCTGGAGGCGATCGATCCACTCGGCGTCGTCACCCAGGTCCTCACGCAGCCATTTGATGACCGGCGGCTGTGCCTGCTCGCGGAACTGTGCCAGCTCCTCGGGCGTCGGGCGATAGACCTGCATGCCCGCCTCCTTGACGGCCTTCAGACCTTCGGCCGTGGTGAACTGCTGGATGGACCGCCCCATGTTGCCGGCGATTTCACCGGCACGTTCGAGCACGTGCTGATCCTGCTCGGACAGCATGCTGAAGAACTGCTCGTTGATCAGCAGGAAGTCGGTCCCGTATACGTGGCCGTCCAGGGTCATGTAGTCCTGCAGTTCATGCAGATTGTTGTTGTAGATGGTACCCACCGGGTTCTCCTGGCCATCGACTACCCCGGTGGAGAGCGCCGTGGGAAGCTCGGACCAGGCGATCGGCGTGGGCTCGGCGCCCAGGCCTTCGACCATCTCCACGTAAAGCGGAATATCCTGAACGCGGAACTTGAGGCCTTCCATGTCCGCTGGCGTACGGATCTCGTGGTCGCTGTTGGTAAAGTGACGGAACCCGGTTTCACCGTAGCCCAGGGTACGCAGGCCGGTCTGCTCCAGGCAGTGCTGGGCCAGGGCGTCGCCGAATTCACCGTCGAGCACGTCCCAGGCGACCACCGGGGACTCGAACATGTAGGGGATGTCCAGCACGCCGGCGGCCGGGCAGACCTTGGACATGGCGCCGGACACCATCACCACCGGCGTCATGCCGTCGATGGCCTGCTGGATCATCTCGTCCTCGTCCCCCAGCGATCCGGCCGGGAACAGCTCCACCGACAGGTCGGTCTCGGACTCGACGATGTTCTTGAAGATCCGGGCGGCGGCTCCCTTCTTGGAATTCTGCCAGTTATCCGGATCCACGTGGCCGAAACGAATCGTCTGCGGCTGCGCCTCGGCGACCGAGGCCACGCCGACGGCGAGGGCGGTACCGACAAAGGCTAACTTGGCGGCTCTGACGTTCATGGGAGATCTCCCTTAATTATGGTTTGTGTCTCTGGTTCCAACACCGACCGGAGGCTTTCAGTTCGCCTAACGAACTTAAGTGCACGAGACGAACACTAGAATCCCCCCGCCGGGGTGTCAACGAGGTGCCAGCGGATTACGACCAAGGTTGAAGCCTCTCTTCCTCCATCCGCCTAGAAGCCGCTACGTGGCAGTATTCTGGCGCTTGTTCGTCACAAGCGCCGGATCGACGACACCGGCCATGAACGACGAAAAATGCAACGACATTCCAAAAAAAGGCCCGCATCATGGCGGGCCCCAGGACAGAGAGTGGCGCTTAGCCGGCCGCGATCAATGCTTCCAGGGCGGCACGGTAGCCTCGACTGCCGAGACCGGCTATCACGCCGTCGGCGCGCAGCGATACGTAGGAGTGGTGACGGAAGCTCTCGCGCTTGTGCACATTGGACAGGTGTACCTCGATCACCCGGCCGTCGAAGGCATTCAAGGCATCGAGAATCGCCACCGAGGTGTGCGTGTAGGCCGCCGGATTGATGATGATCGCCGCGGTGCCGTCCAGGCGAGCGGCGTGGATGGCATCGATCAGCTCGCCCTCGTGATTGCTCTGGCGGCAGTCGATCGCCCAGCCGTGATCGGCGGCCTGGGCACGCAGGGCGTCGTCGATGTCCGCCAGGGTCTCGTGGCCATAGATCTCCGGCTGGCGAGTGCCCAGCAGATTGAGGTTGGGGCCGTGCAGCACCAGAACCTTGCCCACGCTCATCCGTCATTCTCCTTCAGCAGTTCCCGCTTGTAGTGGGCGAACAGTGCGGCGGCCTGTTCGTCGGCCGCAGCACGCCTGTCGGCATCCTCGCAAAAGCGCTTGAAGGCGTCCACGCCCTGGAAGACGAACAGGCTGACGCCGCTCATCACGCTGGCCCCGGCCGCCCGGGCGGCGGCAATGAACTCGGTGACCGCCGGCACGTAGACCGCATCGAAGATCCAGTGACGGGCCTCGATCAGTTCCCCGGGCAGCGGACAGCCGGGACTCTTCTCGTGACCGATGGGCGTGCAGTTGACCAGACCGTCGCAGCGCGCCACCGTCTCGGCCAGCTGCTCGGGGCGAATCCACGAGGCCGGGAAGCCCTCGGCCCCGAGCTCCTCACAGAGCCCCCGGGCCTTGGCCTCGTCGAGGTCGAGCAGGATCACCTCCTCGGCGCCGAGCTTGCCGAGCCCGAAGGCCACCGCCTTGCCCACGCCGCCGGTGCCGATCAGCAGCACCCGCCCCGGGGCGCGCTCGCCGAGGGTGGCGCGAAAGCCGCTGACGAAGCCGGTGAAGTCGGTGTTCTCGGCGAGAATGCGTCCGTCCTCGAACACCAGAGTGTTGGCGGCCCCGACCATGCGCGCGCCCTCGGTGGCCTCGTCGGCCAGCTGCACCGCCGCCTCCTTCCAGGGAAAGGTGACGTTGACGCCGCGATAGCCCTCGGTTATCACCCGACGCACCTGGCTGTCCAGGGAGTCGATAGGTAGCTCGTTGGCATCGAACAGATCATAGGTGGCGGGAATGCCGGTCAGCTCGCCCAGCCGTACATGCAGGTCCGGCGAGCTGGAGTTCATGATGGCCTTGCCGATCAGCCCCAGTTTCATGGCGTTATCTCCTGGAAAGCTCCTGTGGATATCAAAACTCCGACCATGAAACGTCATCCGCTCTTCGACTGGGCCGCCAGGCGAATGCCGGCATTGGCCTCGCCGAACTGCTGGTAGCCGCCTCGCCGTTCGACGATCTCGAAGAAGAAGCGCCCCGAGAAGGTTTCGGTGTAGGCATGGAAGAAGTCGCCGTCCCCATTGCGGTCGAAGAGGATATTGCGGGCCCGCATGGCCTCCAGCAGCGACTCGTCGAGGTCATAGCGCGCCTCGAGGTCGTCGTAGTAGTTGCCCGGAATCTTCAGCAGCGGCAGGCCACGGGCCTGGATCTCGTCGACGGTGGCGAAGATGTCGCGACTCTCGAAGGCGATCTGCTGCACGCCGCCGCGGAACTCGCTGAGGAAGCGCCCGGGCTGGGTCTCCTGCACCTGGGACACGGTGAGCGGCAGGCGAATGCTGCGATCCGGGCTCACCACCGCCTGGCTGACCATCATCCCGCGCGGATCGACGATCTCGTTCTCGGCCTCGGCGGCGAAGCCGAACACGGTGCGATGGAACAGCTGCCAGCCCAGCAGCTGGGTGGCCGGCAGCACATAGGAGAGGTGATCGACTCGCACCAGCCCCGCCTCGTCGCGGCTCTCCTGATCGAACAGCTCGAAGTCGGTGCGCCACTGCAGGTCGCCGGCCGCCTGGTCGTCAACCAGGTAGACCAGGCTGCCCTCGATGCCGCGCAGGGCCGGAATCTCCATCTCGCCCTCGCCGACCTGGCCGCGGAAGCGCGGCGCCTTGAAGGCGCGGGCCCGGTCCAGCGCCTGCTCCACGTCATCCACGCGGAAGCCCACGGCGCACACCGAGGTGCCATGCAGCAGGCGGAAGGTATGGGCGAAGCTGTCGGTCTCGAAGTTGAGCACCAGATGCACTTCGCCCTGCTTCCACAGCTCGACGTTCTTCGAGCGGTGGCGCCCCACGTGGCGGAAGCCGAGCGCGCCGATGAATTCGCCCAGCGGCGCGGCGCTCTCCTCGTCGAGGGTGAACTCGATGAAATGGATGCCGCGGTAGTGCGGGGCCGGCGGAATCCGCCCCGCCCAGGGGCCATCCTCGACCAGGTTCTCGAGCCAGATCAGCGAGCGCAGGCCGTCCAGGGCGGTGATCTCGGTAGGCGCGGCGCGGAAGGCATCGCTGAAGATCTCCAGCGACAGCGGACCGTCGTAGCCCGAGCGGGCCAGCTCGCGCATGAAGGCCTCGAGCGGCAGGCGCCCCTGGCCGGGGAAACAGCGAAAATGGCGGCTCCACTGCAGCACGTCCATGTCGAGCAGCGGCGCATCGGCCACCTGGACGAAGAAGATCTTGTCGCGGGGAATCTTGCCGATGGTGGAGAGGTCATGGCCGCGGGAGAGAATGTGAAAGCTGTCGAGCACCACGCCGAGATAGGGGTGATCGGCGCGCCGCACCACTTCCCATGCGTCCCGGTAGTCGGAGATATGGCGGCCCCAGGCGAGCGCCTCGAAGCCGATGCGGATGCAGCGCTGTCCGGCTCGCTCGGCGAGCTCGCGCAGGTCGGCGGCTACCCGGTCGAGATCACCGTCGGACTGGGGCGAGACGTTGCTGCACACCAGCAGGAAATCGGTGCCAAGCTGCTCCATGAGATCGAACTTGCGCTCGGCACGCTGCAGATTGCGGCTACGCTGGGGCTCGGGCATGCCCTCGAAGTCGCGGAACGGCTGGAAGGCGACGATGGACAGCCCCAGCGAATCGCAGAGCTCGCGCACCTCCTCGGGGGAGCCGTCGAAGGACAGCAGATCGTTCTCGAAGATCTCCACGCCGCCGAAGCCGGCGCGCGCGATGGCTTCCAGCTTGGTCCGCAGATCTCCACTCAGGCACACGGTGGCGATGGCACGCATCTGAACCTCCTGACAATCGGATCGAGAGATCCTCGCCACATCCCCGGCGGGGTCGCGTCGACGCGGCGAGAGACGCCCTGACAAATGTTCGCATAGCGTCGCAAAGTTCGCATTATGCACGACATCCCGGGTGTCAAGGCAAGCCGCTTTTGCCGGCAGCCAATTGTCCGAATCACGGCCGACACTCCCTTGTGGCCCGCCATGACAGCGTTTCAGGCGCTTTTCTCGTTACACGATAGTTGACCGCAACCTTGGTCTTAGATGACCTTGCAGCAGATTGACAGTACTGGAAACCGATTCCAGCTTGTTCGTATAAAGCACTTTAGTTCGACAAACGAACCCAGTATCCTGATGCCCCAGGCTGGCGGGCGCGGCACGGGGCGGCGACACACCCGAGCCACGGCTTCCCGATATTCCTGAAACGCGCCCCGTCCCCACGGAAACGCGGCCCGGTGGTGCGCGTGCAGCGGAGCCCAACGTGAGCGATTTCTTCTGCGATCCGGACAGCGTGCTGGTCTTCGACTTCGACGGCGTGATCCTCGACTCGGCGAGCCTCAAGCGCGAGGCCTTCGCCGCCCTCTACGACGACCAGCCCGAGCCCCTGCGCCGCGCCGTCCGCGCCTATCTGGGCCGACGCGGCGGCCAGCCCCGGGAGGTCAAGTTCCGCCACATCGAAGCGCAGATCCTCGGCCGCCCGGCCGACGAGGCGTCCATCGAGGCGCTGTGCCGACGCTTCAAGGCGGGCGTGGAGCAGCGCATTCTCGCCGCTCCCGCCATTCCCGGCGCCCTGGCATTCCTCGAAAGCCATCGCGGTCGCCTGCCGATCTATCTGCTGTCCGCCACACCCGAGCACGAGCTGCGCGAGATCGTCGCCCGGCGCGACCTGGCCGGCCATTTCGACGAGGTGATCGGCTCGCCGCCGGACAAGGTGACGGGGCTCGGCCAGCTGCTGAATCGGCACGGCCTCCGGGCACCAAGCACGGTCATGGTGGGCGACTCCTACAACGACTATCGCGCCGCCCGCTCCAATGCCACGGGCTTCGTCGGTGTCACCGCCGATCCGGCGGCCTCCCCCTTCCCCACGGACGTGGTCACCACCCTCGACCTGCGCGGCCTGGAGGCCGCGCTCGCGAGCTGGTATCGCCAGACGTAGACCTCAGGCGTCTCCTGACGCCGGCTCGAGCAGCCGCTGCCAGACCGCGATGACGGCCTGGCGATGCGTGGCGAAGTCGGCGTTGTCGCCGCGGGCCGGATCGCCGGTCAGGGCCGCGCGATGGGCCGCGGTGCGGCAGGCCAGGTAGGCCTCGCGCAGGCGCTCACCGTCCTCGGCGGGCAGCCGGCCGCTACTCTCCAGGGTCTCGAGGATGCGCATGTTGTCGCTCCACTGCAGCAGCGCCGGGCTGTCGTGAGACATCGCCAGCACCGCGAACTGGCACAGGAACTCGATGTCGACCATGCCGCCCGGATCCTGCTTGAGGTCGAAGTCGTCGCCCTCGGCCTGGCTCGCCAGGTGCTTGCGCATCTTGTGACGCATCGCCACCACCTCCTCGCGCAGCGCCTCGACGTCGCGCTCGCGGCCGAGGATCTCGCCGCGCACGGCGTCGAAGCCCTCGGCCAGGGTATCGTGGCCGGCCACCACCCGGGCCCGCACCAGCGCCTGGTGCTCCCAGGTCCAGGCCTCGCGGCGCTGATAGTCGGCGAAGGCGTCGAGGCTCGACACCAGCAGTCCGGCGTTGCCCGAGGGCCGCAGGCGCATGTCGACCTCGTAGAGGCTGCCGGCCGGGGTCACCGCGGTGAGCAGGTGGATGATGCGCTGGCCGAGGCGGGTGAAGAACACCGCGTTGTCGATCGGCCGATCGCCGTCGGTGCTGCCGCGGGTGGCGCCGTCGTGAAGGAACACCAGGTCCAGGTCGGAGCCGTAGCCGAGCTCGATGCCGCCGAGCTTGCCGTAGCCGATGATCAGGAATTCCGGCGCCTGGCCGCAGCGCTCGCCGTCGCGGCGCAGCGGGAAGCCGTGCTTGCGGGTCAGGTGCTTCCAGGCCATGGCCAACACCGTCTCGAGGATCACCTCGGCGATGTAGGTGAGATAGTCGCTGACCTTCATCAGGTGGCGGGTGCCGGCGATGTCGGAGGCCGCCACGTGCAGCACCTGGGCGTGCTTGAACACGCGCAGCGCCTCGAGCTCGGCCTCCTCGTCGCCCTCGGGAATTCGCCCCAGGGCCTGGCGCAGCTCGTCGGCCAGCCTCGCCTTGTCGGCCGGCGTGTAGAGGGTGTCCGGGGTCAGCAGCTCGTCGAGCAGGATCGGGTGGCGGGCCAGCTGCTCGGCGATCCAGGGGCTGGCGCTGCACAGGTGCATCAGGTGCTCCAGCGCCTCGGGATTCTCGCGCAGCAGCGCCAGGTAGGCGGTGCGCCGCAGCACCGCCTCGACCAGCGGCAGCACCCGCTCCAGGGCCACGTCCGGCGCCTCGCTGGCCGCGGCGGCGTCGAGCAGCAGCGGCATCAGCGCCTCCAGGCGCTCGTAGCCGATGCGCTGCATGGCCTGCACCTGACGCGAGTCGCGCAGCGTGCGCAGGCGCCGGTAAGCGGCGGTCGGGTCGGTGAAGCCCGCTTCCTCGAGCCGCGCCAGCGCCTCCTCCTCGTCGGGCTCGTCGCGCCACAGCGCCCGCCACTCCTCCAGCTCGATGCCGCCACCGCCCGCGGCGGACGCATCGCCGTCGGCCTCTTCGGGGTCGGCGATCACCGCGTCGAAGTGGCGACGGACGCGCTCGCGCACCTCGTCGAGCCGCGCCATCAGCGCCGGCCAGTCCTCCATGTCCAGCGCCAGGGCGACCCGCTCGCGGGCCAGCTCCTCGGCCGGCAGGGTCTGGGTCTGGCGATCCTCCAGCGCCTGGATGGCGTGCTCGAGGTCGCGCAGGAAGACGTAATCGGGCATCAGCTCGTCGACCACTTCACTGGGCAGCAGGCCCAGCTCCGGCAGGCGCTCCAGGGCGGTCTTCAGCGAGGTGACCTGCAGCTCGGTGTCGCGACCGCCGCGGATCAGCTGGAAAGCCTGGACCACGAACTCCACCTCGCGGATGCCGCCGGGGCCGAGCTTGATGTTGTCCTGCATGCCGCGGCGGCGCACCTCGCGGTTGATCATCGCCTTGAGCTCGCGCAGCGATTCGATGGCGCCGAAGTCCAGGTAGCGGCGATAGACGAAGGGCCGGATGCTCGCCAGCAGCTCGGTGCCGGCCTCCAGGTCGCCGGCCACCGGGCGCGCCTTGAGCATGGCATAGCGCTCCCACTCGCGGCCCTGGTCCTGGTAGTAGCTGGCCAGCGAGGCGAAGTTGCCGACCAGCGGGCCACCGTCCCCCAGCGGGCGCAGGCGCATGTCGACGCGGAAGGCGAAGCCGTCGGCGGTCACCGCGTCCAGCGCGCCGATCAGCTTCTGGCCGATCTTGGTGAAGTACTCCTGATGCTCGAGCGTCTTGCGCCCGCCCACCGTCTCGCCCTTCTCGGGAAAGGCGAAGATCAGGTCGATGTCGGAGGAGAGATTGAGCTCGCCGGCGCCGAGCTTGCCCATGCCGAGCACCACCAGGCGCTGCTCGCTGCCGTCGGCGCGCGGCCCGGGACGGCCCCAGCGCGCCTCGACGTGGCGCTCGAGCCAGGCCAGCGCCTGCTCCAGGCAGGTCTCGGCGAGCCGGGTGACGGCGCCGGCGGTGGCCCACATGTCGATGCCCGGCGGGCGGGTCAGGTCGCGCCACACGATGCCCAGCATGCGCACCTGGCGGAAGCGGCGCACCGCGGCGTGCATGGCCGCCTCGTCCTCGGCGGCCTCGAGGCGCTCGGCGAGCGTCTCGCTCAGGGTGTCAGCGTCCGGGGCGGCGTCCAGCTCGCCCAGAGCGTCGAGCTGGGGCAGCCAGTCGGGATGGCGGATCAGCGTCTCGGCGACGAACTCCGACACCGCCAGCACCCGCGCCAGCTGCTCGCGGCGGTGCGGGGCCAGCGCCAACCAGCTCTCGCCGGGACCTTCGCGCTTCTGCATCTCGGCCAGATTGTCGGCCTGCTCGAGGGCCGTGGCCAGGCGCTCGCGGGCGTGTCGCAGCGGCGCCGCCAGCGGTTCGGGAATGGCATCCAGCGGCAGGAAGTCGTCGGGCAGGGCCATGGGCGTCTCGCATCCGGTTGATCGATGCCCTTCAGCATACCCAAGCCCGGCCGGACGGCACTAGACGGCGTTCGTCCCGCTCAGCCCAGAAAGCGGTCCCAGGCGATCAGCCCCCAGGTCAGGCCGGCGGTCAGCAGCGCCATCATCACTGCCGCCGAGCCGATGTCCTTGGCGCGGCCGGAGAGCTTGTGGCGCTCCGGACCGATGCGGTCGACCACGTTCTCGATGGCGCTGTTGAGCAGCTCGACGATCAGCACCAGCAGGCAGCTGCCGATCAGCAGGATCCACTCCACCGGCTCGCGGCCCAGCCATACGGCCAGCGGCGTCATCACCAGGCACAGGCCGAGCTCCTGACGAAAGGCGGCCTCGTGGCGGTAGGCCGCCCCGAGGCCCTTGAGGGAGTAGCGGGTGGAGTGCACCAGGTGGCGCCAGCCGGTGTGTCCGGGTTTCATCGATAGCATCCATCAGCGTTCGGCGTGAGAACGCCGAGGGTAGCAGAGCCGGATTAGGTAATTATTACGTCGACGGCGCGACTCAGTTCGCCTCGATCATCGCCGTGAGGTCCACCGACAGCCGCTCCAGCACCTGCGACCAGCTCAGGTAGGGCGTCGAGCCGGTGCCGTTGACCAGCACGCTGAACACGCCCCAGCGCCCGCTGCGAGTGCGGAAGTAGCCGGCCGCGGCGCGCACCGACACCGGCTGATAGAGGGTGCCGGTCTTGAGCATGACATGGTCCTGGAAGGTCGCCGGGCCGCGGCGGATGAAGCGCATCACACCATTGCTCGGCGACTGCAGCGCGGCGACGAAGGTCGGGAACAGCGAGGGCTGGCGGAACATGTGTTCGAGCAGCACGTTCACCCCGGCGGCGCTGGTGCGGTTTTCCGGCGTCAGGCCGCTACCGCTGTCCAGGCGCAGCGGGCCGTGGCCCGGCAGGCCGCCGGCAAAGGCCTCGATGGCATCGCCGCCCTGGCTCAGCGACGGTCGCGGCGTCGTGGCCAGGTCCAGCGTCAGGGTGTCGGCCATGAAGTTGTTGGAGTAGTTGAGGGTGCGCAGCAGCAGTTCCTGCAGCGGCTTGCCATCCACCGCGGCCAGGCGCACGGCCCCGGCCGGCGGCTCCAGGGTGGTGGTGACGTGCCCGCCGGCCACCGCGATGTCGCCCTGCTCGAGCATCGCCATCAGCGTGCGCGCCGCCTGCTCGGCGGGGTCGGAGCTGGTGCGGTAGAGCTCGCGCGGATGGGCGTTGGTGGAGATCTGGCCAGACACCCGCATCACGTCGCCGTCGCCGTCGGTGATCCGCTCCGCCGACAGCTGGGTGCCGCTGTTGGGCGGCCGGGTCTCGATGCGGTTGTCGATGCGCACCAGGTCGGCCCGGCCGTCGCAGGGCGTGACCCGGGCCGGCGCGCCGGCGGTACGCGCCGGGGCCACAGTCACGCACCAGTTGCCGTAGTTGACCGCCGCCGAGGAGAGCAGCGCGCTATAGGCGTTGTCGACCCGACGCTGGCCCTCGCAGCGGTCGACGGTCAGGCAGGCCACCGGACCGAAGCGCCACTGGCTGACCACCAGCCGCCCGGTGACCCGGCGCACCCCGGCCTGATGCAGGCGCTGGACCAGCCGCCACAGGTCCTCGGTGGTCAGCGCCGGGTCGCCGCCGCCATCGAGAATCAGGTCGCCGTGCAGCACGCCCTCGGCATCGGGCTCGGCGCTGCCGAGCAGCCGCGTGGTGAAGCGATGCTGGGGGCCGAAGCGCTCGAGCGCCGCCGCCGCCATGTAGACCTTGGACACCGAGGCCGGCGCCAGCTGGCGCTGCGGCGACAGGCTGCCCAGGGTCTCGCCAGGCTCGCCGTTGCCCAGCAGGCGCGCCTCGGCGCCGATACGGAAGCCGTCATCGGCCAGTTCCGAGAGGTGGGAGAACCCCTGCCCCAGGGCGGTCAGGGGCAGCAGCAACAGCAGGCAGAGCGAGAAGCAGCGAGACAGCATGGGCGTCATCCGTGAGGTCGAAGGGCACAGGAGAAAGCGCGGCAGAGCCGCAGTCTACCCGTGCCCCGGGCGCGATTCGACCGACTGACACTGATCGGAAAGAAGAGGATTCGGAAACCAAGAGGAATACCGGGGACAGGTCGAAGAGGGGGTTTTTGGCCATGGGTGAGGCGGATTCCGCCGAACGGGCTGGCCAAGGATGGCCAGCACCGGACCTGCAAGCGGAGCAGGATGCGGGAGCGCCGTAGGGCCAAAGAAGCGCCCAGGGATGGGTTCATAGCGCCCCTCATAGACCTGTCGACGGTATCAATACTTATGCACCTCAGTGGGCAGAGACCCGGGAGAAGGCCTGGATGACCACCACCCCGCCGATGATCATGGCAAGGCCCAGCGCCGCCGGCGCATCCAGGCGCTCGCCATAGACCAGGATGCCGATCAGGGTCACCAGCACGATGCCGAGTCCGGCCCAGAAGGCGTAGGCGATGCCCACCGGCAGGGTGCGAAGCGCCAGGGTCAGCAGATAGAAGGCCAGCACGTAGCCCACCACCACCACCACGCTCGGCCACAGCCGGGTGAACTCCTGGGACGCCTTCAGCGAACTGGTCGCCACCACTTCGGCGACGATCGCCAGCGCCAGGTACAGATAGGCCATCAGGCATCTCCTCGCGCCAGCCGACGGCGCATCACGATATCGAACAGCGTATTGAAGACCATGGCATAGGCCAGGAAGAACAGCATGAAGCCGGCATCGAGCCACAAGGCCTCGAGCAGGCCGATGTCCAGCCACCAGGCCACCGCCGGCAGGGTCATTACCAGCAGGCCGAGCTCGAAGCCGCAGGCCTGGGCGAAGCGCTGACCGAGGCTGCGGCGACGCGTCGGCACCAGCGCATCGAACAGGCGATTCCAGACCAGGTTCCAGAGCATGGCGACGCTGGCCAGACCCACGGCCAGCGCGCCGATCTCGGCCATGCCATGGCCGGTCAGCCAGCTGGCCAGCGGCGTCACCATCACCAGGCCGCCGGCCTCGAACAGCACGGTATGGGTCAGTCGTTCGGTCCAGGAGCGCATCGTCACCTCCCGAGATGTCATCACGAGGCCAACTGGCCTCGACCTGGGCGCCCATTCTCGCCATCATGGCGATGGATACGAGTTGGATTCCATCTGAAAAATCGATAGGTCACCCATGCGCTGGACCCTCGACCAGCTGGAGGTGCTCGTCGCCTGCGCCGAGCGCGGCTCCTTCTCCGCCGCGGCCCGCCACCTGGGCCGCGCCCAGTCGGCAGTGAGCACCGCCATCGCCCACCTGGAGGCCGACCTGGCCTGCACCCTGTTCGACCGCGACGGCCGCCTGCCGCGCCTGACCGAGGCCGGCGAGGCGCTGCTCCACGAGGCCCGGGCGGTGCTGCGCCAGTGCCAGCGGCTGGATTCCCGTGCCCGGGCCATTGCCCAGGGCGAGGAGGCCCGGCTGGTGCTGGCCATCGACGAGGCGCTGGTCGAGATGCCACCGGTAGACGAGACTCTCGAGGCCCTGGCCCACCACTACCCCGCCCTGCAGCTGACCCTGCTCTACGGTGCCCAGGGCGATATCGCCGGCTGGGTCGAGGATCGCACCGCCGATCTCGGCATCCTGCTCGGCCGGCTGGGCCGCGGTCCGCTGCTCGAGGGCATGCCGATCGCCCACCTGCGCCAGTCGCTGGTGGTCGGCCGCGATCACCCCCTGGCCGGCCAGGGCGCGCCCACCCACGGCGACCTGGCCGGCCATCGCCAGCTGCTGATCGCCTCGCGCTCGGAAGGCGACGGCGACACGCCGCTCAGCGCCCAGTTCTGGCGCCTGAACAGCTTCTATTCGATGGCCGAGCTGGTCACCCGCGGGCTCGGCTGGGCGCTGGTGCCCGAGCACATCGCCCAGTACCCGCCGTTCCGCGACGACCTGGTCGCGGTGCCGGACACGGCGCTGGGCCCCCTGCCGATCATCGAGGTGGAGACGGTCTCACGCCGCGACGCCGCCCAGGGGCCGATCGCCCGCTGGCTGCGGCAGACGCTGGGCGAGCGGTTCCGCGACCGACGCCGCCGCTGAGCCGGCTCACTCGACCGGCATCAGCCCCGGGCGGTGCGGCAGCTCGGCCACCAGTTTCCACAGCGGCTGGCCGCTCAGGTGATACTTGCGCTCGAAGTGAGTGAGGAAATCGCCCTCAGGGTCGTGCGCCTCCACCGGCGAGGCGACGCCGGTCGCCTGTTCGATCGCCAGCGCGAACTCCTCGACGTAGAGCCGCCAGTTGGAGCGCAGCTCCAGCCGCCCGCCCAGCGCCAGGATGGCGGGAAACACCGGATGCCCCTGCCAGCGCATCTTGAGGTGCGTCGACTTGGGATAGGGGTTGGGATACAGCAGGTAGTGGCGCACCGGGCGCCAGCCGGCCGCCAGCGCCAGCCGCCAGAAGTCCACCAGGTCGGCGCGTACCAGCAGGGCATTGTCGGGCGGCGCGCCGTGCTCGCGGGACAGCCGGTCGGCGCTGCGATCGACGCCGATCACCACGCAGTCGGGGTGGGCCTCGGCCAGCCGCCGCGTCGACAGCCCCACGCCGCAGCCGGCATCGAGGATCAGCGGCGCCTCGCCCCGTGCCGCCCGCCACGCCTCGGCCGCGGCGAAGGCCTCGCGGGTATGGTCGGCCAGCGGCTTGCGCAGCGGATGGGTCAGGGCCCGCTCGACCCGGCGCGCCAGATCGTGATGGGGGCCGGGCTGGTTGGAGGTGATGATGCGAGAACGCTCGGACATGGCGGTGATCGGTCGGGGAATGGGAAGGCGCGCATTCTATCAGCCGACATCGGCAACGCGTACGCACGCCGATTGGCGCCGGCACTCTCGCCGCGTCGACCAGTGTCCGACCGCCCACCAGATCAGGCTGGTGGTGACGATCGAAAGATAGCCGTCGACGGCATAGTGCCAGGCCAGATGCACCGAGCCGATCCCTATGCAGCCGACGAAGAGCAGGACGGGCACACGCAGCCACCAGCCGCTTCGCCAGGCATACAGCAGCATCAGCCAGGCCACGGAGACATGCATGCTGGGCATCGCCGAGATGCCGGAGCCCACGTCGAGCCCCTGGCGCGCATAGTCCTCCCAGAGCTTCGCCTGGGTCGATAACGCCCAGAGGGTATGCTGCGCATCGACGCGTTCCAGGTAGGCCATCAGCGGTGCATAGGGATCTTCCATAGCCGGCAGCACATGCGCCCAGTAGGCAGGCCCGGCCGAGGAGAGCCACGCCGCCAGCAGAGAGCCGTTGATGGCCCAGCAGAGCAGGAAGGCCACCAGAAAATGCTGTCTCCGGCGACCGGTTTCCCGGAAGACGACCCAGAACAGCAGGCCGAACATGACCAGAAACCATAGGTTGTAGACGATGTTGAGCGCGAAGGTGGTCCGGGGATGGCCCACCAGCGGCTGCAGCCATCGCCAGGGCGCCTGCCCGAGGTGCAGGGAGCGGTCGAGGACCATGAGGACGTGATCCAGGTGATACGGATGGATCACCGGAATCAACGTCTTGAACGACGACATGGCCGAGAACGTCAGCGACAGGATCAGCAGCAGCGCCACCGAGCGCACGGCCAGGCAGAGCCCCGCCACCCCCAGCGCTCCTCGGACCTGACGCAACAGGTGTCGCAGCGGAAACGCCGGCCGCACCCACACGCACAGGTGAACGAGATAGCCGATCCCGGTCAGCAGCCCGAAGAAGACTAGTAGCCGCAACAGCGTCTCGGGATAGATCAGGAAGGAAAAATCGTCTCCCCGGCCGATCAGCGCGGCGGCCGTCCAGGCCACCCCGATATAGGCCATCGCCGTCACATGAACGGGAGCGTCCTCGCGCACCCCGGCCAGTCCCGACCGCCATCCCAGCTGCAGCATCCGTTCCTCCCGACAACCCACGCCCGAACCTCCGCTCCCGATGACGGGCCGATCGTCTTGATTCATCCCGCGCCAGCGCCCCGGCGCGACCGATCGCCGCCGAATCGTGCAAGGCGTGGGAAACCCTTCCATGCCTCGCATGACGGCGCACCGGGCCGGGTGCTATGATCCTTGGCCAAAAGGACAATAGCAGCCCATATATCAACCGCACTACGAGGAACCCGGCTTGTCACATTTACCGGTGATCGTGGGCATGGGCGGCGTGAACCCCGCCGGCCGAGCCTCGGGGCATCAGGCGTTTCGCCGCACCGTGCTCGACGCCTTGCCCGACGACGTCCAAGCCCAGACCCTGCTCGGCCTGGCGGCCATGATGCGCCTGGCCAGCGCCCAGGCGGATGACGCCTGGCACGACGCCGATGGCAACCCCCTCGACGCCGCGGCCATCGTCGAGCAGACCCGCCAGCTCGTGCTCGACCATACCCTGATCCGTCGCAACGAAGACCCACGCTTCAACGCCGAAGGCCTGCCCGCCAATCGTCGCGCCAGCCTCGACCTCGAGGCGCCGATGATCTTCCGCGTGCGCCGCCGCCAGCTGCCCGACAGCCTGCCGCCCACCTGGCAGGTGCGCGAGCTCGACCGCAAGAATCTGGAAGTGACGGTGCCGGCCGGCGAGATGGACGTCATGTTCCCCGAGACCCGCCCGGCCCAGGTGCGTGCCGCCGGCCAGCTGCCCACCGGCTTCGAGCCCAGCCAGCTCTACCGCAGCGTGCACCACCCGCGCGGCCTGTCGATGGCGATCTTCGCCGCCAGCGACTGCCTGGGTGACAGCGGCCTGGCCTGGGAAGCCCTGCACGATCGGCTCGACCCCGACCAGGTCGCCGTCTATGCCGGCAACTCCATCGGCCAGCTCGACGACGACGGCTGGGGCGGGCTGCTCAAGAGCTTCGCCACCGGCAAGCGCGCCACCTCCAAGCAGATGCCGCTAGGCTACGGTCAGATGCCGGCCGACTTCCTCAACGCCTATGTGCTCGGCAGCGTGGGCAGCACCGGCGCGGCGCTCGGCGCCTGCGCCAGCTTCCTCTACAACCTGCGCCTGGGCGTCGACGACATCCGCGCCGGCCGCCGCCGGGTGGTGATGGTCGGCACTGCCGATGCGCCGATCACCCCCGAGATCATCGAGGGCTTCCGCACCATGGGCGCCCTGGCCGACGACGAGAGCCTCAAGGCGCTGGACGCCCTGGAGCTGCTCACCGATCTGGACTACCAGCGCGCCTGCCGCCCGTTCGCCCGCAACTGCGGCTTCACCATGGGCGAATCGAGTCAGTTCGTGATGCTGATGGACGACGCCCTGGCGCTGGAAGTCGGCGCCGAGGTGCTCGGCAGCGTGCCGGACGTGTTCGTCAACGCCGATGGCTGGAAGCGCTCGATCTCGGCCCCCGGCATCGGCAACTACATCACCCTCGGCAAGGCCGCCTCGCTGGTCCGTGACCTGCTCGGCGAGACCGCCCTGCGCGAGCGCACCTTCCTGCACGCCCACGGCACCAGCACACCGAAGAACCGCGAGACCGAGTCCCACGTCTTCGACATGGTCGCCCAGGCCCACGGCATCGAGGACTGGCCGGTGGTGGCGGTCAAGGCCTACGTCGGCCACTCCCAGGGCAGCGCCGCCGGCGACCAGCTGACCAGCGCCCTGGGCAGCTTCGCCCACGGCCTGCTGCCGGGCATCCCGACCCTGGATGCCACCCGGCCCGACGACCTGCACGATGCGCGCCTGCGGCTGTTCCGCGAGCCGCTGCGCTTCGCGGCCGACGCCAGCTTCATCAACGCCAAGGGCTTCGGCGGCAACAACGCCACCGGCGTGGTGCTCTCACCGGCCGTCACCGAGCGGCTGATGAGCGCCCGCCACGGCGAGCAGGCGATGAACGACTGGCGCAGCCGCCGCGAGGCCACCCGCCAGGCCGCCGCCGCCTATCATCGCGAGGCCGACCACGGCCGCTTCCAGCCGCGCTACCGCTTCGGCGAAGGCGTGCTGGAAGGCCCCGAACTCGAGGTCGGCGCGGACAGCATCCGCATTCCCGGCTATGCCAAGCCGGTCTCGCTGGCCGTGGACAACCCCTTCGGACACCTGGACGACGGAGAAGCGTGATGAACGTCGCCGTCTATCCCGGCACCTTCGACCCCATCACCAACGGCCACTTCGACCTGATCGAGCGCGCCTCGCGGCTGTTCGACAAGGTGGTGGTGGCCATCGCCACCAGCCCCGGCAAGGGGCCGACGCTGGATCTCGACACCCGAACCGCCCTGGCGCGCCGGGTGGTGGAGGGGCTCGACAACGTCGAGGTGACGGGCTTCTCGGGGCTGATGACCGAGTTCATGAAGCAGCAGCAGGCCCGCGTGCTGCTGCGCGGGCTCCGCGCGGTCTCGGACTTCGAGTACGAGCTGCAGCTGGCCAACATGAACCGCGCCCAGATGCCCGAGCTCGAGACGGTGTTCCTGACCCCGGAGGTGGAGAACTCCTACATCTCCTCGACCCTGGTGCGCGAGATCGCCCGGCTCGGCGGCGACGTCTCGAAGCACGTGCATCCCGAGGTCGCCGAAGCGCTGAAGCGCCATTACAATACCTGACCATGGAGCTCGGGCATGACGCCCGAGCCCGCCGGCCACGACTCCCGTGAGGTAACCCATGGCCCTGATGATCACCGACGAGTGCATCAACTGCGACGTCTGCGAACCCGAATGCCCCAACGGCGCCATCTCGCCGGGGGAAGAGATCTATGTCATCGACCCCGGTCTGTGCACCGAGTGCGTCGGCCACTACGACGAACCCCAGTGCCAGCAGGTCTGCCCGGTGGACTGCATCCCGCTCGACCCCGAGCGCAAGGAGAGCCAGGACCAGCTGATGGCGAAGTACGAGCGCATCACCGCCGCCTGACCCTCCCGTCACCACAGGCGCCGCGACGACGCCCCGCACAGCGCGGGGCGTCGTGTCTTGTGCCAGGTATCAGGCAGAGCGCTAGCGTTCGTCGCCGCGACGACTGACCTCGCAGCCCAGGCAGCGCCGGAAGGTCGCCTCGGCCGGCGTCTTGATCAGCGTTTCCGCGGCCTCGTCCACGTTGCCGCCCAGGGCGCTGAACGGCAGCGAGACCAGGAATACCGCCGCGCCCCCCACCGTGGCCACGGCCAGCAGCGGGCGAGCGAACACCGCATCCACCACCATGGCGCCGCCGCTGGGGCGCGCCTCGTCCTCCACGGCCAGCGCCGGCGGCGCGCTGACCAGCAGCCCCAACGCCAGCCCCAGGCCCCATCCGCTCAGTCGCCTCATCTTTCACCCCTCCTGTCGTGTCGGTTCGACGCGTCCGCCTTCGGCGGCTTTCCTGCGCGCCATCCTTCCAGCGTAGTCGGCCTGGCGATGCCGAGCCGCTTGCAGCGCTCGAGACCAGCCGCCATGATCCTCGCCTCAGCCACCGACCGGAGCCATCGTGACCGCGACTGCCCCCGCCTCGTCCGCCCGAGCCCCCCAACGCATCTGGGCCCTGGCCTGGCCGATCATCCTCTCCAACATCACGGTGCCGCTGCTCGGCCTGGTCGATACCGCCGTGGTCGGCCATCTGCCGGATTCCCGCTACCTGGCCGCGGTGACGCTCGGTGCCACCCTGTTCGGCTTCCTCTACTGGGGCTTCGGCTTCCTGCGCATGGGCACCACCGGGCTGACGTCTCAGGCGGCGGGCCGCGAGGACGATGAGTCGGTGAAGACCCTGCTCGGCCAGTCGCTGCTGCTGGCGGTACTGATCGGCGGCATGCTGATCCTGGCCGGCGATCCGCTGATCGCGCTCGGCCTCAGGCTCCTCGACGGCAGCCCCGAGGCCACCCGGCTTGCCGCGGAATACGCCGGCATCAGGCTGCTCTCGGCGCCGGCGGTGCTGGCCAACTACGCCATCCTCGGCTGGTTCCTGGGCCAGCAGAACTCGCGGGTGACTCTGGCGCTGCTAGTGCTGACCAATGGCGTCAACATCGCCCTGGATCTGGTGTTCGTGGTCGGCCTGGGCATGACCAGCGACGGCGTGGCCTGGGCCACGGTGATCGCCGACTACTCGGCGCTGGCCTTCGGCCTGTGGCGGATATGGCGCCAGCTCGACGGCCTCGGCGGGCGCTTCCGCCGCGCGCGGCTGCTGCGACTCTCGGCCTACGGCGAGCTGTTCCGGGTCAACGCCCAGCTGTTCGTGCGCACCCTGGGGCTGCTGTTCGCGATGGCCTTCTTCACCTCCCGCGGCGCCGCCCAGGGCGACACCGTGCTGGCAGCCAACGCCGTGCTGCTGCAGTTCATCATGCTGACCTCCTACGGCCTGGATGGCTTCGCCCACGCCGCCGAGGCGCTGACCGGCCGCGCGGTGGGCCGTTCCCGCTGGGACGAGTTCGGCGACTCGGTGCGCGCCGCGGCACGCTTCTCGCTGATCACCGCCGGGCTGGCCGCGCTGGCCTTCGCCATCGGCGGGCCCTGGCTGATCGCCCTGCTCACCGGCCTGCCGGAGGTGCGCGATACCGCCGGCGACTACCTGCCATGGATGGTCGCCATGCCGCTGATCGCGGTGTGGAGCTACCTGCTGGACGGGGTCTTCATTGGCACCACCGCCACCCGCGAGATGCGCAACAGCATCTTCATCGCCCTGGCGGTCTATCTGCCCGCCTGGTGGCTGAGTCGCAGCCTCGGCAACCACGGCCTGTGGCTGGCCTTCACCCTGTTCACCGCGGTGCGCTCGGGGGTTTTGATCGCCTATTACACTCATTACCGCCGCACGCGCTGGTCGGGCGCCAAAACTTAGACATTCGTCGATTTTGGCTATATTTCACCTTTACGTTGGCGTCAATTGACCCGAGGCTTGCCCTCACCGCCGCCACCGCGGCTTTTCACCTGCGAAAAGGTAACGTCATCATGCTGAAGGTAATCTCGCGCCCGGCCGTGAAGCTGGTCGAGCGCTATCTGCCCGATCCCTACATCTTCGTGCTGCTGCTGACCGTGATCGCCGCGGCAGCGGCCATCGCCGTGGAGCGCCAGACGCCGCTGGCGGTGCTGCGCTTCTGGGGCGACGGCTTCTGGAACCTGCTGACCTTCTCCATGCAGATGCTGCTGGTGCTGGTCACCGGCTTCATGCTGGCCAGTTCACCGCCCGTGAAGCGGCTGCTGCGGCGCCTGGCCGGCCTGGCCAACAACGCCGGCGCGGCCATCGTGCTGGTCACCCTGGTATCGCTGGCGGCCAGCTGGATCAACTGGGGCTTCGGCCTGGTGGTCGGGGCGCTGTTCGCCAAGGAGCTCGCCAAGCAGATCCGCGTCGACTACCGGCTGCTGGTGGCCAGCGCCTACTCGGGCTTCATCGTCTGGCACGGCGGCCTGGCCGGCTCGGTGCCGCTGACCATCGCCACCGAGGGCCACTTCGCCGTCGAGCAGATCGGCGTGATCGGCACCTCCGAGACCATCTTCTCGCTGTTCAACCTGGCGATCGTGCTGGCGCTATTCATCGCCGTGCCGCTGTTCAACCGCCTGATGCTGCCCGACGAGAAGGACAGCGTGTTCATCGATCCGAGCCTGCTCGAGGACGACGACGAGCAGCGCGTGCGCATCACCCGCCCGGCGGAACGCCTCGAGAACAGCATGACTCTGGCGTGGCTGGTCGGTATCCCCGGGCTGCTGTTCCTGGTCGATCACTTCGTGCTGCAGGGCGGCGGGCTCAACCTCAACGTGGTCAACTTCCTGTTCCTGTTCCTGGCCATCGTGCTGCACCGCACTCCGCGCAGCCTGCTCGAGAGCCTGCAGGAGGCGATCAAGGGCGGCGCCGGCATCGTCATCCAGTTCCCCTTCTACGCCGGCATCATGGCGATCATGGTGCAGTCGGGGCTGGCCGAGACGCTGTCCCAGGCGCTGGTCTCGCTGGCCACCGAGACCACATTGCCGTTCTGGACCTTCATCAGCGCCGGCATCGTCAACATCTTCGTGCCCTCCGGCGGCGGCCAGTGGGCCGTGCAGGCGCCGGTGATGCTGCCGGCCGCCGAGGCGCTGGGCGTCGACGTGCCGCGGGTCGCCATGGCCGTGGCCTGGGGCGACGCCTGGACCAACCTGCTGCAGCCGTTCTGGGCCCTGCCGGTGCTCGGCATCGCCGGCCTCAAGGCCAAGGACATCATGGGCTTCTGCCTGGTCCAGCTGCTGCTGACCGGCATTATCATCGCCCTCGGACTGACATTCCTCTAGACCTGGCAGGAAGAAGGGCGCCGGGGACCGGTCGCCCCATATCACCATCGACGCCTTGTCCCCATGGCGGGGGCAAGGCGTTATGCTGTGGGGACAATAGCCCCAAGGATCCCCTCTCGATGGACGAACACGCCCTTTCCGGCCAGCACGAGCTGACCATGACCGTGCTGATGACCCCCGACATGGCCAACTTCAGCGGCAAGGTGCACGGCGGCGCCATCCTCAAGAAGCTCGACGAGGTGGCCTACGCCTGTGCCAGCCGCTTCTCCGGCCACTACGTGGTGACCCTGTCGGTGGACCAGGTGCTGTTCAAGCAGCCGATCCACGTCGGCGAACTGGTGACCTTCCTGGCCAGCGTCAATCACGTGGGGCGCTCCTCCATGGAGATCGGCATCAAGGTGGTCGCCGAGGACATCCAGAACAAGCTGATCCGCCACACCAACAGCTGCTACCTGACCATGGTGGCGGTAGACGAGCACGGCAAGCCGGCCCGAGTGCCGGCGCTGGCCCTCGAGACCGATACCCAGAGACTGCGCTTCGAGAAGGCCGAGATGCGCAAGCAGCGGCGCAAGCAGGCCGAGGAAGAGGAGCGCCGTGCCCAGGTCGAGCACGGCGCCGGCTGAGGTCCTGGCGTCTTACGACGAGGACTGCTGGATGGCCTCGCCGCCCTCCTCGATATCCTGACCCACGCCGCGCACGGTGTTGCAGCCGGCGAGCAGGGACAGGGTGAAGAGGGCGGCGATCGTCAGCAGAAGGGTCCGTTTCATGTTAGCTCCTTTGGGGTAAGTCATCGGAACAGCCTGTGCCGATTCAATCTAGCAAACCCCGTGCGTTGAGCCAGCCCCCGTCAGGTCAACAGCAGCCGCAGCATGATCGCCACGATCACCGCCACGGTCAGCCACTTCACCCATAGCGCCCCGCGGGGGCTCATGTTGACCTTCACCGCCAGCCAGGCGCCGGTCATGCTGCCGGCGGCCAGCGCCAGGCCGTAGCCCCAGCGCACCTGGCCGTCATAGACGAACATGGCCAGCGCCGGCAGGGTGTAGACCAGCACGATCAGCACCTTGAAGACGTTGACCTGGGCCAGGTCGATCTTCAGCAGGCGGTAGAGCACCACGATGAACAGGATGCCCACCCCGACCTGGATGAAGCCGCCGTAGAGGCCGATGGCGAACATCGCCAGATAGACCGCCGGCGTCAGCCGCTCCGGCGTCAGCGGCCGGGTCTCGAGCGTCGGCTGCGGCAGCAGCATCAGCAGCGCCGACAGCGCCATCACCACCACCAGCACGGTCTCGAACAGGGCATCGCTCACGTCCAGCGCCAGCCGCGCCCCGAGCAGCGCGCCGAGCATCGCCGGCACCGCCAGGCGCAGGCTCAGGCCCAGGTGATGGGCGCCGGCGCGGAAGAAGTTGGCCACCGCCGACACGCTCTGCAGGGCGACCGACACCCGGTTGGTGCCGTTGGCGGCCTGGGGCGGCAGCCCCAGGAAGATCAACAGCGGCAGGGTCAGCATCGAGCCCCCCGCCGACAGCACGTTGATGAAGCCGGCCAGCCCGCCGATGGCGAACAGGGCCAGGAGCTCGAATGGCGTCATGATGGCATCCTTTCCGGTCGGTGACGCGCCCGGGGCATCGCCGGGCGCCGCGCTGTGCCATCATAGCGCCTTCACGCCCCCAGGATGCCACCAGGAGCCCCCATGACGGACGTCACGCTGGATCCCCGCCTGATCGAGGACACCCACCCGGTCACCGAGCTGCCGCTGTGCCAGCTGCGGCTGATGGACGACACCCGCTACCCCTGGCTGGTGCTGATTCCGCGCCATCCCGGCGCGGTCGAGGTGTTCGACCTGAGCGAGAACGATCAGCAGCAGCTGTGGCGCGAGGCCAGCCTGCTCGGTCGCGCCCTCAAGGAGACTCTCGGCGGCGACAAGCTCAACATCGCCACCCTCGGCAACCTGGTGCCGCAGCTGCACCTGCACGTGGTGCTGCGCCGCGAGGGCGACGACGCCTGGCCGGGACCGGTATGGGGGCAGGGCCAGGCCGAACCCTACGATCTCGACGGCCTGGCGGCGATGCGTGACCGCCTGCTGGCGATCGTCGATGGCATCGACGAACTGCGCGGCTCGTAAGGCCACACGCCTAGCGAGCCAGACGAGCGTTCAGCTCCGTCAGCAGCGGCTCGACCAGTGAAGGCGGCAGCGGCTGGCCGCCGCGCCAGGCGGTCATCGCCAGCCGGCTGTCTTCACCGCCGCCGTTCGTCTCGATCTCCAGCCGCAGGCGATAGCCGGGCCAGCGGGCGATCACCGCCTCCAGGCGCCCCAGCTCGGCGTCGGCGTGGAGAATCACGTACCCGCGCTCCATCAGCATCGACAGCGACGCCTCCAGCACCGTGGCCGGCGCCACCGAGACCGTGCGGGTAGCCGGTAAGGCCGGCGACGGCGTCGTCGCGCACCCTCCCAGGCCCGCCCCCAGCCACAGCGCCAGCAGCGCATTCCGTATCACGCCCGGACGTCTCATGAGGTTTCCCCCGAGTGACGGCGCATCGCCTCGTGCAGCTCGCGGCAGAAGGTATCGTCGCTGGCGGTACGCGACCGGCGCTGCTCGCCCCGCCAGTCGAACAGGCGAAGGTCCCGGGTCACCCGCACCGTCTGCTCGCCGACCACCACCGAGACCCGCTCGATCTCGGTGGCCTCGTCGTCGCGCAGGCCGAAGCCCACGCCGCCGCCGAACAGCACGCCGTGGCCGCCCGAGGCCCCCAGCAGGAAGATGTCAGGCTCGGGGGCACCGTGGTAGAAGGTGCGCCGGGAGCGCTCGGCGCTGACCAGCCCCAGCGTCGTCTCGGTGTGGCGGATCAGAAAGTCGTCGTCCTCCATCGCCGCCACCGCACCGGCCAGGGTGATCGGCGGCACGTCGTCGCCGCGCGGCCAGTGGCACGCCTCGGCGGGCGGCGGCTCGGCCACCGGCAGCTGCGACGGCAGCGCCTGACAGCCGGCCAGCCCCGCGAACAGGATGATTCCCAGTGGACGCCACATGAGCGAATTCTCCTCGACCTGCCTGGAGTCTAGCAGCGCCTCCCCCTTGAAAGCCGCCGACGACGCCACGATGTCATGGAACAGGGCTATGATGGCGATGCAGTAAATTAGCTTATCCCCCATGCTCTGCTCACGTACACTGCTGGCATACACCGGCAGTAAAGAGATCAAGGAGGCATCTACATGAGCGACACCAACAGCATCGGTCTGCATGAAGGCAGCGCCAGCCAGCTCGCCGAGCGGCTCAACGTCCTGCTGGCCAACTACCAGATCTTCTACATGAACGTGCGCGGCTATCACTGGAACGTGAAGGGTCAGCAGTTCTTCCAGCTGCACGAGAAGTTCGAGGAGCTCTACACCGATCTGCTGACCAAGGTCGACGAGGTCGCCGAGCGCATCCTGACCCTGGGCCACACCCCGGTGCACGCCTACAGCGACTACTTCAAGATCGCCAGCATCGAGGAAGACAAGGACGTGCACGACGGCCAGTCCTGCGTACGCGGCGTGCTTCAGGGCTACCAGCAGATGCTCGAGCTGCAGCGCGAGATCCTGTCCCTGGCCTCCGACGCCGACGACGAGGGCACCGCCGCCCAGGTCGGCGACTACATCCGCGAGCAGGAAAAGACCGTCTGGATGCTCAACGCCTACCTCGCTTGAGCACGCCTAGAGCCTCCTCACAAGAAGACGCCGCCCCATGGGGCGGCGTCTTTCGTTGGTCAGGAAATGATCAGGAAGGCTCGTCGCCCGACGCCTCGCCCTCGGCGGCGCGCACCAGCTCGTCGGGCAGCGGCTTCTTCATGCGCACGCCCAGCCGCTCCAGCTCGCGGGCCTGGGCCACCAGGCTGCCCTGCCCCTCGGAGAGCCGGTTGACCGCGCGACGATGGCTGTCGCCGGCGCGCTCCAGGTGGCGCCCCACCTCCTGCAGACTCTCCACCAGCCCGGAGAACTTGGTCAGCAGCCGCTCGGCGCGTTCGCCGATCAGCCGCGCGTTCTCGTTCTGGCGCTCCAGGCTCCACAGCCCGGCCACGGTGCGCAGGCTGGCCAGCAGCGTGGTCGGCGTGACCATCACCACCTGACGGTCGAAGGCCTCCTGGAACAGCGTCGGGTCGCGCTCGAAGGCCGCCGCGAAGGCCGGCTCCACCGCCACGAACAGGAACACGAAGTCCGGCGAGTGCAGGCCCGGCAAGGCGGGATAGTCCTTGACTGCGAGCCCACGCACGTGGGCGCGCAGCGAGCGCAGATGATCGCCCATGGCCGCCTCGCGCTCGGCCTCGTCCTCGGCGTTGACCACCCGGTTCCAGGCCACCAGCGAGACCTTGGCATCGACGATCAGGTGGCGCGACTCGGGCAGGTAGATCACGGCATCGGGGCGCTGCCGGCCGGCCTCGCCGTCGATCGACACCTCGCGGCGGTATTCGACGTCGCGGCGCAGGCCGCTGCGCTCCAGCACCGTCTCGAGGATCAGCTCGCCCCAGTTGCCCTGGGCCTTCTGATCGCCCTTGAGCGCCCGGGCGAGGGTGGCCGCCTCGTCGCCGAGCCGGGCGTTGAGCCCGGCCAGCTGATCGAGCTGGGCCTTGAGCGAGCCGCGCTCGCGCTGCTCCTGGCCGTGCAGCGTCTCCACCCGCTGGCGGAACTGCTCGACCTGCTCGCGGAACGGCTGAAGCAAGGCCTCCAGGCTTTCGCGGCTCTGGGCGCTGTAGGCCTGCTGGCGCTCCTCGAAGACCCGGCCGGCGAGCTGGTGGAACTCGTCCTTGAGCCGCTCCCGGGCCTCCTCCAGCAGCGCCAGCTGCTCGCGATGGCGCAGCGCCGTCTGCTCGCGCTCCGCCTCCAGCCGGGCCGAGCGCTCGCGCTGTTCGCCCAGCCGGTCGCGGGCCTCGGCGAGCGCCGCCTCGAGGCTTTCGAGACGCTCGCGGCAGCCATCGAGCTGGGCGTCGCTCTGGGTCAGCTCCTGCTCCAGCCGCGCGGCGGTATCCCGGCGCTCGGCCAGTTCGTCGCGCGTCTCGGACAGCTCGCGGTACGACTCATCCCGCTCGCGGCGCGTTTCGGCCAGCCGGCGCCGCTGGGCCAGCCCCCAGCCCACCGCCAGCAGCGCCAGCGCGCCGAGGGCGATCATCACGCCACCGCCGGTTCCCGCCATCTCATCGAGCATGCTGCCCTCCCTGATCACGCCCGTCGCAAACGCCGCACGCTCCCGCGCGGCGATATCGCCGTCACTATACTGGGAACATCGCTCGCCCGCCGAGGAGCCTCTCGATGCGCCGCTCGACGACCGCCCTGCTCGTCTCGCTCCTGCTGCCGTTCACACTGCCGACGCCAGCCATGGCGGACGACATCCGCCACGGGCCCGTGATCTACGGCACCGGCGACGCGCATCAGCACGGCCCGGTACACTACGGCAACGGCCCGGACGATCGGGAGGCACCGGGGCGCTATCGCACCCGTTCCTATCGCTCCCATTCCCGGGACGCCGAACCCGAACGGCGCGACGACGCGCCGCTGATCATTGTCGAGCCGCGGATCGAGCTGGAGCACCATCGACGCCGACCCCGTTCGCCTCTCAGGCGGTCTCCGCCGCCAGATCCTCGATCAGGGACTTGAGCAGCCCCCAGAACTCCTCCACCGAGGCCAGCTCGACCCGCTCGTCCGGCGAGTGGGCGCCGCGAATCAGCGGGCCGAAGGAAATCATCGACATGTCCGGATACTTGGCACCCAGGATGCCGCACTCGAGGCCGGCATGGATCACCTTGACCTCGGGATCGACGCCCAGCCGTGCGGCGTGCAGCGCGCGGAAGCGGGCCAGCAGCGGACTCTCGGGGTCCGGCGTCCAGCCCGGATAGGCGTTCTCGACCCGGGTGCGGGCGCCGATCAGGTCGAACAGCGCGCGGAAGCGATCGGCCAGGTCCTCGACCGCGCTGTCGCGCAGCGAGCGCACCAGGGCGCAGAGATGGAAGCGCCCCGCCTCCAGCGACACCACGCCCAGATTGTTGGAGGTCTCGACCACCCCGGGCACGGCCACGCTCATGCGCTCGACGCCGCAGGGCGCGGCGTGAAGCGCGGCCACCAGCAGCCGGCTGGCATCGCGGCTGAGCGCCTCGCCCTCGGGGGCCGGCACACGCTCGATCGCCAGCGCCAGGCCGTCGTCGGCGCCAGCCAGCTCGTCGCGCAGCGTGGCCTCCAGGCCCGGCAGCCGCTCGCGGGCGGCCTCGACGGCGTCGGCCGGCAGCGCCAGGGTGGCGAAGGCCTCCCGCGGCAGGGCGTTGCGCAGGGTGCCGCCGCGATAGTCGACCAGCCGCGCATCGAGCGACTCGAGGTCGCGCAGCACCCGCACCAGCAGGCGATTGGCGTTGCCGCGGCCCTTGTCGATGTCGATGCCGGAGTGGCCGCCGCGCAGGCCGGTGAGCGAGAGCCGCAGCGCGACTTCCTCGTCGCGCAGCGACGAGGTCGGCAGCTGGGCGTCGACCACCACATCGGCCCCGCCGGCGCAGCCGATGTAGACCTGGCCGCGATCCTCGGAGTCCAGATTGAGCAGCAGCCGGCCCTCCAGCCAGCCCTCGGCCAGGTTCAGCGCCCCGCCCATGGAGGATTCTTCCTCGAGGGTGAACAGCGCCTCCAGCGGGCCGTGAGTCAGGGTCTCGTCCTCGAGCACCGCCAGCGCCGCCGCCACGCCGAGGCCGTTGTCGGCACCCAAGGTGGTGTGGCGGGCGTGCAGCCAGCCATCCTCGACGTAGGTGTCGAGCGGGTCGCGGGTGAAGTCGTGGGGATGCTCGGCATTGGCCTGGGCCACCATGTCCAGATGGCCCTGCAGCACGATGCCCGGCGCGCCTTCATGGCCGGGGCTGGCCGGCTTGCGCAGCCGCAGGTTGCCGTAGGCGTCGCGGTCGTGAGCCAGGCCGCGCTCGTCGGCCCAGGCCTCGAGGAGGGCCACCAGGGCGGCCTCGTGCCCGGAGGGGCGCGGCGTGTTGCACAGGGTGCGGAAGTGGCGCCACAGGGGCGACGGCGAAAGCTGCTCGAGATGTGCGTTCATGATGCTTCTGTATCGCGGATGACCCGGGCACTCTACCCCTCGCCCGGGCCCGAGGAAAGCGCCGGCCCGGCCAGCAGGCGCGCCACCTTGTCGCGGCGCCAGGCGTCCACTTCCCGGCCACCGGAGAGTCCCAGCCGCGCGGCCAGCCAGGCCGTGTCGCGGCCCTGGAAGGCCCAGGCGGCCAGCGCCGCCAGATCAGCGTCCGTCTCGCCGCCCTCCTGCCGAGCAGCCCGAACGATCAGCGCCTGCAGCGCGGGCCGCGCCAGCGCCGGCTCGCGATGGCCGTGGGCCACGTCCTCCAGGTCGCGGCACGCGGCGGCGTCGAGCGGCCGGGGTTCGCCCTCGGCCAGCAGCGCCAGCGCCACCGCGGGATCGAGCGCCTTGAGCTCGAAGGCCAGCAGCGACGGCAGCAGCGCCTGGAAGCGGCCCGCCAGCCGTTCGGCCAGTGCCTCGCCGCCCTCGCCCGCCGGCGCCACCACCATCACCGCGTGCTCGCCGGTGGCCGCCTCCCGGGTCAGGCCGAGGCGCACCGTGCGAAAGCCCTGGGCGCGCCAGAAGGCCAGCAGGCCCGGCTCGGCGCCGAAGCTCGCCCCCAGCAATTCGATACCGGCCTCGCGGGCCGCCTCGCGCTCCCGCGCCAGCAGTTCGCGCCCCAGCCCGCGGCGACGCGCGGCGGGATGCACGGCGATGCGCAGCACCCGGCGCAGGCGGCCGGTCAGCGCCTCCCGCGAGCCGGCGTGGGCGGCCAGCGACTGGGCCATCAGGTGACCGCGGGGCCGGCGCTCGCCTCGCGCCACCCGCTCGGCCAAGTCAGCACCGAAGCCGCCCTCGTCGGCCATCACCGCTACGGCCGCGGGACCGGCGGCATCGCCCAGGGTGGCGAGCCGTGTGTCGGGGCCGTCCAGCAGATGACGCAGATCGCTCGGCGTGGTGCGGTAGTGGGCCTGCACCAGCAGGCCGAACAGCGCCCGCAGGCGCGGCTCGTCACGGGCCAGCGCATCCAACGACTCGACCCGCCAGTCGACCGACGTCGCCGAGGCGGCGTCATGGGGCGCGACCGGCTCGGCGTCGAGCATCAGCAGCCTTGAGGTCAGCGCCTCCAGCGGGTCGTCCTCGGCCCAGCGGATCGGCGCGGACAAGTGGAACTCGCGCCACTCCGGCGTCAGGCGCTCCAGCCGCGCACGGAAGCGCAGCGCGAAGCCGCGCCCGGCGCCCTCGTAGCCGTGCACGGTGGTGGCGAAGGCGATGCGCGGGAAGGCTTCCAACCACTGGCCGAGCAGCCCGGCGGGAATCGCCGCGGCCTCGTCGACCAGCAGCCAGGTGCCGGCGCCGCCGGCTTCCCCGCGCTCGACCCGGGCGCTGAGTTCGTCCGGCGCCAGAAACACGACGCGCCCGCCGGCATCCGCGAAGCGATGCCCCTGGCGCCGGCCCTCGGGACGCAGCGCGGCGAGCCGCTCGAACAGCCCCGCCACCGCCGCGGGGCGCGGCGCGGTGACGAGGATCTCCAACGCGCCGCCGTCTTGCTGTGCCTTCGCCAGCAGCCGGGCACAGGCGATGCCGAGGGCGGCGGTCTTGCCGCGGCCGCGGTCGGCGGTGAGCACCAGCGGCCGGCGCCGGCGCAGCTTGACCAGCCGCGACACCGCCTCGGCCTGATCGGCGGTCAGGCAGTCGCCATCGTCGGGTATCGGGGCCGGCGCCGCGGCCTCGGGCCAGTCGGGCAGCGTCGGCGCGCCCTCGGCGGGCCAGCGGATCGTCCGCGGCGACGCCTCCAGCAGGCGGGCCTGCCGCGCCAGATAGTGCGCCGAGAGCGCCTCGGCCGCATGCGGGTGGGCGGCGAGCCGGGCGTAGTCGGCGTCGGGGCGCACGCCCCAGTCGGCGGGCGTCAGCAGCACCAGTAGCCCGCCGGCGCGCAGGGTGCCGGAGAGCGCGCCGAAGGCGTCGGGGTCGAAGCCGGCGCCGGGCGACAGCGCGTCGAAGACGATCAGGTCGTGCTCGCCGCCGAGCCGGGTACGCGCCTTGGCGGCGGGCAGCCAGGTCTCGGCAGCGATGCCTTCGGGCGGCTCGGGGCCGACCCACAGCGGCGCCGTCACGTCCAGGGCGTGCCAGAGTGCCAGTCCGCGTTCGCGGACGCTCTCGATGTCGCCGGTCAGCCATACCAGGCCCCGCCAGCGGCGTTCGGTCAGACGCTCCTGGCAGGCCAGCAGCTCGGCGGGCACGGAAGCTTCCATCGGCGCTCTCTCTTCAAAAATCGTCTAATGGTTTACATCGCTGAACTTTGGTCTAAGCGGGTGACGCCCTTTCAACGCCCACCCGTCCTTCGGCAATGCAGCATGCCGGTCATACTCTTGTTTTATACAACTGAAATTCAAGGGTTTTTCTCTACAGGAATGTCGGCGAGGCCGACTCTCGCGACCGGCACTACGACGTTCGGAGGCCTTCTCCCTGCCCCAGCGGCCCATGCTAGCTTGTTTTCAGAGTCGTCTCGCCGGCGCGGGCGCCGGTGCGGGACGACCGCGCCTTTATCGCACTGCAACATCCCCACAATCAGAACAACCCTCGGGAGAGAATCGCCATGAAGCCGACGCGTTTTGCCCTGACCGGCCTGGCTGCCGGCATCGCCCTGGCCGGCATGACCACCGCCGCCCAGGCCCAGGAATCCTGGACCATGACCACCACCTGGCCGGACAACCTCGACCTGATCCAGATCGACCGCCACTGGGCCGAGCTGGTCAATCAGCTGGCCGGCGACGAGCTGAAGATCGAATTCTACGCCGGCGGCACCCTGATGCCCGGCACCGAGGTGTTCGACGCCACCGAGACCGGCAGCATCCAGGCCGCCGGCGACTGGCCGGGCTACTGGGCCGGCCGCAGCCCGGCGTTCTCGCCGCTGGCCACCACCACCAGCCTGTTCAACGGCGTGGACTACCTGAACTGGATCAACCAGTGGGGCGGCTTCGATCTCTATCAGGAGGTCTACGGCCAGTACAACATGGTCTATCTGCCCTACGGCATCACCAACAACGAGTCCGGCTTCCGCGGCGGCACGCCGATCGAGAGCCTCGCCGACCTGGAAGGCAAGCGCCTGCGCCTCTCCGGCCGCGACCAGGGGCGCGTGCTGGAAGAGCTCGGCGGCTCCCAGGTCACCCTGGCCGGCGGCGAGATCTACCAGGCCATCGAGCGCGGCGTGGTCGACGGTGCCGAGTTCTCGACCCCGGGCGTGGACTACAAGGCCGGCTTCTCCGAGGTCGCCGACTACTGGCTGACCCCGGGCTGGCACCAGTCGGCCAGCGTGTTCGGCGTGATGATCAACAAGGACGCCTGGGACGCGCTCTCGGAGGAGACCCAACAGACCCTGAAGACCGCCGCCGAGGCCACCATGGCCTGGTCGCTGGCCTGGTCCGAGAAGCAGTCCACCGAGGGCACCGCCAAGTTCCTCGAGGATGGCACCACCATCAACCAGCTGTCCGAGGAAGACCTGGCCAAGATCCAGGACATCACCAACGAGGTGATCGTGCAGGGCGCCTGCGAGGACCCGATGCACGCCAAGATCTATCACTCGATGATCAGCTATCTGCAGGACTACGCCCAGTGGCGTGACGTCTCGGTGCCCTTCAACATGAGCCGGGTCACCGACAATCTGCCCTCCCTCGAGGAGATCGAGGCCTGCATGAACCCGTAAACGGTTCACGGCCCGAACTCCCTTACCGGCCGGCGGCGCATCTGAGGCCGCCGGCTTTGTCCGTTATCCGAGGAGGCTCTCTGGATGCACGCCATCGCCAAGGCCATCGATGCCCTCAACGAGGGCTTCGGTCGTCTGATCGCGCCGCTGATCGCGATCATCACCGTCGTGGTGGTCTACGACATCGCCATGCGCTTCTTCTTCGGCCGGCCCAGCGACTGGGCCTTCGATGTCACCACCATGCTGTTCGGCAGCCACTTCATGCTGATGACGGCCTACGGCCTCAAGCATCACGCCCACGTCGAGGTGGATGTGCTCAAGCGGCTGCTGTCGCGGCGCGGCCGGGCGCTGATCGAGCTGCTCGGCTATCTGCTGTTCTTCACCCCCTTCATCCTGATGTTCATCACCTATAGCTGGAGCTTCTTCGAGCGCTCCTGGAGTCGCGGCGAATCCACCTACGGCATCGTCTCGATCCCGGTCTATCCGGTGAAGGCGGTGCTGGTCATCGCCGGCGTGCTGGTGCTGCTGCAGGCCATCGCCATCGTGATCCGCGCCTTCAGCGAGCTCGCCGCCGGCCCGTCGTCATCGGAGGACGCCTCATGAGCCCGGAAATGCTCACCCTGTTCATGTTCGGCGGCCTGCTGGTGGGGCTATTCATGGGCCATCCGCTGGCCTTCGTGCTGGGCGGTACCGCGGTGCTCGGCGCCTGGTTCGGCCCTGGCCCCCAGGTGCTCGGCATCATCATCAACAACATTTACGGCCGGGCCATGGACAACTACGTGCTGGTGGCCATCCCGCTGTTCATCCTCATGGCGCGATTCCTCAACGACTCCGGCGTCACCGAGCGGATGTTCGAGAGCATGCGTCTGCTGCTCGGGCGGGTGCGCGGCGGCCTGGCGCTGACCGTGGTCATCGTCTCGGTGCTGCTGGCCGCCACCACCGGCATCGTCGGCGCCTCGATCGCGGTGATGGGGCTGATCGCCCTGGTGCCGATGCTCAAGTACGGCTATCACAAGGGGCTGTCGGCCGGGGTGATCATGGCCAGCGGCTGCCTGGGCATCCTGATTCCACCGAGCATCATGCTGATCCTGATGGCCAGCTACTCGCCGGTGTCGGTGGGCGCGCTGTTCGCCGGCGCTCTGGTGCCGGGCCTGCTGCTGGGCGTGCTCTACGCCGGCTACGTGCTGGTGATCTGCTGGATCAAGCCCAGCTACGGCCCGCCGGTGGCCGCCGAGGAGCTCGCCGATCTCTCCACCGGCGATCTGGTCAAGCGGCTGGCCAAGTACGTGTTGCCGCCGATGAGCCTGATCCTCGGCGTGCTGGGCGCGCTGTTCACCGGCATCGCCACCGCCACCGAGGCCTCGGCGATCGGCGTGACGCTGGCCTTCGTGCTGTTCCTGATCTTCGGCGACCGCAAGCTCTCGACCTGCTATCGCACCTTCATCGAGGCCAGCAAGACCACCACCATGGTGATGTTCGTGCTGGTCGGCGCCACCGCCTTCACCGGGGTGTTCTCGATCGGCGGCGGCATGGACGTGATCAGCGGCCTGGTACTGGCCATGCCCGGCGGCACCGCCGGCGCCCTGATCCTGATGTTCCTGCTGGTGTTCGTGCTGGGCATGTTCCTCGACTGGACCGGCATCGTGCTGCTGAGCTTCCCGATCATGCTGCCGATCATCGATGCCATGGGCGTCGACATGCTGTGGTTCGTGGTGATGGTGGCGGTGGTGTTGCAGACGTCCTTCCTGACCCCGCCGTTCGGCTATGCGCTGTTCTACCTCAAGGGCGTGGCGCCGCCGGAGATCGAGACCCTGGATCTCTACAAGGCGGTGATCCCGTTCTGCGCCCTGATCCTGCTGGCCTGCCTGCTGATGGCGATGTTCCCGAGCCTGGTGACCGGGCTGCCCTCGATGCTGCTGGGCTACCAGTAAGCCGAAAGACGCGCCTGCCGGGCTCCGCGCCCGGCACTCCGCTCCCCTTCTCCTTCCTCCTTTCCTTTTCCCGCGACGACCGCCCCTTCGGGGCGTCGCGGGCATGCCGAACCGGCTGTCAGCTGATACTATCTTTCACCCGCCAGCCACTCGCATCTGGCCGCTGACGGCCACCGGAAGGAGACCCCGCGTTGTCCAGCCACCTCAGCCATCGACCCGCCTCGTCCGCTCCAAGGTCTTGGCTTCGCCTCGATGCATGGAGCGTCGTGACGCTGCTCATCGCCGCCATCGTGGCCCTGCCGGTGCTCACGGTGCTGGCGCATATCGTGATGCCCGCCGGCGGCGTCTGGCAGCACCTGGCCAGCACCGTGCTGGGCGGCTATCTGGCCAACACGCTGTTTCTCGTCGTTACGGTGGGGCTCGGCACCTTCGCGATCGGCACCGGCACCGCCTGGCTGGTGGTGATGTGCCGCTTCCCCGGGCGACGGCTGTTCGAGTGGGCGCTGCTGCTGCCGCTGGCGGTGCCGACCTACGTGATCGCCTACGCCTACACCGACTTCCTGCAGTACGCCGGACCGCTGCAGAGCGCGCTACGCGAGGCCTTCGGCTGGGAGCGCGGCGACTACTGGTTTCCCGACATCCGCTCGCTGGGCGGCGCCGCGACCCTGATCACCCTGGTGCTCTACCCCTACGTCTATATGCTGGCCCGGGCCAGCTTTCTGGAGCAGTCGGTGTGCGTGCTCGACGTCGGCCGCACCCTGGGCCGCGGCCCCTGGCGGCTGTTCACCAGCATCGCCATCCCGCTGGCACGCCCGGCCATCGTCGGCGGCGTGTCGCTGGCGCTGATGGAGACCCTCAACGAGTTCGGCGCGGTACAGTACTTTGGCGTCGATACCTTCACCACCGGCATCTATCGCACCTGGTTCGGCATGGGCGAACAGGTCGCCGCCGCCCAGCTGGCGGCCTGCCTGCTGGCCTTCGTGATCGTGTTCGTGCTGCTCGAGCGCTGGTCAAGGGGCAAGCGTCGCTACTTCCACACCACCGGGCGCTATCAGCAGCTGCCGGAGTTCCGCTTGAGCGGCCTGCGCGCTGCCGCCGCGACCCTGGCCTGCCTGCTGCCGGTGCTGGTGGGCTTCCTGATTCCCAGCGGCCTGCTGGGCTATCTGTCGTTCAAGGGCGGGGATTCGCTGTTCGGCGCCCAGTTCCTGGAGTTCGCCGGCAACAGCCTGCTGCTGGCGACGGTGGCGGCACTGGTCGCGGTGGGGCTGGCGCTGGTGCTGAGCTATGGCGCCCGGCTCAACCCGGGCCCGGTGACGCGAACCGCCACGCGCGTCGCGGCGATGGGCTATGCGGTGCCCGGTTCGGTGGTGGCGGTGGGCATCCTGATTCCCTTCGCCTGGCTGGACGACACCCTCAACGGCTTCCTCAAGGCCCACTACGGCGTGATGGCCGGGCTGATCTTCAGCGGCTCGGCCTTCATCCTGATCTACGCCTACGTGGTGCGCTTCCTGGCGGTGTCGTTCAACGCCCTGGAGGCGAGTCTCGGCAAGGTCACGCCGAGCATGGACGCGGCCGCCCGCACCCTGGGCCAGACCGCCGGCGGCACCCTGCGCAAGGTGCACACGCCGATCATGCGCGGCAGCCTGCTGGCCGCCGGCATCCTGGTGTTCGTCGACGTGATGAAGGAGCTGCCGGCGACCATCATCCTGCGCCCCTTCGACTTCGACACGCTGGCGGTGCGGGCCCACAACCTGGCCGCCGACGAGCGCCTGGCCGAGGCCTCCACCGCCTCGCTGACCATCGTCGCGGTGGGCATCATTCCGGTGATCCTGCTCAGCCTGGCGATGCGCGGCTCACGCCCCGGCAGCGGCGGGGTCAGCGGCCGGAAAGACGAACACCTGTGACGGATCCAGCCGGATCGTGACCGGCTGGCCCTCCTCGGGCAGGAACACCCCGGGGACCCGGGCGTGCAGATGCGACTCGCTGCCGCCGCCGTGGGCGCAGATGTGCAACAGGCTGGTGCGGCCCAGCAGCTTGGCCATGATCACGTGGCTGTGGTGGTCCGCCGGCGGCTCTTCCAGGGCCACCACGCGCAGCGCCTCGGGTCGGATCATCACCCGCGCCCGGGCGCCCTCCTCCAGGCCATGGGCCATCACCTCGCCTACCGGGGTGTCGACGCGACCGTCACGCACCGTGCCCTCGAGCTCGTTGACCTCGCCGAAGAAGGTCACCACGAACGGATCCACCGGCGCGCAGTAGAGCTCCCGGGGCGTGCCCATCTGCACGATGTGGCCGTCGCGCATCAGCGCGATGCGATCGGCCATGAACATCGCCTCCTCCGGGTCGTGGGTCACCAGCAAGGCGCCGGCGCCGACCCGCTTGAGCACGTGCAGGGTGTCGTCGCGGATGCGGTCGCGCAGACGGGCGTCCAGGCTCGAGAACGGCTCGTCGAGCAGCATCAGTCGCGGCGCCGGCGCCAGCGCCCGGGCCAGGGCCACGCGCTGCTGCTGGCCGCCGGACAGCATGTGCGGATAGCTCTCGGCGAAGCGCCCCATGCCCAGCTGGTCGAGCAGCTCCAGGGCGCGCTGGCGGCGCTCCTTGGCCGGCAGCGACTCGAGGCCGAAGCCGACGTTCTGCAGCACCGAGAGATGCGGAAACAGCGCCGAATCCTGGAAGGCCAGGCCGACGTTGCGCTTCTCGGGCGGCACGTGAGCGCCGCCGGGGCCACCGACCGAGCGGCCATCCAGCTCCACCCGCCCCTGCTGGAGCACCTCGAGCCCGGCGACGATGCGCAGCAGGGTGGTCTTGCCGCAGCCCGAGGGGCCGAGCAGGCAGACCACCTCGCCGGGACGAACCTCCAGGCCGACGTCTTCCACCGCCAGGTGGTGTCCGTAGGCGTGGCGAATGTTGTGCATGGCGAGCACCGGGGCCTGCTCCGGCACGGCGTCGGCGGCGGGGGATAGCTGAGCGTGGCTGGTCATAGGCGAGAATCGGCAGCTGGCATGACAGGAAACTCCATGGTAACGCGAAACCTTCGTCTTTTCGTCGTCATTTGGCGGGGCCGCGATGCCGGTTGACGCCATGCCGGGCAGGCGCTTCAATGGCAAGCCTAATACAACCTATTATCATTCGAAGTCTTCGCCGGCTTCCGCTTCCACGAGGTCCACGATGCCCCAGCACAGTCGACTCGCCCTTCCCCTCGCCACCCTGCTGGCCGGCGCGGCCTTCGCCACTCAGGCCGCCGCCGACGAGGTGAACATCTATTCGGCCCGTCATTACGACTCCGACCAGGCGCTCTACGACGCCTTCACCGAAGAGACCGGCATCGAGGTCAACGTCCTCGAGGGCGGCTCCGACCAGCTGATCCAGCGCATCGAGCGCGAGGGGCAGGCCAGCCCCGCCGACGTGATGATGACCGTGGACGCCGGCCGCCTGTGGCGCGCCGAGCAGGAGGACATCTTCGCCAGCGTCGACTCCGAGCTGCTCGACGAGCGCCTGCCCGCCAACATGCACCACCCCGAGGGCAAGTGGTTCGGCTTCAGCCAGCGCGTGCGCGCCATCTTCTACAACCCGGAGAAGGTCGGCGCCGACGAGCTGAAGACCTACGAGGACCTGGCCGATCCGCGCTTCAAGGGCGAGATCTGCATCCGTTCCTCCAACAATATCTACAACCAGTCGCTGCTGGCCTCGATGATCGCCCACCACGGCGAGGAAGGCGCCGAGCAGTGGGCCCAGGGCGTGGTCGACAACATGGCCCGCGACCCCGAGGGAGGCGATATCGACCAGATCCTCGGCGTGGCCAGCGGCGAGTGCGACGTGGCGGTGGCCAACCACTACTACTACGTGCGCATGCTCAAGTCCGACGACGACGCCACCCGCGAGGCCGCCGAACAGGTGCAGATCCTGTTCCCCAACCAGGGCGGTCGCGGCGCCCACATCAACATCGGCGGCGCCGGCATGGTCAAGGGCGCGCCGCATCCGGACAACGCCGTGCGCTTCCTGGAGTTCCTGGCCTCCGACGAGGCCCAATCGATCTTCGCCAGCGGCAACCACGAGTTCCCGGTGGTCGACGGCGTGCCGATCGACGACGTGCTGGCCTCCTGGGGCGACTTCAAGACCGACGATCTGAACGTCAGCGTGCTGGGCGAGAACAACCCGCAGGCGGTACGTATCTTCGATCGCGTCGGCTGGCGGTAGTCAATGTCTGAAAAGTGCCTGCGCTCGGCTATACGGCGTTAAAAATCAGCTCGAAATGCTCATTTACCCCTTTGTAAACTGCGCATCCTCGCTGATTTTTGCCTTGTCTAGCCTTCGCTCGCCGACTTTTCAGACACCGCCTCGCTCAGCCAGGCAACAGCGATTTATCGCTGTATTGACACCATCCACCGGCGCGTCCTGGCCCGGAGCATCGGCCATCACGAAAAAGGCCCGCGGCATTGCCGCGGGCCTTTTCATTGGCGGCCACGCTCAGGCGCCGGCTTGCCTCACTCGTCGCCCGGCCGGGGCGCGGCGTCGGCGGCGTTCTGATACACGCCCAGGGTGCCCATGCGGCGTCCGCGGTCGTTGAGGAAGCTCTCGAGCACCACCACGGGCTCGCGGCCCTGGCGGGTGAACGCGAGCCGGTCCGGCCCGGTGCGCTCGGACTGCCAGCCTTCGCCCAGGCACTGGCCGAGGGCCTCGCCGCCGGCCACCAGCGCGCCGCGCGGGTCGTCGGTCGCCAGCGGGCCGAAGCACAGGTAGTGGTCGGGTCGGCGGGCCGAGGTGATCACGCAGGCGTCATGAAACGCCTGGGTGTCGGTCTGCCAGGTGCGCGTCAGATTGGTGGTCTCCAGGCGCCCCTTGATGTCCTCGAAGCCCATCTCCGCGCTCGCGATCGCCCGATCCAGGGCGGCGCAGTCGAAGCGCTTCGCCGCCGTCTGCTCGGTGGCCTGGCTCGCGCAGCCGGTCAGCAGGGCCACGCCCGCGCCCAGCAGCCATGGGGTCATGATCCTTCGCATCCATCGCCTCCTTGTTCGATCGGGCCCTCGCGGCCCGCCGGTACTCCTACAGCATGGCATGAACCATGCGTCAGTGCGCCTCGTCCCAGTTAACGCCGCTCTCGGCCTCGACGATCAGCGCCACGTCGAGCTCGGCGGCGGCCTGCATGCGCCGCTTGACCTCGGGAATGAAGGCCTCGACGGCGTCTTCAGCGACCTCGAACACCAGTTCGTCGTGGACCTGCATGACCATCATGGCGTCGACCTCGCCCTCGGCCAGCCAGGCGTCAACGTCGATCATGGCGCGCTTGATGATGTCCGCCGCGGTGCCCTGCATGGGCGCGTTGATGGCGGTGCGCTCGGCGCCCTGACGCCGGGCGCGGTTCTGGGAGTGGATCTCCGGCAGGTAGAGGCGCCGGCCGAGCACCGTCTCGACGAAGCCGTCCTCCGCCGCCTGCGAGCGAATCCGCTCCATGTAGCGAGCCACGCCGGGATAGCGGTCGAAATAGCGGTCGATGTAGGTCTTGGCCTGCTTCTGCTCGATGTGCAGCTGGCGGCCCAGCCCCCAGGCGCTCATGCCGTAGATCAGCCCGAAGTTGATCGCCTTGGCGCTGCGGCGCTGGTCCGGGGTGACCTTGTCCAGCCCCACGCCGAACACCTCGGAAGCGGTGGCGGCGTGGATGTCGCGGTCGGCGGCGAAGGCCTCGAGCAGGCCCTTGTCGCCGGACAGGTGCGCCATGATGCGCAGCTCGATCTGCGAGTAATCGGCGGCGACGATGCGATAGCCGGGCCGCGCGACGAAGGCCTGGCGGATCTTGCGCCCCTGCTCGGTGCGGATCGGAATGTTCTGCAGGTTGGGATCGGAGGACGACAGCCGCCCGGTGGCGGTGACCGCCTGGTGGTAGCTGGTGTGCAGCCGGCCGGTGGCCTTGTTGACCAGCTTCGGCAGCTTGTCGGTGTAGGTGGAACGCAGCTTGGAGAGCCCGCGGTGTTCCATGATCACCTTGGGCAGCGGGTAGTCCAGCGCCAGCTCCTCGAGCACCGCCTCGGCGGTGGACGGCGCGCCCTTGGGCGTCTTCTTGATCACCGGGATCTTCTGTTCCTCGAACAGGATCTGGCCGAGCTGCTTGGGCGAGCCCAGGTTGAACTCGCGCCCGGCCAGCTCGAAGGCCTGCTGCTCGAGCTCGCCGATGCGCTGGCCGAGCTCCTGGCTCTGGGCATGCAGGCGCTCGGCGTCCAGCGCCACGCCGCCGCGCTCCATGCGCGACAGCACCCGGATCAGCGGGCGCTCCAGGCTGTCGAGCACTTCGGCCAGGCGCCCCTCGGCCTCGACCCGCGGGCGCAGCTCGCGGTGCAGACGCAGGGTGATGTCGACGTCCTCGCAGGCGTAGGGCGCGGCCTGCTCCAGGGCGATCTGGTTGAAGGTCAGCTGCTTGACGCCCTTGCCGGCGATGTCCTCGAAGCTGACCGTCTTCTCGCCCAGGTACTTGAGCGCCAGCGAGTCCATGTCGTGGCGGGTGGCGGTGGAATCCAGCACGTAGGACTCGAGCATGGTGTCCTCGAGAGCGCCGGCCACCTCGATGCCGTGGCGCGCCAGCACCGAGATGTCGTACTTGAGGTTCTGGCCGATCTTGGCCTTGCCGGCGTCCGCCCACAGCGGCGTCAGCGCCTCGAGCACGGCCTTGCGGTCGAGCTGGGCCGGCGCGTCCAGGTAGTCGTGGGCCAGCGGGATGTAGGCGGCCTCGCCGGGTTCGAGGGACAGCCCGACGCCGACGATCTCGGCCTCCATGTAGTCGAGGCTGGTGGTTTCGAGATCGAAGCAGAAGGCCTCGGCGTCGTTGAGGCGCGCGAGCCAGGCGTCGAGATCGGCCTGCTCGAGAATCACCGCGTCCTCGCGCTCGGCGCCGCCGCTCTCGCCATCGCGTTCTCCACCGCTCTCACCGCCTTCGGCACCCTCGCCCGAGGCGGCGTCATCGACGCCCTTGTCCTTGCCCTCCAGCAGCTCGGACAGCCAGGCCTTGAACTCCAGGCGGCGATACAGCTCGGCCAGCGCCTCGCGGTCGGGATGGGCGATGTCCAGGTCGTCGAGGCCCACCGGTAGCTCGCAGTCGGTCTTGATGGTGGCCAGCTCGTAGGACAGGAAGGCCTGGTCGCGGTGCTCCTCGAGCTTCTTGGGCAGCGTCTTGGCGCCGCGGAAGCCCAGCGTCTTGACCTTCTCCAGGTCGGCGTAGACGGTCTCGAGGCCGCCCTCCATGCCTTGCAGCAGCCCCAGCGCGGTCTTTTCGCCGACGCCCGGCACGCCGGGAATGTTGTCGACCTTGTCGCCCATCAGCGCCAGGAAGTCGATGATCAGCTCCGGCGGCAGGCCGAACTTCTCCTTCACCCCGTCCACGTCCAGGGTCTCGTCCTTCATGGTGTTGACCAGGGTGATGTGGCCATTCACCAGCTGGGCCATGTCCTTGTCACCGGTGGAGATCACCGCGTCGCGGCCGGCCTCGGTGGCGTGGCGCGCCAGAGTGCCGATGACGTCGTCGGCCTCCACGCCCTCGATGCACAGCAGCGGCAGGCCGAGGGCGCGCACGCAATCGTGCAGCGGCTGGACCTGGGCGCGCAGGTCGTCCGGCATCGGTGGGCGCTGGGCCTTGTACTCGGCGTAGAGCTCGTCGCGGAAGGTCTTGCCCGGGGCATCGAACACCACCGCCATGGGGCTGTCGGGGTAGTCCTTGATCAGCCGCTTGAGCATGTTGAGCACGCCCTTGACGGCGCCGGTGGGCAGCCCCTCCGAGGTGGTCAGCGGCGGCAGGGCGTGAAAGGCGCGGTAGAGATAGGAGGAACCGTCGACGAGGACGATGGGGGTGTCGGCCATGAATCGGCATCCCTTGCAGGCTGGGCAGATGATCGCGTGTCGAGGGGCCGGCGGTCATCGCGAGCGCCGCCCCTGATCCTGGTCAGTCATGATACGCATTGCCGAGCCGATTTGCCGGGCAAAGCATGCGTTGTCGACCGCCAAGGGCATACACTGGGGGCAACCCCATGGTCAGGAGAACACCATGAACCTCATGCGCTCCGCCCTGCTTGCGCCGCTGGCCGGCCTGGCCCTCGTCACCGCCGCCCTGCCGGCCCTGGCCCAGTCCAGCACCGACGTCGAGCCGGACGTCACCATCCGCCAGGAAGAAGACCGCACCATCCGCGAGTACCGGGTCAACGGTGAGCTCTATGCCATCGAGATCAAGCCCGCCGCCGGGCCCTCCTACTACCTGGTCGACCGCGACGGCGACGGCGACTTCGAGCGCCAGAACGGCCAGCGCATCGCCGTGCCCGAGTGGGTCCTCAAGCGTTTCTGACCCTCGCCCCCGCCGACCGCGGGGGCGACGCCATCCGGTTCGTGCATCACGCCGCCAAGCCGCTACAATAGGCGGCTTCGCATACCCGGGCGAGACATCCATGGCCGTATTCACACCGCTGACCGACTCCCAGGTCGAGACGTTCCTGAGCCGCTTCGACGCCGGTTCGCTGGTCGCCTGCAAGGGCGTGCCCGCCGGCACCGAGAACAGCACCTTCTTCGTCACCACCGACCGTCGCGAGCTGGTGCTCACGCTGTTCGAGCAGGGCGAGCACGAGGAGCTGCCGTTCTTCGTCGAGCTGCTCGACTACCTGGACGAGCACCGTCTGCCCGTGCCCGGGCCGCTTCACGACCGCGACGGCATCGCCCTGCACAGCCTCGCCGGCAAGCCGGCGCTGCTGTTCCCGCGCCTGCCCGGCAAGCATCCCGAGGCCCCCAACCTGGCCCAGTGCCGGGCGCTGGGCGACGCTCTCGGCCGCATGCACAAGGTCTCGCGGCGCTTCCCGGGCCACCGCCCCAACCCGCGCGACCTGCACTGGCTGCTGCCGATGCATCACAAGGTGCTGGCCTATCTCTCGCCCGAGGATCAGGCGCTGATGAAGGACGAGGTGGAGATCTACCAGGGCTTCTTCGGCGACGCGCCGACGCTGCCTCAGGGCGCGATCCACGGCGACCTGTTCCGCGACAACACCCTGTTCGACGGCGACGCGCTGGGCGGGCTGATCGACTTCTACAACGGCTGCACCGGCGACCTGCTGTTCGACCTCGCCATCGTGATCAACGACTGGGCCACCGAGGCCGACGGCCGGCTCGACCCGGCGCGCTATGAGGCGCTGCTCGGCGCCTATCAGGCGCGGCGTCCGCTGGAGGACAGCGAGCGCGAGGCCTGGCCGATGATGCTGCGCATGACCGCGCTGCGCTACTGGCTGTCGCGGCTGCTGGTGGTCTACGTCGACCCGCCCGCCCACGATCTCACGCCCCACGACCCGGACGTGTTCCGCACCGTGCTCAAGCGGCGCATCGCCGACGGCGCCCTGCCGCTGCCCGAGGCCGCTCGATGAGCCTGAGCATGGGCAGCATGACCGGGCCCGCCCAGCGCGCCCGGCACACCTGGAACATCGACCAGTGGGGCAGCGGCTACTTCGACGTGGCCGACGACGGCCAGGCCCTGGTGAGACCGCTCGGCAGCGAGGACGATGGCCCGGCGCTGCCGCTCTCGCCGCTGATCGCGCAGCTGCGCGAGGCCGGCCTGCGGCTGCCGGTGCTGGTCCGCTTCACCGACATCCTCCACGACCGCGTCGAGCAGCTGTGCGCCGCCTTCGACGGGGCCATGGAAGAGGAGGCGTTCGGCGGCGGCTACACCGCGGTCTACCCGATCAAGGTCAACCAGCAGCGCCGGGTGGTCGAGGAGATCCTCAACACCCGCGAGCGCGGCCACGATCGGGTCGGCCTGGAGGCCGGCAGCAAGCCGGAGCTGCTGGCGGTACTGGCGCTGTCCGGCGACGGCCCCTCGCTGATCGTCTGCAACGGCTACAAGGACCGCGAGTACATCCGCCTGGCACTGATGGGCGAGAAGCTCGGCCATCGCGTCTATCTGGTGGTGGAGAAGCTCTCGGAGCTGCCGCTGATCCTCGAGGAGGCCGAGCGCCTGGGCGTGCGGCCGCGCATCGGCCTGCGCGCCCGGCTGGCCTCGGTGGGCAAGGGCAAGTGGCAGAACACCGGCGGCGAGAAGTCCAAGTTCGGCCTCACCGCCGGGCAGATCCAGGCCGTGGTCGAGCGGCTGCGCGAGGCCGATGCCCTGGGCAGCCTGCAGCTGGTGCACTTCCACCTGGGCTCGCAGATCGCCAACATCCGCGACATCCAGCGCGGCCTGCGCGAGTGCGCCCGCTTCTACCAGAGCCTGATCACGCTGGGCGCGCCGGTGGATACCGTCGACGTGGGCGGCGGGCTCGGCATCGACTACGAGGGCACCCGGTCGCGCAGCTTCTGCTCGATCAACTACTCCATGCGCGAGTACGCCCGCAACGTGGTGGCGGCCTTCGCCCAGGTATGCGAGGAGGCGGGGCTGCCTCATCCGCACCTGATCAGCGAGTCGGGCCGCGCCCTGACCGCACACCATGCGGTGCTGATCACCAACGTGATCGGCGAGGAGCGCGCCGACACCCGGGCGCCGACGGCCCGGGTCGAGGGCGACCCCCAGGTCGCCGAACTGTGGCGGGTCCACGACGCCCTGGCGGCCGACCAGGCCCCGCGCGGGCTGGTCGAGGCCTGGCACGACCTGGGCCAGGCCATCGGCGAGCTGCAGGAGCGCTTCGTGATGGGGCTGGCCGGGCTCGAGGCCCGCGCCGAGGGCGAAGGCGTCTACAGCGCCGCCTGCGCCCGGCTGCGCGAACGCCTCGATCCGCGCAATCGCGCCCATCGCGAGATCCACGACGAGCTCGCCGAGAAGCTGGCCGACAAGCTGTTCGTCAACTTCTCGCTGTTCCAGTCGGTGCCCGACGTCTGGGGGATCGACCAGATCTTCCCGGTGCTGCCGCTGAGCGGCCTGGACCGCCCGCCCGCGCGGCGCGCGGTGATTCAGGACATCACCTGCGACAGCGACGGCCGCATCGACGGCTATGTGGACGGCGAGGGCGTCGAGGCCACGCTGCCGCTGCCCGAGTGGGACGACGACGAGGAGCGCCTGCTGGGCTTCTTCCTGGTCGGCGCCTATCAGGAGATCCTCGGCGACCTGCACAATCTGTTCGGCGACACCGACTCGGTGGACGCCTCGCTGGACGAGCACGGCGCCTGGCGCCTCGACCATCGCCGCCGCGGCGACCGGGTCGCCGACGTGCTCGGCTACGTGGACTTCGACGCCGAGGTGCTGCGCCAGCGTCTCGCCGACCAGCTCGCCGCCAGCGGCCTCGACGGCGACGAACAGTCGCGTTTCCTCGCCGACCTGTCGGAAGGCCTCGAAGGCTACACCTACCTGGAATAACTCAGCGCCGACCTGACGTCACGCCTTCACTGAACCATAGTGAAGGCGTGAGATCGTTGTTGCGTGCCCGGCACGCGGAAATGGTCCGCTGATGCCATTTTTATTTGCATCCTAATGTTTTATCATGGATGTATCCCTGACACATCGCAAGGAGCAAGGAGCAAGGGCTCATGATCATACTCTCTCTCATTTTCTGGCTGGTGGGGCTGGCCCTGCTCGGGGGTGGCCTGTGGCTGATCACCCTCGACGGCAGCTGGTACTACGCCATCTCCGGCATCGTGCTGATCGCCGTCGGCGTCATGACGCGCTCTCGCCGCCCCAAGGCCCAGCTGCTGTATGCGCTGTTCCTGGCGGCGACCGCCGCCTGGGCGCTGTGGGAATCCGGCTATGACTGGTGGCCGCTGGCCCCGCGCCTCGGCATCTTCCTGCTGCTTGCCATCCCGCTGCTGTGGCCGGCCAAGGGCGGCTCCCGCCTCGGCACCGCCGTGCTGCTGCCGGTATGGGCGGTCATCGGCGTCGGCCTGCTGGGCAGCATGGCCGTGGACCAGCATCGTATCGATGGTGAGCTGAACCGCGACGTGGTCACCGAGAATCCCGACCTCGGCGATAGCCCGGACGCGAGCTGGCACGCCTACGGTCGCAGCAACATGGGCCAGCGCTTCTCGCCGCTGGACCAGATCACCCCCGATAACGTGGGCGACCTGGAACTGGCCTGGCAGTACCAGACCGGCGATGTGAAGGGCCCCGACGATGTGGGCGAGACCACCTACGAGGTCACCCCGCTGAAGGTGGGCAACTCGCTGTTCCTGTGCACCCCGCACAACTGGCTGGTCGCGCTGAACGCCGATACCGGCGAGCAGCAGTGGGTCTATGACGCCAAGCCGCCGGCCGAGAGCTCGCGCCAGCACCAGACCTGCCGCGGCGTTTCCTATCTACCGCCGGCCTCCGGCGACGCCGACAGTCTCGACGTGCAGGTCGCCAGCGGCCCGGCCGAGGACCTGGCGCCCGTCCAGTGCGACGCCCAGCTGTTCATGCCGACCTCCGACGCCCGCCTGCTGGCCGTCGATCCGGCCACCGGCGCTCGCTGCGCCAACTTCGCCGACAACGGCGAGCTGGACCTGATGCACAACATGCCGTACAAGCAGGCCGGCTTCTACTACTCCACCTCGCCGCCCGTGGTGGCCGATGGCAAGGTCGTGGTGGCCGGTTCGGTCAACGACAACTACGCCATCAATTCGCCGTCCGGTGTGATCCGCGCCTACGACGCCAAGACCGGTGAACTGGTGTGGAACTGGGATTCCGGCAATCCGGACGAGACCGCGCCGATCGGCCCGGACGAGGTCTACACCACCAGCTCTCCGAACAGCTGGTCGATCGCCAGCGCCGACGAGGACCTGGGGCTGATCTACCTGCCGATGGGCAACCGCACCCCGGACCAGCTCGGCATGTACCGCACCGAAGCCGAGGAGAAGTACGCGACCTCGGTGGTGGCGCTGAGCCTCGAGACCGGCCAGGTGGCGTGGGTCCACCAGTTCGTGCACCACGATCTGTGGGACATGGACACCCCGGCCCAGCCGAGCCTGGTCGATCTCGACACCGACAGCGGCACCCAGCCGGCCCTGGTGGTTCCCACCAAGCAGGGCGACGTCTACGTGCTGAACCGCAAGACCGGCGAGGCGATCTTCCCAGTGTCCGAGGAGCCGGCACCGCAGGGCACCATCGAGGGCGACCACGCCTCTCCGACGCAGCCGAAGTCCAGCCTGTCCTTCCGTCCGCCGACCCTGCGCGAAGCGGACATGTGGGGCGCCACGCCGTTCGACCAGCTGATGTGCCGCATCCAGTTCAAGTCGCTGCGCTACGAGGGCCAGTACACGCCGCCCTCCGAGCAGGGCACCATCGTCTTCCCGGGCAACTTCGGTGTCTTCAACTGGGGCAGCATCGCGGTGGATCCGAAGCGCCAGGTGATGTTCGGCATGCCGCTCTATCTGGCCTTCACCTCCACCCTGGTGCCGAAGGACAACGCCGACATGTCCGGCGCCAACCAGGGTGAGCACGGCCTCAACGCCAACGCCGGCGGCCCCTATGCCGTCGACATGAAGCCGTTCCTGTCGCCGTTCGGCGTGCCCTGCCAGCAGCCCCCGTGGGGTTACGTGGCCGGCACCGACCTGCGCACCGGCGAGGTCGCCTGGCAGCACAAGAACGGCACCGTCGAGGACATGACCGCGCTGCCGCTGAAGATCAAGATGGGCGTGCCCGGCATCGGCGGCCCGGTGATCACCGACAGCGGCGTGGTGTTCCTGGCCGCCAGCGTGGACAACTACCTGCGCGGCTATGACCTGCACACCGGCGAGCAGCTGTGGGAAACCCGCCTGCCGGCCGGCGGTCAGGCCACGCCGATGACCTACCTCAACAGCCAGGGCGAGCAGATGGTCGTCCAGGTCGCCGGGGGCCACGGTTCCATCGGCACCACCATCGGTGACTACGTGATGGCCTACAAGCTGCCTCAGCAGTAACGGCCAGGGGCGCCTCTCCGGAGGCGTTCCCAGACGACAAGGCCCCCGCCGGCATCGCCGGCGGGGGCCTTGTCGTCTATCGGAGCCGATTCGCGGCGCGTCAGTCGACGACCCGCGTCACGACCTCCAATCCCCCGGTCAGTGCCAGGCGCAGCTCGGCGCCGCGGGACAGCTCGCCCACGCCGGCCGGGGTGCCTGTCAGCACCACGTCGCCCGGTTCCAAGGTGAAGTGGCGGCTCATCTCGGCCACCAGTTCCGGCACGGGGAACAGCATATCGGCACCGTGGCCGTGCTGGCGCTCCTCGCCGTCCACCGCCAGGGTGAAGGCCAGGGCGCTCCAGTTGGGCACCGCGCCCAGCGGCAGGAAGGCCGACAGCGGGCAGGCGCCGTCGAAGCCCTTGGCCACCTCCCAGGGATGCCCCTTCGCCTTCAGCCTGCCCTGCACGTCGCGCAGGGTCAGATCCAGCGCGAGACCGATGCCGACGATGGCCCGCTCGGCCTCGGCGGCGTCGGCGGCGTCGGCGTCCTTCAGCGTCTCCCCCACCAGCAGCGCCAGCTCGGTCTCGAAGTGCACCTCGCCGCGGGCGAAGGGCGCGTCGATGGTCTCCTCTAGGCTCACGGCACTGGAGGCCGGCTTGATGAACAGCAGCGGCGCCTCGGGCACCGGGTTGTCGAGCTCCCGGGCATGCTCGGCATAGTTGCGGCCGACGCAGACGATCTTGCCCAGCGGCTGCGGGAAGGCCCGACCATCGGTGAAACGGGGAACGAAACGCATGACGATGCGACTCCTGGCTGACGGAACGGAAACGGCTAAGCCCTCAGTCTACGCGCGCCAGCCAGTCGTCGTCAGGCCAAGACCTTGCTCGCGGCTCGTCGGGCGACGGTCAGGGCGTCCAGTCCTCGTCGGGGTCGTGGGCCAGGAAACGCGGACGACGCTTGCCGGCGGCGAAGGGCTCGACGCAGCGATTGTCGCGGCGGTTGTAGACGAAGAAGGCGTTGCTGCGCGGGTCCGGCGACATGTTGGCGTTGGAACCGTGCAGGGTGTTGCAGTCGAACAGCAGCAGCCCGCCGGCCGCGCCGGTGGGCGCCTCGATGCCGTGGCGGTCGATCAGCCGCCGTAGCGCCTCGCGGCCCGGCACGCCGATCTCCTGAGTCTTCAGCGACTGCTTGTGATTGTCCTCCGGCGTCTCGCCGAGGCAGGGAACGAACACCCGGTGGGAGCCCGGCACCAGCATCAGCGGGCCGTTGAAGGCGTGATTGTCGGTCAGCACGATGGAGGCGCTCACCGCATGCATGGCCGGCATACCGTCCTCGGCGTGCCAGGTCTCGAAGTCGGAGTGCCAGTTGAAGCCCTGGCCCTCGAAGCCCGGCTTGTAGTTGATGCGCGACTGGTGCACGTAGGGCTCGCCGCCGAGGATCTGCCGGGCGCGGTCGGTCAGGCGCGGGTCATGGGCCAGGCGGCCGAAGCGCTGCGACAGGAAGTGCACGGCGAACAGCGAGCGGATCTCGTTGCCTCGGGGCTCGGTGATGCTGAAATCGCGCCCGCGGTAGGCATCGTGGTCGAGCAGCCGCTGGAGCTCCCGGCGCAGCTCGTCGAGCTCGTCGCCCGCGAGGAAGTCGGGCTCGAACAGAAAGCCCTGGCGTTCGAACGCATCGAGCTGCGCCGCGGACAGCGGACCCTGCCGGTCGCGCCCCTTCACCACCGGCTCCTGGCGATTCAGCCAGGGCAGATCGAGAGGCTCGGCAAGGCGGGTGGGATAGGGATCCTCGCCGGGCAGCGGCGCGCTGCGCACTCGGCTCTGGGGATCCGGGGAATCGACGATCTCGAACCGGGTCGTCTGTTCCATCGGTCGGTCGGACGATGTCTGCACTGACATCCACTACCTCCTTTGCAGTCGGAATGGGTTCAGATTCGATCTCGCTACCGACGGCGATTGGCCGCACGGCGGGGCCATATGAGGCCCGCGATGGGGATGTGGCGATGCTTCACGACTTTTCAAGGCCCGGATGCCCGGGCGCCAGCGATCGAATGCCCGACAGACCGCGAGCCCGGCCGGGGGCCGGGCTCGCAGCAGATAGGTGAAACATCGCGTTGGGACGTGGGCGAATCGCCTATTCGGCGCTCGCCAGCAGGCTGGCGTTGCCGCCGGCGGCGGTGGTGTCGATGCACAGGTGGCGCTCCACCACGTAGCGCGCCGGGGCGATGGTCTCGGTCTCCAGCGGCACGATGGGACCATCGCGCTCGGAGAGCGCGAGGCGCAGCGCCCGGGTCCAGTCGCCGCCCCCGGCGGCGGCCACGGCCACGATGCCGTCGAGGGCGGTGAGCGTCTCGGCGGCCACGGTGCCGTCGAGGGTGGCGACCGGCGCCCCGGCCGCGCTCAGTGAACGCACCTCGCCGTCCGCGCCGGGGGCGACGATCAGCGCCGGACAGCCCGCGCCCAGCGCCTGCGCCGCCTGGGCGATGGCGATCTCGAGGGTCGGCCCCAGGCACAGCACCGGTCCCTTGGGATACTGCGCCAGCCGGTTGCTCTCCCCCGTCGGCCCCGGCAGTGTCTGCGGGGTCATGTCCAGAGCCGCGGTCTCGGCGAGCGCCTTGCGGACCACCCCGCGGCGCCCGGAAAGCGCCTTGCGCAGCACCTCGACCCGGTCGGGTCGCGCCGCCCAGTTGCGCGCATCCAGGCCGTCGAGCGCCGCCTGGAGCGCGTCGAGAGACACGGCCTCGCCCCGGGGCGCGTCATGCTGCTCGACGGCGGCGGTGCGCCGGAAGCGCGGCACGTAGAGCGGGCCGCCGGCCTTGGGGCCGGTGCCCGACAGCCCCTCGCCGCCGAAGGGCTGCGAGCCGACGATGGCGCCGATCTGGTTGCGGTTGACGTAGATGTTGCCGACATGGATCCGCTCGACGACCTGCTGCACGCGGTCGTCGATGCGGGTGTGCAGGCCGAAGGTCAGCCCGTAGCCCTTGGCATTGATCGCATCGACCACCTTGTCGATGTCGCGCGCCTGGAAGGTGGCCACGTGCAGCACCGGGCCGAAGATCTCGCGCTCCAGATCCTCGATGCCGCCGACCTCGACCACCGCCGGGGTGACGAAGGTGCCGCCGTCGGGGGCGGGCAGTGTCTTGAGCACCTTGCCGGCTTTTTCCTGCGTCGCCACATAGCCGGCAATGTCGGCCTGGGCCTCGGCGTCGATCACCGGGGAGACGTCGGTGTCGGTATTCCAGGGATCGCCGATCACCAGGGCATCCATGGCGCCGTCGAGCATCGTCAGCAGCCGCTCGCGCGCCTCCTCCTGCACGTACAGCATGCGCAGCGCCGAGCAGCGCTGGCCGGCCGACTGGAAGGACGAGATCAGGATATCGCGCACCGCCTGCTCGGTCAGCGCGCTCGAATCGACGATCATGGCGTTGAGCCCGCCGGTCTCGGCGATCAGCGTCGCCTCCGGGCCGGCGTTCTTCGCCAAGGCCTTGTGGATGAGCTGTGCCACCTCGGTCGAGCCGGTGAAGCAGACCCCGGCGATGCGCGGGTCGCTGGTCAGTGGCCCGCCCACCGTGGGGCCGTCGCCGGGCAGCAGCTGCAGCGCCGCTTCCGGCAGCCCGGCCTCTCGCATGAGCTCGACGGCGCGGGCGGCGATCAGCGGCGTCTGCTCGGCGGGCTTGGCGAGCACCGCGTTGCCCGCCGACAGCGCCGCGGCGATCTGGCCGGTGAAGATGGCCAGCGGGAAGTTCCAGGGGCTGATGCAGACGAAGACGCCACGCGCCTCGCCCGGCTCCTCGGCCACCAGCCGCTCGCTCTCGACGGCGTAGTAGCGCAGGAAGTCCACCGCTTCGCGCACCTCGGCGATGCCGTCGAGGATCATCTTGCCGGCCTCGCGGGTGGCGATCACCGTCAGCTCGGCCATGTGTTCCTCGTAGAGGTCGGCGGTGCGGCGCAGCACCGCGGCACGCTCGGCCACCGGCCGGGCCGACCACTCGCGGTAGCCGTCTTCGGCGGCGTCCAGCGCCGCCGCCACTTCCTCGGGGGTCGCCTCATACACCTGGCCGACCACTCGCGTCCCGTCGGCCGGCGACAGCGCCTCCCGCGCAGTGCCCCGGGGCGCGGGGCCGCCGACCAGCATCGGCGCCGCGGTCCAGGTGGCGTCGGCGAACGCCTCGCGGGCCGACAGCAGCGGCAGGATCGAGGCCGGCTCGTTGATCCGGTAGCCGCGGGAGTTCTTGCGCTCGGGGGCGAACAGCTCGCCGGGCCGACGGATCGACGGATTGGCGATGGCATCGCCCAGGCGCTCGAAGCCGGCCACCGGGTCCTTCGCCACCTCGCTGGCGGGGATAGAGGTGTCCACCACCTGATTGACGAAGGAGGAGTTGGCGCCGTTCTCCAGCAGGCGGCGCACCAGGTAGGCCAGCAGGTCGCGGTGGGCGCCGACCGGGGCGTAGATGCGACAGTGGGTGCCCTCCGACTGCTTGACGATGTGGTGCAGCGACTCACCCATGCCGTGCAGGCGCTGGAACTCGTAGCTGTCCTTGTCGTCGCCGGCCATGGCGACCACGGCGGCGCAGGTGTGGGCGTTGTGGGTGGCGAACTGCGGATAGATGCGGTCGCGCCGCTCGAGCAGCATGCGCGCGCAGGCCATGTAGCTGACGTCGGTGTTGACCTTGCGGGTGAACACCGGGAAGGTCTCGACGCCCATCTCCTGGGCCAGTTTGATCTCGGTGTCCCAGTAGGCGCCCTTCACCAGCCGCACCATGATCTTGCGGTCGTGGCGCTCGGCCATGTCGTAGAGCGCCTCGATCACCGGCGCGGCGCGCCGCCCGTAGGCCTGCACCACGATGCCGAAGCCGTCCCAGCCGGCCAGCTCGGGGTCCGCCAGCAGCGCCTCGATGACGTCCAGCGACAGGTCCAGCCGGTCCTGCTCCTCGGCGTCGATGTTGAAGCCGATGTTGGCCTTGGCGGCCTGCCGGACCAGCTCCCGGGCGCGCGGCACCAGGTCGCGCATCACCGTCTCGCGATGGCTGGTCTCGTAGCGCGGGTGCAGCGCCGAAAGCTTCACCGAGATGCCGGGGCTGCCGCGCACGTCGCCCTTGGCCTGCTTGGCGATGGCGGCGATCGCCTGGGCATAGGCCTCGTGATAGCGCAGCGCGTCGTCGTCGGTGCGCGCCGCCTCGCCCAGCATGTCGTAAGAGTAGGTGTAGCCCTGCTTCTCGAGTTCGCGGGCGTTTTTCATGCCCTCCTCGATGGTCTGGCCGAGCACGAACTGGCGGCCGAGGATCTTCATCGACCGGCCCACCGCCGTGCGCACCACCGGCTCGCCCATCCGCCGCACCAGCCCGCGCAGCGCGCGCACCGGGCCCTTGGGATCCTTTTCCAGCACGTTGCCGGTCAGCATCAGCGCCCAGGTCGAGGCGTTGACCATCGACGAGGACGACTTGCCCAGGTGGGCCCCCCAGTCGGACGGCTCGATCTTGTCGTGAATGAGGTCATCGATGGTCTCGGCGTCGGGCACCCGCAGCAGCGCCTCGGCTAGACACATCAGGCCGACGCCCTCGGCGGTGGAGAGGCCGTATTCGGCCAGGAACGCCTCCATCATGCTGGGCGAGGTCTCCTTGCGCACCCGTGACACGTAGTTGGCCCCGGCCTCGGCCACCTGGCGGCGCTGCTCCGCCGAGAGCTCGATGCGCTCCACCAGCCCGCGCAGCACCTCCGCCTCGTCGACGTCGTAGTGGGCACGTATGCGCGCGCGCGGCTCGCTCACGGTATCGTGTGGATGACGGTTGGCTTCGTTCATGGTCGATCTCCCTGGCGACGCGACACGCATCGCCGATGTTACGGCTCGGATGGCGTCGTCATTGTCGAAAGTCACTCATCTAGCGTAGGCGCCCGAGCGCGAATTGCGCTCGAACACCCATGTCTCCCGGCAAGTGTATCAACGCGATGCGAGATCGCGGCAGCGCGTTCAGGCCAGCGACGGCCGGTAGGCACACCGGTGCGATGCACACGCTCTCCGGACATCCCGATCCCCTCGACCGTGGCCGCCCCGCCTTGAGGATGAACAGCGCCCTAAAACATCCGTACTTCCTGATATGAGAATCAATGCGAACGGGCATCATTACCTTGCTTACTTGAGTTCCCCGCTTGGTAAGCCTTTCAAGACCCGCCCAGTCCCGGCGGGTCTCTTTTATGGCTCATCGTCATCTCGCTGCAAGAAGGCGAGGCCAGAATACGAAGCCTCACGAGGCATGCTCGTGATCAGGCAGAGCAGGCATCACACCAGATGCGAGGTTGGCCCGCCCCTTCCGGGGCGGGCTTTTTTGCGTCTGGCGTCGGTTGCGCACTGCGGCTCCCGGCAGGCGATATCGCCGCATCGAGGCCTCGAGATGGACCGGCCACGACGCTGTTGAAGGCTCTCCAATAGACGTTAGCGCGCGACAGGAGCAGAGTAGGTCAGAGAAGATCGAATGCACCGACAAGGGAGATGTGGTGTCGTGACACAACCGGCCTGGTGGGAAGAGGTCCTGAGCCTCTCGCATTCCGCCTATCTGCATATTTCGCGCGAGCAGCGCATCCTTGACGCCTTGGGCGATACCCAGACGCTGGTCGGCAGGGAGCCGTCGGCGCTGATCGGCATGGCACTGAGCGAGCTCAGGGACATCCGCGCCCAGCTCGGCGGCGCCGTGGCCGAGAGCCTGGCACGGAGCGAGATCCGCCCCGGCGAGACCTGGGGCTTCGAGGACGGCGCCGGCAGCTACTACGGCCTCGCCGACGGCAGCTTCGTGATCAAGCTGACCGCGGCGCTGAAGGTCGACCAGGGCATCGTCGGCCGGCTCGCCGATCAGCTGCCGATCCTGGTGGCCTACGTCGACCAGGACCTGCGCTTCCGCCTCAACAACCAGGCCTACATGGACTTCATCGGCATCGACCGTGAGGCGCTGTACGGCCAGCCGGTCGCCTCGGTGATGGAGCCCGCCTCCTTCGAGCGAGTTCAACCGCGCCTGCAGCGGGCCCTGGCGGGCGAGGAGGTCACCTACGAGGACCGGATCACCCTCGCGGACGGCCGCACCTGCTACTTCAAGGTGCACTACACCCCCGACTTCCTGGACGGCGAGGTGGTCGGCTTATATGCCATCATCCAGGACATCTCCGAATACCGCGCCATGATCCAGCTGCTGCGCGACGTGCACAGCGGCGTGAACCGCACCGACATCGACAGCGACGAGATCATCGACCAGCTGCTGCGCGATGCGCTCGCCTACCTGTCGCTGGATATCGGCCTGGTCAGCCGCATCATCGACGAGCAGTACATCATCAAGTGGGCCACCTCGGAGGTCGCCGACCTCTCACCGGACGACACCTTCGCGCTGGGCGACACCTACTGCCGGCTGATGCTGGACGCCGAAGGCGTGTTCCACACCACCGAGGCCGGCAAGGATCCGCGCATCAGCGGCCATCCCTGCTACCAGACGTTCGGCCTGGAGAGCTATATCGGCACCCCGCTGCGCCTCAACGGCGAGGTCTGGGGCACGCTCAACTTCTCCAGCGCCCAGCCGCGCCAGGAACCCTTCGACCAGATGGAGATCGAGCTGGTGCGGCTGATCGCCGATGCGGTGGAGCGCGTGATCACCAACGAGGCCGAGATCGAGCAGGTGCGACAGGAGCTCGACCGCATGGCCGACAAGGCGCTGCGCGACTACCTGACCGGCCTGCCCAATCGCGCCTACCTGGACCAGCAAGTCGCAGCGCTGATCCATGCCCACGACACCCGCGACGAGCCCTTCTCACTGGCCGTGCTCGACATCGATCACTTCAAGCGGGTCAACGACCAGCACGGCCACGATACCGGCGACGCCGTGCTCCAGTGGCTGAGCGGCCGGGTGTCCGAATGCCTGCGCGAGGGCGACATGGTGGCGCGCACCGGTGGCGAGGAATTCGTGGTAGTGATGCGCGGCACGCGCGCCTCGGAAGCGGCCTCGGCCATGGAGCGGGTACGCGAGCACGTGAGCGCCGGCAGCGTCACGCTCGAGGACGGCCTGCGTCTCGCCGTCACCGTCAGCGGCGGCGTCAGCGAGCACATCGCGGGCGAGTCTTTCTCGAACCTGTTCAAGCGCGCCGACACCGCCCTGTATACCGCCAAGCGCAGCGGGCGCGACCGGGTCAGCAGCCTCTAGGGCCGCCGGCCCGATCAAGACGGGCATCGGCGAGCCGATAGGCCCAGCCTAACGGGGTCATACAGATGCTTGGATGGGCAGCACCGGGCCGCGGCGATATAGTTATCACACTTACTGAGTTCCCTGTCCTGTAAGTCCCTTATTGCCCGTCTGCCCCGACGGGCTTTTTTATGGCTACAGAAAACAAGCCAATGCGGGCGGATGATGGCCTACCGCTCTTCGGGGCTTGTGCTAGATTTTCTTAGGAATAGAGAGTCCTCATGGAGATCAGGGATGATCGCTCCCACCTTGCTGCTGTTCGTCGCCGTCCTGCTGCCGTTGTCTGCCCACGCCGATATCCATAAGTGTCAGATCGGCAACGACACGCTGTACCAGGAAGACGCGTGCCCGGGCGTTCAGGTGCCCATGACCCGCGGCAACGCCATGATCTATCAGTCGCCGGATCTTCGTGCGCTGCGACGGGTCTTGCCACCCCCGCCGCAGCCTCGGCCCCAGGCAAATCGATCCACCTCGTCTGCGGGCTATCGGTCCAGCGTGACGGAGCGCAACGATCGCGTGCGCGCCCAGGCCCGCGGCGAGCTGATTCCCGGCATGACCAAGGGGCAGGTCTACGCCATGCTTGGCGAGCCAGACTACGGCAGCGATTTTGTGAACTCGGACGGCGAAAAATGCCACAACTGGGTGTGGATAAACCCGAGGTTCCTGGACAAGCGGCGCTATCGGGCGATCATCTGCAACGGCCTGGTCACCGGGAGATAACCCCGGGGTGATCTACTTCATCGGGCGTGAAGAACGACGGCCAAATCCTGGTGCTGCAACGAATTCTCGGTCATCACTCGATGACCATGCCCGATGCCCACGTCGTACCCGACCATCTTGAGGAGGCGGCCAAAATGAATCCAGTCGCCGGACCTCGGTTATAGAGACAGAAGCAAAGAGTTAGCTGAAACTGTGCCAAATCAAGCAATTGGGATACATCTTTTTTCGCGAGTGCGATAAATTGCGTGAGCCGTCTTTCGCTTCCCTGCTTGAGACGGCACTTTTGCCTCCCTCGGGGGGCTTTTTTCACCTCGTCACGAATGGACGCTATGGGACAGAAAGGAGGGTGGAAACAAAGTGGACACGCACAAAAAAACCGCCAGCTGGCGGTTTGGATGTCGCTCGCAAGAAGATGCTTGCAAAGCGCTTTAAATGGTACTGGCACCAGGAATCGGGCCGGGACCTACCGATGACAAGATTCTATCAATGCCGGTCGCTCCGGCTCACACCATGCAATATCAATGCGTTAGAACGCCATCTCCGCTCAATCGCGCAGGGTGCGACATCCTACCGTAGACACGATGTGGACACCAGCGCTACCGCTTTCCGGGGCTTGTGCTAGATTTTCTTAGGTCTATAGAGTCTGCTTGGAGATCAGGGATGATCGCTCCCGCCTTGCTGCTGTTCGTCGCTGCCCTGCTGCCCTTTTCTGCCAGTGCCCAAGTCTATAAGTGCGAGGTTGGAGGCGATATCCGATACCAGGATCGCCCATGTGCAGGGGCAGGAGCTTCAGGACCTGGCCAGATGCCCGACCTCGGTAATCTCTCGACAATGGGTGGTGATGGCAGACGCCCACCGCCAGATGTCTCAGCCATTATCATGGAGCAGCTTGCTAACCCGCTTCAACCCCACCTTGAGGCTAGGGCTTATGCTGGTGGCTATCTTGTAGAAGGGATGTCGAGGCGCAAGGCTATAGCCATACTTGGGGAACCAAATACTCGGCGAATGATTTCCGATTTAGATGGAAAAAGCTGTGAGTTGCTTTTTTGGCAAAACCCGAATAACGATGGGTTTTCTCACAGAGCGACCTCTTGCAATGACATAATAAAAGACTATCTAAGAAGATAAAACTCCATTTACTATAAAAACGCCAAGCAGAGAGTTAAAAACTTATGCTCGGCGTCTTTTCCCATGCAGGCCAGGGACTATGAAAACACGATCTCCTCCCATTTTTTCCGAAGACCAGTATGATCTTGACTCCCCTCGTTGCTAGCATATTCTTCAACAATCTCTTCCACATCACCATCATCTAGAACGATGACATAGCCTCTCTGATCATTCACAGTATCAATGCACCGCTGAACCATTCTTTTCTTATCTTTGAGAGACCGACAGACTAAAATCCCCACCCACCCCCTGCTAGGTGAAAACCTTCCAGAAATCTGATCTATCTCAGGGTTTCCTATTTCCTTACCATAATTCTTACACTCCACAAAAATCATAGGGCAAGTGTAGTGCCTCGAGAGCCAAGAAAAGAATCCAGCTTTCGCTTCATTAGAGTATGTGATATCAACAATTTTTCGCCCCCCGTGTGTTTTATGCTGCTTACGGGGATTACATAAAGACGGATAAAATATGGCCGTGAATATCTTCTCTATCAAACCTTCATATTCATGAGCGTGCTGATTCCCTGGGGGGAGTGATTTAAGGGAGGCAATCAAGGGTTTTATGTCAGGAACATCTCTACCCTCAACCTCTGCGAGCTGCTCTTGACTTAGCGGACTAGAGGGGGAGTTAGCTTTTTGCTCCCTATATTCATCTAGCACGTGGGGCCTAGCTACAGTTTGCTGTGCAACGGCAAGTTTATCCTTGCCATACTTCTCCATGAGCTTTTTTTTAGTAACATTCAGGCGGCCATCCTTTAGGACATCCACCAGAGGTGATCGCATCCTAATGTGTTCATCTTGCATATGCGGCAATATATAATGCCGGTAATATTGCGCAGAGTCATAAACTAGACGATGACGAACTACAATCTTGGGAACAAGAATCACTTTACCAAATTCAGTAACAGGTAGCGCAACATAGGCTTGTTCCCAGCCTCCCTTTTGAGGATTCCATATTGGTCCTGATGCCACATTTGGAGTCAAAGTCACTCCATAGTAGCTGCACATATCTTGGGTATATTTAATAAACGCCCCCCTCAAGATATTACAAACAGCATCAGAGATCATGTCCGATCCAACACCAGGAATCAAAAGGGCAGTATCTTCTAAATCCCTAAGAAGCCCGGTAACTGAGGCTTTGCTTTGAGTCAGAGCAGTCCATACACTTTCAGCTGAACCTTCTCCAAACCCATGCCCCATAGACTTCCCTGATGAGTACCCAAGATGAAACTCGTTACTCTCATTCAGAGAGGCCAGCAACCGTCTAGCCTCATCGTTATTTCCGGACCTTATACAAGAAAGGACCTTGTCAAAAAAGGTCTGCAAGAGTGAAGCCAGCTCATTCCCCCAAGACGACTGCAGCTGCTTAATAGCAACCGGCTCTACGAAAACGCTTAAATCTGTATCCAGCGGAACATCCACAAAATCCAGATACGCCTGACTTCTATAGAGTCCGAAATACTCAGAAAATCTCATCAAACCTCCAGCCTCATGCGCAAATCACTTTACTTCAATGCTTTTTTATTATGATCCACAACCATTCTTTCCAACCTAAGACCAGAAACCTCACAGGCCATATTTATAATCCTATCTCTTTTCCTCCTTTCCGGCCGCTCATGTGTTTTGTCGTCAAGCTCTAGGGCACAAAAGACCTTGAGATCATCCCTGCTACATAAAACATAATCAAAGTGCCATTGCGAAAGCTGCCTGAAAAGCGACATATACTCTTTGCTTTTTGCGTGATACTTCGATGTGTTCGGCTGAATGATATCTACAACACGAACTTGGCAGAAAATGTGATACTTATCACCATAGGCTTTTTGGAGCACCTTGAAAACGTCACGTTCGGTAGGAGTCATCAGGTGGGTGCGGGCGATATAGGCATCACCTCGACCCATCAGCTCTTCTGAATAATTCCGGTCGCTTTTCTCTCGCTTTTCTGCAAGGTCGGCAGCCGGCTCTTGGGGGCTTTTCCATGCATCAGCCTTCGTTTTTCGCTCGTGATCCTTGTACTGCGCGTAAACGAACTGTGCGGTGGAAGAGATGGCCTTGGGGTCGGCTTTGCCGCGCCTTCTACCGCGTTTGCGCTTGTTTCCCGAGCCTAATAGCTTTCCGATACTGGAGCGATAGAAGATGATTTTGAGGATGGTGAGGGCTGCCATGAACAGCACCCCATAGATGGTGAACGTCACGACGGTGTTTGTGAGCTCCTGCATGGCCTGTTCCATAGCCCGCCCCTCCGTGGTTTATCGTCGTTGTCCACAGCCAGGTGATGACACGCTCGACGCGGGCACTCTTCCCATCGGCCTTGTCGGGCATCAAGACTGAAGATAATTTAGCCGTCACCGGATGCTCTGACAACGTGGCGCGGTCGAACGGGCACACATCGGCGCCGCCACAGCGGCTTCACAGGCGCCGTCACGGCCTTCTCGGCGCCATGATGCGGCTCAGGCTGCCGGACGTCACACGGCTGCAAGAATCCGCGGATAGGATGGGTCCTATCACGAGGTGACACGTGATATGGATCTGGATTTGGGAAATTCCGAGATTCCGGCTCGCCGTCTGGCGGGCCGTTTTTTTGCCTGGAGAAAGGATATCCACACCCGCCGCCGGCGAGGGGACTGGGGATAGTTGCACGACGTATCGTGCGGACACAAAAAAACCGCCTTCGAGGGGCGGTTCTAATGTCGCTAACACAGTGATAGCAAATGGTGCCGGCACCAGGAGTCGAACCCGGGACCTACTGATTACAAGTCAGTTGCTCTACCAACTGAGCTATGCCGGCAACGGCGCTTGCAACCACTGCAGGAGGAACGTGCCCTCCTGAGCGAGAAAAACCGTGAACCTTCGTTCACGGCTTCTCGAAAACTTATGTTGGCGTGGCTGGGGTAGCAGGATTCGAACCTGCGCATGCCGATACCAAAAACCGGTGCCTTACCGCTTGGCTATACCCCAACGTGGTGGCCAGAGACGGAATCGAACCGCCGACACGGGGATTTTCAATCCCCTGCTCTACCGACTGAGCTATCTGGCCCTCGCCAACGGTGCGTATTAAACCGTAATGGCCCGCTGTCGTCAACTCTTTTCGATTCAAAAAGTTGGAAGACGACCGCAGGCCCCGTCGCGCCTACTTTTCGGGCGGTACGTAACCTTCCGCCTGGTCGGTCTGCTCGTTGTCGAGGAAGCGCTCCAGCTGCTCCATCAGGTACTCGCGCGCCGAGGGCTCGAGCATGTTGAGGTGCTTCTCGTTGATCAGGCGGGTCTGCAGGGCCTGCCACTCCTCCCAGGCCTGCTTGGAGACGGTGGCCTGGATCTCCTGGCCCTTCTTGCCGGGCAGCGGCGGGAACGGCAGGGCCTCGAGTTGTTGCTGGTACTTGCGGCAGAAGACGGTCTGGCTCATCGGTCATGGCTCCTGGGATGAGGAAGAATGGGGCGCGTCCTGGACGCTCAGGGTGAAGGGGCGCAGCGCGTCCAGCAAGCCTTTCACCGGCGCGGCCAGGCCGATGCTGTCCGGCGCGGCGGGATCGAACCAGCGCCGCGTCTCGCCCACGCCGTCGAGGCGACTCACCCGCGCCGGCTGCGGAGTGATCTCGAGGCGGAAATGGCTGAACACGTGGGTGAAGGCCTCCCAGGGCGCCTCCAGGCTCGCACCGGGCGCGTGGTGGTCGAGCCAGGCGCGCAACTCCAGCGAGGTGTCGAACTGCGGCAGGCTCCACAGCCCGCCCCACAGGCCGCTGGAGGGGCGCTGCTCGAGCAGCACCCGCCCGGCCTCATCCTGCAGCAGCAGCATGGTAGTGGTGCGGGTGGGAATGGCCTTCTTCGGCTTGGACTCCGGGAAGCGCTTCTGCTCGCCGCGGGCCCGGGCCACGCAGACATCATTGAAGGGGCAGCGCTCGCAGTCGGGCTGGCCGCGCCGGCACAGGGTGGCGCCGAGGTCCATCATCGCCTGGGTGAAGTCGACCACCCGGCGCTCGGGCGTGTAGTGCTCGGCGAGGCCCCACAGCTCGCGCTCCACCGCCGGGCGCCCCGGCCAGCCCTCCACGGCGTGAAGCCGCGTGAGCACGCGCTTGACGTTGCCATCGAGGATCACCGCCCGCTGGCCGGTGCTCTGGGCGATCACCGCCCCGGCGGTGGAACGGCCGATGCCGGGTAGCGCGGCCATGGCGTCGAGGCTGTGCACGGGGAAGTCGCCGCCGTGTTCTTCGACCACTACCCGGGCGGCCTTGTGCAGGTTGCGGCCGCGGGCGTAGTAGCCGAGCCCGGTCCATAGGTGCAGCACCTCGTCCTGCTCGGCGACCGCCAGCGAACGCACGTCGGGGAAGCGTTCCATGAAGCGCTCGAAGTAGGGAATCACGGTGGCGACCTGGGTCTGCTGCAGCATGATCTCCGAGACCCACACCCGGTACGGCGTGCGGTCATGCTGCCAGGGCAGGTCGTGGCGGCCGTGCACATCGAACCACTCGAGCAGGCGCTGTTGGAAGGTGTCGGGAGCCAGGATAGCGGGGGACGTCTCCGTCATGGATATTTTCTCGGCACGAAAAAAAGCGCCGACGGTAAGTCGGCGCAGTGACTGGCTATTGCTTGCTCAATTGAAGAGACCCTTGAGGGCGTCGCGAAGTTCCCCACGCGAATCCTCATCGATGCGTTCGTCGAGTTTCTTCACCGCATCGCCGAGGCTCTCGCGCAGCTTGTCGTTGGCCCGCTGGGAGACTTCCCCGCGCAGCAGATCGCCCAGGGTGGAGCGGAAGGCATCGCGGTCGAAGCGGCACCACTCGGCGCTGTCGCCGCCCAGCTGGCCTTCGCAGCGCACCGGGAAGGGCACGTCGACCAGCCGCGGATTGACCTCGCAGGCGGCGTCCACGTCCTCGCCGGTGAAGCGGGCATTGGCGCGCAGATCGAAGCGCTCGCTGGTCAGGTCGAAGCTGCCGTTGCCGCCCAGGCCAACGCCGGGGATGGCGACACTGAGGTCATCGCTCTCGGCCACGCCGTCGCGGATACGGAAGCTGGCCTCGGCGCGCTGCAGGCGGGTATCGGGCGCCCATTCGCGGCTGGTGCTGTTGCCTTCCAGGCGCGCGGCGGTCGTGCACAGCTGCTGCGAGACGTTGACGCCGGGCAGGCGGCCCTCGGCCAGCTGGGTATCGAGCTGACCGTTCAGGGCCCGCTTGAGCTCGGGCACGCTGTTACCGCGGGTCGTCAGCTCGCCCTCGGCGTTCAGCCGCCCCTCGATCGGTGCGGGTTCCTCGCCCAGCGAGGCCAGCAGCGAGCCCAGGCGCAGATTCTCGATCCGCGGCGACAGCTGCCAGCGCAGCGGCGTCTCGCGGGCGTCGAGCTCGCCATTGGCCAACAGCCGCCCCTCATGCAGGCCGGACTCGAAGTTCACCAGCCGCTGGCGGCCGTCGTCGCCGACCAGGGTCAGGCTGACGTCGCTGAAGGTCTGGCCCATCAGGATCAGCTCGCCGAGGCTCAGCTTGGCGTCGAGCGAGAGCGCGGCCAGCCAGTCGGCGGGCAGCAGCGGCTCCTGGCCGTTCTGGGCGATGGCGCGGCCGACGCCGGGCAGGCTGGGGCCACCGGCAGTCTCGGCGGAAGGCTCGGTCGACGGCAGGTAGTCGTCCATCACCAGGCGATCGCCCTGCAGGTCGGCCTCCAGGCGGGCGCCGTCGAAGCGTCCCCCCAGGCGACCGTTGAAGGTGCTGCCGTCCAGGCTCAGGTTCAGGCCGTCCAGGGTGACATGCTCCAGGTCGCCCTCGATCGGACTGGTCAGCGCCACCTGGCTCAGGGCCTCGTCGGAGGCCATGTCCGGCATCACATCGAAGCGCTCGAGCCAGGGCCGCAGCGACAGCTCGGCGAGACGCAGCTGGCCGTTGTAGGCCGGGCTGTCTTCCAGACCGGTGAGCGTCAGGCTGCCGTCGAGATCGAGGCCGTCGGGCCCGGTCAGCGCCAGGTCGCTGAACCGCGCACTGCTGTCGGCCAGGTCGGCGTCGAGGCCAAAGGCCAGCGACAGTGGCAGGCGCTCGTCACCCAGCCGGGAGTCCATCAGCCCGACGTCGAGCTGGCCGCCGTTCACCTTCAGCCGGTTGGCGGACAGATCGAGCACCAGCTGGTCGGCGTCGAGCTCCGCCTCCTGGGCCTCTTTTTCGCCGTCGAGCCGGGTACTGGACGACAGCGACAGCCCCTCGAGCACGTGCCGTCCCTCGGCCAGCCCCAGACTGACCTGGGTCTCGAGGCTCAGCTGGCTGGCCAGCCTCGGCGTCTCGGCGCCCAGCGCGTCGTTCAGGGCGACGTCGAGGCTGGCGCTGAGCGGAAACGGCTTGTCGGGATTGACGTTGCTGCCGGTGATGTCGACGCCCGACAGCATCAGCTCGCGCCCGGCCTGGAGGTCGCGGTAGTCGATGTGGCCGTTGCGCAGCTGCACGCTGGCGATGTTCAGCGCCACGTCCAGACCGCTGGCGCCGGGGTTGGGCCCGGCACTGGCCGGAGCCAGCACCGATTCCGCCTGTTCGCTGCGGCTGCGCAGCCGCTCGATCAGGGTCTGCCAGTTGCCGCGTCCCTCGGCGTCACGCTCGAGGTTGAGGTCGAGGCCGTCGAGGGTCAGGCCGTCGATGGCGATCTCGCCCCGCAGCAGCGGTGCCATGGCCAGGCTGACCTCGGCGTGGTCGAAGGCGGCGAAGGGCTCGGCCTCGGCGGCCTGGCCGGGCAGGCGCGCCTCGGCGCTGGCCACGCCGACGCCGAGGCGCGGATAGAAGGACCAGCTCAGCGGGCCGTCCAGCTCCAGCTCCAGGCCGCTGTGCTCGCGCACGACGTCGATCAGGCGCGGCTTGAGGTCCTCGGGGTCGAAGAAGGTGGTGATGAACACCACGGCGCCGACCAATACCAGGCCGAGGACGCCAACGGCAGCCAGCAGGGTACGCAGGATTCGCTTCATTGCCCGGCTCCTTTGGGCGAGAGATCCATTTCAAAGTAGTCACCGGCCTGGGTCAGCCGGTAGCCCATGCGAGTCAGCAGCACCTGGTCGGCCATGGGCAGCTGGGAGGCCAGCACGCGCAGCCGACGGCCGGCGACGTGAGCGGCCTCGCCGGTGAGGGCCAGCAGCCGCGAGCCGACGCCGCGGCGGCGGGTGGTCTGGCGCACGCATAGATGCGACAGCCACCAGGCCTCATCGTCCGGCGACACGGCCAGCGCCCCCAGCAGGCGGTCGTTGAAGCGGGCACAGAAGAAATAGCGCTCGGCGGTCAGGTGATCGCCGACGAACTGCTCGGGCGAGGCCGGCAGGCGCTCGGCGGGGGCATCTTGATAGATGCGGATCAGATCGCTGCGCACCTGGGCATCCGCTTCCCAGATCGCTTGATCGACGCGCTGTAGCGTGACCGGCATGCAGGTATCTCCCTGAAAGAGGCAGGCCAGGCCTGCCGCATGGTGGGGGCATTGTAGCGAATGGGGGTAGCGTTTCACTATAATGGCAGCCTTGCAACGGCGGGGCCGCCCCGTCTTTCCGCCCCGACGGCGGCCCCATTCCGACACGCGCCCCGGCGCTGGAGACCCGACATGTCCGAGCGTATCGCCACCGTCACCCGCGACACCAAGGAAACTCAGATCACGGTCACCGTGAACCTCGACGGCAAGGGCCAGCTGGTCTGCGAGACCGGCGTGCCCTTCCTCGACCACATGCTCGACCAGGTGGCCCGCCACGGCATGATCGATCTGGAGATCAAGGCGGTGGGCGACCTGCATATCGACGACCACCACACCGTCGAGGATCTCGGCATCACCCTGGGGCAGGCCTTCGACCAGGCGATCGGCGACAAGCGCGGCATCTACCGCTACGGCCACGCCTACGTGCCGCTCGACGAGGCGCTGTCGCGGGTCGTGGTAGACTTCTCCGGCCGCCCGGGCCTGTTCATGGACGTCGAGTTCACCCGCGCCAGCATCGGCCGCCTGGATACCCAGCTGTTCTGGGAGTTCTTCCAGGGCTTCGTGAACCACGCCAAGGTCACCCTGCACATCGACAACCTGAAGGGCTTCAATGCCCACCATCAGGCGGAAACCATCTTCAAGGCCTTCGGCCGAGCGCTGCGCATGGCGGCCGCCGAGGATCCCCGCATGGCCGGCCAGATGCCGTCCACCAAGGGCAGCCTGTGATCCCGCCGACCGACACGAGGAGCGTCCCATGACCATTGCCGTCATCGACTACGGAATGGGCAACCTGCATTCCGTCGCCAAGGCACTGGAGCACGTCACCCACGAACACGTGGTGGTGACCCGAGACGCCCGCCGCATCCAGGGCGCCACGCGCCTGGTGCTGCCCGGCCAGGGCGCCATCCGCGACTGCATGGGCGAACTCGAGCGCACCGAGCTGCGCGGTCTGGTCGAGGAGCTGCTGGCCCAGCAGTCCAAGCCGCTGCTCGGCATCTGCGTCGGCCAGCAGATGCTCCACGAGCGCAGCGAGGAGAACGGCGGCGTCGACTGCCTGGGCTTCATGCACGGCCAGGTGCGGCGCTTCCCCGCCGACATGCGCGACGACATGGACCATCGCCTGAAGGTGCCACACATGGGCTGGAACCTGGTGCGCCAGCGCCACGACCACCCGCTGTGGAAGGGCATCGACGACCAGGAGCACTTCTACTTCGTGCACAGCTACTACGTGGAGGCTGGCGAGGACGCCCAGGTGTTCGGCACCACCGACTACGGCCGCGTCACCGCCCACGTGGCTACCGGCCGCGATGCCACCTTCGCCGTGCAGTTCCACCCGGAGAAGAGCTCCCGGGCCGGTCTGCGGCTGTTGGAAAACTTCGTGCAGTGGACGCCCTGAGCGGCGACCACGCCTACGACAATTTCAAGGGCGCCCGCTGCCGCGCCCCTTACAATTTACAGGGCGCCCGCTGCCGCGCCTGACAATCAAAGGGCGCCCGCTGAGTGCCCGTAGAGGACTGGACATGCTGGTAATCCCCGCCATCGATCTCAAGGACGGCAAGTGCGTTCGCCTCAAGCAGGGCCGGATGGACGATGCCACCACCTACGGCGACGACCCCGTGGCCATGGCCGCACGCTGGGTCGAGGCCGGCGCCCGCCGCCTGCACCTGGTCGACCTCAACGGCGCCTTCGAGGGCGAGCCGGTCAACGGCGAGGCGGTCACCGCCATCGCCCGGGCCTACCCGCACCTGCCGATCCAGATCGGCGGCGGCATCCGCTCGGCCGAGACCATCGAGCACTACCTCGAGGCCGGCGTGTCCCAGGTCATCATCGGCACCAAGGCAGTCAAGGAACCGGCCTTCGTGACCGAGATGTGCAAGGCCTTCGCCGGCCACGTGATCGTCGGCCTCGACGCCCGCGACGGCTTCGTGGCCACCGACGGCTGGGCCGAGGTCTCGACCCTGAAGGCCACCGAGCTGGCCAAGCGCTTCGCCGACGACGGCGTGTCCTCGATCGTCTACACCGACATCGCCCGCGACGGCATGATGGGCGGCGTCAACGTCGAGGCCACCGCCGAGCTGGCCCGCGAGGGCGGCCTGCCGGTGATCGCCTCCGGCGGGGTGACCAACCTCGACGACCTGCGAGCGCTGATCGCGGCCGGCGAGCCGGGCATCCTCGGCGCCATCACCGGCCGCGCCATCTACGAAGGCAGCCTGGACGTGGCCGAGGCCCAGGCGCTGTGCGACGAACTCACCGGCCAACGTGACGGGAGCTGACACCATGGGACTCGCCAAGCGCATCATCCCCTGCCTGGACGTCGATGCCGGCCGGGTGGTCAAGGGCGTGAACTTCATCGGCATCCGTGACGCCGGCGACCCGGTGGAGATCGCCCAGCGCTACAACCAGCAGGGCGCCGACGAGATCACCTTCCTCGACATCACCGCCAGTCACGAGGATCGCGGCACCACGGTGGAGATGGTCGAGCGCATCGCCGGCGAGGTCTTCATCCCGCTGACCGTGGGCGGCGGCATCCGCACCTGCGATGACATCCGCACCATGCTCAACGCCGGTGCCGACAAGGTGTCGATCAACACCGCCGCGGTGCACAACCCCGAGTTCGTGCACGAGGCCGCCGAGCGCTTCGGCAGCCAGTGCATCGTGGTGGCGATCGACGCCAAGAAGGTCTCCGAGGACGGCGAGGCGCCACGCTGGGAAATCTTCACCCACGGCGGCCGCCGCCCCACCGGCCTCGATGCCGTGGAGTGGGCGAAGAAGATGGTCGAACTGGGCGCCGGCGAGCTGCTGCTGACCAGCATGGACCGCGACGGCACCAAGTCTGGCTTCGATATCGGCGTGACCCACGCCATCTCGGAAGCGGTGAGCGTGCCGGTGATCGCCTCCGGCGGCGTGGGCAACCTCGACCACCTGGTCGAGGGCGTGAAGGATGGCGGCGCCGATGCGGTACTGGCGGCCAGCATCTTCCACTTCGGCGAGTACACCATCCCAGAGGCCAAGCGGTACATGGCCGAGCGTGGCATAGAAATGAGGCTGTAACGCCTCACCTACCGCCCGCCTCACACGAAGGGCCCGCCATTTGGCGGGCCCTTCGCCGTTGTGGCCGGCGCGCGGGCGACTATTCCTCGCCGCCGAGCCCCAGGTTACTGACGCCCTCGTTGCGGCCCAGCCGGCGCAGCGCCTTGAGGCCGTCGCGGCCCAGTTCGCCTTCCACCGCCTCGAGCACCGCATCCTGGAAGCCGTTCTCGTCTTCCATCAGCGGATGCTCGCGCACGATGGCGGCGAGGCGTTCGCCGTCCTCCTCGCCCTCGGTCAGCTCGATAAAGGCCCTGACGCCCCCACGTGATGTGCGACTCACCTCCAGCACCGCCTCCGGCGAGTCGCCGCGCAGGGTGTCGAGCAGCGACGAGATCGCCACCACCGCCTCCAGCGCGCGACGAGCGCCGAAGCTGTCGTCCTCGGCCGGCGGCTCCAGCTCGGCCAGCTTCTCGGCCTGGCGATCGAAGTCGATGCGCGCGTCCTTGACCGCCAGCCGCTCCCAGACCAGATCAAGCACGACCCGCAGCGCCTTGGGATCGCCGTGGCCGGTGGCCTCGGCGTAGAAGGCGTAGTTCGGCAGCAGTCGCTCGCACAGCGCCGCCATGAAGGCCTGCTGACGGCGCGGTTCGAGCCGCTGCAGGCGCTGAAAGAAACCGCTCATGGATGCTCCTTGAGACCCTGTTGTTCGAGTCATTGATAGATGGGACGGCGCATCGGAGGCAGGCCAGAGGGGAGGTCCTACGCCAGGGATGGCGTCGGTAGCGCCCAGGGATGGGTTCACAGCGCCTCCCCGATGGTCCGACACTTCGGGGCCTGTCGCCGAATAAGCGGCGTGGTATCGAGGCTCAGGGCCACATGCGCTCCGGCGATACCTTTCCCCGCACATCGAACGCCACGCCCTCGTCGATCAGCCGCCGGCGCTGCTCGTCGGCGCCGGGATGGTCGGCCAGCTTGCGCGAGGCGGTGATCACCCGGAACCACGGCAGGCCGTGGCCGGACGGCAGCTCGCGCAGTGCCCGGGCTACCAGCCGGGGCGTGCCGCCCTCGGTCATGGCGGCGATGCGCCCGTAGGTGGTGACCCGCCCCGGGGGGATCTCGGCCATCACCGTGAGTATCTGTTCCTTGAGGGCCGCGTTCATGTAACCTGCCTGTCCTCTTCATGTTTTCCGATATCGGCGAGGTCGCCCGAATGCACGTCCACCTGCTCCAGCACAGCCCCCATCTGGGGCCCGCCCGTCTCGGCGACTGGCTCGACAGCATGGGGCACAGCCACACGGTCTTCCACCTCGACGAGGGCGAGCTGCCGCCGCGCGCCGGCGACGTCGAGGCGCTGATCGTGCTCGACGCTCCCGAGGGCGAGCCGGAGACCGACTGGGCCCGCGGCGAGCGCAAGCTGATCGAGCGCCTGCTCGACGGCCGGCGGCCGCTGCTCGGCATCGGCCACGGCGCCCGGCGCATCGCCGAGGCACTGGGCGCGCCGGTGTCCCGCGGCACCCTGGCCGAGACCGGCTGGCAGCCCGTCACCCTGGCGCCGACCAGCCCGTTCGACCTGCCGGAACGCTTCGAGGCCTTCACCTGGCACCGCGAGATCTTCGCCCTGCCGGACGACGCCCTGCCGCTGGGCGGCACTCCGGCGAGCCCGCTGCAGGGCTTCGCCTGGGACGCCGGCCGGGTGGTCGGAATGCTCTGCCACCTGGAGGCCACCGCGGAGAGCGTCACCGCCATGCTCGACCACCTGCCGCGCCCCGAGGGCGACGCCGACAGCCCCTACCGCCAGGACCGCGAGGCGATGCTCGACGATGCGCGGCGCTTCGACCGCATGGCGCCGCTGCTCGACCGGGTGCTGAGCCAGTGGGCGAAACACGCGACGGCAAGCTGAGGCTCGTCCCCGTGTTCAGGCCGAGACGGTCGCGCTCGGCCGGTGCTGGGCCTCGGCCTCGGCGACCCAGTCGCGGGCGAAGGCCAGGCAGCTGTCCCAGTCGCCCACGTGGAGGAAGCGCTGGTCGTCGTGCTTCTCCAGCTGGTAGCGGTACATGGGGTCGTAGTACTCGGTGAGCAGCGGCGCCAGCCAGGCCTCGTGGGCCTGACGATTGCCGCGCTCGTGCTCGCGGAAGGCCAGCTCCTGCAAGCGCTGCAGTCGCGCCAGCCGGGCGCCGCCGAGGCGTTTTTTGAGCCGGCCGAGCGCACCTGAAAGCTGCTTGCGCATCAGCGTCCAGCCCAGCCAGTCGCCGAACTGCTGACGATAGACCGCCCACAGGTCGTCGATGTAGTCCTTGTGGATCTGCGCCAGGCGCCAGTCCAGCGGCATCTCGACGCGAATCCGCGGGGCGGCCTCCATGCCGCGCCAGAAGGTCAGCGGCACGTTGGCCGAACCGATATGGCGCGACTCGTCTTCCAGCACCAGCGGCCCCGGCAGCGCCAGCAACCGCAGCCCCATGGCGTGTTCGAAGTCGATCTGCGACGGCGCCGGCAGCGGGTGGCGGCCGAAGGCCGAGCCCTTGTGGCGCGCGCAGCCCTCCAAGTCCAGGCCCTGGTCCAGGGCGGTGATCAGCGAGGTCTTGGCGCAGCCGGTCAGCCCGCCCACCACCAGCATCGGCCTTTCGGCGGCGGCATCGATGTGCGCGCACAGCGCTTGGCGCATGGCCTTCCAGCCGCCGCGGATGCGCGGCCGGGTGATGCCGGCCTCGACCAGCCACTGCTGGGCGACCTGGGAGCGCAGCCCACCGCGGAAGCAGTAGATGATCGCATCGGGATGGGCCTCCAGCTCGCGACGCCAGGCGTCGAGCCGGGCGGCCTTGATGCCGCCGCCGACCAGGCGCTCGCCCAGTTCGATGGCGGCCTGCTGGCCCTGCTCCTTGTAGGCGATGCCGACCAGATGGCGCTCCTCGTCGTCCATCAGCGGCAGATTGATCGCCCCGGGCAGCGCGCCCTGGGCGAACTCCACCGGGGCACGCACGTCGATCAGCGTTCGCCTCTCGCGCAGCAGCGCGAGGTCCGGCTCGACCAGCGGAAGACTCATCCCTTCACCTCGAGACGCGCCTCGCCGCGCGCGGCGATCACCTCGCCGAACGGCTCGAGCTCGAGGCCGTACTGCCGGCCCACGCGCTCGACGTCGTCCTCCCAGGACGGGTGCACCGACAGCAGCAGGCCCCCGGAGGTCTGCGGGTCGCACAGCCACTGCCAGTGGGCATCGTCCATGGCCGGCAGCGCCTTGCCGAGGGCGTCGCGGTTGCGCAGGGTGCCGCCGGGGACCGCGCCCTGGCGCCGGTAGGACTCGGCCTCGGCGAGGCGCGGCAGGCGGCGGAAGTCGATGCGCGCGGCCACGCCGCTGGCCTCGCAAACCTCGCTGAGGTGGCCGGCCAGGCCGAAACCGGTGACGTCGGTCATGGCATGCACGCCGGGAATCTTTGCCAGCTCGGCGCCGATGCGGTTGGTCTCGAGCATGGTGCGCCGCGCCAGGCCCTGATGGCCGGGCTGGATCAGGCCCTTCTTCTCGGCGGTGGTCAAAAGCCCCACGCCAAGCGGCTTGGTGAGGTACAGCAGGTCGCCCACCTGGGCGCCCTTGTTGAGCTTGAGGAGCTCGAGGTCGACCAGGCCGTTGACCGAGAGGCCGAAGATCGGCTCCGGGGCATCGATGGAGTGGCCGCCGGCCAGCGCCAGGCCCAGCTCGCGGCACACCGCCTGGGCGCCGCCGACCACGTCGCCGGCGATGTCGGCGCCGAGCTTGTCGAGCGGCCAGCCGAGGATGCCCAGCGCCATGATCGGCGTGCCGCCCATGGCGTAGACGTCGCTGATGGCGTTGGTGGCGGCGATGCGGCCGAAGTCGAAGGGGTCGTCGACGATCGGCATGAAGAAGTCGGTGGTGGCGATCATGCCGCGGCCGTCGCCCAGATCGTAGACGGCGGCGTCCTCGCGCCCCTGGTTGCCGACGATCAGCCGCGAGTGGCTGGCGCCCGGCCCGGCCTTGGCCAGGATCCCGTCGAGGACGTCGGGGGCGATCTTGCAGCCACAGCCGGCGCCGTGGCTGTACTGCGTCAGACGGATGGCACTCATCACGGTCTCCTTGGCGTCGTTTCCCGGCATTCTACAACACAGCGCCCCCGCTCCGTCGCTGGACGGCGATTTCACGCTTGCGGACTCGCCGCCTACAGCGCCTCCAGCGCATCGGCCAGCTTGTCCACGGCGACGACCTCCATGCCCTCGGGCGAATGCTTGGGCGCGTTGGCGCGCGGCACGATGGCGCGCCGGAAGCCGTGTTTGGCGGCCTCGACGATGCGCTCCTGGCCGCTCGGCACCGGGCGGATCTCGCCGGACAGGCCGACCTCGCCGAACACCACCAGCTCGCGCGGCAGCGGCCGGCTCTGCAGGCTCGATACCACCGCCAGCAGCACCGCCAGGTCGGCGCTGGTCTCGAGCACCTTGACCCCGCCGACCACGTTGAGGAACACGTCCTGATCGCCGGTGAACAGCCCGCCGTGGCGATGCAGCACCGCCAACAGCATCGACAGGCGGTTCTGATCGACGCCCACCGCCACCCGTCGCGGGTTGCCGAGCGCCGAGTCGTCGAGCAGCGCCTGCACCTCGATCAGGATCGGCCGGGTGCCCTCCCAGACCACCATCACCAGGCTGCCCGGCGCCTGCTCCTCGGTGCGCGACAGGAAGATGGCGCTGGGGTTCTTCACCTCCTTGAGGCCGTGCTCGAGCATGGCGAACACGCCGAGCTCGTTGACCGCACCGAAGCGATTCTTCTGCCCGCGCAGGGTGCGGAAGCGCGAGTCGGCCCCGCCCTCGAGCAGCAGCGAGGCGTCGATCATGTGCTCGAGCACCTTGGGGCCGGCCAGGGTGCCGTCCTTGGTGACGTGGCCGACCAGCAGCAGCACGGTGCTGGACTGCTTGGCGAAGCGCGTCAGCGCCGCGGCGGACTCGCGCACCTGGGCCACGCCGCCCGGCGCCGAGGAGATATCCTCGAGGTGGGTGGTCTGGATCGAGTCGATGATCAGGATCTCGGGGCGTTCGCGCTCGGCCACGCCGAGGATGGTCTCGATGCTGGTCTCGGCCAGCATCTGCAGGCCCTGGGTGGGAAGCTGCAGGCGATGGGCGCGCATCGCCACCTGGGACAGCGATTCCTCGCCGGTGACGTAGAGCACCTTGCGCTGCTGGGCCAGCTTGCAGGCGGTCTGCAGCAGCAGGGTCGACTTGCCGGCGCCGGGATGACCGCCCAGCAGCACCGCCGAGCCCGGCACCAGGCCTCCGCCCAGCACCCGGTCGAACTCCTCGAAGGTCGAGGACAGCCGCGGCACCTCGCTGAGATCGACGTTGGCAAGATCGATCACCTCGCGGGAGATCGCCCCGGCATAGCCGCCCCGCGCCGCAGAGCCTCCGCCGCCGCTGCCCGCACCGGGCCGGGCGGCCGACAGCCGGATCTCGCTCAGGGTGTTCCACTCGCGGCAGCTGGTGCACTGCCCCTGCCACTTGCTGTATTCGGCACCGCATTCGGTGCAGACGAAGGCGCTTTTCGCTTTGGCCATGGGAGGTCCGACGACGGTTGCGGTGAATGGCGAGCCCGAGAACCCAACGACGAGGGGCGACCCGTCGGCCGCCCCTCGCTGCTACGTGACCGACCGCCTCAGAGGCGCTTCAGACGCAGCATCTCGTTGTTCTGGAAGCGGCGACGCTGAGGGTCGATCAGCTCCAGGGTCTGCGGGTCGAGGCGCAGGAAGTAGTAGGTCTGACCCTCGCCCTGGGGCGTCAGCTCGTAGACGGTGGCATCGGGGTTGTCCGCGGTGCCGTCGAGCAGCTGCCAGCTACCCTCGTAGTTCTCGTCCGGCGGATTCTGCGGGTGGCCACGATAGGAGGCCTGCAGATCGAAGGTGCGATCCGCGGCCGGGCTCTGGGCATCGCCCATCATGGTCACGTTCAGATCGATCCCTTCGCAGTTACGGCAGGGCAGCGTGCCCTGGTAGGTGCTCTGGGTCGCTTCCATTCCGGGCTCGGTGCCCTGCCCGCCGGGACCGCCCGCACAGCCTGCCAGCAGGGCAAGCATCGCGGAACCGGCCAGCAACGTCCTGATTTGCATATTCGTCCTCCTAACCAATGGGCATGACGCCGCCTTACACGGCAGCCTGACTCACAGCATAACCTCTCGTGAGAACAGCGGACAGCCCGAACGCCATCGGGTTCCCTCCCCGCCCGCCACCCCGGCGGGAGGGCTGGCTTGCGCGGGCGCCGCGCCCGGGCGACCATGACCGGATTGCCCACGATCCGAGACATGAAGATGAGCAAGTTCTGGAGCCCCAAGGTCCGCGAGCTGACGCCCTACGTCCCCGGCGAGCAGCCGCGCGAACGCCTGATCAAGCTGAACACCAACGAGAACCCCTATCCGCCGGCGCCGGGCGTCGAGGCGGTGCTGCGGGAGTTTCCAGCCGACCATTTGCGCCGCTATCCCGATCCCGAGTCGCACGGCCTGCGCGAGGCGCTGGCCCGGGAGTTCGGCGTCGAGGTCGAGCAGGTGTTCGTCGGCAACGGCTCCGATGAGGTGCTGGCCCTGGCCTTCCAGGCCTTCTTCGCCAACGGCCGTCCGCTGGAGATGCCGGCCATCACCTACAGCTTCTATCCGGTGTACTGCCGGCTCTACGACGTGGAGCGCCGCACCCTGCCGCTGGACGCCGACTGGCGCGTCGACCTCGAGGCCTTCTCCCCCGATGCCGGGGGGGCCATCTTCGCCAATCCCAACGCGCCGACCGGCCACGGCCACGGCCGGGAGGCGATCGCCGCACTGCTCGCGCGCATCACCGAGTCGGTGGTGCTGGTCGACGAGGCCTACGTGGATTTCGGCGGCGAAAGCGCCATCCCGCTGATCGAGCGCTTCCCCAACCTGCTGGTCACAGGCACCTTCTCCAAGTCACGCAGCCTGGCCGGCCTGCGGCTCGGCTATGCGGTGGGCTCGCGGGAGCTGATCGAAGGCCTCGAGCGGGTCAAGGACTCCTTCAACTCCTACCCGATCGACAGCCTGGCCAGCGCCATCGGCGTCGCCGCGCTGGAAGACCGCGAGCACTTCGAGGCCTGCCGCGAGGCGGTGATCACCACCCGCGAGCGCACCCGCACGCGCCTCGAGAGCCTGGGCTTCCAGGTGCTGCCGTCGCAAAGCAATTTCCTGTTGGTGCATCACCCCGAGCAGGATGCCGCCCAGCTGTTCGTCGGCCTGCGCGAGCGCGGCGTGCTGGTGCGCCACTTCAACACCGAGGCGCTGAACGGCTGGCTGCGCATCTCCATCGGCACCGAAGACGAGATGGACAGCTTGGTCGAAGTACTGGAAGACCTCTGCCGCTGATCCGGGACTGAACGTCAGGGGCGTCGCTCGACGCCCCTCGCCCTCCCCCGCTGGACCGATACTCCCATACGAGGCCCATATGGCCGACTCACGACTGCCCCTGAGCCGCGTACACCACGTGGCGCTGATCACCGCCGACTATCCCCGTGCCAGGCGCTTTTACCTCGAGGTGATGGACGCCGAGATCCTCAACGAGGCCTATCGCGAGACGCGGGACAGCCACAAGCTCGACCTGCGCCTGCCGGGCGGCATTCAGCTCGAGCTGTTCTCCTTCCCCTCACCGCCGCCGCGGCCGAGCTACCCCGAGGCCTGCGGGCTGCGCCACCTGGCGCTCGCCACGCCCGATCTCGACGCCTGCGTCGCCCTGCTCGAGGCCCGCGGTGCGGCACCCGAGCCGATCCGCGTCGACGAATACACCGGTGCCCGCTTCACCTTTCTGGCCGATCCCGACGGCACGCCGATCGAGCTGTACGAAACCGCCGACTGACCGCCCTGTTCCAGCAACGCAAAACGCCCCGCCCTCTTATGAGGACGGGGCGTTTTTCAGCGAGGGGCGAGGGGCGAGGGGCGAGGGGCGAGGGGCGAGGTTCAGTATCCCTTCACGCGAGGCCTGGTCGTCGCCGGCGTTTCTCGCCCCAATGAGAAAAGCCCCGACCTCTGATGAGGCCGGGGCTTTTCCGGGATAAGTGCCTGACGATGACCTACTCTCACATGGGAACTCCCACACTACCATCGGCGCTGAGCGGTTTCACTGCTGAGTTCGGCAAGGGATCAGGTGGTTCCCGCACGCTATGGTCGTCAGGCGAAAAAGGCAATGCGAATCATGCTGACGAGATCGTCTCTCGCGTATCCGCTTGTCGTCCGTGTCATCCACAGACCACTTGGGTGTTATATGGTCAAGCCTCACGGGCCATTAGTATCGGTTAGCTCAACGCCTTGCAGCGCTTCCACACCCGACCTATCAACCAGCTCGTCTTGCTGG